>NC_000962.3:2941021-4411532 GCF_000195955.2 Mycobacterium tuberculosis H37Rv | reverse complement strand
CGACGTATCTCCCTGGTTCTCGTTAGTTCCGGGTCTTGGTTCCGGGTCGAGCTACAACCGTTGTTGTGGGCAGGTGAACTGTCCACATGGCTATCCACAAATGTGGACAGTACCGTCGATAACCAGCCGCAACCTACCGGCAACGGCTCGCGATCCTCGTGTTGAAAACACCCGGTTCAAGTTGTCCGGGCCGCTAGTCGATCCGCCATCCTCGCTTGATTGTCGAGTGCCGTTTCCACGCTGAAACGGCGTGATAACTACACCGCCCGAAGCTAACAGTTTTCCGTACGGCTGCCAACCGTTGTTTTGCGTTGTGGTGGGTTCTTTGTGAGTGTGGCGGTCTCGGGTGTACGGATGGTGAGCAGCTTAGCGGGCAGGATGCCCTGAAGCGGTTGCCGGGTGGGCGAGGTTTGACCAGGCGAAGGCGCGTAAGTACCCTCGAACAGTCGCCCGAAAGTCGGCGATGCGGCTGCGACCTGGATTAGTCCAGGGACCGCGCCGGCCAGCAGCGAAAACCACCTCCGACTGTCCCGCGGGCCAATCGAGTTGGAAGGCAGTGAGTGGCCGGATGGTGATGTTGCCAGACATAGCGAGGAGACGCCCGTGACCAAGGGCAAAAGGACCTTCCAGCCGAACAACCGGCGGCGAGCTCGTGTTCACGGTTTCCGCTTACGGATGCGTACCCGCGCCGGGAGGTCAATTGTGTCCAGCCGGCGACGCAAGGGTCGGCGCACGCTCAGTGCTTGATTGCAACACCGGGCTTATTTGCGGTGCTTCGTGCACGCAACCGCATGAGGCGGTCAGCGGATTTTGAAACAACGGTGAAGCACGGGATGCGTACCGTGCGGTCTGACATGGTCGTTTATTGGTGGCGTGGGAGTGGCGGTGGGCCGCGCGTCGGACTGATTATCGCCAAGTCGGTGGGGTCGGCCGTGGAACGCCACCGCGTGGCACGTCGGCTGCGGCACGTGGCTGGGTCGATCGTCAAAGAACTCCACCCGTCCGATCATGTGGTGATCCGCGCGCTGCCGAGCAGCCGGCATGTCTCCTCGGCTCGGTTGGAGCAGCAACTGCGATGCGGCTTGCGGAGGGCTGTCGAACTGGCAGGTAGTGATCGGTGAGTCTGTCTAGGCAAAGCTGTGGGCGCGTGGTCCGGGTTACCGGTAGAGCATCAGCGCGGGGGTTGATTTTCGTTATCCAGGTCTATCGGCACATGCTTTCGCCGCTACGACCGGCGTCGTGCCGCTTTGTCCCTACCTGTAGTCAGTACGCCGTCGATGCGCTCACCGAGTATGGCCTGTTGCGGGGAAGCTGGTTGACCATGATCAGGCTCGCAAAGTGCGGACCATGGCATCGGGGAGGATGGGATCCGATACCGGAAGGCTTAACGACAGGCCGGAGCTGCCAGACAGACGTCGACGGCGCGAACGACGACTGGAACCCTGCGTCAAAGCGAGGGGAGCGTGAGTCTTTTGTTTGATTTCTTCAGTCTCGACTTCATCTACTACCCGGTGTCGTGGATCATGTGGGTTTGGTACCGGCTGTTCGCGTTTGTGCTAGGACCATCCAACTTCTTCGCCTGGGCGTTGTCGGTGATGTTCCTGGTCTTCACGCTGCGTGCGCTGCTGTACAAGCCGTTCGTGCGCCAGATTCGCACCACCAGGCAGATGCAGGAACTGCAACCACAGATCAAGGCCTTGCAAAAGAAATACGGCAAGGATCGTCAGCGGATGGCGCTCGAAATGCAAAAGCTGCAACGCGAGCACGGCTTCAACCCCATTCTCGGATGTTTGCCGATGCTGGCGCAGATTCCGGTGTTTCTTGGGCTCTATCATGTGTTGCGCTCGTTTAACCGTACGACCGGGGGCTTTGGTCAACCACACTTGTCGGTGATCGAGAACCGACTGACTGGGAACTACGTCTTTAGCCCGGTCGACGTCGGCCACTTCCTAGATGCCAACTTGTTCGGCGCTCCGATCGGGGCGTACATGACGCAACGGTCCGGGTTGGATGCGTTCGTCGATTTCAGTCGCCCTGCGTTGATCGCGGTGGGTGTGCCGGTGATGATCTTGGCCGGCATCGCGACGTACTTCAACAGTCGCGCGTCTATCGCGCGGCAGAGCGCCGAGGCGGCTGCGAATCCACAGACCGCGATGATGAACAAGCTGGCGCTGTACGTATTTCCGCTCGGCGTAGTCGTCGGCGGACCGTTCCTGCCACTGGCGATCATCTTGTATTGGTTCTCGAACAATATCTGGACGTTCGGGCAGCAGCATTACGTCTTCGGCATGATCGAAAAGGAGGAGGAGGCCAAAAAGCAGGAGGCGGTCCGGCGCCGGGCGGCCAACGCGCCGGCCCCGGGAGCTAAGCCCAAGCGGAGCCCGAAGACCGCTCCAGCGACCAATGCGGCAGCCCCAACAGAAGCCGGGGACACCGATGACGGGGCAGAGTCGGACGCCAGCACTGAGCGACCAGCCGACACGTCCAATCCGGCCAGACGCAACAGCGGCCCGAGCGCCCGTACGCCGCGGCCCGGGGTGCGACCGAAAAAACGCAAACGTTGACAATCCTTCCGGGCAGCCGGGCAGGCGGTCCCACAAACACAACCCGCCTGCAGACGAGGGGAGAGCAAGCCATGGCCGACGCTGACACCACCGACTTCGACGTCGACGCAGAAGCACCGGGTGGAGGCGTCCGGGAGGACACGGCGACGGATGCTGACGAGGCCGACGATCAAGAAGAGAGATTGGTCGCCGAGGGCGAGATTGCAGGCGACTACCTGGAAGAGTTATTGGACGTGTTGGACTTCGATGGCGACATCGACCTCGATGTCGAAGGCAATCGTGCGGTGGTGAGCATCGACGGCAGTGACGACCTGAACAAGTTGGTCGGGCGCGGGGGCGAGGTGCTCGACGCTCTGCAGGAACTCACCCGGTTGGCGGTGCATCAGAAGACCGGTGTGCGGAGCCGGTTGATGCTAGACATCGCGAGGTGGCGACGGCGGCGCCGGGAGGAATTGGCGGCGCTGGCCGACGAGGTGGCGCGGCGAGTGGCCGAAACCGGTGACCGCGAGGAACTCGTTCCAATGACGCCGTTCGAACGGAAGATCGTCCACGATGCGGTTGCAGCGGTGCCAGGTGTGCACAGCGAAAGCGAAGGCGTGGAGCCAGAACGCCGAGTCGTTGTGCTCCGCGACTAGCTCGCGAGCCAGCGGCTCCGACCGACGCCGCAGTAAGCGATGCGTGGCCGAGCGGCTGGGCCAGCGTCTCGAGAGCGGAGAATGTTTCACGTGAAACATGACACAGACCTCACGAGCCGGCGGAGTGCGTAATGTCTCCGATCGAGCCCGCGGCGTCTGCGATCTTCGGACCGCGGCTTGGCCTTGCTCGGCGGTACGCCGAAGCGTTGGCGGGACCCGGTGTGGAGCGGGGGCTGGTGGGACCCCGCGAAGTCGGTAGGCTATGGGACCGGCATCTACTGAACTGCGCCGTGATCGGTGAGCTCCTCGAACGCGGTGACCGGGTCGTGGATATCGGTAGCGGAGCCGGGTTGCCGGGCGTGCCATTGGCGATAGCGCGGCCGGACCTCCAGGTAGTTCTCCTAGAACCGCTACTGCGCCGCACCGAGTTTCTTCGAGAGATGGTGACAGATCTGGGCGTGGCCGTTGAGATCGTGCGGGGGCGCGCCGAGGAGTCCTGGGTGCAGGACCAATTGGGCGGCAGCGACGCTGCGGTGTCACGGGCGGTGGCCGCGTTGGACAAGTTGACGAAATGGAGCATGCCGTTGATACGGCCGAACGGGCGAATGCTCGCCATCAAAGGCGAGCGGGCTCACGACGAAGTACGGGAGCACCGGCGTGTGATGATCGCATCGGGCGCGGTTGATGTCAGGGTGGTGACATGTGGCGCGAACTATTTGCGTCCGCCCGCGACCGTGGTGTTCGCACGACGTGGAAAGCAGATCGCCCGAGGGTCGGCACGGATGGCGAGTGGAGGGACGGCGTGAGTGCTCCGTGGGGCCCGGTGGCCGCTGGACCGTCCGCGCTCGTAAGGTCGGGCCAGGCTTCAACTATCGAACCATTCCAGCGGGAAATGACACCACCGACACCGACGCCTGAGGCCGCGCACAATCCGACGATGAATGTTTCACGTGAAACATCGACAGAATTCGACACCCCCATCGGCGCTGCAGCAGAACGTGCGATGCGGGTCCTGCACACCACCCACGAGCCGCTGCAGCGGCCGGGTCGACGCCGGGTGCTCACCATCGCGAATCAGAAGGGCGGGGTCGGTAAGACGACCACCGCCGTCAATATCGCTGCCGCGCTTGCTGTGCAGGGCCTCAAGACACTCGTGATCGATCTCGATCCCCAGGGCAACGCGAGCACCGCATTGGGTATCACCGACCGGCAATCCGGCACACCCTCGTCCTACGAGATGCTTATCGGCGAGGTTTCGTTGCACACGGCGCTACGGCGCAGCCCGCACAGCGAGCGGCTGTTCTGCATCCCGGCGACGATCGATCTGGCCGGCGCCGAAATCGAATTGGTGAGCATGGTGGCGCGCGAGAACCGGTTGCGCACCGCCCTGGCCGCACTCGACAACTTCGACTTCGACTACGTTTTCGTCGATTGCCCGCCCTCGCTGGGGCTGCTGACCATCAACGCACTCGTCGCGGCACCGGAGGTGATGATCCCGATCCAATGCGAGTACTACGCGTTGGAGGGTGTGTCGCAGCTTATGCGCAACATCGAGATGGTGAAGGCCCACCTCAACCCCCAACTCGAGGTCACCACCGTGATCCTTACCATGTATGACGGCCGGACAAAGCTCGCCGATCAAGTAGCCGACGAGGTCCGTCAGTATTTCGGAAGCAAAGTGTTGCGGACGGTGATTCCACGCAGCGTCAAGGTTTCCGAAGCGCCGGGCTACAGCATGACCATCATCGATTACGATCCCGGTTCGCGCGGCGCGATGAGTTACCTCGACGCGAGCCGCGAACTTGCCGAGCGTGACCGACCACCATCCGCGAAGGGACGACCATGACCCAGCCGTCACGCAGAAAGGGTGGCCTCGGCCGTGGCCTGGCTGCGCTGATCCCGACTGGCCCGGCAGACGGAGAATCGGGGCCACCGACCTTGGGTCCCCGGATGGGATCTGCCACGGCAGATGTCGTAATCGGCGGACCGGTCCCGGACACTTCCGTGATGGGCGCCATCTATCGGGAAATCCCACCGAGCGCCATCGAGGCTAATCCCCGTCAGCCGCGTCAGGTGTTCGACGAAGAGGCACTGGCCGAGTTGGTGCACTCCATCCGCGAATTCGGTCTCCTGCAGCCGATCGTGGTGCGGTCATTGGCTGGATCCCAAACCGGCGTGCGCTACCAGATAGTGATGGGGGAGCGGCGCTGGCGGGCTGCCCAAGAGGCGGGCTTGGCCACCATCCCGGCCATCGTGCGTGAGACCGGCGACGATAATCTGCTGCGCGACGCCCTCCTGGAAAATATTCATCGAGTACAGCTGAATCCGTTAGAAGAAGCGGCGGCATACCAGCAATTGCTCGACGAATTCGGGGTCACCCACGATGAACTGGCGGCGCGCATCGGCCGCTCGCGGCCCTTGATCACCAACATGATCCGATTGCTCAAACTCCCCATCCCGGTACAGCGGCGAGTGGCCGCCGGCGTGCTGTCGGCCGGGCATGCTCGCGCCCTGCTGTCGCTCGAGGCCGGACCGGAGGCGCAAGAGGAGCTGGCGAGCCGGATCGTCGCGGAGGGCCTGTCGGTGCGAGCCACCGAGGAGACGGTCACGCTGGCCAATCACGAGGCCAATCGCCAAGCCCATCACAGCGACGCGACTACACCCGCGCCGCCGCGGCGTAAGCCGATTCAGATGCCTGGCCTCCAAGATGTTGCTGAGCGTCTATCGACCACCTTTGACACGCGGGTGACCGTCAGTCTGGGCAAACGCAAGGGTAAGATTGTGGTGGAGTTCGGCTCGGTCGATGATTTAGCGCGCATAGTCGGTTTGATGACCACTGATGGCCGAGATAAAGGCCTGCACAGGGACGCTCTGTAATTACGTCACTGTGACAACGCGCCGGTTCCGGCGCCTAAGCCAACCCGCTGCGGGGAGCGGGAATCAACGGAGACGCGGTGTGCGGCAAGCGGATTCGAGATTGGACGGGGCAATGGACCGGACAATTGTCACCGGCCGGACACGATGCGGTGCAAGTCGGCTGGAGTGGCATCGCGAATACTGGCCCGATAGCGATCGACTCTCTTATTCTAGAAGGGTTGCTGGTGCACATTGGCCCGCGGAGGTGTAGGGCCATCGGTTGCAATGCCGCACGGAGGCCAGGAGACTAGTGTCCGCTCGTATCACAGCGTTACGACTCGAAGCCTTCGAGCAGCTCCCCAAGCATGCGCGACGCTGCGTTTTCTGGGAGGTCGACCCCGCGATTCTCGGCAAAGACGACCACCTCGCCGACCCCGAATTCGAAAAGGAAGCCTGGTTGTCGATGGTGATGCTGGAGTGGGGTTCGTGCGGTCAGGTCGCAACGGCAGTCCCGGATGAGCGCAGCCACGCCGAACCACCCTGCCTCGGGTATGTGCTCTACGCTCCGCCCAGTGCGGTGCCGCGAGCCCAGCGGTTTCCTACCGCGCCGGTGTCGGCGGACGCGGTGCTGCTTACGTCGATGGGCATCGAGCGCGGGCAAGCAGATGACGACTTACCGCACAGTCTGATTGCCCGGGTGATTGAAGAGTTGGTTCGGCGCGGCGTCCGGGCGCTGGAAGCTTTCGGCCGGACACCAGCGGCCACCGATTTGCAAAACCCGGGCGCGGTAACACCTGATGTGCGGCCGGTGTTGGAGGCCCTCGGCGACTGCTGTGTCGAACACTGCATCATCGACGCGAACTTCTTGATGGACGTGGGTTTCGTCGTGGTGGCACCGCACCCGTACTTTCCGAGGCTACGCCTCGAACTGGACAAAGGGCTGGGGTGGAAAGCCGAAGTCGAGGCCGCTCTTGAACGCTTGCTGGAGAATGCTCGACTGCAAGAGCCGATAGCAGCGGGGTCGACGGCCGGCAACACGTCGTAAACCCCACGCGGCCACTGGGCTTAAGAACCGCCGAGTCTACCCGCTCGCTCGACAGACAGTTCGTGGGCCAGCAACTCGGCGAAAGTGAATGTGCCGGTGGGCCGATCGTTCTTGCCTAACAGATACAGCCGTTTGACCGCGGCGAGAATGCCTTCGGCGATGGCATCGCGCGTCTGCGTTGAGACCAGCATCCCACGATCGTGGGGGTTGGTGATGTAGCCGATATCGACCTGAACGGTCGGCATCCTGGTCAGCCGCAACAGATCCCACGTTCGACCATGCACACGGCAATCCCGTAAACCGGTGCGCGCCACCACTTCTCGTTGAATGAAATCGGCAAGATTGCGGCCGATGGTAGACACCGAGCCGTGCGAGTTGCCGAAGTGAAAGGAAGCCACGCCGTTGGCCGCGAGACTGGTCTGGGTCTCGCAGCGCAGGCTGATCATCAGGTCTGCGCCAACGGCGTTGGCGGTGGCGGCACGCTCTGCGTCGGACGGACTACGGTTGGTCGGACGGGACAGGTGGGTCTCCATACCGATAGCTGCCATCCGTCCTTCGAGCCGACTTGCCAAGTCCCACAACAAGTCTGCTTCGCTGATGGGCCCAGCCGGACCTTGCGCGATAAGTCCGTGGTCCACGCCGCCGCGACCGGGATCAATGATGATCCGTTTGCCAGACAGCTTCGGCCCCGAGCTGCGGACCAGCTCTTCTTCGCGAATCGCATGTGGCGAGCCACCGCTGACTCGCGAACTTAGAAAGTACAAGGAGCGCAACGTTTCTGGGCCGCAGATACCGTCTGCGGCAAGTCCGTACTCACGCTGATAGGACATCAACGCATTGTGGGTCTGCAACCCGAAATGACCGTCGACCAGCCCGGTGTAGAAACCAAGATCCTGCAGCCGGGCCTGCAGTGTAGCGACGTCGTCCCCGTAGAGCGGGGCGCCGAATTGGTGGTACAGCGTGCGGGCCCCGAGCCGGTAGGAGGCTTCTTTCAACGCGCGGTAGGTGGCCTCACCGACGATGCCGTCCACCAGCAGGCCGCGATGCTGTTGGAAGGCACGGACCGCCTGGTCGAGCTGCGCGTCGAACAACTCAAGGGCGACGTTACGGCCCGTCGTCAGGTCTTCTTCCTGATGATCCAGCATCCCTAACGCGGTCAGCGCAGCCCGGATCTCGGTGACGGCCGCACTGCGGTCGCCACAGCGCAGCGCATCGCCGTCTTCGCGGCGCGGACTCGGCATACCAAGGGCCCTCCGGGATTAGCTCACATCGTTGACAATGCGGACCAGCCAACCGGTATTGTCGCAGATCCTTGCCGATTTCGGGAAAACCCCAGGCTAACCGCGGGGGCTAGTTGAGGTTGGGAACCACGTCTGAGAGCTCGCGCAGCAACGCAGCCTTACCCTTGGCGCCAACGATTCGTTTCACCGGCTGGCCGTCCTTGAACAAGATCAGGGTAGGGATCGAGACGACCTGGAAGTTGCGGGCGGTCTCCGGGTTGGTGTCCACGTCGAGCTTGGCGACGGTGAGGTCTGTTGCGCGCTCGGTGGCGATTTCCTCGAGAACGGGCGCTACCATCTTGCAAGGTCCACACCATGTCGCCCAAAAGTCAACCAGCACAGGCTTGTTGCTGGATAGCACGTCGGTGGCAAAGGATGCGTCGGTAACTTTGATGGTGGCGGACTTCTCGGAATCGGTCATCGTTGTGCTCCTATCAATGCGTCGGTACTGTCAGCTTCTCCGGTTGCTGCGTGCTCGGCGAGCCAGCGCTCGGCGTCGATAGCCGCGGCGCAGCCACTGCCCGCTGCGGTAACCGCCTGGCGATAGGTGCGATCCACCAGGTCGCCGGCAGCGAACACGCCCGGCAGTGAGGTGCTGGTGGTACGCCCCTGCACCAACACGTAGCCGTCCGGGTCGACGTCGATGGCCTCGCGCACCAAGCCCGACCGCGGCTCGTGGCCGATCGCGACGAAAACACCGGTTACCGGCAGGGTGGTTTCGGCACCGGTGTTGGTGTCGCGTACCCGCAAGCCGGTCACTGTGGTGTCCCCGTCCACCGCGACCACGGTGTGGTTGGTGAGGAACCGTATCTTGTCGTTGTTGCGGGCGCGATCGAGCATGATTTTGGAAGCCCGGAACTCGTCGCGGCGATGCACCAGCGTCACACTGCGAGCGAATCGGGTCAGGAAGGTAGCTTCCTCCATTGCCGAGTCACCGCCGCCGATGACGGCGATGTCCTGATCGCGGAAGAAGAATCCGTCGCAGGTGGCGCACGAGCTCACCCCGCGCCCGAGCAATTCCTGTTCGCCGGGCACCTGCAGATAGCGTGCCGCTGCGCCCATTGCCAGGATCACGGCTCGGGCCCGGTGGGTCTGTCCGTCGGCGGTGACGACCGATTTCAGCGGCCCGTGAAGTGATACCGACTCGACGTCTTCCATACGCAGGTCCGCGCCGAATCGCAGCGCCTGTTCCCGCATCTCATCCATCAACTCTGGACCGGTGATGCCGTTGCGAAATCCCGGGTAGTTCTCCACGTCGGTGGTGGTCATCAGCGCGCCGCCGAAAGACGTGCCCTCGAAGACCAGCGGCGCCAGCTGGGCACGGGCGGCGTAGAGCGCCGCAGTGTACCCCGCGGGACCGGAGCCGATAACGATCACGTCGCGAACGGGGTGGTGTGCGCGGTCATGGACAGGCGGGGCGGTCATGCGAGCCTTTCGAGTGCGAGGGCAGATCTTGAGACAACGAACGCCAGCGTAGGCACTGCTGTTCCCGCAGGCGAGCGACAGCACCCAGACCCATCATGCGCGGGGGACCACGGTGCTAGCCAACAACCCGGTATCGGCGGCGCTGCAGTGCGGCGCGACCGCAAAAACGGCCAGTTTGTCGGGCGTGTCCGCGGGTATCACCAGCAGTACGGCGGGCCGAGCGTCGATATCGATCGGCTGCGCGCCCAGCACCGGCGTGGACGCCGGATAGCCGAGGCCGCTCAGGCAGGACGTACGCCGGGACGGATCGCCCAGCGGGCCTCCGGGTGGGCCATAGTCCGGGGTGTGGTGAAGCAGGTCGAGAACCTGCGGCCGAGACAGCGGAATCACCGGGGCAGGTTTTGACACCGTGATGTGCTGCGCGGTTGTCGGTGCACTCGGTGCGGGTGGCGGTGCATCGACCACGGCGCCGACACCGATCGCTGTGGCCACGGCGCACAATCCGGCCGCGCCGGCGATCATTCGGACGGGGTGGACGTGCGGACGGGCGGCGTGAGCGGCGCCGGGTGAGCTGTTCGGGCGCGCCGACCGTAAGGCCGCCGAAATGCTGTCGACGACCGCTGGGCGAGCAGCTGGCCCCCAAGCGGGGTCGGCACCCATCGCGGCGACATCGCGGCGTACCCGGTTCAACGCGCGCAGGATTTGCTGAGCCTGCGGGTCTGAGCGGACCCGGCTGCGGATGCGGGCGGCGGTTGCGTCGTCCAGCAGACCTGCTTGCAGGTCGGCCAGCAGCTCAACGGTCAGCGGCGGGTCCGCATCGGCGCTATGTTTGTCTGGATCCTTGTCGGCTGCACTCATCGGCCCCAGTGTCCGTCATGCCCGGTGGCAATAGCCAGATGTGGGGTAGCGGCGAGCCCGTGGATCGATGCTACGACGGACCGGCAACGGGGTCAGCGCCGGATGTTCACCCCGGTGTTGAGATAGCCCAGCAGCCGCGCTAGGCGGGCCCGCGCCCGGGCGCAGCGGCTCTTGACGGTGCCCTCGGCCACGCCCAGCATCCGGGCGGGTGTCGGCGATCGAATAGCCCTGCATGTCCACGGCGACCACCGCGGCCCGCTGCTCGACGGGCAGCCGCATCAGTGCCCGCTGCACCGCGATCGCGGTCTCGACCTGCGCGGTCCGGTCCGCGACCGGATAGACATCTTCTAGAGGGGCGGTCGGATGGGCTTTGGCCCGACGCAGCCGGTCCAGGCAAGCGTTGACCACGATGCGGTGCAACCAACTGCTGACGGCGGCATCGTACCGGAACGAGCCGGCGCCGCGGTGCGCTGACAGCATCGCGTCTTGCAGCGCATCGTCGGCGTCCTCGGAGGTCCGGCTGGTGAGCCGCGCGAGCCGGTGTAGCTGGCGGTGATGACGGCGGAACAACTGATCGAAGGCGTACCGGTCGCCGGCGACATGGGCGGCCAGCAGCTCGGCGTCGCTGCGCTCGTGACGGCCCCCGAAACCCACGGCCGGACAGTAACCAATCGGTGGCGGCATAGCACTTCACCCTGGCTGGCCGTGCCCGGCCCGGTCAGGACGCGGCGTAAATCGTGATCTCCGAGATGTCGGCTTGACTCTTTCCGTCGGTGGTTCCCAAGGTAGAGATCCACACCAGCAGATTCGAGGTGGGCGCGGCCGCCTCGACCGAGATGGTGTTGTGGCCGGGCCGCAGCGCGGTGGCCGAAGTCAACACGGCGGTATCCTCCAGCGTTGCCGGCGTCGGCGTGGATGCCGAGCGGATCTCCACCTTGGTGCCGGTGCTGGCCACGTCGATGGCGACGGTGCCGACCACCGTGGCCTGGGGCAGCTGCAACATCAAACCGACTCCGTTCTTGAAGCTAGGGAACGGGACGGGGTCGGTATAGATGTCGGTCTTCCAGGAAGTGGCCGGATTGCCGTCGATGGCCAAATCAGCCTCCCCGGGGTTGTCGGCGCCGCCGTCGGGGGAGAAGACCGTGACCTTGGTGGGTTTGACGACGCTGCCGGGCGGCGCCGAACTGGCCGCCGAGGTCGACGCGGTGGGTGCGTTGAGGCCCAGTTCGTCCTTGTTGAGGCCGCCGCTGACATCGCCGAATATCCGGCTCAACACCGAAGCCAAGACCAGCAGGGCCACCATGAGGACGGCAGCACCCGCGCCGATGCCGATCAGCAGGTTGCGACGGCGGCGGGTGTAGGTTTCGCTGTTGGGCGCGGATGTGCGCGGGGCCGCGGAGACCGGTGCTTCGTCGATCGGTCCCAGCACCTCGGTGCGATCGGCCACCGCGGTCGCCTGCTGCATTAGATTCAACAGCGTTGACGCGCTGCGTATCCCGCCGTCTCCTTGAACCGACCGGGCCGCCACCGCGGAAATCTGGAAGGGGATGTCACGGTCGATGTCGGCGGGTTCGATGGGCTGGCCAGCGGTGTCGCGCTCGGCGGGTGCCAACCCGCTGCGCACGCCGGCCTCCGGCAGCGGCCACCGGTTGACCAGCAGGGCGTACAGGGAGGCGCCGATGCCGCGGATGTCGTCTTGCGGGTTGGCGTCCGGCATGGTCGCCGGGTAGGCCAGCACGACGTCGCCGTCGATGCTCACGCGCACCCGGCTGGGATGGTCGATCGACAGCGCAACACCGGCGCGGTGGGCAGCATCTGCGGCCGCGGCCAGGGACTGCATCGCCCGGATGGCGCCAACCGGCGACGGTGAGGTGTCGGCGACTTCCTGTAACGAACCGCCGCGGATCCACTCCGCGACTACCAGACCACCGGCCCGGGTGTGCACGACGTCAAGCACTCGGGCGACACCGGGCTTGTCGATCCGGCTGAGCCGCAACGTACGGGACAAGGTCTCCTGGAGGACGTCGTCGGGCAGGACGCCCTGCGGGTCGACGAAGGTCAGCGCCACCTGGCGGTCCAGCGCTGTGTCAAGCGCCTGCCAGAACTGCAGGGGTGGTACACCCCCGTGGAAGATCAGCAGGCGGTAGCGGCCGTTAGCGATGCGGGCGCCGGGAACCAGCTGCACATCATCTGGGGGGGCCGACGATTCTCGGTCCGGTTCGCGGAGCGCGTCGAACGCAATCGGCCCACGGGCCGCATCGGCGGGCAGATCGCCGTTTTGCAGGTCGGATGGGTGCGGCCGGGAAACGGGGCCGGGGTCACGGCCGGCTGGCGCGTCGAGCTGAAGCTCGTCGGCGACGGGCCGCGGCAGCTCGGCACCCGACGCGGCACCAAACGAGGCGTTCTCCGATGGGCGGTCGATCACCTCCGGTCCTTTCGCTCTCCCGGCTCTGGCTACCTGCTCCGGAGGCCTGCGCCGGATCGGCTCGTGGACCACACTTTTCCCCCGCGGCGGGGCCAAACGCCTCCGCTCAGGGTACGTGACCGGTCCGGGGCGAGACGATTGATCCAAGACATTCTGGGTCTGAGGCCCGGTCTTCAAGCGCCGGCTCCTGATTCGGGCTCGCACGGCATCCAGCGCCGCCCGCGCCTCGGGCACCCGTGCGCAGAGGGTGACCGCAGCCAGAATTGGCAGCATGATGAGAGCCAGCACCGACAGCCGCAGCAGCGAACCGACGCTGCCCGCGTGGGCCGTCAGCTCGCTTAGCCCTAGTAACCGATCGGCCACGTGTGCCAGCAGTCCGGCAAGCAACGACGCGGCGACGGTCACCAGGACGGTTCGCGCCTCGCCGACGCCGATCAGCTGGCCGCCGTCGGGCCGCAGGGCCCGACGCAGTATGTAGTAGCCGACGATCGTGCCGGCGAGAAATCCGAGTCCGTTAGCCAGCCCGAGATAGGCCGCGACCAGCTGGGGATCACCGGTAATATGCGGCGCCAGCAGCGAGCCGAGGATCTTGACGCCGGTGATGACCACGATGATCGTGATTGGTGTCCACGGCTGCTCGCGGGCGTAGAACACGCGTAGCTGCAACAGCACTAACGCATAGGGGATCAACGTGAACGCCGACAATGCGATCGCCGCCCCCAGGTACCCGGCATCAACGTCGCCGAAGTTGCCGTATGCAAAAAGCGCGCTACCGATCGCCGGACCGCCGACCGTCATGAACGCCACCGTTGGGATCAGCGTGATCATGGTCAGCCTGGTGGCTAGCGACAGGTCGGCGAGCACGGCCGGGGTATCGTCGGCCGCGGCATTGCGGCTCAGCCGCGGCATCACCACGGTCAGCACCGTCACGCCGATCATGCCGAATGGCAACATCAGCACTAGCCAGGTGTAGTTGTAGATCGCGGGGCCGGAAGCCGCTGCCGTGCTGGCGATCCGGTTACCGACCACCAGGCCGAGCTGGCTGATCAGCACATAGAGCACCATCGCGGCGGCCATCGCGCCAAAGCGCTTGAGCCGCTGATCGATTCCCCACAGGGGGCGCAGGCTGATGTGCTCGCGCCGGATGGCCACCAGCAGCACCGCGGTCTGTGCAAACACGCCTGCGGTGGTGCCGATGCCGAGCACCAGCAGCTTGGCGTTGCCCATCCGAACCGGATCGACTGAAAGCTCGCCGGGGACCGCCAGATACACCGCTAGGGTCGCGATGGCGACGACATTGTTGACGACGGGCGCCCAGGCCGGCGGCCCGAACACATTGCGGGTGTTCAGGATCGCCATGAATACCGACGAGAGGCCGTAGACGAGGACTTGCGGTAGCAGCAGGTAAGCGAACGCCGTGGTCAGCGGCTCGTTAACCTGTGGGTTTGTGCCCAGCATCAACCGCACAAGCAGTGGCGCGGCCAGCACCGACAGCGTGGTGGCGCCCAGCAGCAGGGTGGTTGCCAACGTGACCAAACGGCGCACGAACGCCGCGCCGCCGTCCGGGTCGTCCTGCTCGGCGCGGGCCAGCACCGGTACGAAGATGGCGGTGAAGGTGGCCTCCAGCACGAGTGCGGCGACCAGGTTCGGCAGCTGGTTGGCCACCGAGAACGAGCTGGCCAGCGCCGCACCTAAGATCGCGGCCAGCAGCACGATCCGGGCAAAGCCGGTGATCCGGCTGATCAGCGTCGCGAATGCCATTGCCCAGGAGTGCGATACCAGCGCCGCGTCGGACAGCTCGGGCTGCCTCTGCGATGCCGTGGGCACCTCTCCAGGGGAGGGTCTCATACCCGGTGCTTTTCGTCATCCCGACTGGCTACGGCACGGCGCTGCGGGGCGTGTTTGCCGGTAGGCAGGTCGGGGCGATCCAGGTCGGCGCGATCAGGCTGGCCACGGAACCGGTGCCAAAGGCGCCGGCCCGCCAGCGTTACCAGCACGGCCGCAGCGGATAGCGTGATCGCGAACAACACCTTGCCGTAGGCGTTGGAGTGCACCGACAACCGCACCGGTTCACCCAGCGCGACGCCGTCGGGGGTCCGCAGCGACACGTCGACGGCAACCCGCTGTGTGAAGTTCACCTCGATTGGTACTCGTAGCGGCAGGTACCCGGGCGGTAGCTCGATCTGACCGACATCGGCCACCGTCATCCCGGGCGGAGCATCGACCTGTAGCCGGACCCGGATTGGCACGGCGAGGCCATTATGCAGCGCCAACGGCAGCGGACTGTGCTCGGTGGCCAGAGTGTAGGAGCCGCCCGGGTTGACGATGGTCACCGCGCCGAAAAGATCGTCGATCGTCTTTCCAACGACGGCCAGCCGCTGCTGGGCCAGCCCGTTGCGGGTATCGGGTGGTAGCGATTGGCTCAGCGCGCGCAACATGTCCTCGCGTAGTGGTGCGGTGTACTGCACGCCGGTCAGCCCGGTGCGGTCATCGATGGTCAACGCCGAGGTCAGCTTCCATAGCCGGGCAACCTGCCCGCCGATCTGCGTGGTGATGTCGTCATTGAACCGGCCGCGAGCGGCGCTGTAAGCGCCCGGGGGTTCCGGTGGCTCGGTGCGGGCCGCGGCGTCAGCGATCACCGCCGGTAG
This sequence comes from Mycobacterium tuberculosis H37Rv, assembly GCF_000195955.2. GTDB lineage: Bacteria > Actinomycetota > Actinomycetes > Mycobacteriales > Mycobacteriaceae > Mycobacterium > Mycobacterium tuberculosis. The sequence continues at coordinate 4,395,796 of NC_000962.3, read as the reverse complement.
TGGTCGCGGCACGGCCAGGCCAGACCGGATGGCGGTGGCCAGCGCGGTCAGGATGACCTGCGCGTCGTCGCTGGCCAGGCTCCACGACGCCGGCGGCACCAGGATTTGGGTACGGGGCGCGGCATTCGGCTCCAAGCTGCGCCACAGCATTGCGCCCAAGGCGTCCTGGCGGCGCGCGGTGATCGATTCATGCGCGATCCGAACGAACAACGAGGGATCTAGATAGGTAGGAACGGTCGGGTTTGTTCCCGCGGCGGCCAGCGCGGCCCCGACCGCGGGATCAAACGGCGCCGCTACCACCCGCGGGGACAACCGCCGGGGCGCGGTAGCGGGTAAGAGCGCGGAGCCGATCTGGGACGAACCCTGCTGTTCCTCGGGGCTAAAATCGGCGGCCGCGACGGCAACCGTGTTGCCGTGGGTGCTGAGCAAGTTGATCGCCCGGCCGGTCAACGGGCCGTCGGGCAGCACGGTTGCGCCGCGGGTGGAGCTGACATCCAGGATGCGGTCGACGATGTCGGCGGGGCTGATGGTTGCGATCGCGCTCAGCCTCGGATCATTAACCCGCTGCAAAGCATCCAGGTCGGCTTGGGCAAAAGGCAGCGGCGTCACGCATGTCCGGTGGACTAGCGTCCGCAATCGATCCAGCCAGCTGGATGCGGCGGCCTGGCCGGTGCCCGGGTGGGTCGGGGTGCCCGGTAGTTGAGCGGCCCCGTCGGGCGAGTCGGACACGACGTAGCCGCCGGTCATCGCATTGACGGTGATGAGTAGATCTGGGTCGATGGCCAGGCACAGCGCTCGGCCGACGGCGCCGTCGGGGTCGACTTCCCGGTTGGTGGCGAACTCGGCCGCCGACAGGAGGATGTCCAGCCGGCCGCCGTTGGCCAGCGAGTTTGCCAGGTCGTCGTCGACCAGCCGGACGGGAACGGTGCCACCGGGTGCCCCGGGGGCCAACCGGGGCCGGTCGGCCAGCGGCCACAGCATGGTGATCCAGACCGGCGCCGTCGTTTCTGGTGCAACAGCGGAGCCGAAGTCGGTGGCCTGGTCGGGTGGCACTCCGACCACGGGCAACAGGAACCGCGCATTGTCGAGCCGCGCAGGCGCACCGTAGTCGGGTGTCCCATTGACGTTGACCAGGACCGGGTAGATCCCGGGCTGGTTGACGGCCAACGACGGCCTGGTCAGCGAGCGCAGCGGGGCCGAGAGGGTAAAGCCGGCCTCTTGCCCGCGGTCTAGTTCGGGGGCGACCGTGAGGAAGTCCGCGGCCGGCTGGTACTGGTCGGTGCCGCCGTCGAGCGAGGTGCGTAACGCCGTTGACGACGTGACCGCGGCGGCGTGCTCAAGCCGGACCATCACATCGCGGACTGGGCGGTCACCGGTATTGGTCACCGTTCCGCTGACGGTGACATGGGGTTCGCTGGAAGTGGTCACCACGTCCGGGGTCACCTGATCGATGCGGACCTGGACAAAAGGCGTCGGGCTGGGCTCGCCTGCGAGCGCGTGCGGTGCCGCCGACGGTACCGTGAGCGCCATCCCGAGGCCGGCCACGACGCCGATCGCTGAGGTGACGCGCGCCAAAGCGGCCCAGCCGAGTTGCAGTGCGGTCACGGCCCCGGCCCGGGACCGTTGTGCTGACCCGGTGCTGAGTCATCGGCATGACGAGCGCGTGAATGCGTTTGCGGCCGTCGACGAGGCGAGCTGGGTGGTAGCGGCGGAAGCGCGGCGGGGCCGTCGCTCTGCAGCTTGTCGATCAGTTCGTCGGCCACCTCGGCTAGTCGACGTTCGTCGGCGTAGGCCAGTCGAGACGGCAGTTCCCGGATCGGCACCCAGGCTACCTCGGCTACCTCGAGGTCTTCGTCGGACAGCTCTCCGCCTAAAAACCGCATCAAATAATGGTGGACGGTCTTGTGCACCCGCCGGCCGTCGGTGACGAACCAGTAGTCGATGCGCCCCAGCGCGGCGAGCACACTGCCGCGGATGCCGGTCTCCTCGGCGACCTCGCGGATGGCGGTCTGCTCGGCGGTCTCGCCCAACTCGATGTGCCCCTTGGGTAGCGACCACAGCAGCCGGCCGCGCCGGTCGACGCGGCCGATCAGAGCCGCGACCTGCGCGTCTCGTGGACCGTCGATACCGTCAATGACCAACCCTCCAGCCGATGTTTCGTGCACGGTGCGCATCCGAGTCGACCCGCGACGAGGTGAGCGGGACCGGGACCGCTTCGCCGTTGCCGGGGTCGGGGTGGCGTCGCCGGCCGGTTGGGCGTCCATGTGATTCTCGGCTGTAGCCGCAGCGCGCCGCCCGCGGCGCCGCCCCCGGCGTCGACGTGATTTGGCTTGTTCGCCGTCGGACACCCCAGCGATAGTAGCTGGTACGGGCGGGTGTTCCCGATGTACTCGCCGTCTGAGCGCCCATCGTCGGCCAGGACTTATTCGTTGGGCGAGGGAGCGGGGCGGTGCAGGCGACCCGCGCTGACCAATTGAGTCGCGCCAGTCACATCTATCACAGAAGTCGCTGTGTCGGGGGCGCACGATTTGCCCACCTTCGAGCGACAAGACGCGACCGCACCCAAGGATTCTTAATATTGTCGCCGGCTGTTTGTCGCGCGGAGATGGGCACGACGATACCTCGTCCCGACACCGGCCAATGCGACGGGTGCGGCAACGAGGGTTGCCGGTTCCTCCACCGACCGTCCCGGCCCACTTCGACTGCCATTAGGCTGATCGAACGTGCCGGAAGCCGTCCAGGAAGCCGATCTGCTAACCGCCGCTGCGGTTGCCTTGAACAGGCATGCTGCCTTATTGCGGGAACTCGGGTCGGTGTTCGCCGCCGCGGGACACGAGTTGTATCTGGTCGGCGGTTCGGTGCGAGATGCACTGTTGGGCCGGTTGAGCCCCGACCTGGACTTCACCACCGACGCCCGTCCCGAGCGGGTGCAGGAGATCGTGCGGCCGTGGGCCGATGCGGTGTGGGATACCGGAATCGAATTCGGCACCGTCGGCGTGGGTAAGAGCGACCACCGCATGGAGATCACCACATTCCGTGCCGACAGCTACGACCGGGTTTCGCGTCATCCAGAGGTACGTTTCGGCGATTGCCTCGAGGGCGATCTGGTCCGCCGCGACTTCACCACGAACGCAATGGCTGTGCGCGTCACCGCCACTGGGCCGGGCGAATTCCTGGATCCGCTTGGTGGCTTGGCGGCGCTGCGGGCCAAGGTGTTAGACACCCCGGCGGCGCCGTCGGGGTCCTTTGGCGACGATCCGTTGCGGATGCTGCGCGCCGCGCGGTTCGTCTCGCAACTTGGATTCGCGGTGGCGCCGCGGGTGCGCGCGGCGATCGAAGAGATGGCGCCGCAGTTGGCCCGAATCAGCGCCGAACGGGTGGCCGCCGAGCTGGACAAGCTGCTGGTCGGTGAGGATCCGGCCGCGGGTATCGACCTGATGGTGCAGAGCGGTATGGGTGCTGTGGTCTTGCCTGAAATCGGTGGGATGCGGATGGCGATCGACGAACATCACCAGCACAAGGACGTCTATCAGCATTCCTTGACCGTGCTGCGGCAGGCGATCGCGCTGGAGGACGACGGCCCGGATCTGGTGTTGCGCTGGGCGGCGCTGCTGCACGACATCGGCAAGCCCGCCACCCGCCGTCACGAACCCGACGGTGGGGTGAGCTTCCATCACCACGAAGTGGTCGGCGCCAAGATGGTGCGCAAGCGGATGCGGGCGCTGAAGTATTCCAAGCAGATGATCGACGACATCTCGCAGCTGGTCTACCTGCATCTGCGGTTTCACGGCTACGGCGATGGGAAATGGACCGACTCTGCGGTGCGCCGCTATGTCACCGACGCCGGGGCCCTACTGCCACGGCTGCACAAGCTGGTGCGCGCCGACTGCACGACCCGCAACAAGCGCCGGGCCGCGCGGTTGCAGGCCAGTTACGACCGGCTGGAAGAGCGGATCGCGGAGCTGGCCGCCCAGGAGGATCTGGATCGGGTGCGCCCCGACCTGGACGGCAACCAGATCATGGCGGTGCTCGACATTCCGGCGGGCCCGCAAGTCGGCGAGGCGTGGCGCTACTTGAAGGAGCTGCGGCTAGAGCGCGGCCCGTTGTCCACCGAGGAGGCGACAACCGAGCTGCTGTCCTGGTGGAAATCACGGGGGAACCGCTAGCTTGGGAGTCGCGTCAGAACGGTTGTGGAGTACTGCATAGCCGGCGACGACGGCAGCGCCGGGATCTGGAACCGCCCGTTCGACGTCGACCTCGACGGTGACGGCCGGCTGGACGCGATTGGCCTGGATCTCGACGGCGACGGTCTGCGCGATGACGCGCTGGCCGACTTCGACGGCGACGACGTTGCCGACCACGCCGTATTCGACGTCGACAACGACGGCACCCCGGAAAGCTACTTCATCGACGACGGATCGGGGACCTGGGCGGTCGCCGTCGACCGCGGCGGACAACTGCGCTGGTATGGGCTCGACGGCGTCGAGCACACCGGTGGTCCACTGGTTGACTTCGACGGGTTCGGTGGTTTAGACGACCGGCTACTCGATACCGACGGTGACGGGCTGGCCGATCGGGTGCTGTGTGCTGGTGAGCAGCGTGTGACCGGATACGTCGACACCGATGGCGACGGCCGCTGGGACGTACGGCTGACCGACACCGACGGCGACGGCACCGCCGACGGCGCCAGCAGCCTTTAGGGCTGCGGCGGGTGCGCCCGGGCGGCTGAATTGTGGCGGTGCCTGGGCATTGTTAGGTTGCGGCCATGGGTGCCGACGACACGCTGCGCGTAGAGCCTGCGGTGATGCAGGGTTTCGCCGCGTCGTTGGATGGAGCGGCCGAGCATCTCGCGGTTCAACTGGCCGAGCTGGACGCTCAGGTCGGGCAGATGTTGGGCGGGTGGCGCGGGGCGTCGGGCAGTGCGTATGGCTCGGCGTGGGAGCTATGGCATCGCGGGGCCGGTGAGGTGCAGCTGGGATTGTCGATGCTGGCGGCGGCGATAGCTCACGCCGGTGCGGGTTATCAACACAACGAGACCGCGTCGGCGCAGGTGCTTCGTGAGGTGGGCGGTGGCTGAGCCGTTTCGGGTGGATCCGACCGTGTTGGCTGATGCGGTGGCGCGGATGGCCGAATTCGGTCGCCACGTCGAGGAGCTGGTCGCCGAGATTGAGTCCTTGGTTACCCGGCTGCATGTGACGTGGACGGGGGAGGGCGCGGCGGCTCATGCTGAGGCGCAACGACATTGGGCTGCCGGTGAGGCGATGATGCGCCAGGCGTTGGCCCAGCTCACGGCCGCGGGGCAGAGCGCGCACGCCAACTACACCGGCGCGATGGCCACGAATTTGGGTATGTGGTCGTGAGCTGATGGCGCCGTTGGCGGTCGATCCCGCGGCCCTTGATAGCGCGGGCGGCGCGGTGGTGGCTGCGGGTGCGGGTTTGGGTGCGGTGATCTCGTCGCTGACCGCGGCGCTGGCCGGGTGTGCGGGGATGGCCGGTGATGATCCGGCTGGGGCGGTGTTCGGGCGCTCCTATGACGGTTCGGCGGCCGCGCTGGTGCAGGCGATGTCGGTGGCGCGCAACGGATTGTGCAACCTCGGCGATGGGGTGCGCATGAGCGCGCACAACTACTCGTTGGCCGAGGCGATGTCGGATGTCGCTGGGCGGGCGGCGCCGTTGCCGGCGCCGCCGCCGAGCGGCTGTGTCGGCGTGGGTGCGCCGCCGTCGGCGGTCGGTGGCGGCGGTGGCGCCCCGAAGGGCTGGGGGTGGGTGGCCCCGTATATCGGGATGATCTGGCCGAACGGGGATTCGACAAAGCTACGTGCGGCGGCTGTGGCGTGGCGCAGCGCGGGCACGCAGTTCGCGCTGACTGAGATTCAGTCGACGGCGGGGCCGATGGGCGTTATTCGCGCCCAGCAGCTCCCGGAGGCGGGGCTGATCGAGTCGGCGTTTGCTGACGCGTACGCCAGCACCACCGCTGTCGTGGGCCAATGCCACCAGCTGGCGGCCCAGCTAGACGCCTATGCCGCCCGCATCGACGCGGTGCATGCGGCGGTCCTGGATTTGTTGGCCCGCATCTGCGATCCGCTGACCGGGATCAAAGAGGTGTGGGAGTTTCTGACCGACCAGGACGAAGACGAGATCCAGCGCATCGCCCATGACATCGCGGTGGTGGTCGACCAGTTCAGCGGGGAAGTGGACGCGTTGGCTGCGGAGATCACCGCGGTGGTGTCGCACGCCGAGGCGGTGATCACCGCGATGGCAGACCACGCAGGCAAACAATGGGATCGGTTCTTGCACAGCAACCCGGTGGGTGTGGTCATCGATGGCACCGGGCAGCAGCTCAAAGGCTTCGGCGAGGAGGCCTTCGGGATGGCCAAGGACTCCTGGGACCTAGGGCCACTGCGCGCCTCGATAGACCCGTTCGGGTGGTATCGCTCCTGGGAGGAGATGCTGACTGGGATGGCGCCGCTGGCGGGCCTGGGCGGCGAGAACGCTCCCGGCGTTGTGGAGTCGTGGAAGCAGTTCGGCAAAAGCCTCATCCATTGGGATGAGTGGACGACCAACCCTAATGAGGCGCTAGGCAAGACCGTATTCGACGCCGCGACGCTAGCTTTGCCGGGCGGGCCGCTGTCGAAACTTGGCAGCAAGGGCCGCGACATTCTCGCGGGCGTGCGAGGCCTCAAGGAGCGGCTTGAGCCGACGACACCGCACCTTGAGCCCCCAGCAACGCCGCCGCGGCCAGGACCGCAACCACCACGGATCGAACCACCAGAATCGGGCCACCCGGCACCCGCGCCCGCGGCGAAACCGGCGCCCGTGCCCGCCAACGGTCCACTGCCGCACAGCCCCACCGAATCCAAACCGCCGCCCGTCGACAGACCGGCTGAACCGGTGGCGCCGTCGTCGGCGTCGGCAGGCCAGCCCCGGGTATCCGCAGCCACCACGCCCGGCACACATGTGCCGCATGGCCTGCCGCAACCGGGTGAACATGTCCCGGCGCAAGCACCACCGGCGACGACGTTGCTTGGCGGACCTCCTGTCGAGTCAGCGCCCGCTACCGCGCACCAACCCCAGTGGGCGACCACACCAGCAGCACCCGCGGCGGCGCCGCATTCCACGCCCGGAGGCGTTCACTCAACCGAATCGGGGCCTCACGGCCGATCACTGAGCGCACACGGATCCGAGCCGACCCACGACGGTGCGTCTCACGGGTCAGGCCACGGTAGCGGTAGCGAGCCACCTGGGCTGCATGCGCCGCATCGCGAGCAGCAGCTTGCAATGCATTCGAACGAACCAGCTGGAGAGGGTTGGCATCGGTTATCCGACGAAGCGGTTGACCCGCAGTATGGCGAGCCATTATCGCGCCACTGGGACTTTACAGACAATCCGGCCGATCGCAGTCGGATAAACCCGGTTGTGGCCCAGCTCATGGAGGACCCCAACGCCCCATTCGGCCGCGATCCTCAGGGACAGCCCTATACCCAAGAACGGTATCAAGAGCGATTTAATAGTGTAGGCCCATGGGGCCAGCAGTACTCTAATTTTCCGCCTAACAATGGTGCGGTTCCAGGGACAAGGATCGCCTACACTAATCTCGAAAAATTTCTTAGTGACTACGGCCCCCAGCTAGATCGTATAGGCGGCGATCAGGGCAAGTACCTGGCGATCATGGAACATGGGCGCCCGGCATCATGGGAACAACGTGCCCTGCACGTGACGTCGTTACGCGACCCCTACCACGCGTATACCATTGATTGGTTGCCTGAGGGATGGTTCATCGAAGTATCTGAGGTCGCGCCGGGGTGCGGCCAGCCGGGCGGATCCATCCAAGTGCGGATATTCGATCATCAGAACGAGATGCGCAAAGTGGAAGAGTTAATAAGGCGCGGGGTGTTGCGACAGTGACAATAGGTGTGGACCTGTCAACGGATTTGCAGGACTGGATCCGCTTATCTGGCATGAACATGATCCAAGGGTCGGAAACGAATGACGGCCGGACTATCCTTTGGAACAAGGGCGGTGAAGTCCGCTACTTTATCGACCGGCTCGCCGGATGGTATGTTATTACGTCATCCGATCGCATGAGCCGGGAAGGCTATGAATTCGCCGCTGCATCAATGTCCGTGATCGAAAAATATCTTTACGGGTATTTCGGAGGCTCCGTCCGAAGCGAGCGTGAACTGCCGGCGATCCGGGCACCTTTTCAGCCCGAAGAGCTGATGCCGGAATATAGCATCGGGACGATGACGTTTGCCGGTCGGCAACGGGATACCCTTATCGATTCCAGTGGAACGGTTGTTGCAATTACCGCGGCTGATCGACTGGTTGAATTGTCACATTACCTAGACGTATCTGTCAACGTGATAAAGGATTCTTTCCTGGATAGCGAAGGTAAGCCCTTATTCACCCTTTGGAAGGACTATAAGGGTTAGGTTGACGTTTCTCGTGCGATGCCATTGTCGCGACAATCCGCATACTAAAACAGTAGATAAGATAGTGATGCTCATCGATTTCAGCCGGGCGGTCAGCAGCGCTTACCGGCGATGCGCCCAAGGCCTCGGCAAAATGGCGTTTCAACAGGACTGTGATGGTTTAACGGGCTGGCGAGGGCCGCGTCATTGCGGCGTAGCGTGGACGCGATGTTGTCGTGGCCGTCGATACGGAGCGGGCCGGCGGCGCTGTTGCGCGGGTGCCCTAACCTTGGGGCCCTGACCAGCGCGGACTTGGGAGGGGTTTTGCGTAGGTGACGTCGCGCATCCGATGCAATTTGTTCTCGAAGGCATGGCGCAATGACCCAGCAACCAGCAGGCTACCTGTGCAGGGGTGGCGTTCCCGACATGGAGGTGGCCGCGTACACGACCGTGGTGTGTTTGCGCTTGGTGGTGAGATCGATAACGGTGCTGGTCAGTTGGAACACCTGCACCGCGTGGTCACCGGTGACGTAACGCATCCGCCGCGGCGTGTCCGGGTTGGTGTGGTCTGGTGCAAGCGGCAAACAGGCGGTCAGCGGATACCATCTGCGGCGTGACCGCGCCAGCACCCTTGCCCATACCACGCACACGTAGTTGGCCCGCCATCGTGGTGGCCGCGATCGCTGCTGTGGTGGCGGTCGCTGCGCTGATCGTGGCCCTGACAAACGCCAGGCCCGCGGCTACACCGGCTACGACCTCGGTGCCTACCTACACCGCTGCCCAGACTGCCGCGGCTCAGCGGCAATTGTGCGACACATACAAGCTGGTGGCCCATGCTGTACCAGTTGACACGAACGGGAGCGATAAGGCACTGGCCCGCATCACGCTCACAAATGCTGCGGCAATCCTCGACAATGCAGCAGCCGATCCCGCCCTAGATGCCAAACACCGCGACGCCGCGCGCGCTAGCGACCGCTTACCGCACAACGATCGTAATGGCGAGTGGTGGCACTCAAGCTGAGTGGCAGGCTGCACTTGACGACGGCAACGTGAAAGATGCTGCTATGAAGCAGGTATGTGGTGGCGGCTGATCTTCCGCCCGGTAGGTGGAGCGCGGTGCTGGTGGGGCCGTGGTGGCCGGCCCCGTCGGCGGCCCTACGTGCCGCCGCGCAACACTGGGCCACTTGGGCCATGCAAAAGCAAGAGCTCGCAAGGAATCTGATCAGCCAACATGATCTTTTGTTGCGGAATCAGGGTAGAACGGCCGAAGACCTGATTGGCCGGTACCTTCGGGGAGCGAAATCCGAGGTCACTAAGGCAGAGAAGTACGAAATAAAGAAGGGCGCCTTCAATACCGCCGCTGACGCCATCGACTATTTGCGGAGCCGGTTGACCGGCATTGCAGGGGAAGGAAATAAGGAAATCGACGACGTTCTTGCGTCGAAAAAGCCGTTGCCGGAGCAGTTGGCGGAAATCCAGGCGATCCAAACCAGGTGCAATGCCGATGCGGCGAACGCATCCCGGGACGCCGTCGACAAGGTCATGACGGCCATGCAGGAGATCCTCGAAGCCGAAGATATCGGTGACGATCCCCGGACGTGGGCACGGGCCAATGGTTTCAACGTCGACGACGCACCACCACCCCGCCTGATCAGGGAGAACGATCTGGCAGCGCTGACCGGTCCCGGCGCGCGTGGCGGTAGCTTTGGGAGTGTTGAGGGCGCCGGAGACCTGGCATCGCCACAATCGGTGGGTGCTGGCGGCTTTTCTGGCAGTGGTGTCCAGGCCGCCTGCTCACAACCGGCGCCGCGAGCAATAGGCGCTTCGAGTCGGCACGCCAGCGCAGGACCTGTACCACCTGCCCCGGTGGTCACAACACCCGCCGCTGCTACACCGCCAGTCATCGCCACTGGCCCCCGGTGGCGATGCCCGGCGGGTCGCTGTCGCCGGCGGCCCTCGGACAGGGCGTATCGCCTACGTCGATTGGGCAATCGTTTGCGACCGGGATGGTGACGGGGCAACCGGCCGCGGCTGGCGCGCATTCGCTGTCGGAAGGGGCAATGACGGCGATGCAGTCGGGGTCGGTTCCCCCGCCGCAGGCCACTCCTCCGATAACGACACCGCCCGTGGTGTCTGCGCCGACCATGGCTGCGGGCATCGAAGCCACACACGGGCCAGTTGACACGCCGGCGAACACCTCGGGCGCTCCACCGGCGTCGACCGGTACTACCGGGCCGGTCGCGCCGACCGTGGTGACCGCCGGGCCGGTGGCGGCACCCGCTGCGCCGGTGGTTGGTGGCTCGGCTGTCCCCGCGGGACCGCTGCCGGCTTACGGCTCTGATCTACGGCCCCCCGTCGTGGCAGCCCCCGCCGTGCCCTCGGTTCCTACGGCGCCCGTATCCGGCGCGCCGGTGGCGCCCTCGGCGTCATCGGCCCCATCGGCGGGTGGGGCGCTGGTTTCTCCGGTGGAGCGCGCAGCCTCGAAAGCTGTGGCTGGACAGGCTGGTGCGAGCTCGTCGACAATGGCCGGCGCCTCGGCACTGTCGGCCACCGCCGGCGCGACGGCGGGCGCGGTATCGGCTCGGGCGGCTGAGCAGCAACGCCTACAGCGAATCGTGGATGCCGTGGCGCGCCAGGAGCCGCGAATCTCATGGGCGGCCGGGCTGCGCGACGACGGCACCACCACCCTGCTGGTCACCGATTTGGCCGGCGGGTGGATTCCGCCCCACGTCCGGCTGCCCGCGAACGTGACGCTGCTGGAGCCAACCGCGCGACGCCGTGATGCCGACGTGATCGACTTGCTGGGCGCCGTCGTCGCCGTGGCAGCCCACGAGTCCAACACCTACGTTGCCGAGCCGGGGCCAGATGCGCCTGCGCTGACCGGTGATCGGTCAGCGCGCTCGGCGATACCCAAGGTGGACGAGTTCGGGCCGACCTTGGTCGAAGCTGTGCGCCGCCGCGATAGCCTGCCGCGGATCGCGCAGGCGATCGCGCTGCCGGCGGTACGCAAAACCGGCGTGCTGGAAAACGAAGCCGAGCTGCTGCACGGCTGCATCACCGCGGTCAAGGAGTCGGTGCTCAAGGCCTATCCCAGTCACGAGCTCACCGCTGTCGGGGATTGGATGCTGCTGGCGGCGATCGAGGCACTGATCGACGAGCAGGACTACCTCGCCAACTATCACCTGGCCTGGTATGCCGTAACCACCAGGCGTGGCGGCTCACGAGGGTTCGCTGCCTGAACCGCTGCCCGAAACTCCCTGATCACCATACGAGGCCCGACACCGTGAGCTGAATACCGGTCGACGCGCGGCGTGACAAAATGGCGATGCTGCGGCCAATGTCGACAAGCACACGAAAGAGCGTCCGAAGGGGCGCTACGGATGAAGTTCGAGGTGTGATCATGACCGGAGATCAGAATCCGGCACCCGGCCCGGCTCCGGGAGTTCCGATCAAGGTGACGCCGGAAATCTTATTGCAGGTTTTGACGACGCCGCCAGCGTCCGGACCGGCGCCGTTTCCCGCTGTCCCCGTAGACCTACCCGCACCTGCCGACATCGCTAATGGGGCACTTTTCGCCGCCGGTAATTCCGGTGTGCCCGGCGACGTCGAGTCCAGCGGCCTGGAGGACCTAGATCGGCGGGCGCATGCGGCCGATGCCGTGCAAAAGTTCTCGGCGAATGAGGCCGATGCGGCCCAACAATTCCAGGGGGTGGGCGCTCAGGCGGAGGCCTAGGGGGCGACGCAGATGATGCAACAAGCGGTGTCGGGCATTACCGGCGCGCTCGGCGGCGCGGTCGGCGGCGTCATGGGCCCACTCACGCAGCTTCCCCAGCAGGCCATGCAAGCGGGGCAGGGAGCAATGCAGCCGCTGATGAGTGCGCTTCAACAGACCTATGGCGCGGAGGGACTGGACGTCGCGGACGGGGCGCGGCTGGTGGACAGCATCGAAGGTGAGCCCGGCCTCGGCGGCGAGCCGGGCGCTGGTGACGTCGGCGCCGGCGGCGGGGGTGGTGGCACCACCCCGACGGGCTATCTGGGTCCCCCACCCGTGCCGACGTCGTCGCCACCGACGACTCCAGCCGGGGCGCCGGCCAAGTCGGTGACGCCGGACCCGGTTAGTGGCACCCCGCGGGCGTCGGGGCCGGCCGGCATGACCGGCATGCCGATGGTGCCGCCGGGCGCGTTGGGTGCGGGCGCGGAAGGAGCCAATAAGGACAAGCCGGTCGAGAAGCGGGTGACGGGCTGTGCCGAATGGTCAACCGGTCAAGGGCCGCTTAACAGTACCGCCGAGTGTTCCGGTGAAATCTGCCGACGACAAGCCGGTGGTCACCAAGTCGACGCGACGGATCCTTGTTGTGCCGAACGACGACAAGGTTAAGGAATAGTCGCCCTGGGGCGAGGTCGGCCTTCGCGCCACGACTGAGTAGTCGGGTCGCGTCAACGGCAGTATGGTCGTGGCGCAGGGGCACCGGCCGCAATCGACAAGGTCGTGGTCTGGTCGGTACGGCCGAGGTGATGGCACCCGGCAACGGATGTGAGCACATGGCACAGGATTGGCACCGAAGGCGAACCCTTGACTGATCCCCTGACCACGCAGGCGATAGCGGCGCTGTCCCGGGGCCACGGCCTGTTCGCGGGCGGCGTTTCCGGCGCCGACATCGACGCGCCGCAGATCCAGCAGTATGCGAACGCGATATCCTGGGTGGCCAACGCCGTTCCCACCGCAGCGGCGTACCGCTGGCGCGGCGCCGCAAGAGCGCTGCGTCGATTGGCCAACACCGATGAGGCGCTGGCCCAGATCATGGCGGCAGCCCAGATCGATCATGCGCACGCCAGGACCGCGACGCGTGCACTCCTGGAAGCCGCCAAGACCGATGCCATGGCCTTGACCGACACACCGCTGGGCCGGCGGGAGGCGATGGCCCGGATGGCCGCCCGGCTGCGGGCTCAGCATCGGCACATCGCGCGATGTAGGTCGCGGGCGCGGCTATTGGGGCTGCGGCTGCGCCGGCTGCGCTACCTGCGCACCGCCGCGGCAAGACGACCCCAGGTAACCACACCCGGTGGACGCGCCCAAGTGTTGGCGGCGATCCAAAAAGCGTTGGATATCCAAGGCGTTCACGATCCAGCCGCGCGGGCACGCTGGACTCGCGGCATGGACCTGGTGGCCCGTCGCGAATCGAACTACAACGCCAACGCCATAAACCACTGGGATTCCAACGCCGCGCGGGGCACCCCCAGCAGGGGCGTCTGGCAGTTCATCGCTCCGACGTTCGCGGCCTATCACGAGCCGGGCACGTCGACCAACATCCACGATTTGGTCGCCCAGGCATGCGCGTTCATCAACTACGCGAGAGGCCACTACGGGGTGGCCGCCGACGCATCGAATCTGGCCGATCTGATCCAGCAGGCCGATCCTCGCCGCAGCCCCAGGGGGTATTGAGAATGCCGCTGAGTTTGTCCAACCGCGACCAAAATTCCGGTCATCTGTTCTACAACCGGCGGCTGCGGGCGGCGACCACCCGGTTCTCGGTGCGCATGAAACACGACGACCGCAAGCAGACCGCCGCGCTGGCGTTGTCGATGGTGTTGGTGGCCATTGCCGCCGGATGGATGATGCTGCTCAACGTGCTCAAGCCCACCGGCATTGTGGGTGACTCGGCGATCATCGGGGACCGCGACTCCGGGGCACTCTACGCGCGCATCGACGGCCGGTTGTATCCGGCGCTGAACTTGACGTCCGCGCGGCTGGCCACCGGCACGGCGGGGCAGCCGACATGGGTCAAGCCCGCCGAGATCGCCAAGTATCCGACCGGGCCGCTGGTCGGCATCCCGGGCGCACCCGCGGCCATGCCGGTGAACCGGGGCGCGGTCTCGGCGTGGGCGGTGTGCGACACGGCGGGACGCCCGCGCAGCGCGGACAAGCCGGTGGTCACCTCGATCGCGGGCCCGATCACCGGCGGTGGCCGCGCCACACACCTGCGCGACGACGCCGGGCTGCTGGTGACTTTCGACGGCAGCACCTACGTGATCTGGGGTGGCAAACGCTCACAGATCGATCCGACCAACAGGGCGGTCACCTTGAGCTTGGGGCTCGACCCCGGCGTGACATCACCAATACAGATCTCACGGGCGCTCTTCGACGGGCTGCCCGCGACCGAGCCGCTGCGGGTGCCAGCGGTGCCCGAGGCGGGCACCCCGTCGACGTGGGTGCCGGGCGCTCGGGTGGGATCGGTGTTGCAGGCCCAAACCGCCGGCGGGGGCAGCCAGTTCTATGTGCTGCTGCCCGACGGGGTGCAAAAGATCAGCAGCTTCGTGGCCGATCTGCTGCGCAGCGCGAACTCCTACGGGGCGGCGGCGCCGCGGGTGGTGACCCCCGATGTGCTGGTCCACACACCGCAGGTGACCTCGCTGCCGGTGGAGTACTACCCGGCCGGGCGGCTGAATTTCGTTGACACCGCGGCGGATCCGACCACCTGCGTGTCGTGGGAGAAGGCGTCGACGGATCCACAGGCCCGGGTCGCGGTCTACAACGGGCGGGGGCTTCCGGTGCCCCCGTCGATGGACAGCCGGATCGTGCGGCTGGTACGCGATGACCGCGCCCCGGCGTCGGTGGTGGCCACCCAGGTGCTGGTGTTGCCCGGCGCGGCCAACTTCGTGACATCGACCAGCGGTGTGATCACCGCCGAGTCGCGCGAATCGTTGTTCTGGGTGTCCGGCAATGGGGTGCGATTCGGGATCGCCAACGACGAGGCGACGCTGCGGGCGCTGGGCCTGGATCCGGGTGCGGCCGTGCAGGCGCCGTGGCCGTTGCTGCGGACTTTTGCTGCGGGACCGGCTCTGTCGCGGGATGCGGCACTCTTGGCTCGCGATACTGTGCCCACCCTCGGCCAGGTGGCCATTGTGACGACAACGGCGAAGGCGGGCGCCTAGATGTCCAAGAAAGCGTTTCCCATCAACCGCGTCAACATCGACCCGCCGAAACCCGTTCGGGTGGCTCCGAATCCGCCGATAGCTCTGCCGGAGCGCGAGCCGCGCAACATCTGGGTGATGATCGGCGTTCCCGCGTTGATCGTGGCGCTGATCGGCACCATCGTCATGCTGTACGTGTCGGGCGTGCGCAGCTTGGCCACGGGGTTCTTCCCGCTGATGGGCATCGGCGCGTTCAGCATGCTGGCGTTCTCCGGACGATTCGGTCGAGCCCGCAAGATCACCTGGGGTGAGTTGGAGAAGGGGCGTCGTCGATATCTTCGTGACCTGGACACCAACCGCGACGAAATCCAGACGGCGGTGTGTGCGCAACGTGAATGGCAGAACGCCGTGCATTCGGACCCACCCGGACTGGGCGCCATCATTGGCGGTCCGCGGATGTGGGAGCGTGGCCGCGGCGACGTCGACTTCTTAGAGGTGCGGGTGGGCACGGGTGTGCAGCACGCACCAGATTCGGTGTTGTCGGTGACCTGGCCGGACATTTCCTCCGATGAGGAGCTAGAGCCCGTGACCGGGCAGGCGCTGCGCGATTTCATCTTGGAGCAGCGCAAGATTCGCGATATCGCCAAGGTGGTGAACCTACGGTCGGCACCAGGCTTCAGCTTCGTGAGCGAGGACCTGGACCGGGTGCGGTCGCTGATGCGGTCGGTGTTGTGCTCGCTGGCGGTGTTTCACAACCCGCGTGACGTCAAGCTGATGGTGGTGACGCGCAACCGCGAGGTGTGGGCGTGGATGGTGTGGCTCCCCCACAACCTGCACGACGAGCTGTTCGATGCCTGCGGCTGGCGGCGGCTGATCTTTGCCACACCCGAGGAACTGGAGGCGGCGCTGGGAGCCGAGCTGCATATGAAGGGCAAGCGAGGCGCATGGACCCCGCCGACGGTGGCCAGCCCAACCGCGATGGGCTCGGCGCTGGAAACCGGGCAGGTCGGCGTGGATTTGGGGCCGCACCTGGTGATCGTCGACGACAACACCGGCAGCCCGGATGCGTGGGAGAGCGTGGTCGGGCAGGTCGGCAAGGCCGGGCTTACGGTGCTGCGCATCGCGTCCCGGGTGGGCACCGGTGTGGGGTTCGCCGAGGACCAGGTCTTCGAGATGGCCCAACGACATGGGGCGGCAACCGCGGTCAAGGCCGGTCGCGATGGCGCAGACGCCGATGACGACCAGCGCCCGGCGCCGCTGTTGCGGGCGCGCGGCACGTTCTTCGCGCATGCCGACCAGCTGTCCATCCACCGGGCCTACCGATATGCGCGGGCGATGGCGCGGTGGTCACCGACCAGTCGCAGCGAGGTCACCGATTCCACCAGCGGCGCGGCCGAGCTGCTGCGTTCGCTCGGCATTAGCGACCCCCGGGAATTGGATGTCGATCGGTTGTGGGCCGAGCGGCGCGGTCGCGGCGACGATCGGTGGTGTGAGATTCCGGTGGGCGCCAAACCGAACGGCGAGCTGCAGAACATCATCCTGCGCGCCAAGGACTTTGGCGGCTTCGGGTTTCACTCAGTGGTCATCGGAACCAGCGGCTCGGGCAAGTCGGAGCTCTTCTTGTCGTTGGTCTATGGGATCGCGCTGACGCACTCACCGGAAACATTCAACGTCATCTTCGTCGACATGAAATTCGAATCGGCTGCCCAGGACATCCTGGGCATCCCGCACGTGGTGGCCGCGCTATCCAACCTCGGCAAAGACGAGCGGCATCTGGCCGAGCGGATGCGCAGAGTTATCGACGGCGAGATCAAACAGCGCTACGAACTGTTCAAATCGGTAGGTGCGCGCGACGCCAACGACTACGAAGAGATTCGCCTCGCCGGACGCGATCTGCCGCCGGTGCCGGTGCTGCTGGTGATCGTCGACGAATACCTGGAGCTGTTCGCCAACCACAAAAAGTGGATTGATCTGATCATCCACATCGGTCAGGAGGGTCGCGGCGCCAACGTCTTCTTCATGCTAGGCGGTCAACGGCTGGACCTGTCGTCGCTGCAAAAGGTCAAGTCCAACATCGCGTTTCGGATTGCGCTGCGCGCTGAATCCGGTGATGACAGCCGCGAAGTGATCGGCAGCGACGCCGCCTACCATCTGCCGTCGAAGGAGAACGGTTTCGCGCTGCTCAAGGTGGGGCCGCGGGATCTGGAACCGTTCCGCTGCTTTTACCTCTCTGCGCCGTTTGTGGTGCCGAAGAAGAAAGAGGTGGCCCGAACCATCGACATGACGTTGACCCAACCCCGGCTGTACGACTGGCAGTACCAACCGCTGGATGCCGCCGACGCCGAGGCATTGGCGACCGCCGCGGCCGCCGATGCGGAACCCGACGAATTCCTCTATTACGACGACGGTTTCAAGAAGAAGAAGATCGTCGACGTGCTGCGGGAGTCGCTATACAACGTGCCGCACCGATCGCCGCGCCGGCCGTGGTTGGCGCCGCTGGAAGACCCCGAGCCGGTCGATAGGCTGGTGGCTGCGTATCGTGGCAAACCCTGGCATGTCGACTACGGTCAAAACCCGGGACTGATGTTCCCGGTGGGAGTGATGGACATCCCCGAAGAATCCCAGCAAGTGGTACACGCCGTCGACGCGCTACGCAGCAACATCATCGTGGTGGGCGCCAAGCAGCGCGGCAAGACCACAACCTTGATGGCGCTGATGTGTTCGGCGGCAACGATGTACACCCCGGAGCGAGTGACGTTCTTTTGCATCGGCGGGGCGACCATGGCCCAGATTGGGTCGCTTCCACACGTTACCGATATCGTGTCGCCCAAGGATGCCGAGGGCATCGAACGCATCTTGAGCACCATGGATGCGCTGATCGATGCGCGGGAAGAGGCGTTTCGGCGAGCCAAGATCGACATGGACGGGTTCCGCGAGCGCCGGTTCGGGATCGGCGGCGACGGGGTGGGTGGCACCGATCCCACCGACGCGTTCGGCGATGTCTTTGTGGTGCTCGACGACTACGACGACCTGTACGCCAAGGACACCCTGTTGGGGGACCGCATCATCTCGTTGAGCAGCCGCGGTCCCGAATACGGGGTGCACCTGATGTGCAGTGCCGGCGGCTGGATTCATGGGCAGCGGCAGAGCCTGCTGCAGAATGTCACGGCGCGAATTCAGTTGCGGCTGGCCGATCCCGGTGAGAGCCAGATGGGGCATTTGTCGATCGAATCGCGGGAGGCGGCGCGGCGGACGTTGAACCGCCCAGGATTTGGTTTGACGGAAAGCCTGCACGAGCTGCGAATCGGTGTTCCGGCCCTGGCCGACCCCGGTACCGGCGAGCTGGTGGGCATCACCGATGTCGGGGCGCGAATCGCCGACGTGGCCGGGGTGACCAAGCACGCAAGTCTGCAGCGGCTGCCACAGCGGGTGGAACTGTCCGCGATTGTCGAGCACGAGGCCGTCCACCAGGGCGGTGACGATCTGTCGATCGCGTTTGCGATCGGAGAGCGCCACGAGCTGGGTCCGGTGCCGATCAAGCTGCGCGAGAGCCCAGGGTTGATGATCTTAGGTCGGCAAGGCTGCGGCAAGACCACGGCGCTGGTGGCCATCGGCGAGGCGGTGATGAACCGGTTCAGCCCGCAGCAGGCGCAGCTCACGCTGATCGACCCTAAAACGGCTCCGCACGGTCTGCGAGATCTGCACGCCCCTGGGTATGTGCGCGCGTATGCCTACGACCAAGATGAAATCGACGAGGTGATCACCGAGTTGGCCCAGCAGATCTTGCTGCCGCGGTTGCCGCCCAAGGGTTTGAGCCAGGAGGAGTTGCGCGCACTCAAGCCGTGGGAAGGACCGCGGCACTTTGTGCTCATCGACGACGTGCAGGACCTGCGGCCGGCTCAGAGCTACCCACAGAAGCCGCCGGTGGGTGCGGCGCTGTGGAAGTTGATGGAACGCGCCCGCCAGGTCGGTTTGCACGTATTCAGCACGCGCAACAGCGCGAACTGGGCCACGATGCCGATGGACCCCTGGGTGAAATCCCAGACCTCGGCGAAAGTGGCCCAGTTGTATATGGATAACGATCCGCAAAACCGAATCAATCGATCGGTGCGAGCCCAAACGTTGCCGCCTGGACGAGGTCTGTTGGTCGGTGCCGACGGCGACGTCGAGGGGATTTTGGTGGGGTATCCGTCGGTGCCCGGCGAGCAGTAGGGCCGGATCGCAAGATAGCGCGCATGGCTACTTTCTGCCTGACCATGTCGCTGTACGGGTTCAGTGACACCCGCGCGTATCCTCCAGGCGTCGCAGATTTCACATCCGCCCCACACGTACCGCTGACATGCTGGAACACATGGGGCGGCGTGGACCAGTTCGACGTCGGCATCGGTGCAGACGACTGATTTGCGCATACGCGATCGGCCGACTCGCATTACACTCAGCGACCATCACGCATTGCAGAAGCAATCGGAGGGGCGAACATGGTTTGGTCTGTGCAACCAGAAGCAGTGCTGGCGTCGGCAGCTGCCGAGTCGGCGATCAGTGCGGAAACCGAGGCAGCGGCCGCCGGAGCGGCGCCAGCCCTGCTTAGCACCACGCCGATGGGTGGTGATCCCGACTCCGCGATGTTCTCCGCAGCGCTCAACGCGTGCGGTGCCAGCTACCTGGGTGTCGTTGCCGAACACGCCAGTCAGCGCGGCCTGTTCGCGGGTTAGCAGGGCCTCGCGTCGGGCGTGTACGTGACCACAGAAGCGGCGCGCGCGGCGGCATCGGCGCTGCAAGGGTAAGTAGGCATGCCCGATCCAGGATGGGCTGCGCGGACACCTGAGGCCAACGACCTGCTGCTCACGGCGGGCACCGGCGTGGGCACCCATCTGGCCAATCAAACGGCGTGGACCACACTGGGCGCCAGCCACCACGCCTCGGGTGTCGCGTCGGCGATCAACACCGCCGCCACCGCGGCGAGCTGGTTGGGTGTCGGGTCGGCGGCCTCGGCGCTTAACGTCACCATGCTCAACGCCACGCTGCACGGACTGGCCGGCTGGGTCGACGTGAAGCCGGCCGTGGTATCGACCGCGATCGCGGCGTTTGAGACCGCCAACGCGGCCATGCGCCCTGCCCCCGAGTGCATGGAGAACCGCGACGAATGGGGCGTCGACAACGCCATCAACCCCAGCGTGCTGTGGACACTAACGCCTCGAATCGTCTCTTTGGACGTCGAGTATTTCGGGGTGATGTGGCCGAATAACGCCGCGGTGGGCGCCACCTACGGAGGGGTTCTCGCCGCGCTGGCCGAGAGTCTGGCAATTCCGCCGCCGGTCGCGACCATGGGTGCATCTCCGGCCGCTCCGGCACAGGCTGCGGCGGCGGTTGGCCAGGCGGCCGCCGAGGCCGCGGCCGGTGACGGGATGCGTTCCGCCTACCAGGGCGTGCAGGCAGGGTCAACCGGCGCGGGTCAGTCAACGTCGGCGGGTGAGAACTTCGGCAATCAGCTCAGCACGTTCATGCAGCCGATGCAGGCGGTGATGCAAGCGGCCCCGCAGGCGCTGCAGGCGCCGTCGGGACTGATGCAGGCACCGATGAGCGCGATGCAGCCGCTGCAATCGATGGTGGGCATGTTCGCCAACCCGGGCGCACTGGGCATGGGCGGGGCGGCGCCGGGAGCCTCGGCGGCTTCGGCGGCCGGTGGGATATCGGCCGCGGCCACCGAGGTCGGTGCGGGCGGCGGAGGCGCCGCCCTGGGCGGCGGCGGTATGCCAGCGACGAGCTTCACACGTCCCGTCAGCGCTTTCGAATCGGGCACCAGCGGCAGGCCGGTCGGGTTGCGGCCCAGCGGGGCTTTGGGCGCCGACGTCGTGCGCGCGCCGACGACCACGGTGGGTGGCACCCCTATCGGAGGCATGCCGGTCGGACATGCGGCGGGGGGTCACCGCGGATCCCATGGCAAGTCCGAGCAGGCCGCGACGGTGCGTGTTGTCGATGACCGGCGGTAGATCTAGCTCGGGCACAGGGTGAATCGACAGGTCCGCAGAGCAGCCATACACTTCGCGTCATGCCCCGATATTTGAGGGGGAACGGCTAACGGCAGTAAAGGAGAAGGGCCCGTGGCAGACACAATTCAGGTAACACCGCAGATGCTGCGCAGCACCGCCAACGATATCCAGGCGAATATGGAGCAAGCCATGGGAATCGCCAAGGGCTACCTAGCCAACCAGGAAAACGTCATGAACCCCGCCACCTGGTCTGGTACCGGCGTCGTTGCTTCGCATATGACAGCCACCGAGATCACCAATGAATTGAACAAGGTCCTTACCGGGGGCACGCGCCTGGCCGAGGGCCTCGTGCAGGCCGCAGCCCTGATGGAGGGACACGAGGCGGACTCGCAGACAGCGTTTCAGGCGCTGTTCGGCGCTAGCCACGGATCCTGACCCAACTCGTTTCACGCCTCGGAAAGGAATTTCACATGTCAGATCAAATCACGTATAACCCGGGAGCCGTATCCGACTTCGCTTCCGACGTGGGCTCGCGCGCCGGCCAGCTCCACATGATTTACGAAGACACCGCCAGCAAAACAAATGCGCTGCAAGAGTTTTTCGCGGGCCACGGCGCGCAAGGGTTTTTCGACGCCCAGGCGCAGATGCTGTCGGGGCTGCAGGGGCTCATTGAGACGGTGGGTCAGCATGGGACTACCACCGGCCACGTGCTGGACAACGCGATCGGAACCGACCAGGCCATCGCGGGCTTGTTCTAAAGCCGGCCGTGGGCCGAGTGAAGGTGGGGTACATGCGCGGACCGCGCGTCTGCCCCACCTTCTGCTTGCTGCTAGCTGGTTGAGATGAACGTGACATGCTGACGACGACGGTCGATGGCCTGTGGGTACTACAAGCGGTAACCGGGGTGGAACAAACCTGTCCGGAACTGGGATTACGGCCATTGTTGCCGCGGTTGGACACCGCCGAGCGGGCACTTCGCCACCCGGTGGCCGCCGAGTTGATGGCGGTGGGGGCTCTGGACCAGGCCGGTAATGCCGACCCCATGGTCCGTGAATGGCTGACCGTGCTGTTGCGACGCGACCTGGGGTTACTGGTAACGATCGGGGTGCCGGGCGGCGAACCGACGCGCGCGGCCATTTGCCGATTTGCCACCTGGTGGGTGGTCTTGGAACGCCACGGCAACCTGGTGCGGCTCTACCCGGCCGGCACCGCCAGTGACGAGGCCGGGGCCGGCGAACTCGTGGTGGGTCAGGTCGAGCGGTTGTGCGGTGTCGCTGAGGCCGCCCCGCTACGGCCGGTCACCGTCGACGCCGACGAACTACTACACGCCGTACGCGACGCCGGCACCTTGCGGTCGTATCTGCTCAGTCAGCGCCTGGACGTCGACCAGCTACAGATGGTAACCATGGCCGCCGATCCCACACGCTCCGCGCACGCCACCCTGGTGGCGCTGCAGGCAGGCGTCGGGCCGGAAAAGTCGGCGCGCATCCTGGTCGGCGATTCAACGGTGGCCATCGTGGACACTGCCGCCGGGCGCATCTGCGTCGAAAGCGTGACCTCGGGACAGCGACGTTACCAGGTCCTCTCGCCTGGATCGCGCTCTGATATCGGTGGGGCGGTGCAACGGCTCATCCGCCGCTTGCCCGCTGGTGACGAATGGTACTCATACCGGCGTGTGGTGTGAATGACATTGTCTGGCGAATAGCAAACTAATGCACTCAAAGAGCCGCTCACGCGCAGTAAACAAGGAATCTCGAATCATGTTAGCATCGCGGTCGTGACGAACCCGTGGAATGACCCGAATATGTTAGACGACGGCGCGATCGGACGCGGCGATCCGTCGGTGCGGCATCACTTTCGGGATTCGGTATCCGACACCATGCGTATTACCGATCTGGCTGCCCCTAGAAAGATTCCCCCGGGAACCGGTTGGCGGAAATTCGTCTATTCCGTTTCATTTCACAAAATTAATCCAGGTGAATCGCCCCGGGAACGGCACTACCGCAATTTACAGGGACGTATCCGTCGGCATATCCGTCGGCAATATGTCATCACGGTTGTGTCCGGCAAGGGCGGCGTGGGGGTCACCACGATGGCCGCGTGCATCGGCGGCGTGTTTCGGGAATGCCGCCCGGAGAACGTGATTGCGATCGACGCGGTTCCGAGTTTCGGTACCCTGGCCGACCGCATCGACGAGTCGCCGCCGGGGGATTACGCCGCCATTATCAACGACACCGATGTCCAGGGCTACGCAGACATTCGCGAACACCTGGGGCAAAACACGGTCGGGCTCGACGTACTGGCCGGAAATCGGACATCAGACCAGCCCAGGCCGCTCGTCCCGGCGATGTTCTCCGCAGTGTTGTCTCGGCTGCGGCGAACTCATACCGTCATTGTCATCGACACCTCGCCCGACCTAGAGCACGACGTGATGAAGGCAGTGCTGCAGAGCACCGACACCCTGGTGTTCGTCTCGGGAATCACCGCGGACCGGTCCCGGCCGGTGCTGCGGGCGGTGGACTACCTCAGGGCGCAGGGTTATCACGAGCTGGTCTCGCGCAGCACCGTGATCCTCAACCACACCGACAGCATTACCGACAAGGATGCGCTGGCCTACCTGACCGAACGTTTTACCAAGGTCGGTGCAATCGTGGAAGCAATGCCGTTCGATCCGCACCTGGCCAAAGGCGGGATCATTGATACGGTGCATGAATTAAATAAGAAGTCGCGGTTGCGGCTTTTCGAAATCACCGCCGGATTGGCCGACAAATACGTTCCGGATGCCGAACGGGCGGCGCAGTGACTGCGCCGCATAAGGTTGCTTTCCCGGCACGTTGTGCGGTCAACATTTGCTACGACAAGCATCTATGCTCCCAGGTATTCCCCGCCGGAATTCCAGTAGAGGGATTCTTCGAAGGAATGGTGGAGTTGTTCGATGCCGATCTGAAGCGCAAAGGTTTCGACGGGGTTGCGCTGCCGGCGGGTAGCTATGAGCTACACAAGATCAACGGGGTGCGGCTGGACATCAACAAGAGCCTCGACGAGCTGGGCGTTCAAGACGGTGACACGCTGGTGCTAGTACCCCGGGTTGCTGGCGAGTCGTTTGAGCCACAGTACGAATCGCTATCCACCGGGCTGGCGGCCATGGGCAAGTGGCTGGGGCGTGACGGCGGGGATCGGATGTTTGCGCCGGTAACCTCGCTGACTGCCGCCCACACCGCCATGGCGATTATCGCCATGGCGGTCGGAGTGGTGCTGGCCCTGACGTTGCGGACACGCACAATCACCGACAGCCCGGTCCCAGCTGCGATGGCTGGCGGGATTGGTGTGCTCCTGGTGATCGGGGCATTGGTGGTGTGGTGGGGTTGGCGGGAGCGCCGTGACCTGTTCAGTGGGTTCGGGTGGCTGGCGGTGGTGTTGCTTGCCGTGGCCGCCGCGTGCGCGCCGCCGGGCGCGCTCGGGGCGGCTCATGCGCTGATCGGGCTCGTGGTGGTGGTTCTGGGTGCGATCACGATCGGCGTGGCGACCCGCAAGCGGTGGCAGACCGCAGTGGTCACCGCGGTGGTAACGGTGTGCGGGATCCTTGCCGCTGTCGCCGCCGTCCGAATGTTTAGGCCGGTTTCGATGCAGGTGCTGGCGATTTGCGTGCTGGTAGGGCTGCTTGTCCTGATCAGGATGACTCCGACCGTTGCGTTGTGGGTGGCACGGGTACGACCCCCGCACTTCGGATCGATCACCGGCCGGGATCTGTTCGCGCGCCGTGCGGGAATGCCCGTCGATACGGTGGCTCCGGTCAGCGAAGCCGACGCCGACGATGAGGACAATGAACTGACCGACATCACCGCCCGCGGCACCGCGATCGCCGCGTCGGCGCGGCTGGTTAACGCGGTACAGGTGGGTATGTGCGTCGGGGTGTCGCTCGTACTGCCCGCCGCGGTATGGGGGGTGCTGACGCCACGTCAACCGTGGGCCTGGTTGGCGTTGTTGGTTGCCGGCTTGACGGTGGGCCTCTTCATCACCCAGGGCCGCGGGTTCGCCGCCAAATACCAAGCGGTCGCATTGGTGTGCGGGGCGTCCGCCGCGGTGTGTGCCGGGGTGCTTAAGTACGCCCTCGACACCCCGAAAGGTGTTCAGACCGGGCTGCTTTGGCCTGCGATCTTCGTCGCGGCTTTCGCCGCATTGGGTTTGGCCGTGGCCCTCGTGGTACCGGCGACGCGGTTTAGGCCGATCATCCGGTTGACCGTGGAATGGCTAGAAGTGCTGGCCATGATCGCGTTGTTACCAGCGGCTGCGGCCCTAGGGGGGCTGTTTGCATGGCTTCGCCACTAAACCGACCTGGCCTGCGGGCCGCGGCCGCGAGCGCCGCCCTCACCCTCGTTGCTTTGTCAGCTAATGTTCCTGCGGCACAGGCTATCCCACCGCCGTCGGTAGATCCGGCGATGGTGCCTGCAGACGCGCGGCCTGGACCTGATCAGCCCATGCGCCGCTCCAACAGCTGCTCCACACCGATCACCGTAAGAAATCCCGACGTGGCGCAGCTAGCACCGGGCTTCAACCTGGTCAACATCAGCAAGGCGTGGCAGTACAGCACCGGCAACGGTGTGCCCGTGGCAGTCATCGACACCGGCGTCAGTCCCAACCCGCGGCTGCCGGTGGTGCCCGGTGGCGACTACATCATGGGGGAGGACGGCCTATCGGATTGCGACGCGCACGGCACGGTGGTGAGTTCGATCATTGCCGCTGCACCGCTTGGGATTTTACCGATGCCAAGGGCCATGCCGGCCACCGCGGCGTTCCCACCGCCGGCCGGGCCGCCGCCGGTCACCGCCGCGCCGGCGCCGCCGGTAGAAGTCCCGCCCCCGATGCCCCCGCCGCCGCCGGTGACGATCACCCAAACCGTTGCGCCACCGCCACCACCACCCGAGGATGCGGGCGCCATGGCGCCGTCCAATGGACCGCCGGATCCGCAAACCGAAGACGAACCCGCGGTGCCCCCACCCCCGCCGGGCGCCCCGGACGGGGTGGTGGGGGTGGCCCCGCATGCGACCATCATCTCGATTCGGCAGTCCTCGCGGGCCTTCGAGCCGGTCAACCCGTCGTCGGCGGGTCCCAACTCCGATGAGAAAGTCAAAGCGGGCACCCTCGACTCGGTGGCGCGTGCCGTGGTACACGCGGCGAACATGGGGGCGAAAGTGATCAACATTTCGGTGACCGCATGTCTGCCTGCGGCGGCTCCGGGCGACCAGCGGGTGCTGGGCGCCGCGCTGTGGTATGCGGCCACCGTCAAGGATGCGGTGATCGTGGCAGCAGCCGGCAACGACGGGGAGGCCGGCTGCGGCAACAACCCGATGTATGACCCGCTGGACCCGTCAGATCCCCGGGACTGGCATCAGGTCACGGTTGTGTCGTCACCGTCATGGTTCTCTGATTACGTCCTGTCGGTAGGTGCCGTCGATGCCTACGGCGCCGCACTGGACAAGAGCATGTCGGGTCCGTGGGTCGGTGTCGCGGCACCGGGAACCCACATCATGGGTCTATCGCCACAAGGCGGCGGACCGGTCAATGCCTACCCGCCGTCGCGGCCAGGCGAGAAGAATATGCCGTTCTGGGGCACCAGCTTTTCGGCGGCCTACGTCAGCGGCGTCGCGGCACTGGTGCGGGCCAAATTCCCCGAGTTGACTGCCTACCAAGTGATCAACCGGATCGTGCAGTCGGCGCACAATCCGCCTGCGGGCGTGGACAACAAACTGGGGTACGGGCTGGTGGATCCGGTCGCCGCATTGACGTTTAACATCCCATCCGGTGATCGGATGGCCCCGGGTGCACAGAGCCGGGTGATCACGCCCGCCGCGCCACCCCCTCCGCCCGATCACCGGGCGCGCAATATCGCTATCGGGTTCGTCGGCGCAGTGGCCACCGGTGTGCTGGCAATGGCAATCGGGGCTCGGCTACGGAGGGCGCGTTGACGTCCAAGCTGACCGGGTTCAGCCCGCGCAGTGCGAGGCGGGTCGCCGGGGTGTGGACAGTGTTCGTGCTCGCGTCGGCGGGCTGGGCGCTGGGCGGCCAGCTAGGTGCGGTCATGGCTGTCGTGGTCGGCGTCGCCTTGGTGTTCGTACAGTGGTGGGGTCAGCCGGCGTGGTCGTGGGCGGTACTGGGGCTGCGGGGTCGGCGTCCCGTCAAATGGAATGACCCAATTACCTTGGCCAACAACCGATCCGGGGGTGGCGTCCGCGTGCAAGACGGTGTCGCGGTGGTGGCGGTGCAACTTCTCGGCCGAGCGCACCGGGCGACTACGGTCACCGGGTCGGTGACCGTAGAAAGCGACAACGTGATTGACGTCGTTGAGCTCGCGCCGTTGCTGCGCCACCCGCTGGACCTGGAACTCGATTCAATCAGCGTCGTCACCTTCGGCTCGCGAACCGGCACCGTCGGCGATTACCCGCGGGTGTATGACGCGGAGATCGGTACGCCGCCGTATGCCGGGCGGCGCGAAACGTGGCTGATCATGCGGCTTCCGGTGATCGGCAACACCCAAGCTTTACGCTGGCGTACCAGCGTTGGGGCCGCTGCCATTTCGGTCGCCCAACGCGTTGCCAGCTCCCTGCGCTGTCAGGGCTTGCGCGCCAAACTGGCCACCGCAACAGACTTGGCTGAGCTTGATCGCCGGCTGGGGTCGGACGCGGTAGCCGGGAGTGCGCAGCGCTGGAAAGCTATCCGCGGTGAAGCCGGGTGGATGACGACGTATGCGTACCCGGCTGAGGCGATTTCGTCGCGGGTTCTCTCGCAAGCCTGGACGCTGCGTGCCGATGAGGTCATCCAGAACGTAACGGTGTATCCGGACGCGACGTGCACCGCGACCATCACCGTGCGCACACCGACGCCGGCGCCTACCCCGCCCAGTGTGATCTTGCGTCGGCTCAATGGTGAGCAAGCCGCCGCGGCTGCGGCCAACATGTGCGGGCCACGTCCACACCTACGCGGACAGCGGCGCTGCCCGTTGCCGGCGCAGCTAGTCACCGAGATCGGACCGTCGGGGGTGTTGATTGGCAAGCTGAGCAACGGGGACCGGCTGATGATTCCCGTTACCGACGCCGGTGAGCTGTCGCGCGTCTTCGTGGCCGCGGACGACACGATCGCCAAGAGGATCGTGATTCGCGTCGTCGGTGCCGGTGAGCGGGTGTGTGTGCACACTCGCGACCAAGAGCGTTGGGCCAGCGTACGCATGCCGCAGTTGAGCATCGTCGGCACACCACGGCCCGCGCCGCGCACCACTGTCGGCGTCGTGGAGTACGTGCGGCGGCGCAAGAACGGCGATGACGGCAAATCTGAAGGCAGCGGTGTCGATGTCGCGATTTCGCCCACGCCACGGCCAGCCAGTGTCATCACCATTGCCCGACCCGGTACCTCGCTGTCCGAGAGCGATCGGCATGGCTTCGAGGTGACCATCGAACAAATCGATCGGGCAACGGTGAAAGTCGGTGCGGCAGGACAAAACTGGCTGGTTGAGATGGAAATGTTCCGTGCGGAGAACCGCTATGTCAGCCTTGAGCCGGTCACGATGTCGATAGGCCGGTAGAACGTTGCCAACGGAATTTGAGGCACAGAGTGACAGACACACGTTGCAACCGCGGTGACAGCGGCGGCGATGTCGAGAATGGTGGACACGATGGGTGATTTACTCACTGCGCGCCGGCATTTCGATCGGGCGATGACGATCAAGAATGGCCAGGGATGCGTGGCGGCGTTGCCTGAGTTTGTGGCTGCCACCGAGGCCGATCCGTCGATGGCCGACGCGTGGCTGGGTCGTATCGCCTGCGGTGACCGCGATCTGGCCTCGCTTAAGCAGCTCAACGCCCATAGCGAGTGGCTGCACCGCGAGACCACGCGGATCGGCCGGACGTTGGCCGCTGAGGTCCAGCTGGGACCATCCATCGGGATCACGGTGACCGACGCATCTCAGGTGGGGCTGGCGCTGTCGTCGGCGTTGACGATCGCGGGGGAGTATGCGAAGGCCGATGCCCTGTTAGCAAACCGCGAGCTATTGGATTCGTGGCGCAACTACCAGTGGCATCAGCTGGCTCGGGCGTTCCTGATGTACGTCACGCAGCGATGGCCCGACGTGTTGTCGACGGCCGCCGAGGATCTGCCGCCACAGGCGATCGTCATGCCGGCGGTGACCGCGTCGATTTGTGCGCTGGCAGCCCACGCCGCCGCCCATCTCGGGCAGGGGCGAGTGGCCCTGGACTGGCTGGACCGGGTGGACGTGATCGGACACAGCAGGTCATCGGAGCGGTTCGGCGCCGACGTGCTCACCGCGGCGATCGGACCGGCCGATATTCCGCTGCTGGTCGCCGACTTGGCGTATGTGCGGGGGATGGTGTACCGGCAACTGCATGAGGAGGACAAGGCCCAGATCTGGCTGTCGAAGGCCACCATCAACGGGGTGCTCACCGACGCCGCCAAAGAAGCCCTGGCGGACCCGAACCTGCGCTTGATTGTTACCGATGAACGAACCATCGCCAGCCGCTCCGACCGTTGGGATGCTTCGACGGCGAAAAGCCGCGACCAGCTCGATGACGACAATGCAGCGCAGCGGCGCGGCGAGCTGCTAGCCGAGGGCCGGGAACTGCTGGCCAAACAGGTGGGCCTGGCGGCGGTCAAGCAAGCGGTATCGGCGCTGGAAGACCAACTCGAGGTGCGCATGATGCGCCTAGAGCACGGCCTACCGGTGGAGGGGCAGACCAACCACATGTTGCTGGTGGGGCCACCAGGCACAGGTAAGACAACCACCGCTGAAGCGCTCGGCAAGATCTACGCCGGCATGGGGATCGTGCGTCACCCCGAAATTCGAGAAGTTCGCCGATCGGACTTCTGTGGGCACTACATCGGGGAGTCAGGACCCAAGACGAACGAGCTGATCGAAAAGTCACTCGGGCGAATCATTTTCATGGACGAGTTCTACTCGCTGATCGAACGTCATCAAGACGGAACACCGGACATGATCGGCATGGAGGCGGTCAATCAACTCCTGGTTCAATTGGAAACACACCGATTCGACTTCTGTTTCATCGGGGCCGGCTATGAGGATCAGGTGGATGAATTCCTCACCGTGAACCCGGGTTTGGCTGGCCGGTTCAACCGAAAGCTGCGGTTCGAGTCTTATTCGCCGGTGGAGATCGTCGAGATTGGACACCGCTACGCTACACCGCGCGCCAGCCAGCTCGATGACGCCGCACGGGAGGTATTCCTCGACGCGGTCACCACCATCCGTAACTACACCACCCCTAGTGGGCAGCACGGTATCGACGCTATGCAAAACGGTCGGTTCGCCCGCAACGTGATCGAACGCGCCGAAGGGTTCCGGGACACCCGGGTGGTTGCGCAAAAACGTGCGGGCCAACCGGTATCGGTTCAGGATCTGCAGATCATCACCGCCACCGACATCGATGCCGCGATACGCAGCGTGTGCTCAGACAACCGAGACATGGCCGCGATCGTTTGGTAGCAGCCGCATATCGGCTAGTGCGGTAGCAAAACCGTTGAGTCCCGGCGTGGTCCAGGTACAGCGCCTACGCGCCCTGGTCGGCGCGGCGGACCAGCCCAGGCGTGACAGCGTTGTTTGCCCAGCCGTTACGTCTAAAATGCACACAGGTCCGTCAAGTGGCCCAAGGTAGCAACGCAGCTCAATGAATCGCAATGAATCTCAACGAATGGAGTGTTCTGGGAGTGCACCGTATCTTTCTGATCACGGTGGCGCTGGCGTTGCTCACCGCGTCGCCCGCATCGGCCATCACGCCACCGCCGATCGATCCGGGCGCGTTGCCGCCCGACGTGACGGGCCCGGATCAGCCTACCGAACAGCGCGTTTTGTGCGCGTCGCCCACCACGCTGCCGGGGTCCGGGTTCCACGATCCGCCGTGGAGCAACACGTATCTGGGCGTGGCCGATGCCCACAAGTTCGCGACCGGGGCCGGGGTGACGGTGGCGGTGATCGACACCGGTGTCGACGCTTCGCCACGGGTCCCGGCGGAACCTGGCGGCGATTTCGTCGACCAGGCCGGTAACGGCCTGTCTGACTGTGATGCCCATGGGACTCTCACAGCATCCATCATCGCGGGCCGGCCCGCGCCCACCGACGGGTTCGTCGGCGTCGCGCCCGACGCTCGACTGCTCTCGCTACGTCAGACGTCTGAGGCCTTCGAACCGGTCGGCTCACAAGCCAACCCGAATGACCCCAACGCCACCCCGGCCGCCGGTTCCATCCGCAGTCTTGCCCGCGCCGTGGTGCACGCCGCCAACCTCGGCGTGGGTGTGATCAACATCAGTGAAGCCGCCTGCTACAAGGTGAGCAGGCCGATCGATGAAACCTCACTGGGTGCATCCATCGACTATGCGGTCAACGTCAAAGGCGTGGTGGTGGTGGTCGCGGCCGGCAACACCGGTGGCGATTGCGTACAGAATCCGGCGCCGGACCCGTCCACACCCGGCGACCCACGCGGCTGGAACAATGTGCAGACCGTTGTCACCCCGGCGTGGTACGCACCGCTGGTGTTAAGCGTCGGCGGTATCGGCCAGACCGGGATGCCCAGCTCGTTCTCGATGCACGGACCGTGGGTGGACGTGGCCGCGCCCGCAGAAAACATCGTCGCGCTCGGCGACACCGGTGAACCGGTGAATGCGCTGCAAGGCCGGGAGGGGCCGGTACCCATCGCCGGCACCTCGTTTGCCGCGGCATATGTGTCGGGTCTGGCGGCCCTGCTTCGGCAGCGGTTCCCCGACCTGACGCCGGCGCAGATCATCCACCGGATCACCGCCACCGCGAGACACCCCGGGGGCGGGGTCGACGACCTGGTCGGCGCCGGCGTCATCGATGCGGTGGCCGCGCTGACGTGGGACATTCCGCCCGGCCCTGCTTCGGCGCCATACAACGTCAGACGACTTCCACCCCCGGTGGTGGAGCCGGGTCCCGATCGTCGCCCGATTACGGCTGTGGCGTTGGTGGCCGTCGGCCTTACGTTGGCCCTGGGCCTGGGCGCGCTGGCTAGACGGGCGCTGAGCCGCCGATGAGAAATCCTTTAGGGCTGCGGTTCAGCACCGGGCACGCCTTGCTTGCCTCCGCGTTGGCCCCGCCATGCATCATCGCATTCTTGGAGACGCGCTACTGGTGGGCGGGGATTGCGCTGGCCTCGTTGGGCGTCATCGTGGCCACGGTCACTTTCTACGGCCGCCGGATCACCGGCTGGGTGGCGGCGGTGTACGCGTGGTTGCGGCGGCGCCGACGGCCCCCGGATTCCTCGTCAGAACCTGTGGTCGGGGCCACCGTGAAGCCAGGAGATCACGTTGCGGTGCGCTGGCAAGGCGAGTTTCTGGTCGCCGTAATCGAGCTCATTCCCCGACCATTCACGCCGACGGTCATCGTCGACGGGCAAGCCCACACCGACGACATGCTGGACACCGGACTGGTGGAGGAGCTCCTGTCGGTGCACTGTCCCGACTTGGAGGCCGATATCGTCTCAGCCGGCTACCGCGTCGGCAATACCGCAGCGCCGGACGTGGTGAGTCTGTATCAGCAGGTGATCGGGACAGACCCGGCGCCGGCGAACCGCCGGACCTGGATCGTGCTGCGCGCCGACCCGGAACGCACCCGCAAATCGGCGCAGCGCCGCGATGAAGGCGTCGCAGGACTGGCCCGGTATTTGGTGGCGTCCGCGACGCGCATTGCCGATCGACTGGCTAGCCATGGTGTCGACGCGGTGTGTGGCCGCAGCTTCGATGACTACGACCACGCCACCGACATCGGCTTTGTGCGGGAGAAATGGTCGATGATCAAGGGGCGCGATGCCTACACTGCCGCCTACGCGGCGCCCGGAGGTCCGGATGTATGGTGGTCGGCGCGCGCGGACCACACCATCACCAGAGTCCGGGTCGCGCCGGGGATGGCCCCGCAGTCCACGGTGTTGCTGACCACGGCGGACAAGCCCAAGACACCCAGGGGCTTCGCCCGCCTATTTGGCGGGCAGCGGCCCGCGCTGCAAGGCCAGCATCTGGTGGCCAACCGCCACTGCCAGCTGCCGATCGGGTCAGCTGGGGTACTGGTCGGCGAGACGGTGAACCGATGCCCGGTCTACATGCCCTTCGACGATGTCGACATCGCCCTCAACCTGGGTGACGCTCAGACATTCACCCAGTTCGTGGTGCGTGCGGCGGCGGCAGGTGCGATGGTCACAGTCGGGCCACAGTTCGAGGAATTTGCCCGGTTGATCGGCGCACACATCGGGCAGGAGGTAAAGGTGGCGTGGCCGAATGCGACGACCTATCTCGGCCCGCATCCCGGTATTGACCGGGTGATTCTGCGGCACAATGTGATCGGTACCCCGCGGCATCGGCAGCTGCCGATTCGCCGGGTTTCCCCACCCGAGGAAAGCCGCTACCAGATGGCGCTGCCGAAGTAGGGCGATCCGTTCGCGATGCCGGCATGAACGGGCGGCATCAAATTAGTGCAGGAACCTTTCAGTTTAGCGACGATAATGGCTATAGCACTAAGGAGGATGATCCGATATGACGCAGTCGCAGACCGTGACGGTGGATCAGCAAGAGATTTTGAACAGGGCCAACGAGGTGGAGGCCCCGATGGCGGACCCACCGACTGATGTCCCCATCACACCGTGCGAACTCACGGCGGCTAAAAACGCCGCCCAACAGCTGGTATTGTCCGCCGACAACATGCGGGAATACCTGGCGGCCGGTGCCAAAGAGCGGCAGCGTCTGGCGACCTCGCTGCGCAACGCGGCCAAGGCGTATGGCGAGGTTGATGAGGAGGCTGCGACCGCGCTGGACAACGACGGCGAAGGAACTGTGCAGGCAGAATCGGCCGGGGCCGTCGGAGGGGACAGTTCGGCCGAACTAACCGATACGCCGAGGGTGGCCACGGCCGGTGAACCCAACTTCATGGATCTCAAAGAAGCGGCAAGGAAGCTCGAAACGGGCGACCAAGGCGCATCGCTCGCGCACTTTGCGGATGGGTGGAACACTTTCAACCTGACGCTGCAAGGCGACGTCAAGCGGTTCCGGGGGTTTGACAACTGGGAAGGCGATGCGGCTACCGCTTGCGAGGCTTCGCTCGATCAACAACGGCAATGGATACTCCACATGGCCAAATTGAGCGCTGCGATGGCCAAGCAGGCTCAATATGTCGCGCAGCTGCACGTGTGGGCTAGGCGGGAACATCCGACTTATGAAGACATAGTCGGGCTCGAACGGCTTTACGCGGAAAACCCTTCGGCCCGCGACCAAATTCTCCCGGTGTACGCGGAGTATCAGCAGAGGTCGGAGAAGGTGCTGACCGAATACAACAACAAGGCAGCCCTGGAACCGGTAAACCCGCCGAAGCCTCCCCCCGCCATCAAGATCGACCCGCCCCCGCCTCCGCAAGAGCAGGGATTGATCCCTGGCTTCCTGATGCCGCCGTCTGACGGCTCCGGTGTGACTCCCGGTACCGGGATGCCAGCCGCACCGATGGTTCCGCCTACCGGATCGCCGGGTGGTGGCCTCCCGGCTGACACGGCGGCGCAGCTGACGTCGGCTGGGCGGGAAGCCGCAGCGCTGTCGGGCGACGTGGCGGTCAAAGCGGCATCGCTCGGTGGCGGTGGAGGCGGCGGGGTGCCGTCGGCGCCGTTGGGATCCGCGATCGGGGGCGCCGAATCGGTGCGGCCCGCTGGCGCTGGTGACATTGCCGGCTTAGGCCAGGGAAGGGCCGGCGGCGGCGCCGCGCTGGGCGGCGGTGGCATGGGAATGCCGATGGGTGCCGCGCATCAGGGACAAGGGGGCGCCAAGTCCAAGGGTTCTCAGCAGGAAGACGAGGCGCTCTACACCGAGGATCGGGCATGGACCGAGGCCGTCATTGGTAACCGTCGGCGCCAGGACAGTAAGGAGTCGAAGTGAGCATGGACGAATTGGACCCGCATGTCGCCCGGGCGTTGACGCTGGCGGCGCGGTTTCAGTCGGCCCTAGACGGGACGCTCAATCAGATGAACAACGGATCCTTCCGCGCCACCGACGAAGCCGAGACCGTCGAAGTGACGATCAATGGGCACCAGTGGCTCACCGGCCTGCGCATCGAAGATGGTTTGCTGAAGAAGCTGGGTGCCGAGGCGGTGGCTCAGCGGGTCAACGAGGCGCTGCACAATGCGCAGGCCGCGGCGTCCGCGTATAACGACGCGGCGGGCGAGCAGCTGACCGCTGCGTTATCGGCCATGTCCCGCGCGATGAACGAAGGAATGGCCTAAGCCCATTGTTGCGGTGGTAGCGACTACGCACCGAATGAGCGCCGCAATGCGGTCATTCAGCGCGCCCGACACGGCGTGAGTACGCATTGTCAATGTTTTGACATGGATCGGCCGGGTTCGGAGGGCGCCATAGTCCTGGTCGCCAATATTGCCGCAGCTAGCTGGTCTTAGGTTCGGTTACGCTGGTTAATTATGACGTCCGTTACCACCGAGCGCCCCGTGCGACAGCGCGGCCAGCGCAAGCGAGGTGACCACCCGGCTGATCGCCCAAGCGGTGCATCATGCGCGCGGATTCAACGGGTTACTGCGAATACCGGCGCGGGGTGGATCCAGCGGCCGAGCCGGCGTGAAATGCCGGAGGCCAACCGGACGGTGATCCGCGAGGCGATCTGGCGGTTTGGGGAGGGCAGTAGGGGATGAGTATTACCAGGCCGACGGGCAGCTATGCCAGACAGATGCTGGATCCGGGCGGCTGGGTGGAAGCCGATGAAGACACTTTCTATGACCGGGCCCAGGAATATAGCCAGGTTTTGCAAAGGGTCACCGATGTATTGGACACCTGCCGCCAGCAGAAAGGCCACGTCTTCGAAGGCGGCCTATGGTCCGGCGGCGCCGCCAATGCTGCCAACGGCGCCCTGGGTGCAAACATCAATCAATTGATGACGCTGCAGGATTATCTCGCCACGGTGATTACCTGGCACAGGCATATTGCCGGGTTGATTGAGCAAGCTAAATCCGATATCGGCAATAATGTGGATGGCGCTCAACGGGAGATCGATATCCTGGAGAATGACCCTAGCCTGGATGCTGATGAGCGCCATACCGCCATCAATTCATTGGTCACGGCGACGCATGGGGCCAATGTCAGTCTGGTCGCCGAGACCGCTGAGCGGGTGCTGGAATCCAAGAATTGGAAACCTCCGAAGAACGCACTCGAGGATTTGCTTCAGCAGAAGTCGCCGCCACCCCCAGACGTGCCTACCCTGGTCGTGCCATCCCCGGGCACACCGGGCACACCGGGAACCCCGATCACCCCGGGAACCCCGATCACCCCGGGAACCCCAATCACACCCATCCCGGGAGCGCCGGTAACTCCGATCACACCAACGCCCGGCACTCCCGTCACGCCGGTGACCCCGGGCAAGCCGGTCACCCCGGTGACCCCGGTCAAACCGGGCACACCAGGCGAGCCAACCCCGATCACGCCGGTCACCCCCCCGGTCGCCCCGGCCACACCGGCAACCCCGGCCACGCCCGTTACCCCAGCTCCCGCTCCACACCCGCAGCCGGCTCCGGCACCGGCGCCATCGCCTGGGCCCCAGCCGGTTACACCGGCCACTCCCGGTCCGTCTGGTCCAGCAACACCGGGCACCCCAGGGGGCGAGCCGGCGCCGCACGTCAAACCCGCGGCGTTGGCGGAGCAACCTGGTGTGCCGGGCCAGCATGCGGGCGGGGGGACGCAGTCGGGGCCTGCCCATGCGGACGAATCCGCCGCGTCGGTGACGCCGGCTGCGGCGTCCGGTGTCCCGGGCGCACGGGCGGCGGCCGCCGCGCCGAGCGGTACCGCCGTGGGAGCGGGCGCGCGTTCGAGCGTGGGTACGGCCGCGGCCTCGGGCGCGGGGTCGCATGCTGCCACTGGGCGGGCGCCGGTGGCTACCTCGGACAAGGCGGCGGCACCGAGCACGCGGGCGGCCTCGGCGCGGACGGCACCTCCTGCCCGCCCGCCGTCGACCGATCACATCGACAAACCCGATCGCAGCGAGTCTGCAGATGACGGTACGCCGGTGTCGATGATCCCGGTGTCGGCGGCTCGGGCGGCACGCGACGCCGCCACTGCAGCTGCCAGCGCCCGCCAGCGTGGCCGCGGTGATGCGCTGCGGTTGGCGCGACGCATCGCGGCGGCGCTCAACGCGTCCGACAACAACGCGGGCGACTACGGGTTCTTCTGGATCACCGCGGTGACCACCGACGGTTCCATCGTCGTGGCCAACAGCTATGGGCTGGCCTACATACCCGACGGGATGGAATTGCCGAATAAGGTGTACTTGGCCAGCGCGGATCACGCAATCCCGGTTGACGAAATTGCACGCTGTGCCACCTACCCGGTTTTGGCCGTGCAAGCCTGGGCGGCTTTCCACGACATGACGCTGCGGGCGGTGATCGGTACCGCGGAGCAGTTGGCCAGTTCGGATCCCGGTGTGGCCAAGATTGTGCTGGAGCCAGATGACATTCCGGAGAGCGGCAAAATGACGGGCCGGTCGCGGCTGGAGGTCGTCGACCCCTCGGCGGCGGCTCAGCTGGCCGACACTACCGATCAGCGTTTGCTCGACTTGTTGCCGCCGGCGCCGGTGGATGTCAATCCACCGGGCGATGAGCGGCACATGCTGTGGTTCGAGCTGATGAAGCCCATGACCAGCACCGCTACCGGCCGCGAGGCCGCTCATCTGCGGGCGTTCCGGGCCTACGCTGCCCACTCACAGGAGATTGCCCTGCACCAAGCGCACACTGCGACTGACGCGGCCGTCCAGCGTGTGGCCGTCGCGGACTGGCTGTACTGGCAATACGTCACCGGGTTGCTCGACCGGGCCCTGGCCGCCGCATGCTGACGAGGCCAGGACAGCAACAGGCGCTGCGTGCGAGACGGAGCCGCTGGCAGGCCCGGTCTACAACGTTGTGGTTGTTGAGGGTGCCGGAGTCGACGGATCGACGGGGGCCGCCAGCGGACTCGCCGCTGGGCGGGCACCGGCTCCGGTATCCATGGCTTGCGCGGGAACGCCCCCGCCGGGCTGCTGGCCCGGTGATGCGCCGGCGCCTTCGTCACGTGCCGCGGCAACGACCTCGGCCGGCTGCACGTCGCCCTGGTCGCCCTGATCGTCGTTTGTCACTTCGTGGACCGGCTCCGCTTGCTCGGTGGCCGGTTTTTCAGCGCTGGCAAGCTGTGCGGGCATTGGGCCGCTGCCGCCCTGCGCGCTCTGGGCGGCCTGTTGGGCGGTTTGACTGATCGTCTGAGCGATGGGGGATGCGTTTTGCGACATCTGAACGGCGTGCGGAGCCAGCTGAACGAGTTGCGGCACCGTCGCAACAACACGGGGTGCCAGCTCAGCGGCCGTCTCGCCGAGCTGGGTCGTGACCTGTGACACGGGTGTGCTCAGCAGCTGGGTAGCCTGACTTGGCTGACCACCGACCGAGGCGACGCCAGCCAGGCCTTCGCCCGACGAGCCGAATGCATACTGGCTCAAACTGGTTCCCAGTGACTGATCGGTCTTCGCATAGACGTCCGCCGCCGCGTTCATGTTGGATGCTGTTCGAGTCAGGGCGGCTTTCACGCCGGGCAGCCCGTCACTGACCAGCGATTCGATGCTTGGCATGGTCTCGTTGATTGCTGCTACCACCGAATCCGTTCCGCTGACCGCGATCGGCGCCGGAGGCTGCGGAAAAACGAGGCCGGCCAATTTCGCGGCCGCTGCGCTCAAGCCGGTGGGATCGACGGCCAACGGTTCAGCCATTGCCGGATCTCCTATACGTGTTCCCCATCGAGCAAATTTTACCGGACGCGCCACACGCTCAATCGCAGCAATTTGTCGGGCGCCGAAGGTATGCAAACCTGCGCCGTGTCCTCGATGTTCTGTCAGGAACCGCCAATCAGCCGATCCGGCTCAGAACCGGATATTGCGGACCGTGTCGTACACCCCGGTGATCCACAGCAGCATGGGAATGATGGCAGCGATCATGGCGCCGTCGATCAATTCCAGAGTTCGTTTTACGACCGGTGAAACGCGCCGGACGTGAGCCATCGACCCGACCACCACGAGCGCAACCAGGGCTACCGTGAGGTAGACGCTCAACAACAGCCAGGCATAGTGCGGGTACCAGATGATGAGTTTGGCCGTCAGACCCGTCGGAATCGCGACCGTCGCCGCCAGCAACGCCCACGCACACCAGCGCTCGGCGTAAAGCCGCGAGCGAAATCCGCAGACGGTCGTGATCAAACCCGCGACCACCAGGCTGTGTACAAAGAAGTGCCCGCGCACCACGACCGCGATGGCACCGGCAGCCAGAATCAGGGTGCCCGACGTGACGTATCCGATCAGAAGTTGCTTGGCCAGTTTGCTGCGCTCGGTGAGCCGGACCGCGGACGCGGGCACCGACGCGATGATGGCCTGCCAGGTCGGGGTTTCTTCGCTGGTAGCCTCCGGGGTCGCGACGGGATCGAGCAACTCCTCGTTGTCCACGGTTTCGCCGGGTACCGGAATCGGCGGCAGCGCGATCCGCGCGACCGCGACGGTCAGCTTGGCCGCATTCGTCACAATGAACAGCCCGAATGCGATCCCCCCCGCGGGGACCCAGTCCTGGTATCCATAGCCGAAGGCAGCGGCGGCCGCGATGACCGCGATAGCGGTGATCACGGCAAACGACGCCAACTCATGACGCTTCCGAGGGCCGCCCCGCGTCATCAAGGTCAAAAACAGCACGGCCGTAGCGGCGCCGGCAACTTGTGGCGCCCCCAACGAGTTGACCCCGCGCGGCAACGGCACGGCCAGCGCTGCGGCGGTTGCGATCAGCAGATACGTCGTGACCAGTAGGCACTCGGCCAGGTGGCCGCTCTGGTAGAACCTGTTCGCGACGAAGCTGCCTACCAGCACAGCGATCCCCAGGATGCCAATCGCCAACGGCCACCACAAGCTACGCCCAGTTTCCCACCACGCCCGCATCGCCATCCCGATGACGGGCGCGGTCAAAAGCGGGATCGCCGCCCCCACAAAGCGATTCAATGCCGTGCGGTCGAACTCAGGTGACTCGTCAAGCACGGCGATCGCGTCGATGACATCCTCGACCAACGGTCGGTAGCGCTCGGTGCGACTGACTGACACCAGAGTCAGCAGTGACCCGTCGACCACCCCGGCGTCATCGAGTGACTGGTCGAGCTTCAGCGGCGGCGATCCGGGACGAGCGAACGCCCACACGCCTTGCGCGGTAAAGTCGAAGCCGCCGAGTACATCAGCCGGCGTGTCTTCCAACACCTCGGAAAGCACCGCGACGGTGTCGTCAATATAAGTTTCCATCGGCACCGCCGCTGGCAGTACCAAATCGGTCATCCGTCTGCCGGTCAGGATCGTCACCCGGGTGGTGGCAGGCCGCGCAGCGGTTGCCCCCGCGGCGGTAGGACCAGCAGCAACAGCAGGTGCGCTCAACGACGTCCAGCCCTCTCGAAATCGTCGGATAGCGCTGCGGCCAATTCGAGGACCTTGCGCTTGTAGATAGGGTCGAGCAAGTCGAGTGAAATCTCGGTTCCGGCCGCAATGTGCCTGTCCCACGGCATGACCACGACCCGGCCGGGTTGAACTTGCTGTTCGAAATGCCGCACCAGGTCTTTAACTGCGACATTGGGTTCTCCCGGCATGATGTGATTGATGACCACGCATGCGCGGCTC
The DNA here is from genome assembly GCF_000195955.2 of Mycobacterium tuberculosis H37Rv. Lineage (GTDB taxonomy): Bacteria > Actinomycetota > Actinomycetes > Mycobacteriales > Mycobacteriaceae > Mycobacterium > Mycobacterium tuberculosis. The sequence continues at coordinate 4,354,766 of NC_000962.3, read as the reverse complement.
GCCAAATCTTGGTAACCGTTGTTGCGCAACCAGTCCAACGCGACCGACGCCTGTTGTGCGCCGTCGATTGAGACACTTGCCACGACCACGACACCGGACACCGTGGACAGCACGCCGCGGGTCAGCGGGTCGAAGAAGCCGGCCCCACAATCAGCCAAGACGAGGTTGTAAAACCTCGACGCAGGATCGGCGATGAAATGCCAGTCGGCGTCGCTGAGCGCGCGCTGCGCCGAGCTGTATTCCGGTGCCGGCAGCACTTCCAGATTGACCGCATTGACGCTAGTGTGTGCGCGGATGTCGTTGTAGTGCGACAGCTCTTTTTCTGCAAGCACATCAGCGATGGTCGCGCCCGATTGTCGCCCTACCCGATCGGCGAGGTTTCCGGCGCCTGGATCCGCGTCTAGAGCCAGGATCCGGTCGGCCCGCACCTGAGCCAACGTCGACCCCAACGCTGCTGTCAGCGTGGTTTTGCCAGCCCCACCTTTGAGACCGACGACGGCGATCTGATACGACCCGCGGGGATTGCGGCGGACTCGAGCGTGCAGGTCCAGCTCGTACTTCTCGTCGGGTGACAGGCCCAGGTTGATTCGCGTCAACGCATGCACCCAATGTCGCCAGCCGCGCTGCGACACCACTTTGGGCGGCTTCGTGGCCTTCGGTTTCTGGGGCTTCACCTTCTTCACCTTCGGCCCCTTGGCCGCCGGCCTTAAGGATTTCTGTGTCGCGTCGAGATCCGGCGCTGCACGCTTGCGGCGACGACCGCCAGTGGTTGCGGCCGTAATTGAATCAGGTTGCGCCGCGGCATGTTGGGCGGCTAAATCGGGGTGGACGCGTCGCTCGGCACGCCGACCGGAGTTGCGCTGCGGCGAGGGGCTGGGGGGAGGTTCTGTCGGCGCGGGGCGGGTGGGCGGAGCCAGATACGATCTCGGTTGGCCCAACGGCGCTGGCGAGGGCTCCGTTCCGGGGGCGAGCTGCGCGCCGGATGCTTCCTCTGCCCGCAGCCGCGCCTGGATGGATGGACCAGTTGCTACCTTCCCGACGTTTCGTTCGGTGTCTGTGCGATAGCGGTGACCCCGGCGCGCACGTCGGGAGTGTTGGGGGGCAGGCCGGGTCGGTGGTTCGGCCGGGGACGCAGACGGTCTGGACGGAGCGGGCGGGGGTTCGCCGATTGGCATCTTTGCCCAGGGCGGTGCTGGTGCGGTGCGCCGGGGTTGATGTGGCCCGTGCGAGGGTACGTGGGGCGCCGGTGATTCCGGTTGCTGCGGCGCTCCGGTTGGCGTTTGTGGTGTCGGTGGTCTGGGGGGCGCCAACTGGGATTCGGTTGGGGTGGGTGCAGGTCCGGCGATGGGCATCGGAGGTGTGGGTGGTTTGGGTGGGGCCGGTTCGGGTCCGGCGATGGGCATGGGGGGTGTGGGTGGTTTGGGTGGGGCCGGTTCGGGTCCGGCGATGGGCATGGGGGGTGTGGGTGGTTTAGATGCGGCCGGTTCCGGCGAGGGCGGCTCTCCTGCGGCGATCGGCATCGGAGTTGGCGGAGGCGGAGGTGGGGGTGGGGGTGGCGGCGGCGGGGCCGACACGAACCGCTCCGACAGGTCGTCGGACGTCGGGGGCGGAGTCTGGCCGTTGGGCTTCGGTAGGTTTGCCGATGCGGGCGCCGGCGGAAACGAAGCACTGGGGTCGAAGAACGGCTGCGCTGCCATATCGTCCGGAGCTTCCATACCTTCGTGCGGCCGGAAGAGCTTGTCGTAGTCGGCCGCCATGACAACCTCTCAGAGTGCGCTCAAACGTATAAACACGAGAAAGGGCGAGACCGACGGAAGGTCGAACTCGCCCGATCCCGTGTTTCGCTATTCTACGCGAACTCGGCGTTGCCCTATGCGAACATCCCAGTGACGTTGCCTTCGGTCGAAGCCATTGCCTGACCGGCTTCGCTGATCGTCCGCGCCAGGTTCTGCAGCGCGTTGTTCAGCTCGGTAGCCGTGGCGTCCCATTTTTGCTGGACACCCTGGTACGCCTCCGAACCGCTACCGCCCCAGGCCGCTGCGAGCTTGGTCAGGGACTGCTTCCCCTCGTCAAGGAGGGAATGAATGGACGTGACATTTCCCTGGATTGCGCTTGCCGCGGCCTCGATACCCGCGAAATTCCACTGCTGCTCTGTCATGTTTTTGCTCCGTTTCTTTTCGTATTAGCGGGTCAGAAGCCCATTTGCGAGGACAGCGCCTGCTGCTGCTCCTCGTCGGCCCTCGAGTATTGGACGCCGGCCTGACGAATATTCGTCGAGATCTCGTCGAGTTCCTGCTTCTGCTTATTGGCTGCTTCTTGGAAGCGCACCACCGCGGCCTGGGCGGCCGTCCCCGCCGCGCCGCGCCACTGGCCCTGCAACGAACCTGCCGTCGACTCCACCTGGTCGATCTGGGTTTTCAGGTCGCCGGAGATCCGCTCGAAATTACCTGCCTCCTGCGCGAGGGTAGCGGCATCGGTCTTCATCTCTGCCATGCTGGACTACTTTCTCTCTTTACCTTCCTCGCCAAAATGTTGGCAAGTCTTCCGGCCCGGGTGGCCGGGAAGTCTGTTGTCATTACGGGAGCTCACCAGTCGTCCTCTTCGTCCCAGTCGTCCTCGTCGTCTTCTTCACGCTCCTGCGCGAGCGGTGCCGGCGCGACCAGACCCGGCCTGGTGGAGCCGCCGGATTGCGCACCCTGGCCCATCGCTCCCGCACCCACCGGAGCGGCGCCACCCGTCGCCGACGATCCGGCAGCAGCCGCCGGCATCACCGAGGGGGCAACCGGCTTTTCGATCAGCTGAGACATCAGCGGCGTGCGGGTCAACGACCCACCTGCGCCAGGTAGCGACTCCGCGCGCAGCAGGCCCGCGCCCGCGCTGGGGCCTGATCCACCAGCCAGCGGATGGTTCGACAGCGGACTGGTGCCGAGCAGGCCCATCTGCGCGGCTTCCTCGTCGGCTGGGTTGCCGCCGCCGGTGCCGCCCACCTGGCTGAACAACGACGTCACCTGCTGCAGCGGCTGGGTCAGCTGCTGCATCGGGCCGCTCATCTCACCCAGTTGGCCGAGGGTCTGGGTAGCCGCCGGCGGCAACTGGCCAACCGGTGTTGAGCTGCCAGGGGAGGGCATTCCGAAGATCGGGTTCGTCGTGCTCTGGCTCGCGCCGGGATCAAGGATCGACGCCATCGGCTCGAGCTTCTCGAAAAGCGTGTTAACCGCGGTCTCGGCCTGGTAGACCTCCATTGCCAGGGCTGCCTGGTTCCACATACGGATGAAATAATCCATCTCGGTCAACGCGATCGGGATCGTGTTGATACCGAAGAAGTTGGTGGCCGTAAGGACGGCCTGGGTGATGTGGTTGGCGGCGATCTCCGGCAGCGACGGCGTCGTGGCCATGGCCTGGGTGTATGCCGCGGCTTGCGCCGTCGCCTGCATCGCACGGGTCTTGGCCTGTGTTGACGCGGTTTGTAGCCAGACCACCATCGGCGTTGCAGCCGCAAGCGCCTTGTCGCTGCCACCTCCAGTCCAGGCTTCTCCCAGAGAGTTCAGGCGCGCGGTCAACTCGACGGCCTGAGCGTCCAGAGCCGCCGAAAGCGTCTGCCATCCCGCGGCCGCCGCAAGCATTGGAGCCGGACCCGCGCCGGCCATCAGCCGTGCGGTATTTAGCTCCGGTGGCATTGCGTGCCACAGCATGGTGATCACTCCCTCCGATGTGTTGGGGGCCTATTCGGCGAAGACGCCGGCGGCGCCGTCGTCGATTTGCGAATAGGTGCGGGCGACGTCCTGGACCGCTTCGCCCGCACGGTGGAGCTGGTCTTGGGCCGATGCATTGGAAGCCAGCAATTGGATGCCCTCCGATGTGAACGCCGTCGCCGCTTGGGCGGAGACCTCATCGGCCCCCGCGGGAACCAGCCCGGTCACCGACGTCAGCGCCGTCGAGCCGGCCGTCACGCCGTGCAGAGCGTTGTCGCTCACTTGCGTGCCAATGTCGGCAGCGATCGGATCATGTGACATTTTTTCCATTTGCCTACTTCTTCCCTCCCTGTATTTGTATCCCGTACACAAACCGTTCGGTTATAGCCGGAAACAAACCCGATGGTCAGCATTGCCCGAACTCGATTACCGGGCTGAGCTCGGGTCCTGCTACACCGGCAATGAAATAATCTTAACCGGCGCTTGGGGGTGCTGCGAACACTTCTTCTGGAGGCTCGATGTAGGGGGCCTGGATGACCTCTTTGCCGTCTGGCGAGACGAGAAATGCCTGGCCAGGGGGGCGCCGCTTGACCTTGAACTCACTGGATGGGAATTCCTGCTTCTCGCCCGAAAGGAACATTGTCGGAGCGCCCGACCCGAATGCGGCGCCGACGAACTTGTCCATGGTTGCCTTGTAAGCCTGGCTCATCTGACAGGTGACAATGATGTGCAACCCGATATCTGCCGCCGCCGGCAATAACGGGGCCAGCGGTGCCATCGGCGGCATCCCCCCGGCGGCACCCACGATCATGTGCCAATCGTCGACCAGAAGCACGACGTCAAATCCGCTCCACCACGAACGCGAGCGTAGCTGCGCCGTCGTCAGGTCGGTCGGCGGCAACCGCTTCTTCAGGTTGACCGCCAGTGCTTGAACGGCCTCGTCTAGCGACGCGCTGTTGCGGTTGATCGCGCCGGCGCCCAGCAGATGGGTGTCCGGCACCGCGTCCAGCAGGCCCGAGCGGTAGTCCGCGAGCATGAACCGCACCTGCTGGGGACTGTTTCGGGCACAAATGGCGCGCGCGATCGCGTGGGCAATGGTCGTCTTGCCCGATTTGGCCGCACCGAAGATCAGTAGGTGCGGGTTCGTGTGCATGTGGCAGTGAGCCGGCGTCAGGTCCGTCTCGCGCAAGCCGATCGGAATCTCCCAGCGAGTGCGGTAGTCGGACTCTGGTCCCGGCGGGTTCGGGTCGAGTTCGTGCAGGTGGATACGCTCCGGCAGGACCCGCACCGGAGGTGCCTGTTCGGTGTGCTGGGAAGCGATCTGCGTCACCCCCGCGGTGATCGCCTCCACCAGGTTATCGGCGCTGTGCACGCCGTCGAACCTGGGCACGCCGATCATCAGATGGTGCTTTTCCATCGACACTGCCCGACCCGGACGATTCGCCGGGATCTCGCGGGTAATCCGGTCGATCTGGGTTTCATTGACGTCACCAAGCCGGAACTCGATCTTGGTGCCGAGGTAGTCGCGAACACGCGACTTCAGCTCTGTCCAGCGTGGCGTGGAGATGATGACGTGGACGCCGAACGCCAGCCCCTGGGCGGCCAGATCTTGAACCTGCCCCTCAAGGTCGGGGAACTCGCCGACAAAACCGGGCCATCCGTCGATGATCAGAAAGACGTCGCCGTATGGATCGGACGCAACGGGTTGACTTGGATCGTCACGCAGCTGCCGGTACATCCCGATCGAGCCCACTCGGTGTTCCTTGAAGGTGGTTTCCCGTTGCCGCATGACGGCTTGCATCTCTGCGACCACCCGGTTGACCTTGTCGGGCTCGGACCGATTGGCTACCCCACCGACGTGTGGAAGGTTTTCGAGATAGATCAGCCCGCCGCCACCTAGGTCGATGCAATAGAACTGAACGTTGCGCGGTGAGTGTGTGGCGGCGGCCGACATCACCATCGTCTGCAGTAGCGTCGACTTCCCGGTTTGAGGTGCGCCCCCAATACCGATGTTGCCGCCGGCCCCGGAAACGTCTACGCCCCACACATCCTGTAGATGGCGGCGCGGTTCATCCATGATCCCCAGGGCAAATCGCAGGGGTTGTCGCCGATCACGGGCGATGAGCTCGTTGAGCGGGACCGGATTGGTCAACGGCGGCAGCCACATCTTGTACGCACGCGATTCAGCAGTGCCGAGCTGGTCCAGCACAACCTCGCGCAGCGTCCGTACTTCCGGTTCAGCAGTCATGCGCGCCGCTCCTCCTCATCGCTGCGCTTTGCATCGTCGCCGGCGCGGGCCGTTGGCGCCGCTCCTCCTCATCGCTGCGCTTTGCATCGTCGCCGGCGCGGGTCACGGTGTCGGCGCCTCCTCGAGAACCGGTGCCGCGGTGAACCTGTGAATGCGCGCGGCTTGTCTAGTGGTCTGTTGACCGGGCCCTCCGGCTTCACCATTGGTTTCGACGCCTGCCGCCGGCGGCATGTATGGCCCACTGATGTAGAAGGTGCTGAACTTGACCGGGTCTTCCATGCCGACCCGGAGAAACCCGACACCGCTCTCCTTGTTGGTGATGTACTGCGCCTCCGGTGTGCCGATTACCGCCTTGGATTCATGAGAGCTGGTGGTGCGCAATGCGATTCGATATGTCAGGTTTGGCTCCAGTTTGTCGATGCGAACACCGCCGGTCTGCAGCGACTGGGTAGCCAGCAGCAGATGGACCCTCAGCGACCGCCCGACGCGGCAGATCCGGTCGAACAGCCCGATGAAGTCCGGGTGACTCTGCAACAGCTCGGCGAACTCGTCGACGACGACGAAAAGCGTTGGCAGCGGGGGTAGGTCGGCACCGCGTTCGCGGTACTTCTCGTATTCGGCCACGCCGGACAGGGCTCCGGCCGCGCCGACTTTCATCCCGGCCTGTCGGAGGATCGACTGGCGCCGATCGAGTTCTCCGGTCAACACCTCGCCCATCCGGCTGACGAGCTCGGCTTCCTCGGCCATGTTGGTGACGACAGCGGCAGTGTGCGGAAGCTTTTCCATTCCCAGGAAGGTTGAACCACCTTTGAAGTCGGTGAGCAGGAGATTCACCTGATCTGGATGAGTCATTGCCACCAGCGACAGGATCAGGGTGCGCAGGAATTCGGACTTCCCAGACCCCGTGGTCCCGATGAGCATGCCGTGCGGTCCGGCGCCGAATTCCGCGCCCTCTTTGATGTCCAGGTACATGACGTTGCCGGTCTTTAGTTCATGACCAAACGGGATCTTTAGCCGGTCACGGTCGGTGTCGGTGTACATCCTCCAGCGGGAAGGTGTTATCTCCTCGACACTTTGCGCACCGACCAGCTGGTGCCAGTCGGTGGCCACCTTCTTCTGGACCCGCGACGTCTTGTCGAGGATGGTGCCCGTGATGGACCATCCGGCCAACTTTCGCGCGATACGGCTGGCTTGCTGCGGCGACATCCGATCGGTGACCGATGTCACCTGGCGAAACGATTGGTTAGGGAGCCGGTCATCAGCCGTCCCATCCTCGTGCACCCTGATGCGGTAGGCCGAGCCGCGATGGTTGCCCAACGTGATCACCGTGACACCGGCCCTACCGTCGGGCGGGAATCCAGCCTTGCCGCCGGTCAGGTCGACGACGACTACGTAGGGGCCGCCGGGAAGCGAATCGGGTGCGTGTGGCCCGCGCGCGGCCAGGTCCGACAGACCTTCCTGGCGCGTGAAGATCAGCCGGGTGGACCCGGCCGCATCGGTTTCGGTCTGGTGCTGTACGTGCGGAAGCCATTTGAGCCAGGACCAGTCGGGGTCGTCGGGTTCCTCGGTGAGCACCCGGATCTGCAGCAGGTCCGGTGGGTGGAACACGGCTAGGTGACAGATCATCGCCGTCATCAGGCCGGCTGCCCCCGCCAAGTCCCCGCCGATCGCGATAGTCGGAAAGGTACGGAGTTGCAGCAGTTTCGGGCAGTCATGGATCAATCCATGGGTTCGTAGAAACTTGACCACCCACATATGACTGACCGGCTCCAGGAACGGCTGAGGTGCTGCGCTGGCGGCGGCCAACTCCCCGCCGACGGCCGGCTTCAATAATCGATCCACCGCCGGCTGGTCACCGATACCGATTCGGGTGGCCGCATAGAAGTCGGCGTTGGCCGGCCGGGACCACTGCCGTTGGGTGCCGACGATCGACAACAGATCCTCGGGATGCGGTGCGTGGTAGGAGAAGAACGCCACCTGAGAGGTGGCCGAGGACGTCACTCGGGTGCGTAGTCCTGCCAAATACCGCAGGTACTCCTTGCGGTCGGCGTTGATTTCGGGCACCTTCTTGCCGCCACCACCGGTGCTACCGGCCAGACCGCCGACCATCATCACGATCATCATCAGCGGCATCATCAACATGTACGGCGACAGCTGCCTGGTGCCGCCGGCCACCATGATGGCGATCATGCCGAGCATGGCGCCACCCATCACGTAGGGAAGGATCTTTTGGACGCCCGACGGTGGGATGTCGATGCCCAGGTCATCGGGCGGCGTGAGGCTGATCTCGCCCGGGGTCAACCGGGGGCCACGGGTAATGGTGGGAGTGAACTTCTTGGTCGTCATCAGGGGGCTCCGGAGGCTCCGGCGGGAACTTTTCGGGGGCTAGGGTCAGCGGGCAGCGTGTCGTGCTCGAGCAGTGCGGCATCTTTCGACAGCACCGGACCGTCGACCAGGAGACGAACGATCTCCCAGGGCGCGTTTTGGGGTGAACTCAGGCCCAGCGACTTGGCTGTCTCCGCGTTAGGCACCCCATAACGCACGCCCTGTGGATCGATGTAGTACATCGATTCGGTGTATCGAGGATCGGGGGATTGCAGTGCCACGAATTTTCCGCCGTCGAGGTAAACGGTCGCCGTCCCGTGGATCTGCTTGATCCCCATGTTCATCGCTGAGGGCGATATCGGCAGATGCCGGCCGGACAGCACCGTTGACTGCGGCGACTGGTCGCCGGCGCTGCGTTGCCATGACCAGCACAGCGCGGGATCCTGCGGCCGGGACACGATCTTGAGCGGTTCATCGGGTAGCGGTGAGGGGTATACCCGTTCGGCGATTCTGACGACCAGACTGGGCACCATTGCCGGTGGCGCGACCAGCCCGTGCGCCTGGGTGGCGCGCAGCGCCGCAGCGGTTGTCGCGTTGACCTGCGCGATGCCGTCGGGCAGCACCACATAGTATTGCGGGCCCTTGTCGGTGTGGATCTGGAAGACCGATCCGATCACTAGATCATCAGGTAGGCCAAGCGAATTGGGCGCGCCCGCCGCCGGTATCGGCGGCAGCTGCCAGGGCCCCATATCAGGCAGCGCGTTGAACATGCCCTCCGAGATCGGGGTTGGCCTGGCCGTCACCGGTATCCCCATCGACGAGGTGAGGGCGCGGTCGGTCAGATCTATGGCGTGGCGTCCCTTAGTTGTGACGATCCAGGTTTCGCCCTGGTAGGACACCAGCACCGCTTCGTGTGACTGGAGCGGATCGATCGAAGCATCGATCTCCAACGGCATCGCGATGACCGCGGTCTGCACTACCGGGGAAGTGGAGTCGGCTCGGGCGACGGTGTCGCATAGGGTCCAGATCGAGGTGCTGCCCGCCGAAACAGGCGTGGCGTAGGGGGCGCCGGGGATTCCAACGGTCTGGCCCATCGGCAGCTTGCTCAGTTCGGAGGACTTCACGGTGGCCGGGTTGGCCGGATTGCCCAGCACCAGCCGCGCCGAAGTCAGGTTGTAGACCGGATGCAACTGTCCGGACAGCAGCACGTAAAGCTGGTTGGTCGCGCGGTCGGTGAACAGGCTGGTGCCGCCGAGTTTGCCTTGTGGTTTGAAGTACGCCAGCAGCGCGGCACCCGCCAGAATCAGGACCGCGACGACGATGCCAAGAGCGATCGAGCGGCTGTAGAACTGCAGCGGGTCGTCAAACATCCGGGTGTCCCGGCGCACGATGGCGTGTTCGAGCCGGCGCAGCAGAAAACGCCAGCCGCTAACCTGAACCTTGGTGGTGAGGCGAAGCCCCATAGTTCATTCTCTCATGTTGAGGTGTGCGTGCACCGCGGCGATAGCCTCCGCCATATCTGAGCCGTTGATCTCGCGAAGCCGGTCTTCGTCGAGGGTGTCGATATCGAGGACCTGGGCTAGACGCATGTCCCGGCATTGCTCGCTGGCCTCCACCAGCTGGCGCGCATACCGACCGTTGCCGGCGACGTCCAGGGCGCGCCGGCCGCGCAACATGCGCTGCTCCAACTGCTTGGCGGCCTGAAGAAAGTTCTCGGCCGCCTCTGCGGTCAACGCCGAATCATCAGCAGCGGCAATGACGTTGGCGATCTCGAGGAGTTCCTCGGGGGAATAGGTGTCGAACTCGATGCGAGTGGCGAACCGCGACCGCAGACCCTCGTTGGTTTCCAGCAGCCGATCTATGTCGGAGCTGTACCCGGCGATGATCACCACCAGCCGGTCCCGGTCGTTCTCCATCCGCGCCAGCAGCGTGTCCAGCGCCTCTTGACCGAACGGATCGGTGCGGCCGTCTCTTTCCTGCACCAGCGCATAAGCCTCGTCGATGAAAAGCACCCCGCCCAGCGCCTGATCGATCGTCTTAGCGGTCTTGACCGCCGATTGCCCCTCGTACTCGGCGACGAAGTCCTTGCGCGACGTCTCGACGAGTTTGGGTTCGGCAATGACGCCTAAGCCGGCCAGGATATTGGCCACCACCCGCGCGATCGTGGTCTTGCCGGTACCGGGCGGTCCGGTGAAGATCATGTGCTTGCTGGGCTGGGCGACCTTCATACCCTTGGCGGCGCGGACCCGGGCCATCAGCGTCGCCGCGCGGTAGCGTTCAATCTGATTTTTAACCCGGGTGAGCCCAATTTGGCGGTCGAGTTCGGCTTGGGCCTCGGCGAGCAGCCGCTCCCGGCCGGAGTTGTCGGTCACGACACTGCCCGGATCCCAGGGATCGGCGCGGGATGCGATCTGTTCGGCGGTGGTCGTCTTCAGCCGGTAGGAGGGATCCTTCAGCGCCGCAGCCACTTTGGGCTCGGGGTGAGTGGTCTGTAACCATTCCAGCAGCGCCACCGCGGCGCTTTCGTTGCCCTGGCTGCGCCGTGCCATCGCCAGATACCAGGCGATGGCGCGCGCACACGCCTCACCGGCGGGCGAGTCGTTGGCCTCGGTGAGTCGGCGTTCGGCTTCGGTGAACAAGGCCAGGTTTGCCGCGGCAACCCCGTGCGCCACACCGGCCGCGCCGGCCAAAAACTTGTCCGGCCATTTCCCAGCACTCTTGACCTGGTCGATCACGTCGGTCCAGCGTTCGGCCGCGCCGTAGACAACCGCCTTCATCCACGCCACCAGGTGCTCGGAACCCGCGACCGGGGCGGCCTCTAAGGCCTCCATGGCGTCGGCGTAATTGCCTTGCGCTGCCTCGCATGCGGCAAAGCCCATGGTGATCGCTAGCGGCGAGGTGACCGGGTAGGTGATATCGCCGTACAGCCCCCCGATGGCAATCCTGGCGTTTAACGTGCTCATCGAGATCTGGACCGATCCCGACAACTGTCCGAAATTGCGGCGCGAATACCAGGCGCGAAACAGCGTCACCCGGTCGGTGTCCCCACACCGGATCCGGCCGATCCATGCGTCGCAAGCGGATTCGTCGTAGTTGGTGATCTCGGTGAACAGATCTAGCGACCGCGCCTCCGACATCGGCAACATGCTGACGGCGCTTTCGAACAGACTGGCCAAGCGATCAGTCATCGGCCTTGTACCGGGAGGTGTAGTCGACATCGTAGCGGGTGGCGAACACTTCGGCTTCGGCTGCGGCAGCCTCTTCCGGCGTCGGCAGATTCAGGGTCATCCCCACGAATTCCCGCAGCAGGGCGCTGCCTTCTGCGTCTTCGTCGGTCAGTTCACCGATGTTCTCCACCATGAACGTGTACTGCGACGCCCGCGCCTTTTGGCGGGCCAGATCGGCAATAACGAAGATCTCGTCGGCCAGCTGCGCTTCGGACATGCTGGTCGCCTTGTCCGTCAGCTCGACGTGCTGGATTCTGCCGTCCATCAGGGTTGAGACCGACACCGACCCTTGAGGGTTGGTCACCGTGAACAACTCCAGCTCCGGCTCCTCGTCGCGTTCGGTGAGCGCATGGAGGGCGTCCAGGTCGCCTTCGGCGTCATCGGTCTGCACCGGCGCATAGTCGTCTAAGGCGTCCAGCGGCGACGCCTCGTTGGTGTGGGCGGCGGAGAAATCGAGGGCGTCGAGATCACCGTGGTCGTCGTCGTTGCCCGGCGGGTCCACCATGGCGTCCCTTTCTGAAGTCGTAGCGGAGATGTGAGGGGTCAGCCTCGGGAGGAGGCTTGTGCGTGATCTGAGGTGTGATCTAGCCAAGCGCCCGCAGGGAGCAGCTCTAGCAAGCCGTCCAGCGCACGCTCCAAGTTCTGCTGAGTGCCGGGCAGGAAGCTTCCGTACAGGTCGCCTCCAACACGGCGGGGAAGCGACACCAGCCTACCGAGCTTGGAGTCCAGGACGCCAGCGGCGGCGTCGGTCTGCGTCGTGGTGCCGCCGGGGTGGCGTTGGCTGGCAACGATCTCCACCCAGCCGGTCGGGTTACCCACGATCTCGGCATAGACGCGGGCCGAGGCCGGTGCGATACCGTATTGCGTCAATTGGGACGCGGTTGTGCATTCGGCTAGCTCGGTTGCCACACCCGTCAGGGGTTCGACGTTGGCGGGTTCGGCGGGCCCCAGCACCGCTGTCACCATGCCCGCCAAGCCGACCTGCGGCGCCACCAACTGCAGCACCAGCATGTCGCCGTCGCGCGCCGCGATCACATGGCGGTCGCCCCTGCGGCACACGACGAAGCGCACCATGACGCCGCCAATGTCGCGCCGCCACCAGCGACCCTCCAAGGTCCGATCTGGCCTGCCCAGGGTTTCGACCATCTCCGCGACCGTCGGTTGGGGCTCCCCGTGGAGGTCGAGCACCCCTTGCGCTGTGAGGTCACGCTGCACCTGTTCCCAGACGATGTCTCGCAGATCCTCTTGCGGGATATTCGGCCGAATCCCAAGCGTGACAGGGAAATCAACCAGGTGTAACCGATCGGCGATCACCAACATGCCGTCGATGGTTACCTCGACGCCGACCACGTTGTCGGCGGTGCCCGCGCGGCCTGCAGCGGACGGACCCGTCATGATCAACCGAAAATCTTGTCGATAACACCGGCTAGGCCATCGTCGGCCTTGAGGTAGGCGCCGGCGGCTGCGAGCAGATTATTGGCCAGTCCGCTGGTGACTCCCTGCAAACCCGTGCCCGTGCTGCTACGGGTGGTCTCAAACTCTTGCAGCGTGTCATTGAATTTCGACGTGAACGAACCATGGGTAAGCTGAACTCGTCCGCTAATCCCGGCGACCGTATCGGTCGCCCTTTTGATATCACCCACGATCTCGTTGTGCATGCCCGCCAGCACCTTCAGGAACGAAGGCACGACACCGAGAAATCCGGTCATGGGTTGAACCCTCCTCTACGTTTAACTTTCTACTCGCTATGGCTTCGACTCGCTATGGCACAGACCTGCTGGCGACTCGGTGTCCGATCAAAGGACGGTCCCCTCCTGCCCCCGTTGGCTGGCCGCGGTGCCAGCGTCGATGGGTGCACGCTCCGCCTCGGCCACGCCTTCCTCGTCTTCCTTCTTGTCGCTCACGAGGGTGGCGTGCTGCTGGCCTCCTTGCTGGGCCTGCGACGAGATCAGTTGCGCTTGTTGGCTGCCCATGCTGGCCAGTTGGCTGGGGCCACCGCCGGCCGCCACGAGCTGTTGCAGCTGACCCATGGTGGCGGTCACCTGACCCACGGTGGGCAAACTGGCAAAGCTGAGCAGATTGCCAAAACCCAAGCTGGGCAGGCCGGCGAAGCCGCCCAAGAAGTCAGGCAAAGCGGCCAGCTCAGTCCAGGTGGGTAACTTGCCCAAATCGCCTACGCCGGGCAGCAGGTCGCCCAGACCCGGCAAGCCGGGGAACAAGTTGGGAATGCTGGGCAACCCGGGCAGTGCGGGGAACCCGGGGATGGCGGGGAACTCCGGGAACCCGGGGAACCCTGGGAACGACGGGAGGTCGGGGAACAACGGGCTGCCGGGGGTGGGCGGCCATTTGAAGTCGGGTAGGCCCGGGATGTCGGGCAGGCCGGGGATCGGAATGTCGGGCAACTTCGGCGGCCAGAGGCCGTCGATGATGTCGGGCAGGCTGGGCAACCCGGGCAGGCCGGGGAACTTTGGCAAGGTCGTCAACATCTCGATCAGCCTGCCGAGAATTCCCCTCAGGTTGGTCGCATTCATCAGCGTCATAATCGTTAGATAGAGCAATGCGCCGCCGACAACGGCCATCGCGATGCCGGACATAGGGATTGCGAGCTCCCACGACCACAAGTGGCCGAGCAGCGGAATCTTTTCGAGGCCCTTACAAACCTTGTAGACACCGTCAATCATCTTCTTCATGGCCCGCAGGACGTCGCGCGTATCGGAGACGTATTTGGCCTGATTCGAGATCATGTTGCCGGTTAATTTGTCGAGATCGCCCATCACCTGTGCGCGAAGTTGTTGCGCGATGTTCTGGTTTAGGTAAGCTTCCGCCGCTTGGCCGATCCAGTTGGTGCCCGGAATGGCGAGTCCCATTTTGTCGCTGATTTGTTTGAACAGCGACGAACCGGTGTTGAAAATGTCGCCTGGGTCGGGGATTCCCTCTCCAAGCAAGAGTAACTGGCCCCAAATAAAGTTACTCGTCGTCTTGCAAAGACCGCTACCCGATGCCATTTATGTGTTTCCTTACGCTCGCCGTTCCGGTGCGCCATCATTATCTGCACCTTTGCACTGCACATTGAGCTTAGCAGCGCTCGGAGGGGGGTTGGTGCACGAATTTTTTGGTGACGCTGGCGTTTTCAAGTTCGCGGCACGATGGAACGCACCGTCAAACGCCGGAGAACGCGCGCGTTCCCCGGACCGTTGAACTTGAGCGTTACGGCGTGCCTGTACTTGTGGGACGCTCGGAGCCGACCTCAATTGATCTGACGGATCAGTGCTTCGATCGCTTCGGTGGCCTCGGCTGGCAACTCTTCCTCGGCTTCGGCGCCGACGATCATTTCTTCTGCGACGCCGGCCGCTTGGGCAGTCTCCAGGGTGGAAAGGTTCGCGCGCCGCCGTGCGGCATATAAGCGCTGCGCCAGTGTGGCACCAGGGGCGGTTGCTCCCAGCCTCATTAATTCGTCGTGGTGGCGACGTACCGCGCCCAACGCCTTGATCAATTCCGGGGTAATCCGGCTGATGCGGGTTGCTTGGACGGCAATCGCCTCGAGCTGGCGCAAATCAGCAAGGATCGGCGCGGCACGTTCGGTGAACTCGGGGTCCTCGGTCGCCGGCAACGCTGCGATAGCCAGACTGCAGCCGTCTACGGCGGCGGTGACAGCCTGCGCGATCAAGGACGCCGGGCCGTCGGCAGGCCGGAGTCCGGGGGACGCGTCGGGGTTTGTTGCGGGCTCGGTGGGCTCGCCCCGACGGATTCGCGCGATGGTTCCAGCGGGCCACTGCAGCACTTCTTCGAGTTTTGCCCGGGTCCGTTCCCGGGGCCAACTACGGCCTTTCTCGAACGCGATGAGCGCGCCCGCGTTGATGATCCCGTCGGCCGCCAAGCTGCGTTGGCTGATGTCAAGTTCACGACGGCGCGCAGCCGCGGCCGCCCCTGCGCGAACCACGCCGGGGTCCGGTGCGACCGGCGCAGCGTTGTGCGCCGGGTCGTCCGACAGGTCCGCTGATGGTTGTACGCGGCCGTGCTGTGCAGCGGAATCCGACGGCCTGACGACTTCGAACGTCAACGCCTTGCCTCCAGGGGGATCGCCGAATCGGATTAGGGTCTTATCGCTGACGGTCACCGAGCTGCCGCGTCGTCCGCCGACGAACATACCTCTCGGGATGTTGCCGACGATCCGCCACCGTCCATCATCGGATACCGCTCGCAGATGTGTCTGAGAGATTCGAGAATCGTCGATCTGGGTGCCGACTCGGCACGAGTGGCCAATGATCGCGACACCGCGACGGGGCTCAATCACGTCTGATGTGCCGCCGCTGCACGCGACCAGCGGCGCCGGTCCGACAGTCGACCCTGCTTTAGACATCTGCGTTGATCCCTTATTCGCGGGTACTAGCCGGGACGGTGGGCAGACTTTCCGCTCGCCCGCCATCCTAACCGTTGCACCCTTCTACTGCTATGACTTCGCTACATTTTGGATCTAGCGACGCGACGGCCCGCTATGGAAATAGTTTCCTAGCCAAACCGAACTGCCGCTACAGTTCACTTCACACCTGAACTGTCGCATGTCAGAACACTTTTCCTGGAAGATCTGCCCGAAGGGGTCGGATACGCGCCGGCGAGGCCAGATACACAGCTGATTAACAGGATCTATGCCCTGGTACTCGGCGGTGCGCGCACTAGAGCTCGGAGCTCGCCGAACCGGAGCCGCAGCACCGCTAGGCAGGCAGAGGAGGAAACTGTTGCATCGCTATGGTTAATGCGATACGCTTTCGCGGCAGAGGCTACAACCTGCAACGCTTTCTGGAGGAACGTAGACATGACAGTAACCGCCCTGTATGAGGTCCCGCTCGGCGTTTGCACGCAAGATCCCGATCGTTGGACGACGACTCCCGACGACGAGGCCAAGACCCTGTGCCGGGCTTGCCCGCGCCGGTGGCTGTGTGCACGCGACGCCGTCGAGTCCGCGGGTGCGGAAGGGCTGTGGGCAGGGGTCGTAATTCCCGAATCAGGCCGGGCGCGGGCATTCGCGTTGGGCCAGCTGCGATCCCTGGCCGAGCGCAACGGTTACCCGGTGCGCGACCACCGGGTGTCTGCCCAATCGGCATGACGCAACCGCCGCCTGGACCGCTGGTTCGAGGGGTCTGCGGAACAGTGGCGGTGAGATGCCCTGGATGTGGACAGCGCGAGAACATCGACAAGATTTCTCGCGCTGTCCACATTGCGCGCCGCGTTGCGCCCGCCAGGATTCGACGATGGGCGCCGAGATTGACGTTTTGCAGGCCTGCGCTCGGGCGATCCTGCTGTTGCCGACCGGGTCAGCCAGCCAGGTCACCGGGGCGGGCTGCCGTGTGCGTCGGCGGGTCGCGACGCGAAGTACGCCGTCACCGTCGCGGCGACCTGCAGGATTTTCAGCCGCGTCGTCGGGGCCATTTCGTGGCTCATATCGATGACCCCCCCGGGCCGCAAATGGGGATCGAAGGGCACCTCGACCACAGGCTGCCCGTGGTCGATGAATTCCTGGGCCAGCAATGACTTGGTGCGCTTGTCGGCGTGTCCGTCCGAATCGTTGAGCACCACGATGCTGCGTCGCAACAAACCTGTCAGGCCATAATCCGACAGCCATTCGATGGTGTTGGCGGCAGCGGAGGCACCATCCGCCCAGGGCGAGGACACCACGATCAGAGCATCCACATCGCGCAATACTTCCTGGGTGACCGCCGCCTCCATGGAGGAACCGCAGTCGATCACCGAGATTGCGAAATGGTGATCCAACCTTAGGGCGGCTTCGCGGTAGATGGCCGGATCGAGCACCCGGCGCGGACCGGATGCCGGCTGGCCTGCCAGGACGTACAGTCCCGCGGAATTTCGGCCCAGGCGCGCGGTGATATCGGTGAAGGACCGCAGATTCGTGTCGGTGGTCAGCTCCCAGAACGAACCAGCTGCTCGAGGATCGATTCGGCTGCTCAGCCTGCCGAAGGCGGTGTCGGCGTCGATCCCGACGATACGGTCCTGCTGGCGCAGTTCGGCAAGGATCGATCCGACGCACGCCGCAACCGACGTCTTTCCCACACCTCCTTTGCCCAGCACGGCGACCTTGTGGTTGCCATGCAGGACGGTTCGTATCGTTGCTTCGAATTGGGCCTCCTGGCGCTGCATGCCCGACCGGCCCAGGCCGACAAGGCCAAAGGTGACCAGCCGCACCATGCGTCGCCAACCACGCTCGCCGGGTCGCGTCCGACTGCGTATCGGCGCCAGGGCGGGGTCGGCCCAGGTGCTCGGTGGCGGGGCCTCCGGCTGGCGTGGCCAAGCCGGGTCCGGCAATGGACGCAGTGGAGCTGAAGGCAGGCGCGGCGGCCCTGGTGGCGTAGCGGCAGCAGCGTGCCGGCCAGGCGGTGGCGCGGGGCAGCGATCTCCGGACGGCGGACGGGGCGAGTATCCCCGCGGGGTGCCGGGCTGGTGTGGTCGGATCCGATCGCGCAGGAATTCGTCACGCTCGTACATAAGCTCCTCAGGTGACAGGCGATCGATTGTCGCGCCGGTGGCCGGCTGAGGCGAGCTCGCGGCTGATGAGCCCCACGGTAAGATCGCCCATGCCGGACGCCGACCAATATCGTCCCGTATCGGCTAGCTCCCTGGACTGACTGCTGGCTGTCTAGACGCCCTTTTTAGACCCCTTTTAGGATCGCGCAAACTCTGGGGGGTTGCGCTGGGTAGTCGTCGCGGCGGCATCGCCATGCAACAACACAGATACCCGCCGTTCCGGCGGTTGTTCCCACCGGCGCAAGTGGCGAAACAGCGGTGCTCCGGATTTCACAGCAAACGTATCTAAGCATTTCCTGTGGCTGGCGATCAGACCGCCACGCAGCTAGCGCAGCCGGATTTGGACGAGGAAAAATGCATGTGACGATACGGTCGGTTGCTGGCCACGCGGCAGCTACGGTGCCGCCGGCTGACGAGTTAGTATTGGGAAAGTTGGCATGTCAAGCGGGTTTTGTCATATCGTTTTACGACTTGTCGAGTCCGATTCCAGGGCCAAGCGTTCACTGCTGCACGGACGAAGCCCCGACCGGATCACGCCCGCTTGACGGACAGCCTATCGACAAGACCGAAGGGGTCTTGCCCGCTACCTCCGGGTGCGGCCCCGTCGAATCCGCAAAGGCGGCCGCGCAGAAAGTCTGCTGAAGGGTTAGGTGGGTATGACGCCTAAGCGCGTCGGGTTGTATAACCCCGCGTTCGAACACGATTCGTGCGGGGTTGCCATGGTTGTGGACATGCACGGCCGTCGTAGCCGCGACATCGTGGACAAGGCGATCACCGCCCTGCTCAACCTCGAGCATCGGGGCGCGCAAGGCGCCGAACCCCGCAGCGGTGACGGCGCGGGCATCCTGATTCAGGTTCCGGACGAATTCCTTCGCGAAGCCGTGGATTTCGAGTTGCCTGCCCCAGGCAGCTATGCCACGGGTATCGCGTTCTTGCCGCAGTCATCTAAAGACGCCGCCGCGGCCTGCGCCGCCGTACAGAAAATCGCCGAGGCCGAGGGGCTGCAAGTCCTGGGTTGGCGCAGCGTCCCCACCGACGACTCATCGCTGGGCGCGCTGTCCCGTGATGCCATGCCCACCTTCCGGCAGGTGTTCTTGGCTGGCGCGTCCGGCATGGCGTTGGAGCGGCGCTGCTATGTGGTCCGCAAGCGGGCCGAGCATGAACTCGGCACCAAGGGTCCGGGTCAAGACGGGCCGGGCCGGGAAACCGTGTACTTCCCGAGCCTGTCCGGCCAGACGCTCGTCTACAAGGGCATGCTGACCACCCCGCAGCTCAAGGCCTTCTACCTCGATTTGCAGGACGAGCGACTGACCAGCGCGCTAGGCATCGTGCACTCGCGGTTCTCCACGAACACTTTCCCGTCCTGGCCGCTGGCGCATCCATTCCGGCGGATCGCGCACAACGGGGAGATCAACACCGTCACCGGTAACGAGAACTGGATGCGGGCCCGCGAGGCGCTGATCAAGACCGACATCTTTGGGTCGGCGGCCGATGTCGAAAAGCTGTTCCCGATCTGTACCCCGGGTGCCTCGGACACCGCGCGCTTCGACGAGGTGCTCGAACTGCTGCACCTGGGCGGACGCAGCCTGGCCCACGCGGTGCTGATGATGATCCCTGAGGCCTGGGAGCGCCACGAGTCGATGGACCCCGCGCGGCGGGCGTTTTACCAGTATCACGCCTCGTTGATGGAGCCGTGGGACGGCCCGGCGTCGATGACGTTCACCGACGGCACCGTCGTGGGCGCCGTGCTGGACCGCAATGGCCTACGCCCGTCGCGAATCTGGGTCACCGACGACGGTTTGGTGGTGATGGCTTCCGAGGCCGGTGTGTTGGACCTGCATCCGTCGACGGTGGTGCGCCGGATGCGGCTGCAGCCGGGCCGGATGTTCTTGGTGGACACCGCGCAGGGCCGCATCGTCTCCGATGAGGAGATCAAGGCCGACCTGGCGGCCGAGCATCCGTATCAGGAGTGGCTTGACAACGGACTAGTTCCGCTCGACGAATTGCCGGAGGGCAAAGACGTGCGGATGCCCCACCATCGAATCGTCATGCGGCAGTTGGCATTCGGCTATACCTACGAGGAGCTCAACCTGCTGGTAGCGCCGATGGCTCGGCTCGGTGCCGAGCCAATCGGGTCGATGGGCACCGACACTCCAGTTGCGGTGTTGTCGCAGCGTCCGCGCATGCTCTACGACTACTTCCATCAGCTGTTCGCCCAGGTGACCAACCCGCCGTTGGACGCCATCCGCGAGGAGGTGGTGACCAGCCTGCAGGGCACCACCGGCGGCGAACGTGACTTGCTCAACCCGGACCAGAACTCCTGCCACCAGATCGTGCTGCCCCAGCCGATTCTGCGTAACCACGAGCTCGCCAAGCTGGTCAGCCTCGATCCCAACGACAAGGTCAATGGGCGCCCACACGGATTGCGGTCCAAGGTGATTCGCTGTCTGTACCGGGTCTCCGAGGGAGGTGCTGGGCTGGCTGCCGCGCTGGAAGAGGTACGTGGCGCGGCGGCGGCGGCAATCGCCGACGGCGCTCGGATCATCATCTTGTCCGACCGCGAGTCCGACGAGGAAATGGCTCCGATACCGTCGCTGCTCGCCGTTGCGGGAGTGCACCACCACCTGGTTCGGGAACGGACCCGCACCCAAGTGGGTCTGGTGGTCGAGTCCGGTGATGCCCGCGAGGTGCACCACATGGCCGCGCTGGTCGGATTCGGCGCGGCCGCGATCAACCCCTACCTGGTGTTCGAGTCGATCGAGGACATGCTCGACCGCGGTGTTATCGAGGGCATCGACCGTACGGCGGCGCTGAACAACTACATCAAAGCCGCAGGTAAGGGTGTGCTGAAAGTGATGTCGAAGATGGGCATCTCGACGCTGGCCTCCTACACCGGTGCGCAACTGTTCCAGGCTGTCGGCATCTCCGAGCAAGTGCTCGACGAATACTTCACCGGGCTTACCTGCCCCACCGGCGGGATCACCCTGGATGACATCGCGGCCGATGTCGCAGCCCGGCACCGGCTGGCCTATCTGGACCGGCCGGACGAACGCGCTCACCGCGAACTCGAGGTGGGTGGGGAATACCAGTGGCGCCGCGAGGGCGAGTACCACCTGTTCAACCCGGAGACTGTGTTCAAGCTGCAGCACTCCACGCGAACCGGCCAGTACAAGATCTTCAAGGAGTACACCCGTCTGGTCGACGACCAGAGCGAGCGGATGGCATCGCTGCGTGGTCTGCTCAAGTTCCGTACCGGGGTTCGTCCTCCAGTCCCGCTGGACGAGGTCGAGCCGGCCAGCGAAATCGTCAAGCGCTTCTCAACGGGGGCGATGAGCTACGGCTCGATTTCCGCTGAAGCGCACGAGACGCTGGCCATCGCAATGAACCGGCTTGGTGCCCGGTCAAACTGTGGTGAAGGCGGCGAGGACGTCAAGCGATTTGACCGCGACCCCAACGGGGATTGGCGCCGAAGCGCCATTAAGCAGGTAGCCTCCGCCCGGTTTGGCGTCACCTCGCATTACCTGACCAACTGCACCGACCTCCAGATCAAGATGGCGCAGGGCGCGAAACCTGGTGAGGGAGGTCAGCTTCCGGGGCACAAGGTGTACCCTTGGGTGGCCGAGGTCCGGCACTCCACGCCCGGTGTCGGTCTGATCTCACCGCCGCCCCACCACGACATCTACTCCATTGAGGATCTGGCGCAGCTGATCCACGACCTAAAGAACGCCAATCCATCCGCGCGGGTACACGTCAAGCTGGTCTCCGAAAACGGGGTAGGGACGGTTGCGGCTGGCGTTTCCAAAGCCCACGCCGACGTGGTCTTGATCTCAGGGCACGATGGTGGCACCGGCGCGACCCCGCTGACATCGATGAAGCACGCCGGAGCACCCTGGGAGTTGGGTCTGGCTGAGACACAGCAGACGTTGCTGCTCAACGGGTTACGTGATCGAATTGTGGTCCAGGTGGACGGTCAGCTCAAGACGGGTCGCGATGTGATGATCGCTACGCTGCTCGGGGCAGAAGAGTTCGGATTCGCGACCGCGCCGTTGGTAGTGGCCGGCTGCATCATGATGCGGGTGTGCCACCTGGACACGTGCCCGGTTGGTGTGGCCACCCAGAATCCGTTGCTCCGGGAGCGGTTCACCGGGAAGCCCGAGTTCGTGGAGAACTTCTTCATGTTCATCGCCGAGGAAGTCCGGGAATATTTGGCGCAGTTGGGCTTCCGCACTGTGAACGAGGCGGTTGGACAGGCAGGTGCGCTGGACACCACGCTGGCACGCGCGCACTGGAAGGCGCATAAGCTGGATCTGGCGCCGGTGCTCCACGAGCCGGAGTCGGCCTTCATGAATCAGGATCTGTACTGCAGTTCGCGCCAGGATCACGGTCTAGACAAGGCGCTCGATCAGCAGCTGATCGTGATGAGCAGGGAAGCACTGGATTCCGGCAAGCCGGTCCGCTTCTCCACCACCATAGGCAATGTCAACCGCACGGTGGGCACCATGCTCGGCCACGAGCTGACGAAGGCCTATGGCGGCCAAGGCTTGCCGGACGGAACCATCGATATCACGTTCGACGGATCCGCGGGAAACAGCTTCGGAGCCTTCGTGCCCAAGGGAATTACCTTGCGGGTGTATGGCGACGCCAATGACTACGTCGGCAAAGGGCTATCCGGTGGCCGGATTGTGGTGCGGCCGTCGGATGACGCGCCGCAGGATTATGTCGCCGAGGACAACATCATCGGGGGCAATGTGATTCTGTTCGGCGCAACCAGTGGCGAGGTTTACCTGCGCGGTGTGGTAGGCGAACGGTTCGCGGTGCGCAATTCCGGGGCCCACGCCGTGGTAGAGGGTGTCGGCGATCACGGCTGCGAGTACATGACCGGCGGCAGGGTTGTCATTCTGGGCCGCACCGGCCGTAACTTTGCGGCGGGTATGTCCGGCGGTGTGGCCTATGTTTACGATCCCGACGGTGAACTGCCGGCCAACCTCAACTCGGAGATGGTCGAACTCGAGACCCTCGACGAGGATGACGCGGACTGGCTGCACGGCACCATACAAGTGCACGTCGACGCTACCGATTCCGCTGTCGGCCAGCGGATTCTGTCCGACTGGTCGGGACAGCAGCGCCACTTCGTCAAGGTGATGCCGCGTGACTACAAACGGGTCCTGCAGGCGATCGCCCTGGCTGAACGTGACGGCGTTGATGTCGACAAGGCGATCATGGCGGCTGCGCATGGCTGATCCGGGCGGCTTCCTCAAATACACCCACCGGAAATTGCCGAAGCGACGGCCGGTCCCGCTGCGGCTGCGAGACTGGCGGGAAGTCTACGAGGAATTCGACAACGAGAGCCTGCGCCAACAGGCGACCCGCTGCATGGATTGCGGCATTCCGTTCTGTCACAACGGATGTCCGCTGGGTAACTTGATCCCGGAATGGAACGATCTGGTCCGCCGGGGCCGCTGGCGCGACGCAATCGAACGGCTGCACGCCACCAACAACTTCCCCGACTTCACCGGCCGGTTGTGCCCGGCTCCGTGCGAGCCGGCGTGTGTGCTGGGCATCAACCAGGATCCGGTGACGATCAAGCAGATCGAGCTGGAGATCATCGACAAGGCCTTCGACGAAGGATGGGTGCAACCACGTCCGCCGCGGAAGCTGACCGGGCAAACGGTTGCTGTGGTGGGTTCGGGGCCGGCGGGTTTGGCCGCCGCCCAGCAACTCACCCGGGCGGGTCACACCGTCACCGTTTTCGAGCGCGAAGACCGCATCGGCGGGCTGCTGCGTTACGGCATCCCGGAATTCAAGATGGAAAAGCGGCATCTTGATCGGCGTTTGGACCAAATGCGCTCCGAAGGAACCGAATTCCGGCCGGGCGTCAACGTCGGGGTCGACATTAGCGCCGAAAAGCTGCGCGCTGATTTCGATGCGGTCGTATTGGCCGGTGGCGCAACCGCTTGGCGCGAGCTGCCGATTCCCGGCCGCGAGCTGGAGGGCGTCCATCAGGCGATGGAGTTTCTGCCGTGGGCCAACCGGGTGCAAGAAGGAGATGACGTCCTCGATGAGGACGGGCAGCCGCCGATCACCGCAAAGGGCAAGAAGGTCGTCATCATCGGTGGCGGCGACACCGGGGCGGACTGCCTGGGTACCGTGCACCGCCAGGGCGCGATCGCCGTGCACCAGTTCGAGATCATGCCGCGTCCACCGGACGCCCGCGCCGAATCCACCCCATGGCCGACTTACCCGCTGATGTATCGGGTATCGGCCGCGCATGAGGAGGGTGGCGAGCGGGTGTTCTCGGTCAACACCGAGGCGTTCGTCGGCACGGACGGGCGCGTGAGCGCGCTGCGGGCACACGAAGTGACCATGCTGGATGGCAAGTTCGTCAAGGTTGAGGGCTCCGACTTCGAGCTCGAAGCCGACCTGGTGTTGCTGGCGATGGGTTTCGTCGGCCCGGAACGGGCGGGCCTGTTGACCGACCTCGGAGTGAAGTTCACCGAGCGTGGGAACGTGGCCCGTGGCGACGACTTCGACACCTCGGTTCCTGGTGTGTTCGTAGCCGGTGACATGGGCCGGGGCCAGTCATTGATCGTCTGGGCGATTGCCGAGGGCCGGGCCGCTGCCGCGGCCGTAGACCGGTACTTGATGGGTTCCAGTGCCCTGCCGGCGCCTGTTAAGCCGACCGCTGCACCGCTTCAATAATCACTAGAGTCACATCAGAAACATTTGATAATTGCTCGGCGCGCCGTTCACTGTTTGCCAGCTCCGAGGTGTCTAATGAGTCGATGTGGGCTTCGTCACATAGAGGTTTAATGTGAGGTGCCAGTCGAGTTGTCCGATCGCAGGAGTGTCGCTGTGCGTACCAACCCAGTACCCCGGTCACGGATGGGGCGAATCGCCTGGTCATGGTTTCGCCACCCGGTCAAAAGCCACGAGTTCCCCGCCAAGAACGAGCGCCCGATAACCACTGAAGAGCTGTTGCGCTTCGCTGTGTAGCCAACCTGATACGTGCCCGAGTGTGCACCACAGCTTGTTTGCTCCGCTTTATCAGATTGTTATCTAGGGCAATGGCGCCCCAGGCCGCGACGGCATCTGGGCCTAGGTCCCAACTAAACTCAGTGAAGCGATGAACTGTGCCCTCGGATTTGATACGAAACCCATCCTGTTGGCGAGTTATGTCACCCATGGCGCGCGCCGTGCCACCGCGAACCAATTCGAGCGTCCCGCAAAGGGTGCGGGGGTGTTAATGGCGTTGCTCATCCTCGGCGAAATGGCCGGCTTCGCGGTGGTTGTCACCGGGGTCGTCTTCGGGCAACTGGTGTGAGCCCGATAATGGACCCGGTAACAGCGCTGCGGCAGATCGCCTATTACAAGGACCGGAACCGCCACGACCCGAGGCGGGTGATGGCCTATCGCAATGCCGCCGACATTATCGAGGGCCTTGACGACGCGGCGCGGCAGCGGCACGGCCAGGCCAACAGCTGGCAGTCGCTGGCGGGTATCGGTCCCAAAACCGCGAAAGTCATCGCCCAGGCCTGGTCTGGCCGCGAGCCGGACCTGCTGGCTGAATTACGCGCTGACGCTGAGGATCTCGGTGGAGGGGCGATCCGTGCCGCATTGCGCGGGGATCTGCATCTGCATTCGAACTGGTCGGACGGGTCCGCGCCGATCGAGGAGATGATGGCCACCGCGGCGGCGCTAGGTCACCAGTACTGCGCATTGACCGATCACTCACCGCGGTTGACGATCGCCAACGGCCTGTCTCCGGACCGGTTGCGCAAGCAGCTGGACGTGATCGACGAGCTGCGCGAGAAGTTCGCGCCGCTGCGCATCCTGACCGGGATCGAGGTCGACATCCTCGAAGACGGGAGCTTGGACCAGGAACCCGAGATGCTGGACCGCCTCGACATCGTGGTGGCCAGCGTGCACTCCAAGCTGTCGATGGATTCGGCAGCGATGACGCGACGGATGGTGCGCGCCGTGGCCAACGGTCACACCGACGTGCTGGGCCACTGCACCGGCCGGCTGATCGCCGGCAATCGTGGCATCCGGCCAGAATCGAAGTTCGATGCAGAGGCGGTGTTCACCGCCTGCCGTGAGCACGGCACCGCCGTGGAGATCAACTCCCGTCCGGAACGCCGAGACCCACCGACGCGCCTGTTGCACCTAGCGCGCGACATCGGCTGCGTGTTCAGCATCGACACCGACGCGCACGCACCCGGCCAGCTGGACTTCCTCGGCTACGGCGCCCAGCGCGCCTTGGACGCGGAGGTGCCCGCCGACCGGATCGTCAACACCTGGCCGGCCGACACGCTCCTGGCGTGGACCGGGTCGCATTAGCCCGCTGTCGGCCACGAACACCGCGGTACCAGGCGGCAACGCCACGTGTCCGACATGCGAATGCACCCGCTCCTATATGACCGCACGCCATTGCCTACCCAAGGCGCCACTTCGGCTGCCAGATCGTCCACCGGACCTCCGTGAGATCTGCATGCCGCTTTGGCACTGAGCATCGACCGAGCACCCCCGACCGAGTGCGGCTTAGCGGTTCTCGCCGTAAATGCTGGTCACCCAGATGTGCACCAGCGTATCCAGCACGCGGGCTTCCGGCACCGAGGGCTGTTCGCCGGCGAATGACGCGAACAGCGTCCGCTCGTTCATCAGGTTGAGCGCTGTGGCCAGTTCATGGGCCGGCAGGGTGCGCGGCGCCGCGCCTCGGTCGCGTTCGGCGTCGATCACGGCGGCCGTGTAGGCGATCCACTTCTGCATAAACGTCGACCACAGTTCGGCGACTTCGACACTGGTTGCCCTGGCGGCCTGACCGGCTCGGGTTACCGCCTTGTGCGACCCGAATGTCTCGAAGAACACGTTGATCCCGGTGCGCCACATGTTCTCGCGGTCGGTGTCGGCGGGATTCTCGGCAAGGGTCTGTAGGGCCATGTCGGCTTGATTGACCACCCGGTCCAGCAGGGTCAGCAGCACCGCTTCCTTGGATGGGAAATAGAAGTAGAACGTCGGCCTCGAGATACCGGCGCCCTTGGCCAGATCGTCGACCGAGATATCGGCCAGCGGACGGTCCTCGAGAAGGTTCTCGGCGGTGGCGAGGATCGCCAGTTCACGATCGTCGCCGGACGGCCGCGCGGTGCGCCGGCCCCTAGGCAGCGAAGCCTGACTGGCCGCGGAGGTGGTCACCCTGGCAGCTTACTACGTGTCGATAGTGTCGACATCTCGTTGACGGCCTCGACATTACGTTGATAGCGTGGATCCATGACCGAGCACCTCGACGTTGTCATCGTGGGCGCTGGAATCTCCGGTGTCAGCGCGGCCTGGCACCTGCAGGACCGTTGCCCGACCAAGAGCTACGCCATCCTGGAAAAGCGGGAATCCATGGGCGGCACCTGGGATTTGTTCCGTTATCCCGGAATTCGCTCCGACTCCGACATGTACACGCTAGGTTTCCGATTCCGTCCCTGGACCGGACGGCAGGCGATCGCCGACGGCAAGCCCATCCTCGAGTACGTCAAGAGCACCGCGGCCATGTATGGAATCGACAGGCATATCCGGTTCCACCACAAGGTGATCAGTGCCGATTGGTCGACCGCGGAAAACCGCTGGACCGTTCACATCCAAAGCCACGGCACGCTCAGCGCCCTCACCTGCGAATTCCTCTTTCTGTGCAGCGGCTACTACAACTACGACGAGGGCTACTCGCCGAGATTCGCCGGCTCGGAGGATTTCGTCGGGCCGATCATCCATCCGCAGCACTGGCCCGAGGACCTCGACTACGACGCTAAGAACATCGTCGTGATCGGCAGTGGCGCAACGGCGGTCACGCTCGTGCCGGCGCTGGCGGACTCGGGCGCCAAGCACGTCACGATGCTGCAGCGCTCACCCACCTACATCGTGTCGCAGCCAGACCGGGACGGCATCGCCGAGAAGCTCAACCGCTGGCTGCCGGAGACCATGGCCTACACCGCGGTACGGTGGAAGAACGTGCTGCGCCAGGCGGCCGTGTACAGCGCCTGCCAGAAGTGGCCACGGCGCATGCGGAAGATGTTCCTGAGCCTGATCCAGCGCCAGCTACCCGAGGGGTACGACGTGCGAAAGCACTTCGGCCCGCACTACAACCCCTGGGACCAGCGATTGTGCTTGGTGCCCAACGGCGACCTGTTCCGGGCCATTCGTCACGGGAAGGTCGAGGTGGTGACCGACACCATTGAACGGTTCACCGCGACCGGAATCCGGCTGAACTCAGGTCGCGAACTGCCGGCTGACATCATCATTACCGCAACGGGGTTGAACCTGCAGCTTTTTGGTGGGGCGACGGCGACTATCGACGGACAACAAGTGGACATCACCACGACGATGGCCTACAAGGGCATGATGCTTTCCGGCATCCCCAACATGGCCTACACGGTTGGCTACACCAATGCCTCCTGGACGCTGAAGGCCGACCTGGTGTCGGAGTTTGTCTGTCGCTTGTTGAATTACATGGACGACAACGGTTTTGACACCGTGGTCGTCGAGCGACCGGGCTCAGATGTCGAAGAGCGGCCCTTCATGGAGTTCACCCCAGGTTACGTGCTGCGCTCGCTGGACGAGCTGCCCAAGCAGGGTTCGCGTACACCGTGGCGCCTGAATCAGAACTACCTACGTGACATCCGGCTCATCCGGCGCGGCAAGATCGACGACGAGGGTCTGCGGTTCGCCAAAAGGCCTGCCCCGGTGGGGGTTTAGCTTTAGCGACGGTTTAGCGCCGGTTTAGGCCATAGTCAGACGACGATGATGCCGTCGTCGTCGCTGTAGGCGATATCGCCCGGAACGAATGTCACCCCGCCCAGCGTGATTTCAACGTCGCGTTCTCCGGCACCGGTCTTGGTGCTCTTGCGGGGATTGGTGCCCAGCGCTTTGATGCCGATGTCGATGCCGCGCAGCGCGGCGGCATCTCGCACCGCGCCGTGGACGATCAACCCGGTCCAGCCGGTAGAGCGGGCCAACTCGGCGATGACATCACCGACCAACGCGGTGTGCAGGGACCCGGCGCCGTCGATGACCAGCACACCGCCCGCACTTGGCTGCGAGAGCACCGACTTCAGCAACGCATTGTCCTGAAAACACCGCACGGTGCTGATCGGTCCGGCGAACTGCGATCGGCCGCCGAATTGGCGGAACTGTAGGTCACAGCTGCGCACGTCGGGCCCGATGTCGTCGACGAGGTCAGCGGTTGGGCGAAATGAGATGGCCACTATGGTGCCAGCGCGTTCAGCGGCGGCGCAGTTGCCGGATCAGCAGCAGCGCCAGCAGGCTAAGCGTGACGGCAACGATCAGCGGCACGGGCGAGTGACTCGGCGCCGGCACTGATGCGTTGCGCGCCAGGGCGTCGTTGGCGCCTTCCACTGTCGACTTTGCTTGTGCCGCTGCATCCTTAGCAGCAGCTGCAAGCTGGCCGTTGGTTTCGATCCGCTGCTGCAAACTGACGGGCGCCTCGGCAGGCTTTGGTGGCGCGGACTTAGCACCCTTGGCGGGTGTTTTTTTGGCGGGTGCCTTCTTCGCCGGCGTCTTTCTTGCTGGTGCTTTCTTGGCGGCCTTCTTGGCCGGCAGCTTCTTAGCTGGCGGCGTCGATGCGTCGCTCGGCTCGCTGTCGGGTCGATCCTGCGGGTCTGGCATGTGGCCGCTCCTTTGCAGCATTGTCGTCGCTCACTAGATCGCAAACGCTCGGTCCCATCATGCCAGGACACGGTGCCGCACCTTCCGGGCTACCGGGGTTGATTGGTTAGCGCCCGCGCCGAACGGCCCACAATGCAGCCACGGCAACCGCCGCCACGGTCCCTACGACGAATGGCCACGTCGGGACGTCGTTCGCGTCGGTGGCGGCGACTGCGGGTGCGGGCGTAGCGGTGGACAGCTGCGCGGTGTGCGCAAACGCCGCAGGTGGGTTCGCGATGGTGGTCAGCACCAAGGCGGCCAGCAAGAGGCCGATGCCCGCGGTCAGTGCAGTGCGCTGCCCGCCGACCCGCCGATGCACGCGAGGCGGATGTGACATGCCAATTGCGGTCATCGGGCCGCCGGTTAGGTCAACCCGAGCCGGGCCATCAGGTCCGCCTCGATGCCATCCAGCTGCGACGAGATCGCCGAGTGGGCCGTCCGGCGCCGCTTTGCGGGCATGTGCTCCGCGGCCGCGACGGCCGCCGACAGATCGGTGAGCCGATTGGTCACCGCCGACACGAACTGTTTGGTTTCTACGTCCTTCGGCTTCTTTTCCTGCACCATCCGCAACGATCGCTCGGCTCCCCCAACCCGCGCCGACAACCGGGCGCCATGACCGGAGAACCGGCCGATCTGTGCCAGCGGGACCCCGAGCTGATCGGCGCGCCGCTGGTCGATCAACCCGCGGGCAGCCATCGCGGCCCGGTATATCACCGGCGTCAGTATCGGGGCCAGGAGCCGAGAAACCGTCAGCAACCGGCGAATCCGCGTCGGTGACAGCAACTTGCCTTCGCGTGCTACCTTGAGCTCGGCTTCGGCGACCTTGAGCGCCGCCCGGTCGCTGTCCCGCCGGGCCTTCAGCTGCGCCTTGAGCGCCTTTGATTCCGCGCGCTGGGCGGCCTTGATGCGGCGCGCCTCGTTCTTGGCCGACAGCTTGGCCTCGAGCTTGGCGCGGGCTTTGATCGCGCGGGCTTCCGCGCGACGGGTCGCGCGGCTCTTTCGCTTGCCGAACAGGCCCATTCCCGGCCGCCTCCCGGTATCTCGTGGACTATCGCGGTGATCGCTGGGGCAACCCTAATCGGGGCAGACCAACCCCAACCCGCCAGGTCGGGTGGAGCGGGCGGTCGGTATCAGGGACTAAGCGTCGATCCCTTCGGCACGCCGCAGCTCGTCGATCCGGTCCAACACCTTCTGCTGCGCCGCGGAGGGCAACCCGTGGGCCCGCTGCGCGATCCGGCGCACGCCGTCGTCGCGCATCGTGCACAGCCACTGCAATTCCTTGTCGAGCTTTTCGTAGTACTCGTCGTCGGTGAAGTAGGCCGCCTTGATGCGGAAGAAGTTGGCCAGGGCGGCCATGGTCGCCCCCGATGGGTTCGTACGGTTTCCTGAGCGTAGCTGTGATAGGTAGGGAGCCGACATCGTGATGCCCTCTGCCTTGAGCGCCGCGATCACCTCCGCGGAGGTATGTGGCCCGCGTCCGGGCGGATAAACCGTGTCGAACAGGCGGTTCAGGCGGGCAGCGAACGTCGTGCTCATCGATGTGACCTCCACCGGGCTCCAAGAGCAAACGGTTATCTGTATGTATTTGCTGATCATGGTAGCGACAGTTGTGTCCACAACCAAGTGCAAACCTGAGCGGATTGGGTGCTGACGTTGTGAGGGGTCAACGAAGACCCCCCCGATGAGGGTCCAACCGATTCGGTGATGTGTCCACACGACGAACGGATTTCACAGGTTATCCGCAGAATATCCGATGAAAACACGCGCGTTGGTCCGTCGCCCACGTGTTCGGCGAGCAGATCAGGATGACCGTGTCGGGCGGATGCGGCCGACTCCGGGCAACCAGCAGCCAACGGAGATTCGCCGAGAGCCTCCTTTGCTGCCTGGGTCCGCACAGCGCTCGTCAGGCGACCCTGAGGGCGGTCGGCGCCCCCGCAAAGACACTTCCGGAAGCGGTAGCAAGATGCTCCCGGGATGGCCCGGCGCGACCGACGACCGCTCGGGGCGTGTCGAGTCATCTTCTGGTGTCGCAGCAGCGGTTGGCCGCCGCCGACGAGTTTGCGCCACCCGCACCGATACCGCCGTAGTTGCCGCGGCCAGCACCACCGCCGCTGTCACGGCGATGGCAACCGATCTGAAGCCCAACGCGTCGTCGAACAGCAACCACAGTCCGAACAGCAGGAACAGCAGGCCAGTCAGGACCTGCAGCAACCGCTCCGGAAGGCGCCGGTGCAGCAGCAGCCCTGCGCCGATCGCCAGGCCGTCGGCCAGGATCATGCCCAGGGTGGTGCCGATCCATACGCCGGCCCAGTGGTGATCGCTGGCCAAGGTCACCGTCGCCAACGTTGTCTTGTCACCCAGCTCAGCCAGTGCGAACGACGAGACCACGGTGAACAGCGCGAGTCGGGGTTCGGCAGCGGTTGGCGAGGTTTCGCTGTCGCTGGCCGTGTCCTCCCGCCAGACCCACACGGCAAAGATCAGGAATGCGATCGCCGATACGCAGGCGGCCGGCCGGGCCGGCACGGTCGAGCCCAAAAAGTGGCCGATCGCCACCGCTACCCCGTGCACCGTGAACGCTGCGATCGCCACCCCGGTCAGCACCACCCACCAGCGGTAGCGAAGTGTGTAGGTCATCGTGATGAGCTGGGATCTGTCGCCGAGCTCAGCAAGGAAAACGGCTCCCAGACTTAGCAGTGTGGCGGCGAGCATGGCAGGCGACCTTTCGACGCGTTGTCGACGACCAGTCGGTCATCGAACATCGGTCGAAGGTCTCGCCCACCGTTGGTATCAAACGGTTCGCCAGCCGGGCTTTTCGCCAGTATGTCGACTCGACGATTCGGGACTACTCCCCTTCGCTAACGTCCCCAGGCTAGCGGTCATATTTGGTGTGCACCAGGATGTCGGACAAGTTCGGCCACCCGTATTTGGCGATTCGCCGCCCGAACAGACTCCTTCGAATTTCCTTATGCTGCAAGCAGCATTGCCAGAATTGCGGTGTCGGGATGGCTTATCGGGTCGACGCCCACCCGGCTCACCATAGATGTGATGGTGCCGTCGGCTTCAGCCTCCACCCAAGCCGCACGATGTTCCAATCCCAGATACGGTAATCCCGGCAGCAGCACGCACCCTGACGCCGCCCCGGTGCATTCCGGCAGCGACGGCGTGGTCTCCGAGGGTGGATGCAGCATCAGCAATGCAGGGGGTTGATGATCAGCGAAATATCCTGGCTGAATTGCTGATTCACCGAAGACGGTGCCCTCGGCCAGCACCAGACCGACGGTCCCCGGCTCGGGTTCGTCGGGCAACTCTTCGCGGGCACCAAACACCGTTGTGGTGGAGAGCAAGCCGGGCAACGACGCGACCCGAACTGCGACCATCAGCAGCTGGGCCCACTCTTTGGTCGAATCAGGCCAACGTCCAGAGATCACGAACCCTTTCAGGGCACCACGCGAATGGAAGGGAGAAACCCCAATAGGCCCACCTGACCCGGTACCCATCTCGCCCCTCCGCGACGCCTCCGTCCTAACCACGCTGGTAGCTCGAAATAAATGGTAGCTCGAGTAACCAAGCATGCGCGTGGTTTACGCGCCCTGCAACTCGACACGGCCACCGCGGCCGTGTTCACAAAGCTGCAATATAAGGCCAGGATAAGGGCGATGGTGATGCGCGACTCCGGAATACTGAGCCCGACGCTTGCGGCAGCGGGGTCAGCCGAATATCAACCCCTTGGTCTGCGAGGTCGCGGCCGCATACCGTGACTGCACATCGGCCCAGTTCACGACGTTCCAAAACGCCTTGGCAAAGTCGACTTTGACGTTCTTGTACTGCAGGTAGAAGGCGTGTTCCCACATGTCGAGCAGCAGCAGCGGAACAATGCCTAGCGGGAAGTTCGTCTGGTGGTCGTAAACCTGGAATATCAGCAGCTTGTTGCCGAGTGTGTCCCAGCCCAGTGCCGCCCAGCCCGACCCCTGCACGGTGGTAGCGGCCGCGTGGAACTGCGCACGGAACTTGTCGAACGAACCGAACGCGTCGGCGATGGCTGCGGCGAGTT
This sequence comes from Mycobacterium tuberculosis H37Rv, assembly GCF_000195955.2. Lineage (GTDB taxonomy): Bacteria > Actinomycetota > Actinomycetes > Mycobacteriales > Mycobacteriaceae > Mycobacterium > Mycobacterium tuberculosis. Next base: position 4,320,983 of record NC_000962.3, on the reverse strand, counting down.
CGCCGGTGGGCTTGTCACCACCGTTAGGCGACAGGTTCTTCCACCAGATGGTGTGATTGACGTGGCCGGCGAGGTTGAAAGCTAGATTCTTTTCGTTCAGCAAGATCGCTGAGTGATCTTCCTTGGCGCGCGCCTCTTCGAGTTTGGCGACGGCGTCATTGGCGCCCTTTACGTAGGTGGCGTGGTGCTTGCTGTGGTGAAGCTCGTTGATCTGACCCGAGATGTGCGGTTCCAGTGCTCCGTAGTCCCAGTCCAGGTCTGGCAAGGTGTATTCGGCCACGGCATTCCTTCCTTCGATGAAATGATCGTCCGATGTTTCTTTTCGCGCGGGTGCCTCCCACGCGATGGGCTGGCTCTAGCTTGACAAGTCAACCCTGCTCCATGACCGCTCGCGTCGCAACAACGACCTTGGGGTCGATGCCCCAGGGCGGACGGCATAGGCTACCAGGACGCCCCCAGGCTGATACCACGTCTATGGGCGCGTTCCTGGTCGCTGAAGTCCCCGTCGGGGGTCCGTCATCGGACCGCTGTTGGGTGGACGGAAGGCGCTGTGTGGCGAAGGTCTATGGGGTGGGTGGGCAAGAAGAAGTCGACGGCTGGGCAGTTGGCGGGGACGGCTAACGAATTGACCAAGGAGGTGCTGGAGCGGGCCGTGCACCGCGAGTCGCCGGTGATCCGGCCGGACGTGGTAGTGGGAATTCCCGCAGTGGATCGACGCCCAAAACAGTGACCACGGTCAACCCGCCGACCGAAGCGATCAGCGGCCGCGTCGAGCACCTCCGGGGATCGACCCTCGGCTTTCGCAATCTCACCAACTAAGCCGACAGATACCTACTGGAAACCGGCGGATTCAAACCCCAACTGCCCCCTCATTCGTGAAGAGATTCCCTATTGGTTGTCAAGGGGTTCTGCATCTGATGTGGGTGCGTGTTTTGGGCAGTGATCAGCTGCTGCCGTGCCGTTGTGTTGTTGCTGCGGGGGCGGGTGGGGCGAAGCTGCTCGTTAGCCGTCGTCGGCCGGAGTCGCGATGGTCGAGATGCTGGGTGTGTGTGTAGTCGCGACGGATCTCGACGGGCATCGGATTGTGTTGCGCGACTCTGAAAAGACGCTGAAAATGAGAAACCGATAGACAACTCACGGTGGGCTTGTCGAAGACCATTCCTCGTTGCCGGTTCTCGTTGCCGCTCGTCGGGCGTCAAGGTCGGTTTTCCTCGCTACGCTGCGGGGACTCCACTGTGACTCCTTGCTCGCCGACAACAATGGGCGGCAAGGAGCCAGGAATGGAGACGATCGCCTCAAGTGACCGTTGCGTGTGCAACCGGATCCCCTGCCGACAGTGGTGTTCAGCGTGCCGGTTTCGAGTTCTGCATGGTGTCAGTGTGGGCGCGGTTGTGTGGGTGGGTCCTGGTGTCGACGTGGTAGTGGGCGTCGATCAGTTCTTTCGCGCCGCGGGCGGTGACAGGGTCGCCGTTGGTGTCGCGCAGCTGGTAGGGGCGGCCGGTGGTGATCGTCACCCGGGTGCGTTCGGCCAGCTTGCGGGCTACGGCGATGGTGGCCTGGGTGTGGCAATGCCTCTGGGTGGTCATCAGCCGGTGGTAGAACGCCGCCAGTTGCGGGTCGGTGCGCCGGCCAGCAAGCGGATGTCGGGCCAACGCCCCAGCACCGCTGTCGCGGTCGGTAACGACCCGGCGAACGCGGTCCACACATCGGGGAACGCCTACCGCGCCAACGACATCAACCGACGCCAGGACCGGTTCGCGTCAATCACTGCGCCGGCACGTCGGATCACCGATCGACGTAACGCCAACTGCGCGGGCGTCGGCAGTGTCAGCGGCGTCAGGTCGAACACCTCGCTGGCGCGGGTGAGAACCTCGGCGTCGATGACGTCGGACTTGCTCTTGCCCACGATCGCACCCCGCAGCCGGGCGCAATGCCGCGCGCCGGCCATGTGCATGGTGTCACCGGCATTCTCGACAGCGATCGTGAGCGGCAGCCACGTCATCGAGGTCGGTTCCACGGTGGCGTCGATATCGTCGTAACCGCTGAGCTTGTCGGTGAGGGTGCGCAGTCCGGCCAGCGTGGGTTCGACACTGAATCGAATCGACCTCGCACCGACATCATCGCGGATCGCGATGTGGTGACAGGCCGTGATCGCCGCGTCGATTCCGACCAGCGTCCGCCTGCTCCGTCCTGGATTCTCGGCAGTCACGGGTTAGCGTTGTTGTGCATGGAGGTTCTCCCCTTCATCGTCAATCATGTTGTGTTGATGAAGAGTTCACGTATTCCAGGGCCCACCCAGCCGACCGTCGTGCGTGAACTCGTTGCGGTGGGAGAACCTTCGTACACAGCACTGCCGGCCGGTCTCCCACATCATCCCCGACCACAACGCGGCGGGAGTTCACGCGCGGCTCCGGTGCTTGTCGATGATTCGATGCCTCACCCAGGTACACGTCGATGCTGCGCACTTCCGCAACCTGGCCACCAATTCCCTAAACCGGGTCAGTTCAGGAGACAAAGCTGGAGCAGACGATCTCTTTCACGGGCCCAGACACTCAGCCGAAAACGTCGAGCCCTCCAGCCTCTCCCGAGGCCACCGTACCTGACCACCACCCCGTCAAAGCGGCACTACAAGAGATACAAGCCACCAAAGTATGCTCACTCGGGGCCGCGCCTAGAAGATCAACCGGTCCAGTGCCTGCTTACTCTCTTCGCCTTTGACCGAAAACAGGTGCCGTAGGCCTTCTTTGAGTAGATGAGCGCGACAGCTTGGCATTCTGGTGTTCGGTGAGATCCTCCGGGTTCTTCCACAGCCCATCGCGGGCGCCGTTGCGCTTGCGTAGCCGCTGATGAGCTGGCCGCGCCGGGGCGTGCTTGGCGGGCCGGCGCCACTGGGGTTCGCTACGCGCCAACGCCCGCCCGCACAGATCACATTGACTGGGTGAGGCCAAACGGCGCCGAGCGTGAACTGAGGGCGAGATTCCGGCCGATTCTCCGCCCTCAGTTCACGTTGGGCGACGGGCGCCGACGAACGACGGTTTACGGCTGCGGATCGAAGACAACGGGGTGGTTGCCGCCAGCTGGCGCATTTGGCTATCAGGGTGGACCTTGACGGGCGCAAAGACGCCTCGGGCCGGCCGATCCAAGACAGCCCGGGGCGTCTCGTCGATGCCGGGATTCATGGCGCCGTCACCGTGGAGGCCGCCGAGCTCGCGCTCAAGGAATTTTGTCTGGGCGCATGCGTAGCCGGAATTCGTGCCATTCCTGGACTATCCGATCGAGCTGCGCAAGTTAATCAATAACCGCGGTCCTTTTGCCAGGCAAGGATTCGGCTATGAAGCTGATTTATCTTAGGCTGCGCAATATTTCGAGTGGGACGGGAGGTTATTCGAGTGCCGGAACGCAGAACAGGACGGTAGTGTTCAACACACTCACGAGTTGCCCTGTGCTAGAGCATGATTCATAATCAAGCCAACTCTGATCTACAGAATTTCTGGCTGGCTCCGTGGGGGTGCAACCAGCCTCGACGATTTCCTCACGACCGCGGTAATCCATGTCGCAGTTCTATGAAAGGCCACCCACAACAATTGCCGTGCTGTGACCACCGAAACGGCAGTGACACAAGGGGGGTTACCCAAATCCGAGAACCGGTTCTGACCAGGGCGTCCGGACCGACTCGGTGCCACCCGAGTGGCCGGGGACTCAAACCAAAGCGATGACGGCCAGAATCGCCAGTAACGCCAGAGCGATCAGGGCGGCCCGCAAAGCGGCAATGCCGTAGGCGTGGTTCCACTCCGGCGAGCCAGAGTTCGGCGGCGTTGTAGACCCTGGGCCGTACGAGTGTGTGGCCATCAGTCGCCTTTCACCTGCATGCTCACCTCACGACGGTGAGGTAAGTCACAACGAAGTGTCGTGCACGCGATAATAACTCCTGGTGAATGGTGGGGAAAAATTGGTACCTCGCAGCGCCACAAGACGTCCGGATACTGCGCCGGCAGCGCCGCGAAATGTGTGGTTTGACGATCGCAGGAGCAGGCCGGGCCCGGGCGGGCAGGCTGCTAGGTGCAGCCGGGGCAGATGTGGATGCTTAGTGCGACAATCCATTTCGCTCGGGTACCTGCCAGGCTGTCGATGAGAACGCATTGACGGGCGCTGTTATCCACAGTTGTGGGCCTGGCTGACGGATGGAGCCGGTGTTAACGCCATTCGTCGGATTCTTACCGCTGTGGATAAAGCTGTGGAAACTGTGGATAGTCGTAGGTAGCTGTGTCGTGCTGGACGTGCCGCGACCGGGCGCGCCCAATCCAGCGCGGAAGCCTGCCTCAACGCCTGTTGACGGCGCGGACAATGCCGTACCGGTGCGGGGCGGAGAAGTCACTAGGCTGGTCTGGTGATCCAAGTGTGCTCCCAGTGCGGAACTGGCTGGAACGTCCGTGAGCGGCAACGCGTGTGGTGTCCACGCTGTCGGGGGATGTTGCTGGCGCCGTTGGCGGATATGCCGGCCGAGGCGCGCTGGCGTACACCGGCGCGCCCGCAGGTGCCGACGGCCTCCGACACGCGGCGCACACCGCCGCGGCTTCCCCCAGGTTTTCGGTGGATAGCGGTGCGACCCGGGGCGGCACCGCCGCCACGGCACGGCCCACGGTTACGTGGGCCTACTCCCCGCTACGCCGGGATACCGCGGTGGGGGCTAACCGACCATGTCGACCAGGCTCCCGTGCCGGCCTCGGCGAAAGCAGGGCCATCGCCGGCGGCGGTGCGCACCACGCTGTTGGTGAGCCTGCTGGTGTTCAGCATCGCGGTCGTGGTGTTTGTGGTGCGGTATGTGTTGCTGGTCATCAACCGAAACACATTGTTGAACTCGGTGGTGGCCAGCGCCTCGGTCTGGCTGGGGGTTTTGGTCAGCTTGGCGGCGATTGCGGCGGCCGGCACTACCATTGTCCTGTTGGTCCGGTGGCTGGTCGCCCGTCGGGCCGCCGCGTTTATGCATCAAGGCTTGCCGGAGCGGCGTTCCGCCCGTGAGTTATGGGCCGGCTGCCTATTGCCGATGGTCAATCTGCTGTGGGCTCCGCTGTACGTCATCGAGTTGGCGCTGGTCGAGGACCGCTACACGCGGCTGCGCAGGCCGATCGTGGTGTGGTGGATCGTGTGGATCGTCAGCAACGCGATATCGATGTTCGCGTTCGCCACCAGCTGGGTCACCGACGCTCAGGGCATCGCCAACAACACCACCATGATGGTGCTGGCGTATCTGTGTGCGGCGGCCGCGGTGGCCGCTGCTGCGCGGGTCTTCGAGGGGTTCGAGCAAAAGCCGGTCGAACGCCCAGCGCATCGCTGGGTGGTGGTGAACACAGACGGGCGTTCCGCGCCGGCATCTTCTGTTGCGGTTGAGTTGGACGGGCAGGAACCGGCAGCATAGTGGACATGACATGGGCCGACGAGGTGCTCGCCGGACATCCCTTTGTGGTTGCTCACCGTGGTGCGTCGGCGGCTCGGCCGGAGCATACCCTTGCCGCCTACGACCTGGCGCTCAAAGAGGGCGCCGACGGCGTGGAATGTGATGTGCGGTTGACCCGGGACGGGCATCTGGTCTGTGTGCATGACCGCCGCCTGGACCGAACCTCGACGGGAGCCGGCTTGGTCAGCACGATGACGCTGGCCCAGCTACGCGAGCTGGAGTACGGCGCGTGGCACGACAGCTGGCGCCCCGACGGTTCGCACGGCGACACCAGTCTGCTGACCCTGGACGCGCTTGTTTCGCTGGTTTTGGACTGGCACCGGCCGGTGAAGATCTTCGTCGAGACCAAGCATCCCGTCCGATACGGCTCGCTGGTGGAAAACAAGCTGCTGGCGCTGCTACACCGGTTCGGTATTGCCGCACCCGCCTCCGCAGATCGATCCCGTGCGGTGGTGATGTCGTTTTCGGCCGCCGCGGTCTGGCGGATCCGGCGGGCTGCACCGCTGCTGCCGACGGTGTTGCTCGGCAAGACCCCCCGATACCTGACCAGCAGTGCGGCCACGGCGGTCGGGGCAACCGCCGTGGGACCCTCACTGCCTGCGTTAAAGGAATATCCGCAACTCGTTGACCGCTCGGCAGCTCAGGGCCGGGCGGTGTACTGCTGGAACGTCGATGAGTACGAGGACATCGACTTTTGCCGGGAGGTCGGGGTGGCCTGGATTGGTACTCACCACCCCGGCCGCACCAAGGCCTGGCTGGAAGACGGGCGGGCGAACGGGACCACTCGCTGATCCCCGCCAGGGATCTAGAGGCGGCCCCCGGCAGCGTGCGGGGCGCCTGATGCGGCCGGCGCCACATCCACTTCACGTGCGACGAAGTTCTCTAGCTCGAACAGGTTGGCCCCGGCCCGATCGGCAACCCGCACCAGGGTTGCCATCAAGGCCACCTCTTCGATCTGTTCCTGCAAGAACCACTGCATGAACTGCTCGCCGAGGAAATCGCCCTCGTCGCGGGCCACCGCTGTCAGCCGACCGACCTGGTCGGTGACTGTGCGTTCCTGATCGAGCGCCAGCGCCAGTGCCTCGCGGGGTCTGTCGAACTGGTTTCGCACCGTGTCTACGCCGGGAATTTCGACACGAAGGTCGCGGTCGAGCAGGTGTTGCACGAGCATCATTGCATGGTTTCGTTCCTCGACCGCTTGGCTGTAAAAATGCTTCGCCAACTGCGGCAGGTCTTCGCTGTCGAAATAAACCGCGATCGCGACATATTGTTGTGCCGCTGTGAATTCGTTATGAATCTGTTCCTGCATTAACGCGTGGAATTTTGTCTTAGGCCCTTCGTATTCTGTCATAAAATGCAGATTAACGCAGGTAAAGGGCGGTATGCAACGAAGGCAATACTTACTCAGGAAAGGCTTTCCTAGTTACCACAGGATGATAATAACCTCCTGGTTGAAGGCAGGTTTGCCTAAGTAAAGCAAGGCTATGTTGAGCCGCATTACTCTTGTCGCCCTAATTTCCGACACGGGTCATATTCGGCAGCGTGTCGTTAGGGCTGTGTTTCGAACGCGGCGGCTGGCACCGGCACGTCGGAGCCCTCTAGATCGGCCCGTGGTGTGGCCCGAGTCCGGACGTAGCCCAGCGCTGCACGTCCGTCAAGTGTTTGGCAGCCTGCCGGTAGATCGACGCCGGCCAACGGATCGAAGGCGTCGACGAGGTCGGCGAACTCGCTGAATCCGACCTCGGCATAGTGATCCAGGTGCAGGCCAGTAGCCAACTCGACCGTTTGGGTCAGCAGCCGCCCCCCGCCCAGCGCGAACGCGGCGTTGATTTTGTCCCGGCCGTGGCCAGGGATCGGTACATAAGAGTCACGCGGGATCGATATCAGTGTCGTCGGGTTGTCGGATGCCAACCCCGGACCTAGACAACGTACGTGGCTGAACCTTTGGATGCAGCCGGCCAACGCGGCCGAGCGGCGGCTGTGCCTGCTACCTGCGGGCGCGCAGCCCGTTGCGGAACGGGCAACCCATGAGCACCCGGATGGCCTGGCTTAGCCCGGTCATGTCGTCCACCGGCTTATGGAACGGCAGTCGGATGTCGCGGTCTCCGTCGCGAGCTTCAATGCGAAACCGGACGCCGTACCGATCGAGACCGAGGGGGCGGATCTGTCCGCGTCGTAGCGGTGCCGGCAGCCTGGATACCAGCCGCGCGACCACATCGTCATGGGCGGTGGCTAGGTGCCAGAGCAAGGTTGATTCGATTTCACAAAACGGATCGGGTCGGGCCGCGAGCAGGTCCGCCACGGTAACGGGTTCGGCGCCGGTGGCGTCGGTCACCACTACGGATTCGATCTCCAGCCGCTGCATGGTATACCGGGTCTCCGCCGCATCGGCCGGCCCGGGCCTCGGGGTCTCGACTTGTAGCAGGGCCGGATTCGGATTATCGGTGGCGATCAGGTCCAGGGTCTCAACCAGCTCTGCGGGCGGGATCTGGTGGAGGCAGCCGCGGATCCACACCAGCGAACGGACGGGTTCACGCACCGGCAGCGGCGCATAGTCAGTCAACTCCAGCAGCGCTTGCGAACCGGACACCTCGCCACGATCGACCGGAACCGCCACGGCGAAGGACCCGTCGTACAACAAATGGTGTATGGGCACGGGGACCGGATCCTCCCGCTCAACCACCAGCAAGGCGCCCCCGGCCCGCGCGCAGGCGCTGCGAATTCGCTCGGCAGTAGTCGGCGCGAGACTGGTGAGCGGCGGCATCCACGACCTCCTGTGTTTAGGTAAGCCTAAGTTAACTAATGCACGGTCTGGTCGCAAGAGTTGGCGGTCGGCTTTGCGTCGTTAGGGTTGTGAGCGTGGTGCGTATCGCTTACCTCGGTCCGGAAGGGACATTCACCGAGGCAGCCCTGGTCCGGATGGTGGCCGCCGGCCTAGTTCCCGAGACCGGGCCCGATGCACTGCAGCGGATGCCGGTCGAGAGCGCGCCCGCAGCACTGGCTGCGGTCCGCGACGGCGGTGCGGATTATGCGTGCGTGCCGATCGAGAACTCGATCGACGGTTCCGTGCTGCCTACTTTGGATAGCCTGGCCATCGGTGTGCGCCTGCAGGTGTTCGCCGAGACAACGCTGGACGTGACGTTCAGCATCGTGGTCAAACCCGGGCGCAACGCCGCGGACGTGCGGACCCTGGCGGCCTTTCCGGTGGCGGCTGCACAGGTGCGGCAGTGGTTGGCGGCCCATCTTCCCGCCGCCGACCTGCGGCCGGCTTATTCCAACGCGGACGCGGCCCGGCAGGTGGCTGACGGCTTGGTTGACGCCGCGGTGACCTCGCCGCTGGCGGCCGCTCGTTGGGGATTGGCGGCCCTGGCCGACGGTGTCGTTGACGAATCCAATGCCCGCACCCGCTTCGTCCTGGTTGGTCGGCCCGGGCCGCCTCCGGCGCGCACCGGAGCCGATCGCACGTCTGCAGTGCTGCGCATCGACAACCAGCCCGGTGCGCTGGTAGCTGCGCTGGCCGAGTTCGGCATCCGCGGCATCGATCTCACTCGGATTGAATCCCGGCCCACCCGTACCGAACTTGGCACCTATCTGTTCTTCGTGGATTGCGTCGGCCACATCGACGACGAGGCCGTCGCCGAGGCACTCAAGGCGGTGCACCGACGTTGTGCTGATGTGCGATACCTGGGGTCCTGGCCGACGGGGCCAGCGGCAGGGGCGCAGCCGCCCCTGGTAGACGAAGCATCACGCTGGTTAGCGCGGCTCCGCGCGGGCAAACCCGAGCAGACCCTGGTTCGCCCGGACGACCAGGGGGCGCAAGCATGAGCGGTCGTTTGGTGCTGCTGCGGCACGGCCAGTCCTATGGCAACGTCGAGCGCAGGTTGGATACCCTGCCGCCGGGAACGGCGCTGACACCGCTGGGTCGTGATCAGGCCAGGGCGTTCGCGCGCAGCGGTTGTCGCCGGCCGGCACTGCTCGCACACTCGGTGGCTATCCGGGCCTACCAGACGGCCGCGGTGGTCGCTGCCGAACTCGACATGGTGGCCCACGAGGTTGCCGGCATTCACGAGGTACAGGTAGGGGAGCTGGAAAACCGCAACGACGACGAGGCGGTCGCCGAGTTCAACGCCACCTACAGCCGCTGGCATCGCGGGGAGTTGGATGTGCCGCTGCCCGGTGGCGAGACCGCCAACGACGTCCTGGATCGTTATCTGCCGGTGCTCGCCGACCTGCGCATGCGTTACCTCGACGACGGTGACTGGGACGGCGACATCGTCGTCGTGAGCCACAGCGCGGCGATCCGGCTGGCCGCCGCGGTGCTTGCCGGGGTGGACGGCAACTTTGTGTTGGACAACCACTTGGAAAACGTCGAGTCGGTGGTGCTGGCCCCGATAACCGATGGGCGATGGAGTTGTGTGCAGTGGGGCCTCCGGAAGCCGCCGTTTTGTCCGGACCCCGCTGAAGCCGCAGCCAGCCCGGTCACACACGCGGTGACGTCAAGCACCGACCCGATGGGCTGATCTGAAGGACCCGGGCGCCGTGGCCGATTCAGTGCATTCGCAGCTGACGGCATTGCAGTCTAGGACGAAGATATGGGGTTGCAGCTCGGGGCTGACACAGTCCGGCTCGGTGCATTCCGGCCGTGCCAAGGGATGACGAATGACGGTGCCGTGGCAGTGATCCAAGCCCGCCCGGCAGTCGCGGCAGTCCGTGCTCATGGGCCGTTCATAGCATCGGGTGCCGACAAATCCGGGTTGCCGCGCCCGGGCGCTGGTTCGTCACGCCAGCCCAGTTGGTCCAAGCGCTCGTCGTCGATGCCGAAGTGATGGGCGACCTCATGGATCACCGTGATGGCGACCTGGTCGACGACCTCATCCTCAGAGTCGCAGGCGTCCAGCAGCGCCTCGCGGTAGATCGTGATGGCATCAGGCAGCGATCCGGCGTAGTCGGAGCCGCGCTCGGTTAACGCGACCCCTTCGTACTGGCCGAGCAGATTTTCGTGCTGGGGGTGGCGATTGGCGACTAACACGACGACGTTGTCCATGGCGTCCGCCAGTTCGGGCGGAATGAGGTCGAGTGCGTCGGACACCAGTTCGTCGAACCGCTGCGGGTCCATCCGTACTGTCACCCGGCTAGCCTGCCGGTGCGGGCTCGGCGGGGCCAGGCGGTGTGGCCTCTGGTGATTGGGTCGCCGGCGGCGCTCCGGCGTCTGGTGGCGGTGGCTGGGTCTCGGCCGGTGCTGCCGACGCTGGCGCATGCGATTCGGGTGGCCGGGTGGGCGTAACCACTGGCTGTTGGGCAGGGAGGTGCTGAGTGCCTGGTGGGGTACTTGGCAGCTGCTGAGCCGGGGGGGCGGGCCGAGGCGTTGGCAGCTGAAGCGGAATCGGCGGCAGGTTGAGCCGCTCCTCGGGAATGTCGGGTGGGGGTACCGGCGGCTGGCCGTTGATCAGCAGCGCCCCCTTAGCGCTGTTCACCAGGGTTGCCCACCCCCCGTTGCCCAGGGTCGCGCCGATACTGCATGCGACCACGCGGCTACCCGCCGACCAGCTGGGCAGCGTCAGCGTGGGGTAGATCAGCGTCAGGGTGGTGGTACGCAACTTGAGGGGTGCGAGGTAGGCGTCCGTCATCCGGGTGCACGCGTCCTTGATGAACCCGTCCTGCTCGGGTTCGCTCGGCAGCGCGTCGGGAAACCTCTCGGCCAGGTTGACCGTGCCGGATACCTCCATCGCGTGCGGTGCCGCGCAGTCCACCGGCACGTCGATCGGCTGGTTGGTGGTGGCATCGATGCCCAGGCAGGTACCGGCCGGCCAGACCTTGGACTGGTCGATGTCGGCGACCTTGCCCTTGAAGGCGAGCTGCTGGTTGTTCGGACCGGGCGACTGCAAGCCACAGAGCATGCGGCGCTCACCGGCCTGCCGCCACGCCCGGTCGCCGGGCCACAGCATGCTGATGGTGAACTTGCTGTTGGGATCGAACTTCGTGCCGAGGTAGCGGCGCACAGCAGCTTCGCACTGCTCCTCGCTGATCTGCTGAATGCGGGCGGGCGACGGGGGAGCAGCGTTTTGCCCGTACTCCATGCCGGGGAATGTCCGCATGTCAATGGACTCGGCGACTTCGAACCGGTGCTCGTCGGCACAGCTGACGATGGCGGCAGACTCCGGCGTGCCGTCCGGCCACATCAAGCAGTCACCACTGGCGACGCGGTTGAACGAAGCGTTGATCTTGGCGCCAGTGCTGGGCACCGGATTGCTGGCGATGTAGCCGGCCAGCCGCTCCGGCGCGCGGCCGACGGCGGGAATCGCGGTGACCAGCCCGGCAATCAGCAGGCCACCCAAAGCGGTGAGGAGTAGCGCTCGCCGGGTCGCCGACGCGCGCAGGGCGCGTGGCCACCGAGGCCCGGGCAGCGGCTGTTCCGCCTCCCCGTGCGGGGGGCTGGCCGGGTCGCCGGGATCGACGGGGTCCTGCTCGGGCGCGTCCAACATCCGCTCCATTCTGACAGGGTCGGCGGGGCCGCATGACCAATGTTGCAGTTGTCAGCTTGCGGGATCGCTTCATCGCGGGTGGATGGTCCTCTGCCGCCACCCTGACTGGGCGTCAAAAGTAGTCTTGCGGCCGTGATCGACCTGAAGCTGCTTCGTGAAAACCCCGACGCGGTACGCCGCTCACAACTCAGCCGCGGCGAGGACCCGGCGCTGGTAGATGCCCTGCTGACGGCCGACGCCGCCCGCCGGGCCGTGATCTCGACCGCCGATTCGTTACGGGCCGAGCAGAAAGCCGCCAGCAAAAGCGTGGGTGGCGCGTCTCCCGAAGAGCGCCCGCCGCTGCTGCGGCGCGCGAAGGAACTCGCCGAGCAGGTCAAAGCCGCTGAGGCCGACGAGGTCGAAGCGGAGGCGGCGTTCACCGCGGCGCACCTGGCGATCTCGAATGTCATCGTGGACGGGGTACCCGCCGGCGGGGAGGACGACTACGCGGTGCTCGACGTCGTCGGCGAGCCCAGCTACCTCGAGAACCCCAAGGACCACCTGGAGCTCGGCGAGTCGCTGGGCCTGATCGACATGCAGCGCGGCGCCAAGGTGTCGGGTTCACGGTTCTACTTCCTGACCGGTCGGGGTGCCCTACTGCAGCTTGGATTGCTGCAGCTGGCGCTGAAGCTAGCCGTCGACAACGGCTTTGTCCCTACGATCCCGCCGGTGCTGGTGCGCCCGGAAGTGATGGTAGGCACGGGATTTCTAGGCGCCCACGCCGAGGAGGTGTACCGGGTAGAGGGCGACGGCCTCTACCTTGTGGGCACCTCCGAGGTACCGCTGGCGGGGTATCACTCCGGCGAGATTCTGGACCTTTCCCGCGGGCCGCTGCGGTATGCGGGCTGGTCGTCGTGTTTCCGACGTGAGGCCGGCAGCCATGGCAAGGACACGCGCGGCATCATCCGGGTGCACCAGTTCGACAAAGTCGAGGGCTTCGTCTACTGCACACCGGCCGACGCGGAGCACGAACATGAGCGGCTGCTGGGCTGGCAGCGCCAGATGCTGGCACGCATCGAGGTGCCGTATCGGGTCATCGACGTGGCCGCGGGTGATCTCGGCTCGTCGGCCGCCCGCAAGTTCGACTGCGAGGCGTGGATTCCGACGCAGGGGGCCTATCGCGAGCTGACGTCGACGTCGAACTGCACCACCTTTCAGGCGCGCCGGTTGGCGACCCGCTACCGGGATGCCAGCGGCAAGCCGCAGATCGCGGCCACCCTCAACGGAACGCTGGCCACCACCCGGTGGCTGGTTGCGATCCTGGAGAACCACCAGCGGCCCGACGGCAGCGTTAGAGTCCCGGACGCACTGGTTCCGTTCGTGGGTGTCGAAGTGCTGGAGCCGGTCGCTTAGCGGCGATCGCGAGCGCGGCGGAGCCGGGTGAGGCGGGTCGCCGCCATTGGCTTAGCGGCTTGGCCGGGAGTGTGTCCGAAGGCTTGTCGGTAGGTGTCAATGAACGCGCTTGGTGTGGCCCAACCGCATTCGGACGCCACGGACGTGACGTCGTGGCGCTCGGCGAGCAACACGAGCGCATGTTGCAGGCGCAGCTGGGTGCGCCATTGCGGGAACGTCATACCCAGCTCGTCGCTGAACAGACGGCTCAGCGTGCGCTGGCTGACACCGATCCGGCCGCCGATCTGCTGCAGCGTCAAGGGCTGGGTCAGGTTGTCGGCGATCAACGCGCACGCGTGCCGCAACCGGCGATCGGTTGGTGAGGGAACCCACAGTGGCTCGCGGATGCTCGTTGTTGGCAGTTGATCCTGCAGTACGGCCAACATCCGGTGGTGCTCGTCGGTGTCGGTTCGGTCGGCCTGCGAACACGCGATGACGAGTTCGCGCATCAACGGATTGACCGCGAGCACCGTCGGGGTTGCCGGGCCGCCGCGATAGCGCTGCGGATCCAGCGCTACGCCGTGAAATTGCGTGTGGCCGTGGAACTTGTGTTGGTGCCAACAGCCCGCCGGTATCCAGATTGCCCGATTTACCGGCGTAATCCAGGTTCCCGCGTGAGTGGTGACCGAGACCGCCCCTGCGGACGGATAGACGATCTGGTGTGACGGATGGCGGTGGCGTTCGATCCGCGCTCCCGGCGGGAGCGTCAACGAGGTTGTGGCCAGCCTGTGGTGGCTGTTTTCCGACATATTAAGGCAGAATATCGGAAGACTGCCGGCCGGTGGCTAACTAGTGTTCTGGGCCATGGCCATGAATCTTCTACATCGGCGTCATTGCAGCTCGGCAGGCTGGGAAAAAGCGGTGGCCAATCAGCTCCTGCCCTGGGCGTTGCAGCACGTCGAACTCGGCCCCCGGACGCTGGAGATCGGCCCCGGTTATGGGGCGACACTGCAAGCGCTCCTTGGCCTGACCGCCTCGCTCACCGCCGTTGAAGTCGACAACTCGATGGTCGAGCGCCTGAACCGCCGCTACGGCCAGCGGGCGCGCATCATCCGCGGCGATGGCACCCAGACCGGGCTGCCCGATGATCACTTCACGTCCGTGGTGTGTTTCACGATGCTGCACCATGTTGCCAGCGCCCAACTGCAGGACCAGCTATTCGCTGAGGCGTACCGGGTGCTGCAACCAGGTGGCGTCTTTGCCGGCAGCGACGGTGTGCCGTCGCTGCCGTTTCGCCTAATACACATCGCCGACACCTACACTCCGATCGCCCCGGCGGACCTCCCCGGTCGGCTGCGAGCTGTGGGATTCACTGATATCCACGTCGATGTCGCGGGCGCTCGCCTGAGGTGGCGGGCCACCAAGCCAGTCGCCGCCTAGGCGCCGACCGTCGCACGGGAACGTTCGTGTCGGTGCTGACGTTCGATGGTGGCGAAGTAGAACGCGAACGCGAATGCAAAGCTGGTGAACAGGCTGCTCACGAAATACAGCCAGGGCCGCCGCAGACCACGTCGGTAGCCGTCGGTGGTGGAAAACAGCGGCAGCAGGATCACGTTGGCAATGGTGTAGTCCTGGCCGGCCGAACTGGCCGCCGGGTTGGTGAACATCAGCCGGACGTACTCCGCCCAGCTGCCGGGACCCCAGAGAGGGTTGGCGGCTCCGTGCGCGTACTGCTGCACAAAACGAATGTTGAAGTACCACCCCAGCGCGATCGAGGCAATACCGACGACGTAGTACACACACTCCGGCAGCGAGAACCACGATCCGCCGGCCGGCCTGGTGAAAACCTTCGGGTTCGACGAGACGATCCAGCCGATGACGACTACTCCCAGCGCAGCGTGAACAAGAAGCGACACCATGCGCGCAGTCTCGCCGTGGCCAACAGTTTTGTCAATGTTGACAGAACGAAAATTGACGATAGCTTGCAGTCATGGTCCGGCCCCCGCAGACGGCGCGCAGCGAACGCACTCGCGAGGCACTGCGCCAGGCCGCCCTGGTGCGATTTCTGGCCCAGGGCGTCGAGGCTACCTCAGCCGAGCAGATTGCGGAGGACGCCGGGGTGTCGCTGCGTACTTTCTATCGCCACTTCAGATCCAAGCACGATTTGCTGTTTGCCGACTACGACGCCGGACTGCACTGGTTTCGCGCGGCGCTGGATGCTAGACCGGCCGACGAATCGATCATCGATTCCGTGCAAGCGGCTATCTTCTCGTTTCCTTATGACGTTGACGCAGTGACGAAGATTGCGTCGTTGCGGCGCGGCGAGTTGGAGCCGAGCCGGATCGTCCGCCATATGCGCGAGGTGGAAGCCGACTTCGCCGATGCCATCCAGGCCCAATTGCGGCGACGTAACTGCGATATCGCGGGTGCACCCGATGCCCGATTGCACATCGCCGTCACCGCACGATGCGTCGCCGCGGCGGTGTTCGGCGCGATGGAAGCCTGGATGCTTGGGAGTGACCGGTCGCTCGGGGAGCTGGCGCGGGTCTGCCACGTCGCACTGGAGTCGCTGCGCGTCGGCATCTCCGACACCTGGACCACCCTCACAGTTTCGTCATAATTGACAAAACATCGAGCGCGTGCGAGCCTGCATTGCTGGAGACGCGTATGACTGGTTATGACGCGATAGTTATCGGCGCCGGGCACAACGGGCTGACCGCGGCAGTGCTGCTGCAGCGAGCCGGACTGCGGACCGCGTGTCTGGACGCTAAGCGCTACGCCGGCGGGATGGCCTCCACGGTGGAGCTGTTCGACGGGTACCGGTTCGAGATCGCCGGATCGGTGCAGTTCCCGACCTCCTCGGCGGTCAGCAGCGAGTTAGGCCTGGACAGCTTGCCGACGGTCGATCTGGAGGTGATGTCGGTAGCGTTGCGCGGTGTCGGGGACGATCCGGTGGTCCAATTCACCGACCCGACGAAGATGCTTACCCACCTCCATCGGGTGCACGGGGCAGACGCCGTCACCGGGATGGCGGGCCTGCTGGCGTGGAGCCAGGCGCCGACCCGGGCGCTGGGGCGTTTCGAAGCCGGAACTCTGCCCAAGAGCTTCGACGAGATGTATGCCTGTGCCACAAATGAATTCGAACGGTCAGCGATCGATGACATGCTGTTCGGATCGGTCACCGACGTGTTGGACCGCCATTTCCCGGACCGCGAGAAGCACGGCGCCCTGCGCGGGTCGATGACCGTGCTGGCCGTGAACACGCTCTATCGCGGGCCGGCCACACCGGGCAGCGCTGCCGCGCTCGCCTTCGGATTGGGTGTCCCGGAGGGCGACTTCGTGCGGTGGAAGAAATTGCGCGGTGGCATCGGCGCGCTTACCACCCATCTGTCGCAATTGCTGGAACGCACCGGCGGCGAGGTCCGGTTACGTTCCAAGGTGACCGAGATCGTGGTTGACAATAGTCGGTCGTCAGCCCGCGTGCGGGGCGTGCGCACCGCGGCGGGGGACACCTTGACCTCCCCGATCGTGGTCTCCGCCATAGCACCCGACGTCACCATCAACGAGCTGATCGATCCGGCAGTGTTGCCGTCGGAAATCCGCGATCGCTATTTGCGCATCGACCACCGCGGCAGCTATCTGCAGATGCATTTTGCGCTCGCGCAGCCACCGGCCTTCGCGGCGCCCTACCAGGCACTCAACGATCCGAGCATGCAGGCATCGATGGGCATTTTCTGTACACCGGAGCAGGTTCAGCAGCAGTGGGAGGATTGCCGGCGTGGGATCGTCCCGGCCGATCCGACCGTGGTGTTGCAGATCCCGTCGCTGCATGATCCCAGCCTGGCCCCGGCGGGTAAGCAGGCCGCGTCGGCGTTCGCAATGTGGTTCCCGATCGAGGGTGGCTCAAAATACGGAGGGTACGGCCGGGCAAAGGTCGAAATGGGGCAGAACGTGATCGACAAGATCACTAGGTTGGCACCGAACTTCAAAGGCAGCATTCTCCGGTACACCACCTTTACCCCCAAACACATGGGTGTGATGTTCGGTGCCCCGGGTGGGGACTACTGCCATGCCCTGCTGCACTCGGACCAGATCGGCCCCAACAGGCCTGGCCCGAAAGGCTTTATCGGCCAGCCGATCCCGATAGCCGGGTTGTACCTGGGCAGTGCCGGTTGTCACGGTGGGCCGGGAATCACGTTCATCCCTGGATATAACGCCGCCCGTCAGGCGCTGGCCGATCGTAGGGCTGCCAACTGTTGCGTTTTGAGTGGTCGGTAGTTGTCGGTGGTGTGCTGTAGGAACAGATGGATGAATTTGGCGGTGTGGGCGGAGCGCAACGGTGTTGCGTGGGTGATCGCGTATCGCTGGTTTCGAGCCGGGCTGTTGCCGGTTCCGGCGCAGCGAGTGGGTCGGCTCATTCTGGTGAACGATCCGGCAGTCGAGGAGTCTGGGCGCGGGCGGACGTTGGTGTACGCGCGGGTATCGTCAGCGGATCAGAGGTCCGATCTGGATCGGCGGGTCGCGCGGGTGACCGCGTGGGCCACATCGCAACATCTCTCTGTCGACAAGGTGGTGGCCGAGGGTGGTTGGGCGTTGAATGGACATCGCCGTAAGTTTTTTGCGCTGCTGGGTGATCCGGTGGTGACGCGGATCGTGGTGGAGCACCGGGATCGGTTCTGCTGGTTTGGCTCTGAGTACGTCGAGGCCGCTCTTGTCGCCCAGGGCCGGGAATTGGTGGTGGTCGACTTGGCTGAGGTTGATGACGACCTGGTGGGCGATATGACCGAGATCCTGACCTCGATGTGTGCTCGGCTCTATGGTGAACGCGCTGCACAGAACGGGGCCAAGCGTGCCCTTGCTGCTGCGGTCGGGGACGCGGAGGCAGCTTGATGGCCAGATTCGAGGTGCCAGAAGGCTGGTGTGTGCAGGCGTTCCGGTTCACGCTGGACCCAACCGAGGACCAGGCCCGCGCGCTGGCGCGGCATTTCGGCGCTCGCCGCAAGGCCTACAACTGGGCGGTCGCTACTTTGAAAGCCGATATCGAGGCGTGGCGCGTTACTGGTATCGGGACTGTCAAGCCGTCGCTGCGGGTGCTTCGTAAACGGTGGAACACCGTCAAGGACGAGGTGTGTGTCAACGCCGAGACCGGGGCGGTGTGGTGGCCGGAGTGCTCGAAAGAGGCTTACGCCGACGGCATTGGCGGCGCTGTCGATGCGTACTGGAACTGGCAGAACTCCCGATCCGGTAAACGTGAGGGCAAGACAATGGGCTTCCCCCGGTTCAAGAAGAAAGGCCGCGATCAGGACCGCGTGACATTCACGACCGGAGCGATGCGCGTCGAACCTGATCGCCGTCATCTCACACTTCCGGTCGTCGGGACCGTCCGTACGCACGAGAACACACGCCGGATTGAACGGCTCATCGCCACAGGCCGGGCGCGGGTGCTGGCAATCTCGGTGCGCCGTAACGGCACCCGGCTCGACGCCAGTGTGCGGGTCCTCGTGCAACGCCCGCAGCAGCCCAACGTGGCACAGCCCGGTTCACGGGTTGGCGTTGACGTCGGGGTGCGCCGGCTGGCCACGGTCGCCAACGAGGCGGGCGCAGTGCTCGAAGAAGTGCCCAATCCACGGCCACTCGACACGGCACTCAAAGAGCTACGGTACGCCAGCCGTGCGCGGTCGCGGTGCACGAAAGGCTCACGGCGCTACCGCGAGCGCACCACCGAGATTTCCCGGCTGCATCGCCGGGTCAACGATGTCCGCACTCATCACCTGCATGTCCTGACAACACGATTGGCTCAAACCCACGGCCACATCGTTGTTGAAGGTTTGGACGCTGCGGGGATGCTGCGGCAAAAGGGGCTTCCCGGCGCCCGCGCCCGCCGGCGCGGACTGTCGGACTCGGCCCTGGGCACTCCGCGCCGGCACTTGTCCTACAAGACGGGCTGGTACGGGTCGGCGCTGGTGGTCGCCGACCGCTGGTTCCCGTCGTTAAGCGTGGAGCCGACCGTAAGACCGGGCCTTGCCCGGCTGGTGGCTGTGAAGCGCGGAAGGGAGGCAGCCGCATGGCTGCCGAACAACCCCGAGACGGGGTGCAAGTCGCGTGACCACTAAAGATCGCTCGCTTGCAACGGCTTAGCGTCCAACCGGGTGAACTCGTTGTGTCGATACAGCTTCACACACTCGGCACGTCTGACCTTGCCGCTCGTGGTGATCGGAATCGAGCCGGGCGCCACCAGAACCAGATCCGACACGCTCAATCCATGCGAGGTGGATATCGCCGAGGTGACTTCACGCGTGACGAAGCTCAGCCTCTCTGTGTCCAAGTTGCCGCGGTTGTTGAGTTCGACGATGGCAACGAGCTTCTCCACGCCATTGCTCGGAACCGCTATCGCCGCACAGCGGCCCCGAGTGATCTCCTGGATCGTTGCCTCGATGTCGTCGGGAGAATGATTGCGGCCGTAAACAATCAACAGATCCTTTATTCTGCCGATGATGAAAAACTTGTCCTCAGACACGAAGCCCGAGTCGCCAGTTCGTAGCCAAGGCCCTACGGGTGTGCCGGCCGAGGGAGCGACCAGTGCTCCTCCGAAGGTGCGTTCAGTCTCGTCAGGCTTTTCCCAATAGCCGCCGGCGACATTGTCGCCGTGTACCCAGATCTCACCGATTGTTCCGGGTGGGCACTCGGTATTGGTGTTGGGATCGACGATCCGAACAATGGGTGATTGCGGCAGCGGGTAACTGACCAGAGCTGTGCCCGCCCCGGTTGCGCACGGCTTGGCCTGCCCAGCGGAAAGTTCGTGGGGTTCGAAGTAACGGATTTCTGGGGGTTGGCCGGCTTGGCTGGTCGCCACATACACCGTGGCTTCCGCGAGTCCGTACGCGGGCCGAATTGCGAATTCTCGAAGATTGAAACGGCTAAACCGGTCGACAAAGCGCTTGAGGGTCGCCGGATGCACCCTTTCACTGCCGCAGAGGATGGTTTTGATCCGTCCAAGGTCGAGCCCGGCCAAGTCGTCATCTATTGCTTTTGCTGCCGTCAGTTCGAAGGCGAAGTTCGGTGCCGCCGAAAACGCCTGGCCCTCGCGTGCCATCAATTGCAGCCACCGGGCTGGTCGCTGCAGAAACGCCACCGGGCTTGTGAGCACAGCGCCGCATCCTACGATAATCGGCGCACAAACTCCCAGAACCAAACCCATGTCATGATAGAACGGTAGCCACGACATAATGAAAAGGTCCAATGGCGGTACGGCTCCGGTGTCGGCGAAATAGGCGGAAATCATCTGCTGGAAATTTGCCAATATATTCTTGTAGGTAATCATTACACCGGCAGGTGTGCGGGTCGATCCCGACGTATACTGCAAATATGCGGTTGTTTGGAGAGAATCGTCCACAATATTAGATCGTATCGGCGAGTCCAGATCTAGTTGATCGACCGCAACCGTTGGCGGGCTGGCAATACCGGGCGGTGGCGTAACGCGCGGGACGACATCGCCCATTATCGCGGATGTTGTCAGAACGACATTGGGTTTCGCGTCACGCACTACCGCGTCAACACGTTCATCGCTGGCGCCGCCGAGCGGAGCCGAAAGTGGAACCGCAATAAGACCGGCCTGTAAAGCGCCCAGAAAAGCAACAATATAATCGAGTCCTTGTGGGGCCAATATCACTGCACGGTCACCAATTGCGGCATGGCGGCGGACTTCTGCTGCAACGTTTAGGGTTCGCCGATACACCTGCGACCACGTCAGGCTTTCACTTATGCCCTCCGAATCCCGTTCGTAATCGATGTAAGTGAATGCCGTGCCGTCCGGGTGCAGGTTGACGCACTGGCGCAACATCGAGGGGATGGAAAGCGAAACCATGAAGCGTCAGACTACCGGCCCGGCGTGGAAGATAGCGCGCGCTCAGGCCGCGAACTTCAGACTGCGGCAGACCGCGGGCTGCCCATGCCACGACAAACCGAAGTAGGGCCCAGTGCCCCAGTAGCACAGCCGCTTAGAACTAAAGAGCCACCAAAGACACAGCTACATCGAAGGATTGCTAGTTAGGCTACGTATCGCCTCCGGCATTGGGCTTGGGGTCGGCGGCGTCAGGCACTGGTGCAGATAGGGGTGCATGGACGTTGGCTGAACCACGTGTGACTCCGGTTGCTGTTATCGGCATGGCTTGCCGGCTGCCCGGCGGGATCGATTCCCCCGAGTTGTTGTGGAAGGCGTTGTTACGAGGCGACGACCTGATCACCGAGGTGCCGCCGGACCGGTGGGATTGCGACGAGTTCTACGACCCGCAGCCGGGCGTGCCCGGTCGGACGGTGTGCAAGTGGGGCGGTTTCCTGGATAACCCCGCGGATTTCGATTGCGAGTTCTTTGGCATCGGCGAGCGGGAGGCGATTGCGATCGATCCGCAGCAACGTCTGTTGCTGGAGACGTCCTGGGAGGCCATGGAGCACGCCGGTCTTACTCAGCAAACGCTGGCAGGCTCGGCGACCGGCGTGTTCGCGGGTGTCACCCATGGTGACTACACGATGGTGGCGGCCGACGCCAAACAATTGGAGGAGCCGTACGGATATCTGGGCAACAGCTTCAGCATGGCGTCGGGCCGGGTCGCCTACGCGATGCGACTGCACGGTCCGGCAATAACCGTTGATACCGCATGCTCGTCCGGCCTGACGGCCGTGCACATGGCGTGTCGCAGCCTGCACGAGGGTGAAAGCGACGTTGCCTTGGCGGGGGGTGTCGCCTTGATGCTGGAGCCACGCAAGGCCGCTGCTGGATCCGCTTTGGGCATGTTGTCCCCGACCGGACGTTGTCGCGCGTTCGATGTCGCGGCTGACGGGTTCGTGTCAGGCGAGGGTTGTGCCGTGGTGGTGCTCAAGCGGTTGCCGGATGCATTGGCCGACGGTGACCGGATCCTGGCGGTAATTCGTGGCACGTCCGCAAATCAGGATGGCCACACGGTCAATATCGCGACGCCTTCGCAGCCCGCACAGGTTGCGGCTTATCGAGCGGCGTTGGCTGCCGGTGGCGTGGACGCCGCGACGGTCGGCATGGTCGAAGCGCACGGCCCCGGCACCCCGATCGGTGACCCCATTGAATATGCAAGTGTCTCCGAGGTGTATGGGGTCGACGGCCCGTGCGCACTCGCATCGGTGAAGACCAACTTCGGACACACCCAGTCGACCGCCGGGGTGCTAGGGCTAATCAAGGTGGTTCTCGCTCTGAAACATGGTGTGGTTCCACGTAATCTGCACTTCACTCGGCTGCCCGATGAGATTGCTGGCATCACCACCAACCTCTTCGTGCCCGAGGTGACCACACCGTGGCCCACCAACGGTCGTCAGGTGCCCCGGCGGGCGGCAGTGTCGTCTTATGGGTTCTCGGGAACGAACGTGCACGCTGTTGTGGAGCAAGCTCCGCAAACCGAAGCCCAGCCCCACGCGGCGAGCACCCCCCCGACCGGCACCCCTGCCTTGTTCACGCTGTCCGCTTCCTCGGCCGACGCGCTGCGGCAGACTGCTCAGCGGTTGACCGACTGGATACAGCAGCACGCCGACTCCCTGGTGCTCTCGGATCTTGCGTACACGCTGGCGCGGCGGCGTACGCACCGGTCGGTGCGCACGGCGGTCATCGCGAGCAGCGTCGACGAGCTGATTGCCGGCTTGGGCGAGGTCGCCGACGGTGACACCGTTTACCAGCCCGCGGTGGGGCAGGATGACCGCGGGCCGGTCTGGTTATTCTCCGGGCAAGGGTCGCAGTGGGCAGCGATGGGCGCCGATCTGCTGACGAACGAATCGGTGTTCGCCGCGACCGTTGCGGAGCTAGAGCCATTGATCGCCGCGGAGTCCGGGTTCTCGGTCACCGAGGCGATGACGGCGCCCGAGACCGTGACTGGCATCGACAGAGTTCAGCCGACCATCTTCGCGATGCAGGTCGCGTTGGCAGCCACGATGGCGGCATACGGAGTGCGCCCGGGCGCCGTGATCGGCCACTCAATGGGTGAGTCGGCCGCGGCTGTGGTCGCAGGAGTGCTGTCAGCCGAAGATGGGGTACGCGTCATCTGCCGACGATCAAAACTGATGGCGACGATCGCCGGTTCCGCGGCGATGGCGTCGGTGGAGTTGCCTGCCTTAGCTGTGCAGTCGGAATTGACCGCTCTAGGCATCGACGATGTGGTGGTCGCCGTGGTGACCGCGCCGCAGTCCACCGTGATCGCCGGAGGCACCGAGTCGGTGCGCAAGCTGGTCGACATATGGGAGCGGCGAGACGTGCTGGCGCGGGCGGTGGCCGTCGACGTGGCTTCGCATTCGCCGCAGGTGGATCCGATCCTCGACGAGTTGATAGCTGCGCTGGCCGACCTGAATCCGAAAGCTCCTGAGATTCCCTACTATTCGGCGACGCTTTTCGACCCGCGCGAAGCGCCGGCGTGCGACGCGCGTTACTGGGCCGACAATTTGCGCCACACCGTGCGGTTCTCCGCTGCGGTGCGCTCGGCGCTCGACGACGGGTACCGAGTCTTCGCCGAGCTTTCGCCGCACCCGCTGCTGACCCACGCGGTCGATCAGATTGCCGGCAGTGTAGGCATGCCGGTTGCCGCGCTGGCCGGTATGCGGCGGGAGCAGCCATTGCCGCTGGGGCTCCGTCGCCTGCTGACGGATCTGCACAACGCTGGTGCGGCAGTGGACTTCTCGGTGCTCTGTCCCCAAGGCCGCTTGGTCGATGCTCCGCTGCCGGCGTGGTCGCACCGGTTCCTGTTCTATGACCGCGAAGGCGTTGACAATCGGTCGCCGGGTGGCTCCACGGTAGCCGTGCACCCGTTGTTGGGCGCACACGTGCGATTGCCCGAAGAGCCGGAACGCCACGCCTGGCAGGCCGATGTTGGTACCGCAACCTTGCCCTGGTTGGGCGATCACCGGATACACAACGTGGCTGCTCTTCCAGGGGCCGCCTACTGCGAGATGGCGTTGTCTGCGGCCCGTGCCGTCCTCGGCGAGCAGTCCGAAGTACGCGACATGCGCTTTGAGGCGATGCTGCTGCTGGATGACCAGACCCCGGTGTCCACCGTGGCAACGGTGACCTCGCCCGGTGTCGTCGACTTCGCCGTCGAGGCCTTGCAGGAAGGCGTTGGGCATCACTTGCGGCGTGCGTCGGCGGTGCTGCAGCAGGTATCCGGCGAATGCGAGCCGCCGGCGTACGACATGGCCTCCTTATTGGAAGCCCACCCTTGCCGCGTGGACGGTGAGGATCTGCGCCGGCAATTCGACAAGCACGGTGTGCAATATGGTCCGGCCTTCACCGGCCTGGCCGTGGCCTATGTCGCGGAGGATGCGACCGCCACAATGCTGGCCGAAGTCGCGCTGCCCGGCTCGATTCGTTCGCAGCAGGGCCTGTACGCAATCCACCCGGCCCTCCTGGATGCCTGTTTCCAGTCGGTCGGCGCGCATCCCGATAGCCAGTCGGTAGGTAGCGGCCTATTGGTGCCGTTGGGGGTGCGCCGAGTCCGTGCCTATGCTCCGGTGCGTACCGCTCGCTATTGCTACACGCGGGTGACCAAAGTCGAGTTGGTCGGCGTCGAGGCCGATATCGACGTGCTGGACGCGCACGGCACGGTGTTGCTGGCCGTGTGCGGACTGCGAATCGGTACGGGAGTGTCCGAGCGCGACAAACACAATCGGGTGCTGAATGAGCGCTTACTCACCATCGAATGGCACCAGCGTGAGCTGCCCGAGATGGACCCCTCTGGCGCTGGAAAATGGCTGCTGATCAGTGACTGCGCTGCCTCTGATGTGACCGCTACCCGGCTAGCGGACGCGTTTAGGGAACACAGCGCGGCGTGCACGACGATGCGGTGGCCACTGCACGACGACCAGTTGGCCGCCGCCGACCAGCTACGCGATCAAGTTGGTAGCGACGAGTTTAGCGGCGTGGTCGTGCTCACCGGGTCGAACACCGGTACGCCGCATCAGGGGAGCGCGGATCGCGGCGCTGAGTACGTTCGCCGGCTGGTGGGTATCGCTCGCGAATTGTCAGACCTTCCCGGGGCGGTGCCGCGCATGTACGTCGTGACGCGGGGTGCCCAGCGGGTGCTGGCCGACGACTGCGTCAATCTTGAGCAGGGCGGGCTGCGTGGTCTACTGCGGACGATCGGCGCCGAGCACCCTCACCTGCGTGCCACCCAGATCGACGTGGACGAACAGACCGGTGTCGAGCAGCTGGCACGCCAATTGCTGGCCACGTCGGAAGAAGACGAGACCGCCTGGCGAGACAACGAGTGGTACGTGGCGCGCTTGTGTCCGACCCCGTTGCGTCCTCAGGAGCGGCGCACCATCGTCGCGGATCATCAGCAGAGCGGCATGCGCCTGCAGATCCGTACCCCCGGCGATATGCAAACGATAGAGCTGGCCGCGTTTCACCGCGTTCCACCAGGACCAGGACAGATCGAGGTTGCGGTCCGTGCGTCCAGCGTCAACTTTGCCGATGTACTCATCGCTTTCGGTCGCTACCCCAGCTTCGAGGGACACCTGCCCCAGCTGGGCACGGATTTCGCCGGCGTGGTGACCGCGGTCGGACCAGGCGTCACTGACCACAAGGTTGGTGACCATGTTGGTGGCATGTCGCCTAACGGCTGCTGGGGCACATTCGTCACGTGTGACGCTCGGCTGGCCGCGACGCTGCCACCGGGCCTGGGTGACGCACAGGCCGCTGCGGTGACCACCGCGCACGCCACCGCCTGGTACGGACTGCATGAGCTCGCCCGGATTAGGGCGGGTGACACGGTGCTAATTCACTCCGGCACCGGCGGGGTCGGACAAGCGGCGATCGCTATAGCCCGCGCGGCGGGCGCTGAGATCTTCGCCACCGCCGGTACCCCACAGCGTCGAGAGCTATTGCGCAACATGGGTATTGAGCATGTCTATGACTCGCGCAGCATCGAGTTCGCCGAGCAGATTCGGCGGGACACTAACGGCCGGGGTGTCGATGTCGTGCTCAACTCGGTGACCGGCGCCGCGCAACTTGCCGGGCTGAAACTGCTCGCCTTCCGGGGACGGTTCGTCGAGATTGGCAAGCGCGACATCTATGGTGACACCAAGCTGGGGCTCTTTCCCTTCCGGCGCAACCTGTCCTTCTACGCCGTAGACCTGGGGTTGCTGTCTGCGACACACCCAGAAGAGCTGCGCGACCTGCTCGGCACGGTCTATCGCTTGACCGCAGCCGGCGAGTTGCCGATGCCGCAGAGCACCCATTACCCCCTCGTCGAGGCGGCCACCGCCATCCGTGTGATGGGCAACGCCGAGCACACCGGCAAACTCGTCCTCCACATCCCACAGACCGGAAAAAGCCTCGTTACCCTGCCTCCGGAACAAGCTCAGGTGTTCCGTCCCGACGGCTCCTACATCATCACCGGCGGCCTCGGTGGGCTAGGGCTGTTCCTGGCCGAGAAGATGGCCGCGGCCGGTTGCGGCCGGATCGTGCTGAATTCCCGCACCCAGCCGACGCAAAAGATGAGGGAAACGATCGAGGCCATCGCGGCGATGGGCTCTGAAGTCGTGGTGGAATGCGGTGACATCGCCCAACCGGGTACCGCGGAGCGGTTGGTGGCGACCGCTGTGGCCACCGGGCTTCCGGTACGAGGCGTGCTACACGCGGCCGCGGTGGTCGAGGACGCCACCTTGGCCAATATCACCGACGAGTTGCTGGCGCGCGACTGGGCGCCAAAGGTTCACGGTGCCTGGGAGTTGCATGAAGCAACCAGCGGACAGCCGCTTGACTGGTTCTGCTTGTTTTCGTCGGCGGCAGCTCTCACCGGCTCGCCGGGACAGAGTGCCTACTCAGCGGCCAACAGCTGGCTGGACGCCTTCGCGCATTGGCGGCAAGCTCAGGGCCTGCCGGCTACCGCGATCGCGTGGGGAGCCTGGTCGGATATCGGCCAGTTGGGGTGGTGGTCGGCATCGCCCGCGCGGGCTTCGGCATTGGAGGAAAGCAACTACACGGCGATCACTCCCGACGAAGGTGCTTACGCGTTCGAGGCGCTATTGCGCCACAACCGCGTCTATACCGGCTATGCCCCGGTCATCGGAGCCCCGTGGCTGGTCGCCTTCGCAGAGCGCAGCCGGTTTTTCGAAGTGTTCTCCAGCAGCAACGGTTCGGGCACAAGCAAATTCCGCGTCGAGCTGAACGAGCTGCCACGCGACGAGTGGCCGGCGCGGCTTCGGCAGCTGGTCGCCGAGCAGGTCAGCCTGATTCTGCGGCGCACCGTCGACCCTGACCGCCCGCTACCCGAGTATGGACTTGATTCGTTGGGCGCACTAGAGCTGCGCACTCGGATCGAGACCGAGACCGGAATCCGGTTGGCACCCAAGAACGTCAGCGCCACGGTGCGGGGCTTAGCGGATCACTTGTATGAACAGCTGGCGCCCGACGACGCTCCTGCTGCCGCGCTGTCGTCACAGTAAGAACGTTTCGCCGCATACGTATTCCGCACGCGCTGAAATAGGAGCTATTAGTGCGAATAGGACCAGTAGAGTTGTCAGCGGTCAAAGACTGGGACCCAGCGCCCGGCGTGTTAGTTTCGTGGCACCCAACACCTGCCTCGTGCGCGAAAGCCCTTGCAGCGCCGGTGAGTGCTGTGCCTCCCAGTTATGTACAAGCCAGACAAATTCGGAGCTTTTCTGAGCAGGCTGCCCGGGGGCTCGATCACTCGCGGCTGCTCATTGCGTCCGTTGAGGTGTTTGGTCACTGCGATCTGCGCGCCATGACCTATGTCATCAATGCGCACCTTCGTCGGCACGATACATACCGCAGCTGGTTCGAGCTTCGAGATACCGACCACATCGTTCGGCACAGCATCGCCGATCCGGCGGATATCGAATTTGTTCCGACCACACATGGCGAGATGACGAGCGCGGACCTGCGACAGCACATCGTGGCGACACCGGATTCGCTTCATTGGGACTGCTTCAGCTTCGGAGTCATTCAGCGAGCAGACTCCTTCACGTTCTATGCCAGCATCGATCATCTGCATGCGGACGGTCAGTTCGTAGGAGTCGGACTCATGGAGTTCCAGTCGATGTACACCGCGCTGATAATGGGTGAGCCACCGATTGGGTTATCGGAGGCTGGCAGCTATGTGGACTTCTGCGTCAGGCAGCACGAGTACACCTCGGCGTTGACCGTCGATTCCCCGGAGGTGCGCGCGTGGATCGACTTCGCCGAAATCAATAACGGAACTTTCCCGGAATTTCCGCTGCCCCTCGGAGATCCGTCTGTACGCTGCGGCGGCGACCTGCTCAGCATGATGCTAATGGACGAGCAGCAAACACAGCGATTCGAATCCGCCTGCATGGCGGCGAACGCTCGTTTCATTGGTGGCATGCTGGCTTGCATCGCCATCGCGATACACGAGTTGACCGGCGCCGATACCTATTTTGGAATTACTCCCAAAGATATCCGCACACCAGCCGACCTTATGACGCAGGGGTGGTTCACCGGGCAGATCCCGGTGACCGTTCCAGTCGCCGGATTGTCCTTTAACGAGATTGCACGAATCGCGCAGACCTCCTTCGATACTGGTGCGGATCTGGCGAAAGTGCCGTTCGAACGGGTCGTCGAATTGTCGCCGTCGCTGCGCAGGCCCCAACCGCTTTTTTCCCTGGTGAACTTTTTCGACGCACAAGTGGGACCGCTCTCGGCGGTGACGAAACTGTTCGAGGGCCTCAACGTTGGTACCTACAGCGACGGGAGGGTCACCTATCCGCTAAGTACGATGGTCGGTCGTTTCGACGAGACCGCGGCGAGCGTGCTATTCCCAGATAATCCGGTCGCTCGCGAATCCGTTACCGCATATCTGAGGGCAATTAGATCGGTGTGTATGCGCATTGCCAACGGTGGGACGGCGGAACGTGTAGGCAACGTCGTTGCGCTTTCCCCAGGCCGGCGAAATAACATCGAAAGGATGACATGGCGGTCTTGTCGCGCGGGTGATTTTATCGATATCTGCAATCTAAAGGTTGCGAATGTGACGGTAGATAGAGAAGCTTAGTGGTTGCGCACGTAAATTCGTCAGGTGACCGATCCCCTGCTGTCTCACTCGCCTCACAGCGACCACCACGGCTGGCGCTCAAGGCGGGCACGTGCGGAGCAGATGAGGAATGTGCGACGTCTTGATGCAGCCTGTCAGAACACCGAGACCCTCGACGAACTTACGATCGAAACCGCTTAGGCCAACCGGTGACGGGGGTGTCTTTCCGCGGCTAGGGCGCCTTATCGTCCGAAGGCCGTGGGTGGTGATCGCCTTCTGGGTCGCGCTTGCGGGTCTGCTTGCGCCGACGGTGCCGTCCCTGGACGCGATCTCCCAGCGGCATCCAGTGGCGATTCTGCCATCGGACGCCCCGGTGTTGGTCTCGACCCGGCAGATGACCGCGGCATTTCGTGAAGCCGGGTTGCAGAGCGTTGCGGTGGTGGTGCTCAGCGATGCCAAAGGGCTCGGCGCGGCCGATGAACGCAGCTACAAAGAGCTGGTTGACGCCCTGCGACGCGATACTCGAGACGTCGTGATGCTCCAGGACTTCGTCACCACACCGCCCCTGCGGGAGCTCATGACCAGCAAAGACAATCAGGCCTGGATCCTGCCGGTCGGCCTTCCCGGCGACCTGGGTTCGACCCAGTCCAAGCAGGCGTACGCCCGCGTCGCTGACATCGTCGAACACCAGGTCGCAGGCTCGACACTGACGGCTAACCTGACCGGGCCCGCGGCCACCGTCGCCGATCTGAACCTCACCGGGCAACGGGACCGCAGTCGCATCGAGTTTGCGATCACGATCCTGTTGTTGGTCATTTTGCTGATCATCTACGGGAATCCGATCACCATGGTGTTGCCATTGATAACAATTGGCATGTCCGTGGTGGTTGCACAGCGCCTCGTTGCAATAGCCGGCTTGGCGGGCCTCGGTATTGCTAACCAGAGCATTATTTTTATGAGCGGGATGATGGTCGGTGCGGGAACGGATTACGCGGTATTTCTGATTAGTCGATATCACGACTATTTACGGCAGGGCGCGGATTCGGATCAAGCCGTCAAGAAGGCATTGACATCCATCGGTAAGGTGATCGCCGCCTCCGCGGCTACCGTAGCAATCACCTTTCTCGGGATGGTGTTTACCCAACTGGGAATTCTCAAAACGGTTGGTCCGATGTTGGGAATCTCGGTAGCCGTGGTCTTCTTCGCAGCTGTCACACTGCTACCCGCCCTGATGGTGCTGACCGGGCGTCGCGGTTGGATCGCGCCGCGCCGTGACCTCACCCGGCGCTTTTGGCGGAGTTCGGGGGTGCACATCGTGCGTCGGCCCAAGACTCATCTGCTCGCCAGCGCGCTGGTGCTGGTTATTCTGGCCGGCTGCGCAGGACTGGCCCGGTACAACTACGACGATCGCAAGACGCTTCCGGCTTCCGTCGAGAGTTCGATCGGGTATGCCGCGTTGGACAAGCATTTCCCGTCTAACCTGATCATTCCCGAGTACCTGTTCATCCAATCCTCGACGGATCTGCGCACGCCGAAGGCTCTCGCCGACCTAGAGCAGATGGTGCAGCGGGTGAGCCAAGTGCCGGGTGTCGCGATGGTCAGGGGCATTACCCGACCCGCTGGACGGTCGCTGGAGCAGGCCCGGACGTCCTGGCAGGCTGGCGAAGTCGGCAGCAAGCTGGATGAGGGTTCCAAGCAGATCGCTGTGCACACCGGCGACATCGACAAACTGGCCGGTGGAGCCAACCTGATGGCGAGCAAACTCGGCGACGTACGGGCCCAAGTTAACCGGGCCATATCCACGGTCGGCGGCCTCATCGACGCGCTGGCGTACCTTCAGGACCTGCTCGGGGGCAACAGGGTTCTCGGCGAACTGGAAGGCGCGGAGAAGCTGATCGGCAGCATGCGGGCACTCGGTGACACCATTGACGCGGATGCGAGCTTTGTAGCGAACAACACCGAGTGGGCAAGCCCGGTGCTGGGGGCGCTGGATAGCAGCCCGATGTGCACTGCCGATCCGGCTTGTGCCAGTGCGCGCACCGAACTGCAGCGTTTGGTCACAGCGCGCGACGACGGAACGCTGGCAAAGATATCTGAGTTGGCTCGACAGCTGCAGGCCACGCGCGCAGTGCAGACCCTGGCAGCCACCGTGTCCGGATTACGCGGGGCGCTGGCCACCGTCATCAGGGCGATGGGTTCACTGGGGATGAGCAGTCCTGGTGGTGTGCGATCCAAGATCAACCTGGTGAACAAGGGGGTCAATGATCTCGCCGACGGGAGCCGGCAACTGGCTGAGGGCGTGCAGTTGTTGGTCGACCAGGTGAAGAAGATGGGTTTCGGGTTGGGCGAGGCCTCGGCGTTCCTATTGGCAATGAAGGACACCGCGACCACGCCGGCGATGGCGGGGTTCTATATTCCCCCGGAGTTGTTGTCGTATGCCACCGGTGAGAGCGTCAAAGCCGAGACGATGCCGTCAGAGTATCGGGATCTGCTAGGCGGGCTGAATGTAGACCAACTCAAAAAAGTCGCGGCGGCCTTCATTTCACCCGACGGCCACTCAATACGGTATTTGATACAAACCGACCTGAATCCATTCAGCACTGCTGCCATGGACCAAATTGACGCGATCACGGCGGCCGCTCGAGGGGCGCAACCAAATACCGCACTGGCCGATGCCAAGGTGTCTGTCGTCGGATTGCCCGTCGTTCTCAAGGACACGCGCGACTACTCCGATCACGACCTCCGATTGATCATCGCCATGACCGTCTGCATCGTTCTGCTCATATTGATCGTTTTGCTGCGTGCGATTGTGGCACCGCTGTATCTGATCGGCTCGGTTATCGTATCGTACCTGGCGGCGCTCGGTATTGGCGTTATCGTGTTCCAATTTTTACTCGGTCAGGAAATGCATTGGAGCATTCCGGGATTGACCTTCGTTATATTGGTCGCGGTGGGCGCAGATTACAATATGCTGCTTATTTCTAGGCTGCGTGAAGAGGCCGTCTTGGGGGTGCGTTCCGGTGTCATCCGGACCGTGGCCTCAACAGGTGGTGTGATCACTGCGGCGGGTTTGATCATGGCTGCCTCGATGTACGGTCTGGTATTCGCCAGCTTGGGTAGCGTGGTTCAAGGTGCGTTCGTCCTAGGGACCGGGCTTTTGCTGGATACCTTCTTGGTGCGTACCGTTACCGTGCCCGCCATTGCCGTGTTGGTTGGGCAGGCGAACTGGTGGTTGCCGTCAAGCTGGCGGCCGGCAACCTGGTGGCCCCTTGGCCGACGCCGTGGCCGTGCCCAACGAACCAAACGTAAGCCGTTGTTGCCCAAGGAAGAAGAAGAGCAATCACCGCCCGACGACGACGATCTGATCGGTCTTTGGTTACACGACGGGCTCAGGCTTTAGGATCTCTTCGCAGTTGAGGGTGTGAGGTAGTCGGCGCGTCGTTGCCGGGGTAGGGGTCGAGGTCTTTCGATGATGGGCGGTTCCACGCTGCCCAAAAGGAAGACCTCGGCGTGTCTGCCCGAGGTCCGCCCTCAGTTCACGCTCGACGACGGGCGCCAACGGGCTGCCCCTCCGGGCGCACCAAGACGCCACCCAGGGCCTTCCCGATGGATTGGCGTCAGCAGCAACGGATTGGTGGGCCAGCAGCAACCGCCATCGTCGAAGACCTCAACCCCCTTTACACCCCCAACTGCGAAACGCCACCGTAGGTCGTGGACTTTATGGCTAGTGCTTCTTCCCTTTGGGTAGCAAACCCCGGACCATCGACAACGCCTTGTTGGCGCCCGGGCCCACGTTGGCCCCGCGGAGCGCATTTGTTGCTGCTGCCGTGGCGGCAGCGGTGCTGGTGGCGGCACTGGCCCCGGTGGTGCTGCCGATAGGGATGGCGATGGCAGGGGCGATGGCGGGGATACCGCGGATGCCCTGGACCAAATCACGCGGGTTCACAGCGGGTGCTGGTCCGGGCTGATAAGCCCTGTCAATTATGGGCCGCAGTGCGGCATCAACTGTTCCCGCCGCCTGCGGGGGCAGGCCCGCCATGTCCACCAGCGCCCGCACCAGAGGTAGCTGATCGGTCCGGATGAAGTAGGTCGTGGTCGTCGCACCCAAACTGTTCGTTGTCGTCGTAATGTCCCTAGGCGCAACGCGAGCTGGGTCCGAGAATGCGGTGGCGCTGTGGCCGTAGTATCCGCCCGCGGCAATCGCATTGAGGTCAGCGAGTAGGTTGCCCGGACGATTAGGCGGGTCAGAAAAAATGTCGTACTGGCCCACGATATTGATTGTGTCGTACTGGCTTTCCGCTGGGGCCGGAACGGTGTAGTCGATGATCGGCACGTGGGTTCCCGGCCTAAACGCCCGCCAAAGAAGATTGTTAGGGTCGCCGGCCTTGATGAATGTGAGTTGCCCAGGGGGAGGAGCCGTCGGGTCATTCGCTAACCGTGCCTGCTCGCGGTCAAGCACGAGCGTGCCCTGTGATAACCCGGCCACGAAGATTGGTCCGTCAGTGCTGCGGATCGCCGCATCGAGATTGTTCGTCCCGGCACTGACAGAACTGCCGACGGTGGGCGAATTCAAGCCTGTGACAGGCCAAAAGCTGCCTGGATATGAAACGACGTGGCGGGTAGCGGTGGGGTTGTAGTAATTCGCGCCGATCTGAGGCTGCATCGCGGGATTGAAATGATAGAGCGACCTGAGTGGCCCGTACGGGGACGGTGCGGTACCGGGTACTATCAACGCAGTATCGGCCGAAGCGATTCCGTCGCCCAATATAGCTGCGCAAGCTAGCATTCCGCCCGCGATGGCCCCGACGAGCAGTTTGGTCACAGCGTCCCCTTTGTGTAGCGGCGGTACAGCGGCCGACCAACGCAAACCAGCAGCAATAGCAAACACGTTATCGTGCCTTACGGTCGCAACGCAGTCGGAGACGCCTGGACATTTCATGTGAGAGCTCTGCGTTAGGCAAGCCCGCCGCCGCCTACAGGTTGCTCAGGCCTAGCGTGAGCATCAGGCAACCTCCGGCGGCCACCAGCAACGCGGCGTCGCGGCGGCTACGGGACCGCAGCCATGATTGCAGCGCAGCCATGAACGCGCGGGTCTTACGCGGTGCTGCCAGGTAGCTGACGAGGGGGACTTCGGCCACTGTGAATGCCACCACGTTGAACGTAACGACAGCCAGTGCCTGTGTTGCCGGCGTAGCGCCGGAGGCAAGAATGGCGGCCATCGCGCCCATGTAGTTGGCCGAAGGCAGTGCGGCTCCTAGGCCACTCACCCCGGCGACATACAGCGAATCGCCCTGCAGAAAACAACGTGCACGCACAGCCAGCTTATGCGCACCACTTGGCGGTACCGACTCCCGTAGGACCCTGCCACCGTCGTCTCCGACGCGGGCGTGGGTAGCTCGCCGGACATGCTTGCCTATGACATTTGTGGTCAGCGCAAACGCGATAAGCAAGGCAATCAGCCCGGTCCCGATCTGTACCTCGGCCACACTGAAATGTCCGGCCAACGGAGTGGCCCCGAGGACCACAAGCGTCACCATGGCCACGCCACCAGCCATCGTGTAACCACCGCACAAGAATGTGAGCAAATGGAGCAGCGGGCGGCGCCTGTTGAGCATGAGGACCACCAAACCGATCCGTACCGGCTCGCAGATCACCGAGAGCGCCAAGACCAGCACGGTGGACCACATGGTGAGCAACCGTACTCCGCCGCTGACGATTGTGGTCTGCGGAGCGTCGTCGGAGGAAATTACGCCCGCCGGTTTGAGTGTCACACCGTCTGGCCGTAGCTTACTTGCGTGCCCTGGCGGGGCTCGGTCCGAGTGCAGGAGGAATGAGTGTTTAGCATTACAACGCTCCGCGACTGGACGCCGGACCCAGGTTCGATTATCTGTTGGCACGCATCACCGACGGCGAAGGCGAAAGCCCGGCAAGCGCCGATAAGTGAGGTGCCGCCCAGCTATCAACAAGCTCAACACCTTCGACGTTATCGCGATCATGTAGCGCGCGGTCTCGATATGTCGCGCCTGATGATCTTCACCTGGGATCTACCTGGCCGGTGCAACATCCGCGCCATGAATTATGCGATCAACGCACACCTTCGCCGCCACGACACCTACCACAGTTGGTTTGAGTTCGACAATGCCGAACACATCGTTCGGCATACCATCGCTGACCCTGCAGATATCGAAGTCGTCCAAGCTGAGCATCAGAACATGACGTCGGCGGAGCTGCGCCACCACATTGCAACGCCGCAGCCGTTGCAGTGGGACTGCTTCTTGTTCGGGATTATTCAGAGTGACGATCACTTCACCTTCTATGCGAGTATCGCTCATCTCTGTGTCGATCCGATGATTGTGGGCGTCCTTTTCATCGAGATCCATATGATGTACTCCGCATTGGTGGGAGGCGACCCGCCGATCGAGCTCCCGCCGGCGGGCCGCTACGACGACCACTGTGTCCGACAGTACGCCGACACGGCCGCCTTGACGTTGGACTCCGCCCGGGTGCGCCGTTGGGTCGAATTCGCTGCCAACAACGACGGAACCCTGCCGCACTTCCCGTTGCCGCTCGGCGATCTATCGGTGCCCCATACCGGAAAGCTGCTTACCGAAACGCTGATGGACGAGCAACAGGGCGAGCGATTCGAAGCCGCCTGCGTCGCTGCGGGCGCCCGTTTTAGCGGTGGCGTTTTCGCCTGCGCCGCCCTCGCTGAGCGCGAGTTGACCAACTGTGAAACGTTTGACGTGGTAACGACGACTGATACACGTAGGACGCCGACAGAACTCAGAACGACGGGCTGGTTTACCGGGTTGGTGCCGATCACCGTGCCGGTCGCCTCAGGACTTTTCGATAGCGCCGCCCGTGTCGCGCAGATCTCCTTCGATTCGGGTAAGGACCTGGCGACCGTACCATTCGACCGCGTATTGGAGCTGGCACGCCCCGAAACGGGGCTGAGGCCGCCCCGGCCGGGCAATTTCGTGATGTCCTTTCTGGATGCCAGCATTGCGCCTCTTTCTACGGTCGCTAATTCCGATCTGAATTTTAGGATTTACGACGAAGGTAGGGTTTCTCATCAGGTCTCGATGTGGGTCAATCGGTATCAGCATCAGACCACAGTGACGGTATTATTCCCGGACAACCCGATCGCAAGCGAATCCGTCGCCAATTACATCGCGGCCATGAAATCCATCTATATCCGCACCGCCGACGGCACGCTCGCGACACTTAAACCAGGCACATGACACGTCGCTTGGATCGTCGCTGTGGCTTAAGTCTGGAGTGAGGCTGTGCCCCAGGGCAGTGCGAAAATCGCGCGCGAAACCGTGGGTTCACGTTCGGTGGAGGGCGAGCAACTCGTCCAGCAGTGCGATGAATTCTTTGGGGCGCGTGGGCGTGCAGGCTGGTTTCGGCCGCATCCCCGGTACGTCGAGGGTGACCAACGTCGACTTCAGCGGCCGGTACACGTCCAGTGGCAGCCAGCGGCGAAGGTCTGGCCTGCCCCAGATATTGAACCGGGCCATTAAAAAGCCCAGCGATTCAGCCTGATATCCGCGGATCTGGTCCAGTGGGATGACCTTGGCCGTGCCCGAAGGAAAATGATAGCGGCGCAGCGTGAGTGCAGCACGATCCAGCTGTACAACGCCGTCGTCGTAGAACTGCATCATGGCCGTGAACTGCGTAGTTGATGGCCCCGGGCGGTGAGGCAGCGACCGTCGTCCAGACGCCACTGCCAGCCGTGCAGGTTACAAGTGAGCGTGTTGCCTTCCACCACACCGAATTTCGATAGGTCGGCTTTGAGATGGGGGCAGCGGCGCTGGATCTCCCAACCGTTCAGGGTGATCGATGAGGAGTCATCGTGGGCCTCGGCGAACCAGCCGTCGGCGTAGGCGATGCGTTCGTCGGTCAGACACTTGAAGAACGTGTAAAGGTATTCGTTGTAGCCACCAACCCGCCATGCCCGAAATCGGGTGGATAAGAAGATGGTGTTGACCCAGTCGGGTTCGTTGTCGCGCAGCACCGTGCGCACCAGCTCCGGCGCGATCGCGAACCCGTAGCGGAACCTCTCGTCGGGAATCGGTTCTCGTACAGCTCTTTTCGGAAAGTCCAAAACAATGGTTTCGGGACCGATGGCGAGCTCGACCGGGTATCCGATGCCGTCGCAGATCTCGTTGCTTTGCAGCATGATCGGCTCGAACAGGGTGCGCAGCGGCTGCAGCAGTGGCTCGCCGGCGGCGGCGGCCCAGCCAGCCTTTTGCGCGGCGAGCACCGGCGCCATCCGGTCGGCATAGTCAGCGATGTATGCGGCTTTGTCGGTGGTAAAGATGGCCTCGACCTGTTCGGCGGGCAGTGGATGGCGCAATGAATTCAGGGTTGTACCAGTGAAATCCGCAGTCGAGCCGGGGATCATCAGCAGCCCGCCGTCCTGGCCGTGCGCCCGCATCTGATCCAGGAACACCATCTGGTCGGGGAAGATATTGGCCGGATCGCTACCGTCGTCGTTGAGGTGGCGCAGCTCGGGGGCTAAAAAGCATGGCGGCCCCGCCGACGGCACCACCCACGTCGCTCCCACCTGCGCGATGTACTGGCGAGCACGGTCCATCTGCCGTTGCCGCTTTTGGGCGCCGAACGCATCCTTCGCGCGCGCCGGCATGTCGTAGACCATCGGGTACCAGATCGCGCCCGAGTACTGCAGCATATGCACGTCGATGTGACCGAACTCCGATGCCAGCACGTCCAAATCGACCGGGCGGGCGTCGTTCATGTTGAAAGCCGTTGTTTCGCCGTCGGCAACGACTAGCGCCGAGTCGCCGATCGGACCGTCGGCGGGGGCCCGCAGTGCGATGATCATCACGTCGAGATCGCCGTTGGGTCCCCTCAGGCGGTGTTTGACCGAGTCGGTGGTTTCGAAGAACCGATGAAATCCTAACTTCTGCAACTCATTTCGCAGGTCGGGTACCGGAAAGTCGGGCAGCAGCACGACGGCGTCCTTGTTGACGTGCGCTCGTAGATTTTCCGCGTCGAAGTGGTCCTTATGTAGGTGCGAGACATACAGATAATCGCACTCACCCAAAGCGCCCCAGTCCAGCCCGCTGTTGTCGGGGAACGGAAACCAAGACGCAAAGTAGGCCGGATTGACCCAAGGGTCGCACAGGATGCTGCCGGCCTGGGTCTGGATCAGAAAGCCGGCGTGACCAACGCTTGTGACCTGCACAGCTACCTTTCGGAAGAGCTTACGAGCGCAAAGCGCAGCCTCGAGCTTAGCGTGAGCTGTCGTCTTCGGCCTGCCACAGCCGGCGGTAGTAGTCGATGCGAGCCGGGTCCGGCGCCACACCGTAGGCGGCGAAGAACTCGTCATCTCTGACCTGGCCCGGGTAGTCGGGAAAGTTCCATTGCAACGACAGCGTCGCGACCGCGAGGTCGGCCCACCGATCGGCCACACCGAGATTGCCGAAGTCGACGTGTCCGCAACAGCGGCCGGTGTCATCGAGGATGGTGTTGGGTGAGCACGCGTCGCCGTGACAGACGACCAACCGATCAACCGGCGGTGAGTCACCCAGTTCCGCGCGTCGCGCCGGGGCCAGCTTGGCCAGCCGGCTGGCCGTCGACCAGTCGAACGGACATGAGTGCACCGGCAAGCTGTCGTGCAGGGTGCGCAGCCCCGCACCCAGCGCCGGGACCGCGACCTGCGGGGACGCCCGCCAGCGCGGGTGCACCGCGGACAAGCCGGGCAGCGCATCGGTGTGCAACCAGGCCCAATCGCCGTCGACCCCGACACCCAGTACCCGCGGCACCGCCAGGTACGGCGCGGCCCAGCGCAGCCGCCGCGCCTCATTAGCGAAGTCGGCGGTACCCCTCCTGGCGACCTTGATGAACTCGCAGCCGGCGCCCATGCCGGAGTCCACCCGGAAGGTGACGCCGCCCAGTTCGTTGACCCACACCGCGCGCACCGGCCTGCCGACGGCAAACCGGGCAACGATCGCGGGCAGCGCGGGTGGCGATGAGGGGAAGGACACGGCTCACCTCTTTCGTCAATTTGGGTTTTCGCCACTTTGGGCGGCTTGCAGCCGGGACCACTAGGCTGAACTGCTGTGGAACCGGTATACGGCACCGTCATTCGGCTTGCTCGCTTGTCCTGGCGCATACAGGGTCTGAAGATCACCGTCACGGGTGTGGATAACCTACCGACCAGCGGCGGCGCCGTCGTCGCGATCAACCACACCAGCTACCTCGACTTCACCTTTGCGGGTTTGCCCGCCTACCAACAGGGCCTCGGGCGCAAGGTGCGGTTCATGGCCAAGCAGGAGGTGTTCGATCACAAGATCACCGGTCCCATTATGCGCAGCCTGCGCCACATCCCGGTGGATCGGCAGGACGGGTCCGCGTCCTACGACGCCGCCGTCAGGATGCTGAAGGCCGGCGAACTCGTCGGCGTGTACCCCGAGGCGACCATCAGCCGCAGCTTCGAGATCAAGGAATTCAAGACGGGGGCGGCCCGAATGGCGATCGAGGCCGGGGTGCCGATCGTTCCGCATATTGTTTGGGGTGCGCAGCGGATCTGGACTAAGGACCGTCCCAAAAAGCTGTTTCGCCCGAAGGTGCCGGTCACGATTGTCGTCGGTGAACGGATCGAACCGACGCTGCCCACCGCTGAACTGAACGGCCTGCTGCACTCCCGGATGCAACATTTGCTGGAGCGGGCCCAAGAACTGTACGGACCGCATCCGGCCGGCGAGTTCTGGGTGCCGCACCGGCTGGGCGGCGGCGCCCCGTCGCTTGCCGAGGCGGCCCGGTTGGACGCGCAGGAGGCGGCGGTTAGGGCTGCGCGCCGCGCTCAGCGAGCCCATCCCGCCGGGGCGCCGGAGCAGTGACCGATGGCGGAGCCGACCTATCGCGTCTTAGAGATCCTGGCCCAGTTGCTGGTGCTGGCCACCGGAACCCGGATCACCTACGTCGGCGAGGAGAATGTGCCCGACCAAGGCGGCGCCGTGGTCGCTATCAATCACACCAGCTATGTCGATTGGCTGCCGGCCGCGTTGGCCATGCATCGTCGGCGTCGCCGGATGAGGTTCATGATCAAGGCCGAGATGCAACGGGTGCGGTTGGTCAACTTCCTGATCAGGCACACCCGGACCATTCCGGTGGACCGGGGCGCCGGCGGTAGCGCCTATGCGGTGGCGGTGCAGCGGCTGCGCGAAGGGGAACTGGTCGGGGTCTACCCGGAGGCCACCATCAGCCGTAGCTTCGAGCTCAAAGGGTTCAAGACGGGGGCCGCCCGAATGGCCGCGGAAGCGGATGTCCCGATTGTGCCCGTCGTTGTCTGGGGTGCTCAGCGGATCTGGACCAAGGACCATCCCAGGCAGATAGGACGCGCCAAGGTGCCGGTCACGGTACAGGTGGGTCGGCCGCTGCGGGCCGCGGCAGGCATCGAACAGACCAACGCGGCGCTGCGTGAGTCGATGACCGCGCTGCTGTGGCAAGCGCAGGAGCGGTATCCGCATCCGGCTGGGGCGTACTGGGTGCCCCGCCGACTCGGCGGCGGCGCGCCAACGCTGGCCGAGGCGGCACGGATGGAGGCTGACGAGGCGGCGGCAAGGGCCGCTAGCCGGACACCGCATGAATCGCGGTAAGAGGTGAAGGAGAATACATGGCTGAGCCGTTCTTCCGGATGATGGAGATTCTTGTTCCGTCGATCGTCGCGGCCAACGGAAACAAGATCACATTCGAAGGCCTGGAGAACATCCCCGAACGTGGCGGCGCGTTGATCGCACTCAATCACACGAGCTACGTGGACTGGGTTCCGGCATCGATCGCCGCCCACCATCGGCGGCGGCGGCTGCGGTTCATGATCAAGGCCGAGATGCAAGACGTACGGGCGGTCAACTACGTGATCAAGCATGCCCAGCTCATCCCGGTGGATCGCAGTGTGGGGGCCGATGCGTACGCGGTGGCAGTGCAGCGGTTGCGGGCCGGGGAACTCGTTGGGTTACACCCGGAGGCGACTATCAGCCGCAGCCTCGAACTGCGCGAGTTCAAGACCGGAGCGGCCCGGATGGCGCTGGAGGCGCAGGTGCCGATTATTCCCATGATCGTCTGGGGCGCGCACCGGATCTGGCCCAAGGATCATCCAAAGAACCTGTTCCGCAACAAGATTCCGATCGTCGCGGCGATCGGATCGCCGGTGCGGCCGGAGGGCAATGCCGAGCAGCTCAATGCCGTGCTGCGCCAAGCGATGAATGCGATTCTCTACCGCGTACAGGAGGAGTATCCACATCCCAAGGGGGAGCACTGGGTGCCGCGGCGGCTGGGCGGCGGCGCGCCGACGGTGGAGGAGTCCAGGCAGCTCAGAATCGCTGAATTGGCGAAGCGGCGGCAAAAGCGCGGATACGACGGCGTGACCTCATCACGGCGCAGCCAAGTCGGCCCGCACTGACAAGCCAGCCAACTTTGAAACCGACTGTGCCGGCGCTCGTCGCGTGTGACGTCGACGGAACCCTGCTCGATGACGGAGAAACCGTCACCAAACGCACTCGCGACGCGGTGCATGCCGCGGTAGA
Source organism: Mycobacterium tuberculosis H37Rv (assembly GCF_000195955.2). Taxonomy (GTDB): domain Bacteria; phylum Actinomycetota; class Actinomycetes; order Mycobacteriales; family Mycobacteriaceae; genus Mycobacterium; species Mycobacterium tuberculosis. The sequence continues at coordinate 4,279,105 of NC_000962.3, read as the reverse complement.
CGCCGGCACGCACTTCATCCTGGCCACCGGCCGGCCGCCGCGCTGGGTGCGACCCATCGTCGATGCCCTCGGCTTCGCGCCGATGGCGGTGTGCGCCAACGGCGCCGTCATCTACGACCCCGGGACCGATCGGGTGATGTCGGTGCGCACCCTGCCCGTCGACGCCCTGGCAACGTTGGCCGAAGTTGCGACCCGCGTCATACCGGGTGCGGGACTGGCGGTCGAGCGGATCGGCGAGCGCGCACACGACACGGCGACCCCCCAGTTCGTCAGCTCGCCGGGCTACGAGCATGCGTGGCTGAATCCGGACAACACCGAAGTGTCGATCGACCACCTGCTCAGCGCGCCGGCGATCAAACTGCTGATCCGTAAAGCCGGTGCTGCCAGTGCCGACATGGCCGCCGAACTGGCTAAGCATGTCGGTTTCGAGGGCGATATCACCTACTCGACCAATAACGGGCTGGTGGAGATCGTGCCGCTCGGTATCAGCAAGGCCACCGGTGTCGACGAGATTGCCCGGCCGCTTGGAATTTCCGACGCGGAGGTGGTGGCGTTCGGCGACATGCCCAACGACGTGCCGATGCTGCTGCGGGCCGGTTTGGGTGTGGCGATGGGTAACGCGCATCCCGACGCGCTGGCCGTCGCCGACGAGGTCACTGCACCCAATAGCGAGGACGGCGTCGCGCGGGTGCTGGAGCGCTGGTGGTCCTAGCATGGCCCACGTGACCCGGCGCCTTTGTGGCTCGGGAGTGCGTGACTGAGCCGGCCCCTCGCGCAGATTCGCGACGGGCGAACCGTGACCAGATGTGGTCCGAGATGGACGCCATCGAGGTGGATGAGCAGGTCGTGACCCGCGCGGCTGACCTGGCCCATGCGTGGCTACGACGCGGTGCACTGCGCATCGGCCGAGCAACTCGATGACGACGAGGTTGTGGCCGCGGCGGCAGATCAGCGGCTGCTAACCGCATGGTTGGAGCTTGGCATGGCAACCTACGACACCAACCAACGGGCCACGCCGCGCTAAGCCGCCGGTTTGATTGCCAGGGCGAGCTGTTGGGGAATGTAGTTGATCAGCAGCGGAGCCATTCCCATGAAGGGTGTGCCGAAAACGGTTACGGTGGTTGGGAAACCGGGAATAGGAACCGGAGCACCCGGGAAGCTGATCGTCGCGGTGACGGGATGCGGCGGCACGAGAATCCCGTCGAAAGGCAAGTGCAGCGTGATCCCGACCGTCGGGGGCAGAGGGGACGGGAGCCCCGTGGGCACCAGGATCGGCGTATCCAACACGGTTGCGCTGTTGAGGAAGCCGTCTAACGCGTGGGCCGGGGCGTCGATAAGCGCACCCACCGCCCCTAGGTAGTTGCCGGCCAACAGGGCCTGCTCGATGGTTTCCGCGCTCGTCGCAATCGCGTTCAGTGACGCGAACGGCGCACCCAATGTGGCGTAAGTGAGCACCAATGGCACCCCGAAGAAGGTGCTCAAAGTCCCGGCGGTGGTTGCGATATCGAACGAAGCGACCGCCTGGATGTTCGGGTTGGAGAGCGTCGTGAGCACGTTGGTGAAGTTCTGCGACATGTCTCGCAGGATGGAGGGGGGCATCAGGTTGGTGAAGTACTGCGCCTCTTGTGCCGGGATGGTCATGATGGTGAACAGATCTCCCAGCGGGCCCAGCAGCTTGGGTTTCGCGGTGACACTAATGGTGGTGCCCATTGTGCCGATCGTCACGTCGCTGGTGTCGAACCCGGTGACCAGAAGGTTTGTCATGGCCTTACCCAGGTTCGCCACCGCGGCGTTGTAGTCACCCACCAGAAGCTGTTGAAACGCTAGCTGAAGCTCCGCCGCAAGGTTGGGCCACCCGGCAATGACGCTGGTGACCCCCTGACCGACCGTCGTGGCGAATAGCTGGGCGAAGCCGATCTGCGAGCTAATAATCTGTTGGATGTAGTACGCCGCGTTGAAGGCCAGGAATTGCTGGACGGCCGCGTCGATGGCCGCTGGCAAATTCGCCACCAGGGCGGGGAAGTTCTGGACGGCGTTGGCGAGCGCCGCGGCGATCTGCTGCCAGTAAACCTGCTGGTTGGCGATGATCTGGCGGAGGAATGGGAACGGGTTGGCCGACCATGCGCCGTAGAGGGATTCCAGGTTGGTGGCCGTGTTGGCAACGAGTTGGCCGTATGCGCCGCCCGGAGCGGCGGCCGCGGCCGCGGAAACGGCGCGCTGTCCCGCCTCGATCTGACCGAACAGCTGCCCGCCGTTAGCGCTTTCGGTGTTGAGATACGCCGCCGCGCCGCGGTTCAACGTGCGTACGAACTCGGTATGAAACGCGGCCAGTTGGTTGCTCACGGTTTGAAATTCCTGGCCGTACCTGCCGAACAGCTGCGAGACAGCGATCGACACGTCGTCGGCGGCCGCGGCCGCCAGCCCGGTCGTGGGGCCCGCCGCCGCAGCGGTCGCTTCCCGAAGCGTCGAGCCGATGGCCGCCAAATCCCCCGCCGCAGCCGCCACGGCCTCCGGCACTGTGACCACGAACGACACGTTGTTCCTCTCGACTGGCCTGCGGCGACCCGGTGATCAGCCCGGCAAATGGAGCCTAATGGCACAGGGTGTCTATGCGCCGGCGATTCCGCGCCGCAAAAGCCAGAATGTGAAAAGTGCACACACATAATGTGAATAGTGCACACCCGCGACTCAGGTGATCGGATGCGTTGGCAGCGTGAAGTGTTCGGGCGGCACCGTCGGGCCGCTCGGGGGCCGCGTCGCCAGTGGCGTCGTGATCCCGTCGACGACTTCGGTGACATTGCCGGTGAGGCGCTCGAAGTTCAAGGTTCCGTGTTGAAAGTTCTGCGTGATCTGCAGCGGCTCCTGGATCTCCGCGCTGGTCGGCAGTCCCAGCGGGCCGCGTTCGTAGCTCTGCGAAGCCCAGGCCTCATAGATTGCCCCCGTGATCGGCTGAGCGTCGGTCACCGGCGACCAATACATGGCGCCCTTAGCGAAGGTTGCATACCGCGCCCCATCCGCGGCGTCGGCCTCCGGCGAGGTCGGTGCACCCAGCGCGCTGTTCATGCCGCCCAACGCCTGCCAGCGCTGATAGATCGCGCCGCCTTCCAGCGCCTTGATCAGCTCCTCCGGCGGGTCGTTGAAATGTGCTGCGATGTCCCGGATCTCGTCCATCACAGCGTAGGCGGCGTTGCCCGGACAGTCGGTGTTGCCGACGTCGCGATGGGTGAAGATGGCGGGCAATCGCGCTATGGCGCCACCCGGAAACGTGGTGTACGAGCTACCCGCTGACTGCAGATCCACCATGCTCCTGGGATCGACGTCGTCCATGCCCAGCCGCCAGCCGAGCAGCCGGCCGACGGTTCGGATCTGGATCGGCGTGGGGGCCACATCGTCGAAGTTGCCGATCATGGCAACCCCCCAGGTGTTGCGGTTGAATCCGCCGGTGTGGAACCCTTCGACCGGCTTGGTGAGGCCGCCGGCGCTACCCTCGAACACCTGGCCGTACTTGTCGACGAGGGCGTTGTACGCGATGTCACACCAGCCCAGGGTCTTGCTGTGGTAAGTGTAGATGGCTTTGACTATGCCGGCGGACTCCAGCGGAGAGTAGTCGTTGCTCCCCGCGGTGTGGTGGACCACCGCGGCACGAACCCCCCTGTCGTACTCCGGTGTTTCGCATCGCAGTGACTCGTCTGCGCCCCATTCCGCCCGGCTGATGATGGCCGGCGGCTGGCCTGCCATGGTGACTGCGGTTGGTGGCGTCCACTGCGTTCCGGGCGGCGCTTGCGGCGGCGAGATCAGGATCGCGGAGATGTTCTGCCCGAATGGCTGTTCCTTGGTGGCTGGACGGTATCCCAAACCGCTGTCGAGCAAGTCGTTGGGCGGCCGCCCCGCCGGCGGTTGAGTTATCGGTGCGTCGATCGGGCGAGTCACCGCGACCTGCACGGTGGTGGTGGTGCCCACGAACACCGGATCGGTGCTACGGGGACCCGGATTGAGTCCTCCAAGTTCCACGGACCCGTCGGTGCCCGCCGGATCGCGTGGTTCGGTTTCATACTCGGTCTGATACCACGGCCCCCAGTCACCGTCCGGGCGCTTGGCGCGCACACGAGCGGAGGTACCGGCCAGGTCGCCAGTCAACGCCACCAATGAAAACGGTGTGTCCTGGGTGAGTTCGCGTACCGTGACGCCGCCGCCGAGCCCGATCAGTGGCTGCTCGGCGAGCTGGGTGTTGGGCGTCGGCGATGGTTCATGGGAGCTGGCGGGTGGACGATTCGCTATCCACGCGACGATGACGACGGTCGCTGCCATCGCGGTGAGCAGCGTCGTCGGCGCGCGGGTGCGGGACGGCACCAGCTGATGTTACGTGTGTTTCTATTGGTATTAATGAGACGACACGGAATCGGTGCGATAAAACTCTCGAGAACACCTAGCGACCCTTAGGCGAGTAATTGTGACGGGCCGAAGCAATGACCGACGCCTTGGCCGCGGGTGCGTTTTCGGCCGACCCGGGGCTTAGGCGACCGGCACGGTGATTGGGTCCGTCGGTGGCACCGCCGCGGCCGCGGGGATGGGCGGGACCGGCGGGCTGGCTGCCGGCGCGGCCGCGCCGCCATTCTGGACGGCCTGCATGATCGACGGCATTAGCACACCTTTTAGCAGGTCGATAGCCTGACTGGCGCCCAACTCGTTGGCCACCTGCATCACGTCGTTGACGAGACCGCCGCCGCCGGTGGAGGTGGTGGCGGGGCTGCTCGGTATGGTCCCCAGTGTTGGATCACCGAGGATCGGATAGGTGCCGTCAGCCCCGGGATCCAATCCGACCGGCGTCGTAATCGGGATTTCGTTGGCGCCGCCCAGCGCGGGATCCAAACCCGTCGGGCTGGTCAATCCCGGCGTCGCCCCGGTCGGGCTGGTCAGCGCGGGGTTGGTGAGCGCCGGATTGGCCCCCACGCCGGGCGTTGGCGCCAGGGTGGTGCCGGGCGCGGCGAGTGATCCGGGCAGGGTTGGCGTCAGGCCCGGACTGGTAAGGGCAGGGTCGGTGAGGCCCGGGCTGGTCAATCCCGGGCTGGTCAATCCCGGACTAGTCAGGCCAGGACCGGTTAGACCCGTGCTGGCATCGCCGCTCCCGGTCAGGCTGGGCACCGGCGGTATGTTGATCCCGAACTGGGACAACCCCTGCGATAGCGCGGACATCAGCTCGCCGGGCAGGTCGGTCAACACCGCCGCCTGCTTGAATTCATGGTGCTCGGGCCGCTCGGTCGTTTCGGTTGATTCGTAGACAAGAAAATATGCACAAGGACTTGCAACTGCCAGGGCGGCGACCGCGCTCATGGCTGTCGAGAGCTTGCGTCGGCGTCGGTTCGGCACGGAAGTCTCCTCAATCTGGATTATGTGTGGCGCCGGGTTCGCCGGCTCCCGCGGTCGCGAGTGCATGGCATGAACCCACACGCTCGATGGTACGAGTGTGGTTGATGTGACTAGAGTGGTTATATCGAATCGTGAGGCAATCGCGACCAAACGACCTCCGGCCAACCACACTGGTCGGCCATGCGCACCTGCGGTGAAACCCGTTCGGGCCATGACCGCCACGAGCTGCCAAATCGGGTTTTGCCAGCAAGGTCGGTTACCCTATGCAACCGATGACCGCTCGTTTTGACCTTTTCGTCGTCGGCTCAGGATTCTTCGGCCTGACGATTGCCGAGCGCGTGGCCACCCAACTCGACAAGCGCGTGCTCGTCCTCGAGCGGCGCCCGCACATCGGGGGCAATGCCTATTCCGAAGCCGAGCCACAGACCGGCATCGAGGTCCACAAGTACGGTGCGCACCTGTTTCACACCTCTAATAAGAGAGTGTGGGACTACGTGCGGCAGTTCACCGACTTCACCGACTACCGGCACCGGGTCTTCGCGATGCACAACGGGCAGGCATATCAGTTTCCGATGGGGCTCGGCCTGGTATCGCAGTTCTTCGGCAAGTACTTCACGCCCGAGCAAGCCCGCCAGCTGATCGCCGAGCAGGCCGCCGAGATCGACACCGCCGACGCGCAGAACCTCGAGGAGAAGGCCATCTCGCTGATCGGCCGGCCGCTCTACGAAGCGTTCGTCAAGGGGTACACGGCCAAGCAATGGCAGACTGACCCCAAAGAACTTCCGGCCGCCAACATCACGCGGCTTCCCGTGCGCTACACCTTCGACAACCGGTATTTCAGCGATACTTACGAGGGTTTGCCGACCGACGGGTACACGGCGTGGTTGCAAAACATGGCCGCTGACCACCGCATCGAGGTCAGGCTGAACACCGACTGGTTCGACGTGCGCGGCCAGCTGCGCCCCGGCAGCCCGGCGGCCCCGGTCGTTTACACCGGCCCGCTGGACCGCTACTTCGACTACGCCGAAGGCCGATTGGGCTGGCGCACCTTGGACTTCGAGGTGGAAGTGCTACCGATCGGGGACTTTCAGGGCACCGCGGTGATGAACTACAACGATCTCGACGTCCCCTACACGCGCATCCACGAGTTCCGCCACTTCCACCCCGAGCGTGACTACCCAACGGACAAAACGGTGATCATGCGGGAATACTCCCGGTTCGCCGAGGACGACGACGAGCCATACTATCCGATCAACACCGAGGCTGACCGCGCCCTGTTGGCCACCTATCGGGCCAGGGCGAAGTCCGAGACCGCGTCATCGAAGGTACTGTTCGGCGGCCGGTTGGGCACCTACCAATATCTGGATATGCATATGGCCATTGCCAGCGCCTTGAACATGTACGACAACGTCCTCGCGCCGCATCTGCGCGACGGCGTCCCACTGCTTCAGGACGGCGCATGAGTGAACTCGCCGCGAGCCTGCTGTCTCGGGTCATCCTGCCGCGCCCAGGTGAACCCCTTGACGTGCGCAAGCTGTACCTCGAGGAGTCAACGACCAACGCCCGGCGCGCGCATGCGCCAACCCGGACCTCGCTACAGATTGGCGCGGAGTCCGAGGTGTCGTTCGCCACCTACTTCAACGCTTTCCCGGCTAGCTATTGGCGACGTTGGACGACGTGCAAATCGGTGGTGTTGCGCGTGCAGGTGACCGGCGCCGGGCGGGTAGACGTCTACCGGACCAAGGCCACCGGTGCCCGGATCTTCGTTGAGGGCCACGACTTCACCGGCACCGAGGATCAGCCAGCCGCCGTGGAGACCGAAGTGGTGCTGCAGCCTTTCGAAGACGGCGGGTGGGTCTGGTTCGACATCACCACCGACACCGCGGTCACCCTGCACAGTGGTGGCTGGTATGCCACCAGCCCCGCTCCGGGGACGGCCAACATCGCGGTCGGCATCCCGACGTTCAACCGCCCCGCAGACTGCGTCAACGCGCTGCGAGAACTCACCGCCGATCCGCTGGTGGACCAGGTGATCGGGGCGGTGATCGTGCCTGATCAGGGTGAGCGCAAGGTGCGCGACCACCCGGATTTCCCCGCCGCGGCTGCGAGATTGGGTAGTCGGCTCTCCATCCACGACCAGCCCAACCTGGGCGGTTCCGGCGGCTACAGCCGGGTGATGTATGAGGCACTGAAAAACACCGACTGTCAGCAGATCCTATTCATGGACGACGACATCCGCCTCGAGCCGGACTCGATTCTGCGGGTGCTGGCCATGCACCGGTTCGCCAAGGCGCCGATGCTGGTGGGTGGTCAGATGCTCAACCTGCAGGAGCCGTCGCACCTGCACATCATGGGCGAAGTCGTAGACCGGTCGATATTCATGTGGACCGCCGCGCCGCATGCCGAGTATGACCACGACTTCGCCGAATACCCGTTGAACGACAACAACTCCCGTAGCAAGTTGCTGCACCGGCGTATCGATGTCGACTACAACGGCTGGTGGACGTGCATGATCCCACGCCAGGTCGCCGAAGAGCTAGGACAGCCGCTGCCGTTGTTCATCAAATGGGACGACGCCGATTACGGCCTGCGGGCCGCCGAGCACGGGTATCCGACCGTCACGCTGCCCGGTGCGGCGATCTGGCACATGGCCTGGAGCGATAAGGATGACGCCATCGACTGGCAGGCCTATTTCCATCTGCGCAACCGGCTGGTGGTGGCCGCCATGCACTGGGACGGCCCAAAGGCGCAAGTCATCGGCCTGGTCCGCAGCCATCTCAAGGCAACCCTGAAACACCTTGCCTGCCTGGAATATTCGACGGTGGCAATCCAGAACAAGGCCATCGACGACTTTCTCGCCGGCCCCGAGCACATCTTTTCGATCCTGGAATCGGCGCTGCCGCAAGTGCACCGCATCCGCAAGAGCTATCCGGACGCGGTGGTGCTGCCGGCGGCCAGTGAGTTGCCGCCGCCGTTGCACAAGAACAAGGCAATGAAGCCGCCGGTGAACCCGTTGGTCATCGGCTACCGGCTGGCCCGCGGGATCATGCACAACCTGACCGCCGCCAACCCCCAACACCACCGTCGCCCGGAGTTCAACGTTCCGACCCAGGATGCGCGCTGGTTCCTGCTGTGCACTGTCGACGGGGCCACCGTCACCACGGCCGACGGATGCGGCGTGGTCTACCGGCAGCGCGACCGGGCCAAGATGTTCGCGTTGCTGTGGCAGTCGTTGCGCCGTCAGCGCCAGTTGCTGAAACGGTTCGAGGAGATGCGCCGGATTTATCGCGACGCGTTGCCGACGCTGTCCAGCAAGCAGAAGTGGGAGACGGCGCTGCTGCCGGCGGCAAACCAAGAGCCCGAGCATGGCTGAACGGGCGCCACGCGGCGAAGTCGCCGTGATGGTGGCCGTGCAGTCGGCGCTGGTCGACCGTCCGGGGATGCTGGCCACTGCGCGCGGACTCTCCCACTTCGGCGAGCACTGCATCGGTTGGCTGATCCTGGCGCTGCTGGGCGCGATAGCCCTGCCACGGCGCCGCCGGGAATGGCTTGTGGCGGGGGCGGGCGCGTTCGTCGCCCATGCCATCGCCGTGCTGATCAAGCGGCTGGTGCGGCGTCAGCGGCCGGATCATCCGGCCATCGCGGTCAACGTGGACACGCCAAGTCAACTGAGCTTTCCGTCGGCACACGCCACCTCGACCACGGCCGCGGCCCTGCTCATGGGCAGAGCCACCGGGCTGCCGCTACCGGTTGTGCTGGTGCCGCCGATGGCGCTGTCGCGAATACTGCTGGGGGTCCACTACCCCAGTGATGTGGCCGTGGGTGTTGCTCTGGGCGCCACCGTCGGGGCCATCGTGGACAGCGTCGGCGGGGGCCGGCAAAGGGCCCGGAAGAGATGAGCTCGGATGAGTGAAGATGTGGTGACTCAACCTCCGGCAAACCTGGTCGCCGGGGTGGTCAAGGCGATCCGCCCGCGCCAGTGGGTGAAAAACGTGCTGGTGCTGGCCGCGCCGCTGGCCGCGTTGGGCGGCGGTGTCCGCTACGACTACGTCGAGGTGCTCAGCAAGGTGTCGATGGCCTTCGTGGTGTTCAGCCTGGCCGCCTCGGCGGTGTACCTCGTCAACGATGTGCGTGACGTCGAGGCAGACCGGGAGCACCCCACCAAAAGGTTCCGGCCGATCGCCGCCGGCGTGGTGCCCGAGTGGCTGGCGTACACCGTGGCGGTGGTACTGGGAGTGACATCGCTGGCCGGTGCCTGGATGCTGACCCCGAACCTGGCGCTGGTAATGGTCGTCTACCTCGCCATGCAGTTGGCGTATTGCTTTGGTCTCAAGCATCAAGCGGTGGTGGAAATCTGCGTCGTGTCGTCGGCGTATTTGATCCGCGCCATCGCCGGGGGCGTGGCCACCAAAATCCCGCTGTCCAAGTGGTTTTTGCTGATCATGGCATTCGGTTCGCTGTTCATGGTGGCCGGCAAGCGCTACGCCGAGCTGCATCTGGCCGAACGCACCGGCGCTGCGATCCGCAAGTCGCTGGAAAGCTACACCAGCACCTATCTGCGGTTCGTCTGGACGTTGTCGGCCACCGCGGTGGTCTTGTGCTACGGGCTGTGGGCTTTCGAGCGCGACGGCTACAGCGGGTCCTGGTTCGCGGTGTCGATGATTCCGTTCACCATCGCGATCCTGCGCTACGCGGTGGACGTCGATGGCGGCCTGGCCGGGGAGCCGGAAGATATCGCGCTGCGTGACCGGGTATTGCAGCTGCTGGCGCTGGCGTGGATAGCAACGGTTGGGGCCGCTGTTGCCTTCGGCTAGCCTCAAGCTCAACGTCCTCCCAGTCGGGGTGCTGCCCCGCCGGCCGGTGGTCGGGCGGGTCGGTCGGCCGGTGTTTCCGTATGAGCCCATGGTCCGGGTCAGCTTGTGGCTGTCGGTGACGGCGGTCGCCGTGCTGTTCGGCTGGGGGAGCTGGCAACGTCGCTGGATCGCTGACGACGGACTGATCGTCCTGCGGACGGTACGCAACCTATTGGCCGGCAACGGACCGGTCTTCAACCAGGGCGAGCGAGTCGAAGCGAACACCTCGACAGCGTGGACGTATCTGCTGTATGTGGGCGGCTGGGTGGGCGGGCCGATGCGCCTGGAGTACGTGGCGTTGGCCCTGGCCATGGTGCTTTCGCTGCTGGGAATGGTGCTGCTCATGCTGGGGACCGGCCGGTTGTACGCACCCAGCCTGCGGGGCCGTCGGGCGATCATGCTTCCGGCCGGGGCGCTGGTATATATCGCGGTGCCACCGGCCCGCGACTTCGCCACCTCCGGCCTGGAGAGCGGGCTGGTGTTGGCCTATCTGGGGCTGTTGTGGTGGATGATGGTCTGCTGGTCACAGCCGCTGCGGGCCCGCCCGGACAGCCAGATGTTCCTCGGCGCGTTGGCCTTCGTCGCCGGATGCAGCGTGCTAGTGCGGCCGGAATTCGCGCTGATCGGCGGGCTGGCGCTGATCATGATGTTGATCGCCGCGCGGACCTGGCGTCGCCGCGTGCTGATCGTGCTGGCCGGCGGATTCTTGCCGGTGGCCTACCAGATCTTCCGGATGGGCTATTACGGACTGCTGGTTCCGAGTACCGCGCTGGCCAAGGATGCCGCGGGCGACAAGTGGTCGCAAGGCATGATCTACGTGTCGAACTTCAACCGGCCGTACGCACTGTGGGTGCCGTTGGTGCTGTCGGTGCCGCTGGGATTGCTGTTGATGACGGCGCGCCGCCGGCCGTCGTTCCTGCGTCCCGTGCTGGCACCCGACTACGGTCGGGTGGCCCGGGCGGTGCAAAGTCCGCCGGCCGTGGTGGCTTTCATCGTCGGCAGCGGCGTGCTGCAGGCGCTGTACTGGATTCGGCAAGGCGGCGACTTTATGCACGGCCGGGTGTTGCTGGCGCCGCTGTTTTGTTTGCTGGCCCCGGTGGGGGTCATTCCTATTTTGCTGCCCGACGGTAAGGACTTTTCGCGGGAGACCGGTCGCTGGCTAGTCGGCGCGCTCAGCGGGCTCTGGCTGGGGATCGCGGGTTGGTCGCTGTGGGCGGCAAACTCGCCGGGCATGGGTGACGACGCCACCCGGGTCACCTATTCGGGCATCGTCGACGAGCGCCGCTTCTACGCCCAGGCCACCGGGCACGCGCATCCGCTGACCGCCGCGGACTACCTCGATTACCCGCGAATGGCTGCCGTGCTTACAGCGCTCAACAACACCCCGGAAGGGGCGTTGCTATTGCCGTCGGGCAACTACAACCAGTGGGACCTGGTGCCGATGATCCGGCCCTCGTCGGGGACCGCGCCGGGTGGCAAGCCGGCGCCGAAACCGCAGCACGCAGTGTTTTTCACCAACATGGGCATGCTAGGCATGAACGTCGGGCTCGATGTCCGGGTGATCGACCAAATCGGGCTGGTAAACCCATTGGCCGCGCACACCGAGCGGCTGAAGCATGCCCGTATCGGCCATGACAAGAATCTGTTCCCGGACTGGGTGATCGCCGACGGACCCTGGGTGAAGTGGTACCCGGGTATTCCCGGCTACATCGACCAGCAGTGGGTCACGCAAGCCGAAGCGGCCCTGCAATGCCCCGCGACTCGGGCGGTGCTTAATTCTGTGCGCGCCCCGATCACCCTGCACCGATTCCTCTCCAACGTGTTGCATTCCTACGAGTTCACCCGTTACCGCATCGACCGCGTTCCGCGCTATGAATTGGTCCGGTGTGGGCTCGATGTTCCCGACGGGCCCGGCCCGCCACCGCGGGAGTGAGGGGCAATGAGCGCGGGGGCAATACTGACAGCAAGATCACAATTGAGCCGGCACTAGCGGTCGACACATGCCCAGACACTGCGGAAATGCCACCTTCAGGCCGTCGCGTCGGTCCCGAATTGGCCGTGAACGACCGCCGGATAAGGGTTTCGGCGGTGCGCTTGATGCGGGTGGACGCCCGAAGTTGTGGTTGACTACACGAGCACTGCCGGGCCCAGCGCCTGCAGTCTGACCTAATTCAGGATGCGCCCAAACATGCATGGATGCGTTGAGATGAGGATGAGGGAAGCAAGAATGCAGCTTGTTGACAGGGTTCGTGGCGCCGTCACGGGTATGTCGCGTCGACTCGTGGTCGGGGCCGTCGGCGCGGCCCTAGTGTCGGGTCTGGTCGGCGCCGTCGGTGGCACGGCGACCGCGGGGGCATTTTCCCGGCCGGGCTTGCCGGTGGAGTACCTGCAGGTGCCGTCGCCGTCGATGGGCCGTGACATCAAGGTCCAATTCCAAAGTGGTGGTGCCAACTCGCCCGCCCTGTACCTGCTCGACGGCCTGCGCGCGCAGGACGACTTCAGCGGCTGGGACATCAACACCCCGGCGTTCGAGTGGTACGACCAGTCGGGCCTGTCGGTGGTCATGCCGGTGGGTGGCCAGTCAAGCTTCTACTCCGACTGGTACCAGCCCGCCTGCGGCAAGGCCGGTTGCCAGACTTACAAGTGGGAGACCTTCCTGACCAGCGAGCTGCCGGGGTGGCTGCAGGCCAACAGGCACGTCAAGCCCACCGGAAGCGCCGTCGTCGGTCTTTCGATGGCTGCTTCTTCGGCGCTGACGCTGGCGATCTATCACCCCCAGCAGTTCGTCTACGCGGGAGCGATGTCGGGCCTGTTGGACCCCTCCCAGGCGATGGGTCCCACCCTGATCGGCCTGGCGATGGGTGACGCTGGCGGCTACAAGGCCTCCGACATGTGGGGCCCGAAGGAGGACCCGGCGTGGCAGCGCAACGACCCGCTGTTGAACGTCGGGAAGCTGATCGCCAACAACACCCGCGTCTGGGTGTACTGCGGCAACGGCAAGCCGTCGGATCTGGGTGGCAACAACCTGCCGGCCAAGTTCCTCGAGGGCTTCGTGCGGACCAGCAACATCAAGTTCCAAGACGCCTACAACGCCGGTGGCGGCCACAACGGCGTGTTCGACTTCCCGGACAGCGGTACGCACAGCTGGGAGTACTGGGGCGCGCAGCTCAACGCTATGAAGCCCGACCTGCAACGGGCACTGGGTGCCACGCCCAACACCGGGCCCGCGCCCCAGGGCGCCTAGCTCCGAACAGACACAACATCTAGCGGCGGTGACCCTTGTGGTCGCCGCCGCTAGATGTTTCCTAAATCCCGTCCCTAGCTCCCGCCGCGGGCCGTGTGGTTAGCTACCTGACGGGCTAGGGGTTGGCCGGGGCGGTCTGACGCCGGGTGCACACAGCCTTACACGACGGAGGTGGACACATGAAGGGTCGGTCGGCGCTGCTGCGGGCGCTCTGGATTGCCGCACTGTCATTCGGGTTGGGCGGTGTCGCGGTAGCCGCGGAACCCACCGCCAAGGCCGCCCCATACGAGAACCTGATGGTGCCGTCGCCCTCGATGGGCCGGGACATCCCGGTGGCCTTCCTAGCCGGTGGGCCGCACGCGGTGTATCTGCTGGACGCCTTCAACGCCGGCCCGGATGTCAGTAACTGGGTCACCGCGGGTAACGCGATGAACACGTTGGCGGGCAAGGGGATTTCGGTGGTGGCACCGGCCGGTGGTGCGTACAGCATGTACACCAACTGGGAGCAGGATGGCAGCAAGCAGTGGGACACCTTCTTGTCCGCTGAGCTGCCCGACTGGCTGGCCGCTAACCGGGGCTTGGCCCCCGGTGGCCATGCGGCCGTTGGCGCCGCTCAGGGCGGTTACGGGGCGATGGCGCTGGCGGCCTTCCACCCCGACCGCTTCGGCTTCGCTGGCTCGATGTCGGGCTTTTTGTACCCGTCGAACACCACCACCAACGGTGCGATCGCGGCGGGCATGCAGCAATTCGGCGGTGTGGACACCAACGGAATGTGGGGAGCACCACAGCTGGGTCGGTGGAAGTGGCACGACCCGTGGGTGCATGCCAGCCTGCTGGCGCAAAACAACACCCGGGTGTGGGTGTGGAGCCCGACCAACCCGGGAGCCAGCGATCCCGCCGCCATGATCGGCCAAGCCGCCGAGGCGATGGGTAACAGCCGCATGTTCTACAACCAGTATCGCAGCGTCGGCGGGCACAACGGACACTTCGACTTCCCAGCCAGCGGTGACAACGGCTGGGGCTCGTGGGCGCCCCAGCTGGGCGCTATGTCGGGCGATATCGTCGGTGCGATCCGCTAAGCCAGGTGCCGATGCGAGCTGCCTGGCCGCTATCGGATGATCCTTGCGGCAGACGTGCACGACATCGCGACTCGGGCGAAGCCGCGTAGCGGGCCGGTACCGTAGAGGGAGTGCGGCAACGGGCGGGATGGCCGCGCTATCGCGCGGCGCGGGTGCACCCCTTTCGCGTGCGCTACCGACTCTGTTAGCAGGAGAACATGGCCAAGAACTCTCGGCGTAAGCGCCACCGAATCCTTGCCTGGATAGCGGCGGGCGCGATGGCGTCCGTCGTAGCGCTGGTCATCGTGGCCGTGGTGATCATGCTGCGCGGCGCCGAATCGCCGCCCAGCGCGGTGCCGCCAGGAGTTTTACCACCGGGGCCCACCCCAGCACATCCGCACAAACCCCGACCGGCCTTCCAGGATGCGTCCTGCCCCGACGTGCAGATGATCTCGGTTCCCGGAACCTGGGAGTCATCGCCGCAGCAGAACCCACTGAATCCGGTGCAGTTTCCGAAGGCGTTGCTGCTCAAGGTAACTGGGCCGATCGCCCAGCAATTCGCACCCGCCCGGGTGCAGACCTACACAGTTGCCTACACGGCCCAATTCCACAATCCGCTGACCACGGATAATCAGATGTCGTACAACGACAGCCGGGCAGAGGGCACCCGCGCGATGGTGGCAGCGATGACCGATATGAACAACAGGTGCCCGTTGACCAGCTATGTGCTGATCGGGTTTTCGCAGGGCGCGGTGATCGCGGGCGACGTGGCTAGCGATATCGGCAACGGCCGGGGACCCGTGGACGAGGACCTAGTACTAGGCGTGACGCTGATCGCCGACGGTCGTCGTCAGCAGGGGGTGGGTAATCAGGTCCCGCCTAGCCCGCGCGGCGAAGGCGCCGAGATCACCCTGCACGAAGTCCCAGTGTTGTCCGGGCTTGGTTTGACTATGACCGGCCCGCGGCCGGGCGGTTTTGGTGCGCTCGACGGCCGGACCAACGAGATCTGCGCCCAGGGCGACCTGATCTGTGCGGCCCCGGCACAGGCGTTCAGTCCCGCCAACTTGCCGACTACGCTGAACACCCTGGCCGGCGGCGCCGGCCAGCCGGTCCATGCTATGTATGCGACACCCGAATTCTGGAATTCCGATGGAGAACCGGCGACCGAGTGGACGTTGAACTGGGCGCATCAACTTATCGAAAATGCGCCCCACCCCAAACATAGGTGATATTTCCCCGAGGACGATGGACGCTAGGCGGCGGTCCACCGATGAACCGGGCGACTCGACACCGCCCCGCGTACGTTGATGGCGGCCTCGAACAGCGGTACCTTGTGATTTGGTCTGTCAGGCACCGGCCCTTAACATTAAGAGAAAACTAAGAGCATGTGCAGGACCCAGTCGGGTCAAAGCTGGCTGCAAACTGCGTTCGCCGACGTGAGCGCGGTAGGGGTTGATGTGCGCGGGTAACCCGTTGGCGGAGCCGACACCCGGTGGCCGCCGGCAGAGCCGGCCGAGATGTTTGTGACAGGAGAGAGTGGGATGGCGTACCACAACCCGTTCATCGTGAATGGAAAGATCAGGTTCCCAGCCAACACCAACCTGGTTCGTCACGTCGAAAAGTGGGCGAAGGTTCGTGGCGACAAGCTGGCCTACCGGTTCCTGGACTTTTCCACCGAACGAGACGGTGTCGCGCGCGACATCTTGTGGTCTGACTTCAGCGCGCGCAACCGTGCGGTGGGAGCCCGCCTGCAGCAAGTCACCCAGCCGGGTGACCGCGTCGCCATCCTGTGCCCGCAGAACCTGGACTACCTCATCTCCTTCTTCGGCGCCCTCTACTCCGGCCGCATTGCGGTGCCGTTGTTCGACCCGGCCGAGCCGGGGCACGTCGGTCGGTTACACGCGGTGCTCGACGACTGTGCCCCGTCGACGATCCTGACCACCACCGACTCCGCCGAAGGGGTCCGCAAGTTCATCCGGGCCCGATCGGCCAAGGAGCGCCCGCGCGTCATTGCCGTCGACGCGGTGCCCACCGAAGTCGCCGCCACCTGGCAGCAGCCCGAGGCCAACGAGGAAACCGTCGCGTACTTGCAGTACACGTCGGGTTCCACCCGCATACCGAGCGGCGTGCAGATCACCCATCTGAACCTGCCCACCAATGTGGTGCAGGTGCTCAATGCCCTGGAAGGACAGGAAGGCGACCGCGGGGTCAGCTGGCTCCCGTTCTTCCACGACATGGGTCTGATCACGGTGCTGCTGGCGTCGGTGCTAGGCCACAGCTTCACCTTTATGACGCCCGCGGCGTTCGTGCGGCGGCCCGGTCGCTGGATCCGCGAGCTCGCCCGCAAGCCCGGAGAAACCGGTGGCACCTTCTCTGCGGCGCCGAACTTCGCATTCGAACACGCCGCGGTGCGCGGTGTGCCTCGAGACGACGAGCCGCCGCTGGACCTGAGCAACGTCAAGGGCATCCTCAACGGCAGCGAGCCGGTGTCGCCGGCGTCGATGCGCAAGTTCTTCGAAGCATTTGCGCCGTACGGTTTGAAGCAGACCGCCGTCAAGCCGTCCTATGGGCTAGCGGAGGCCACGCTGTTCGTCTCGACCACGCCGATGGACGAGGTGCCCACCGTGATCCACGTGGACCGCGACGAGCTGAACAACCAGCGGTTCGTTGAGGTGGCCGCCGATGCACCCAACGCCGTCGCCCAGGTCTCTGCGGGCAAGGTCGGGGTCAGCGAATGGGCGGTCATCGTCGACGCCGACACGGCCAGCGAACTGCCGGACGGACAGATCGGTGAGATCTGGCTGCACGGCAACAACTTGGGTACCGGTTATTGGGGCAAAGAAGAAGAGTCCGCCCAGACCTTCAAGAACATCCTCAAATCGCGGATCAGCGAGTCGCGCGCCGAGGGCGCCCCAGACGACGCGCTGTGGGTGCGTACCGGCGACTACGGCACCTACTTCAAGGACCACCTCTACATAGCCGGCCGGATCAAGGACCTCGTCATCATCGACGGCCGCAATCACTACCCACAGGATCTCGAGTGCACGGCGCAGGAGTCGACCAAGGCGTTGCGGGTTGGCTACGCGGCGGCCTTCTCGGTTCCGGCCAACCAGCTTCCTCAGACAGTGTTCGACGACTCGCACGCCGGGCTGAAATTCGACCCCGAGGACACCTCCGAGCAGCTGGTGATCGTCGGCGAACGGGCGGCCGGCACGCATAAGCTCGACCACCAGCCCATCGTCGATGACATCCGGGCGGCCATCGCCGTCGGGCATGGGGTGACCGTGCGTGACGTCCTGCTGGTGTCGGCCGGCACGATTCCGCGAACCTCCAGCGGCAAGATCGGCCGCCGCGCCTGCCGTGCGGCCTACCTCGACGGCAGCCTGCGCAGTGGCGTGGGTTCCCCGACGGTCTTCGCCACTTCGGACTGAGGACCCATGGCTGACGTAGCGGAATCCCAGGAGAACGCCCCCGCCGAAAGGGCCGAGCTAACGGTCCCCGAGATGCGCCAGTGGCTGCGCAACTGGGTGGGTAAGGCCGTCGGAAAGGCACCGGACTCGATCGACGAATCGGTGCCCATGGTGGAGCTGGGTCTGTCGTCGCGCGATGCCGTCGCGATGGCCGCCGACATAGAAGACCTGACCGGGGTCACGCTGTCGGTCGCGGTGGCGTTCGCGCATCCGACCATCGAATCGCTGGCCACCCGGATCATCGAGGGCGAGCCGGAGACCGACCTAGCGGGCGATGACGCCGAAGACTGGTCGCGCACCGGCCCGGCCGAGCGCGTCGACATCGCGATCGTGGGCTTGTCCACCCGCTTCCCGGGCGAGATGAACACCCCCGAGCAGACCTGGCAGGCGCTGCTGGAAGGCCGCGACGGGATCACCGACCTGCCCGACGGGCGCTGGTCGGAATTCCTCGAAGAGCCGCGGCTGGCCGCGCGGGTCGCCGGGGCCCGCACCCGGGGCGGCTACCTGAAGGACATCAAGGGCTTCGATTCGGAGTTCTTCGCGGTGGCCAAGACCGAAGCCGACAACATCGACCCGCAGCAGCGGATGGCGCTGGAGCTGACCTGGGAGGCGCTCGAGCACGCCCGCATCCCGGCGTCGAGCCTGCGCGGCCAGGCCGTCGGTGTGTACATCGGCAGCTCCACCAACGACTACAGCTTCCTGGCGGTGTCGGACCCGACGGTCGCGCACCCGTATGCGATCACCGGCACCAGCAGCTCGATCATCGCCAACCGGGTGTCCTACTTCTACGACTTCCACGGACCGTCGGTCACCATTGACACCGCGTGCTCGAGTTCGCTGGTGGCCATCCACCAGGGGGTGCAGGCGCTGCGCAACGGCGAGGCCGACGTAGTGGTCGCCGGCGGGGTGAACGCGTTGATCACACCGATGGTCACCCTGGGTTTCGACGAGATCGGTGCGGTGCTGGCGCCCGACGGCCGGATCAAGTCGTTCTCAGCCGACGCCGACGGCTACACCCGCTCCGAAGGCGGCGGCATGCTGGTGCTCAAGCGGGTCGACGACGCCCGCCGCGACGGCGACGCGATCCTGGCCGTGATCGCCGGCAGCGCGGTCAACCACGACGGCCGGTCCAACGGCCTGATCGCACCCAACCAGGACGCGCAGGCCGACGTGCTGCGCCGGGCCTACAAGGACGCCGGCATCGATCCGCGCACCGTCGACTACATCGAGGCGCACGGCACCGGCACCATCCTCGGCGACCCAATCGAGGCCGAGGCGCTGGGCCGGGTGGTCGGTAGGGGCCGTCCGGCCGATCGGCCGGCGCTGCTGGGTGCGGTGAAAACCAACGTCGGGCACCTGGAATCGGCGGCCGGCGCGGCCAGCATGGCCAAGGTGGTGCTGGCGCTGCAGCACGACAAACTGCCGCCGTCGATCAACTTCGCCGGCCCCAGCCCCTACATCGACTTCGACGCGATGCGGTTGAAGATGATCACCACGCCCACCGACTGGCCGCGATACGGCGGCTACGCGCTGGCCGGGGTGTCCAGCTTCGGCTTCGGCGGCGCCAACGCGCACGTGGTGGTGCGCGAGGTCCTGCCGCGTGACGTGGTGGAAAAGGAACCGGAACCCGAGCCGGAACCCAAGGCGGCCGCCGAACCCGCCGAGGCGCCCACGTTGGCAGGCCACGCGCTGCGGTTCGACGAGTTCGGCAACATCATCACCGACTCGGCGGTCGCCGAAGAGCCGGAGCCCGAACTGCCCGGAGTCACCGAGGAGGCGCTGCGGCTCAAGGAAGCCGCGTTGGAAGAGCTTGCGGCCCAAGAGGTTACGGCACCATTGGTCCCGTTGGCGGTGTCGGCGTTTCTGACGTCCCGCAAGAAGGCGGCGGCCGCCGAGTTGGCGGACTGGATGCAAAGCCCGGAAGGCCAGGCCTCCTCGCTGGAATCGATCGGCAGGTCGTTGTCGCGGCGCAACCACGGCCGTTCCCGCGCGGTGGTGTTGGCCCACGACCACGACGAGGCCATCAAGGGCCTGCGCGCGGTCGCCGCGGGCAAGCAGGCGCCGAACGTGTTCAGCGTCGACGGGCCGGTGACCACCGGCCCGGTCTGGGTGCTCGCCGGATTCGGCGCCCAGCATCGCAAGATGGGCAAGAGCCTGTACCTGCGCAACGAGGTGTTCGCGGCGTGGATCGAGAAGGTCGACGCCCTGGTCCAAGACGAGCTGGGCTACTCGGTGCTGGAGCTGATCCTGGACGACGCGCAGGACTACGGCATCGAGACCACCCAGGTCACCATCTTCGCGATCCAGATCGCGCTGGGTGAGCTGCTGCGCCATCACGGCGCCAAACCGGCCGCGGTCATCGGCCAGTCGCTGGGTGAGGCCGCGTCGGCCTACTTCGCCGGCGGGCTGTCGCTGCGGGATGCCACCCGGGCGATCTGCTCGCGCTCGCACCTGATGGGCGAGGGTGAGGCGATGCTGTTCGGCGAGTACATCCGGTTGATGGCGCTGGTGGAATACTCCGCCGACGAAATCAGAGAAGTGTTCTCCGACTTCCCCGATCTGGAGGTGTGTGTCTACGCCGCGCCCACCCAGACGGTCATCGGCGGCCCCCCCGAGCAGGTGGACGCGATCCTTGCCCGCGCCGAGGCCGAGGGCAAGTTCGCCCGCAAATTCGCGACCAAGGGCGCCAGCCACACCTCGCAGATGGACCCGCTGCTGGGCGAGCTCACCGCGGAGCTGCAAGGCATCAAGCCGACGAGCCCGACGTGTGGGATCTTCTCGACGGTGCACGAGGGCCGCTACATCAAACCCGGCGGCGAACCCATCCACGACGTCGAATACTGGAAGAAGGGGCTGCGGCATTCCGTCTACTTCACCCACGGCATCCGCAACGCCGTCGACAGCGGGCACACCACCTTCCTGGAGCTGGCACCCAATCCGGTGGCGCTGATGCAGGTCGCCCTGACCACCGCCGATGCCGGGCTGCATGACGCCCAGTTGATCCCGACGCTGGCCCGCAAGCAAGACGAGGTCTCCTCGATGGTCTCGACCATGGCGCAGCTGTATGTGTACGGCCACGACCTGGACATACGCACGCTGTTTAGCCGCGCCAGTGGGCCGCAGGATTACGCGAACATTCCGCCGACCCGGTTCAAGCGCAAGGAGCACTGGCTGCCCGCGCACTTCTCCGGCGACGGCTCGACGTACATGCCGGGCACCCATGTCGCCCTGCCGGATGGGCGGCACGTCTGGGAGTACGCGCCGCGGGACGGCAATGTGGACTTGGCCGCGTTGGTCAGGGCCGCCGCCGCCCACGTGCTTCCGGACGCGCAACTGACCGCCGCCGAGCAGCGCGCGGTGCCCGGCGACGGCGCCCGGCTGGTGACGACGATGACCCGTCACCCCGGCGGCGCCTCGGTGCAGGTGCACGCCCGCATCGACGAGTCCTTCACGCTGGTCTACGACGCCCTGGTGTCCCGAGCGGGGTCCGAATCGGTGTTGCCCACCGCGGTGGGTGCGGCGACGGCGATCGCGGTTGCGGACGGGGCGCCTGTCGCGCCGGAAACGCCCGCCGAAGACGCGGACGCCGAGACGCTTTCGGACAGCCTGACCACCCGTTACATGCCGTCCGGCATGACCCGATGGTCGCCTGATTCCGGTGAGACCATCGCCGAGCGGCTGGGCCTGATTGTCGGGTCTGCGATGGGCTATGAGCCCGAGGACCTGCCGTGGGAGGTGCCGCTGATCGAGCTTGGCCTGGACTCGCTGATGGCGGTGCGCATCAAAAACCGCGTCGAGTACGACTTCGACCTGCCACCGATCCAGCTGACCGCGGTGCGCGACGCCAACCTCTACAACGTGGAGAAGCTGATCGAATACGCGGTCGAGCACCGTGACGAGGTGCAGCAGCTGCACGAGCACCAGAAAACCCAGACCGCTGAGGAGATCGCGCGGGCCCAGGCCGAATTGCTGCATGGCAAGGTGGGCAAGACCGAGCCGGTCGACTCGGAAGCCGGGGTTGCGCTCCCGTCGCCGCAAAACGGCGAGCAGCCAAACCCGACAGGGCCCGCGCTCAACGTCGACGTGCCGCCGCGGGACGCTGCCGAGCGGGTCACCTTCGCCACCTGGGCGATCGTCACCGGCAAGTCCCCGGGCGGCATCTTCAACGAGCTGCCCAGGCTGGACGACGAGGCCGCGGCCAAGATTGCGCAGCGGCTTTCCGAGCGCGCCGAAGGCCCGATCACCGCCGAGGACGTGCTGACGTCGTCGAACATCGAGGCGCTGGCCGACAAGGTGCGCACGTATTTGGAGGCCGGGCAGATCGATGGGTTCGTCCGCACCCTGCGGGCGCGGCCCGAAGCAGGCGGGAAGGTGCCGGTGTTCGTGTTTCATCCGGCCGGCGGCTCGACGGTGGTGTACGAGCCGCTGCTGGGCCGGCTGCCGGCGGACACCCCAATGTATGGCTTCGAACGGGTCGAGGGGTCGATCGAAGAGCGTGCACAGCAGTACGTGCCGAAGCTGATCGAGATGCAGGGCGACGGGCCCTATGTCCTGGTGGGTTGGTCGCTGGGCGGTGTGCTGGCCTACGCGTGCGCGATCGGTTTGCGGCGGCTGGGCAAGGACGTGCGGTTCGTCGGGCTGATCGACGCGGTGCGCGCCGGTGAGGAGATCCCGCAGACCAAGGAGGAGATCCGCAAGCGCTGGGACCGCTACGCCGCCTTCGCCGAGAAGACGTTCAACGTGACCATCCCGGCGATCCCGTACGAGCAGCTCGAGGAGCTCGACGACGAGGGCCAGGTCCGGTTCGTGCTGGACGCCGTCAGCCAGTCCGGTGTGCAGATCCCGGCCGGGATCATCGAACACCAACGCACGTCGTATCTGGACAACCGGGCGATCGACACCGCCCAGATCCAGCCGTACGACGGGCATGTCACCCTCTACATGGCCGATCGCTACCATGACGACGCGATCATGTTCGAGCCCCGCTACGCCGTGCGCCAGCCGGACGGCGGGTGGGGCGAGTACGTTTCCGACCTCGAGGTGGTGCCGATCGGTGGCGAGCACATTCAGGCCATCGACGAGCCGATCATCGCCAAGGTGGGCGAACACATGAGCCGCGCGTTGGGGCAGATCGAGGCCGATCGAACAAGTGAGGTAGGCAAGCAGTGACCGTCACCGAGCCGGTTCTGCATACCACCGCCGAGAAGCTGGCGGAGCTGCGCGAACGCCTGGAGTTGGCCAAGGAACCCGGCGGTGAGAAGGCCGCCGCCAAGCGCGACAAGAAGGGCATCCCGAGTGCCCGCGCCCGCATCTACGAGCTGGTCGATCCGGGTAGCTTCATGGAGATCGGAGCGCTGTGCCGCACCCCCGGTGACCCCAACGCGCTCTACGGGGACGGCGTGGTCACCGGACATGGCCTCATCAACGGCCGGCCGGTCGGCGTGTTCTCGCACGACCAAACCGTGTTCGGCGGCACCGTCGGGGAGATGTTTGGCCGCAAGGTGGCCCGGCTGATGGAGTGGTGCGCGATGGTCGGCTGCCCGATCGTCGGCATCAACGACTCCGGCGGCGCCCGCATCCAAGACGCCGTCACCTCGCTGGCCTGGTACGCCGA
Organism: Mycobacterium tuberculosis H37Rv; assembly: GCF_000195955.2. Lineage (GTDB taxonomy): Bacteria > Actinomycetota > Actinomycetes > Mycobacteriales > Mycobacteriaceae > Mycobacterium > Mycobacterium tuberculosis. The sequence continues at coordinate 4,255,499 of NC_000962.3, read as the reverse complement.
GCTGGGGCGCCGCCACGAACTGCTCAGTGGGCTGGTGCCGCAGATCTCCATCATTTTGGGCAAATGCGCTGGGGGAGCGGTGTATTCGCCGATCCAGACCGATCTGGTGGTGGCGGTGCGCGACCAGGGTTACATGTTCGTCACCGGCCCCGACGTCATCAAGGACGTCACCGGTGAGGACGTCAGCCTCGACGAGCTGGGGGGCGCCGACCACCAGGCGAGCTACGGCAACATCCATCAGGTGGTGGAGTCCGAGGCCGCCGCATACCAGTACGTGCGGGACTTTCTGTCGTTTCTGCCGTCCAACTGCTTCGACAAACCGCCGGTCGTCAACCCCGGGCTGGAACCCGAAATCACCGGCCACGATCTGGAACTCGACTCGATCGTGCCGGACTCGGACAACATGGCCTACGACATGCACGAGGTCCTGCTGCGGATCTTCGACGACGGCGACTTCCTCGACGTCGCTGCCCAGGCCGGGCAGGCGATCATCACCGGCTACGCGCGGGTGGACGGGCGGACCGTTGGTGTGGTGGCCAACCAGCCCATGCACATGTCGGGGGCGATCGACAACGAGGCGTCCGACAAGGCCGCACGGTTCATCCGGTTTAGCGACGCGTTCGACATCCCGCTGGTGTTCGTCGTGGACACACCGGGGTTTTTGCCCGGGGTGGAACAGGAAAAGAACGGGATCATCAAGCGCGGTGGGAGGTTCTTGTACGCGGTGGTCGAGGCTGATGTGCCGAAGGTGACGATCACCATCCGCAAGTCCTACGGCGGTGCCTACGCGGTGATGGGGTCCAAGCAGCTGACCGCCGACCTGAACTTCGCCTGGCCCACCGCGCGCATCGCGGTGATCGGCGCCGACGGGGCCGCGCAGTTGCTGATGAAGCGTTTCCCGGACCCGAATGCGCCGGAGGCGCAAGCGATCCGGAAGAGCTTCGTCGAGAATTACAACCTCAACATGGCGATCCCGTGGATCGCCGCCGAGCGCGGGTTCATCGATGCCGTCATCGACCCGCATGAGACCCGGCTGCTGTTGCGCAAGTCGATGCACCTGCTGCGGGACAAGCAGCTGTGGTGGCGGGTGGGCCGCAAGCACGGCCTGATCCCGGTCTAGCTGGGTAGCGCGAGCAGACGTAAAAGCCCCCAAATTCGGTACGAATTGGGCTCTACTGACTGATCTGTGGGTGGTTGTGTCGGCCTGGCAGGGTGGGGCGGTGGCCGGCGAGGGTGAGCATGGCTAGGGCGATGAGGGCTTGTGGTGAGCGGAATCCGAACGCGATCCGGGTCAGTAGGCGGATCTTGGTGTTGGTGGATTCGATCAGGCCTTGGGATAGGCCGTGGTCGAGGGCGGCGTCGATGGCCACCCGGTGGCGTTTGATGCGGGCGGCAAGCTCGACGAATACCGGGATGCGACAGCGCTGGGCCCAGGAGATCCACCGGTCCAGGGCCTGTTTACCTTCCTCGCCCTTGACCGAAAACACATGCCGCAGGCTCTCTTTGAGCAGGTAGGCGCGATACAGACGGGGATCGGTCTTGGCGATCCAGGCCAGTTTGGCGCTTTGGCGTTCGGTGAGGTCCTCGGGGTTCTTCCACAGCGCGTAGCGGGCGCCCTTGAGCCGCCGTGCCCGCTCGCGGCCCGGACGTGGTGCGGCGTTCTTACCGGGCCGGCCCCGGCCCCACTTGGGTTCGGTGCGCGCGATCGCCCGTGCGTCGTTCCAGGCTCGGCGCCGCTCGACGTCGAGCGCCTCGGTGGCCCAGGCCACCACATGAAACGGATCGGCGCATTGAATCGCATCCGGGCAGCGCTCGGTGACCACGTCAGCGATCCAGTCCGCGGCATCGGCCGAAACGTGAGTAATCTGGGCGGCCCGCTCAGCGCCCAGGGCATCGAAGAACAAGCCCAGGGTGGCCTTGTCGTGGCCCGGGGCGGCCCACACCAACCGGCCGCTGTCGTGATCGACGACCACCGTCAGGTACCGGTGGTGGCGCTTGTAGGAGATCTCATCGATACCGATGCGGCGCAAGTTCGCGAACCGGTCAATGCGCTTTTCGGTGTCGGCCCAGACCCGGGCCACGATCGCCCCGACGGTGCGCCAGGCGATCCGCATCAACTCGCACACCGCGGTCTTCGAACACGCCACCGCCAGCCAGGCCACCGTGTCATCGAAAGCATACGTGTGCCCGGCATGATGACGCGCCCACGGCACCGCCACCACCGTCGGCCCATGGGTGGGGCAGTTCACCCGCGGCGCCTCGGCCTCCAAGAACACCTCGACGGTGCCCCAATCCAGACTGCGCCATTGGCGCAGGCCCGCACCGCGGTCATACCAGGACGCCTTGCGACCGCAGCGACCACAGCGGCGCAACACTGCACTTCGTGGCCGCACCCGGGCGATCACCCGCGCACCGTCTCCGGCGTCATCCTCCTCGAATTCGATGTCCTCAATCACGGTGCGCTTGTCGACACCCAGCAGCGCACGAAATAGCCTCACATTGCGCACGTCGTTGTCGGCTCCTTGTGTTTCTGATCCTTGACAAGCCAGAAACCTTAAGCCACAACGACGTGCGCCTACTCAGGACACAAACTCACCCACGGAAGTGTCAGAAGAGCCACGAATTGGGGGCTTTTACGTCTGCTCGGCAGTGAACGCGCCCGCCACGAGTTCGTCGAAACGCTGCAGCGCCTCATCGCAATCTGCGTCGATACCGCGCAGCGGGCCTTGGTCGGCGAGATACCGGCGCGCGTACAGGCGGGCGACGAGTGCCTTGCGGTCGGTGCCGCGGGTTGCCCGTTCCCAGGCGGCCTGCTCGGTGAGCAACGCGCCGGCGTAGACGTCGCCCATGAATTGGGCCAGCGGGAACAGCCGCGCCTCGGCCAGCTGCCTGTCGAGTTTGGTCCAAGCGGTGATCGCCGCGTCGAGGTCCTCAATGCGGCGCGAGACCAGCCGCGTGGTGTCGTCATCGTCGGACACCGACACCGCATCGCGCAGCCGCGCCAACAGTGTCTCGTGAGCGCGCGTCTGCTCGATCCCGCGCCGCACATCCAGACACAGGATGTTGTCGGGGCCCTCCCAGATCGTGTTGACTTGCGCGTCACGCAGCAACCGGGCCACCGGCCAGGTCTCGATGTAGCCATTGCCGCCGTGGATCTCGATCGCATCCGATGCCACGGTGATCCCGAGCCGGCAAGTCTTAAGCTTGGTGACCGGCACCGCGATACGTTGCGGCAGGCATCTGGGCTGGCGGTGGTTCGCCGCTCCGAAGCCGTCGAACACCATCGCCAGCGCGGCTTCCACATCAACGACCATTTCGGCCAGCTTGCGGCGCATCAGCGGCTTGTCGATGAGCGCCCCACCGAATGCCCGCCGCTGCCCGGCGTAGCACAGCGATTCGACCAGCGCGCGGCGCGCGTTGCCGAGGGCGAACGAGGCGGTGCCCAACCGCAATCTGTTGGTCAGCTCCATCATGCGGGTGAGTCCCTTGCCGTCGGACGGGCCCGCGTCAGCGCTCGGTTCGCCGGACAACAGAAAGGCTTCGGCGTCGACGAACTCGATTTCACCGGAGGCGACAGAGCGGGTGCCGAGCTTGTCCTTCAGCCGACGGATACGCACGCCGTTGCGGGAACCGTCACGGCGCGTCCGTAGCACGAGGAAGGTGGCCACACCTCGAGTCGAGTCAGGCGCCCCCTCGGGCTTGGCCAACACCACGAACGCCTCCCCGGCGCAGTTGGACGCAAACCACTTGAAGCCGTTCAGCAGCCACACGTCGCCGCTGCGGGTGGCCGTCGTCTCCAGAGCTCCCAGATCGGAGCCGCCCGCACGCTCCGTCAGCAGCTGCGCGGCCTCGCCGTCCCACTCGCCGGAATTGAGTTTGCCTAGGACGAATTCGCGCACATCGGGTGGCGCGTAGGCAGTCACCAGCGACCGGACCATGTTGCCGCCAGTGGCGAGCGCGCAAGCCATACCGATATCGGCCTGGTTGAGCAGATAGTCGGCGGCGAAGAGTGCCAGCGACGGCTTGACGCCGGCCCGTGCCGCGTCGTCGCGCACGGCTTGTCGCGCCTCGATGACGGCGCGCTTGGATTGGATGAACGATTCCGGCAGCACTACCCGGCTGATGTCATGCCCCCACCGGTCGTAGCGTTCGAGCCGCGGGGGGTTGCGGTCGGTTTCCTCGGCCCAACGCGTCACTGGCCCCCCCGTCAGCTCACCAATGCGGGTCAGATGGGGTTCTGCGAACGCCAATTCATCGGGTCGTAGGTAATAGGCCATGATGAACTGCAGGGTCGGATCCGTGAGGTACCAGTTGAGGCCCATGGCCCCGCGATAGTTTTCCGTTTGGTAGCGCTGCGCCTTTTCAGGGGTCGAGAAGGGCAGCTTGTCCACGGCCTCTAGGTCGTACTCGGGCATGCCGCGACCCTATTGCATAGGTTTTATATATGTCTAGCTCTAGGCAGCGATCGTCGAACGGGGCGCTACCGCTAACGGATCAGAGGGCGAAGACCTGGCCGTCCCGCGCGATGGTGGTCATGCCCGAGTAATTCTTCTTGATCTTGTCGAGCCACTGCGAGTCGGGTAGGTCGTCAGGGGCGTAGTGGCTCAGGATCAATTGTTTGGGCTTGGCCGCTGCGGCCACCTCCCCCACCTGCTCTGCGGAGGTGTGTGAGTTCACCAGATAGTTCGGGGGGAAAGCGTTGCCAAAGTAAGCCGTATCGAGGCTGAACACCGCCTCGTGGACCAGAATGTCAGTGCCTTGAGCGAGGGTAATCAGGTTGTCGGACTTAGTGGTGTCACCCGAGAAGGTAACGGACACACCCGATTTCTTCAGATCGAAGCGGAATCCGAACGCTGGGTAGACGTCGTAGTGGGAGACCAGCGTTGCGGTGACGGAAACGTTGTCGTCCGATGCGACCGAGAACGGGCTCATCTTTGGCGCTCTGTTGCGGTAGTCCGATCCTGGTGGTAGCCCGATCTCCGTGACTTTAACCAGGTCCGCAACGTTGTCAATGCCGTAGTCGCGGATGAAGATGTTGCTGGTGTAAGCGAACGCTCGATGCAGCGCTTCGGTGGCCGCGGCAAGGCCCGGTGTCGGGTTGGCGGGGTTGACGGTGGCTGGATTCGGGTTGCCGACTTCACTTGGCGGCAAACCCCCAGCTGGGCCCGGACCATAGACCAGGACCGGCGCTCGACCGGGTGGGGCAAGGAAGCCACCGGAGAGAAAGAAGTTGTAGTAGTCGACGATGTGGTCGGTGTGCAAGTGGGTGATAAACATGGCTTTGAGATCGTCGAATTGCAGGCCCGCGTTGGTGAATGCGTTCAGCGAGCCCAGGCCGCAATCGATCACGTACAGATCGCGGCCAATTTTCAGCACCGACGAGATTCCTACTCTGCTGGGCGTAGGCGGCGGGCCGGCGGCCACCCCGAGCGTGATCAGCGCATTGTCGGGCAACCGGGGTGATGATGGCTGAGGAGACTTTTGTGGACTGCACGCCGACGCGCCCAACACCCCTGCGCCGACGACGGCTAACCCTGCCGCAGTCAGGGCGGACCGCCTCGTTGCGGCTGCGCGCCGTTCGTGTGTGCCAACATGGCCGGCCTGGTGCATACCGAGCAGCATAGGAGGCCTAACTGATGGGGCCGTCTAATGACGAACATCGTGCCGCTATCGACTGCGGAGCCTGACGCTATGGACCAATTCGGATCTTGCCCGGTGACCACAGGCCGCTGCGGGTCGCGGTGCCCAACTCGAGCTGGGCGGGAGGGGCATCGACCAGGGTGTCGAACTTGCGCAGGGAACCCCAATCGCGGGCCCAGTCGCGGGACAGGTAGGTGGCCATGACGTGGGCCCGCAGCAACAGGTCGGTGATCCCGAGCAGGCCGCCGTTAGTGCCGTCTTCCCACGTGTCGGTGTCCAGCTTCTTAGCCGAGTAGTCCGGTGTGATGCGGAACTTCGGGATTTCGGCGATGCCATTGGCGTGCAGCATCGGCTGCTGGCACGGGAAGGCCAAACCGACCGCCCAGTCCAGCAGCACCGGCTGCGTCGAGCCCACATATTCCTGCAGTGAGCGCAGGTCCGGTACCCGCGGCGGGGTCACCGCGATCCAGTCCTCCGGTGTCAGCGACAGATCCTCGGCCACCACCCGGACCGCGACGGCATCGGCGGGCATCTTTGCTCGGGCGAAGCGCAGGTTGCGCCACGCCTTGGGCTGCTCTCCGTATAGGTCGTCGGGCACCATCCGCCCGGCGGGTACCAGCGCTCCGGGTCCCGGCATGGCGTATTCGAGCACCACAGTCTGCCCGGGGGTGTACCCGTGCAGCACGCTGTTGCCGGCGATCTTGCCCGCGGCGGTCACCACGACCAGCGGATGCCCGTCGTCCGGCTTAGGCAGGAGATACCACGCCGAGACGAGTGTGCTCTGTTGCTGTGCGCCGGTGGTGTAGGTGCCTGCCAACGGTACCCGGGCGGGATCGAGCCCATAGGGCAGCGGCACCGTAGAACCATTGATGCCAGGACTCGTCAGCTTGGTCGGCGCATCCCAGTCGTAGTCGGTGCCGGGCTGGTTGGGTTTCATCACGATCGCCTCGGCCACCGTGTGTTCCGGTACGCCGTTGGGCGTGAAGCCGACCGGGTTGACTCCACCCAGCGGGCCCAAGGGGCCCCAAGAACCCGAATCGCCGTCCAGCGGCTTCATGAAACCCGCATTGGTATCAGGCTCGACGAGTACGTCGTCGGCCAGTCCGCAGCCGCCGACAAACGCCCGCACGTTGGACCAGCCGTTGGAGTAGGTCGGGTACTGTCGCACGATCCCGGCCACCATGGACGCGACGAACACCGCCGCCATGAAACCGGCCACGATCGGTACCGGGGCTGTCGTCAGCGCGCGGATCAGCCGCCCTTCGCCGGCGCCGCGGGGCGCGAAGTGCAGCCAGGCCGCATAGCCGGCGGCGATCGCAAACAGGGCGAAAAAGATTGTGCTGACTGTGATCCCGTCGATCTTCGGCATCGCGCTGTTGAACGGCACACCGTAGCTGGAGACATACCACCAGCCGTTGGTGGTGGCCCAACACAACGCCAGCAGGAAGAATAACGCCGCCAGGAACGCCATCCGGTTGCGCGACCAGCGCAGCACCGATGGGGATACCAACACCGTCGTCAGCGCGGCCATCGCCGCCCCTACGGCGGCGAACAGCCCGAAGTGGTGCACCCACTTGGTGGGCGTGAACATCAGGAAGAACATGGTGCCGAAGATGACGCCCATCAGCCGCCACGCCGGTCCGCGGGCCACGCTGGGAATTCGCTTGCGCCGCAACATGATGAACACCGCGGTGAACAGGCATAGCGCGGTGATCAAAAAGCCGAAGCGCCGCGACAGCGAACCGTCGACGGTGGGCAGGATGAGGTAGTAGTAACGCAGGTTCTCGGTATACCACGCCTGGCTCGGCCCGATTTTGGCGCGAACCCTGGTGGCTTCCAACACCGTTGACAGGGTCTGGTCGGCGAACACCACGGTCAGGATGACGGTGCCGGCGGCCAGCATCGGCGACACCAACGGCAACGTGCCGACCAGGCGATGACGGCGCACCAAGATCCGCAGCATCGGGCGGCCGCCGGCCACCAGCGCGGCCACCGCGATCAGGCCGGTGGGCTGCACACCCAGTGTGAATGCGGCGGTAACGACGGCCAGCGCCGCCGGTGTGAGCCGGCTGTACCGCATGGACCGCTCGATCAGCACATAGGTGACCAGCGAGCCGAGCGCGATGATGCCCTCCGGCCGCAGGCCGTTGTTGAACGGCATCCACGCGGTCAGCAAGACCATGGCCGCCGCCCAGTAGGCGGGTTTGCTGGCCTCCACCGCCGGCCCGAGGCGGGGCAGCACCTCACGCGACAGCAGCAGCCAGCACACTAGCCCGGCGGCCAGGTCTGGCAGGCGCATCCACAGACTGGCGTCGCTGACATGGGTCATCAGCGCCAGCAGGTTGTAATACCAGCCGAAGGGATCCTCCGGGCTGCCGAACCAGCGGAAATAGTTGGACATGTAGCCGGCGTGGTCGGCGACTCGGGCCATGCCCAGGATGTAGCCGTCGTCCGACGAATTCGCGCCGATGACATGCCAGAGCAGGAAGCCGAATATCACCACGGCGTCGGTCAGGGTGAAGGTGCGCCAGCTTGCCGGAATCAGCCGGCGCATGCCGCCCGGCGACGATGCAGGCCGGAACGGCCTGAGGAGGAGCTGGGCAATTGAGCCCCGCCCGTCCAACTGGTCCAGGCGCCACAACGCGATCAGTGCGACGACGGTGGCCACGATCGCCCCGATGATCGCCAGCAGTTTCAGCGTGGTCGGCCGGGTGGAGAACCGGGTGTCGATGGTCGCCGAGACCGCCAGCCCGGGCGGCGCGGGCCCGGTCAGGTCGGTGAACACCCCGACAATCTGCGGGCGCAGGTTGGGGTCGGGGAAGCCGCTGCGCAGCGGCGCGCCCGACGGGTCCTTGAGCCCGACGAAGTTGGCGAAGGTGCCGGCGTGGGTAGAGGTGACCTCGATGCGTTGACACTGCGGGGACGTCACCTGCTCGCGCGGCACGGACAAGATCACCACGTTGCGGTCGGTGACGTCCACGCGCTGGGCGCTGACGACGACGAACAACGCCTGCAAATTGGCGTCCTTGCCTTGCTTGGGTGCGGTGCCCAGCACCACCCCGCCCGCGGGTGGCATGGCGCGCACCACGTCGCACGGCACGGTGGCGGTAAAGTCGACCGGCGTCAGCGAGATCAGCGGGGCGGTCACGCTGCCCAGTTGCCCCCGCTGTGGCCAGTCGAGCATCGCGGTGGTCTGCACGACGGGCAGCAGCGGCGTCGCCACCGACAACACAAAGCCAATCAGCCCGGCGATGGTGGCCACCCAGCGCGTCCCGCGAGCAGACGCAAAAGCCCCCAAAATCGCCCGATTTGGGGTGCTTTTGCGTCTGCTCGCGCACTGTGTCATGGCAGCGCCCTGATCGGTCCTGGCCGACCCCAGCCGGGCACAGTGATCACGCCCTCCTCGACAACGGCGTCTGGAGCCTGATCGGCCGGCACCAGCCGGTGGTACTGCTCCACCGATCCCCAGTCGCGATACCAGTCCCCACGCAGGTACGTGGCGATCGTCGAGGTGCGCAGCAGCGCCTGGGTGAACAGGAACGGACCGCCGGTCGAGCTGGACTGCCATAGGTTCGACGACGCCGCCGTCTGCTTGTGGTCCGGCAGGATCCGGTACTGCGGAAGCTCGGCAATGCCGAGATGCTCGGAAAACGGTCGCTGGCAGGGGAAGTTGGCTGCGGTCGCGATGTCCATCAACACCGGTGTCGCTGACCCGATCAACCGCTGCAGAGATTCCAGCACCGGAACCCGGGGCGGGGTGAAGGCGAACCATTGCTCAGGGCTCAGGTTCGGGTCATAGGCGACAATGCGCGCCACGTCGGCCTCCGGCGGCGCCCAGGCCAGCGGAAACCGCAGATTGCGCCACGCGGGTTGCGGTCCGATGTCGATCGGAAATACCTGCCCCAGTGGCTGGATGCGGCCGTCCGGGCCGGTGACGCCCCACTGCAGTTTCAGGGACTGGCCGTAGATGAAATCGCCGTCCTCCTTGTAGGACCAGATGGCGCCGGCCGCGGAAACCACCACCAGCGGCCGGTCCGGGCTGCGGGGCGGTAACTGGTACCAGGCCGAGGTGGCCGTGGCGGCCAGGTTGTTCTCCCCGTAGCTGCCCATCACCGGGGTACGTGCCGGGTCCAATCCGAACGGCAGCGCCGCGTGCGACCCGTTGATCCCGACCGGGCCCTTCCCTCCGGCGGTGCCCGCGGAGTCGGTGATGGCGGCGTTGGGTTTGTTGGGCGACGCATCGGAGTTGACCAGCCCGGGTTTGGAGACCACCGGGTCGGACTTGAGGTCCTCGCCCACGCCCTCGGGTTTGAAGCCGACGGGACTGATACCGCCCAGCGGTCCGTCCGGTCCGAACGCCTGGCCCGGAACCGGTTGCAGCATGCCGGCATTGGGGTCGGGCTCGGCCAGCACGTCGTCGGCCATCGCACAGCTGGACAGCCCGGTGCTGAGCGCGGTCAGGTTGGCCTTGGCGGTGGTGTAAAGCGGGTAACGGAACACCGCGGCCTTGGCCATCGAGCCGACTTCGCCTGCGACCATGATCACCGCGACCACCAGCAGTGGCGTAGAGGCCAAGATGCGGTTGCGCCGGTTGTCTTTGACTTCGGTGTGCCCGGCGTAGTCCATCCGGAAGTGATACCAGGCTGCCAGCAATCCGGTGAGGATCGACAGCGTCAGAAACATCGACGTCACCGGGTGGCTGGCGATGACGGGCTGGATGTCATACCACGGCACCCCGTAGTTGCCGACGTAGAACCACCCGTTGATGCCCGAGGTTGCCCACGCCAGCACGAACAGCAACGCGGTCACGTACAGCGTGAGGTTGCGTCGACTATGTAGACCGATGCGGGCAAAGGTGAACGCGGTGACCGCACCCAACACCCCGGCCAGCCCGGCGAATGCGCCGAACTGCACGGCCCACTTGGTTGGCGTGAACGTGAGCAGCAGCAGGCCGACCGCCGTAGTGCCGATCAGTCGCCAGGCCGGGCCGCTGGCCAGCCCCGCCACCCGGCCGCGCCGCAGCAGCACGAACAGCACCCCGAACAGGCAGAACAGCAACACCAGCACCGCGAACCGGCGGGACATCGACCCCTCAACGTTGCTCTCCACGGTAAGGAAGTAGTAGCGCAGGAAGTCCTGGTACCAGGCGATGGTCGGGCCGACCTTGTACTTGATGCGTGCCGATTCGGCCACCGTGGCCAGCGTCTGGTCCCGAAACACCACCACGGTGATCAGCGACAACGCCGCGGCCAGCACCGCCAGCGGCGCCAGCAGTCCATCGGTCGCCCGGCGGCGCCGGATCCTCTGGGCGATGGCGCGCGCACCAGTCAGCAGCGGGGCCAGCGCGATCAACCCCTGCGGTGCCAGCGTCGCGGTAAGCGTCGCCACGATGATGGCTACCGCGGCCGGGGCCAGCCGTCCGAGCGCGATCGACCGTTCCACCAACACCCACGTGACCAGCACACCCAGCGCGATCAGCGGCTCGGGACGCAGGCCGTTGTTGAACGGCAGCCAGGCGGACAGGAACACCGCACCAGCGGTGAACACAGCGACCCGGTTGGACGCCAGCCCGCCCGGGCCCGGTCCCAGCCGCCGCAGCACGAAACGGCTGACGATCAGCCAGCAGGCGATTCCGGCCAGGGTGGCGGGCAGGCGCATCCAGACGCCGGCGGTGCTCACCGCCGCCAGCTGGGCAAGCACCGATGTATACCAGTCGAACGGCGCCTCCGTCGTGCCGAAATACCGGTAGTAGTTGGCTACATAGCCGGCCTTCGGGGCGACCCGGGCGACGGTCAGAAGGTAGCCGTCATCGGACGAGGTGGCGCCGATGACATGCCAGAGCAACAAGGTCGCGATCACCGCTGCGTCAGCGAGCCGGCTGGCGAATCCGACCCGCACCCGCGGGCGATATCGGGTCAGCCAGTCGCGCAGGGTGCGGCCCCTGCTGAGCCGGTCCAGCGCGGCCAGCCCCACCATGGCTACCAGGACCGCCAGCACGCCGAGGAGCATCACGGCCTTCTTGAGCGCGCCGGGCGTCGTGATAAACCGAGTGTCGATGTCGACGCGGGCCGACAGCCCGGGCTGCGCTCCGACCTTCAGGTCGGTGAAGATGCCGCCAACCTGTGGCTTCTTCTCCGGCGGCAGGGTCCCGGCGCCGCCGGGTATACCCATAAAATCAGCGCCCGCGCCGCCGGTATCGGCCCAGATATGCAGCGCGCTACAGCCTCCCGCTGCGATCGTGGAGCGGGCCGCCACCGCGGCCACCGAGTCGCGGAACGCCACGACGACCGTGTCCTGGTTGGCGCGGACGAACAGCCCGGCCTTACCGGTATCCACGCCACCGGCCGGCAGTGTGGACAGCACCAGGCCGCCGTTGGCGGGCAGCGTGGCGATGGCCGAGCAGGGGATCGAGATGTCCAGCGCGCGTGGCGCCCCGGATACCAGAGGGGCGGTGATCTGGGTGATGTTGCCGTCGGCGGTGCTGCCCTGCGGCCAGAAGATGGTCGCGGTGGTTTGGTTCACCGGAAGCAGCGGAACGATGCCGCACAGCAGCAGACCCGCGATTCCCGAGACGACGGCTGCTAGGCGTGCGATCCGGTGAGATCGCTCATTACCGTCGTGGGGCACGAGGCTCGATGGTAGGCGACGCGGTTAAGGGCGGTGAGGATGCGGGGCCGCGGAGGTTGTCGCCGAGTCGGTGGCCACGGCACTTCTAGCCGCGGCGCAACGGCGCCGGACTCCACAGCCCGCTGCGAGTCACCGTTCCTAGGTTCAGATCAGCGGGCTGGGCGTCGGGGTAGTAAGGCGTCAACCGCTGTAACGCGCCCCAGTCCCTAAACCAGTCGTCTTTGAGGTAGCTGGCCACCGTGGTTGCGCGCATCAGCAGCTCGGTGATGCCCAGCGGGCCACCGCCATTGTGATCCATCACCGGTGAGTTGGCTTCGGCGCCGAACCGGTCCGGCAGGATCCGCCACTTGGGTGTCTCGTCGACGCCGTATTGGTGGCCGAACGGGCGTTGGCAGGGGAATGCCAGCCCCACCAGCCAGTCCAGGAACACCGGATCCGCTGCGCCCACCACGTTCTGCAGCGTGCGCACCCGCGGAATCCGCGGTGGTGTGAGGGCGATCCAGTGCTGCGGCGCCAGATCCTGGTCGTCGGCGACCAACCGGACCTGGGTGGCGGTGCTCGGGATGGCGGACAGTGGTGCGCGCAGGTTGCGCCAGGCCGGCGCGGCACCGACGTCGGCGAATTCCATCGACCCACCGTGGTGTCCGGCGGCCGCTTGCTCGTCGGTGGCCCACTGCAACCGGACCTCGCGGGAGTCGAATCGCCCGGCCGCCGTCACCACCAGCAGCGGCGCCCTGTCCCGCTGCTCGTTGGTGGGCAGCCGGTACCAGCCCGACCGCAGCATGGCGGGCACCTGCACGCCGGCTCGCCAGCTGCCCAGCACCGGTGTACGGGCCGGGTCCAGGTTGTAGGGCAGCCGGGCGCGGGAGCCGTTGATTCCCGGTGCGGCCGTGGTGCCCCCTTCGGTGCCGGGTTCGCTGCCGGTGATCAGCCCGTCGTCGTTGAGGAAACTGCGATCCCCTGGACGTTCCATCACCGGGTCGGCGGTGACGTCGGCGGGAATGCCGTTGGGTGTGAAGGCTTCAGACAGGCCGGCTCCCAGGGCGTCGGCCAACGGCGCGGTCACCGGCGCCAGCATGCCTGCGTTGGGATCCAGCTCCACCAGCACGTCTTCGGCCAGCCCGCAGGTCTTGCCGGCCAAAGCCTGTAGGTTAGACCGGCCAACCGACCACGCCGGGTACTGGGAAATCATCGCCTGGGTCAGCGATACCACCTCGAAAAGCACCAGCAACCACGTGGCAATTGCCAACGGGGACTGGACAATTCCGGCTAGTCGTGCCCTAAACCGGGTTGGCCTGGCTGTTCGGCGCCCGTCACCGTTGGCGACGAAGTGGAACCATGCCGCTAGCAGCAGCACCAGCACCGTCAGCTCGAGGAGTGCGGTGGTAAGCGACCATCGCCACTTCGGAAACGAGTTCGACCATGGCACACCGAAGTTGGACACGTACCACCAGCCGTTGACACTGGCGAACGACAGGGCCAACACGAAGACCACCACGGCGGCGAACACGGTCCGGTTCCGCCGCGAGCGCATCGCAGCGCCCGTCACCGCGACCGCGGCAAGCGCCCCCAGCGACCCGGCCAACCCCGCGAACACCCCGAAGTGATGGGTCCACTTTGTCGGGGTGAACATCATCGCGAGGAAGGAAATGATCGTGATGCCGATGATGCGGCGGCTCGGTCCAGCAGCGGTACCTGGAATGCGGCCCTTACGTAACGACATTGCCACCGATACCGCGAGCGCCAGCACCAAGGCCAGCACGGCGAAGCGGCGGGCGATCGAGCCGTCGGGGCTGGCCATGAACAGCCGCTCGTAGCGGATGTGTTCGTCGAACCACTTCAGGCTGGGCCCTACGGCACGCTTGAGGAGGTTGGCCTGGATCTCGCCCGCGAAGGTCTGATCACGAAAGATCGGGATCGCGGTGACGGTGGCCGCGGCCAGGATCGGCGCCACCAGTGGTAGCACGCCGAACCGCCTGGAACGCCGGTGCAGGATGGTCCGTAGCGGCCCGATCGCGACCAGCAGCGCACCGATCGAGGCGATGCCCGTCGGCCCGGAGAACAGGGTCAAGGCACCGATGATGCAGGCGATTGCCACCGGCAGCAGCCGGCTGGTGGCCACCGCCCGCTCCACCGAGCACCAGGTCAGCAGGATGCCCAGGGCGATGATCGGCTCGGGCCGAAGGCCGTTGTCCAGCGGCAGCCAGACAGCCAGAAACATGCCCGCCGCCGTCCACGCCGCTGCCCGGCTCGTCTTGACGGCGTGCCCCAGCCGGGGAATGACCTCACGGCTGATTACCCACCAGCAGGTGAGCGCCATCGCCAGGGTGGGTAGGCGCATCCAGATACTGGCCGTGCTGACATGAGCCCACAGCGCCAGCAGGTCGTAGTACCAGCCGAAAGGCGCCTCGGGTGTGCCGAACCAGCGGTAGTAGTTGGCCATATAGCCCGCATGCTCGGACACCCGGGCCATGGTCAGGATGTAGCCGTCGTCGGAGGTGTTGGCCCCGACGAAATGCCACCACACCAGCACGGCGATAACCAGGGTGTCCAGACCGCCGGTCGACCACCAGCGCGCGGGCAGGAACCGCCGGTGCCGCATGCCGTCGGCGGTGTCCAGGATGTGCAGCGCCACCAGGGCGGCGCCGGTGAGCGCTACCCCGAGGATCATGGCGGCCATCTTCAGCGGCGTGGGGCTGCTGCTGTAGCGGGTATCCACGCTCGCCGAGAAGCTCAGACCCGGTGGCGCCGGCCCGGCCAGGTCGGTGAACACCCCGACGATCTGCGGGCGGAAGTCGTAGCCGCTGCGCTCACCGCGCAGCGGTGCACCGGGGTGCTCAGCATTGGGTCCCTGCACCAGTCCGACGAATTCGGCGGCGACCCGATCGGCGTGCGCGGTGAATGTCAACCGCTGACAGGTCGGGCCGAGCACCTGACTCAGCGGGGCGGTGACCAACGGGACATTACGCACCACAAGCACCAGGTCGTCGTTGGCCCGTTGCAGCAGCAGCCCGCGATCGACGGCCTTAGGCGCCTGCTTGGGCACCGTTGACAACAACACCGTCTTGCCGGTGTTCTGCGATCCGGCCAGTCCGGCGGCGGCCTGGCAGGGGACGGTGATGTTCAAGTCGGTGGCCACGTAGCCAATCAGCGGTGCCTCGACACTGGCGAACGTGCCGTTTTGGGGCCAGTTCAATTGCGCGGTGGTCTGGTTGACCGGCAGCAGTGGGGTGGCGATGGCCAGCACAGCGCCTAGCAGACCCGCCACCACAGCGACGTACCGGGCGATCCGGTAGTTTGCTCCCGCGTCGCGCACGGAGGTAGATGGTAGCCGGACGGCGATACGGGGTGGGGCGGCTTCGGTAGCCATCACGCGCTCTCCTGCGGCTTGCGGATGGCCAGCACGAACGGGCCAATGTCCTCGACGACGAAACGCGGGTCGGCGAAGAGGGCGGTCCGTAGGTCCACCGTGTAGCGGCGAACATTGGGCTGGTTGGGGTAGACGTCCTGGGCCAGCCGCAGGGTGTAGCTGTTATGTGCGCCGTGGCGCATGAGGAAGACGGTCGGCGGCTGCCAGGGCAGCTTGTCCAGCGCGGCGATGAACTCGTCGGCGGTGGAGAGTCCCGACCAGCTGTCGATCTGTGTGGCGCGCTTGTCGAACTGTGCCAGCGGGTTGGCGTAGTGCGGCGTCAACCCCTGAAAGCCCCAGTAGGGGTAGTACGACAGGAAGCTGTAGTCGGCGGTCAACACGACGGTCCGATCGCGGCGCTTGCCGGTGACGCGCCGGATGGCGGCATCGATGGCTGGGTAGTACTTCTCGGAGCCGGGCGGTCGCCGGTCGCCGCGCTGGCCGTAGCCGTCGGTGTCGGTGTAGGCGATGGTCAGGTCCGGCCGCAACACGTCGGGGATGTCCTGGCTGAACGCGATCGCGCCGGCCAACCCGATGGCGGCGGCCATCGGAATGACACCGCGACCCCGTTTGCCAAGGGCTTGGACCGCTTCGACGAAGCCGAACGCACCGGCCGCCACCAGCAGCACGCTCAGCGTCGGCTGCAGGCGAAACGACAGCAGTGTGGTGCGCGCCAATGTGGCCAGCATCGACAGCAGGGACCACAGGTAGACGGCCAGCACGCCGATGGCCAGGGCGCCGGCTGGCGCCGATGATCGCGCGCGCATCACCAGCCACAGCGTGCCCAGCAGACAGATCGCGCCCAGCAGGGAGAACTGCAGCATGGGGAAGGTCAGTGCGGCGCCGTCTGCGGGTAGGTAGTGCTGGGCGCTGCCGGTGTCGCTGACCGGGTCGCGGGCCGCCCGCAGCAGGTAGGGCAGCCAGGTGGTGGATCCGATGGCGGCCGCGATCGCGCCGACGACGGCAAGCCGGCACAGCGGGTCTACCGCCGCCTTGATTCCGGATTGCAGCCGCGACCCGGCCAGCAGCAGCGCCATCAGCACCACCGTGAACGCGCCGTAGGCGACCAACAGGGTGTACCAGGTGGCCGCGAAGCCCAGGAAGACGCCGGCACCGACCACCGCGGCCCAGCCCTGACGGTCGCGCGCGCCCAGGCCCGACCAGGTCAGTACGAGCATCGGCGGCAACAACACCGTGATCATCGCGGCGTAGGGCTCCGGCGAGCTGTAGGCCAGCATCACCGCCGCTGTGGCGACGGTGACCAGCAAGGCGTATTCGAAGCGGATCATCCGCCACCACAGCACCAGCGCGACGGCCACCGCAATGGCCATCGAGGTGATCGCCCACGGCTTGAACATCTCCCAGGCCGGCGTCCCGGTCAGCGCCGCCGCGCGTCCGCCGATCCAGAACCAGCCCGGTGGGTAAAACGGTGGCAGTCCGATGTAGGTCATGTCGCGCAGGGCGGCGGTGTCGGTGAGCCGGGTGAGGTATTCGGTGCGGAACTGCTGGTCGACAGAGATGCCGAACAGATACAGCTTGGTGGCGCCCAGCGGCATGCCCAGCGTCACGACGGTAAACGCGGATACCAAAACCAGCCCGCCCAGCCGGGCCAGTCGCCGGAATCGACCGTGCCGCCACAACCAGCCGATGCCGACCAGCCCGGCCAGGCAGCCGACCTGGCCGACGGTGGTCAGCGCATGCAGCTGGTTGGACGACGGGAAGGCGGGCCACTCCACCCGCGCAATGGCGAGCAGGGACACCACCGCGACACCGACGGCCACTACCACCGCCGCTGCCAGCTGGCCAAGAGCGACCAGCACCTCCCGGGCGCGAGCAGACGTAAAAGCCCCCATTTCGTGCCCGAATTGGGGGCTTTTGCGTCTGCTCGGCATACTCAGATGGGCAGCTTGCGGAAGATGCTCCGCGGGATGTGACGCAACACCATCATGACGTAGCGGAACGCTGCTGGCGCCCAAACCAATTCCTTACCTTTTGCGGACGCGGTCACCGCGAGGTTGGCGACGTACTCCTTGTCGACGGTCAATGGAGCTTCCTTGAGGTGCGCGCTCATCCGGGTACGCACCTGGCCGGGCCGGATCACCAGCACACGAACACCGTACTCGCGCAGCGCTTCTGACAACCCCAGGTAAAACCCGTCCAGACCGGCCTTGGTGGAGCCGTAGACGAAGTTCGCCCGTCGCACCCGCTCACCGGCGGCCGAGCTCATCGCGATGATCTGACCGAAGCCCTGAGCGCGCATCTTCTCAGCCAGCAGCACGCCCACCGAAACCGCTGCGGTGTAGTTGATTTCGGCGATCTGCACCGCCTTGCGCTGGTTCTGCCACAGCTCTTCGGCGTCGCCGAGCAAGCCGAACGCGACGATAGCCACGTCCACATCACCGCCGGAGAAGGCCGCCTCGATCATCTTCGGGTGGCTGTCGGTATCCAGGGCGTCAAAGTCGATCAGCTCCACCGACCGCGCGCCGGCCTGCTTCATCGCAGCGGCCGCGTCCTCCCGCCGTGGGTCGTCGGGCAGGCAGGCCAGCACGATGCGGGCCGCCGAATTGTGCAGGTAGCGCTCGCAGATGGCGAGCCCGATCTCGGAGGTGCCACCGAGCAGCAGCACCGTCTGGGGGTTTCCTACGGCATCAAGAACCATCTACAGCAGCTCCAAGCGTCGGGCCATGTCGGAGGCGAATACGCGCAGCGGATCGACCTTGCGGCGCACGGAGATCCATTCGTCGACGCGCGGATACATGGCATGAAAGGTTTCGGCGGTGGTACGGGAGTCTTTGGCGGTGTAGAGCCGGCCGCCGAATTCCAGTACCCGGCGGTCGAGTTCGCTGACGAACTTCCCCAGCCCGTCCTTGATGGGGAAGTCGACGCAGATGTTCCAGCCCGGGATGGGGAAGCTGAGCGGCGCCTGGTTGCGGGGGCCGAACAGCTTGAACACGTTGAGAAACGAGTAGTGACCCGAGGCTTGAATAACGCCGATGATCTTCTTGAACTCATCAACCGCCTCTGTGGGGATCACGAACTGATATTGCAGGAAGCCCGCTGGGCCGTAGGCGCGGTTCCATTCGCCGAACATGTCCAGCGGATGGTAGAACTGCGTGAGGTTCTGGACCTTGCCGCGATAGGTGCCGGATTTGCGGTACCACAGTTCGCCGATCGGGCCGAAGGTATATTTGTTGGCCAGCCCGTTGGGAAACACGTCGGGCAACGTAAGTAGCTGTGGCGCATCGAATTTCAAAGGTTCGCTCCGCAGTTTCGCAGGCAATTGCTCGACGGTGGCCAGGCGGCCACGCGATACCGCCGCGCGGCCCAGCTTCGGGGGAGCGCTGATCGCGTCGAACCAGGCACTGGAATAGGTGTAGCGCGCTTCGCTGCCGTCGCTGTGCAGGGCGATGGTCTCGTCGAGGCTGGCGGTGACGTCGCCGTCGGCGATGAAGTACGCCGTCGAAGTGGGCGTCATCTCGATGGTGGCCCGCATGATGATGCCGGTGAGACCGTTGCCCCCGACGGTGGCCCAGAACAGTTCGGCGTCCTCGCCGGTCGGAGTGAGATGACGGATCTCGCCGTCGGCGGTCAGCAGGTCCATGCTGCGCACGTGGTTACCGAAGCTGCCAGCGCTGTGATGGTTCTTGCCGTGGATATCGCAGGCGATCGCCCCGCCGACGGTGACCTGCCGGGTTCCCGGCAGCACCGGGACCCACAGCCCGAACGGCAGGGCGGCTTTCATCAGTTGGTCGAGGTTGACCCCGGCGTCGATGTCGACCAGCTTGGTGTCGGCGTCAATGGAGTGGATAGTGTTCAGCGGCGTCATGTCGATCACCAACCCACCGCCGTTTTGGGCGTTGTCCCCATAGGAGCGGCCCAGCCCGCGCGCGATAGCACCCCGGCCGCCCCCCGACTCGGCGACCCGAGCCACCGCCTTGACGATCATCTCGGCATCTGGGGTGCGAAGCACATTCGCCACCGACGGCGCTGTGCGGCCCCACCCGGTCAGCCGGGTGGCGGTAGTGGTAGCTCCCACGCTCAACATCGTCAAAGAGGGTACCCGCCCGATTCGACCCTGACCGGCTCAGCGGATCCGGAAGATCACGGCTCGCTGCACGATGAAGTTGATTACCGTGGCGGTGCCCTGCGCGATCACAAACGCGACGGGGATGGCCCACGCCCGGTAGTGCAAGAGTGCGAGGCAGAGGTGGTTGAGTCCGACCTGCACGGCGAAGGTGATTCCGTAGAGGAGCATGACCGCGACGAATCGGGCCGTGCTGGGCTCGGCCTGGAATGTCCACCGGCGGTTGATCAGGTACGCGGTGATGGTGCCGACGATGAAGCTGATGGCCTTGGACAGGTCGACCTGTAGGCCCGCCACCTTGTACAGCACGACGTAGAGGCCAAAGTCAACTATCCCAGCGAGGCCGCCGGTGACAACGAACCGCATTACCTGTGCCGACAGGTGCAGGTGTTGGCGTGGCGGCGCGGCACCAGACTCCGATCGGATCATCGGGGGAAGTCTAATGGGGGCGGCGAGCCTGGTGCGGTGTGCGAATTATGAGGGCAGCTTGACAGCAAGCAGCTGGACCTGATTAGGACCCTGCGGGGTCGAGTAGGTCACCGTGTCGCCGGGTTGGTGACCGGCCAGGGCCTGACCTAGTGGGCTGCGCGCCGTCAGGGTTTCGGCTTCTCGGCCCACCGGCGTCTCTTCGACGACGGAGATTACATGCATCGTGACGACTTCACCGTCAGGGAACCGCAAGGTCACCTCGGTGCCGCCGGGCAGCGTTTCCGACCCGCTCCAGGGGGTGGGCCCGGTGCGCAGCCGCCGGTCCAGTTCATTGATCCGGTCACCGAGGATGGCCAGTTCGTCGGCACGTTGTATCGCCTCGGCCGCGTCGCCGTGATCGCCGATCATGCCCCGGTCGTTCTTGACCTCGACCTCCAGCCGATCGCGTCGCTGCCGCAGCCGGGCCAACTCAGCCGCGAGGTGATCGCGTGCCGCATCCGCTAGCCCCTTTGACTCGACTTTCTCGCTCACGTCCGCCGACCTTTCGCGGCGCTTCGGTGACTGCGTTGTCGCCTGCGCCCGGATAGCTGTTTACCTAATAGCGTGCTGTGGGTGCCGTTTCACCGATCACCACAGGACGATAAATCGGATTCGTGGCGCTTCAGTGTTACACCCTTAAGGTGCAGCCGTCATCGATATTCGTCACGCAGTTGTAACCGGTTGTTCGGGTCGACAGCGGAGCGTTGGCGGCCGGACCGGGCCGAAGATGGATCCGTGGCGCGTACCGACGACGATAGCTGGGACCTAGCCACCGGTGTCGGCGCGACCGCCACGCTGGTCGCCGCGGGAAGGGCCAGGGCGGCCAGGGCGGCCCAGCCCCTCATCGACGACCCGTTCGCCGAACCGTTGGTTCGTGCCGTGGGTGTCGAGTTCCTCACCCGATGGGCAACCGGAGAACTGGATGCTGCCGATGTGGACGACCCCGACGCGGCCTGGGGCTTGCAGCGAATGACGACCGAGTTGGTGGTGCGCACCCGCTACTTCGATCAGTTCTTCTTGGACGCGGCCGCCGCCGGCGTTCGGCAAGCGGTGATCCTGGCGTCGGGGCTCGACGCACGCGGGTACCGGCTGCCATGGCCGGCGGATACGACGGTGTTCGAGGTCGATCAGCCTCGGGTGCTCGAGTTCAAGGCTCAAACGCTCGCCGGCTTGGGTGCCCAGCCGACCGCGGATCTGCGGATGGTGCCGGCCGACCTGCGTCACGATTGGCCCGATGCGCTGCGCCGCGGCGGCTTCGATGCGGCCGAGCCGGCCGCGTGGATCGCCGAGGGTTTGTTCGGATACCTTCCCCCGGACGCGCAGAATCGTCTGCTGGACCACGTCACCGACTTGAGCGCGCCCGGGAGCCGGCTGGCCCTCGAGGCCTTCCTCGGTTCTGCGGATCGGGATTCCGCTCGGGTGGAAGAGATGATCCGCACCGCGACCCGAGGCTGGCGAGAGCATGGCTTTCATCTGGACATCTGGGCACTCAACTATGCCGGCCCCCGCCACGAGGTGTCCGGCTACCTGGACAACCACGGATGGCGCTCGGTGGGGACCACCACCGCGCAGCTGCTGGCCGCCCACGATCTGCCCGCGGCGCCCGCCCTTCCCGCTGGATTGGCGGACAGACCCAACTACTGGACCTGTGTTCTGGGGTGATAGAGAGGCGGCATGCGGATTCTGGCGATGACGCGTGCGCACAACGCCGGGCGGACACTAGCCGCAACGTTGGACTCGTTGGCCGTGTTCAGCGACGACATCTACGTGATCGACGACCGCAGCACCGATGACACCGCCGAGATCCTGGCGAACCATCCTGCGGTGACGAACGTGGTGCGGGCCCGACCAGATCTGCCGCCCACGCCATGGCTGATTCCTGAGTCCGCCGGGCTGGAAC
Source organism: Mycobacterium tuberculosis H37Rv (assembly GCF_000195955.2). Classification (GTDB taxonomy): domain Bacteria; phylum Actinomycetota; class Actinomycetes; order Mycobacteriales; family Mycobacteriaceae; genus Mycobacterium; species Mycobacterium tuberculosis. The sequence goes on along the minus strand of NC_000962.3, from coordinate 4,233,371 downwards.
TGCTGTATCGGATGGCGGACTTCTGCCGCCCGGACTGGGTGATGATGGTCGATGCCGATTGGTTGGTCGAGACCGACATCGATCTTCGGGCGGTGTTAGCCCGCACACCGGACGACATCGTGGCGCTGATGTGTCCGATGGTGTCACGCTGGGATGATCCGGAGTATCCCGACCTGATTCCGGTGATGGGAACCGCCGAAGCGCTACGTGGACCGTTGTGGCGCTGGTACCCGGGTCTGCGGGCAGGCGGCAAGCTGATGCACAACCCGCATTGGCCGGCCAACATCACCGATCACGGTCGCATCGGACAGCTTCCGGGGGTTCGGCTGGTGCATAGCGGCTGGTCGACGCTGGCGGAACGGATCTTGAGGGTGGAGCACTATCTGCGGCTCGATCCGGACTATCGGTTCAACTTCGGGGTGGCCTACGACCGATCTTTGTTGTTTGGCTACGCACTCGACGAGGTCGACCTGCTCAAAGCCGACTACCGGCGGCGCATCCGCGGCGACTTCGATCCGCTCGAGCCGGGCGGGCGGCTGCCGATCGACCGGGAGCCGCGCGCGATCGGCCGCGGGTACGGTCCGCACGCGGGTGGTTTCCATCCCGGTGTCGACTTCGCCACCGATCCGGGAACACCCGTCTACGCGGTCGCTTCCGGGGCCGTCAGCGCGATCGACGAGGTCGATGGCCTGGTGTCGCTGACGATCGCACGCTGCGAGCTCGACGTTGTCTATGTATTTCGGCCCGGGGACGAGGGCCGCCTTGTCCTTGGTGATCGAATCGCCGCGGGAGCGCAACTGGGCACCATCGGTGCGCAAGGCGAATCGGCAGATGGTTATCTGCATTTCGAGGTCCGCACGCAGGACGGGCATGTCAATCCGGTGCGGTACCTAGCCAACATGGGACTACGGCCGTGGCCGCCACCGGGACGGTTGCGAGCCGTATCGGGCAGCTACCCGCCGGCCACGCCATGCACCATCACCGCCGAGGATCGGTAGCCATGCGCTCGCCGGCCTCGATCCGTTCCAGCAGGGCTCGGGCCGCTCGGATCGTCGAGCGGACCTCCTGCAGCAGCTTGGCAGGGTGTTGTTGGTCCAACTCACCCAGCCCGTCGTAGCGGTCGATGCCGAAGCCCACTGTCTCCACCTGTATCCCGAAGGGCAGCGCCAGAGTTCGCAGTGCGTCGAAGTTCTGGTAGGGCACGAACGGTTGCCCGGTCACCAACAGACACGTTGAGTCCTGCATACCCAGCGTGTGTGCGGTAAACGTGAAGGTGTCGGCCGAGGTGGCGCGGCTGCTGTCGGGCTCCGGCGATGGCGCCTCCAGCAGGGTGATCGGAACGCCTAGGTCATTGGTGTCGGCGGCGAAGCGCCACACCATGCTGTCCCGGTGCGGGTTGTCGTCCCGCTGGCGCACATACCGCACCGCTGGGTGGACGTCCAGGCCGAATGCGTCCCTTGCCGCGGCCGCTAATAGCTCGAATTCGGTGCGTGCGCCCGGCGCACAGACCGCGACCGCGTCATCCTCGGAGGGCAGCAATCGACGCGATGCGGCGGCGAGCACGATGTGACCAACCTGGCGACCCTTTGCCAATTCCCGGGCCCAGCGGGCCCGGATCAGGTTGGAATGACGTCCGGTGCCGATGACTAGAACGTGGTCGAAGGTTGTTCCCTGCGGGGTCGATTCCAAGGTGAGCCCCAGCTGCTGCGCCAACCCGACGATCGCGTCCCGCTTCTTGGCCGGCAAGTCCAGGCGGGGGATCAGCCATCGCGCCCCACCGCCGGAGTCCTGGCACCGCACCGGTTCGCCGTGGAGCGCTCGTGCTGCACGTGCGCGCGCCCGGTAGTCCCATGCCGTGCTGAACTTGTCCAGGCTCGCCAGCCGCGCTTCCAGATGGTCCGTCTGCGGAAACGCGCCGCCGAACATCGTGACCAGCTCTGCCAGCGCATCATGCGCGCTCCACGCGTCGACCAGGTCGCGCACCGACGCTAGCGCCGGGTCACCCGGTGTCAGCGTCACCGGGCACACCGGTCGGCGTGCTACGGTCACCATCGAATGGGAGGTAATCCTTCCAGCTGGTAGTTCCGCGCCATTTCGGCCCACTTTACCGGCAGACGATGGCGGCGACGGGTGTATTAGAGAACGCTGGAACCGCTAAACCCGTCCTGCTCATATGGGTATTGGGGCTGATCCTTGGCCCAATTGATATAGCGATCGATGCCGTCCCAAATTTCGACTTGCGGCTGGAACCCGATGCTTTTGGCAAGCGAAATGTCAGCGGGAAAGCGCTGGACCTCTCCGGGGCGAGCGTCGCGGTGCTCGATCCTGGCACCGAACTTGTCCGCAACATACTCGACGATGTCCCTCACCCGGGTATCTTTCCCGCTGGCAAAATTGATGGCCTGACCACGCAGGGTTGGAGTTCGTAATACCAGGTTGTACGCGCCCACGATGTCACTGACATACAGGTAATCCCGGGTTGCGCTACCTGCGCCGAAGATTGTCAGGCCTTCACCGTTGATGCCCTGGCGGACCAGCCGCGGAATCAGCGCGCCGAATCGCCCAGCCTTTTGGCGGACGCCGAAGATGTTGAACGGACGGACGATCGTGACGTCGAGTCCGTAGGAGCGAAAGTACGAGTAGCACAAGCGGTCGGCCGCCGCCTTGGAAGCGCCATATGGACTGTTCGGCTTCAGCTCCGCGTGTTCGTCAAGTCGTTCGCCTTCCTTGAGATTGTGTCCGTCGCCGTAGACTTCGCACGTCGATACGTATATCAAGCGGTTCCTGTAGCGCCGGACGGCTTCCAGGACGCGGTAGGTTCCCATGACATTGGTTTCGAGAAAGCTCTCCGGGTCGCCCAAGGACTGGTCCACGTTGACATGCGCGGCCAGGTGAAATACGACGTGATGGTCCCGCACCGCGCGGTCGATCGTCTGGCCGTCGGTTACCGAACCGGATATGAACGCGGCGCGGTCATGCGAACGAAATCCCTGCATGTTACGAACCGCATTCCTCGAAGACTTGTCGAGGACAGTGACCCAATGCCCATTGGCCAGCAGTGACTCGGTCAGATGGCTTCCCTGGAAGCCCGCGCCCCCGGTGACAAGTATTTCCATCCGTCCCGCCCTCTGAGCCTCATCGGCAAACGGTGAACCTAATCCATGCTGCCGCTGGTACGCGGCCGTTGCCAGCCGATCTTGAGATCAACGGCGGCCCGTCACGCGCAAGCCGCGTGAAAGAAGCCGGTCGGCTATAGCCGCCGGAATAGTCCCTACACCCAGTAGGGCACCCGCGCGCGATACTGCCGCATCGCGAACGCCGCCAGCATCCAGCCGACGACGGTCAACACCAGCACCACCAGCCAGTGCCGCAGCTCCTGGTGAGCGCCCAACAGTGGCGCCCGCACGATGTCCAGATAGTGCAGCAGCGGGTTGAGCTCGACGATGCTCGACCAGCGGCCCGCGCCCTGCCGACGCAGGGTCTCGTCGTTCCAGATGATCGGCGTCATGAAGAACAACAACTGCACAACGGAAAACAGCAGCGGGCCGATGTCGCGGTAGCGGGTCGCCAGGATGCCGAAACACAGTGACACCCAAACGCAATTGAGGAAAATGAGCGCCAGCGCCGGAAGAAACGACAGATCCGCCCACGACCACGGCTTAGGAAAGATGATCGCGATGACGAAGTAGATGACGATGTTGTGGGCGAAGAAGATCATCTGCCGCCACACCAACCGATAGACGTGCACGCTCAACGGTGCCGGCAGCTGTTTGATCAGACCTTCGTTGGCGACGAAAACCTCTGCGCCGTCCAGGATGGCGGCGTTGATCAGGTTCCAGACGATCAGCCCGAGCGTGACGTAGGGCAGGTGCTCAGACAGCTCGAGCCGAAACAGCTTGGAATACAGGCCGCCCATCGCGACGGCGGTCGTTCCGGTGGCGATGGTGATCCAGAACGGCCCCAGCACCGAGCGGCGGTACCGCTGCTTGATGTCCTGCCAGCCCAGGTGCAGCCACAGCTCGTGGCGGCGGAACCCGTCGACCAGATCGCCTCGGACGCGGGCCAGTGTCCGCGACTGTGTCTGGAAGCTAGCTTGAGCATCCATGAATGTCATGCAGATCCTCCAGGCTTGCCAAACTTCTCCCGACGGCCCAGGCGGCGCAACCGAATCCACTCCCACAGGCCTTTAGGGTCGCGGCGGGTCACCAGGAAGAACCAGCCGAACCGCAGCCATTCCTGGGCCAATAGTTTGCGCAGGCCGGGTTGCGACAATACATAGCCACGGTTGCGGTAGGTGAAAAACCGCTTCCCGGGATCGTCGGGATATTGGGCGTGCATGCGGCCACAAAGGATCGGCTTGAATTCGTCTGATCCGCAGGGGTGCAGGTAGGCCGCGTCCAGACAGGTTCCGAACGGTAGACCGGACCGGATCAGCCGGCGGTGCATCTCCACCTCGTCGCCGCGGATGAACAGCCGCAGGTCAGGCACGCCGATCGCCGCTAGGGTGGATGCCCGAAACAGTGCGCCGTTGAACAGTGATGCGATCCCAGGCAGCAGCTCTTGGCCCGCCTCGGTGCGCAATTCACTTGCGCGCCTGCGCCATACCAGGCCACGCCGCAACGGAAACGCCAGCCGCGTCGGGTCGTCTATGTTGCACACCATCGGTGACACCTCGGCGAGGCTGTACTTCTCGGCGCACGCCAGCAGGGTTGCCAGTACCCTAGCATCTTGCGCGTGCCCGTCGTCGTCGGCCAGCCACACCCAATCGGCGCCCTGTGCCAGCGCGTGCAGCATGCCCAGCGCGAAACCGCCGGCACCGCCCAGGTTTCGGCGTGACCCCAAATACGTGGTGGCGATCGGTTGTCCCGCGACAAGCTCGCGGACCGGGCTGTCGCCGCAACCGTCGTTATCGACCACGATCAGGTGGTCCGGTAACCGGGTCTGGGCGGTCAGCACATCCAGCGACTTGGCCAGCTCGTCGGGGCGCCGGTGGGTTACCACAACGGCGAAGACCGATTCAGTCATCCCTGGACGTTCTGTCTGTCGGCCTGGGTCTCGGCCAGTACTTCGCGCACGTGCCGGGCGGCGTCCTCACCCTCGTAGGCCCGTACCACCTCTTCGATACCACCGGCGAGCCTGATGACGCCATGGTCAATCCATATCGCGGTCTTGCATAGTCGAGCCAAAAACTCGTTGGAATGGCTTGCGAAAACCAGGATCCCGGAACGTTCGACCAAATTCTGCAGCCGGGACTGGGCCTTCCTCAGGAAGTCGGCGTCCACGGCGCCGATGCCTTCGTCGAGCAACAGGATCTCTGGGTCGATGCTGGTGACCACGCCCATCGCCAGGCGGACTCGCATCCCGGTGGAATAGGTGCGCAGCGGCATCGAAAGGTACTCGCCCAATTCGGTGAATTCGGCGATCTCATCCACTTTCGCCTGCATCTGTTTGCGGGTCTGTCCCAGAAACAGCCCACGAATGATGATGTTCTCGTAGCCGGAGATCTCGGGGTCCATGCCGATGCCCAGATCGAAGACCGGCGCCACCCTTCCGGTGACCTTCGCCCAGCCGCGGGTGGGCTCGTAGATGCCCGAAAGCAGGCGTAGCAGCGTCGATTTGCCGGCTCCGTTGTGTCCGACCAGACCGACCCGGTCACCCAGGTTCAGCTCCATGGTGATGTCGCGCAACGCTTCGATGACGACGACGTTGGAGTTGTTGCGCCCGATGGTGCCGCCCGCTTTACCCAGGACCGCCTTCTTCAGCGAACGTGACTTGGCGTCGAAGATAGGGAACTCCACCCACGCGTTGTGCGTCTGGATATGGGGATGGTGCGGATCCGACACGGCTTACAGGTATTGTCCGGTGCCGTGGCCGTGCTGGCCCGACTTGCCGACCCCGGGCGGCAGCGCACCCTGGCGCATTTGTTGCAGCTGCGCGCGCGCCGCCATTTGCTGAGCAAATAGCGCGGTTTGGATGCCGTGGAACAGCCCTTCCAGCCAGCCGACCAGCTGTGCCTGGGCAATGCGCAACTCGGCGTCCGAGGGCACGGCGTCCTCGTTGAACGGCAGGGTAAGCCGGTCGAGCTCCTCGCGCAGTTCCGGGGCCAGACCATCTTCGAGTTCGCGGATGCTGGTGGCGTGGATATCGCGTAGCCGATTGCGGCTGGCTTCGTCGAGTGGGGCGGCGCGAACCTCCTCGAGCAGTTGCTTGATCATGGTGCCGATGCGCATCACCTTGGCGGGCTGCTCGACCAGGTCGGTCAGCGACGACTCGTCGGAGTCGTTCTCCTGCACCGCTATCAGCCGCGGGTCGACGCCGCCGATGACCTCGACGTCGTCGTCGTCGCTGCCGGTACTCAATCCAATCACCATCCTCTTACGCACCTTCTAGGAGTGTGTTGCTGCGGCAGTGCCGCGCCATTCGTAGATTCGGGCCTCGCCGTTGTCGTAGATCTTCGCCCACGACCTCGATGTCTCTAACGACACTAGTCCGTCCGGCACGGCAAACCCCCGCACCGTCGGAGTGCTGGTCAGGATATAGCGGATACGGAGGACTTGGATGGCCTCGAGTACCCGAGGATCGCTCTCCCCGTTGCGGCCATAGGCCCAGAAGATGAACCGGTGATAGCCCGGGCCCTGTTGCAGCGGGTAGTCGTAGTGGGTCCACAGCGGGTGTAGGCCGGCCACGGCATACATCCACGCGGTGCCGTCCGTGTTGGCGTTGCCAATCAACGTGTCGCGTGCGCCGGGCAAACTCGCCAGGTATGCCATGGCGTCGAGATCTTTCTGGTCGATCATCACCGAGTCGTACTTGTCGCCGAACAGAAATCGGTGCCGGGGAAAGTAATGCCACGCACTGACCAGAGTGGCTCCGATCAGTAGTGTCGCGGTCGCCGATGCCCAGACAGACACCGGCTGGGGTCTGAAACGGTCGGTCAGTCGTTTCGCCGCGGCCACTAGCAACATGACTGTCGCGAACAGCGCCACACCTGCCATCAGCATCAACAGCAGGGTTGTGGCCGCCGCGATGCGGCGCGGATCGTGATAGAAGAACTCGCCGAGTGCGCCGGCCACCCCTCCGATAGGTCCGCCCAACGGTGTTCCCGCGTCGACGTTCATCACAATCAACAGCAGCCAAACCGCCAGCGGCCACCAGATCTTCTTGACCAGCAGAATGAGCCCGCCGATGGCGGCCAACACAATGAGCGCGTACTGGACCGGGAAGTCGTTGAGATGGCGGGAGTGCTGGAAAACAGCGTCGAACAGCCCACGCTTCTTGCTGAGATAGGTGGGAAAAGCGTGTCCGGCGATGATGTCTTCCTGCTGCCTGACGCTCAAGAACTGCGGCAACATGACCAACCCGGCCATCGCTGCCACGCCGGCCAGCGTCAACAGGTCGGCCAGCCTTGATCGCACAGGATGCCGCAGTGCCTCGAAAAGCCACCAGGCCGACACCAACAGCGCTACGACGATACCGCCGGTAATGTGCAGTGAGAAGACGCCGACCAGCGCTAGCACGGCCACCGGGATGCGGTCGCGGTGCCGCAATGTCGAGGTGATCAGCACCATCGTCGGCACCGCGATGCCGTAGGCCGCCAGGTTGGGCATAGCGGCGGTATCGAACTCGACGTAGGGCACCGCGGTGAACGACGCCGAGAGTGCCGCGGCGGTGCCCGCCGCTCCGGCGGCGCGCCACTCTGCCGAGGCGCAGGAGGCCGACCACAGCGCGCCCGGGTGTGAGCGCACCGCGCGCCAGGTGAGAACGGCTGCACTGACCGGAAACAGCCAGACCGAGGCGGCCAGCGAACTCAGTGTGTAGCCGGTGGTGGGTGCCGCGCCGGTTAACTGGCAGAACACCGCGACCAGCCCGTGGAACACCGACGGGTAGTACAACGGGGCATGGGTCTCGACGTTGCGAAGCTCCCCCATGTGAGTCGAGGACGCCTGGCCGGTGTCCAGGATGAAACGTACGGTGTTGGCGTGCCAGACCGCGTCCCAGGTGCTGGGGATGGACTGCCAGTGCGGTATGCCGCGATATGCGGCCCATCCGATCAACAGGGCGCCCAGCAGCACCCCGGCGGCGACCGTAACCGCGGGCCAGCGGCTAACCGCAAGTGCCTCGGCGTCGAGGTCCCGAAAACGGGCAAGCAGTAGCTGCAAACCGGTCGCTACAGCGCACGTCACCGCCAAGGCGGCCAGCGCGGTCCAACCGTTCCAGGGAATTCCGAGCGCGCCATAGGGGATGATCGCGAGTGCCACCACGCCGTATGTCAGCGCCGGGCCAACCGCGATGGCGACCGGCCACCTCAGCTGGGCGATGCGAGCAACCATTGCCCCCGGCGCTATCAGCAAAATCAAAGCGATTAGCGTACCGAACCACAGGCCCACTCGATTAGTATGGCTGGCCGGGTGACATGGCTCAGGGAAGCCCGGGCGGGCTGGGACGTCTAGGACACCCGAGTTCTAAGGTGGCTGGCATGGCATACGACGTCGCCCGGGTGCGCGGATTGCACCCATCGCTGGGTGACGGATGGGTGCACTTCGATGCACCGGCCGGAATGCTGATTCCCGATTCCGTCGCGACCACCGTGTCGACGGCCTTCCGCCGGTCGGGCGCTAGCACAGTGGGTGCTCACCCGTCGGCGCGGCGTAGCGCGGCGGTACTCGACGCCGCCCGTGAAGCGGTGGCCGATCTGGTCAACGCTGACCCGGGCGGCGTGGTGCTGGGCGCCGACCGGGCGGTGCTGCTGTCGTTGCTGGCCGAAGCGTCGTCCTCACGCGCCGGGCTGGGATACGAAGTGATCGTCAGTCGTCTTGACGACGAGGCCAACATCGCTCCGTGGCTGCGGGCGGCGCACCGCTACGGCGCCAAGGTTAAGTGGGCCGAGGTCGACATCGAGACCGGCGAGCTGCCGACGTGGCAGTGGGAGAGCCTGATCAGCAAGTCAACCAGGCTGGTCGCCGTCAACTCCGCATCCGGAACGCTGGGCGGGGTCACCGATCTGCGGGCGATGACCAAACTGGTGCACGACGTGGGGGCACTGGTGGTGGTCGACCATTCCGCGGCCGCGCCGTATCGGTTGCTCGATATCAGAGAAACCGACGCCGACGTGGTGACGGTGAATGCGCATGCCTGGGGTGGTCCGCCGATTGGGGCGATGGTTTTCCGTGACCCGTCAGTGATGAATTCCTTCGGATCGGTTTCGACCAATCCGTATGCCACCGGGCCGGCGCGCCTGGAGATCGGCGTGCACCAGTTTGGTCTGCTGGCTGGTGTGGTCGCCAGCATTGAGTACCTGGCGGCGCTCGACGAGTCGGCTCGCGGCAGCAGACGCGAACGACTAGCGGTGTCGATGCAATCTGCTGACGCGTACCTGAACCGGGTCTTCGACTATCTGATGGTGTCGTTGCGCTCGCTGCCATTGGTGATGCTGATCGGTCGCCCGGAAGCACAGATACCGGTGGTCAGCTTCGCGGTCCACAAGGTGCCGGCTGACCGCGTGGTGCAGCGGCTGGCGGACAACGGAATTCTCGCGATCGCCAACACCGGCTCACGCGTGCTCGACGTGCTGGGCGTCAACGACGTCGGCGGCGCGGTCACCGTCGGGCTGGCGCATTACTCGACGATGGCCGAAGTCGACCAGCTGGTGCGCGCGCTGGCGTCGCTAGGTTGATCCGGCCGCGAGGTTCGCCTATACCGTCAGCAGAATCTTTCCGAACGTCTTGCCCGACAACATCAGTTCATGCGCTTGTGCCGCCTGTTGGATGGGCAGCCGGGTGCCGATGACGGGCCGGACCCGGTTCGCGGCGATCATCGGCCAGACCGAGGCCGCCACCGCCTGGGCGATGGCCGCCTTGCCGTGCGGGCCGCTGACCGGCCGGGCCCGCAGCGTGGTACCGATGACGCGCGCCCGCTTGGTGAGCAGCTTGCCCAGGTTGAGCTCGGCCTTCACCCCGCCCTGCATGCCAATGACTATCAGCTGGCCGTCGGTGGCCAGCGCGTCGATATTGCGGTCCAGGTAGGACGCTCCCATGATGTCGAGGATGATGTCAGCGCCGCTACCATCGGTCTCTTGCTTCAGCCGCGCGACGAAATCCTCGTCGCGGTAGTTGATGGTGATTTGGGCGCCCAGGTCGCGACAGAGCTCCAGTTTCTCCGGTGAGCCGGCGGTGATCGCCACCCGTGCTGCCAGGGCGCGGACCACCTGGATCGCGTGGCTGCCGATGCCGCTGGCCCCGCCGTGAATCAGCACCAGCTGACCCGGCCGCAGATGAGCGGTCATCACCAGGTTCGACCACACCGTGCACGCCACTTCGGGCAGGGCGGCTGAGTCGACCAGGTTGACGCTCGGCGGAATCGGCAGCACCTGGTCGGCCGGAACGGCAACGTATTCGGCATAGCCGCCGCCGGCAAGCAAGGCGCAAACCTCTTGTCCGGCAGACCATTCGGTAACCCCGGGACCGACCGCAGCGACGATGCCGCTCACCTCTAGGCCGATGATGTCGCTTACTCCCGGGGGCGGCGGATATTTGCCGGCGGCCTGTAGCACGTCGGCGCGGTTGACACCGGAAGCGGCAACCTTGATGAGCACTTCGCCCGGCCCAGCCGACACGTCGGGGACTTCCTGCCATACCAGTCGATCTGAGGATTCGGCGACGACGGCACGCATGATGGTCACGCTACCGGCTCGTTACCCTTATCAGCGGTGGCGTGGCAGAGCGGCCTAATGCACTCGCCTTGAAAGCGAGAGACGGCTAACACCGTCCGGGGGTTCAAATCCCTCCGCCACCGCTGTATCCCCGCCGCTTGGGGGTGGCTTGTTGCGTTGGGTGACGTGGGCGCGTTCGCGTTTAATGCGGTGGGCCAGCTCGGCCGCTCGGGTCCGGCGCCGTCGTGGCATCAGCAGGGTGTGAGTGGGACCAATGGCTGGCGGGGATGGTGCTGGGGGTAGTGCGGCGGTGGTGGTGTGCCAGCTAGGTAAGAAGATTCGGCTGTCGGGATGAGTGGTGTAGGTGTGGCCGTTGGGCGCGGTCCAGATGATGGTGCCGTCGGGCAGTTGCACATCACGCCAGCCGGTCCAGAAGGTCTTGAGAAGGTGGTGTTTGCGGCAGAGGCATTTCAGGTTGGACGGGTGGGTGGGCCCGAGTGGGTAGGGCAGTGTGTGGTCGATGTCGCAGAATTCGGTGGGCTGGTCGCAGCCGGGGAATCGGCAGGTCATGTCTCGGATCCGGACGAATTCGGCCAGCTTGGCCGACGGCCGGTAGTGCGGCTCCGATCGCAGATCGCCGGGATGGCGCATGCGGCTGAGGGCGGCCCCACCGCGGATCAGCTCGGCCAGCAGTGGCGCGGGCACCACACCCCCGCCGCTGATCAGCGCGGCCGGCGGCTTGACCGCCGGGGTGGCGGGTGCTTCGGGTGCCAACGCGGGTTCCGGGCCGGATAGGCGTGGGTCAGGTGCAGCGCCTAGTGCTGCCGCGTCGGCGACGACGTGGATGACCACACCGGTTGCCTGCCGGTGGTTGCCGGCACTGGATGGGCAGTCGGAATTACCGCAGCCGCAGGTAAGCCGATCAGCGCCGGCGGCCAGCGCGCCCAGCGCATCGGCGCGCCGCTGGGCGATGGTTCGGGGATCGTCGTCGCAGACGCCGTGGGCCAGCTGGGTGAGGCGCTTATCCAGCATGGCGGCGTCGGTGGCAAACAACCGGCCCCATAGTGCGGCGGTGCCGGCATCTTCGTCGGGATCACCGATGCACAGGTCGCGGCTGCGGGCCGAGATACGGGTGCGTCGCAGTGCGGCGGGATCGTACCGATCAATCCAGGAGTCGATAGCCTTTTCCAGTTTGGGGGCCGACAGCGGACCCCACGCTGTGGCGTGTTTGGCGAGGGCGGCATCGAGCAGACTCAGCGCTTCGGGGTCGCGAACCAGGTAGGTGCGCCAGGCGATGATCGACACCAGCCGCGCGCTGAGCTGCCCGGCCAAAAACAACGCCGCCACCTGGGGCAGTCGGTTTAGGGTGAGGCTCAGATGCATCTGCCCGGAGGCCTTACGGTGGCTTACGGTCAGTGCGGCGGCCACCTCGGCGGCCGCGCAGTCCCAGCCGTCGCACGCCCAGTCGGCCCGCTGGTCATTGCCGGTGCGCCGGCTGGTGAGTTCGGCGATCGCTGACAGGCGGCGGGCGCCGGCGGCCACCTCGGCACGCGCGCAGTCCTCGATTGCGGCAAGCAGCGCGGCATCGTCGGCATCGCGCAGCTCCACCGGGTCCGACAACGATATCTCGAACATACGTTCGAGTATAGCAGGTCTGCACCGACCACGTTGACTCGTTGATAATGCGCGCGTACGGCGGCGCATCTTGACATAAGGCAACAGGCCGACATGTGACCGGCACGACAAAGCCGTCCGGCTCGGTTAGGGCGGCGTGGCGTGCTCGTGGGCAGATCAGCCCGACGATGCCCGTGGTATTTCGGCGGTAATGGCGTTCAGCAGGGCGCCGTAGCGCCCAGCCTCGGGGTCCCTACCGGGTTTGCCGCTACTGATCAAACCGCCCGACAGAGCTCGTTCGGGGTCGGCCCAAACCGCAATGTTGACCAGACCGAGATGGCCGAATGCCGCCGGCGCGTTGCGCCCGAACGGCCCGTACTTGGCGGACCCCAGCATGAACCCGGTGCCCCAGCGAAGCGGCATCAGCCCGGTGGCGAAGTCCGGTCGCAAGCGCCGGCATTCCGTCACCGCGCCGCGCAGCGTCTCGGGACTCAGTACACGAACACCGTCGAGTTCGCCACCGCGGCGCAGGATTTCCATAAAGCGGGACAGCTCGTTGGCCGTTGACACAGTGTTGGACGACGGGAGGATGGTGCTGAGGAAGAACGGGGTGTTCGTATAGGGGATGATCTCGTGCACGGTTCCGCCGATCGCCTTGCGGAACACCGCGGCGATCACCGGCGGCAGCTGCCGCCCGGTGGCGTGACTGGGCGCGACCAGCGGCACATCGCGCTCGGCGACGCCGAAGTTGGTCCACCGAAAGCCCAGCGGGTCGAGGATCTCGGTGGCCAGGATCTCGCGGATTTCCTTGCCGGTGGCCGCGTAGACGATCTCACGCATCAACGGACCCCAGGTCAGCGCGTGGTAGATGTGTACCAGTCCGGGCCGATATAGCGGCCGTAGTTCGCCGAGCCTTTCCACCGCGTATTCATGGTCGTCCGCGCGTCTGACGTCGGGTCGGGGCCCGGTGGGAAACGGGACGCCTGCGCTGTGGGTCAGCACGTGCCGGATCGTGGTGCGGTGCTTGCCATGACTGGTGTAGGAGGGCAGGTACTCGCAGACGCGGTCGTCGAGCGCGAAGTGTCCGCGCTCGACGAGCATGTGTACAACGGTCGCCGTGATCGCCTTGGCCGCCGAGTACACGCAGAACGGGGTGTCAGTCGTCACCGGGATCTTCTCGGCATCGGCCTCATCGGTGGGGGCGTTGCCCCAGCCGTGCCCGATCGCGCGGTTGAGCACGACCCGCCCATGGTGCCGAATGCACAACTGGATCGCGGGATGCATACCGGCCCGATACCAATGGCGTGCGGCCCGCCAGATCCGGTCGACGGCCGCACCGTCGATTTCGGAGTGGTCCTCTTCGCCGGTTGCCGTGACGGCGTCTAGGTCGGCCGGGACACGGATCTTGCCGTCGCCAGCGCGCATGGTCGCCGGGTCTACTCGCCGGTGAACTGGGGCGGGCGCTTGGCGAACGTCGCGGAAATACCTTCGGTGAGGTCCTTGGACGGCAGAAACGCGGCGTTCCAGGCGGCGACATAGCGCAGGTTCTCCGAGACGGCGGACGTGCGTTGTTGGTCGAGAACGTCCTTGATGCCGTAGACCGCCAAAGGTGGGTTGGCGGCGATCTCGGCGGCAGTCGCGTGGGCCGCGGCCAGCGTCTGGTCGGCGTCATCGTAGACGTCGTTGACCAGGCCGATCTTCTCGGCGCGGGCCGCGTCGATATTTTTGCCGGTCAGCGCGAGTTCTCGTAGATGGCCGTCGCTCAGGATTAGTGGAAGGCGCGCCAGGCTGCCCATGTCGGCAACAATCGCTAGCTTGACCTCGCGCACCGAGAACTTCGCGTCGGCGCTGGCATACCGGATGTCGACCGCGGAGATCAGGTCGACGGCGCCGCCGATGCACCAACCCTGGACGGCCGCGATCGTGGGGGTGCGGCAGTCGGCGACGGCGTTGATCGCCTTCTGCATGCGCAGTATTTCGGTGTGGAAGTCCGTGCGTGGGCGGGCCAGCGCGCCGTCGGCGATCAACGGGGCGAACATTCCGCCCATGGCCGGTACGTCCAGGCCGTAGCTGAAGTTCTTGCCCGATCCGGTGATGACGATGGCCCGCACCTCACGGTCGGCGTCCAGGGCATGGAACACCTCGGGCATCTCCGACCAGAATGCGGGCCCCATCGCGTTGCCCTTGCCCGGCCCGATCAGCGTCACCTGCGCGACCTGGTCCTTGGTTTCGACGGTGACGGATTCGTAGGTTTCGCCCATGCCCAGACCGTAGCGTGGCCAGTATGCCGCCTGAATCGCGACCCGGACCAGATTCCCCACCGACCGACGAGCTGGCGTGCGCGGAAGCCGCGCTGCAGGTGCTGCAGCAAGTGCTGCACACCATCGGCCGCCAGGACAAGGCCAAGCAGACACCGTGCCCGGGGTACGACGTGAAAAAACTAACCGAGCATTTGCTCAACTCAATCATGGTCCTCGGCGGCATGGTCGGCGCGGAATTCTCACTGCGTGCGGACATTGACTCTGTGGAGCGCCTGGTGAGCGGCGCCGCCCGTTCGGCCCTGGACGCCTGGCACCGTCACGGTCTGGAAGGAGACGTATCGCTGGGTCCCGGCTCGATGTCGGCCAAGGTTGCCGTCTCGGTCTTCTCGGTCGAATTTCTGGTGCACGCCTGGGATTACGCGGTCGCCGTCGGGAGTGAGCTGAAGGCTGCCGATTCGTTGGCCGAATACGTCCTAGAGCTGGCACGAAAGCTCATCAAGCCGGAGGAACGTAGTGTGGCCGGTTTCAATGAACCGGTCGACGTGCCGGAAGATGGCGGGGCGCTGGAGCGGCTGATCGCGTTCACCGGCCGCAACCCGGCCAGATAGCCGTGACGCTCGAGCGTGGGCGTCGAATTTTCTTACGGGCCACGCTCATTGGTCGCTCCGCCAGCGGCGGGCGAACCGCAGGAACGCGTCGTTCTCCTCTGGTGCGGCGACGGTGACCCGAACGCCATCCGTGCCGTACGGGCGGACCACGATGCGTGCATCGGCGGCCTGCTCCACGAAGTCTTGGGTGCGGGATCCCAGCGGAAGCCAGACAAAGTTGGCCTGCGATGGCGGCAGCGTGAACCCGGCAGCACGCAACTCGGCGCTGACGCGGGCGCGCTCGGCAACCACGGTGTCGGTACGGGCCAGCAGCTCGTCGGCGGCGTCCAGGGACGCGATGGCCGCGGCCTGCCCGATACTCGACACGGTAAATGGCACGTAGACCTTGTCCAGCGCGGTTATGACGTCGGGGTGGCCGATCGCGTAGCCGATCCGCAACCCCGCCAGGCCGTACGCTTTCGAAAACGTACGCAGCACAACGACATTGTTGTGTGCGCGAACCAGGCCTAAGCTGTCGGGCCGCATGCCGTCCCGGATGTACTCCACATACGCCTCGTCGATGGCGATCAGGATGTGCGCCGGAACCGCCTCGACGAAGCGGGCCAGCGCGTCCGGACCGACGACGGTGGAGGTCGGATTGTTGGGGTTGCACACGAAGATCAGCCGGGTGCGGTCGGTGACCGTGGCGAGCATGGCGTAGAGGTCGAACGTGTGGTCGGTCAACGGCACCTGGATGGGGATAGCGCCGGCGACCCGGACCTGTGGTGGATAGAGCTCAAAGCTGCGCCAGCCGAAGACCACTTCGTCACCAACCGAGGCGGTGACCTGAACGAGTTGCTGGCAGAGGCTGACCGAGCCGCAACCGACGGCGACGTGCTCGGGAGCGAAGTCCGGGCCAAGATGCCGGGCCAGCGCGGCCTTGAGCTGCACGCAGCCGTTGTCGGGGTAGCGGTTGACCGTGTCGGTAGCCCGGTCGATGGCGGCACGGACGCTGGGCAGCGGGCCGAACACGGTTTCGTTGCTGGCCAGCTTGATGGCGCCCGGCACCGTTTTGCCGGGCACATAAACCGGCAGCCCAGCCAGCTCGGGTCGCAGGCGGGCGGTCACGTCGACAGCATATGTGGCGGCTGTGTACGCTAGGCCTCCGGCGGCTCGGGGAGTCCGGGTACTCTCGGGAAGTCCATGGAGGCGTGCCAGAGCGGCCGAATGGGGCTCACTGCTAATGAGTTGTCCCCCTTCAAGGGGACCGGAGGTTCAAATCCTCTCGCCTCCGCAGTCCTTTAGGGGACACAACTGAAGACAAGCGCCCGTAGCTCAACGGATAGAGCATCTGACTACGGATCAGAAGGTTGGGAGTTCGAATCTCTTCGGGCGCGCTCTTTACTAGCGCAAACGCGTTCCGTTGGTATCAGGCGCCGGGAAAGCTGTCACGGATTGTCACAACTCGTGCCCAACTCTGCGCGCCGTCGGCCAGCATGTCGGGCTGCGAGCGCACATACGTGGTGGAGCTGTGCCCGCGCCGGCGGAGAAGGCCTTGAGCCAGGTCGGGTTCCGCCGCATCGCCGCGGATTTGGCTCGCCCGGCCGAGACGGTGCGGGGTTGGCTGCGTCGCTTTGCCGAGCGTGCCGAGGCGGTTCGGTCGGTGTTCACCGTCATGTTGCGCGCGGTGGATCCGGATCCGGTGATGCCGGATGCGGCCGTCGGGGTGTTCGCCTATGCGGTGACGGTGATCGCCGCGGTCGTGACCGTGATCGAGTGCCAGTTCGCGCTGTCCACGGTGTCGCTGGCCGAGACGGCGGTGGCGGTATCGGGTGGGCGGCTGGTGGCGCCGGGGTGACCCGGCGAGTGGGTGCAACACGAGTCGACCCTGCCCTAACCGCCGATTGGGCCGTAATCCTGTGCGCTGTCGTGTGTTCACGGGACACCAAACGGAAAGGAGCGGCCGGTGGCGGTCGGCGATGATAAGGCGAGGTGCGCGCGGAGCGGGCGAGGGCGATCGGATTGTTTCGGTATCAGTTGATCCGGGAGGCCGCCGATGCAGCGCATTCCACCAAGGAGCGGGGAAAGATGGTGCGCGAGCTGGCCTCCCGTGAGCACACCGACCCGTTCGGGCGGAAGGTTCGGATCAGCCGGCATACCATCGACCGCTGGATTAGGAATTAGGGACTGGCGCGCCGGTGGGTTCGACGCCTTGGTGCCCAAACCCGTGCCAGTGCACGCTGCGCACCCCGGTCGAGGTGCTGGAGTTGGCGGTGGCGCTGCGCCCCGAGAACCCGGACCGTACCGCTGGGGCGATCCAACGGATCCTGCGCGCCCAGCTGGCTGGCGACCGCATAGCGTTGCGTGGCCGGGGTTCGTAGCCATCGGTGCGGGAAGCTCGCCGTTGTGCCCACGTGCGGGTCAACTGGCGGCTCGCCGTCACTGTTCGTCACTGTTGCTCACCAAGGTTCGCGGAGGCAAATACGATGCTTAGTGGCATACAACAGAACACGCTTATGGATAACGATCCCCTCGCCCATGGCTACTACGTAGCCGACCTGCTCGTCGCGCTCGCGGTCGTGGTGCTCATGCTGCGCGCTCGAAGGACTCGACCCGAGCTCGCGCGGATGCTGTTGCTCGGCACGCTCATCGGTCTGGTCTGGGAGCTGCCGGTGTTCGGGCTCAGCGCTTGGACCAACACCCCGATCATCGAGTGGGCCACGCCGCTCCCGCTCCCCACCGTGGTGTTCCTGCTCGCCCACTCCGTGTGGGATGGTCCCCTCCTGACCATGGGCTGGCTGCTGGCGCGAGCGCTCACGGGCGAGCCCGCGGGCGCCCTCGGCCTGACCGTCCAGGTGCTCTGGGGACAGCTCACGGCCCTGGCCGTGGAGTTGTCGGCGATCCTCGCCGGGACCTGGTCCTACGTCGACGACCTGTGGTTCAACCCGGTGATGTTCTGGTTTCGTGGTCACCCGGTGACAGCGGCCATGCAGCTGACCTGGCTGCTGGCGCCGCTGTGCTTCGCGGCCCTGGTCAGGCGGCTCGCGCTCACCGCCAGGTAATCAAGGCGCGGTCTTCGACAGGGTCGCTCGGGTGCCGGCCACGAGCGCGGACAGGATCTGCAACCTCGAGCCCGTATCGCCAACCGATGTCCGCGCACCCCATCATGGTGCGGTTCAAACACGCCCTACGGCTTTAGGAGAGCCTGCAACAGCACCTGATCGTGGTCTCGAAAATCGTGGTCTCGAAAGGTGTTCTGAGCTGGCCATTTGACGCCATCCGGCACGACCCGAAACCACGGCGTGTCGCGGATTCACCGACCACAGATCACCGTTCGATGCCGGGCTCAAAAAATCGCGCAGCCATTCGGAGAATCACTTGTCGAGGGCGCGGAGCAGAAGGTCCTTGATCTCGGCCTGTCCCTCTTCCAGAGACCGCACCCGCGCATTGGTGTCGTCGGACTTGGCCGCGAGCTGGCCGACTTTGGTCGTCACGCGGTCCAGTCGTCCGGTGTGTTCCCGGACGGTCGTCGCGATTTCTCGCTGGTTGGCGCCCGGCGGGTTGACGGCCGCGAGGACGGCTCGATAGTCGGCCTGGTTCGCTTCCAGAGCGGCGACCCGTGCTCCAAGCTCCTTCAGCGTCGTCACGGGCTCATCCTATCCGGCAGATCAGCAGGCGGTTCCTCCGCAAAGTGCGGCTGCAACCTACCGACTTCGTGCGCGGCGAGGAACGCGCCCCCTGGGGGTATCCGCCCGCGTCAGACAACAGTGCCTCGGTCTGATCGGTAATAGGCGACCGCCTCGAGGTCCACATCCGCCACCTGCTCGAAACGTCAGGTCTTGGGGTGCGGGGTGTACCGGACGGTATGCGCCCAGATCGTGCCGTCTCGGAATACGAAAGTATCGACTCCGTCGTCGACTCGGCTGACCGCGGAATTCGCGGTCCACTCCAGGAACAGTATGTCGCCCTCGAAGATTTGGGTCTTTAAGTCCCACAGTGCGTTTGGTATGTCGTCGAGCAACTTGACGAACAGTTGGCGAATACCTTCCTTGCCGCGCGCGATACCGGCCGGAGTGATGACAAAGGAGTCGTCGGCGTAGTCGGCGACGATCTCATCGAGGTCGCCCGCGGCGAGCGCCTGGCCGTGGTGGGCGAATACCTCCTGCGGCGTACGTGGCGGCGTGGACCCCATCGCGCTCCTCTGCAACCTGTAGACCATCTGGGAGAAAGCGTAGGACACTCTTGACGAGCGCGCGGGCCCCTCGGCGGCTGGAAGAATAGTTTGCAAAACTGACGTTTCCGGCCTGGGGGAGGATTAACTGTGCCGCGGACCGACAACGATTCCTGGGCCATTACCGAGAGCGTGGGCGCCACCGCACTGGGTGTGGCGGCGGCGCGTGCGGCCGAGACCGAGAGCGACAACCCATTGATCAACGATCCGTTCGCGCGGATCTTTGTGGACGCGGCCGGCGACGGGATATGGAGCATGTACACGAATCGCACGTTGCTGGCCGGTGCGACCGACCTCGACCCGGACCTGCGGGCGCCGATACAGCAGATGATCGATTTCATGGCCGCCCGGACCGCGTTTTTCGACGAGTATTTCCTGGCTACCGCCGACGCTGGGGTGAGGCAAGTAGTGATCCTCGCCTCGGGCCTGGACTCGCGTGCCTGGCGGCTGCCCTGGCCGGACGGCACCGTGGTGTACGAGCTGGACCAGCCCAAGGTGCTGGAATTCAAATCAGCCACGTTGCGCCAGCATGGCGCGCAGCCGGCTTCGCAGCTGGTGAACGTTCCCATAGACCTTCGTCAGGACTGGCCAAAGGCACTGCAGAAAGCCGGATTTGACCCATCGAAGCCGTGTGCGTGGTTAGCCGAAGGGTTGGTGCGGTACCTGCCGGCGCGGGCTCAGGATCTGTTGTTCGAGCGTATCGATGCGCTCAGCAGGCCGGGCAGTTGGTTGGCGTCCAACGTCCCCGGCGCCGGTTTTCTCGACCCTGAGCGAATGCGACGCCAGCGTGCGGACATGCGGCGGATGCGGGCCGCGGCAGCCAAGCTGGTCGAAACTGAGATATCAGATGTCGATGACCTCTGGTATGCAGAGCAGCGCACCGCGGTCGCCGAGTGGCTGCGTGAACGTGGCTGGGACGTGTCGACGGCAACGTTGCCCGAGCTGCTGGCTCGGTATGGCCGCAGCATCCCTCACAGTGGCGAAGACTCAATCCCGCCAAACCTTTTCGTATCCGCGCAGCGGGCCACGAGCTGACGGAGATCGCGGGCTATTCCGCGAGCATGGCCGCCACGTCGTTCTTGATCACCGCTATCGCGTCAACCGGAGTGAGGTCCTGGCCCTGTTCGTTCTGTCCGAGCTGAGGCCACCCGGCGCCGTTGGGCCCGCGCAGTTGGTCCCATATCTCGCGGACTTTGGTCAGTAGTTCGGTTTGTTCTTCGTCGGTGAGTGCCATCAGCGGTCCTCCGGTCGTTGTGACGCCGCATGCGGCGGCAAACTGTTGCGGTGTTAGTCCGTTGGCAGAGTTCATATCGCATCGACCGAACGGTGGAGCGCCCTGTGGAAGATTGGGGCTATACCCACTGCCGTCGGTGTACTGGTGCGCCACTTGTCCGGGAAGGTTCGGATTGGAACCATAACCCGCGCCAATGACGCGCAGGCCCGCCGGGCGAACACGCCACATGTTGAAGAAGTCGTAGGCGTTGGCATAACCGATGATTCGCACGGGCGAGCCGGCGTAGTCTGCCAGGTTCCAGTACAGCCGGTTGATCCAGCTCGACCCGTCACCGGGCGGGTTCCCGCCTGATTCGACATCCAGCATCAGCGCGACCCGGGGATGCAAGCCGCCCGCTGCGTCGATCATCGAGCGCACGGTGTTGGCATTGGCCCACCAATTCGGACGGGCGTAGGTGTAGACGATTCCGAATGTGAGTCGCCCGCTGTCGAATGCCGAGCGCATCCATCGGTAGTTGTGCGCGAAATTACGATCCCGATAGGTGCCGTCGCAGACGCGGATCGACAGCACTCGGTAGGGATACGAGTTATTCACGGGCACTTGATATTCGGAGACATCTGCGAACAAAGTGTCTGTCACGGCACCTCAATTCCCCGCTATCGGAATGCGTATCGTCATGCTACCGATCCTTGGCTATGTCTGATCGAACTGTCCGGGTCGGCGACTTCCACAACGGCGACGGAGAGCGACCAATTGGCGTTGGTCCGGGACGCTGCCTCAAGCGTGGCAGCGGGATTTGCTTCAGCAGCCCGGTCGCCAGCAGCCGCTACTGGTACCAACATGCGCGCCGACGTGAGTGGGGTACCGCCCGGATCCGGCCCGCTGGCAGGCTCCGAACGTGCCCCAAATCGGGTTTCATAGCGCGCACATAGGATCCGCATGGCGTCTGCTCAGCCGTGTGCGGATACTTGACGCTGTGACGCAGCACCGCATCTCGGTTGAGCGTGTCGTAATGCGGCGCGCCGATGGCCAACCGGTCACTGTGCTGGTGGTCGACGACGAACCCGTTCTGGCCGAGATGGTGTCCATGGCATTGCGGTATGAAGGTTGGAACATCACCACCGCCGGTGACGGATCGTCGGCGATTGCGGCGGCCCGCCGCCAGCGGCCCGATGTGGTTGTGCTCGACGTGATGTTGCCTGACATGAGCGGTCTTGACGTGCTGCACAAGTTGCGCAGCGAGAATCCAGGCCTGCCGGTTCTACTGCTGACGGCCAAGGACGCGGTGGAAGATCGTATAGCTGGGTTGACCGCGGGGGGCGACGACTACGTCACCAAGCCGTTTAGCATCGAGGAGGTCGTGCTTCGGCTGCGGGCGTTACTGCGTCGCACGGGGGTGACGACAGTCGACAGCGGTGCCCAGCTAGTGGTCGGAGACTTGGTGCTGGACGAAGACAGCCACGAGGTGATGCGCGCCGGCGAACCGGTGTCGTTGACGTCCACCGAGTTCGAGCTGCTGCGGTTCATGATGCACAACTCCAAGCGGGTGCTGAGCAAAGCCCAGATTCTGGACCGCGTCTGGAGTTACGACTTCGGCGGCCGGTCCAATATCGTGGAGCTGTACATCTCGTACCTGCGCAAAAAGATCGACAACGGTCGCGAACCCATGATTCACACGCTGCGCGGCGCCGGCTATGTGCTCAAGCCGGCCCGCTAGCAGTCCGCGAATTTGGTCGCTTCGGCTGCGGCTCCTGGTCGGACAGGTTGTCGTCCTCGCCGTGGTGTGTGTGGGAATCACCGCGGCAACCGAAATGGCGCTGCGTCGTCATCTGGTGGCACAACTTGACAACCAACTCGGCGGAACGTCGTACCGCTCGGTGTTGATGTATCCGGAGAAAATGCCCCGTCCGCCCTGGCGGCACGAGACGCACAACTACATCCGGTCGGGCCCCGGTCCGAGGTTTCTCGATGCTCCGGGCCAGCCGGCCGGGATGGTGGCGGCGGTGGTCAGCGACGGCACGACGGTCGCCGCCGGATATCTGACCGGCAGTGGTTCGCGGGCGGCGTTGACGTCAACCGGCCGGTCCCAGCTGGAACGGATCGCCGGCAGCCGCACACCGCTGACCCTGGATCTCGACGGTCTGGGCCGGTACCGTGTGCTGGCCGCTCCGAGCCGAAACGGGCACGACGTCATCGTCACCGGCCTGTCGATGGGCAACGTCGACGCCACGATGTTGCAGATGCTGATCATTTTCGGAATCGTCACGGTGATTGCGTTGGTCGCCGCGACGACCGCCGGAATCGTCATCATCAAGCGGGCGCTGGCGCCGTTGCGGCGCGTCGCGCAAACCGCGAGCGAAGTCGTCGACCTACCGTTGGATCGCGGCGAGGTCAAGCTACCGGTCCGGGTGCCCGAACCTGACGCAAACCCCTCCACCGAGGTGGGGCAACTCGGGTCGGCGCTCAACCGGATGCTCGACCACATCGCTGCCGCACTGTCGGCGCGGCAGGCCAGTGAAACCTGTGTGCGCCAGTTCGTTGCCGATGCCAGTCATGAACTGCGAACTCCCCTTGCGGCGATCCGTGGTTACACGGAATTGACGCAGCGGATAGGGGACGATCCCGAGGCCGTCGCACACGCGATGAGCCGGGTGGCATCGGAGACCGAGCGGATAACACGTCTCGTCGAGGACCTGCTGCTGCTGGCGCGTCTGGACTCGGGGCGGCCGCTGGAACGCGGACCGGTGGACATGTCGCGGCTTGCGGTTGACGCGGTCAGCGACGCTCATGTTGCCGGACCAGATCACCAGTGGGCGCTCGACCTGCCCCCCGAACCGGTGGTCATCCCGGGTGATGCGGCACGGTTGCACCAGGTGGTGACCAACCTGCTGGCCAACGCCCGCGTGCACACCGGTCCCGGCACGATCGTGACGACGCGCTTGAGCACCGGGCCGACGCACGTCGTGCTGCAGGTGATCGACAATGGGCCGGGTATTCCGGCCGCGCTGCAGTCCGAGGTTTTCGAGCGGTTCGCCCGCGGCGATACGTCACGGTCCCGCCAAGCCGGTAGCACCGGGCTCGGCCTGGCGATCGTCTCCGCTGTGGTCAAGGCGCACAACGGAACGATCACCGTGAGTAGCTCACCCGGATATACCGAGTTTGCGGTGCGGTTGCCACTTGACGGATGGCAACCGCTCGAATCGTCGCCGCGCTAGGCCTGACTGCCCGGCTCCGACGCGCTGTTCACAGCCCGCATCGACACGCTTTAGGTTAGGAACAGGTCACCTCGATTTCGAACGACTTGTTCACCGGTGACATCGGGTTGGCCATGTCGACCCCGGTAGCGGTCCCAGTGATCTTGTAGTGGCTGCCGTCCTTGGTTGCCGAGGCGTTACCCTGTCCGGTGCCCGACGTGTATCCCAGCGTGACGCCGTTGACGTTACCGAGCCCAACGGACTTCACCTCCGGAGGGTTGCCGTCGGTGAGCACGGCGGCAATGCCGGTCGCCGCCCCGCCGATCGCGATGTTGACATTGCCGGCCGCGGTTGTGCACACCACGGAGCCGGTGACGTTCTGGTCCTTACCGTCGATGACGACCTTCGGCCCGGAGGCGGCGCCGGGGCTTGCCGTCGTGCCTGCCGCGGTCGTGGTCTCACCGCTTCCTGTA
Source organism: Mycobacterium tuberculosis H37Rv (assembly GCF_000195955.2). Taxonomy (GTDB): domain Bacteria; phylum Actinomycetota; class Actinomycetes; order Mycobacteriales; family Mycobacteriaceae; genus Mycobacterium; species Mycobacterium tuberculosis. The sequence goes on along the minus strand of NC_000962.3, from coordinate 4,209,129 downwards.
GTCGACTTGTTGCTTGAACATCCGGAAAGACCTGCGACCAGAATGGCGGCTCCGGCTACCGCGACCGTCAGTCCACGCTTCACCCTGTGCTCCTTTGCCTGTCGTAGCGGTCCATCGGCATTGAGGACCGCTTCGGCAGTATGCGCGTTAGCAGGGCCCGAGGTCTAGGTGCGGCGGAAAATTCTCTCTTTCTGGTCGGTAGCGTGGTTCGCCAACGGCATCTACCGGCGTGCACCGTAGTAGTGGCAATGTAGTGCCGATGGAACACAAACCTCCCACTGCCGTCATCCAGGCGGCACACGGTGAACACTCGTTACCGTTGCATGACACAACGGATTTCGACGACGCCGATCGCGGATTCATTGCCGCGCTGTCCCCGTGTGTGATCAAGGCTGCCGATGGTCGCGTGGTGTGGGACAACGACGCGTACTCGTTTCTCGACGGTGCCGCGCCGACATCGGTGCATCCCAGCCTGTGGCGGCAATCCCAGCTGACCGCGAAACAGGGCCTCTACCAGGTGGTGCCGGGCATCTATCAGGTCCGCGGATTCGATATCTCCAATATCAGCTTCGTTGAGGGTGACACTGGGCTGATCGTCATCGACCCGTTGGTGTCCACCGAGGTGGCCGCCGCCGCGCTGGACTTGTATCGCGCCCACCGCGGAGCCGACCGCCCCGTGGTCGCGGTCATCTACACCCACAGCCATGTCGATCATTTCGGTGGGGTGCTCGGCGTCACCACCCAGGCCGACGTGGACGCGGGAAAGGTGGCGGTGCTGGCGCCGGAGGGGTTCACCGCGCACGCCGTGCAGGAAAACATCTACGCCGGCTCGGCGATGATGCGCCGTGCGGGCTACATGTACGGCACCGTGTTGGCGCGCGGTCTCCGGGGGCACGTCGGCTGCGGCCTCGGGCAGACACTGTCGACCGGTGAGGTTTCGCTCGTCGTGCCGACGGTCGACATCACCGAGACCGGGGAGACCCACACCATCGACGGGGTGGAGATCGAGTTCCAGATGGCCCCGGGCACCGAGGCCCCTGCGGAGATGCACTTCTATTTCCCGCGCTTCCGCGCGTTGTGCATGGCCGAAAACGCCACGCATAACCTGCACAACCTGCTGACCCTGCGCGGCGCCTTGGTGCGCGATCCGCGCGCCTGGTCGGGCTATCTCACCGAGGCGATTGACACCTTTGCCGACCGAACCGACGTGGTGTTCGCCTCGCACCACTGGCCGACGTGGGGACGCGAGAAGATCGTCGAGTTCTTGTCGCAACAGCGCGACATGTATTCATATCTGCACGATCAGACGCTGCGGCTGCTGAACCAGGGCTACACCGGTGTGGAGATCGCCGAGATGTTCCAGCTGCCACCGGCGCTGCAGCGGGCATGGCACACCCACGGCTACTACGGGTCGGTCAGCCATAACGTGAAGGCGATCTATCAGCGTTACATGGGCTGGTTTGACGGTAACCCGGGCTGGTTGTGGCCGCATCCGCCCGAGGCGCTGGCGCCGCGTTATGTCGACGCGTTGGGTGGCATCGACCGAGTGCTGGAGCTGGCCCGCGAAGCCTTCGACGCAGGTGATTTCCGTTGGGCGGCAACGCTTCTCGACCATGCGGTGTTCGCCGACAGCGAGCACGCTGCGGCCCGCGGGCTCTATGCCGACACCCTGGAGCAGCTGGCCTACGGCGCGGAGTGTGCGACCTGGCGCAATTTCTTTCTGACCGGGGCCGCCGAGCTGCGCGACGGGAACCCGGGCAGCTCCGGGCAAGTCCCGGCGCCCACGTTTTTCGCCCAGCTGACGCCGGACCAAATCTTTGACGTCCTGGCGATCAGCATCAATGGCCCACGCGCATGGGACCTCGACCTGGCCATCGATTTCACCTTCACCGAGCCGGATGTCAACTATCGGCTCACGCTGCGCAACGGCGTGTTGATACATCGCAAGCTTCCCGCCGATCCGGCGACGGCGAACGCGACGGTGACGGTGGGCGACAAGGTTCGGTTGGTCGCCGCGGCGCTGGGCGATATCAGCTCACCCGGTTTCGAGGTGTTCGGCGACCGGACGGTGCTGCAGACATTCTTGAGCGTCCTCGACCGGCCCGATTCGGCCTTCAACATCGTGACGCCGTAGTTCGGCGGTACCGCTCGGCGCCGAGTCGAAGGCGGCCTGAGCTAAAGCCGGGCATTGCGCGAGTGGTAAACAAGTTCGGTGACTTCGGTTGACCGACTCGACGGGCTCGATCTGGGCGCGCTGGACCGGTATCTGCGTTCGCTGGGGATCGGGCGCGACGGCGAGTTGCGTGGCGAGCTGATCTCCGGTGGACGCTCCAATCTGACCTTCCGGGTCTATGATGACGCGTCGAGCTGGTTGGTGCGCCGTCCGCCCCTGCACGGGCTGACACCGTCGGCGCACGACATGGCCCGCGAGTACAGGGTGGTCGCCGCGCTGGGAGACACACCGGTTCCGGTGGCGCGCACGATCTCGCTGTGCCAGGACGACTCGGTGCTGGGCGCGCCGTTCCAGGTTGTCGAATTCGTTGCCGGGCAAGTGGTGCGCCGGCGCGCCGAACTCGAAGCGCTCGGCAGCCGTTCGGTCATCGAGGGCTGTGTCGACGCCTTGATCCGGGTACTCGTCGACTTGCATAGCATCGACCCGAAGGCCGTCGGACTGAGCGATTTCGGCAAACCCGACGGCTATCTGGAACGGCAGGTGCGCCGGTGGGGGTCACAATGGGAGCTGGTGCGGCTGCCCGACGACCACCGCGACGCCGACATTTCGCGACTGCATTTAGCCCTGCAGCAAGCCATTCCACAACAGAGCCGCACATCGATCGTGCACGGCGACTACCGGATCGACAACACGATCTTGGACACCGATGACCCATGCCATGTTCGCGCGGTGGTGGACTGGGAGCTCTCCACCCTGGGGGATCCGCTGTCCGACGCGGCCCTGATGTGCGTATACCGCGACCCCGCGCTGGACTTAATTGTGCATGCGCAGGCAGCGTGGACTTCGCCGCTGCTGCCAGCAGCCGACGAGCTGGCCGATCGGTATTCACTCGTCTCCGGGCAGCCGCTAGGCCACTGGGAGTTCTACATGGCCTTGGCCTATTTCAAGCTCGCCATCATCGCCGCCGGCATCGACTACCGCCGACGCATGTCCGAGCAGGCCGAGGGGAAGGACACCGCGGCTGAGTCGGTGCCTGACGTTGTTGCGCCGCTGATCGCTCGCGGTCTGGCAGAGATTGCCAAGAAGAGCGGGTAATCCCGCGTCGGGGATGCCCAGTTAGCGAAGGGCGGCCGCGTGGGTCTTTTTGGCCGCACGTCGCAACTGAAGGATCCGCGCGGTGCCGGCGAAGACGGTGATCAGCCCGCCGCCCACGGCCGCCAGCAAGATAGCCACCCCTAGTGGCAGGCTCCAGCGCCAGCCGAAGAACGCAAATTGGGCCGAGGCGGTGTTCTGGGCGATGAATATCAGCAACAGGATGAGGATCAGAAAGCCGACGATCAGCGCCGACCATACGGCGGCGGCGCGGGTGAACTTGACGGGTGGCTCTTCCGGTGCCTTACCGGGCACCGAGCCAGGCACCGTTGTACCGCTGAGTGGTTGATCAGCCGAGGAAGAGGGATTGCTGGTCATGACACCATTTTTGTCCTATCCCACACAGAATGAAACCAAACCACGCCGGAAAAATCCCAGTACATGCCGAGTTGTGGAAGCACGGCGCCGCCGCTGACGATAGTGTCAACTGCATGAGGATGCTGCGACGCCTACGTCGCGCAACTGTCGCTGCGGCTGTGTGGCTCGCGACGGTGTGCCTGGTTGCGTCCTGCGCCAATGCTGATCCGCTCGGGTCAGCGACCGGCAGTGTGAAGTCCATCGTCGTCGGGTCCGGTGATTTTCCGGAATCGCAGGTGATCGCCGAAATCTACGCACAAGTGTTGCAGGCCAACGGTTTCGACGTGGGGCGGCGGTTGGGAATTGGCAGTCGAGAGACGTATATCCTGGCGCTCAAAGATCATTCCATCGACCTGGTGCCGGAGTATATCGGCAACTTGCTGCTGTACTTTCAACCCGACGCCACGGTGACCATGCTCGATGCCGTTGAGTTGGAGCTCTACAAGCGACTTCCCGGCGATCTGTCGATCCTGACGCCGTCGCCGGCCTCTGACACTGACACCGTCACCGTCACCGCCGCTACCGCCGCCCGGTGGAACCTGAAAACGATCGCCGACCTGGCCCCGCATTCCGCGGATGTGAAGTTCGCGGCGCCGTCGGCCTTTCAGACCCGGCCGTCCGGGTTGCCCGGGCTGCGGCACAAATACTCACTCGACATCGCGCCGGGCAACTTCGTGACCATCAACGACGGCGGCGGTGCGGTGACCGTGCGAGCACTGGTGGAGGGAACGGCCACAGCCGCCAACCTCTTCAGCACCTCTGCGGCTATCCCGCAAAACCACCTGGTGGTGCTGGAAGATCCCGAACATAACTTCCTAGCCGGAAACATTGTGCCGCTTGTGAATTCGCGAAAGAAGTCGGATCACCTCAAAGATGTGCTGGACGCGGTGTCGGCAAAGCTGACCACTGCCGGCCTGGCCGAGCTCAATGCAGCGGTGTCCGGCAACTCCGGGGTGGACCCCGACCAGGCCGCGCGGAAATGGGTGCGGGACAACGGTTTCGATCATCCAGTGCGGCAGTAGGCACCACGTTGATCTGCTTTGACGATGTCAGCAAGGTGTACGCACACGGTGCCACCGCCGTAGACCGGCTGACGCTGGAAGTCCCTAACGGCATGCTGACCGTCTTCGTCGGCCCCTCCGGCTGCGGCAAGACGACGGCGCTGCGAATGATCAACCGAATGGTGGATCCGACCTCGGGCACCATCACTGTCGACGGTACCGACGTGTCGACGGTCAATGCGGTGAAGCTGCGCCTGGGAATTGGCTATGTCATCCAGAACGCGGGGCTGATGCCTCATCAACGGGTCATCGACAACGTCGCAACGGTGCCGGTGCTGAAGGGTCAGCCGCGCCGGGCAGCCCGCAAAGCCGGTTATGAGGTGCTTGAGCGTGTCGGGCTGGACCCCAAGGTCGCCACCCGCTACCCGGCCCAGCTCTCGGGCGGCGAACAGCAACGGGTCGGCGTGGCACGGGCACTCGCGGCCGATCCGCCGATCTTGTTGATGGACGAGCCGTTCTCGGCCGTCGACCCGGTGGTTCGCCACGAGCTACAGAACGAAATACTTCGTCTGCAAGCCGAGTTGCACAAGACCATTGTCTTCGTGACGCACGACATCGACGAGGCGTTGAAGCTCGCCGATCTGGTGGCGGTGTTCGCCCCGGGCGGCGCGCTTGCGCAGTACGACGAAACTGCCCGGCTGTTATCCAGTCCGGCGAATGACTTCGTGTCGAAGTTCATCGGTCTCGGTCGCGGCTATCGGTGGCTGCAGCTGTTCGACGCGGCCGGACTACCTGTGCGCGACATCGAGCAAGTCTCGGTGAACGGCCTTTCCGATGCCCGGGACAGGCAAGTTCGTGACGGCTGGGTGCTGGTGGTCGACGGTGCGGGTGCGCCGTTGGGCTGGATCGACGCCGATGGCCGGCGGCGTCACCGCGGCGGCGCGGCATTGTCGGATGCCATGACCGTCGGCGGTTCGGTGTTCCGCCCGAACGGTAACCTCAGCCAGGCGCTGGACGCCGCCTTGTCCTCGCCGTCGGGGGTCGGTGTCGCCGTTGACGGCGGTGGCAAGGTCATCGGCGGGATACTGGCCGCCGACGTGCTGGCCGAGTTCCAAAAAGGCAAGAAGGCCGGCGGCGGAGCTAAGCCATGCACTACCTGATGACCCACCCGGGAGCGGCCTGGGCGCTGACCGTCGTCCATCTGCGCCTCTCGTTGCTGCCGGTGCTGATCGGGCTGATGAGCGCGGTGCCGTTGGGCCTGCTGGTGCAGCGCGCGCCGCTGCTTCGCCGGCTGACGACGGCGACCGCCAGCGTTATATTCACCATCCCGTCGCTAGCGCTATTCGTGGTGTTGCCGCTGATCATCGGAACCCGGATCCTCGACGAGGCCAATGTCATTGTGGCGTTGGCGGCCTACACCACGGCCCTGCTGGTGCGGGCGGTGCTCGAAGCGCTGGACGCGGTGCCGGCGCAGGTGCATGACGCGGCCACCGCCATCGGCTATTCGCGGATCGCTCAGATGTTGAAAGTCGAACTGCCGCTGTCTATCCCCGTGCTGGTAGCCGGGCTGCGGGTGGTCGCGGTTACCAACATCGCGATGGTGTCCGTGGGTTCGGTGATAGGAATCGGGGGCCTGGGAACCTGGTTCACCGCGGGGTATCAGACCAACAAGAGTGACCAGATCGTTGCCGGCGTCGTAGCGATGTTCCTGCTGGCGATTGTCGTCGACGTGGTGATCAACCTCGCCGGTCGGCTGGCCACGCCATGGGAACGGGCGCCGCGGGCAGCCCGTCGGCGCCGCCAGGTCGCGGCCCCGATCACGGGCGGAGCGCGATGAATTTCCTGCAGCAGGCGCTGTCCTACCTGCTAACCGCCAGTAACTGGACCGGTCCAGTCGGCTTGGCAGTCCGCACGTGTGAGCACCTGGAATACACCGCGGTGGCGGTGGCCGCTTCAGCACTGATCGCCGTGCCAGTCGGGCTGCTTATCGGGCACACCGGTCGCGGGACGCTGCTGGTGGTGGGTGCGGTCAATGGTTTGCGCGCTTTGCCCACGTTGGGTGTTCTGCTGCTAGGGGTGCTGCTATTCGGGCTGGGATTGGGGCCGCCGCTGGTGGCGCTGATGCTGTTGGGTATCCCGTCTTTGCTGGCCAGCACGTACGCCGGCATTGCCAGTGTTGATCCGCTGGTGGTCGATGCCGCCCGGGCGATGGGCATGACCGAGTCCCAGGTGCTGCTGCGCGTCGAGGTACCCAATGCACTACCGCTGATGCTCGGCGGACTACGCAGCGCGACGCTGCAAGTGGTCGCCACCGCGACGGTGGCCGCCTACGCCAGTCTCGGGGGGCTGGGTGGCTACTTGATCGACGGGATCAAGGAGCGTCGATTCCACATCGCTCTGGTCGGTGCGATGATGGTGGCCGCGTTGGCGTTGACCCTCGACGGACTGCTGGCGTTGGCGGGGTGGGTATCGGTGCCGGGCACCGGGAGGATGCGCAAGCTCGCCGCGGTTGTCGACAAACCTGCCGCAGGCGGTGGACACGCCCTACGGTAGACAGTGTGAACGCAGTCCCCTCTGATCTGACTCCGCGCGTCTGGCCGGCCATGTTGACCTGGCGTGCGCAGGACATCTCGCGCATGGAATCGGTACGAGTCCAGTTGTCCGGCAAGCGGATTAGGGCGAACGGCCGCATTGTGGCCGCGGCTACCGCGAATAATCCGGCGTTTGGCGCGCACTACGATCTGCAGACCGACGAAACCGGTGCCACCAAACGGTTCGGGCTGACGGTCACACTAGCCGAGCGGGAACGCCAGCTCGCCATCGCCCGCGACGAGGAGAACATGTGGTTGGTGACTGACCACCAGGGTGAACGGCGCGCAGCATACAACGGTGCATTGGACATCGATTTGGTGTTCAGTCCATTCTTCAATGCGTTGCCGATTCGTCGCCTTGGGCTGCACGAACGAGCGGAATCGATCGCGCTGCCGGTGGTCTATGTAAACGTGCCCGAGATGAGCGTCGATGCGGCCACCGTGAGCTATACCAGCGAAGGACGTCTGGATGGGATCAAGCTGCGCTCACCGGTGGCTGACACCACCGTGACCGTCGACTCCGACGGGTTCATTGTGGACTATCCAGGCTTGGCAGAGCGGATGTAATCACCCCGCCCGCCCGCCCCGCGGCGGCCAGTTGCTCGCGCCATTTGTCCGCGCCAATAACGACGGTGACGATGTCGGAGCGCGGGAAGCTGTCATAGCGTGTGCGTGCGGCGTGGCCCGCGTCGGCGAGGTCGGCTATCGAACCGTGGGATTGCAGCGAATCACGCGCACGGCTCAGCAGGTCGATGATCCGGTCCGCGGCCGGCGCCAGTTGGCCGGTGTTAGCTTCACACATTGCCCGCACTAGGTCAGGAGCGGTGGCTGCCACCCGGGTGGCATCGCGGAAAGACCCTGCAGCCAACGCGAAGGCAAGTGGTACCTCGGCCGCAGTGACGGCGAGCGCCTCAGCGAGCAGGTGTGGCAGGTGCGAGACGGCAGCAGCGGCGGCGTCGTGCTCGTCGGATTTGGCGGGCACCACCATCGCCCCGCAGTCCAGCGCCAGCGTCATCACCATCGACCACACCGTGGGGTCGACATGGTCATCGACGCTGACCACCCAGGGGGCTCTGTTGAACAAGCCGCCGTGACCGGCGGTCCAACCCGAGTGCGCGGTGCCCGTCATCGGGTGACCGCCGACGTAGCGCGCCTGCAGACCAGCCGCCGTGACCTCGTCGAGAACCGCGCATTTGACGCTGGTGACGTCGGTCAACGGACAGCCAGGTGCCGATTTGCGAATATGGGCGAGCATGCCTGGCAAGGCCGGCATCGGAACGGCCAGCACGATCAACGCCTCGGTAGCGGCGGCCCGGGTTAGCGTTTGGTTGAGATCGGTTATGGCATCAAACCCGTCGGAGCGGGCGCCGTGGGCACCCTCCACCGACCGGTTGTAGCCAAAGACTTCACGGCCCGCCGCTGCGGCGGCCCGCATGATGGAACCGCCGATGAGTCCCAGCCCAAGCACGCACACCGGTGGCGCCGCGACAGTCCGAGTCACAGTCCAAGGTTGGCATAGGTAGCCCGTGGCGGCGCCCTGAGGGGCGACCAGATCTCCGCTGTCTGAGCACCATCTGGTCAGGAGGCCTGGTCAGCGACTACCGTAGGCGCCCATGGGAGCACAACGGGCCTCCATGCAAAGACCGGCCGCGGACACACCGGACGGTTTCGGTGTTGCGGTTGTGCGTGAAGAGGGCCGCTGGCGCTGCTCTCCGATGGGCCCCAAAGCGTTGACCAGTCTGCGGGCTGCCGAGACGGAACTGCGTGAGCTGCGTAGCGCGGGAGCCGTCTTCGGGCTACTCGACGTCGACGACGAATTTTTCGTCATTGTGCGCCCGGCGCCCTCGGGAACTCGGCTGTTGCTGTCCGACGCCACCGCCGCGCTGGACTACGACATCGCCGCGGAGGTCCTGGACAATCTGGACGCCGAGATCGATCCCGAAGACCTCGAGGATGCCGATCCGTTCGAGGAAGGCGACCTGGGCCTGCTGTCCGACATCGGCCTGCCCGAGGCGGTTCTGGGAGTCATCCTCGACGAGACCGACCTTTACGCCGACGAACAGCTGGGCCGCATCGCCCGCGAAATGGGCTTCGCTGACCAGCTGTCGGCGGTGATCGACCGCCTAGGTCGGTGACCGCAAGCGCGGGCGGTGACCACTGACGAAGATCTGATCCGTGCGGCGTTGGCGGTCGCGGCGACGGCGGGTCCGCGCGACGTGCCGGTGGGCGCGGTGGTCGTCGGCGCCGACGGAACCGAACTCGCCCGGGCGGTGAATGCCCGCGAGGCGCTCGGCGATCCCACCGCGCACGCGGAAATCCTGGCGATGCGGTTGGCGGCCGGTGTGCTCGGCGACGGGTGGCGGCTGGAGGGGACCACCTTGGCGGTCACCGTCGAACCGTGCACTATGTGTGCCGGTGCCCTGGTGCTGGCCCGCGTCGCGCGGCTGGTCTTCGGTGCCTGGGAGCCCAAGACCGGGGCGGTCGGCTCGTTGTGGGACGTGGTCCGTGATCGTCGGCTCAATCACCGCCCGGAGGTACGCGGCGGTGTGCTCGCGCGGGAGTGCGCCGCGCCGCTGGAGGCCTTCTTCGCCCGCCAGCGATTGGGGTGAGGGTGCGCCGATTCGGTAAGCTTCACCGCGGTGGCGTGTCCGAGCGGCCTAAGGAGCACGCCTCGAAAGCGTGTGACGGCTAACACCGTCCGAGGGTTCAAATCCCTCCGCCACCGCCAAATCCCTTTGACTGTTAGTGCAGTTCAGCAGGGTATTTTCAGGTTTGCTGGTCGGCATCTTTCCCGAGAGTGACGGCGACTGCATCAAGATCGGCATCGAAGAGATCCGCATACGTGTCCAGGGTGACCTTCGCGGACTTGTGCCCGAGAATCCGTTGCAGCGCCAAAACGTTGACGCCGGCCGACACCGCCAAGCTGGCCGCGGTGTGCCGCAAATCGTGCGGAGTGATCTGCTGGACCTTTGCGCGCTTCACCGCGCCGCAGATCCGCCCGCGTGTAGGCTTCGGCCGCGGCAGACGCGCGCCGGTTTCCAGCTCTGATCAGCTGGTGCGCTCCGCCGGGCTCGACGTCACCGTGCTAGGCGGCGTTTGAGGCGGCCAAGTGCGCGACCCGGCGCGGTTAGCGGCGCAGTAGCTTGCGTAAATGCCTGGTCAGAGACTCGACGTTTCGTTTTGTTCGAATTACGCTAAGCTGCATGACAGCCGCAGTCCAGGAACGGACAGTACTTCCACCCCCGCGACCCGCAGGACATGACCTCCTTGCTGGAGGTGCTTGGCGCGCCTGAAGTTTCCGTGTGTGGCAACGCCGGACAACCGATGACGCTTCCTGAACCAGTCAGAGATGCGCTGTACAACGTCGTGCTGGCCTTGTCGCAAGGCAAAGGCATTTCATTGGTGCCACGCCACCTCAAACTAACCACCCAAGAAGCCGCCGACCTATTGAACATCTCACGCCCGACCCTCGTTCGGCTCTTGGAGGATGGTCGAATCCCATTTGAGAAGCCGGGCCGCCACCGCCGAGTGAGCCTTGACGCGCTGCTCGAATATCAGCAAGAAACCCGGTCGAATCGCCGTGCAGCACTAGGCGAGTTGAGCCGCGACGCCCTTGGTGAGCTCCAGGCGGCGCTTGCAGAAAAGAAGTAGAGGAGGCCGAGCATGCCGTTCCCCGTAGTACTGGACGCGTGCGTGCTCGTGCCACACCCGCTGGTTGATGCCCTGTTGCGGTTCGCTGACGAGGGCACCTATCGGCCTCTGTGGTCGGAGGACATCCTGGCCGAGACTCGGCGAACCATGGTCGACCGCCTCAACATCAGCACCGAACGGGCTGACTACCGCATTCGCTTTCGGGTACAACGACCTCATCGCCGCCATGAACAACCATTACAAAGATCGACATGTGCTAGCTGCAGCGGTCCGAGAGCGCGCGGAGGTGATAGTCACGACAAACCTCAAGCACTTCCCTGATGACGCGCTAAAGCCCTATCAGATCAAAGCTTTGCATCCCGACGACTTTCTCCTCGATCAGTTGGATTTGTACGAAGAGGCAACGAAAGCAGTGATCCTCGGGATGGTCGACGCCTACATCGACCCGCCGTTCACGCCGCACAGCCTGCTAGATGCGCTGGGCGAGCAGGTCCCACAGTTCGCCGCTAAGGCACGGCGTCTGTTCCCGTCCGGATCGCCATTCGGCCTCGGCGTCCTGCTCCCATTCGATCAATAGGGCTGGCAGCTCCGTCGGCAGGGGCCTACGCCTCACCCCGTCACGATCAGCGGCAGCGAGATCGTTCCGGCGCCGCCGGTTACCACCAGCACCCAACGGCCGTCGACGGGCAGGTTTACCTCGATCCGGAAGATGGCGAATCCGACCTCGGCGGCGACGGCGGCCTCGGGTAGCTCGAACTCGATGTGGTGCGCGTCGTCGCCCGTCGGAGGCCAAACCTCTACGTCGACCCGCCGATCCGGATCATCGGTCTCGGCCTGGGTCAACACCACCAGCAGAAACTGGGCCGACCGGTCCGGATCCACCGCAAATCGGTACAGCACGCCGCCGGAGACATTGAGCTTGTTGTCCACCACCGAGGCCGCTTCGGCGAGGAAGGCCCCGACTATCACGCTGCCGAACCTACCGCTGGGTTGGGTGTCAGCACGGTCAGCCGAATCCAGCTGCGTTGTAGGGATGCTGCTGGTGCACGGGACAACCTTTCTGCAAGCCCCGGGGGTCGTCGCTCAAGACCGGCGCGTCAAAAACCTATCGTCGCAGGCATGTCGCTCACCAGCACCGGAAGCGATATCGCTCCGGTGCCGCCAGTCACCACCAGCACCCAACGGCCGTTAACCGGCAGGCGCAGTTGGATTTCGAAGAATGCGAATCCGGGGAACTCGGCAACGGCCGCTTCGGGCGCCTCGAAATTCAGGCGTATCGGTTCGTCATCGGTCGGCGGCCTCATCTCGACCGTAATGTCGCGGTCCGAACTGTCAGGCTCCGCCTGCGTCAACACCACCAACACAAATCGGGCCAGCCGGTCAGGACCGACCGCAAATCTGGACAGCACGCCGCCTTGCACATTGAGTTTGTTGTCCACCGCTGCGGCGGCATCGGCCAAGAACGCACCCGTAAGTATCACGCCGCTGAACCTACCGCGCCGCAGGTGGACAACATGCCCAGGGGTAGCACGGGGCGGCAGCGCCCTTGGTGACAAATTATTCAGTGCGACGGCATATCTCGTCTTCTATTTCGTCAGCGCGGACTATATCCTATTACTACTATCGCTACCGACAACTGAATTCCTCGCTTAGATCTCGTCGTTGGGGCCCGAGCCCGCGCAATCTAGGGAGAGACACATGCAGTCCATGTCATTCGATCCGGCCGTTGCCGACATCGGATCGCAGGTCGTCAACAACGCATTCCAAGGGCTACAGGCCGGTGCGGTGGCGTGGGTCTCGCTGAGCTCGCTATTGCCCGCCGGGGCCGAGGAGGTGTCGGCGTGGGCGGTAACGGCGTTCACGACGGCGGCCACCGGGCTGCTGGCGCTGAATCAAGCGGCGCAGGAAGAGCTGAGAAAGGCGGGCGAGGTGTTTACCGCGATCGCCCGGATGTATTCGGACGCCGACGTCAGGGCGGCCGCCTGCTTGCTCGAAGCAATTCCGCGACCCGGCCAGACCCTCGCGCGGGAATAGTGCGCCGCGACGCGCGCCGAATTAGCTGATAGGTCCGACGGCGTGGCTGGCGCAGCTTAGACACTTAGGTCCATGTCCGATTGCAATGTGCTGGGCGGCGCCCTGGAACAGGGTGGCACCGATCCGCTTACCGGCTTCTATCGTGACGGCTGCTGTGCGACCGGACCCGAGGACCTCGGTTGGCACACCATCTGCGCCGTCATGACCACCGAATTCCTGGCACACCAGCGCTCGGTCGGCAACGACCTGTCGATTGCGCGCCCGCCACGGTGGCTGCGCCCTTGAGGTGGTGCCCCTTGAGGCGCTGGGGTCTGTAAAGCTCGCCGGTCATGGGTGAAAGTGACCCGCGAGCTTATGAGCCTGACCGCTTAGCCCGCGCTGGGGTGCCGGTCGGAGAGACCAAGGTGCAAGTGCTCGCTGTGGTAAATGGCTTCGTCAAGAAGCTGCGCCACATGCGTGTCGTAGAGGCTGTAGACGATGCTACGGCCTGCCCGGTCGCCCACGACCAAGCCGAGATTCCGCAACACTCGAAGTTGATGCGAGACGGCGGACTGTTCCATTCCAATAGCCTCGGCGAGGTCGGTTACCGGAAGCGGGCCGTTCCGTAGCTGGGTGAGGATCATCAGCCGGCTCGGAGTCGCCAACGCCTGCAGTGTGGACGCGACCTGCGCGGCGGCCTGGGAATCCAACGGCGCTGACGGACGATTCCTGCCTTCGACCCCGTGCCCCATGGTTAGGCAGCCTATCCCCAAAGAAATAAATGAACATATGATCATATATTCTGATATGTTGGCCGGGTGGCTGTTCGTGAACTCTCTCCCGCCCGGTGCACCTCAGCGTCGCCGTTGGTCCTAGCGCGCCGAACCAAGCTGTTCGCGTTGTCGGAGATGCGTTGGGCCGCGCTGGCGTTGGGCCTGTTTTCAGCGGGACTACTGACACAGCTGTGCGGAGCACCGCAATGGGTGCGGTGGGCGCTGTTTCTGGCGTGCTACGCGACCGGCGGTTGGGAGCCAGGGCTGGCCGGGCTACAGGCGCTACAGCGAAGGACCCTAGATGTCGATCTGCTGATGGTGGTCGCGGCGATCGGCGCGGCCGCCATCGGGCAGATCGCCGAGGGCGCTCTGCTCATTGTCATCTTCGCAACCTCCGGTGCTCTGGAAGCACTGGTAACGGCCCGCACCGCGGACTCGGTGCGTGGGCTAATGGGCCTCGCGCCGGGCACCGCGACCCGCGTGGGCGCCGGCGGTGGTGAGGAAACGGTCAACGCCGCCGACCTAAGGATTGGGGACATCGTGCTGGTACGGCCCGGTGAGCGCATCTCGGCGGACGCAACCGTGCTTGCCGGCGGCAGCGAAGTCGATCAGGCCACCGTCACCGGAGAGCCGCTGCCCGTCGACAAGTCAATCGGCGATCAGGTGTTCGCCGGCACTGTCAACGGCACCGGCGCCCTGCGGATCCGGGTCGACCGGCTCGCGCGGGATTCCGTCGTCGCTCGCATTGCCACCCTGGTTGAACAGGCCAGCCAGACCAAGGCGCGCACCCAGCTGTTCATCGAGAAAGTCGAACAACGCTACTCGATCGGCATGGTCGCCGTGACCCTCGCCGTATTCGCGGTGCCCCCGCTATGGGGGGAGACCCTGCAGCGGGCGTTGCTGCGAGCCATGACGTTCATGATCGTCGCGTCGCCGTGTGCGGTCGTGCTGGCCACCATGCCGCCACTATTGGCCGCAATCGCCAACGCCGGCCGCCACGGGGTGCTCGCCAAGTCCGCGATCGTGATGGAACAACTTGGAACCACCACACGGATCGCGTTCGACAAGACCGGCACCCTTACCCGCGGTACCCCCGAACTCGCCGGCATCTGGGTGTACGAACGACGATTCACCGATGATGAACTGCTGCGGCTTGCGGCTGCAGCGGAGTATCCCAGTGAGCACCCACTGGGTGCGGCCATCGTGAAAGCCGCCCAGTCTCGCCGCATCCGGCTGCCGACCGTCGGCGAGTTCACCGCACACCCAGGTTGCCGTGTCACCGCCCGCGTCGATGGCCACGTCATTGCGGTCGGATCGGCGACGGCACTGCTGGGCACTGCCGGCGCCGCCGCGCTCGAAGCTTCCATGATCACGGCGGTCGACTTTCTGCAAGGCGAGGGCTACACCGTCGTCGTCGTGGTATGCGATAGCCATCCCGTCGGGCTACTCGCCATCACCGATCAGCTTCGCCCCGAAGCCGCCGCGGCGATTTCCGCTGCGACCAAACTGACCGGGGCCAAACCGGTATTGCTTACCGGCGACAACCGGGCCACCGCCGATCGGCTCGGTGTACAGGTTGGCATCGACGACGTACGGGCCGGGCTACTGCCCGACGACAAGGTCGCAGCCGTGCGGCAGCTGCAAGCTGGAGGTGCCAGATTGACCGTGGTCGGTGACGGTATCAACGACGCTCCGGCCTTAGCGGCCGCGCATGTCGGCATCGCCATGGGCAGCGCCCGATCGGAACTCACCCTGCAGACCGCCGACGCCGTCGTCGTCCGCGATGACCTGACCACCATTCCCACCGTTATCGCCATGTCGCGGCGAGCCCGCCGCATCGTGGTCGCCAACCTCATCGTGGCCGTGACATTCATCGCCGGGCTCGTTGTGTGGGACCTGGCCTTCACGTTGCCATTGCCACTGGGCGTCGCCCGACACGAAGGTTCCACCATCATCGTCGGACTCAATGGGCTGCGCCTACTGCGCCACACGGCCTGGCGCCGCGCCGCTGGCACCGCGCACAGGTGACGCTGTGTCTTGAAAAGTCAAATTGTTGTCTTCTAGTGTCAAGACTCAAGGCCGAGTGCTGGTGCACAGTGAGTTCGGTGACGCACACCACCCCCGGTTGACAACGAAGTCGCGGGTCAGCCTTCGCCCGAACAGGAAGTACGCCGTGCACTCCGAGCAGTCAGCCAGCATCGAACACGTCGACGTGCTGATCGTTGGCGCCGGCATCTCCGGCACTGGCGCCGCCTACTACCTAAAGACAATGCAGCCGGCCAAGACATTCGCGATCGTTGAAGCCCGGTATCCAGCAATTCGATCCGACTCCGACCTGCACACGTTCAGCTATGAGTTCAAGCCGTGGCAGCACGAGAAGGCGACCGCCAGCGCGGACGCCATCATGGTCCACCGAGGACGCTCGCTGGCTGGTGGAGATCGAACGCTTCGACACCGGCGAACACGTCACCATGAGCTGCGGATGGTGATCATCGGCAGCGGCGCGACCGCGGTCACGCTGGTGCCGGCCATGGCCCAGACCGCCGGCGCGGTAACCATGCCCAAATGATAGGCCGCGATCGGGCCTACGCCGTCACCCGGCGCAAAGACATCGCCAAGCAACGGTTGGTGTGGCGGTTATGCCAACGGTATCCGAGAGCCGCCCGGCGACTGATCCGTCATCTCAACGCCAAGCAGCTGGCCGCCGGATATCCGGCCGACGAGCACTTCAAGCCGGTCTACAACCCATGGGACCAACGCCTGTGCGCGGTGCCAGATGCCGACATGTTCAAGGCCATCCGCGACGGCCGGGCCTCGGTGGTCACCGAGGCGATCGATACTTTTACCGAAAACGGAATCCGGCTGCAATCCGGACGCGAATTGGCGGCCGACATCAGCATCACTGCCACCGGCCTCAATCTGCTGGCCTTCGGTGGCATCAACCTCTCGGTCGACGGAGTCGCCGTGGACGTTGCCGAGAAGGTGGCATTCAAGGGTTTCCTGCTCAGCGACGTGTCCAACTTCGCCGGCCCACATGGACGCACCCGGGCACACCATCTGCTGTCCGCAGCTGCCCGCAGCCATGCCGACCCGGCCGCTGCAGGGCGCCGAAGCCCCCTGGCGGACCTCAAGGTGTTGCGCGAGGGCCCGGTCGACGACGATCACCTGCGCTTTACGACGTCGGCTTCGGCGAGCCGGCTGACGGTGAAGCGCATCACCAGGAGCACGCCATGGAACTGATGTCACCGATCGATGCGCTGTTCTTATCAGCCGAGTCGCGAGAGCATCCGCTGCATGTCGGCGCGCTGCAACTGTTCGAGCCACCCGCGGGGGCGGGACGTGGGTTTGTGCGGGAAACCTATCAGGCGATGCTTCAGTGCCGCGAGATAGCACCGCTATTTCGCAAGCGCCCCACGTCGCTTCACGGTGCACTCATCAACCTCGGCTGGTCGACCGACGCTGACGTCGACCTCGGCTACCACGCGCGGCGGTCTGCCCTGCCGGCGCCGGGCCGGGTGCGTGAGCTGCTGGAACTGACGTCACGGTTACACTCCAATCTGCTCGACCGGCACCGCCCGCTCTGGGAAACACACGTGATCGAGGGCCTCCGGGATGGACGCTTTGCGATCTATTCGAAGATGCACCACGCCCTGGTCGACGGGGTGTCCGGACTTACGCTGATGCGCCAGCCGATGACCACCGACCCCATCGAGGGCAAGTTGCGCACCGCCTGGTCACCGGCGACGCAGCACACCGCCATCAAGCGACGGCGCGGCCGCCTGCAACAGCTGGGGGGCATGCTGGGATCGGTTGCCGGGCTCGCTCCCTCAACGTTGCGACTGGCGCGTTCCGCGTTGATCGAACAACAGTTGACACTGCCCTTCGGGGCCCCGCACACCATGCTCAATGTCGCCGTCGGGGGAGCGCGGCGCTGCGCCGCGCAGTCCTGGCCGTTGGACCGGGTCAAGGCGGTGAAAGACGCGGCCGGGGTCAGCCTCAACGACGTGGTGCTGGCGATGTGCGCCGGCGCACTTCGCGAATATCTGGACGACAACGACGCGCTGCCGGACACGCCGCTGGTTGCGATGGTTCCGGTGAGCCTGCGCACCGACCGCGACTCGGTCGGCGGCAACATGGTCGGGGCGGTGTTGTGTAATCTGGCCACCCACCTTGATGATCCAGCCGACCGGCTGAACGCCATCCACGCTTCGATGCGCGGTAATAAGAACGTACTATCGCAGCTGCCCCGCGCCCAGGCGTTGGCGGTGTCACTGCTGCTGTTGAGCCCAGCTGCGCTGAACACCCTGCCGGGCTTGGCCAAGGCAACGCCACCGCCGTTTAATGTGTGCATCTCGAACGTGCCCGGTGCGCGCGAACCGCTGTACTTCAACGGCGCCAGGATGGTCGGCAACTATCCAATGTCGTTGGTGCTCGACGGACAAGCGCTCAACATCACCCTGACCAGCACCGCCGATAGTCTCGACTTCGGAGTCGTGGGTTGCCGCCGCAGCGTTCCACACGTGCAGCGGGTACTCAGCCATCTGGAGACCTCGTTGAAGGAACTGGAGCGCGCGGTCGGGCTATGAGGAAGTGCTGCGGGTCGCGCTGGGTTTGACCAAAGCCAGCCCAGTTTATCTGCCTGGTGTAAAGGGACGTATCTTGCTGGCTGGGCAACTCGAGCATCGTAGCTCGTGGAAATGATCGATTATCGCTATATTGCGTGAGATCTATAGTCCGTCATGTGTGCGACTTGGCCCAGTCAGTTGACTGACCGGCTTTCGGCTGCGGTTGGTCGGTGAGATGACCGAAGGAGTACGAGGAGTGACGCAGGGGGTAGTTCCTGATGGTTTGGCGGCGGCCGCGCTGTCGCCGGCGGTGGATTCGGTTTCAGGGGGCTCACTATGACGGCGCCCATCTGGTTTGCCTCGCCGCCGGAGGTGCATTCGGCGTTGCTCAGCGCCGGTCCGGGCCCGGCTTCGTTGCAGGCGGCTGCCGCGGAATGGACATCGCTGAGTGCGGAGTATGCTTCGGCAGCCCAAGAGCTCACTGCGGTGCTGGCAGCGGTACAGGGCGGGGCGTGGGAGGGTCCGAGCGCCGAAGCTTATGTGGCCGCCCACCTACCTTATCTAGCCTAGCTAACTAAATCCAGTGCCGACAGTGCGCGGCTGGCCACCCAGCATGAGGTTATGACCACGGCATATGCCAGCGCGCTGGCGGCGATGCCGACGCTGACCGAGTTGGCCGCTAATCACACCAGCCATGCGGTGTTGCTGGGAACGAATTTCTTTGGAATCAATACGATCCCGATCGCGCTCAATGAGGCCGACTATGCGCGGATGTGGATTCAGGCGGCCACCACGATGAGTATCTATGAGGGCACCTCCGATGCGGCGCTGGCGTCGGCACCGCAAACCACACCGGCTCCGGTACTGTTCAACGGCGGTGCTGGCGTTGCCAGCGCCCTGCCGGCGATCTCCGCCGCAACGTTGGACCCCGCCAGCATCATCGGGATCATCATCGAGATATTGATTCAGCTCTTTCTGATATCGCTCGAGATCCTGTTTGCAATCGTCGCATACACGATCATCATCGTGCTCATCTTGCCGCTCGTGATCTTCGCATACGCGATCGTCTTTGCGGTCCTGGCGATCATCTTCGGCCCGCCGCTCCTTGTGATCGCATCGCCATTTGTGCTCACCGGCTCCGTGATTGCGGTGCCGACCTCGTTGTCGACTTCGTTGTCGACTGCGGTGCCTATCGGCGTTGGCCAGTACCTCGCGGACCTGGCGAGTGCGGACGCGCAGGCTATCGAAGTGGGCCTAAAGACGGCGGACGTGGCGCCCGTTGCCGTACGACCTGCAGCGGCGCCGCCGTTGCGTGAGTCTGCCGCGGTGCGACCGGAGGCCAGGCTGGTGTCGGCGGTGGCGCCAGCTCCCGCGGGCACGTCGGCGTCGGTGCTGGCTTCGGATCGGGGTGCCGGCGTGTTGGGGTTTGCCGGGACCGCTGGCAAGGAGTCCGTTGGGCGTCCTGCGGGGTTGACCACGTTGGCCGGTGGTGAGTTCGGGGGTAGTCCGTCGGTGCCGATGGTGCCCGCTAGCTGGGAGCAGTTGGTCGGCGCTGGCGAGGCTGGCTAGCGCACCTCGGTCGCGCTGGTGCAGGTAGCGGGCCAATCGCCGCGATAGCCGGCGTCCACGTCGTCGGCCGTCGTCGGCTCCAGCGCGACGCTTCGCCACCGTTGGCCACCGGTGCCGGTCGGCTGCTGGCTCTTGGCCGGCTGTAGGCGCACCACACGGCCGACCGCCCGCCGGAGCCCGGGTGGACCCTCGATCCGAAAGAGGTCGCCGATCCGGCCGGCGCCGTACCGCAATGGTGAGGCGAGGAACTCGCCCAACACCACCCCGCTGCCAAGCGCGAGTGCAGTCGCGGCCGCTTCCAGCAGCTGGGTCAGACCGCCGTCGGGTGTGTCATTGACGGCGAACGCGAACACGGCACGGAAGACCGCAAGGCCCGGCAGCATCGGCATGATGCCGGCGGTGGCCGTCACCAAGGCGGGAGCCTGCCGACGGATTGAGATCAGGGTGGCCAAGAAGCCGACGCCGATCGCGGCGGTCCAGGTGGCGACCACTCGGCCGAACCCGGCCGCGCCGAGTCCGATGAGCACCAGTTCGGCGAGTCCGGCCGAGAGTCCGGCGGTGGCCACAGAACGTAGCGGCGCATAGCTCGCGATCGTCAGGCACACGCCGGACAGCGCCGCACCGCTTACCGCGACGAGAATCGGTAGCGGCATGCCCGGGGTGGCGAGCGTCGTGGTTGCGTCGACATGCAGTTCGATCTGGATGCCGGCATTGGTGACGCCCCGCAACGAGATGAGGATGCCGACGACGATCCCTGCGGTCAGGAACAGGGCGTCGCCAAGCCGGGCGAGTGCGGTGAGCATGTACCCGGTGACCGCGTCCTGCATCGAACCCACCAAGGTCATCCCAGACAGCAGCACAACGATTCCGGTGGCCACCAGCGCGGTCGGATCCTGGCCGGCGATCAGGTAAGCCGCCACCGCGACCAGGGTCGCGATCCCCGCGCCGAACACGCGCTGGAAGAACAACGGGGTCCCGATCCGGTTCAGCAGCCGGCCCAGTCGGTCGATCACGCCAGACGTCACGGCAGCCAAGACGCAGGTCAGCCAGGTTCCGCCGAGCAACATGGCGACGCCGA
Organism: Mycobacterium tuberculosis H37Rv; assembly: GCF_000195955.2. Classification (GTDB taxonomy): domain Bacteria; phylum Actinomycetota; class Actinomycetes; order Mycobacteriales; family Mycobacteriaceae; genus Mycobacterium; species Mycobacterium tuberculosis. The sequence continues at coordinate 4,188,206 of NC_000962.3, read as the reverse complement.
GTGCGAAGCCCGCCGCCCCCGCGGTCGCGAGCCAGCGCGGGTAGGGGTGGGGCCGTTCGGTCAACTCGTCCATAGCCTCGTGAGCCTGGTCGACTGCGACGCCACCGGAGGTTATCCGCTGAACGAGTCGATCGAGTTCGGCCAGCCGGCTGTAGTCAGTGGACCGGGTCCGGACCGACCGCATGATGGTGACCGGCGGAGTGTCTGTGGTCGCTAGCGCGGACACGATGATGGTGGTAACGGTGATGTCGACAACGCAATCGGTGAGCTGGTAGGCCTGAGCCACGTCCTGGGCTGTGGCGACGACATCCGCGGTGCCAGAGCCGGACGACAACATCACCTCGGCGAGCCGGATGGTCAGGTCAAGCACCTTCCGGGTGTGCAGGTCATCGATTCCGCCGGAGGTCCGGCTCCGCCGGCCCGCCACGGGCAGCGGATCGCGGCGCCCGCGCAGGGCAATTCGCAGACCACGGCGCAATGCCGTGTTGTCCGATCGATCTTGATCCATCGGTCAGCAGGATACTGAGACGTTACCTGGATTCGGACCACGCCCGCTGCCAGGTGCGCTCACGGTTGTCTGTAACCTGGCCTGGTTGCGGTAGGCGGCCGGTCCGGTTCCGAACCAGCGTTTGCACGAGCGGGTCAACACGCTTTGTTCGGCGTAGCCCAGTTCACGTGCCAAATGGGTAAGGCCGATCCCGGTGGTCCTTAGGTAGCGATCAGCGACATCCTTGCGGACCCGATCGACCAGAATAACGAATGTGGTGTTCTCCTCCGCAAGTCGACGTTGCAGCGTTTTCGGGTGCAGGTGGAACTGCTCGGCGACCACGTTGAGCGTCGCCGCTCCGGTGGGCAGCAGCTGGCGCACGATGGTGCGCACCGATTCCACGATCCCCTCGCCCAGCGGCGTGATGCTGCTCAGGTAGTCGACGACCACCCGGTGGGCGACATCGTCGCGGTTGAGGGGACGGCTCAGGTCCGCGGTGCGCATGGTGAAACCACCAACACGTTCGGCGAAGTAAGGCCGGCAGCCGAAGTACTGCAGGTAGAAGGCTTCGGGTGTGAGTGGGTCGTGGGGTAAGTGCACGGCCAGTGGGGCGTAGTCAGCGCCCAACAACAACCGGATCACCCCGAGCGCCACCCCGAGCGCCAGCTCCATGGTCTGCGGATACGACGCCGGCTCGTCGAGCAGGAACTCGAGTGCAATAAATGACCGCTGTCCGGCCAGCGGCGTGATCCGGATGGCGATAACTGGGCTGTAGGCCGCCATGAAGGTGTTGAAGATCGCCAGAGCGTCACCGACCGTGGCGGCCGTGCGGGCCGCCACACCGACCGGTCCCAGGATCTCAATCCCTTGCCGCTGTGCCAATCGTCTCCCGAAATCCATTGTGGCGGTGACCGCTGCGGCCGATTCGATTGCCCGAATCGCTGCCCGGATCGAAATGAACGCGTCATAGTTGCCGACATCCTGATCCCGAACACCCGCGGCCCGTAGCAGAGTGGCCGGGTCACCGCCCAACCCGGCAACCAGGCTCGGGTAGTTAGCCAGAGCGGTCCCGCGCACCACGGACATGCCGTCGACCCTCTGCGGCGGACGTCCCGCTGTCAAGGGCGGACCGGCGGCCCGTATCAGAGCTTGTAACCGATGGCGCGCAACAGGTCACGCCGCTGCGCAATGTCGCGATCGGTCTCCACTCCCAGAGGGGTCTGCCCGTCGACAACACCCACGATGCCGCGACCATGCGGGGTCACCGCGACGACAACGTCGACCGGATTGGCTGTGGCGCAGTAGATCGTGCAGACCTCGGGCACCGCCTGCACCGGGTTGAGGATGTTGATGGGAAACCCCTCACGTAAGAAGATCACGAAGCTATGCCCGGCCGCGATGGCCAGCGCAGTGCGGGTCGCGAGTTCGACCAAATCGCCATCGTTGCCGGTATGTCGAACCAACCGGGGCCCGGAAGCCTCGCAAAAGGCGAGCCCGAACCGTAGCGATGGGCTCACGCCGACCATGGCCTCGTGCAGGTCTTCGACCGCTTTGATGAAGTGCGCCTGGCCGATCACGACGTTGACATCGTCCGGCTTGTCGACCGACACCACATCCCAGGCCAACGACATTGAGGTCACAAACCCATGCTGCCACCAATACCTCTCAGCCGGACTACTTCGCCCACCCGACGTTGCAACCTCAAGCCGCTCCGGACTACATGCGTTGTCATCCCGAAGTCAGCTGGGCGGCGATGTTCTTGCGACTTGCCGAACCTCGGGCACCACAGAAGCCTTCCCGGATCACTCGGTAATGGGTGTAATGGGTGCATGGATCTGATGATGCCCAACGACTCGATGTTTCTTTTCATTGAATCTCGTGAACACCCCATGCATGTGGGTGGCTTGTCGTTGTTCGAGCCACCGCAGGGAGCTGGTCCTGAGTTCGTCCGTGAGTTCACCGAGCGTTTGGTTGCCAACGACGAATTCCAGCCCATGTTCCGAAAGCACCCTGCGACGATCGGGGGTGGAATCGCCCGTGTGGCATGGGCTTATGACGACGACATCGACATCGATTACCACGTTCGCCGCTCGGCGCTGCCCTCGCCAGGACGAGTCCGCGATCTGCTCGAGCTGACCTCAAGGCTGCATACCAGCCTGCTCGATCGCCACCGCCCGCTGTGGGAGCTGCACGTGGTGGAGGGGCTGAACGACGGCCGGTTTGCTATGTACACCAAAATGCACCACGCCCTGATCGACGGTGTTTCGGCGATGAAGCTGGCGCAGCGCACGCTGTCGGCTGACCCGGACGACGCCGAGGTGCGCGCCATCTGGAACCTGCCTCCGCGCCCACGTACGCGCCCGCCATCGGACGGCTCGTCACTGTTGGATGCGCTGTTCAAGATGGCGGGATCCGTTGTCGGACTTGCACCGTCGACGCTGAAGCTGGCTCGTGCGGCGCTACTCGAGCAGCAGTTGACGCTGCCGTTCGCGGCGCCACACAGCATGTTCAACGTCAAGGTCGGGGGAGCCCGCCGGTGCGCTGCGCAGTCCTGGTCGCTGGACCGGATCAAGAGCGTCAAGCAGGCCGCCGGTGTGACCGTCAACGACGCCGTCCTGGCGATGTGTGCCGGTGCGTTGCGCTACTACCTGATAGAGCGGAATGCGCTGCCGGACAGACCGCTGATCGCGATGGTTCCGGTGAGCCTACGCTCCAAAGAGGACGCTGACGCCGGCGGCAACTTGGTCGGCAGCGTCCTGTGCAATCTCGCCACCCATGTCGACGACCCAGCGCAACGGATTCAGACCATCAGCGCGTCCATGGACGGCAACAAGAAAGTGCTCTCCGAATTGCCGCAGCTGCAGGTGCTTGCATTGTCGGCATTGAATATGGCGCCGCTGACGTTGGCGGGTGTACCGGGTTTCTTGTCGGCAGTGCCGCCACCGTTCAACATCGTCATCTCGAATGTGCCGGGGCCGGTAGACCCGCTCTACTACGGCACGGCCCGGCTTGACGGTAGTTACCCATTGTCGAACATCCCGGACGGTCAAGCGTTGAACATCACCCTGGTGAACAATGCTGGGAATCTCGACTTCGGACTGGTCGGGTGCCGTCGCAGTGTGCCCCACTTGCAGCGGCTGCTTGCGCACCTGGAATCGTCGCTGAAGGATCTGGAACAGGCCGTCGGGATCTAAAGAACCCGTACTCATGCCCAAGCTCAGCGCGGGTGTGCTGCTGTATCGGGCGCGCGCCGGTGTCGTCGACGTCCTTCTGGCGCATCCGGGCGGCCCGTTTTGGGCGGGAAAGGACGACGGCGCTTGGTCGATCCCGAAGGGCGAATACACCGGCGGCGAAGATCCGTGGCTGGCCGCCCGGCGCGAGTTCTCCGAGGAGATCGGGTTGTGCGTGCCTGACGGGCCGCGAATCGACTTCGGGTCGCTGAAACAGTCCGGCGGCAAGGTGGTGACCGTGTTCGGTGTCCGGGCGGATCTGGACATCACCGACGCACGAAGCAGCACCTTCGAATTGGACTGGCCGAAGGGCTCGGGCAAGATGCGTAAGTTCCCCGAGGTCGACCGGGTGAGCTGGTTTCCGGTAGCGCGGGCACGCACCAAACTGCTCAAGGGGCAGCGGGGTTTTCTCGACCGGTTGATGGCGCACCCGGCCGTGGCGGGTTTGTCTGAAGGACCAGAATCCCTGCCTCGCTGAGCGCCCTCACCGTGGCGGACTACCCAGTGTGGGCGCGCCGCCGTCGCCGCAGAACCACCACAACGGCCCCGCCCGCCGCGCCCACCGCGATCGCCGACACGACCACCAGCAGCAGCGGGGGGAGTGCGACATCGTCGTAAACGGTGACCACCTGCCGGTACGGATCGTCGTTTGGTGCGTTGCCGAACGTGAAATCCGAAGAGATTCGCGATGTCTGATAGATGTCCACCTCGACCTTGGTCAGATATGAGCCGTGGTTGCCGATCAGCTCGCGCAACAGAGGGTCACGAACCGCAGTGGACATGTCGCCCGCGAACCGGACGTGGGTTGTCTGTGTGGCAGCGTCGGCGTCGGTGCGCTGCTGCCGGTGATCGGACAGGGTGAAGATGGTGACATGTTGCGGCTCCTGGGCGGCGACCGATAGCCGCATGGGATACACCAACCGCGACGATCGGAAGGTCATCCGCACCGGATCGAGCCCGCCCACTATCAGGTCGGTGCTGGTCAGCCGGATCGCCACGAACGCCCATCCGTCACGCACGTAGGGATCCAGCGCCGCTGACACCGCCGGTCGAATCGCATAGCCGTTGTCAGACAACCAAGTCTGCAGGCCGCTCAGATCCCCGCCGGTCAAGGTGGTGGCCTCCAGCGGGCCAAGGCGAACCTGGTTGAGCACATGCGGGGCCCGGGCGGCGGCCTCCTGGGGACCGGAGGCACCGACACCGCGCCTTAAGCTCCAATGTCGCTGATGCTCGATCAACGGCGCACTGAGCGTGTCCAGCTCGCCGAACGTGGACTGGTCCGCGGTTGTAACTATCGCCGGCGTCGGGGTGGGCACTACCAAGGCAACGTTGTCGGTATCGGCGTTCATTGCCAGCTGCATGACGATCGTCTCGGTCGTCCCGTCCCAATGAAGCAGCGCGACTTCATGATTCAAAGTTGCTTGGGAGCCATGTGCTGTGACCGCGGCACCGCAGGCGCATGCATAGCTCGGCGTAGCCAACACCATGGTTGCTGTGATCACTGCGGTCGCCACACAGACGACAAGTCCCAACCGGCACGCGGGCAGCACCGCCATGCCGCAGATGTTACGCGGCCGAACGCAACGAACCGACCCGGATGTGGCGCCCGAGCCGATCGGCCCACCGGGGATCAACTGACCGAAGAGGGTCGCACCTTAGCGTAGGCCCGGCACAATGTCGGAGAGGCTGACGGTGAGCGGGCGTTCGAGCTGGGCATAGCTGCATGAGCGTGGGTCGCGGTCGGGGCGCCACCGGTTGAACTGTGCGGTGTGGCGGAACCGCGCGCCTTCCATGCGGTCGTAGCGGACCTCGACCACCCGCTCGGGTCGCAGCGGCACGAACGACAGGTCTTTGCCGACATTCCAGCGGGAGAACTCGTTCTTACGTGGGGTGCGCTGGCCGGCAACGTGGGCGGCCCAGTTCCATGGGTGGTCGTCGAAGCTGGTGACCAGCGGCTGCAGCTCGGTTAATAGCCGGCGTCGTTCGGCCATGGGGAACGCGCCGATCACGCCGACCGACGCGAGTTGGCCGTCCTCCTGGTAAAGCCCTAGCAGCAGTGAGCCGATCGCGTCACTGCCGGACTTGTGCACCCGGTAGCCGGCCACCACGCAATCGGCGGTCCGCAGGTGTTTGATCTTGAACATAACGCGTTTGTCCGGTTGATAGGTGATGTGCGGCGGTTTGGCGATGACACCGTCTAGACCGGCCCCCTCGAACTCGGAGAACCATCGTTGTGCGGTCGCCATGTCGGTGGTTGCCGGGGTGACGTGGATCGACAGGTCAGCGTCGGCCCCCGAACCAGTTACGGCATCGACCAGAGCGGCTCGTCTTTCGCTGAACGGTCGCCCGGTGTAGTCGTCGTCGCCGAGGGCCAGCAGGTCGAATGCGATGAAGGAGGCTGGTGTGCGGTCGGCAAGCATTCGCACCCTCGACTCGGCAGGATGGATGCGCTGTTGCAGCGCCTCGAAGTCCAAGCCGTGGTCGGTGGCGATGATGATCTCCCCGTCGATCACACAGCGATGCGGCAGCTCGGCCCTGATCGCGGCGACCAGCTCGGGGAAGTAGCGGGTCATCGGCCGCTCGTTGCGGCTACCCAGTTCGACCTGATCACCGTCGCGAAAGCAGATGGAGCGGAATCCGTCCCATTTGGGTTCATACGACGCGTCCGGCGGGATTGCGGTGACCGATTTGGCCAGCATCGGCGACACCGGCGGCATGACGGGTAACTGCATGTGCTCATTCTTGCGTGCGGCATGCTGGAATTCCGATATGGCGGCGGCAGCTGAGGAACTCGACGTCGACGGCATCGCGGTGCGGTTGACTAGCCCGGACAGGATGTATTTCCCGAAGCTGGGGTCGCACGGCACCAAGCGCCGCCTCGTTGAGTACTACTTCGCCGTGGCCGGGGGTCCGATGCTGACGGCGCTGCGTGACCGGCCGACGCACTTGCAGCGCTTCCCGGACGGCGTCGACGGCGAGCAGATCTACCAAAAGCGGATCCCGCGGCACCGCCCTGACTACCTGCAGACGTGCCGGGTGACGTTTCCGTCGGGGCGGATGGCTGACGCGCTGAAGGTGACCCACCCGGCGGCGATCGTATGGGCGGCGCAGATGGGCACAATCACCCTGCACCCGTGGCAAGTGCGCTGCCCCGACACCGAGCACCCCGACGAATTGCGCATCGATCTAGATCCGCAACCGGGCACCGGCTTCGTGGAGGCGCGTACGGTCGCCGTCGATGTGCTCCGGTCCGTGCTGGACGACCTCGGTCTGGTCGGTTATCCGAAGACATCCGGGGGTAGAGGGATTCACGTATTCCTGCGCATCGCCACCGACTGGGACTTCGTCGAGGTGCGTCGGGCGGGCATTGCGTTGGCCCGGGAAGTCGAGCGCCGCGCACCGGATGCGGTGACGACGTCGTGGTGGAAGGAAGAACGGGGCGCGCGTATCTTCATCGACTTCAACCAAAACGCCCGCGACCGCACCATGGCGTCGGCCTATTCGGTGCGTCCTACCCCGATCGCGACGGTATCGATGCCGTTGACCTGGGAAGAGCTGGCCGGCGCGGATCCCGACGACTACACCATGACCACGGTGCCCGAGCTGGTGAAGATCCGCGACGACCCCTGGGCCGGCATGGACGACGTGGCCCAGTCGATTGCACCATTGCTGGACTTGGCCGCCGCCGACGAGGAGCGCGGGCTCGGTGACATGCCGTATCCGCCGAACTATCCGAAGATGCCGGGCGAACCCAAGCGGGTGCAGCCGAGCCGGGATACCGACTTGAAGGGGGGAAACACGTCGAAGTAACGCGGTGCGGCTCGCTCCTCAGATGCGGGAAATGCGATTGGTCTGTCCCACATTTCCTGGATTATCACGGCTTTTCCGCGATCATCAACGTGTATCCGATTCGTCCGGTTTGTACCGCGGCGCGTGCGAGCGCTGTGAAATCGCGCACCGAGTCGTGGCGAATGCCGTTGTCGGCGAGGATCTCCGGTGCGGCGACGTGCAAGGCGGTGATCCGCGCGTCGATGCGGTCGATCATGTCCAGCAGGCTCTCGTCATGAGACTCGATGTGGCGGGTGCGCAATCCGGCCCCTTCGAGGATGTCGGTGTAGTCGGTGACGGTTCGGGCGTCGGCGATGCAGGCGACCCACGCGGCCAATGGGGTCAGCTCCGCCGGCAGGCCGCCGTCCCCGACAGTGACATCGGTGATGCCGGCCAGGCCACCAGGACGCAGAATCCGAGCGAACTGCTGGGCGGCGGCGTTCTTGTCCGGGAATGTGCAGAACGCGCACTCGCACACCAGCGCGTCGAATGTGTCGTCGGGCAACGGGACTGATTCGGCGTCGCCCAGGTGGAAGCGCACCCGCTCGGTCAGGCCGGTTTGCGCGACGGCGGCTTGGGCGCGCTTCACGTTGATCTCGCTGATGTCGACCCCGTCGACAGCCACACCGTAGTCGCTGGCCAGCAGCCGTGCGGAGGCGCCGGGCCCGGCGGCGATGTCGGCGACCCGCCGCGGGTCGCCTGTCGACCTCAGCCCGAGTTGGTCAGCCAACCTACGGGTCAATGTCGCGCCGCCCGGGTGAAAGGAGTCACCGAGTAGCAAGGCGACGATGTCGCGGGAATAGGCGTCGGCGCAACACGCTTTGATCTGCTGTGGTGGCAGTGCCATCGGCGCACCTCGGGTTGGCCCCGCGAGCCTGGCGATACTCCCACCGGTATTGGCCTGTTTTGATCCGTGTGGTGCGTCCGCCAGCAACCCGGCGAGTGGGATGGCATTGGGCACAATGTCGGGTACCGGTACCCCGGTGAGCTGTTCACGCACCTGCTCTCGATAGCCGACCGAGTTGTAGGCGCAGAACGGGATCAGCCGTCCGTCCGGGGTGATCTGTTGCACGCAGCATTTCATCAGCTGTTTGACGTTGAGGGTGTAGGGATCCTGGAAGTCTTGGATGACGATGGCGAAGACCCGGTCGGTGAGGTGCGTGAGGGCCTCGGGCAGGTTGATCCCGCAGCCCTCGGCGCAGTTCAGGGCGGCGGTAGCCCGCTGTAGCTGTGCGGTCATGGTGTCGGTGCCTGGCACCGCCGACGCCGACCACAAGTTCTCCAAGGCTTCGCGGATCGCCAGGTCAGGGATCACCCGGTTGGAGACGTAGTCGAGGTAGTCCTCGACATTGAGCAGCCGCGGAATCGGGACCACATGCTCCCCGTCGGTGAGCAGGTAGGTGATCGATCGGCAGCTGGGGAAGCAGCATGGCACCGGAAAGAAGTCACCGGGCCTGAACCATTCGGGCAGTTGCGCGGTGATGCAGGCGATGATGTCGGAGTTGGTCAGTCGGGTCAGCGGGTCGAACTGCACATGCCGGCCGGCGTGGGTGACCGGCTGAAATACCACCGGTTGCACTCCGGGCTGCGCCATGCCGTGGCGGATGACCGCGCCGAGCTCGTGCTCGTTGAGGCCGCGTTCCACCGCGGCCACCAGGCTGACGGTCAGGCCCGCCGCGGCGCAGTTGTCCAGGGCCCGCTGCTTTACGTCCCGCAGATCGTGGCCCCGGATTCGACGATGTGTTGCCTCGTCCAGGCCGTCGAACTGCAGGTAGATGTGCACGGGGTGGCCGGGACGGTTGCGGGTGGCGAGCTGGTCGACGAATCGCCGGTCGGAGGCCAGCCGGATGCCGTTGGTGTTGATGATGACGGTCTTGACCGGGCGGGCCTGGGCGGCGTCGACGAACTCGAGGAGTTGTTTGTGGATGGTCGGTTCGCCACCGGAGAACATCACCACTTCGGGTTCACCCTCGGCGGCAACGAGCGTGTCGAGCATCCGTTCACACTGCGCCGCGGTGATGGCGTAGCCGTCGGGTTGGTGGCCAGAGTCGGCGAAACAGATCGGGCAGTCCAGGTTGCAGTGTGTGTTGACCTCGATCAACCCCAGGCAGGCGTGTTGCTTGTGGTCCGGGCACAGCCCGCAGTCACTGGGACAGCCGTCGCGCACCTCGGTCTGAAACCGCAGCGGAAAGGTGCCCGGTTTGTTGAATCGTGCTGATTCCAAATACATCTGGGCATCCCCGTACACCAGGGCCTCGAAACTTCCGTGCTCGCGGCAGCGCTTACGCAAATACACCTTGTCGTGGCGGATATTGACCTGGGCGTCGACCACGACCTTGCAGACGGGGCAGATGCTCTTGGTGTATTCGACGAACATCTCGTCACGGTCGCGCTTGCCGTCAGCCCGCGTCATTGGGCTAGTCCACCATGCGGCAACGCCTGCGCGATAGATCAGTGTCTGCGGTCGAACAATCGGGGTTGGGTCCGCCGGCGGCGTGGGTGAGGACTCCCATCGGGTAGCGGCCCGGAAAGCTGGCCAGGCCGCCGATAGCGTGGCCGTGGTCACAGTATCTTAGCGGCCCTGCCCAGGTTCAGCCGTGCACCAGCTCCATGATTTGTGGCAACGCTTCACGGGCCGCGATCCGGCCCGCTTCACGGGCGCGGTCGATCTGGTGGTACTCCATGAGTCCGACGCCGATCGGGTTGGGCTTGATCACCAGGTCGGCCTGGGCCAACACTTTTTCCGATGCCATCGCGCTGCTGATTGTCATGGTGCGCAGCAGGGTGTCGGTTAGGCCGGGCACCCGTGGTTTGCCGCGGCGATGGCCGCCGGACGCGGGGCTTGGATTTCCGCCAGAGGCCACGTTTACCGCAATCAGTGGGCCGTCCTTGCCCACCAGCGTGGTGACGGGCACGTTGTCCAGCACACCGCCGTCGACGTGCAGGGTGCCGCCGTAGGGCAGTGGCGCATACAGAAAAGGCAGCCGCATCGAGCAGCCGACGACGTCGGCGAGCGGGCCTTGGCGGTGCACGACGGGACGCCGGGCCAATAGGTCGACACTGACGCAGCGGAAATGTTTCGGCAGCTCCTCCACCAAATGGTCTCCGAAGATCGTGCGTAGCGTGGACTGGGTGCGTTTCCCGCGGATCAGCCCCTTGCTCGGCAGGGTGTAGTCGCCGTGGCTCTTGCGCACGAAGTGCTCGTAGATTTGCGCATCCACCCCGGCAGCATCCAAACCGCTGGCCGCCAGAGCCGCGATGATTGCGCCCATGCTGGTGCCGGCAAAGCGGTCGACGGTGACCCCGGCGGCCTCCAGTTCCTCCAGCACGCCCAAGTGGGCACACGCCCTCGCTGCCCCACCGCTGAGGACTAGCCCCACGGAACGGCCCGCGATACGCGTGGCGAGCACCCGCAGGTCGTCGGCGACAAATTCGCGTCGGACCACATGCATCGACCGCGGCGTGATCAACTGCTCCCAGGCACGTCGGTGCTCCCGGCCGGCGGGCCGTCCGGCCAGCACCAGGTCGGCGCCGGTCGCTCGGGTCGGCAGCGGGGCCACAGGCACGGCCGGGTTGCTGGCCACCAGCACCACGCGATCGGCGACACGCAAACAGAATTCCCGCCACCGCGCGTCGCCGACGGCCGCATGCAGCACCACCCGGTCGGCGGTCTGCTCGGCACGTTCCAACCCGTCGCAGTCGACCCGGCCGGGGGCGACAGCACGTAGCCGTGTCGACAGTGCCCTGCACAATTCGGTGGCCACCATTGCGACCGGTGCATTGGCGTCGACACCGACGACCGCGACAACGACCTCCGGCGTTGTCCGCTGAGAGGCCACGCGTGTCTGGTGCTGTCGTTTGGCCAGTACCCCCGCCAGCGCCCCAAGCACCCCGGCATCGGCGATCTTCGCGAATTCGGCCTTGGTCACTCGCATCAGGGACGAGTCGCGTACCGCACGAACCGACGCGGACCGCGGCGCATCGAGCAGCACCCCGAGCTCCCCGACCACCTGACCACGGCCCAGCTCGGCCACCACTTCGTCCTTTGCGCCGTCGCCGGCGAGGACTTGCAGGCGGCCGCTGCGCACCACGTAGAGCGCATCGGACACATCGCCCGCGTGGAACAAATACGAGCCTGCTTGCAGCTCAATCTGTTGCGTGTCCGGCCTGGCAAACCGCAGAGCCTCCAGCAGGTTGACTTCGCGGGAAGTCTTGGGGGTCGGGGCCACTGCCGCGGCGGGTGAGGCCACCGGTGCGGGTCTCGGCGGCCGCCGCGCTCCCAACGGAGCCACCGGCGGCCCCGGCGGGGGTTCAACCGCAGCTGGGACTGGGCGGATGCGACCCAGCGACAGCGCCCCGATCCCCACCGCCACGAAACAGATCGCGGCCAACGCCCACCCGTGACGCAACGCCTCTTCGGCTGCGCCCGGTGCCGGTGTGCCGACCAGGATCACCAGCACCGCGACGCCGATGACGGCGCCAACCTGGCGGATGGTGCCGGTCACCGCCGAAGCGGTGGCGTAGCTGCCGCCCTTGGCCAGCCGGGCCAAGGCGGCACTGCCGAGCAGCGGGAAGGTAGCGCCCACCCCGATTCCCTGCAGTATCTGGCCGGGCAGCCATTCACCGAGGAAATCGGGCTGGGACCCGACAACCTTGAGATACCACAGCAGGCTGGCAGCCCAGATCAACGCGCCGATGCCGACGATGAAGCGGTAACCGTGCCGGTCGGCGACGCGGCCAAGCACCGCCGCGACGACGGCGGCGACCAGCGCGGCGGGGGCGACGGCCATGCCAGCCTCCAGCAGCGTGTAACCCCAGACGTAGTTGAGGAACAGCACGTGCGTCAGCAGATAGGCGTAGAAGCCGGCGCTGGCCACGGCGGTCAGCCCGGTGCCGGCCACGAACGACTGGATGCGCAACAGCGTGGGCTCGACCATCGGTGCCGGGTGGTGTCGTGAGCTCATCACAAACCCAACCATCGCGACCGCCGCGGCCAGCAATGACCCGCTGGTCGGCAGGCTGGCCCAACCCCAATCCGGGCCCTTGATCAATCCCAGCGTCAAAAGGCCCAGCGCGAAAGCCAGCAGCACCGCGCCGCGCACGTCGGGCACACGCCGACGTCCGGCGGCCCGGTTCTCCACCAGTGCCCGCCGAGCGGCCAGCACAGCGAATACCCCCAGCGGAAGGTTCACCAGGAACACCCACCGCCAGCCATCCGCCTCGATGAGGGCGCCACCGATCGGCGGGCCGAGGCCCGCGGCGATGGCCCCCGCCGCACCCCACAGGTTGACCCCGTGCGCGCGCCGCTCGGCCGGGAAGGCCTCGACGACCAGCCCCAGCGAAGCCGGTACCAGAACCGCTGCGCCGATGCCTTGCAGCACACGGAACGCAACCAGTTCCCCGACGCTTTCGGCGATCGCGCACAGCCCGGACGCGACGGTGAACAACGCCACCCCCAAGATGAACACCCGCTTGCGCCCCATCAGGTCGGCCAGCCTGCCGGCGGCCACCAGGAACGCCGCGAAAACAATGTTGTAGGCGTTGAGCATCCAGGACAGGTCACTGATGTCGCTGTGGAAGTGCCGCTGGATATCGGGGAACGCGACGTTGACGATCGTGGAGTCAAGGAAAGCGAGGAAGGCGCCGAAAGCCGCCACCAGCAGCACCGCCGAGGAGGAGGGTTGGCGGCGTCGCGTAAGTGGGGCGTGCACGCGACGGCGTCGTCTGCTAGGGCCGACGGGACCGGCGGCTATGACGGGCGCAGCATTGTTGGTGGCGACGGTGTGCACAGTCAAGGGAAACTCCACGTTCTTGAAGGATCAGGGATATGTGACGCGTCAACGCCGTCGGTTCAACGGTGGACTTGTAGCGTGACGAGGCTTGGTGGGTTACCGGCGGCTAACTTGCAGAGCGATCCACGTCGGTCAGGTGGCTCGGCGCCGGCATGGCGGTTGGTGGGGTTGCAAATGTCGACCGGTCTGGCGGTCGTCGGCGGCGGCTCCAAAACCATCGGTCCACCCGCCGCAGAACCGCAAATGGGGCGGGATCCCGGAAGTCGATCCGCAGCGGTGCGGCGTGCGAAGCAACCATGTTCATGATTTGGCGGGCGGCCAGATAGCCGGAGCATGCCGCCTTCTCCATGGTCGGAACAAACAAGGTCAGGTCGGGTGAATAGATCACCTCACCGGCTAGCAAAAGGTTAGGCACTGAGGTGCAAATACCCGGGGAGCGGTGGCGCGCGCCCGGCATCAATACGGTAAGCGGCGAGAAATTCACCATGCGCTGCCCGCGCGCAGGCGCCGAGACAAGATGAGGAGGCAGCTCGCTCGCCACCTTTTCGTATTCGGCCTCGTCTAAGTGCTTCAGCTCGTGATCGATCCGCCAGCCCAAGACGTTCGATTTATCGAGGCCGCACTGCGTCAGGCACTCGGTCAAGATCTCATCTGGCGTACATTCACTCAATGGCCGATCAAAAACAGGTCCGGGCGTTTCCACATCACTCCAGGTTATTGACAGAACGTAGCGGGTTCCTTCCGGCAGGCGGACGTTTTTCCAGAAACCTTCTCCCTGCAGAACGCAGACCAGCGACCACTGGCTTTGCAGATGCGTAGTGACGACTCCAGGGCGGATGAACGGAGGCCACGTCGCAGGGAGGTCGCGCAGAAAACACTGGATTCCGTTCGATGCCTCAAGCGCAAGGGCGTGCTGCTGTGTGAGCTGAGGGAGATATCGCTTGACATGAGCTGATTTGGCCAGCTCTCGCAGCGTCAGATAGGGCACCGCGAGCAGGGCATAGTCGCAGGCAAACCGGCGGCCATCGGACGATATCAATGCGGTGACGCGACCGTCGTCGAACTCGAGATCGCCGACACGCGTGTTGAAGTGGATGTCCACGCCGAGCCTTGTCAGGTGGCGAATCCAGGGATCGACCATGCGCTCGCTGGTCGGTCCATCCATCATCATGATCGCGGGCAGCTTTGCGTCGTTGAGGGCTGATGGACAATTACTTTTCAGGCGAAACAGCCCCTTGAGAACGATGGGCGCAATGGCCGCCGCTTCGGCACTGGTGCGCGCCGCGACGTAAATGCGCGGCACAGCAGAAAAGAATTCCTGCGCCTGGGCAGACTTGCAGCCGAGCTGCAGATAATCCGCATACGAGATATCGCCCAGCTCCGCCAAGAGTCGCTCTCGGCACATCCACAGCAGCCGTAGATGGGCGTAGAGGTAATGGAGGACGTCGGTGGCCGGCACACCTCGTTGGGCCAGACCAACGATTACCATTGGGCCGCGCAACAAGATCCGGACAAGTTGCCGCGGCGGTTCGACTACCTTGCCTATGATCCGCGCGAAGGTTGGCCGCCGGCGTTGCAAGGCAACTGGCGCAGCGATTCGGCCAATCACGCCTTGCGCGGTAGCCGAAACCATGCTGACGCCGACCAGGTTGTCTAGCACGGTCCTGTCATGTTCGGTGGGTATACGCGAGAACAGCGTCAGCAGGGTTTGGTAAGTATCGGTGTAAACCCGCAAACTGTGCTCGGTCGGGTGGCCGTCCGCGAGACGTAAACTCTTGGCCTTGCCCCCAGCTTCGGATGCAGCTTCGCACAATGTGACTCGCACCCCGGCTTCGGCCAGGATCATGGCGGCAGCCAATCCCGCGATGCCAGCACCGGCAATCACGACGTGGGTATCGGCAGGCGACGGTTTCATCTGCAATAGGCCTCAAGGAATGATTCGGGCGGTACTGACGCGACCGTGGGCACATGCGGTCCACGGGAGAAAAGGTGCCGGCCTGGAAGCATTGACTCAAGACACGGCCGACGCTCTAACTCTGCCATTTGCTGGGTCCGCAGCCATCGGTGCGAACGCGTAAATGTGTCTGCGCGGCGGGTCGTAGGTGCGCCGGGCTATCGGATGTCCATACGTACTTTGGCGGATATTTGGATCCATGCCGCAGCAGGCGCGGTAGTGTGCGCTTTAAAGCAGAGGCCGCCTGAATTCAAGCTGTCGTCCCGGGTGGATCCAACGCCGTGCGGCTATCCCGCATCATTCACTCCACGCGGAATGGTTGGGGACTCGCGGCGTTGCTCTTGGGGTCGATCATGATTTTTGCGTGCGCCTCGGGATCGCCGAGCGCATCGAATGCTGCCGCCACGCCGGGTAAACCGACCGTCCCGGTGATCAGCGGCGCGGCGTTGACCTTGCCGTCGGCCAGCATGTGCAACGTGTCGCGGAACTCTAACGGTGTGTAGCCGAGGACGAACCGCAGGTTGATCTCTTTGTTGATCGCCATCGCCGGCCGGATGTGGTCTGAGCCCATGCAGACGCCGACCACGACGACGCGCGAGAACAGCGGTGCGCTGGCGATGATGCCATCGATAATTCCCGGAACGCCAACACATTCGAAGATGACTGGACGCTTTGGCGTTGCGGCGCCAGCTGCTTCGGCAGCCCGCCAAAGGTGCCACCACGGCAGCCGCAGCCGCTGCAGTCTTTCGACCGTGCCGACTGCGAGGTCGAACGCGTCGAGGATGCTTTGCAGGTGTCTGTTTCCCTGTCCAAGGCCGGCGGCTACCGCATACGGTGAGTCCTGTACGGGATCGACTACGGAATCAGCGCCACAGGCGGTTGCGAGGGCACGACGGCCGGGTGAAAAGTCGCTTGCGATCACCGTGTGTACCCCGCGCGACTTCAGCATGCAGATCACCGCGAGGCCGATCGGACCGCACCCGATCACGATCGCGACGTCGCCCTTGCCCACCTCGCCGCGCCGGACGGCGTGCCATCCGACGGCCATGGGCTCGGTCAGCGCGGCTATCTCGGGCGCCAGCCCGTTCGGGACAGGAAACGTCAGCGACTGCTCGACGACGAGCCGCTCGGCGTAGGCGCCCGGCGCCATTGTCGAAAGCCCGATCCCGTGCACCTCTTTGTTGCCACGCCGCAGCAGCGGCATGGCGACGACCGGGGTGCCGCGCCTAGGGGTCCTGCGGGTGCCGGGACCGTAATCGACCACCTCGCCACAGAACTCGTGTCCGAACACCACCTGCTGATTCGATCGCATGAAGGCGTGGTAGCCAGATTCGGCCATCACGTCGGCCAGTTCATCACAGTGCAAGCGGGCATGCAGGTCCGATCCGCAGATACCGCACCGCAGCACATCGAGCAACAGTTGACCCTTGGCCGGCGCCGGGGACGGCCGGTCGACTACCTCGAGCTTTGCGTTGGTGCAGGTCACCGCCTTCATCGCGTAGGTCCTCTCGATCCGACAGCAAGCGGCCTGAACGTGCGCCGTGGCGGGGCTGTCACCATGGACTACGTGGCCACCGCTATTGTGGTGACGCTGGTCATCCTCCTGGGCGTCGGCATCGTCGTCAACGAACTGCTCCGGCTGAAGCAGTGGTTGAAGAATTCGCGCCCCGACGCGGAACCGGCGGAACCTCCCGACGGCAGTTAGCTGCCCAGGCCGCGCAGGGCCGTGACGGTGTCGGCCACGGTGTCGCGCGGATCGCGGTAGGTGATGCCTAGTTCTTTTTCGCTCGGCGAATCGTCGGACTCCGGCATCTGTGTGTAGTACTGCATACCTGCCGCGGTGAACGGAGTATTGAAAGGCAGATAGGGCCCGGCTTGATCCAGCACCGATCCCGCGACACGCAGCGCGGAATCGGGCACCGGGACGGCCAGCATCGTGGTGCCGGCGACCCGCCCAGAATTTTCGCGAGCTCGGGCACCGGAATCCGATGACCTCCCGCAGTGTAGCGGCGCGGCCCACGCCCGGATTCCAACAACGCCGCGTGCAGTGCCGCCACATCTCGGACGTCGACGATCAACCACGCCGCGCCGCGCCCGGGAATGACATGCATCCACAATGCGGACCGGACACCCTCCCCGGCTTCACCGAATTGATCGCCCACCGGCGGGCCGAGGACCATGCCAGGATAAGTGATGTTCACCGGTGCGCCGGCGTCCTGAAGACCGCGCGCATAGATTTCGATCTGCGCTTTGGATTGTCCGTATCCATCCGTCCCACCGGCAACCGGCAGATCAGCGCTCAGCGTCGCCAAGTTGGGACGAAACAGCGCCGTGAAGCTCGACACATGCACGATCGGATCCATTCCGAGCTCGACGGCTTGACCGAGAACATTTTGGGCGCCCGCCATGTTCGTACTCAGCATCCGCGAAGTCTCACGCGGGTCGGTTGCCACCAGCGCGGCGCTGTGCACGACGGCGTCGCATCCGTTCAACGCCTCCCGTACCGAATCGCGGTCGGATATGTCTGCAACCGCAAAGTCCGACACGTCGACGCCCAGTTTCGCGACAGACGTCTTCAGCCGTGCGGGATTTCGCACCAGGAACCGGACGGAGTGGCCCGCGTCAGCGATGGCTTTGGCAGTCCACCCGCCCACAAATCCCGTACCGCCGGTGACCAGAACGCGCATGGTGGCATTCTGCATTGGATCACCGCCCAGCTCTCGCTGGGGTGGCAGCGCAGTTCTGGCTACAGGCGGCTGGCGGCGAAATTCGCGCCCTGGCCTACCATGCCGTTCACCGCGTACAGGCCATGCGCGACCGGGCTGTTGCCGTCGCCACAAATCGAGTCGCCATCGGCACACAACTGAAGCGTTTTCGGCTGGTACAGGGGACCGATGGCTATCGGCGGCGCGCCGTACTGGCCCAGGAATTGAGCCGACGGTGCGCCGAACAGAGTGACCGCGGCGACGTGGTTTGCTACCTCCGGGGCCATCGGTGCCGGTACCGCCTGCACGGGTACAGCCGGCGGTACCACAGCCGAGGTGACATAACCGGCCACGGCCGCACCTTGGGAGTATCCACCGAGCACTTGCCTGGTCTGGGGACAGCTCATCGCCATTGACTGGATATGAGAGCCCGCGTCGCGAATTCCGTCGATGACCGTCTTAGGGAAGTCGCTGCTGGCAAAGTCGTTACTGGCGGGGTAGTTAACGGCGTAGACCCCGAGTGACTTGGCGCCAACCTGGGAAACGCAGTGCGTCGACGAACAGTCCTCCGACGCTGCCAATACCAGGTGGCTCCCCGGTGCCACGGGCAAACACCACCTCGACGTCGGGACACGGTTCGGCGGAGACCATCGGAACGTGCGCACTCAGTAGCCCAGGAGTGGTCACTGCCGCTGCTGTGCCCGCCACCACCGCAAGCCGGCGAGCCCATCTGATGACATCCATTTTGCAACCCAACCTTCGCAAGCCCGATCTCGATGCTAGTTGGAGATCGGGGAGGCTTCTCGTCTTCTGACGGGAAAGCGCTAGCCGGCGACAGTGAATCCGACAACGTGACACGCCGACATTGCGTCGCAGGGTTCACAGCCGCCGCTACAGCACCTGACCGCGGCTATTCGTCGACCTTGGCGACCTGGACACCGCTGCGAGTGCGCCGGCGTCGATGTGAGGTTTTGCCGGTGGGGCGGCGATTCCGTAACCCGCCCCGGGGCTCCTCGGCGGTGGCGGTCTCTGCTGCCGGAGCTTCCCGGGTCGCCGACTCGGGTTCACCTCCCGGGCTTTCTATGCTTTCCGGGGGAGCTTCGACGGCCTCCTCGTCCTCCTGCGCCGCCAGCTCCGTGTTCTCGGCTTC
Source organism: Mycobacterium tuberculosis H37Rv (assembly GCF_000195955.2). Taxonomy (GTDB): domain Bacteria; phylum Actinomycetota; class Actinomycetes; order Mycobacteriales; family Mycobacteriaceae; genus Mycobacterium; species Mycobacterium tuberculosis. The sequence continues at coordinate 4,169,060 of NC_000962.3, read as the reverse complement.
TTCGGCGGCTTCCGGCTCAGCCTCGTCGCCCTTGGCCGTCTTCTTGCGGCGAAGGCGTCGCTGCTTGGGTTTCTTCGGCTTGAGCGGCTTCGGCGGTGGCGGCGGCAGCTCGGCGACAAACGACAGGTAGAACCCGAAGAACCCGAGCACCGCGATCGCGGCGGCAGCTCCGTAGATCCCGAACAACCACTGCCCGGCGGCATCCAGGCTGAGCCAGACCTCGCTAATCGCGGTGCCGACGATCAGCGCGCCGGCCAGCACGTGAGCCATGATCGACCAGATTCGCATTGACAGCGCCAGCTGCGGGGTGCCCAGCTCCGGCTTGCGGGTGCGCAGCAAAGTGAATACCACCGGCAGTGCGGCCAGACCGACCAACGCGCCCGTGGCAATCCGGAGCCCAGTCCCCAGCGAGTGTCCGGTGTCACCCATCAGCTCAGGCCAACGGGGCAATACGAAATAGAAGTAGAGGACGCCGGCGCCAATCGAAAACGACGCGTGCCACAGCACGGCGACCTTGCGCCCCATACCCCTCCTTAGGCTGGTGAACCGAGCCGGTGAGAAGCCGACCAGCCCACATTGTTCCCGTCCGCGTTCCCGTCCGCGTTCCCGTCCGCGCTGCGGACCACCTGGCGGAGGATGCGGGATTTGAACCCGCGAGGGCTGTTAACCCAACCCGCGTTCCAGGCGAGCGCCATAGGCCACTAGGCGAATCCTCCGCAGCATATGGTAGCCCGCTGAGTCCGTCCCGGGCGTTCCAGCCCAGGTATTAGACTCACGGTGGACCCCGCGCGGCGTCTATCCTGTGAACTCCCCCAGGGCTGGAAGGCAGCAAGGGTCAACGGGCTCTGTCGGGTGCGCGGGGTCCCCTTCAGCCGGGGCACTGACTGGACCTCGGTATACCCACGGTTTTCGACTCGGCGAAAGGGCCCACGGTGTCGTTCGACTCTCTTAGCCCCCAAGAGCTAGCGGCACTACACGCACGCCATCAGCAGGATTATGCGGCGCTTCAGGGCATGAAGCTGGCTCTGGATCTCACCCGCGGCAAACCATCCGCAGAGCAGCTCGACCTGTCGAACCAGCTGCTGAGCTTGCCCGGAGACGACTACCGCGACCCGGAGGGCACCGACACCCGCAACTATGGTGGCCAGCACGGCCTGCCGGGCCTGCGGGCTATCTTCGCCGAACTGCTCGGCATCGCAGTGCCCAACCTGATCGCGGGCAACAACTCCAGCCTGGAATTGATGCACGACATCGTCGCCTTCTCCATGTTGTATGGCGGCGTGGACTCGCCGCGGCCTTGGATTCAGGAGCAGGACGGCATCAAATTCCTGTGCCCGGTCCCCGGCTATGACCGGCACTTTGCCATCACCGAGACCATGGGCATCGAGATGATCCCGATACCCATGCTGCAGGATGGGCCCGACGTCGATCTGATCGAAGAACTGGTTGCCGTCGACCCAGCCATCAAGGGGATGTGGACGGTACCGGTCTTCGGCAACCCTTCGGGCGTCACCTATTCCTGGGAAACGGTTCGCCGACTCGTCCAGATGCGGACGGCGGCACCTGACTTCCGCTTGTTCTGGGACAACGCGTATGCGGTGCATACCCTGACGCTGGATTTCCCGCGCCAGGTCGACGTGCTCGGGCTGGCCGCCAAGGCCGGCAACCCCAACCGCCCCTACGTCTTCGCGTCCACCTCGAAGATCACCTTCGCCGGCGGCGGTGTCAGCTTCTTCGGTGGATCGTTAGGCAACATCGCCTGGTATCTGCAGTACGCCGGGAAGAAGTCGATCGGCCCGGACAAGGTCAACCAGCTGCGGCATCTACGCTTCTTCGGCGACGCCGATGGGGTACGTCTACACATGTTGCGTCACCAGCAGATACTGGCGCCGAAATTCGCGTTGGTGGCCGAAGTTCTGGATCAGCGGCTAAGCGAGTCCAAGATCGCCTCCTGGACCGAGCCCAAGGGTGGCTACTTCATCAGCCTCGACGTGTTGCCCGGGACCGCGCGCCGGACCGTAGCCTTGGCTAAGGACGTTGGTATCGCGGTGACCGAGGCGGGGGCGTCGTTCCCGTATCGAAAGGATCCGGACGACAAGAACATCCGGATCGCGCCGTCGTTTCCGTCGGTACCGGACCTGCGCAACGCGGTTGACGGGTTGGCGACCTGCGCGCTGCTGGCGGCGACCGAGACATTGCTTAACCAGGGACTAGCCTCCTCGGCGCCGAACGTGCGCTGAGAGCGGGAACCCGCGCGCCGAAATCACGCCGAACGTTCACATTCGACGCTGCGAACACACTCGTCGCCTAGGGTCGGTAGCCTGCTGACGTGGCTCTCTACCGCAAGTACCGACCGGCAAGCTTCGCGGAGGTGGTGGGGCAGGAGCACGTCACCGCGCCGCTGTCGGTGGCGCTGGATGCCGGCCGGATCAACCACGCGTACCTGTTCTCTGGGCCGCGTGGCTGCGGAAAGACGTCGTCAGCGCGTATCCTGGCGCGGTCGTTGAACTGTGCGCAGGGCCCTACCGCCAACCCGTGCGGGGTCTGCGAATCCTGCGTTTCGTTGGCGCCCAACGCCCCCGGCAGCATCGACGTGGTAGAGCTGGATGCCGCCAGCCACGGCGGCGTGGACGACACCCGCGAGCTGCGGGACCGCGCGTTCTATGCGCCGGTCCAGTCACGGTACCGGGTATTTATCGTCGACGAGGCGCACATGGTGACCACCGCGGGATTCAACGCGCTGCTCAAGATCGTGGAGGAACCGCCCGAACACCTGATCTTCATATTCGCCACCACCGAACCGGAGAAGGTACTGCCGACGATTCGGTCGCGCACTCATCACTACCCGTTCCGGCTGCTGCCGCCGCGCACTATGCGGGCGTTGCTCGCGCGGATCTGCGAGCAGGAGGGCGTCGTCGTCGACGATGCGGTGTACCCGTTGGTGATCCGGGCCGGCGGAGGTTCCCCACGGGATACGCTCTCGGTGCTGGACCAATTGCTGGCTGGGGCCGCGGACACCCACGTGACCTACACCCGGGCGCTGGGGCTGCTGGGTGTCACCGACGTCGCCCTGATCGACGACGCGGTCGACGCACTGGCCGCTTGCGATGCGGCCGCATTGTTCGGGGCGATCGAATCGGTGATCGATGGCGGACATGACCCTCGGCGTTTCGCTACCGATCTGCTGGAGCGATTCCGCGACCTGATTGTGCTGCAATCGGTTCCCGACGCGGCATCTCGCGGGGTGGTGGATGCGCCCGAAGACGCGCTGGATCGGATGCGCGAGCAAGCCGCCCGGATCGGGCGGGCGACCCTGACCCGATATGCCGAGGTGGTGCAGGCCGGGCTAGGCGAGATGCGCGGTGCGACCGCGCCGCGTCTGCTGCTGGAAGTGGTTTGCGCGCGACTGCTGCTGCCCTCGGCGAGCGACGCCGAATCGGCACTGTTGCAGCGGGTCGAACGGATCGAGACCCGGTTGGACATGTCGATCCCGGCGCCGCAAGCCGTACCACGCCCGTCGGCTGCGGCTGCCGAGCCGAAACACCAGCCCGCGCGTGAACCGAGACCGGTGCTGGCCCCCACACCGGCCTCGAGCGAACCCACCGTGGCCGCGGTTCGGTCCATGTGGCCGACGGTGCGCGACAAGGTGCGCCTGCGCAGCCGTACCACCGAGGTGATGCTGGCGGGTGCCACCGTCCGTGCGCTAGAGGACAACACGCTGGTGCTGACCCACGAATCGGCGCCGCTGGCGCGGCGGCTGTCCGAACAGCGCAACGCCGATGTCCTCGCCGAGGCGCTTAAAGACGCGCTGGGAGTCAACTGGCGGGTGCGGTGTGAGACCGGTGAACCGGCTGCGGCGGCATCACCCGTCGGCGGGGGAGCGAACGTGGCGACCGCCAAGGCCGTAAACCCTGCCCCCACAGCGAATTCCACTCAGCGCGACGAAGAGGAGCACATGCTCGCCGAAGCCGGCCGTGGCGACCCGTCGCCGCGTCGCGACCCGGAAGAGGTTGCACTCGAGCTGCTGCAGAACGAGCTGGGCGCGCGCCGGATAGACAACGCCTAGGGCTGCCACCAGGGCCGCAGTGGCAAGCTGTCGTCGCCCCGGGGGTCCACCTTGGTCGCCAATACGTGATGTAGCTGCAGGTTGTTTCGTTCGAAGGCCACCCGCGAAGCCGCCATGTACAGGCCCCACACCTTGGCGGTCGGCAGACCGACCTCGGCGACCGCGTCGTCCCAGTGTTCGACGAGGTTGCCGCACCAGTCGCGCAGCGTCATCGCGTAGTGATGGCGGAAGTTCTCCTCGTGCAGCACTTCCAAGCCGACCTGCTGGATCTCGGTGGTAATACGTCCCGAGCCCGTCAGCTCCCCGTCGGGGAAAACGTAACGGTCGGTGAACCCGCCGGCAAAGGACGTCGACCTGTTGTCGTGGCGGGTGATGCAGTGATTGAGCAGCAAGCCGCCGGTGCGCAACTTCGACTTGAGAAACCCGAAGTAGAACGGGTAATTCTTGACGCCGATGTGCTCGGTTAGCCCGATCGAAGAAACGGCGTCGAAACCGGTCTCGGCTACGTCGCGGTAGTCGGAATGCCGCACCTGCGCGAGGTCGCTCAATCCCTCGTCCTCGACTGCTTTCTGGCCCCACTTGGCCTGCTCGGCCGAGAGCGTGGCGCCGATCACCCGGACACCGCGTCGGGCGGCGTAGCGCACCATGCCGCCCCAGCCGCAGCCGACGTCGAGTAGCCGGTCACCCGGCTCTAGCCGTAGCTTTTCGAAAATGAGTCGGTATTTGTTCTCTTGGGCCTGCTCCAGCGAAGCCTCAGCGTTCGGAAACACCGCGCACGTGTAGGTCATCGATGGCCCGAGCACCCACTCGTAGAAGTTGTTGGAGACGTCGTAGTGGTGATGGATAGCCTCGGCGTCACGGGTCTTGCTGTGCAGCAAGCCATTAGCCATTCGACGCCACCGGGGTCGCGCCTCCTGGGGTGGCGGCGCGATGGGCAGTATGTGCTCAACGCCGATCGAGCGCACCACATTAGCCAGCACCCGCGCCGACGGCCGTTTGAAGTCGACCCTTTCGGTCAGCGTTTTGAGCAGTTCGTACGGATCGCCGGGATGTACTCCGTGTGCCTGTAGGTCACCCGACACATAAGCGCGGGCCAGGCCGAGTTCGCCGGGAGCGGTAGCTAAGTAGGTGGCGCCGCGGGGCGTCCGAAGATCCAGGCCCAGTGTGGCGTCGTCTTGTCCCGCGGTGCTGCCGTCATACGCGGTGAACTTCAGCGGGTGTTGCCCGGTCGCGGTGAAGATCTCCAGGATCTCGGCCATGCTGAGTCTGCCCGTTGTCATCGTCGTTGCACCGCCTTTGCGTAAAGATCGAGGAGACGCGAATCGGGATCGTAGGCTTTCTTCACAGTGTTGTAAGTCTCGCCGCCGTAGAGCTCGTCGAACTCCTCGCGGGTATAGAAGGAGTCGGAGTAGAGCGACTTGTGCCCGTCGAGCGCACTCACCTTGTTCTCGATCTTGCGGTTGGTGGCGCCCTCGGTGGCGCCAACCGGCACCGACGACCAGAACCCGATGTTGACATAGCTACGGTCAGGCCGGATCGGGTACAGCGGCCAGCCGGCGTGATCGCGTAGCCGCAACGGGCACAACCAGATTGGCGAAATGGGCACGTTTTCCCCGAACCACTCCAGAAACTCGCAGGTCCGTTCGATCGGCACTTCGATATCCTGCACCACCCGTTCACGCGCGGGACGACCCCTGCTGTTCTCGAACCGGTCGGCGATCCCGAAGCGCTGATCGAGCGCCATCAACCTCCAGTAGACACTGCTACGCCGGTAGCGCCGCGGCCACCAGCGGCGCAGCCGCGGGTTTTGGGCACCAAACGATCGTGAGCACCAGAACCAATCGGTGTCCCAGCGCCAGAAGTAATCGTGGATGGTCAACCGGTCTTCCTTGATCCCCGCCTCGTGTTGGATCGACCGGTAGTAGATGTCTTGTCCGGTGTAGTCGCTGACCGGGCCCGGTACGCTCGTCTGCATGCCGATGCACAGGTAGCTTTCGTCAGCGCTGAAAACCACCCCGTCGAGATAGTCCACCGATTCGCCGTCCAGTCCGCCGGTGTCGATGATGCGCTCCATTGCGGCCACCATCGCCGTCAACGAGCTAAATCGGATGTGCCGCAGCGCGACAAACGGCCGGACCGGCTCCAGCTGGATTCGAAGCCGGGTTGAATAGCCCAGTGTCCCATACGAGTTAGGGAATGCACGGTACAAGTCGGAGTGCTGTCCGGGCGAGACGGTGAGAAGTTCTCCTGCGCCGGTGAGGATATCCATCTCCAGCACCGACTCGTGGGGCAGGCCGTTGCGGAACGACGCCGACTCGATACCCAAGCCGGTGACCGCTCCGCCCAATGTGATCGTCCTCAGCTGCGGAACCACCAATGGTGACAGACCGTAGTGCAGTGTCGCGGCGATTAGGTCCTCGTATGTGCACATGCCGGCCACGTCGGCGGTGCGGGCCTCGGGATCGATACCGATGACACCGGTCAGTCCCGATGCGTCCAGGCCGCGTGCATCGTGTTTGACGCGGGCGCGGAACAGATTTGAGGTGGGCTTGGCAAGCCGGATGGATGCAGTCGCGGGGATGGATCGATAGCTCGCCAGCAACCGCTCGACGCCGCAGGCGTAAGCCGACTGTGCAGATCCAGGGACAGGCACCGTATATACCCTAGTCCTCGACAACTGCCCCTGCATCCGGGTGCGGGCGGTGCAGCAATCACAAACGAAGGAGTCCGGCCCTGATGGGACAGGTGAGCGCAGCCAGCACGATCTTGATCAATGCTGAGCCCACGGCCACACTCGACGCGCTGGCCGACTATGAGACCGTCCGTCCTAAAATCCTGTCCCCGCACTACAGCGAGTACCAGGTGCTCGAGGGCGGCAAGGGGCGGGGCACAGTCGCCAAGTGGCGGCTGCAGGCGACGCAGTCGCGTGTTCGCGATGTGCAGGTGAACGTGGACGTTGCCGGGCACACCGTCATCGAGAAGGACATGAATTCGTCCATGGTCACCAACTGGACGGTCGCTCCCGCCGGACCCGGTTCCAGCGTCACGGTGAAGACCACCTGGACCGGCGCGGGCGGGGTCAAGGGTTTCTTCGAGAAGACCTTTGCGCCGCTAGGGCTGAAGAAGATCCAGGCCGAGGTGCTGTCCAACCTCAAGACCGAACTCGAGGGTGACGCCTGACGACGATGCGGGCGCGGTGGGGGTGCCGCCTGTGTGCGGGGCTAACGCGCCTGGCCCTGGGTGGCCAGGAAGCCGGCGACGCCGCGAACCAGGGCGTTGGCGTATTTTTGCCTGCCCTCGGCGGACTCCATCAGCGCCGAGTCCGCGGGGTTCTTCATGTTGCCCAACTCGACCAGGATCGACGGATATTGGGCTAGGTTCAGGCCGGCCAAGTCCGAACGTCCGTACAGGCCGTCCTGGCCGATGTAGTTCGCCTTCGGAATGCCCGAGGCCTGCAGCTGGTCGCGCATGATTCGAGCGAACTGAACCGAGGGACCGGCCTGTATCGCGTTGAGCGGCGGGGCCGAGTAGTTGACGTGGAATCCGCGGCCAGACGCCGGTCCGCCGTCGGCGTGCAGGCTCACGATCGCGTTGGGGCGCAACGCGTTGGCCATATTGGCGCGCTCATCGACACACGGTCCGAGCGCGTTGTCGTTGCCACGTGACAGGGCGGTCCGAACCCCCAATGCGTTCAACGCGGCCCGCAGCCGCAGCCCGGTTTCCCAGGTGAAGGTGTGCTCCGGGTAGCCGCTGTTGGTTGACGTTCCGCTGGCCTGGCAGTTCTTGGTGCCGCCGCGACCGGTGGGTACCTGGCGGCCGATCGATGCGTCGTTGGCTCCGTTGTGTCCGGGGTCGATGAAGACGACCATGCCGGCGATGTTGGCGGGGGTTGCGCTCGCGGACGAGATGATCGGCGTCGCTGCTGCGACGAGTACCCCGACTATCATGGCGAACCCGACACGCGGGCCAACTCGTAGGTCCACGGCGCAAAGGTAACGCGGCGCGGTCTAGGCTGAATGTTCCGAATCGCCCGACAACCACAGGCGAAACCAACTCGAGACCAAGATGCTAGGGGACTGTCATGCAACCCGGAGGCGACATGTCGGCGCTGCTCGCTCAGGCGCAGCAGATGCAGCAAAAGCTCCTGGAGGCCCAGCAACAGCTGGCGAACTCTGAGGTGCACGGTCAAGCCGGTGGGGGCCTGGTCAAGGTCGTCGTCAAAGGCAGCGGGGAGGTGATCGGCGTGACGATCGACCCCAAGGTCGTCGATCCCGACGACATCGAGACCTTGCAGGACCTGATCGTCGGTGCGATGCGCGACGCGTCCCAGCAGGTGACGAAGATGGCGCAGGAACGGCTGGGTGCATTGGCCGGCGCGATGCGCCCGCCGGCACCACCGGCTGCGCCGCCGGGAGCGCCAGGTATGCCGGGTATGCCGGGTATGCCGGGTGCGCCGGGCGCACCACCTGTACCAGGGATCTGACCTGCACCGACATGTTTGAGGGACCCGTCCAGGACCTGATTGACGAACTCGGCAAGTTGCCGGGGATCGGACCCAAGAGTGCGCAGCGAATCGCCTTCCACCTGTTGTCGGTAGAACCGTCGGACATCGACCGGCTGACCGGTGTGCTGGCGAAGGTTCGGGACGGCGTGCGATTCTGCGCGGTGTGTGGGAATGTCTCTGACAACGAGCGTTGCAGAATCTGCTCTGATATCCGTCGCGATGCGTCCGTGGTGTGCATTGTCGAGGAACCCAAAGACATCCAGGCCGTCGAGCGCACCCGCGAGTTCCGGGGTCGCTATCACGTCCTGGGCGGGGCGCTTGACCCGCTGTCCGGAATTGGGCCGGATCAGCTGCGGATCCGCGAACTGCTGAGCCGCATCGGGGAACGGGTCGACGACGTCGACGTCACCGAGGTCATCATCGCCACCGACCCCAACACCGAGGGCGAGGCGACGGCCACCTACCTGGTGCGAATGCTGCGCGACATCCCCGGCCTGACCGTCACACGGATCGCGTCCGGGCTGCCGATGGGCGGTGACCTGGAATTCGCCGACGAGCTCACCCTGGGCCGAGCGCTCGCCGGCCGCCGCGTGCTCGCCTGATTCGCCGACATCCGACTTTCGCCGAGATCAACGTTCTGCAGGCCGCTACTCGCACCTTGCCTGCAAAATGTTGATCTCACGGATGTCGGTGCGGAGTGCCAGCATGTCCGTCATGGGTGACGTCTTCATCGGCAGCGAGGCCATCACCGCTGGTCGCCTGACCAGGCACGAGCTGCAACGTTGGTATCAGCCGATGTTCCGCGGTGTGTACGTCTCGAGGCGCTCAGTGCCCACACTTTGGGATCGCACGGTTGGCGCCTGGCTAGCCACGAGGCGCCATGGCGTCATAGCTGGTAATGCGGCCTCTGCGCTGCATGGTGCTCAGTGGGTGGACGTCGACGTGGCCATCGAGCTGATTTCTCCCACTACCCGCCCGCAGCACGGTCTTGTCATACGTCGTGAGACCTTGTGCGACGACGAGATCACCAGGGTGGTGGGCCTGCCGGTCACCACACTGGCGCGGACGGCATACGACCTCGGCCGCCATCTGTCCCGCGGCGAAGCCGTGGCTCGTCTCGATGCCCTCATGCGTGCCACCCCGTTTTCCCGCGACGACGTGCTTCTATTGGCCAAGCGTCACGCGGGCGCCCGAGGTGTCCGCCGGTTGCGTGACGTGCTGCCCCTTGTTGATGGCGGCGCCGCGTCGCCCAAGGAGACCTGGCTGCGGCTGTTGTTGATCGACGCCGGCCTGCCAGTCCCCACGACGCAAATTCCGGTGGTCCACCGCTGGCGCAACGTTGGCGTGCTCGACATGGGCTGGGAGAAATACATGGTGGCCGCCGAGTACGACGGTGATCAGCATCGCAGCGACCGCGGTCGCTACGTGAAAGACCAGCGGCGGCTCCGCAAGCTGGCCGAGTTGGGCTGGATCGTCATTCGCGTGATCGCCGAGGACAACCCCGACGACGTGGTGAACCGCGTGCGTGCCGCTCTGCTGGCCAGGGGATGGCGGCCCTAACGCCCCACCTAACGCGCGGATAGCCGTTCGCGGCGCAGCAGGTCCACCTCGGGCAAATCCAGCGGCGCCAGCTCACCAACCACCTTGCTCAGCAGCAGGTCGGCAAGCTCCGGGTTGCGGGCCAGGCACGGCCCGTGCATGTAGGTCGCGACCACGCTGCCCGCAACCGCGCCATCAAAACCGTCGCCGGCCCGGTTGCCGGCTCCCTTGACCACCGCGCCCAAGGGCGACGTTCCGGGCCCGAGGACGGTGCCGCCGCGGTGGTTCTCAAAACCGGTCAAGGGTTGGGTCAAACCGGCCAGCAACGGCTTGCTGACCAACTCGCCGATGGTGCGCGCATCCTGCGGTGACGTGGTCACATCCAGCAACCCCACGCCGTCGACCCGGTCTCCCGACGACGTCTCGTACCAGTGCCCAAGCACCTGGATGGCCGCGCAGATCGCCAATACTGGAGCACCCCGGCCCGCCGCGCGTTGCAGGCCCGGATATCGACGTAGGTGCCGGGTGGCCAGCCGCTGCGCGTAGTCCTCCGCTCCGCCCAGCGTGTAGAGGTCCAGCGAATCCGGCACTGGATCGGCCAGCGTGATCTCGACGATCTCGGCGGCGATGCCGCGCAGCAGCAGCCGCTGTCGTAGCACCACGGCGTTGCCGCCGTCGCCGTAGGTGCCCATCACGTCGGGCAGCACGAGCCCGATCCGCACCACAGAATCAGCCACGACGCGCCAATGCTCGTTGCAGCTGCAGGAACGCGGTGTAGTTGGCGACGACCTCCACCCGCCCGGGTGGGCATGAGGCGATGGCGGCCACGGTGTCGTGCACCAGGGTGTGCTCGACGCCTGCATATCCGAGGCGAACCGCCAAATCGGTGCCGCGCTCCCCAGCGGCTACCACTCGGGTCTTCTCGAAGTGCTCGAAGCGCACGTCCCACAACCAGGACAGGTCCTCGCCGTCAGGAACCCGCCCGTTGACCGCGATGACCACCCCGTCTGCATGCTTGTCGACCATCGCCAGCGCTTCCTGCCAGCCGGCCGGGTTTTTGGCCAGCAGGATCCGGGCTTGGTGCGCGCCGATACGAACGGTCCGGTAGCGTCCGGCGACCTCGTCGACCTGGCAGACGGCGGCGACGGCCACAGCCGGATCGGCGCCGAGGGCGACTGCGGCGGCCACGGCTTGGGCGGCGTTGCCGCGATTCACCGAGCCTGGCAGTGCCAGCCGCATCGGCAGCGCCAGCCCGTCGGGCCCATACAGCGTGGCGTCGTCGAACCACCAGTGCGGGGCGGGCCGCTTGAAGTCGGCGCCGGTGGAGTACCAGTGGTCTTCCTGAGAGGGGGCCTTGCGAACGATGACCTCGCCGCTGCGCGGGCAGCTGACCGAATCGTTTGACCACGCGCCGCCGGCAGCCACCCAAACGACGTTGGGGCTGTCGTAGGCGGCCGAGGTCATCAGCACGTCGTCGCAGTTGGCGACCACGACAGCGTCGGGGTGCCGGGCCAGCCCGGCCCGCAGTGTGCGTTCGATGACGTTGATCTCGCCGACCCGGTCCAGCTGGTCTCGGGAGAGGTTGAGCAAGACGACGACGGCGGGATCGACGGCATCGGAGATGTGCGGTACGTGCATCTCGTCGACTTCCAGCACCGCCAGCTCGGCGTCGCGGTGAGCGGCGAGCGCGGCCACCAGGCCGGCGTCCATGTTGGCGCCCTCGGCGTTGGTGGCCACGGCTCCCAACGTGCCCAGCGCGGCCGCGGTCATCCGTGTGGTGGTCGACTTGCCGTTGGTGCCGGTGACGACGACGGTGCGCCGGCCCATCCCGAGTTGGCGCAGGATCGAGCGGTCCAGGGTCATGGCGACCAGACCGCCGATCATCGCTCCGGCGCCGCGACCGGTGACCCGCGACGCCCAGCGTGCGCCCGCGCCGGCGGCTAGGGCCAGGCGTGCCCGGGTGGTTACCACCCGGGCAGTTTACGGGCGATCGCAAGCTCGGCGCTTGTCGCCGGGTGCGGCGGGTCGCCCGCGTTGGATTCAGGGCGATCGCAAGCTCGGCGCTTGTCGCCGGGTGCGGCGGGTCGCCCGCGTTGGATTCAGGGCGATCGCAAGCTCGGCGCTTGTCGCCGGGTGCGGCGGGTCGCCCGCGTCCGGGTTTTACGGGCCGACACGATGCGTAGCGACCAGGTGATGTCGCTCGGACGTGTCATCCTCGTCTTGTGAGCCACACCTGGGGACGGCCAGCCAGCCACCAGGATCGGGGTTGGGCCGTCATCGACGTCGAGACCTCGGGCTTTCGGCCGGGCCAGGCCCGGATCATCAGCCTTGCGGTGCTCGGCCTGGACGCCGCCGGCCGACTAGAGCAATCCGTGGTCAGCCTGCTAAATCCCAAGGTGGACCCGGGCCCCACCCACGTGCACGGCCTGACCGCCGCCATGCTCGATGGCCAGCCACAGTTCGCCGATATCGCCGGTGAGGTTGTCGACGTGCTGCGCGGGCGCACTCTGGTCGCGCACAATGTCGCGTTCGACTATGCGTTTCTCGCTGCGGAGGCCGAGATCGCCGAGGCCGAACTCCCGGTTGACTTCGTCATGTGCACGGTCGAGCTGGCCCGCCGGCTGCAGCTTGGCGTCGACAATCTGCGGCTGGAGACACTTGCCGCGCATTGGGGTGTGCCCCAGCAACGGCCGCACGATGCATTCGACGACGTCCGGGTATTGACCGGGATACTGGCAGCTGCCCTAGAGAGTGCGCGCGAACTCGACGTCTGGCTGCCGGTGCACCCGGTGACACGGCGCCGGTGGCCCAACGGCCGGGTGACTCACGACGAGCTGCGACCGCTGAAGGCCGTGGCAGCCCGGATGGCCTGCCCCTACCTCAACCCGGGCCGGTATGTCCAGGGCCGCCCGCTGGTCCAGGGCATGCGGGTGGGGCTGGCGGCCGAGGTAAAACGGACCCACGAGGAACTCGTCGAACGGATTCTGCACGCCGGGCTGGCCTACAGCGACGTCGTAGACCGGGATACCTCACTGGTGGTCTGCAACGCGACCGCCCCCGAACACGGCAAGGGCTATCACGCCCTGCAGCTGGGGGTTCCGGTGATGCCTGAAGCGCGATTCATGGAGTGCATCGGTGCCGTCGTCGGGGGCGCCAGCGTGGAGGACTTCACCGACGTCGCTCCCGTCGAAAAGCAGTTAGCGTTGTTCTGAAACGGCGAGCGGAACGTCACTGCGAAAAATCATGCCGCGGACCCCGACCCTAGTTCAGCGCCGTCCTAGCGTGCCGCCCGGTTGACCGCCGACACCACGGCGCGCAGCGACGCGGTGGTGATTGACGGTGCGATACCGACACCCCACACCGTCTTACTCGTCACGGGGTCCGATGCGTGCCGACCCGCTTCGCCCGGCTGCGCCGGGCTCGCGATCGTCACGGGGTCCGATGCGTGCCGACCCGCTTCGCCCGGCTGCGCCGGGCTCGCGATCGTCACGGAGGCCTCCACATACGCGGCGGCCTGAGCGTCGTCGCCGGCGCTCATCGCGTGCTCGTAGTAGTCCAGCACGGCCACGTCAAACCCGACATCGGCCAGCGCATGGACGAACGCGGCCAACGGACCGTTACCGGACCCGCTGATCTCGGTCTCCACGCCGTTGATCTTGACGGTCGCCGTGATGCTGGTCGTGCCGCCGTCGTCGTCGGCAGCGTCCACATGTTGCCTTATCCGCTCCAAAGGCCGCACCGGGGCCAGATACTCCTCGGCGAACGCATCCCACATCTCCTTGGGCGAGACCTCGCCACCCTCGCCTGCTGTACCCTCTGCGATCTTCTGGATTACCTGGGAAAACTCGATCTGCAGCCGCCGCGGCAGGGAAAGGCCGTGGTCGGTCTTCATGATGTAGGCCACGCCGCCCTTGCCGGACTGCGAGTTGACCCGGATCACCGCCTCGTAGGTGCGCCCGACATCGCGCGGGTCGATGGGCAGATACGGCACCTGCCACAGCATGTCGTCGACGTCACAGTCGGCGGCATCCGCATCCAGCTTCATCGCGTCTAGGCCCTTGTTGATGGCGTCCTGGTGGCTACCGGAGAACGCGGTGTACACCAGGTCGCCGCCATAGGGGTGACGTTCGTGCACCGGCAGCTGGTTGCAGTACTCCACCGTGCGCCGGATCTCGTCAATATTGGAGAAGTCGATCTGCGGGTCCACACCTCGGGAGAACAGGTTGAGTCCCAGCGTGACCAGGCACACGTTGCCGGTGCGCTCGCCGTTGCCGAACAGGCAGCCCTCGATCCGATCAGCCCCGGCCGCGAAACCCAATTCCGCTGCGGCGACGGCGGTTCCGCGGTCATTGTGCGGGTGCAGGCTCAGGATGACCGACTCCCGGTTGGCTAGGTTGCGGCTCATCCACTCGATCGAGTCGGCGTAGACATTGGGCGTCGTCATCTCCACCGTGGCGGGCAGGTTGAAGATGATCGGGCGCTCCGGCGTCGGCGCAATGACCTCGCCGACGGCGTCGCACACCTGTTTGGCGTATTCCAGTTCGGTGCCGGTGTAGGACTCCGGGGAGTACTCGAATCGCCACTGCGTGCCCGGGTATTTGGCGGCCTGCTCGACGCACTTGCGCGCCCCATCTGTCGCGATGGCCTGCACCTCAGCCCGGTTGGCGCGAAAGACCACGCGGCGCTGCAGGATTGACGTCGAGTTGTAGAAGTGCACGATGGCCCGGGGTGCGCCCGAACACGCCTGGAAGGTGCGCTCGATCAGCTCGGGACGGCATTGGGTGAGCACCTGGATGGTGACGTCGTCGGGAATGGCGCCCTGCTCGATGATCTCTCTGACGAAGTCGAAGTCGGTCTGGCTGGCCGAGGGGAACCCCACCTCAATCTCCTTGTAGCCCATCCGGACCAGCAGGTCGAACATGCGGCGCTTGCGGGCCGGGCTCATCGGGTCGATCAGCGCCTGGTTGCCATCGCGTAAGTCGACCGCGCACCACAGCGGCGCACGATCGATGACGCGATCAGGCCACGTGCGGTTTCTCAGCCGGATGGGCTCGACCTCCTCGGCGAACGGCCGGTAGCGGTTGACCGGCATCGACGAGGCTCGCTGCGGATTCCACGAGGGCTGACCGACGCGAGGTGGGCCGGCGGGTTTCACGATGGTGTGGGCCCCAAACGACTCGGTATAGGCGTCGGGCGATTCAGAAGTTGTCAC
This sequence comes from Mycobacterium tuberculosis H37Rv, assembly GCF_000195955.2. Classification (GTDB taxonomy): domain Bacteria; phylum Actinomycetota; class Actinomycetes; order Mycobacteriales; family Mycobacteriaceae; genus Mycobacterium; species Mycobacterium tuberculosis. Next base: position 4,153,739 of record NC_000962.3, on the reverse strand, counting down.
GGTAGTTGCTCCGGGATGGTGAGAAGGAACCTCAGACCGGCGCATCGCGAACGTCCCGCGACGGGAAGCCGGTCTGGATCAGACCCCGTCGCGGCGTCCGAGGAGGAGCACCCGCTGCACATGAAGCACTTTACACGTTGACTCTGCGTCCACCGTGTGGGCTACTCGCACATTCCCGTGGTGGACGCAGAGTCAGCGCAGGCCGGCGCGCCCCCTATTCTGGACCTGTCTCCAATCTTCCCCGGAAAGGGAAACAGTGGCGCTCGTCGTGCAGAAGTACGGCGGATCCTCGGTGGCCGACGCCGAACGGATTCGCCGCGTCGCCGAACGCATCGTCGCCACCAAGAAGCAAGGCAATGACGTCGTCGTCGTCGTCTCTGCCATGGGGGATACCACCGACGACCTGCTGGATCTGGCTCAGCAGGTGTGCCCGGCGCCGCCGCCTCGGGAGCTGGACATGCTGCTTACCGCCGGTGAACGCATCTCGAATGCGTTGGTGGCCATGGCCATCGAGTCGCTCGGCGCGCATGCCCGGTCGTTCACCGGTTCGCAGGCCGGGGTGATCACCACCGGCACCCACGGCAACGCCAAGATCATCGACGTCACGCCGGGGCGGCTGCAAACCGCCCTTGAGGAGGGGCGGGTCGTTTTGGTGGCCGGATTCCAAGGGGTCAGCCAGGACACCAAGGATGTCACGACGTTGGGCCGCGGCGGCTCGGACACCACCGCCGTCGCCATGGCCGCCGCGCTGGGTGCCGATGTCTGTGAGATCTACACCGACGTGGACGGCATCTTCAGCGCCGACCCGCGCATCGTGCGCAACGCCCGAAAGCTCGACACCGTGACCTTCGAGGAAATGCTCGAGATGGCGGCCTGCGGCGCCAAGGTGCTGATGCTGCGCTGCGTGGAATACGCTCGCCGCCATAATATTCCGGTGCACGTCCGGTCGTCGTACTCGGACAGACCGGGCACCGTCGTTGTCGGATCGATCAAGGACGTACCCATGGAAGACCCCATCCTGACCGGAGTCGCGCACGACCGCAGCGAGGCCAAGGTGACCATCGTCGGGCTGCCCGACATCCCCGGGTATGCGGCCAAGGTGTTTAGGGCGGTGGCCGACGCCGACGTCAACATCGACATGGTGCTGCAGAACGTCTCCAAGGTCGAGGACGGCAAGACCGACATCACCTTCACCTGCTCCCGCGACGTCGGGCCCGCCGCCGTGGAAAAACTGGACTCGCTCAGAAACGAGATCGGCTTCTCACAGCTGCTGTACGACGACCACATCGGCAAGGTATCGCTGATCGGTGCCGGCATGCGCAGCCACCCCGGGGTCACCGCGACGTTCTGTGAGGCGCTGGCGGCGGTGGGGGTCAACATCGAGCTGATCTCCACCTCGGAGATCAGGATCTCGGTGTTGTGCCGCGACACCGAACTGGACAAGGCCGTGGTCGCGCTGCATGAAGCGTTCGGGCTCGGCGGCGACGAGGAGGCCACGGTGTACGCGGGGACGGGACGGTAGATGGGCCTGTCAATAGGGATCGTGGGGGCCACCGGTCAGGTGGGTCAGGTCATGCGCACGTTGCTCGACGAGCGGGATTTCCCGGCGAGCGCGGTGCGGTTCTTCGCGTCGGCCCGATCGCAGGGCCGCAAGCTGGCCTTCCGCGGCCAGGAGATCGAAGTGGAAGACGCCGAGACGGCCGACCCGAGCGGGCTGGATATCGCGTTGTTCTCCGCCGGCTCGGCCATGTCGAAGGTGCAGGCGCCCCGCTTTGCGGCGGCCGGAGTCACGGTGATCGACAACTCGTCGGCGTGGCGTAAGGACCCCGACGTGCCGTTGGTGGTGTCCGAGGTGAACTTTGAACGCGACGCGCACCGCCGGCCTAAGGGCATCATCGCCAACCCGAACTGCACCACCATGGCCGCGATGCCGGTGCTCAAGGTGCTGCACGACGAAGCCCGACTGGTGCGGTTGGTGGTCTCGTCGTATCAGGCGGTGTCCGGTAGCGGCCTGGCCGGGGTGGCCGAGCTGGCCGAGCAGGCGCGTGCGGTCATCGGTGGGGCCGAGCAGCTGGTGTATGACGGCGGCGCGCTCGAGTTCCCGCCGCCGAACACCTACGTCGCCCCGATCGCGTTCAACGTGGTGCCGCTGGCCGGATCCCTGGTGGACGACGGCTCCGGCGAGACAGACGAGGATCAAAAGTTGCGCTTCGAGAGCCGCAAGATCCTTGGCATCCCCGACCTGTTGGTCAGCGGCACCTGTGTGCGGGTTCCGGTGTTCACCGGACACTCTTTGTCGATCAACGCCGAGTTCGCGCAGCCGCTCTCGCCGGAGCGGGCGCGCGAGCTGCTCGACGGTGCTACGGGCGTGCAGCTGGTCGACGTGCCGACGCCGCTGGCCGCCGCCGGTGTCGACGAATCTCTGGTCGGCCGGATCCGGCGCGACCCGGGGGTGCCCGACGGGCGTGGTCTGGCGCTGTTCGTGTCGGGGGATAACCTGCGCAAGGGGGCGGCGCTGAACACCATCCAGATCGCCGAGCTGCTGACCGCCGACTTGTGATATGCGGGTGTGCTCCGCCTGGGTCGTGCGGTGCTCGCTGGTAGTGTCTTTCCTTGTCCCGCAATGTGTTTGGTATGCACGCGCCGATCCGCCGGCGCCGGCGCCCCGGCCCATCCTGCCGCCGCTGGCGCCCGGTCAAGTGCTGCGAATCGGTCCGACGGCCGGTACCGGAACCCCCACCGGGGACTACGGCATCGGTGCCACCGACCTGTGCGAGTTCGTGGAATTCCCCAGTCAACTGCTGCAGGTGTGCGGGGACAGCTTCGCCGGTCAGGGTGTCGGGTTCGGTGGCTGGTATGCGCCGGTCGCGCTGCACGTCGACACCGAGTCGATCGACGATCCGGCCGGGGTGCGCTACACCGGTGTCACCGGCGTCGGCACGCCGCTGCTGGCCGATCCCACGCCGCCTGGAGACTCACAGCTGCCCGCCGGTGTGGTGCAGATCAACCGCCGCAACTACCTGATGGTGACCACCACCAAGGACCTGCAGCCGCAGAATTCCCGCCTGGTGCGGGCCGAGGCGGCGCGCGGCGGCTGGCAGACCGTGTCGGGGTCCAGGCGCAACGCCGCCTACCAGGACGGCCGGCAGACACAGATCAGCGGATACTACGACCCGGTTCCCACGCCCGATTCGCCAACTGGGTGGGTCTACATCGTGGCCGACAGCTTCACCCGTGGGGAGCCGGCGGTGCTGTATCGGGCCACCCCGGAATCGTTCACCGACCGGTCCCGCTGGCAGGGCTGGGCGGGCGGCCCCGACGGCGGTTGGAACAAGCCGCCGACTCCGCTCTGGCCCGACCAGCTCGGCGAGATGAGCATCCGTCAGATCGACGGCCAGACGGTGCTGTCGTATTTCAACGCCAGCACCGGCAACATGGAGGTTCGGGTGGCACACCACCCGACGTCGCTGGGCGCCGCCCCGGTGACCACGGTGGTGCGCCACGACGAGTGGCCGGAGCCGGCGGAAAGCCTGCCACCGCCCTACGACAATCGACTCGCACAACCGTATGGCGGCTACATCTCGCCCGGGTCCACCATCGACGAACTGCGGATCTTCGTCAGCCAGTGGGACACTCGGGCCCGGCAGAATGGGCCGTACCGGGTGATTCAGTTCGCGGTCAACCCGTTCAAGCCCTGGTCAGACCCGTAGCTCTGGTGCTCTGACACCGAGACGCAGCCATGGTGGTGTCCCGGGCCGATACCCAGCCCGCGCGCTCACAGCTGCTACATAAGGGACGCATAGTCGCGTTACTGTTTGCCAAGGCATCATGCGACACATGAGTGAAACATCTGAAACCCCAACACCACCGCCTCACCAGACCCCCAAGGTGTTCAAAGCCGCGGCGTGGGTAGCCATTGCCGCCGGAACCGTGTTCATCGTGGCGGTCATCTTCTTCACCGGCTATATCCTCGGCAAGCATGCCGGTCACGGCGGCTTCCACCACCGGCAACACCACCAGCACCCGGCGATGATGCTGCGACCGGGCAGTCCGCACGGTGGGCCCGCGGCAGTGCGTCCCGGCCCAGGCCCGGGCGGGCCCGGCCAGGTGCCGTCGTCCGTCAGTCCTCCCGCGACACCCGCTCCGTAACCGACAACCAGCAGCCCGGTGTCCACCCAAGGCACCGGGCTGCACCAGTTCATGGCACGTTTGTAACCGCAACCCTTTACGGTGGTTGCCGGCCGAGCGATATTCAAAAGATGACCGAGACACCCCAACCCGCAGCGCCACCGCCGTCCGCCGCCACAACTTCACCGCCGCCATCGCCGCAGCAGGAAAAGCCGCCCAGGCTCTACCGGGCCGCAGCGTGGGTGGTGATCGTGGCCGGAATTGTTTTCACCGTCGCAGTCATCTTCTTCTCTGGCGCGTTGGTTCTCGGGCAGGGGAAATGCCCTTACCACCGCTATTACCACCACGGCATGTTCCGCCCCGTCGGTCCCGTTGCCCCCGGTCCAGGGATGGGATGGGTGTTCGGGTTCCCCGGCGGACCCCCTCCCCCAGGCATGGGCCCCGGTTTCCCTGGAGGCCCGGGTGGCCCGGCTGTTGGTCCGACTGGTCCGGGTCCCACCACCGCGCCGGCGCGCCCCTAGCGGCCGGGCGCACCAGCCCCTTTTCTTGACTCGTTCAAGAAAAGGGCCTTCTGTTTGGTCGGCCATGTTGGCATGATCGTGACCCATGGGCAACATCGACGTCGACATCTCGGCCAAGGTCTAGCTCCATGCGAATCGCCGCCGCGGTGGTGAGCATCGGTCTAGCCGTCATAGCAGGGTTCGCGGTACCTGTTGCCGACGCACACCCGTCGGAGCCCGGGGTTGTGTCCTACGCGGTGCTCGGAAAGGGGTCGGTCGGCAACATCGTCGGCGCCCCAATGGGGTGGGAGGCGGTGTTCACCAGGCCGTTCCAGGCGTTTTGGGTCGAACTACCGGCGTGCAACAACTGGGTGGACATCGGGCTGCCCGAGGTGTACGACGATCCCGACCTGGCGTCGTTCAACGGCGCTACCACGCAGACGTCCGCCACCGACCAAACCCACCTGGTCAAGCAGGCGGTTGGGGTATTCGCCAGCAACGATGCCGCAGACCGGGCGTTTCACCGCGTTGTCGACCGAACCGTGGGCTGCTCGGGGCAGACCACCGCGATCCACCTGGACGACGGGACGACGCAGGTGTGGTCGTTCGCCGGTGGGCCGTCGACCGGCACCGACGAGGCCTGGACCAAACAAGAGGCCGGCACCGATCGACGATGCTTTGTTCAAACCAGGCTGCGCGAAAACGTATTGCTGCAGGCCAAGGTCTGTCAGTCCGGCAACGCCGGTCCCGCGGTCAACGTGCTGGCCGGGGCAATGCAGAACACACTGGGCTGAGTTGGCCAGTTCATTCGCGCGGCGGGGCGGTCGGCAGGATAAACCGGTGGCGGCTATCGTTCTGGTAGCTGCGCAACCAACGGTCCGCAGGGCATGTTTTAGGCATGCGCCGGGCCCGGAGGGATCGTGATATGACGCTTGCCGCCATGACCGCCGCGGCCTCGCAGCTGGATAACGCTGCCCCGGACGACGTCGAGATCACCGATTCATCGGCCGCCGCGGAATACATCGCGGACGGCTGCCTCGTCGATGGTCCGTTGGGACGCGTCGGTCTGGAGATGGAGGCGCACTGCTTCGACCCGGCCGATCCGTTTCGCCGGCCCAGCTGGGAAGAGATCACCGAGGTTCTCGAATGGCTCAGTCCGCTGCCGGGCGGCAGCGTGGTCAGCGTGGAGCCCGGTGGTGCCGTCGAACTGTCCGGACCGCCCGCCGACGGCGTGCTGGCAGCCATCGGTGCCATGACGCGCGATCAGGCGGTGCTACGGTCGGCGCTTGCCAATGCCGGGCTGGGTTTGGTCTTCCTGGGTGCAGACCCGCTGCGGTCGCCGGTGCGGGTCAATCCGGGCGCACGCTATCGGGCCATGGAGCAGTTTTTCGCCGCCAGCCATAGCGGAGTGCCGGGTGCGGCGATGATGACCTCGACAGCCGCGATCCAGGTCAATCTGGATGCCGGACCGCAGGAAGGATGGGCTGAGCGAGTCCGCCTGGCGCACGCCTTGGGGCCGACGATGATCGCGATTGCCGCCAACTCCCCGATGCTGGGCGGCCGGTTTTCCGGCTGGCAGTCCACCCGGCAGCGGGTGTGGGGCCAGATGGACTCCGCGCGCTGCGGCCCCATTCTTGGTGCCAGTGGCGACCACCCCGGCATCGACTGGGCTAAGTATGCCTTGAAGGCGCCGGTGATGATGGTGCGAAGCCCGGACACTCAAGACACCCGTGCGGTGACGGACTACGTGCCCTTCACCGACTGGGTTGACGGTCGGGTGCTGCTGGACGGTCGCCGCGCTACCGTCGCCGACCTGGTTTACCACCTGACAACGTTGTTCCCGCCGGTGCGTCCTCGGCAATGGCTGGAAATTCGCTACCTCGACAGCGTGCCCGACGAGGTGTGGCCCGCGGTGGTGTTCACCTTGGTGACGCTGCTCGACGACCCGGTGGCGGCAGATTTGGCGGTCGACGCGGTCGAACCGGTGGCCACGGCCTGGGACACCGCGGCCCGGATCGGCCTGGCCGACCGGCGGCTCTACCTGGCAGCCAACAGATGCCTGGCCATCGCCGCGCGGCGGGTACCGACTGAACTCATCGGCGCGATGCAGCGGTTGGTGGACCACGTCGACAGGGGTGTTTGCCCGGCAGACGATTTCTCCGACCGGGTGATCGCGGGCGGCATCGCGTCAGCCGTCACCGGGATGATGCACGGGGCGTCGTGACTTCACCCGAGCAGCTGGCTTGTCATCTGGCGCGGGCGCGGGCGCGGACGTTGCGGCTGGTCGACTTCGACGATGCCGAGCTTTGCTGCCAGTATGACCCGTTGATGAGCCCGCTGGTGTGGGACCTGGCACACATCGGTCAGCAGGAGGAGTTGTGGCTGCTACGCGGCGGCGACCCAGGCCAGCCCGGGCTTTTGCCGCCGGCGGTCGAGGGTCTCTACGACGCCTTCGAGCATTCCCGCGCCAGTCGCGTGGAACTGCCGTTGCTGTCCCCGGCGCGGGCGCGGTCCTACTGCGCAACGGTGCGCTCCGCTGCGCTGGATGCCCTTGCCGCTCTACCTGAAGACGGCGACAGCTTCGTGTTCGCGATGGTGATCAGCCACGAAAACCAGCACGACGAAACCATGCTGCAGGCCTTGAACCTACGGACCGGCTCGCCACTGTTGGCCGCGACTTCCGCCCTGCCCGCCGGACGGCCGAGGATGGCCGGAACGTCGGTGCTGGTAGCCGGCGGCCCGTTCGTGCTGGGCGTGGACGCCGCGGACGAACCGTGCTCATTGGACAACGAACGTCCGGCTCACGTCGTCGACGTGCCCGCATTCCGGATCGGCCGGGTTCCGGTCACCAACGGTGAATGGCAAGACTTCATCGACGACGGCGGTTACACCCAGTCGCGGTGGTGGTCGGAACGTGGCTGGCAGCACCGCCAGCGCGCGGGGCTGACCGCTCCGCAATTCTGGAGGTCGGGCGGGCGGACGCGGACCCGGTTCGGGCACGTCGAGGACATTCCCGCCGATGAGCCGGTGCAGCATGTCAGCTACTTTGAGGCCGAGGCGTACGCCGCCTGGGCAGGCGCGCGGTTGCCCACCGAGGTGGAGTGGGAGAAGGCTTGCGCGTGGGATCCGGCGACTGGTTCCCGCCGCCGCTACCCGTGGGGAACCGAGGAGCCCACAGACACCTATGCCAACCTGGGCGGTCAAACGCTGCGCCCCGCGCCGGTGGGTGCCTACCCGGCCGGGGCATCGGCGTGCGGGGCCGAGCAGATGCTGGGCGATGTCTGGGAGTGGACCACCTCGCCGTTGCGGCCCTGGCCGGGGTTCGTCCCGATGGTCTATGAGCGGTACTCACAGCCGTTCTTCGGCGGCGACTATCGCGTGCTACGCGGCGGCTCGTGGGCGGTGGAGCCGGCCATCCTGCGGCCCAGCTTCCGCAACTGGGATCACCCGTATCGCCGCCAGATCTTTGCCGGTGTCCGGTTGGCGTGGGACATCTGATGTGTCGTCACCTGGGGTGGCTCGGGGCACAGGTCGCGGTTTCTTCGTTGGTGCTGGACCCGCCGCAGGGTCTGCGGGTGCAGTCATATGCGCCGCGTCGGCAAAAGCACGGGCTGATGAACGCCGACGGTTGGGGTGTCGGCTTCTTCGACGGTGCCATTCCCCGGCGTTGGCGCAGCCCGGCTCCGCTGTGGGGGGACACGTCGTTTCACTCGGTGGCGCCGGCGCTGCGTAGTCACTGCATCCTCGCCGCGGTGCGCTCGGCGACTGTCGGTATGCCGATCGAAGTCAGCGCGACCCCGCCGTTCACCGATGGGCACTGGTTGCTAGCGCACAACGGTGTGGTTGATCGTGCCGTGTTGCCGGCGGGCCCGGCGGCCGAATCGGTCTGTGACAGCGCGATACTCGCGGCCACCATCTTCGCTCACGGTCTGGACGCTCTGGGAGACACCATTGTCAAGGTCGGCGCGGCCGACCCAAATGCCCGACTAAACATCTTGGCGGCCAACGGTTCCCGGCTCATCGCGACCACCTGGGGAGACACGCTGTCCATCCTGCGGCGCGCCGACGGGGTGGTGCTGGCCAGCGAACCATACGACGACGACTCCGGTTGGGGCGACGTGCCGGACCGCCACCTGGTGGAGGTAACCCAAAAGGGTGTCACGCTGACCGCATTGGACCGCGCGAAAGGACCTCGATGAGAGTGTCGGTTGCCAACCATCTGGGCGAGGATGCGGGGCATCTGGCGTTGCGCCGCGATGTGTACTCTGGCCTGCAGAAGACACCGAAATCGTTACCGCCCAAGTGGTTTTACGACACGGTGGGTAGTGAACTGTTCGATCAGATCACCCGGTTGCCGGAGTACTACCCGACCCGAGCCGAGGCCGAAATCCTACGGGCCAGATCGGCCGAAGTGGCTTCCGCCTGCCGGGCCGATACTTTGGTCGAGTTGGGTAGCGGCACCTCGGAGAAGACCCGGATGCTGCTGGATGCGTTGCGCCACCGGGGATCGCTGCGCAGATTCGTCCCGTTCGACGTCGACGCCAGCGTGCTGTCGGCAACTGCGACCGCAATTCAGCGTGAATACAGTGGTGTCGAAATCAACGCTGTTTGTGGGGATTTCGAGGAGCATTTAACCGAGATTCCCAGGGGAGGACGGCGCCTGTTTGTGTTCTTGGGGTCCACGATCGGCAACCTCACGCCCGGGCCGCGCGCGCAGTTCCTGACGGCCCTGGCCGGGGTAATGCGGCCGGGCGATAGCCTGCTGCTGGGCACCGACCTGGTCAAGGACGCGGCCCGGCTGGTGCGCGCCTACGACGATCCTGGCGGGGTGACGGCTCAGTTCAATCGCAACGTGCTTGCCGTGATCAACCGGGAACTCGAAGCGGATTTCGACGTCGATGCCTTCCAGCACGTCGCCCGTTGGAACAGCGCAGAAGAGCGGATTGAGATGTGGTTGCGTGCCGACGGTCGCCAGCGGGTACGGGTCGGTGCACTGGACCTGACCGTCGACTTCGACGCCGGGGAGGAGATGTTGACCGAGGTCTCGTGCAAGTTCCGGCCGCAAGCGGTCGGTGCCGAGTTGGCCGCGGCCGGACTGCATCGCATCCGATGGTGGACCGATGAAGCCGGTGACTTTGGCCTGTCGCTGGCCGCCAAGTGAGCCGCGCCGGCGACGATGCAGGACGAAGCGATGAGGAGAAGCGGCGCAAACAGCCCCGCCGGCGATTCGCTGGCCGACCGATGGCGGGCAGCGCGCCCGCCCGTCGCGGGGCTACACCTGGACAGCGCGGCCTGTTCGCGCCAGAGTTTCGCCGCACTCGACGCCGCAGCCCAGCACGCGCGGCACGAGGCCGAGGTTGGCGGTTATGTCGCGGCTGAGGCCGCCGCCGCCGTGCTCGACGCCGGACGTGCGGCGGTCGCCGCACTGAGCGGCCTGCCCGACGCCGAGGTGGTGTTCACCACCGGCTCGCTGCACGCGTTGGATCTGCTGCTGGGCAGCTGGCCTGGGGAGAACCGGACGCTGGCTTGCTTGCCCGGCGAATACGGGCCGAACCTGGCTGTGATGGCCGCCCATGGCTTCGACGTGCGTCCGTTACCAACTCTGCAGGACGGCAGGGTAGCGCTCGACGACGCGGCCTTCATGTTGGCCGACGACCCGCCCGACCTAGTGCACCTGACCGTGGTGGCCAGCCACCGTGGCGTCGCACAGCCGCTGGCGATGGTGGCGCAACTGTGCACCGAGCTGAAACTGCCGCTGGTCGTGGATGCCGCGCAGGGCCTGGGCCACGTGGATTGTGCGGTGGGTGCCGACGTCACGTATGCCTCGTCGCGCAAGTGGATCGCCGGGCCCCGCGGAGTTGGGGTGCTGGCGGTTCGTCCTGAGCTGATGGAGCGGTTACGTGCGAGGCTGCCCGCGCCAGACTGGATGCCGCCGCTGACAGTGGCCCAACAACTCGGATTTGGCGAAGCCAATGTAGCTGCGCGAGTGGGGTTTTCGGTCGCACTCGGTGAGCATCTGGCGTGCGGGCCGCAGGCTATTCGGGCACGCTTGGCTGAGCTGGGCGACATCGCCAGGACCGTACTCGCCGATGTGTCCGGTTGGCGGGTGGTCGAAGCGGTCGACGAGCCTAGCGCGATCACCACCCTGGCGCCGATCGACGGCGCCGACCCGGCAGCGGTGCGGGCCTGGTTGCTCTCGCAGCGGCGGATCGTGACCACCTACGCCGGAGTGGAGCGGGCACCGCTGGAACTGCCGGCGCCGGTGCTGCGGATCTCGCCGCACGTGGACAACACCGCCGATGACCTGGACGCCTTCGCCGAGGCGTTGGTCGCGGCGACCGCGGCGACCAGCGGCGAACGTTAGCCTCAGCCGGCCTTGTGGGCGGTGAGTAGATAGGCGGGGAACTTCACCCGACCCTTCTCGTCGTGATCGTATGGCGGGAATTCGACTGGCGCTCCGGCCAGCTGGGGCGGAATCGTGACCGGATTGACATGAATGAAGGCGGGCCGGATTTCGTCGATCTTCCAGTATTTGCTCACCGCGGCACGCAACTCGTCCTCGTCGACTTCGTTTGGCTTGACTTCCAGCTCGGCGGGGAAGGCGCCCTTGGCGAAGACCAGCACGTAATAGCTGGCGCCCGGGGCCGCCGCGCGGTGCACCGAGCTCAGATAGCGGTCGCGGCTGTCCACCGGCAGCGAATGAAACAGGGTGCTGTCGATCACCGTGGAAAAGCGGCCGGCGGAGCCGGCTGGATAAGCCGCGAACTCCGTGATGTCGGCCTGCACGAAGCTGGCCGTGGTCAAACCGCGCTCCTCAGCGGCCTTGGTGGCAGCCGCGACGGCGGTGGGCGTGAGGTCGATGCCGACCACGGTGTAGCCGTCGGCGGCAAGGGCCAATGACAGTTCGGCGTATCCGCATCCGGCGTCTAGCACGTCACTGCGGACCTTGCCGGCCGCGATCAGCGTTGCCAGCTCAGGCTGGGGTTCACCGATGTTCCACGGCGGCGGCCCCTCGAAGGCGCCTTGCTCACGGTAGGCGCTGTCCCAGTCCATTACCTCGTCGGTCATGGCTCCCAACCTACTCGTGGACTACGTGTCCCAGGTATGCACGGGTTCGTTGCTGTGCATGTGCTCGCAGTACCGGCGCAGCATCTCAGCCAGTGCCGCGGGCCGGGTCAGCCCGCCGTCTTGTAGGGCCGCCACGGTGGCGACCTGCCAGCGCGCGCCGTTGCGGCCGGTCTGGGCGCGACCGCCGATGACACCCAGGAACCGGTCGCGTACCTCCGCGTCGACACCCCACCGCCGCAGTCCCTCGTGTGCCATTGGCAACAACGTGCCCAACACCAACTCCCGCGTCGTCACCTCGCCCAAGCCCGGCCAATCCAACTGGGCGTCCATGCCGTACCTGGCGGCTGCCAGGAAATTCGCTTGTGCCGCAGCGAAATTCATCTGCGTCCACAATGGGGGGTCGGCCTCGGACAGACCGCGTAGTGCGCCGTAGTAGAAGGCATGATTCGCCAGCATGTCAACGACCGTCGGCCCGGCGGGTAGCACCCGGTTCTCCAGCCGCAGATGCGGGCGCCCGTCGACCACGTCGTACACCGGCCGGTTCCACCGGTACACCGTGCCGTTATGCAGCCGCAATTCGGACAGGTGTGGGATGCGTCCAGCCGAAAGCTCTGCGAGGGGGTCCTCGTCGGACACCTCGGGTAGCAGGGTGGGGAAGTAGCGGATGTTTTCCTGAAACAAGTCGAGGACGGAGGTGATCCAGCGTTCGCCAAACCATACCCGGGGGCGCACCCCTCGCGATTTCAGCTCCTCGGGACGGGCATCAGTGGACTGTGTGAACAGCTCGATGCGGGTTTCCGACCACAGCTGGTGGCCGAAGAAATAGGGCGAGTTGGCACCTAGTGCTAACTGCGGTCCGGCCAGTACCTGAGCCGCATTCCAGTTAGCCGGAAAATCCGCCGGTGCTAGCTGCAAATGTAATTGCACACTGGTGCAAGCGGATTCGGGTGCGATGGATCCGGCATGGCAGCTCAGCGGTTCCGGGCCGGCGATGTTGATGGGGATATCCTCGCCGCGGGCCTTGAAAATCGACTCGTTGAGAGCCGCATAACGCGCTGATGCGCTCATCCAGCCGTCGGTCAGATGCTCTGGCATCAGTGTGGGCAAGATGCCGATCATCACGATGTGAGCTCCGCTGCAGCTGGCCTTGGTCTCGGCATCGTTGAGGCTGGCGCGGACTTCGTCCTCCAGCTCTAGGCAAGTGCGTCCCGGTAGCGGGCGAGGCGGAACATTGAATTCGATGTTGTAAGCGCCTAATTCGGTCTGGTACGCCGGGTCGGCGATGGCATCCAGCACATAGCGGTTCGACATGGCCGGCTGGTAGTCGGCGTCGACGAGGTTGCATTCGATCTCCATGCCGGTGAGTGGCCGGTCGGCCTCGAACCTGGTCTGCGCAAGCATGGTCTCGAAGACGTCCAAGCACAGCCGCACCTTGCGCCGGTACTCGCGCTGATGTTCGCGGCTATATGTGGTGCGCGTTACCTCTTCGCCCACATTGCTGATGCAACAGGTTTCGTGCCGGCAGCGCAAGAAGGGTGAGATCGTTCGCATCAGATGCATATCGAGTTAGCATCTGATGTATGCGCACTACGATCGACCTCGATGACGACATACTGCGGGCGTTGAAACGACGCCAGCGCGAGGAGCGCAAAACGTTAGGGCAGCTCGCCTCCGAATTGCTTGCGCAAGCTCTGGCGGCCGAGCCTCCTCCAAACGTTGACATCCGCTGGTCGACTGCCGACTTGCGGCCCCGTGTGGATCTTGACGACAAGGACGCTGTTTGGGCGATTTTGGACCGTGGGTGAGCGAAACCTTTGACGTCGATGTTCTGGTCCATGCGACGCACCGAGCCAGCCCGTTTCACGATAAGGCGAAGACGCTCGTTGAGCGATTCCTGGCTGGGCCAGGGCTGGTATATCTATTGTGGCCCGTCGCGCTGGGTTATCTACGGGTTGTCACCCATCCGACGTTGTTGGGTGCGCCGCTGGCGCCTGAGGTCGCCGTCGAAAACATCGAGCAATTCACCTCACGACCGCACGTGCGGCAGGTCGGCGAGGCCAACGGATTCTGGCCCGTCTATCGGCGAGTAGCCGACCCGGTCAAGCCGCGAGGCAATCTGGTTCCCGACGCCCACCTCGTCGCGCTCATGCGCCATCACGGCATCGCCACGATCTGGAGTCACGACCGCGACTTCCGCAAGTTCGAGGGCATTAGAATTCGCGACCCCTTCTCCGGCTGACGGCGTCGGACCCGCCGCTGCGGTGGACCATCATGGACGATTACATGCAGTGTCCGACGCCATCCTAGGAGAGCAATTGGCCGAGTCCTCGGATTTCATAGCCGCCATCGACCAGGGCACCACCAGCACCCGCTGCATGATCTTCGATCACCACGGTGCCGAGGTGGCCCGCCACCAGCTCGAGCACGAGCAGATCCTGCCCCGGGCCGGCTGGGTGGAGCACAACCCGGTCGAGATCTGGGAGCGCACCGCGTCGGTGTTGATCTCGGTGCTCAACGCCACCAACCTATCGCCGAAAGATATTGCCGCGTTGGGGATTACCAACCAACGTGAGACGACGCTGGTATGGAATCGGCACACCGGACGGCCCTACTACAACGCGATTGTATGGCAGGATACCCGCACCGACCGCATCGCGTCGGCGCTGGATCGAGACGGTCGTGGAAACCTGATCCGCCGCAAGGCGGGCCTGCCGCCGGCAACTTATTTCTCTGGCGGCAAGCTGCAGTGGATCCTGGAAAATGTCGATGGAGTCCGCGCGGCCGCCGAGAACGGCGACGCATTGTTCGGCACACCGGACACCTGGGTGTTGTGGAATCTGACCGGCGGGCCGCGGGGGGGTGTGCATGTCACCGATGTAACCAACGCCAGCCGGACCATGTTGATGGATCTAGAGACGCTGGACTGGGACGACGAGCTGTTGTCGTTGTTTTCGATACCTCGGGCCATGCTGCCCGAGATCGCATCGTCGGCGCCGTCGGAGCCTTACGGTGTCACGCTGGCGACCGGGCCTGTCGGCGGTGAGGTGCCGATCACCGGAGTTCTCGGTGATCAGCATGCGGCCATGGTCGGTCAAGTCTGTCTGGCCCCAGGGGAGGCGAAAAACACCTATGGGACCGGCAATTTTCTGCTGCTGAACACCGGTGAAACGATCGTGCGATCGAATAACGGCCTGCTAACCACGGTGTGCTACCAATTCGGGAACGCTAAACCCGTGTACGCGCTTGAAGGTTCGATCGCGGTGACCGGCTCGGCGGTGCAGTGGCTACGCGATCAGCTGGGCATCATCAGCGGCGCCGCACAGAGTGAGGCGCTGGCCCGCCAGGTCCCCGACAACGGCGGCATGTATTTCGTGCCGGCGTTTTCCGGGCTGTTCGCGCCATACTGGCGGTCCGATGCGCGCGGCGCGATCGTCGGGTTGTCGCGGTTCAACACCAACGCGCACCTGGCGCGCGCAACGCTGGAGGCGATCTGCTACCAGAGCCGCGATGTGGTGGACGCCATGGAAGCAGACTCCGGTGTTCGCCTGCAGGTGTTGAAGGTGGATGGCGGGATCACCGGCAACGACCTGTGTATGCAGATCCAGGCCGACGTGTTGGGTGTGGATGTGGTGCGGCCGGTGGTCGCCGAGACCACCGCACTAGGTGTGGCCTACGCGGCGGGCTTGGCGGTCGGGTTCTGGGCGGCTCCGTCCGATCTGCGGGCCAACTGGCGAGAGGACAAGCGGTGGACACCGACGTGGGACGACGACGAGCGTGCCGCGGGTTATGCCGGCTGGCGCAAGGCGGTGCAGCGGACCCTGGATTGGGTTGACGTGTCCTAGCTTTCGCTGTGCGCCTGAACATGTCCGCACGCTCGGGGGATCCGGCGCAGCGAAGACTAGCTGCTAGCCCGGCGGCGAGAATCCCGGGCCGTCCGGCGCCTGCTGCGGCCAGGGAGCGGCTTGCGGTGGCGGATCTGGCTCCGGCCAGGGGATCACCGGCTGCTGAGGAGACCACGGCGTGGCGCCGGACAAACCGGGCGGCCAACCCCGATGAGGCGCCATTTGGGCCCATGGCGCCTGTCCTGCGGGAGGCAGCGTGGGACGCAGTCGCAACAGTTCACGCCGGTGTCGTTCGGCGAGGACGGCGGCCAGGACCAACTGTGGTGGAACTCCGGGTGGCGGCGGCGGAGCGATGCGGGCAACCACATCACCGGCGATCCGGTAGGCCATCTGCTCGCGTAGCGCAGGATCGAGTTGCGGTGCCCGCACCAGAAATTGACGTGCAACCTCGGCTTGGCCGGCGGTAAGCCCAGACAATTGCAGCGACGACGCCCACCAGGCCAGCGACGGTGGCATCACCGGCGGCGGCCCCAACCGCGGACCACGTTCGCTGACAACGACCGTGCCCGCGAAGACGTCGCCGACTCGCTTGGCTTTTGGCGACAACATGCTGCAGATCACGGCGGGGCTCCCGAGCAGCATCCAGATCTCCACCACCGACGCTAACGCGCGAAACAGCGCCTGCCGGAACCGCTCCGGGCCACCGTCGTCTGACACCACCCGCAGACCCATCACGATCTTCCCCACTGATCGGCCCCGCGTTGCGGTTTCCCAGACCAGGGGATAGCCGACCAGCGCCAGCACCGTGAAGATGATCAGGAATGCGGTGGTCAAGGCTTCGTCGAACTGGGTCAGGGCGGTCGCCCACAGCATCAGACCGAGGATGTAGCCGATGAATATTATGGTGATATCGATGACCGCGCTGACCGCGCGCACCGGCAACTGGGCGATCTGTACGTCGAGCACCACGGCGTCGCCGGTCACCACCTCCGACATACCAACAAACGCTACAGGCTTTGGTGCGGTGCTCTGCTGCACTCGGCATTGGCCACCGCTCACGCTCGGCGGCTTAGGTAGGCTGCGCAGGGTGGACGTCGACGCGTTCTTGCTGACCAACCGCGGCACGTGGGACCGGCTCGACCACTTGATCAAGAAGCGCCATTCACTGAGCGGAGCCGAAATCGACGAACTCGTCGAGCTATATCAGCGTGTGTCCACGCATCTGTCGATGCTCAGATCGGCTTCGTCGGACCAGTTGATGACCGGTCGGCTGTCGAGTCTAGTCGCGCGGGCTCGGTCCGCGGTCACAGGCGCGCACGCACCGCTGACCCGTACGTTCATTCGGTTCTGGACAGTGTCGTTCCCGGTCGTGGCCTACCGTACCTGGCGGTGGTGGCTGGCGACTGCGGTGGCGTTTTTCGCCGTCGTGGTGCTGATCGGGTTCTGGGTGGCCGGCAGTCACGAGGTGCAGTCCGCGATCGGGACGCCCACTGAGATAGACGAATTGGTCAGCCATGACGTCCAGTCCTATTACAGCGAGCACCCGGCCGCGTCGTTCGCTCTGCAGGTCTGGGTGAACAACTCCTGGGTGGCTACCACGTGCATCGCGATGTCTGTTGTGCTGGGGCTGCCGATACCGCTGGTGCTCTTCGATAACGCCGCCAACGTCGGACTGATCGCCGGGCTGATGTTCCAGGCGGGGAAGGGCGATTTCCTGCTGGGCCTGCTTCTTCCGCACGGGCTGCTGGAGCTGACGGCCGTCTTTCTCGCCGCGGCGATTGGGATGCGGCTGGGGTGGTCGGTGATATCTGCAGGCAACCGCCCGCGCGGACAGGTCCTCGCCGAGCAAGGACGTGGTGTCGTGTCGGTCGCGGTGGGCTTGGTGGGTGTGTTTCTGGTCGCAGGTCTGATCGAGGCGGTGGTGACACCGTCGCCGTTGCCGACGTTTGTTCGGATCGCCGTCGGGATCATCGCCGAGGCGGTGTTTCTGTCCTACATCGGCTACTTCGGTCGTCGTGCCGCGCAAGCCGGGGAGACCGGCGACATGGAGGACGCGCCCGACGTGGTCCCGACCGGCTGAACTCCCCCGAGAGTGAAACTCGCGACACGACACGCCGCGCTGGCGTCGCACATTTCACAATGGAGGTCGGAAATTAGAGGCGGCCGGTCGCTTTCATCGCCAGGTAGCGATCCGCAAGTCCGGGTGCGATTTCGGCGGGAGGAGCGTCGATGACATCTACCCCGCCTCGGCGCAGTTGTGACGCGATCGCACGCCGGTCGTTGCGGGCGCGCTCCGCAGCCGCAGCGTCGTACACCGCTGCCGCGTCGGACCGCCCGGCGGCCAGTTGATCGACGCGCGGGTCGGCAACCGCGGCGACCAGCACATGGTGTCGGGCCGACAACTGCGGCAGCACCGGCAACAGGCCCTCGTCGAGAGCGGTCGCGTTGAGGTCGGTCAGCAGCACCACCAGCGATCGCCTCCGGGTGCGCCGCAAGATGGTGGCAATCATTGCATGCCAGTCGGATTCGATAAGCGCCGGTCGCAGCGGGGCCATGGCATCGACCAGTTGGGCAAGCAGTTCGCTACGCGAGGCGCCAAACACGCCGGCGCGGCTGATCCGGTCGTGGGCCAGGAAGTCGACATGGTCGCCGGCTCGTGACGCCAGTGCCGCCAACAGCAGTGCGGCATCCATGGACCAGTCCAGCCGCGGCCACCCGGCGGGATCGGCGGCGGTCGGGTCGACACCGACCCGCCCCGCCGCCATGCGTCCGGTGTCGAGCACGATGACGACTCGGCGGTCCCGTTCGGGCCGCCAGGTGCGGACCATGACATCGGCGCGGCGTGCGCTCGCGCGCCAATCGATCGAGCGGACGTCGTCGCCGACGACATACTCGCGCAGCGAATCGAATTCGGTGCCTTGGCCGCGTATCAACGTGGGTAACAGCCCGTCGATCTCCCGCAGCTTGGCCAGCCTCGACGGCAGGTGCTTGCGAGACAGGAACGGCGGCAGCACCCGGACCAAGCCGGGCACCGACTGTGAACTCTGCCGTCCCGCCAACCCCAGTGGTCCGATCGAACGGGCCGTGACCATTGCTGCGCGCTGGTCCCCACGCCGAACTGGCCGCAGTGCGGTGTGCACCTGCTGGCGCTGCCCGGCAGCCACGTCGACATCGTGGGTGTGCGGCTGCGCACGGGCACTGGGCGGCCAGGCGTCACGAACCTGGCCGCGGAACCGGCGGCGGCCCCCATTGCAGAGCAGCAGGCTCGCGTCCACGGGCTGCCCGAGCCGGGCGGAGGTATACGGCGAGCGGGTAAAGCGCAACTTACGGGTGCTGGCCGCTAGCAGGGTGTCCACGGTCACCGCTACCGCAAGCGCCACCAGCAACATCACGAAAGCCCTTGCCGGCCAAGGGGACAGCGCTATCGGCAGGACGCAGATCAGGGCCAGCAAGCCGGTGCGTCCGGTTAGGATCATCTGCGCCGCTCTCCCCCGCAAGCGGGTGGGGGTACCTCCCACTTGTGGGGGCGTACCCCCACCCCATCGCTTCGTCCCCCGCAAGCGGGTGGTGCCCCCACTGCATCGTCGCCGGCGCCGATCACACGGATCACTAGCGGGGCACCGGAACCGAGGCCAGAATTCCGTCGAGAACGCCGTCGGGTGTGGCGCCTTCCAGCTCGGCTTCCGGGCGTAGCATCACCCGGTGGCGTAGCGTCGGTCGGGCCATCGCCTTCACGTCGTCGGGGGTGACGTAATCGCGCCCGGACAGCCACGCCCAGGACCGGGCGGTGCCCAGCAGGGCGGTTGCCCCACGCGGCGACACACCGAGCTGTAGTGCGGGCGAGGAGCGGGTGGCCCCGACGATGTCGACGATGTAGCCCAGCACCTCATTAGCGACCAGCACGTGGCGCACCGCCTCGCGGCCAGCCGCCAGCTCGGCCGGCCCGGCCACCGGATTGATCGCGGATAGATCGCGCGGGTCGAACCCGTGCGCGTGCCGGTCAAGGATGGCGATCTCGGAATCGCGTGCCGGCAGTGTCACATTCAGTTTCAGCAGGAAACGATCCAGTTGGGCTTCGGGCAACTGATAGGTGCCCTCGTATTCGATCGGGTTCTGCGTCGCGGCGACGATGAACGGGTTGGGCAGCGGCTTAGGCTCACCCTCCACACTGACTTGACGCTCTTCCATCGCCTCGAGCAGCGCGGCCTGCGTCTTGGGTGGGGTGCGGTTGATCTCATCGGCCAGCAGCAAATTGGTGAACACCGGGCCCGGCCGGAACACGAACTCGGCGGTGCGGGCATCGTAGACCAGTGAACCGGTGACGTCGCCTGGCATCAGGTCAGGGGTGAACTGCACCCGCTTGAACTCCAGTTGCAAAGCGGCGGACATAGCGCGGACAATCAGCGTCTTCGCCACTCCTGGAACACCTTCCAGGAGCACGTGCCCACGGCACAACAGAGCGATCACCAGGCCGCTGATCACCCCGTCCTGTCCGACGACGGCCTTGGCGACCTCGGCGCGTAATGCCAGCAATGCATCACGTGCCGATTCTGCTTCAGCCCGGTGAGGATGCGGCCCGGAAGGGGCCGCTGTAGGGGCACCACCCGCTTGCGGGGGATAGCCGGGCAATTCAGCGCCAGGGGTTTGGGTGGGAGGAGCTTGCGGGTTGGACGCGGACTGTGTCACGAGTGGGTGACCTGCCTTTCGATGTCGTCGAGCGCACGGGCAAGTTGTAACAGGTCATTGTCGGTGGCCGGTGCCGGGCCGAATAAATGGTAGGCAACAAACGGCGGGTCAGCTTTGCTGCGCTGCGCTATGGTTGTCACCACTGCTGGCGCCGGCGCGCCTGCGCCCACCCCAAGTCGGGGCCGCAGGCGTTGCAGCGTCGCGGTGCGTAGTGCGTCCGCGGCGCGATCACGCGCCCGACGGGATCGGTACAACCGACCGCGACCCTCGACAGTCTCCGACGCGCGGATCACAACGGGTAACTCCTCGGCCACCAGTGGACCGATCCGCCGGCCTTTCCAGAGTGCCACCAAGAGCACCACCAGCCACAATTGCCAGATGGTCCAGTGCACGTTCTCCGGAATCAGGTCGGAAAGAGATGACGGAGAAGACATTTCCCCCTCAATGTGGTCGGGCGCGTACCAGACGAGACGAGGCCGGTTGCCCGCGAGGTTCATGGCCAGTGCGGCATTGCCGGCCGGCAGCAGGCCGCCGTTGGTCATGAAGTTGCTGCTGCCAACCACCGTGATGGTTCGGCCCTCAGCACGAAAGCGGACCAATGCCCCGCCGTAACAGCTGGTCAACACCAGGTCGCCGGTGGCCTGGTAGGTGTCACTGGGCCCCCACTGCACCGATCCTGCCCGATTAGCTTCCCGCAGCGTACAATTCGGCTGACTGTTGAATGGGCTGGCGGCCGCGATGCGCAGTTGCGGCGTCAGCGCCGTACGAGTTCGTGAGGTGGGTGCCACCAGCAACAGGTCACCGGGGGCTTTCGCCAGCCGATCCAGCAGTGCGTTGTCGACTAGATACTGCGTCTGCGCCACCAACAGCAGCGAGTCGGGGCGTGCCGCGGCTTCGACATCGGCGATGGAGTCGGCCACGACAACCTCGACGCCGTGGTTGCCAAGCAGCGTCGCCAGCGCGTGGCCCCCCGTCGAGCTGGTGGACGCGGGGGCCATGGCGCCTCCAGGCCGTGGCGCCGTCAAATAGGTGCCGATCGAGGCCACGACGGCGACTGCGGCCAGCGTGAGCAACACCCCGCGCCACGGCCGTCGGCGGCGCACGGTTGCGAGACGTGTGGGAATCACCGGACCTGCGCCCACGAGTCGAACACGGCCGGGTGCTGCACTGCAGATACGACGGCCGGTGAACGGGACCGCAGATGGTCATCGAGGTCGGCGATCATTTGGTAGGCGCCTTGGGTTCCGGGCCGCTCGCCGTAGGTGACGTCGTTGAAAGCGGTTGCCGCCTGCGTCAATTCCCCTGCCAGATGCGGTAAAACCTCGCCCGCATCGCTGGCCAGCTCGTTGGCGGTGCGCCCGGCAGCCGGGTTGAGCATGCCGGTCTCCTCCAACTCGCGAGCCACGGCTTGTAGCCGGTGGCGGATCGCCGCAGCCCAATTACCCTCGGCGGCATAGCTTTCAGCCGTGGAGCGATGCTGGGCTGCGGTCAATTGGCCGGCGTCGAACAACTGGTAGTCACCGCCGCGGTTGGTGCGCATGGTGCGCCGTGCGATCTGGACGGCGGCGGTCACCGCGATCATCAGCAAGATGAGCAGCACGGTGATGGTGAACCAACCGCCAGGTATCGAGGATCCCTTCTCCAAAATCCGGTACAGCTGCTCGTCGATCCAGTCGGTGAGTTCCTTGGTCAGGGAGTCTTTGGGGTAGATCGGTTTGTCGAGCTCGCGTTGTGCGGCTTGGTGTGCGGCTTCGCGGTCGATGTCGATGGAGGGCACTGTCAGCCTGTCCTCACTAACTCCCTTTAGAAAGGCCGCGTGAGCCATAGGTTGTCGGTGGACTCCACCGGGGCGGGCCCGCCGGCGGGGCCGGCTTCTAAGCCGGTCTGCAATACCAGGTCGAAGGCCTCGGCACGGATACGGCGGTCGGTGTATAACAGCACGACAACTCCGGCGCTGAACGGCGCGGTGACAATCTGGCCGATCGTCACTCCGATGGCCGAGAGCGTAGCGCCGACGAGCCGCATGGTGACTGACCCGTCGGACGCTGTGACGGCCGTCACTATCTCGCCGACGATCATGAAAGGAGCCGCGATCGCATTACCAACTACGCCCACCACCAGCACCGTCAGCAGGCGGATGCCCAGGACCCGCCAGAAGCCATGACGCACGAGCGCAAAGGATCTGGTGATCGCCTCGACGATGGGCAGCCTCTCCAGCACGATCAGCACGGGTGCGAACAGCAGGACGACATACAAATAGGCCAGCGACACCCCAACCACGAGCAGCAGCGGGAAGCCGAGGAGGGCCGCCGCTGCCTCGTTGGCCGCCGCCGCGACCCCGGAAAGTATGACGACCGCCAGCCCGAGCACCGCCACCACGCCGGCTGCTTCCAGCAGTGCCAGGCCGAACAACGCGAGCAGGCGACCGCGAACCTTGGCCCACGCCTCGCCGACGGTGATCGGCGAACCGAACACGGCCCGCCCGACGATGACGGTGAGCATGCCGCTGAGCAGCACACCCGCTAGCCAGCTGACCAGGAGACTGGCGCCGAATGACGCTGACCAACCGCCCACCACCGCGCCGGTCAGCTCGTCGGGCTCCCCGGTCACGATGTCACCGAAGGCGGTCATGGGGCCAAATAGGGCCACCAGTGAGATGATTTGCAGGGTCACCACGACCATGGCGGTCAATCCCAGCGTCGCCTTCGGGTTAGCGCGGATGTAGCCGACCGCGCCGTTGAAGATATCGCTCAAGGTCAACGGCCGCAGCGGGATTATTCCTGGTTTGACCGCGCCCGGGGCGACCGGTGGGCCATAGCCGAGCGGTGGGCCATAGCCGGGCGGTGGGCCGCAGCCGGGCGGTGCGGCGGGGTAGCCGAGGGGTGGACCATAGCCAGGCGGGGGGCCATAGCTGGGCGGCGCACCATAACCCGGCGGGCCGTACCCGGGTGGTGTAGCGGGGTAGGGCGGATATCCGGCCGGCGCATATCCCGGCGCCACGGGCGGTGGTTCAACCGGGTAGCCAGGCGGCAGCATGCTCACCGGACGCAGCAGCTGTCGTCGTTCGTCATGGCCTCCATCCTGTCGGCGGTCGGTGCATTTCTCAATGTAGGTCTCAGTGTCGGGTTTCGGGCGTTGCGGCGCGTAGCGTTTGTGCAATGGCGGAACTTAAATCCCAGCTTCGGTCAGACCTGACCCAAGCGATGAAGACGCAGGACAAGCTGCGGACCGCGACCATACGCATGCTGCTGGCCGCGATCCAGACCGAGGAGGTCTCTGGCAAGCAGGCAAGAGAGCTCTCCGACGACGAGGTGATCAAGGTGTTGGCCAGGGAATCGCGCAAGCGTGGTGAGGCGGCGGAGATCTACACCCAAAACGGCCGCGGTGAGCTCGCCGCCACCGAGCATGCCGAGGCACGGATCATTGACGAGTACCTCCCGACGCCGCTCACCGAGGGGGAACTGGCCGATGTCGCCGACACCGCCATAGCCGAGGTGGCCGAAGAACTCGGGCATCGGCCCAGCATGAAACAGATGGGTCTGGTAATGAAGGCGGCCACCGTGATCGCCGCCGGGAAAGCCGACGGCGCACGCTTGTCGGCGGCGGTCAAGGAACGCCTATAGGCCAATTTCGACGGAGGCTATATGCGTGTCCGCACTCGAGGGTTGTTAGGCAATTCACCCACGCCCCAGCGCCTTCGCCGCGATTGCGGCCCGCACACAGGTCGTGTGCAGCCGGCAAATCCTACGCTGATGGGCCGCCGCCGCAGTTCGCAGGCGGGCTAGGCTTTCACCACACGGACGGCTCGGACAAGAGGATCGCCATTGTCAGCTCCCGACTCGATCACCGTCACGGTTGCCGACCATAACGGGGTCGCCGTGCTCAGCATCGGTGGTGAGATTGATTTGATCACCGCTGCGGCACTTGAAGAGGCCATCGGCGAAGTTGTGGCCGACAATCCGACGGCGCTAGTCATCGACCTTTCCGCGGTGGAGTTTCTGGGGTCGGTGGGGCTGAAGATTTTGGCGGCAACATCCGAAAAGATAGGCCAATCCGTCAAGTTCGGGGTGGTTGCACGGGGTTCGGTAACCAGAAGGCCGATTCATCTGATGGGTCTGGACAAGACCTTTCGGTTGTTTTCCACGCTCCACGATGCCTTGACTGGGGTACGGGGCGGCAGGATCGACCGGTAACGCCGTACAAACCGACGAGCATGCATGCTGTGATCGGCACCAGATAGTCGAGGCCTGCGGCGCACGCCACGTTGCCAGCGTGCCGCCGTGCGTGTCACGCGCCACATTTTGACGGTGTGGAAATGGTGTCTGGTAGCTGTCAATGTCCTGACGGCATCCTCGAAGAGCTGTTCGCCGGTGGCTGCCGACGGCCTGTATGGGTTACCTTGATCGGCAACCTTTTATCGCTGGGAGTGGTCATGGTCTACACCGGGAGTGACGCCGGTGATCATGCATCCGCGCCGCAGCCAAGCGGTAGCGGCAGCGTCCCCGCGAGTGTCAATGTGCCGGGGCTGGTGGTGGCTGCCGTGTGGGCTGTCGGGCTGGTTGCGGGTTTAGTTGCGCTGACGATCGGACACCTGGCGGTTGCCGCCGCGGCCCTGGTTGTGGCGGTCATGGCACCTTGGTGCCGGGTGGCCTATATCGCGCATGGCCAACATAGGGTCTGCGGCGAAACGCTGCGCGGGACGCCCGCCGGTGAAACGGCCTCATTCCCAACCGGCTGGCGCGGTCTGCGATTTTCGACGCGGTAGCGCCGGACCGCACCTTCGGGAACCGATGGTGCTGAGGTCGCTTGCTAGCCCTGCTGCGTTGACCGACCCGAAACGCTGTGCTTCTGTCGTAGGCGTGGCAGCGTTTGCGGTTCGCCGGGAGCACGCGCCGGATGCTTTGGGCGGCCCACCGGGCTTGCCGGCGCCCCGTGGATTTCGCGCGGCCTTCGCGGCCGCCTACGCGGTTGCCTACCTGGCGGGTGGCGAGCGCCGGATGCTGCGACTGATCCGTCGGTACGGACCGATCATGACGATGCCCATTCTCAGCCTGGGTGACGTTGCGATCGTGTCCGACTCGGCGCTGGCCAAGGAGGTTTTCACCGCTCCCACCGACGTCCTGCTCGGGGGCGAGGGGGTGGGGCCGGCAGCGGCGATCTATGGGTCGGGGTCGATGTTTGTCCAGGAGGAGCCGGAGCATCTTCGACGTCGAAAACTCTTGACGCCGCCATTACATGGCGCTGCGCTGGATCGTTACGTTCCGATTATCGAGAACTCCACTCGCGCGGCGATGCATACATGGCCGGTTGACCGTCCGTTTGCGATGTTGACGGTGGCGCGGTCGCTGATGCTGGATGTGATCGTCAAGGTCATATTCGGGGTCGACGACCCCGAGGAGGTCCGGCGCTTGGGCCGGCCGTTCGAGCGGCTGTTGAATCTTGGTGTTTCAGAGCAGTTGACCGTGCGCTACGCACTGCGTCGGTTGGGCGCACTACGAGTCTGGCCTGCACGCGCCCGCGCCAACACCGAGATCGACGACGTCGTCATGGCGCTCATTGCGCAGCGGCGCGCCGATCCACGCCTGGGCGAGCGACACGACGTCCTGTCGTTGCTCGTGAGCGCGCGCGGAGAGTCCGGGGAACAGTTGTCAGACAGCGAGATCCGCGACGATCTGATCACCCTCGTGCTGGCGGGGCATGAAACCACGGCGACCACGTTGGCGTGGGCGTTCGACTTGCTGCTGCACCATCCGGACGCGTTGCGGCGCGTGCGAGCGGAGGCCGTTGGCGGTGGGGAAGCCTTCACGACGGCGGTGATCAACGAGACGTTGCGGGTGCGTCCGCCCGCGCCGTTGACGGCTCGTGTCGCCGCGCAACCACTAACCATCGGCGGTTACCGTGTGGAGGCTGGCACACGAATCGTGGTCCACATCATCGCGATCAACCGCAGCGCCGAGGTGTATGAGCACCCACACGAGTTCCGCCCCGAGCGGTTCCTCGGTACGCGGCCGCAAACCTATGCCTGGGTTCCGTTCGGCGGCGGCGTGAAACGCTGTCTGGGTGCGAACTTTTCGATGCGAGAGTTGATCACCGTATTGCACGTGCTGCTGCGCGAGGGCGAGTTCACCGCCGTCGACGACGAGCCAGAGCGGATCGTGCGGCGCTCCATCATGCTTGTGCCCCGCCGCGGCACTCGGGTGCGGTTTCGCCCCGCCCGTTAGCGGCAACCGTCCCAATGCAACAAGGCAAAGGATGATGAACAGACGCCCGAGTCGTGCGTTGCCGTCGAGAAATGGCCCGATCGCCTCGAATTGGTAATGCACCAGGGCGCAACGGATCAAGAGCGGCAGTTGTGGCGCTGCGTCGTGGAGATACATTTCCCAGTCATCCAACGCACGCCACATGTTGTCGACGGTCGGCGGAAACAACCCCGCGGTTTCGGGCCGATTGCTCGGGGAGGAAATCCAATTCTGGCTCCGACGAAACTCTCCCGGTTTACGTTCCTAGCAGGTGGGGGTCAGGCAGGAGGCGTCCGGCTCATGCGAGTCGTCCCAGTCCCGCGTCGGACTCCGAGAGAAGCATGATTGGCTCGGGGTGCAGAGCCAACTCCCGCGGTACGGGGGTGGGCCCATAGGCGTAATGCGCGGCGGGTCCCCCTGTGGACACGGCGCTGCCCACGCCGGGGCAACGAATTTCGTTGGATCCACACCCACAACCTTTAACGAAAAGTGCACCGTGTTTTAGGGCGGCCGGTAACCTACAACTTCCGTTGGAAATGCCTGTGCGTTGACGTGCTGTCCGGCATGGTCAACCAGCACCGTCAGGGTGGCGCTGCCGCCCGAGCAGACTGCAGCAAGCTACCACGCTGCGCCGGGTAAGGCTGTCGTCAGCGATCTCTCGGTCGGGGTGGCGGGATTTGAACCCACGGCCTCTTCGTCCCGAACGAAGCGCGCTACCAAGCTGCGCCACACCCCGCTTGAAGCCACGACAGCCTATCGCACCGGACCGTTGACTAGCCAAACCGCAGGTCCGACCGTCACGTCCATCGACAGGAGCGCTCGAATTCCACCAGCGCCGCAGCCGGCCCGGCCGGATCGAGCCCCTGGGCACTGACCCACTCGTCGGAAAAGTAGGTGTCGGCGTAGCGATCGCCGCTGTCGGCGAGCAGTGTGACCACCGAGCCGCTGCGGCCCTGCTTGACCATCTCGGCGAGCAGTCCGAACGCGCCCCAGAGGTTGGTGCCGGTAGACGGTCCCACTCGGCGCCCCAGAACGGCGCTGACATGCCGGGCGGCAGCGATCGACGCCGCGTCGGGGACCGCCACCATGCGGTCGACCACACCGGGCAGAAACGACGGCTCGACCCGCGGCCGGCCGATGCCCTCGATACGGGACGATGTGGGCATGACGATGTCGTACCGGCCTTCGGAGTACGCGGGGAAGAACGCGGAATTCTCCGGATCGACGACGCACAGCCGGGTCGCGTGCCGTCGGTAGCGGATGTAGCGGCCGATCGTCGCGCTGGTTCCGCCGGTGCCCGCACCCACGACGATCCATTCCGGGGTGGGGTGCTTCTCTTCGCGCATTTGCACGTAGATCGACTCGGCGATGTTGTTGTTGCCGCGCCAGTCGGTTGCGCGCTCCGCGTTGGTGAACTGGTCCAGATAGTGGCCGCCGGTTTCCTTGGCGACGCGCTCCGCCTCGGCGTACACTTGACTTGAATTCTGGACGAAATGACAACGGCCACCTTGTGATTCGATCAACGCGATTTTGGAAGCGCTGGTCGCGGCCGGCATCACGGCGATGAACGGCAGACCCAGCAGCGCCGCGAAATAGGCCTCGGACACCGCCGTTGAACCCGACGATGCCTCCACCACCGTGGTGTTCTCGTTGATCCAGCCGTTGCATAGCGCATAGAGGAACAACGAACGTGCCAACCGGTGTTTGAGACTGCCGGTGATATGGGTCGTCTCGTCCTTGAGGTACAGCTCGACGTCGACATCCGTGCACCAGGCAGCGGGCAGTGGGTAGCGCAGCAGGTGGGTGTCGGCGCTACGGCGGGCGTCCGCCTCGATCAACCGGATCGCGTTGTCCGTCCAGCTCCGGGATAGGCTGCGGACCGCGATACAGGCCCCGCCGCTCAACGCACCGACACTGTCGGCTGTGAGCGGCCCAGGTTGCTGCTCGAATCGCGCCCGCCCATTGGGGTCGCGATCAACGTCAGCAGGGTTGCTTCGGGCCGGCAGCAGAATCTCACCGGCGCAAACGGCGAAGTGCCGATCCCGGCGGAGACGTGCAGCCGCATGTTTGCACCCCAGTGTGACGCTCCTTTGGCCCGGGAGCGGTCCAGACCGCAGTTAGTGACCAGCGCCCCGTACAACGGCAGGCACAGCTGCCCGCCGTGGGTGTGGCCGGCCAGCACCAACTGGTAACCATCGGCGGCGAAGCGGTCCAACACCCGCGGCTCCGGTGAATGGGTGAGCCCCAGCCGCAGGTTGGCGGCCGGGCTGGCCGGGCCGGCGATGGTGTCGTAGCGGTCTCGGTCGATATGCGGGTCGTCGACGCCCGCAGCGGCGATGTGCAGACCGGCAACTTCGAACTCGCGGCGGGTATGGGTTAGGTCGAGCCACCCACGTTCGGTGAACGCCGCCCGCAGATCCTGCCAGGGCAGCGCTGCTCCGCGGACGCGGTGATCCGGGCTGGTCAGATAGTTCATTGGGTTCTTCAGGCGCGGCCCAAAGTAGTCGTTGCTGCCGAACACGAAGACACCCGGCCGGGACAGCAGATCGCTCAGGGTTTGGACGACGGCGGGCACCGCCTTGGGGTGAGCCAGGTTGTCACCGGTGTTGACGACCAGATCCGGCTCCCAGCTGGCGAGCTCGCGCAGCCAGGCCTGTTTGCGGTGCTGGTTGGGCAGCATATGCAGATCGCTGATGTGCAGCACCCGCAGCGGTGTGGAGCCCGGAGTCAAGACTGGCATGGTCACCTCGCGCAGGACGAATGCATTGCGCTCGACCAGCGCAGCGTAACCAATCCCGGCGATGGCCGAGCCCAACGCCACGGCGCCGGTGCGGATCAAGGTGGGCAAGACAGCAGCCATGCACGCAGCCTACTGCCGGTCGAGGTCTGATCGCGCGTCTGCAGCGGCACGAGGCCGATTGGGAGGGCCTACGGGGGAGGCGCTGGGGGTGGTGGCGCCAGCAGCGGAATGGTGATCGGCGGCAGCCCCGGAATCTCCACCACCTGCGATCCGACCGGCGGTGGCGGCCCACCATCCTCAGGCAGCGGTGGCGGAGGCGGAGCCGGCGGGATGCCGTTGCTGATCTGGATCGTGACGATCGAACCCGGAATTGTTTGACCGCTGGGCGACGTTCCGACCACCTCACCATACTTGGCGGAGCTGTTGACCGAGTTGGTTTGGTCGGCGACCTGGAAGCCCGCGTCCTTGAGGCGCTGGCGTGCGGCGTCGACATCCAGACCGGCCACGCTTGGTACCCGTGAGCCTGGTGCGCCGTCGACATAGCGTGGATCGGTCGGTGGTAGCTGCACTTCGCCGAAGTTGTTGGCGATCGGCTTCATCGCGGCGAACCAGGTGCGGGATGGCTCGTTGCCGCCGTACAAGTCGCCGCTGCCGCAATGGCGCAGCGGGCCGGAACACAGATCTGTCGGCGAGCTGGAGTCGTCGTAGATGTAGTTCGCCGCCGCGTAGCGGTTGGTGAAGCCCACGAAGCCGGCCGACCGGTGCGCCTCGGTGGTGCCGGTTTTGCCGGACATCGGCAGATCCCAGCCCGCCGCGCCGGCCGAACCGGCCGCCGTGCCGCTGCCCACGGCGTCCTTGCTCATCGCGTTGGCGAGGGTGTTCGCCAGCCCTGCGGGCACCACCTGGTCGCACGTCTCGGTGGTGACCGCGACTTCGTTGCCGTTGCGGTCGATGAGCTGGTCGATTGGGTTGGGGGGGCACCACACGCCGCCGGATGCCAACGTGGCCGCCACGTTGGACAGCTCCAGCGCGTTTAACTCGATGGGGCCGAGGGTGAACGAACCCAGGTTCTGTCGTTTGACGAAGTCAGCCAAGCTCTCATTGCTGTCGGGGTTGTAGTCGCGTGCGGTGCCGGGATTCGCATAAGACCTCAGCCCGAGTTTGATGGCCATATCGACCGCACGCCCCACCCCGACCTGCGAGATCAGCTTGGCGAACGCGGTGTTTGGCGAGGTTGCCAGCGCGTCGGTGACATTCATCGAGCCGCGGTAGTTGCCGGCGTTCACCACACACCAGGTCTCTTTGGGGCACCCCTTTGCCCCGCCACTTCCCAGACCTTTGGCCTGGAATCGGGGCGGCACGTCGAGTTGGGCGTTAATACCCATGCCCATGTCCAGAGCAGCGGCCGTGGTGAAGATCTTGAAGATAGACCCGGCGCCGTCGCCAACCAGGGAGAATGGCTGCGGCCGCATGGTTTCGCCGGCTTCTAGATCCAGCCCGTATTTGCGGTTACTGGCCATGGCCAACACCTTGTGCGCATCCTTACCCGGTTTGATCACGCTCATCACGCTGGAAATACCGGCCAGGTTCGGGCTGGCGTACTTGTCGATGGCGGCCTTGACCGGTGCCTGCACCTCTGGGTCCAGGGTGGTGCGGATCAGGTACCCGCCCGTGGCGACCTGCTCCTTGCTGATCCCGGCCCGAGACAGGTACTCCTGGACGTAGTCGCAGAAGAATGCGCGGTCGCCGGCCGCGATGCAGCCGCGCGGCAACTCATTGGGCTGCGGCAGTACCCCCAGCGGCTCGGCCTTGGCGGCACGCAACGCCTCCGCCTCCCCGGGAAGGTTCTCGATCATGGTGTCGAGGACCACGTTCCGCCGGGCCAGCGCGCCGTCGGGGTTGGTGTACGGGTTGAGCGTGCTGGTCGATTGCACCATGCCGGCCAGCAGCGCCGCTTGCTGCCAATTCAGGTCGGACGCGTTGATGCCGAAGTACGTTTGCGCCGCGTCCTGCACGCCGAACGAGTTATTGCCGAACGAGACCAGGTTCAAGTATCGGGTCAGGATTTCAGATTTTGTGAAGGTCTTGTCCAGCGTGAGTGCCATCCGGATCTCGCGAAGCTTGCGGGCCGGAGTGGTTTCGACGGCCGCTCGCTTCTCGGCATCGGTTTGGGCTGTCACCAGCAGTTGGTAGTTCTTCACGTACTGTTGTTCGAGCGTCGAGCCGCCGCGCGTGTCGAGGTCGCCGGACGCGTAGCCCGCCAGGCCGGTCAGGGTGCCCTTCCAGTCCACGCCGCTGTGGTCGGCGAACCGCTTATCTTCAATCGAGACGATCGCCAGCTTCATCGTGTTGGCGATCTTGTCCGAGGGCACCTCGAACCGGCGCTGCGAGTACAGCCACGCGATCGTGTTGCCCTTCGCGTCGACCATCGTCGATACCGCAGGCACTTGCCCCTCGAGCAGCTGGGCCGAGCCGTTGGCAACGACCTCAGAGGCACGATTGGACATCAGCCCTAGCCCGCCTGCGAACGGGAACGTCAGCGCAGTGGCGACGACACTGGCCAACAGACAGCACCCAGCCAGCTTCAGAACGGTGATCGCGGCCGGGAGGCGCTCGGGCATGCGTACTACAGTAGCGACCTCCTGTCACTCCACCGTGCCGCTCGGTCCAATAGAATCTTTCCGCGGGCGGGTGAGTCACTGCGGGATCGGGGCGGGCGCGATATTTGCGGCTGCGTCACTGGTCAGACCCCGTAAACGGGACCGAAGCGGCGGCATTTCCCCCGGCCGATCCAGACAAGACGGCACGCTCGTCCCAAAAAAGCGTTATCGTACTGTTGCGCAATTGGCACACGACCACCTGACTTATACAGATCAGTGAGATACAGGTAACACCGATGTGCATGGTGTGGCGTCGCTCGCAGCATCGGCTGTTTCCGAGGAGGGCGGTCGCACACGGCGGCCGGGAGGAAGGGATCAGCTCGTGTCAGGAACCCGTCCAGCCGCTCGAAGGACTAACCTCACGGCTGCACAGAACGTGGTACGCAGCGTAGACGCGGAAGAGCGGATCGCGTGGGTATCCAAGGCGCTGTGCCGGACTACCGACCCTGACGAACTCTTTGTTCGAGGAGCCGCACAACGCAAGGCCGCGGTGATCTGCCGTCACTGTCCGGTAATGCAAGAGTGTGCGGCAGATGCGCTGGACAACAAGGTCGAGTTCGGTGTTTGGGGTGGCATGACCGAGCGCCAGCGCAGGGCTCTGCTCAAGCAACATCCCGAGGTGGTTTCGTGGTCGGACTACCTTGAGAAGCGCAAGCGCCGCACCGGCACCGCCGGATAGCCACTCAGGGACTGCGGATAGGTGCCGCGGTCCCGTCGCTTCTGATTACGGTTTGGTTACAGCAAAAGCCATTCATTTCTAATTGGCTTGTGCCCAATAGGAACTGGCTTGTGCCCAATAGCCGGATCCCGGTCAGATGTTGTACGGCCCGCATCGTCGCCGACCGTCACTGATGGGCCGGTTCCTCAGCGGCCCGCTGCGCGGCCCGCATCGTTGCCGACCGTCACTGATGGGCCGGTTCCTCAGCGGCCCGCTGCGCGGCCCGCATCGTTGCCGACCGTGGTGAGCTGGTCGGCGAGCGCCCGCAGCGCTTCCAGGTCAGAGACGTCAAACGGGAGCGACGGTACCCCAACGACCGGCACGGTGGGGTTGGCTCCGGTGAACCGGGACAGCAGCCGGATCTCCCGTTTGGCTGTCTGCCCGCGCTCGGCATGGATACGCAGCACCGCTGCGGCCAGCGATGTGGCGTCGGAGTCGGTGGTCTCGGCATCCAACGTTTCGGCGGCGTCGATTGCCCGCTCGATCGGCAATGCGCACAGCATCGGGTGCGTGCGGTTGAAGACCAGCCCCGCTAGCGGCATGCTCTCCTGCGATAGCCGGTCGACGAAGAAGGACGCCTCGCGCAGTGCGTCGGGTTCGGCCGCCGACACCACCACGAACTGGGTGCCGCGCCGTTTCAACAACGCGTAAGTGCGGTCTGCCTTCTCGCGGAAACCACCGAACGTGGCGTCCAGCGATTGAACGAACGCTGCTGCGTCGGCCAGCATCTGGGAACCGAGCACGGTGGACAACGCCTTCATGGCCAATCCCATCACGCCGGTGATCAGCCGCCCGATGCCCCGGCCGGGAGCGAGTAACAGCCTCCACAGCCGACTATCCATGAAGCTGCCCAGTCGCTTTGGCGCGTCTAAGAAGTCCAGCGCGTTACGCGACGGCGGAGTGTCTACCACAATCAGGTCCCAGCGGTCCTGGCTTAGCAGTTGGCCCAGCTTCTCCATAGCCATGTACTCTTGGGTGCCGGCAAGCGATGTGGCGACGGTCTGATAGAACTGGTTGTCCAGAATCGATTGCGCCCGTTCGGGTCCAGAGTATTGCATAACCATTTCGTCAAACGTGCGGCGCATGTCGAGCATCATCGCGTGTAGCTCGCCGGGAACCTCGGGTGCCAATGGCACGCGTTGTGGTGTGTTGCCAAGATCGTTGATCCCCAGTGCTTGTGCCAATCGCTTGGCTGGGTCAATCGTCAAAACGACCACAGTGCGGCCATACTCGGCCGCGCGCAACGCCAGCGCGGCCGCGGTAGTGGTCTTGCCGACCCCACCGGCGCCGCAGCACACAACCACCCGGTTGGATGTGTCGGCCAGGATTGCGCCCATATCGAGGGTCTTCGGTGTGACACTCATCGAACCCCCTGCTGGGCAAGTGATTCCGAGAGCTCGTAGAGGCTGCCAAGGTCGACGCCGTCAGAGACCGTCGGCAATTCCAATCGCGGAACCTGCAAGGCGTCAAGCTGTTGTGCGATTTCGGCGCGTGCGGTGATTCGGGTGGCATGCTGGATGGTCTCGGTAAGCAGGCCGGCGAAATCGGCGTCGGGAAGCTTGACCCCGGCCGTCAACAACCCGGCCCGCACCGAGTCTGCATCGACCTCGCCCTCGGCGGCCTTCGCCAAGTCCTGAGGCTCCAAATGGGCGGGGATGTTGCGGTTCACGATCACACTGCCGATCGGCAGTTCCATCTGCGCAAGCTCCTCGATGGCTTCCAGTGTCTCCTGCACCGGCAGCGCTTCTAACAGAGTGACCAAATGGATGGCGGTCTGGTTGGAGTGCAGTAACTTCACCACGCCTTCGCTTTGCGCATGCACCGGTCCGCCCTTGGCCAGATCGGACACCGCCTTGGTGACATCCAGGAAGCGCGCGATGCGCCCGGTCGGAGGCGCATCGACGACGATTGCATCATAGACCGGCAGCTTGTTCTTGTCGAGGCGCACCACCGTCTCCTTGATCTTGCCGGTGAGCAGCACGTCGCGCAGACCGGGCGCGATCGTCGTCGCGAACTCGACCGCGCCGATACGGCGCATGGCCCGGCCTGCGATACCGAGGTTGTAAAACATGTCGAGGTATTCCAGGAAGGCGGCCTCGATGTCGATTGCCAAGGCGTTGACCTGGCCGCCGCGCTCGGCGGTCGCGATCTTAAGTTCCTGGTAGGGCAGTGGCGGGACGTCGAAGAGTTGCGCAATCCCCTGGCGCCCCTCGACTTCGACGAGTAGGACTTTGCGGCCGCCCGCTGCCAGCGTCAGCGCGAGCGCGGCCGCGATCGTCGACTTCCCGGTACCGCCTTTGCCGGTGACAAGGTGCAGTCGGACCCCCGACAAGCGTGACGGCCAGCCGACGGAACTACCGCCGCTAGATGTGGTTGCCACCATGGCATGCTAGCCCGATGGCCTGGCGATCTTTCCGGGCTACCGGGCTGAGCGGAGCGGGTCCAGTCCGACCGATAAGCTCGCGTCATGACCCAACCCACCGCATGGGAGTACGCCACGGTCCCGCTGTTGACGCACGCCACCAAACAGATCCTCGACCAGTGGGGAGCCGATGGCTGGGAGCTGGTGGCGGTGCTGCCCGGGCCCACCGGTGAGCAGCACGTCGCTTACCTGAAGCGCCCGAAGTAGGAGGTATCGGGGTTAATGAGCGCTAAAGCCCGATTAGGGCAACTCGGTGTCACGCTACCGCAAGTGGCGGCGCCGCTGGCGGCCTACGTTCCAGCTGTGCGCACCGGCAACCTGGTCTACACCGCGGGCCAGCTGCCGTTGGAGGCAGGCAAGCTGGTGCGGACCGGCAAGCTCGGCGCCGACGTCAACCCGGAGGAGGGCAAGACGCTCGCGCGGATCTGCGCGCTCAATGCGCTGGCAGCCGTTGATTCGCTGGTGGATCTCGACGCGGTGACCCGGGTGGTCAAAGTCGTCGGGTTTGTCGCTTCGGCACCGGGGTTTCACGGCCAGCCGAGCGTGATCAACGGGGCCTCCGATCTGCTGGCCGAGGTGTTCGGCGATAGCGGCGCGCATGCGCGTTCGGCGGTCGGCGTATCCGAGCTACCGTTGGATGCGCCGGTGGAAGTCGAGTTGATCGTGGAGGTCGGCTAGCGGCCGATGTCGAAGACAGCTGAGTCGCT
The DNA here is from genome assembly GCF_000195955.2 of Mycobacterium tuberculosis H37Rv. Lineage (GTDB taxonomy): Bacteria > Actinomycetota > Actinomycetes > Mycobacteriales > Mycobacteriaceae > Mycobacterium > Mycobacterium tuberculosis. The sequence goes on along the minus strand of NC_000962.3, from coordinate 4,118,029 downwards.
GACCCATCCCGCCTACGGCCAGCTGCGCGCGGTCACCGACACCGCGTCGGTCCTGTTGGCCGACAACCCCGGTTTGCTGACGTTGGACGGCACCAACACCTGGGTGCTGCGCGGCCCGCTCAGTGACGAGCTGGTCGTTGTCGATCCAGGCCCGGACGACGACGAGCACCTGGCACGGGTTGCCGCGCTTGGCCGCATCGCGTTGGTACTGATCAGTCATCGTCATGGCGACCACACCAGCGGCATCGACAAACTGGTCGCGCTGACCGGGGCGCCGGTACGGGCCGCGGATCCGCAGTTCTTGCGACGTGATGGGGAGACGCTGACCGACGGGGAAGTGATCGACGTTGCCGGGTTAACCATTACCGTGTTGGCCACCCCTGGCCACACCGCAGATTCGCTGTCATTTGTCCTCGACGACGCCGTGTTGACCGCCGACACCGTGTTGGGTTGCGGGACCACCGTCATCGACAAGGAAGACGGCAGCCTAGCCGACTACTTGGAATCGCTGCACCGGCTGCGTGGCCTGGGCCGGCGGACCGTGCTGCCGGGGCACGGGCCGGACTTGCTCGACCTGGAAGCGATTGCATCGGGATACCTGCTGCACCGGCACGAACGTCTGGAGCAGATACGCGCCGCGTTGCGGGATCTCGGTGACGACGCCACGGTCCGCGAGGTCGTCGAACACGTCTACCTCGACGTTGACGAAAAGCTTTGGAATGCGGCCGAATGGTCGGTGCAGGCACAACTGGACTATCTGCGGACTCGGTAGCGCGAGCAGCCGCACAATCGCACAAAATCCGTCGTTTGCGTGCGACTCTGTGTCTGCTGGGCGTGAGGAAGCTAGCTCGCTCGGTTGCGCCCGCGCGGCGCGCGCTTACCTCGCTCGGCGGGCCAGTCTTTCGGAGTCAGAGATCAGCACACTCTTGCCCTCAAGGCGGATCCAGCCGCGGTGAGCGAAATCAGCCAGTGCCTTGTTCACCGTCTCGCGTGAGGCCCCGACCAGCTGGGCGATTTCTTCCTGTGTCAGGTCGTGGGTGACCCGCAATGCGCCACCTTCCTGGGTGCCGAAACGCTGGGCGAGCTGCAACAGCTGCTTGGCCACCCGACCGGGCACATCGGTGAAGATGAGGTCGGCCAGGTTGTTGTTGGTGCGGCGCAGCCGGCGGGCCAGCACCCGCAGCAGCTGTTCGGAGATTTCGGGACGATCGGCGATCCATGACCGCAGCGCGTCGCGGTCCATCGACACCGCCCGCACCTCGGTGATCGTGGTCGCGCTGGACGTGCGCGGACCCGGGTCGAAGATCGACAACTCGCCGAACATGTCCGACGGGCCCATGATGGTTAACAGGTTTTCTCGGCCGTCTGGTGCCCGGCGACCGATCTTGACCTTCCCCGAGATGATGATGTACAGCCGATCGCCCGGCTCCCCTTCCGCGAAGACCGTGTGTCCACGGGGGAAGTCGACGGGCTGCAGCTGTTTCGTCAGTGCGGCGATTGCGCTGGGCTCCACGCCTTGGAAGATTCCTGCCCTGGCCAGGATCTCGTCCACGTTGCCTCTTCAACTTTCCGACGAAGTGATACGGGCACACTAACCGTTTGCCAACGAGAAGAGTCTAGAGGTAGGCCAACCGGTTCGCCGTGCCAACGCTACACGTGATTTGCGTGTCGAGCCGTTCTAAACTGCGGATTGGGCTGGCCATGCCGGGGTGGCTCGACGGGGCTATCGAGATCGGTGACAAACAGCGGCCCGGCATACCGTGGCCCAGCGCCAGACCCAAGCGGCGGTGAATCGGTGATTCGCCGGGCTTGACGTCGATGCAGGTAATCCAGCGCCTCCGGCATTCCATTCCGAGCGAGCGTATGCACATCCACGGCCTCGGCCTGCTCGAGAAACTCCGCGACGTCGGTCGCCGTGACCGTGTCTCGGGCCAGAAACCTTTCCAGCCGTCCCAACCCGAGGGTCGCCAGCATCAACAACCCAGGAACGCAGGCCACGAGCAACCATGACACAAGGAGAGTAAACATGGCTTCGAATCAACACGAGGTCTCAGTGAGATCACGAAATCAGTACTCTGTCGTAGGTGACAGCGGCGAAGTCATCCAGATCGAAGCCAGCGGCGCGTGCCGCCGACGTGCCCGGGCGCTGGTCTGCAGAAACCCGGCTCGCCTTGGTGCGACGGGCGCGGCGAATGAATCGCGCTTTGGCACAGGCATTTCCGCACGTATACTGCGAGCTGGACTTCACCACGCCGCTCGAGCTAGCCGTGGCAACCATACTTTCGGCGCAGAGCACCGACAAACGGGTGAATTTGACGACGCCAGCCTTGTTCGCGCGGTATCGGACGGCACGGGACTACGCCCAGGCGGATCGCACCGAGCTCGAGAGCCTCATCCGCCCCACCGGCTTCTACCGCAACAAAGCGGCCTCTCTCATCGGCCTGGGGCAGGCCCTAGTTGAGCGGTTTGGCGGTGAGGTGCCGGCCACCATGGACAAGTTGGTGACGCTGCCCGGGGTGGGGCGCAAAACCGCCAATGTCATCCTGGGTAACGCATTCGGTATCCCCGGAATCACGGTGGATACTCATTTCGGACGATTGGTGCGCCGGTGGCGCTGGACCACCGCAGAGGACCCGGTCAAGGTGGAGCAGGCGGTCGGTGAGCTGATCGAACGCAAGGAGTGGACCTTGCTCAGCCACCGAGTGATCTTTCACGGACGGCGGGTGTGCCACGCCCGCAGACCGGCGTGTGGTGTTTGTGTGCTTGCCAAAGACTGCCCCTCCTTCGGGCTTGGCCCCACTGAACCGCTGCTCGCGGCGCCCCTGGTCCAGGGCCCCGAGACCGATCACCTGCTGGCCCTGGCTGGACTGTAATGCCAAGCCTGCCAACAACCCCCGCTGAGACCGCAATGACGACGTTAACCGGAAAGACCCGCTGGACCATCGCGATCCTGGCGGTGGTGGCAGCGCTGATGGCGGCGCTGGTTGCCCAACTGCATGACTATTCCGCCTCGAGCACGATCAGCCAGCGGCCCGCCCCGCGCGAACATCGCGACGGCGATACCCCGGAAGCATTGGCTTGGTCCCGGCAGCGCGCAAACCTGCCGCCCTGTCCCGCGGCAGGTAACGGTCCGGGCGCGGCGGCACTACGCGGTGTTGTGGTGGTGTGTGCGGGCGACGGTTCGGCCGTCGACGTCGCCCGCGCGCTGGCCGGACGTCGGGTGGTCATCAATCTGTGGGCGCATTGGTGCGCGCCGTGCATGACCGAGCTGCCCGTGATGGCCGAATATCAACGACGGGTCGGGCCCGCCGTGCTGGTCGTGACGGTGCATCAGGGCCAGAACGAGGCGGCCGCGCTGTCGCGGCTGGCCGATCTCGGCGTCCGGTTGCCGACGCTGCAGGATGACCGCCGCAGGGTGGCGGCCGCGCTGCGGGTCGCAAATGTGATGCCCGCGACGGTGGTTCTGCGGCCGGACGGTAGCGTTGCCCAGACCCTGCCGCGGGCTTTCGGCAGTGCCGACGAGATCGTGGCTGCGGTCGGGAACGACGCGGGATGAGTACGGTTGCGGTGCGGGCCGCGTAGCCGGTCCGGCCTGCTCTGAGCAGGTGGGCTCCACTCGGCGGTGATGTGGGCCGGGTTAGCGGCTTGAAGAGGAGCTGGGCAACTTTGGACCCAAAGGAGGCGCCGATGAGTGCTGGGGGTACCCCCCTGCAAGCGGGAGCGACCCCCACCGGTTCACGGGGGACGGTTGCCCTGCGGCCTGATGCCGGCCCGTCCTGGCTGCGTCCACTGGTCGACAACGTTGGCCAGATACCCGACGCCTACCGGCGTCGGTTGCCCGCCGATGTGCTAGCGATGGTGACGGCCGCCGGGGCTGTGTCGGCAATGACATCGTCGCGCCGGGATCACCGCGAGGCGGCCGTTCTGGTGCTGTTTTCTGGCCCGGAGGCCGGGCCAGGCGACGGTGGTGTCCCAGACGACGCCGACCTACTGCTGACCGTGCGGGCCTCGACATTGCGCCACCATGCCGGCCAGGCGGCTTTTCCCGGCGGTGTGGTCGACCCCGCCGACGACGGGCCGGTGGCCACCGCCTTGCGTGAGGCGAACGAAGAAACCGGGATTGACCCGTCCAGGCTGCATCCGCTGGCCACCATGGAGCGGACGTTCATTGCGCCGTCGCGGTTCCATGTTGTCCCGGTGCTGGCGTACTCGCCGGATCCCGGGCCGGTGGCCGTCGTCAACGAGGCCGAAACGGCGATCGTCGCGCGGGTACCGGTGCGCGCCTTCATCAATCCGGCCAATCGGCTCATGGTGTACCGCCGCCCGCACACTCGTCGCTGGGCCGGGCCGGCGTTCCTGTTAAACCAGATGCTGGTATGGGGCTTCACTGGCCAGGTGATTTCCGCGGTGCTCGATGTCGCGGGCTGGGCACAACCCTGGGACACCGGTGACATCCGCGAGTTGGACGCGGCAATGGTGCTGATCGACGACGAGAGTGACCCGCGATGAATTCGATGACCCCGTCGCAGTGGCTGGATATCGCCGTCTTGGCGGTCGCATTTATTGCAGCCATCTCCGGCTGGCGTGCCGGTGCGCTGGGCTCAATGCTGTCGTTTGGCGGGGTGCTGCTGGGCGCGACAGCCGGCGTGCTGCTGGCGCCGCATATCGTCAGTCAAATCAGCGCTCCGCGGGCCAAACTGTTTGCCGCGCTGTTCCTGATCCTGGCACTGGTCGTAGTCGGCGAGGTCGCTGGTGTGGTGCTGGGCCGCGCCGTCCGCGGGGCGATCCGTAACCGGCCGATCCGGTTGATCGACTCGGTCATTGGGGTAGGGGTGCAGCTGGTCGTGGTGCTCACCGCGGCGTGGTTGTTGGCGATGCCGCTGACACAGTCGAAAGAGCAGCCCGAGCTGGCTGCCGCGGTGAAGGGTTCGCGGGTGCTCGCCCGGGTCAACGAGGCGGCACCCACCTGGCTGAAGACGGTGCCCAAGCGGCTGTCGGCCCTGCTGAACACCTCCGGCCTGCCCGCGGTTTTGGAGCCGTTCAGCCGCACGCCGGTCATTCCAGTGGCCTCACCCGACCCAGCGCTGGTCAACAATCCGGTGGTGGCGGCCACCGAGCCAAGTGTCGTCAAAATCCGCAGCCTGGCACCCAGATGCCAGAAAGTGTTGGAGGGCACCGGCTTCGTGATCTCACCCGATCGGGTGATGACCAACGCGCACGTGGTGGCCGGATCCAACAACGTCACGGTGTATGCCGGCGACAAGCCCTTCGAGGCCACGGTGGTGTCCTACGACCCGTCGGTCGACGTAGCGATCCTGGCCGTTCCGCACTTGCCGCCGCCGCCGCTGGTCTTCGCTGCGGAGCCGGCGAAAACCGGTGCCGACGTTGTGGTGCTGGGTTATCCCGGCGGCGGCAATTTCACTGCCACACCCGCCAGGATTCGCGAGGCCATCAGACTCAGTGGCCCCGATATTTACGGGGACCCGGAGCCGGTTACCCGCGACGTGTACACCATCAGAGCCGATGTGGAGCAAGGTGATTCGGGTGGGCCCCTGATCGACCTCAACGGTCAGGTGCTCGGTGTGGTGTTCGGCGCAGCCATCGACGACGCCGAAACTGGGTTTGTGCTGACGGCCGGCGAGGTGGCGGGGCAGCTTGCCAAAATCGGTGCTACCCAACCGGTCGGCACCGGGGCCTGCGTCAGCTGAGCTGGTGCACCTGCTCGAGGAAACGCATCAGATGTCGGTTGACTTCCTCCGGCGCCTCTTCGTGACTGAAATGTCCTGCGCCGGCAATGGATATGTACCGCCCGTGTGGTGCGTAGCGCTGGGTGCGCTCTACCGGGTCGGCCAGCACGTAAGGGTCGGCGTCGCCTCGTAAGTGCAGCAGCGGCATCCCCAGTTGCTGTGTCATCGCCCTGATGAATCGCCGCCCTTCGCTGCGCAGCTGGCTGCGCACCGCCCAGCGCTGGTACTCGAGTGCGCAATGCGCCGCCGCCGGGATCTGGATCGCCTGTCGAAGGTGGTCGATTGCTTGCGAGAAGTCCTCGGATGCAAGCCATTTGGCGCAGCCACGGGCGCGCACGAGGCGCTCGATCTCCGCTGCGTTGTTGCGGGTCAGCAAGCGCTCCGGCCAGATCGGCAGCTGGTAACGCAGCAATGTCGGTAACAGTGCGTGCCGCTGATCACGCCGGGTCAGCGTGGATCGCCGTAGCGCGGCGGGGTGCGGTGAGCTGATCAGCGCTATGGCGCGCACCAGCCGCGAATGCAGCAGCGCGGTGGTCCAGCAGGCCAGTCCGCCATCGGCGTGGCCGACCAGCGTCGCCGATGGGTGCCCGAGCGCACGGATGAGACCGGCCGTATCGCCGGCCAGCGTCCAGCCGTCGTACCCGCGGGGCGGTTTGTCGCTGCCGCCGTAGCCGCGCAGATCGACCGCGACCACCCGCGCCCCGGTCAGGCCGCACAACTGATGACGCCAGGACCACCAGAACGAGCCGAAACCATGGAGCAGTATGACCAGCGGCCTCGCCAGGGCCGGCTGCATGGGGGGCGTAGCCGCATCCGGGCCCTCCGGCTGGCCGGACGGCACAGCCTCGACGACGTGGAATCGGATGCCGTTGGCGTGCACGTCCAGATGACGCCATGGCCCGGCGATGCGGGTCATCGACGGATCTGGTGCCGCCATCTACCAACCCGAGGGGTCAACCGGCGTCGCGCGATCAGATGTCACGGGTTTTGGTGTCACAGGGGTTTTGTCATGGCCCGGGGTAAGTGCGGTGCGCGTCTCTTTGACCGACGCAATGGTCTGCCGCGGTCCCCGGATGCGCCGGACTTTCAGGAAACCCAAGAGGGCCAACACGGCGGTGACCACGACCATTATGGCGAACACGAGCAAGAAAGCCACCCAGCGCCAGATCCAGGTATCGAGCAGTTCGGCGACGAAAAAGAAGAAAAAGAAGGTGGAGTAGAACCCGACCACCAGCGAGGAGATGAAGAAAACACTGCCGGTCAGTCCCTTCTTGACGTCCCGGGTGATCTCGGCGCGGGCCAGCTCGACCTCGGCTCGGACCAGCGTCGACATCTGCGTTGTCGCGTCTTTGATCAGGTCACCGATCGACGGCTCAGCAGGTCCGGCGTGCGGGTCGGCCAACGGAATCGTGGTCAGCGTGCTGGGCACACCGTTCTTGCGATCGATCTTGCTCACAGACGGTCCTCTCGATTCGATTGCTCGGCTCGCCCTCGCCAGCGGCGGTACCCCACCCTAGGCCGTCATCCGGCCCGCATCGTCGCCGAGCTCGGTTCGATTGCTCGGCTCCTCCTCGGGCCGTCATCCGGCCCGCATCGTCGCCGAGCGGTTCGGCTGGCATCGCGGTTCATGTTGCCATGCGGTGCGGTGCCATACGAGGCCAGCCAACACCAAGGGCGGCGGGACAGAGTTAGCCACGTCTTGACGTGTGCGGCCGTTTGAACAGAGGCCGATGTTGCGGTGCGATCGTCTAAACTGGCGGATCTGTTCTCAAGTGTCTGACGATATGACGGGAGCATTGCGTTGCAGACGGCGCACAGGCGCTTTGCCGCGGCATTCGCGGCCGTGCTTTTGGCCGTTGTGTGCCTACCTGCGAACACCGCGGCAGCCGACGACAAGCTACCGCTGGGCGGTGGTGCGGGCATCGTCGTCAACGGGGACACCATGTGCACCCTAACCACCATCGGCCATGACAAGAACGGTGACCTCATCGGCTTCACTTCCGCCCACTGTGGGGGCCCGGGCGCGCAGATCGCCGCTGAGGGTGCCGAGAACGCGGGCCCGGTAGGCATCATGGTCGCCGGCAACGACGGCCTGGACTACGCGGTGATCAAGTTCGACCCGGCCAAGGTGACCCCGGTGGCCGTCTTCAACGGGTTTGCGATCAACGGCATTGGCCCGGACCCGTCGTTCGGCCAGATCGCCTGCAAGCAGGGCCGCACCACCGGTAACTCGTGCGGGGTTACCTGGGGGCCAGGGGAGAGTCCGGGCACCCTTGTGATGCAGGTCTGCGGCGGACCGGGCGACTCCGGTGCGCCGGTGACCGTCGACAATCTGCTGGTCGGGATGATCCACGGCGCATTCAGCGACAATCTGCCGAGTTGCATCACCAAATACATCCCGCTGCACACCCCGGCGGTGGTGATGTCGATCAACGCCGACCTGGCCGACATCAACGCCAAGAACCGGCCGGGCGCGGGATTCGTCCCGGTACCGGCCTGAGTTGGCTGGGCTGACCCGGTTGATCGTGCCGCGACCTACTTGGCGGCCCGGATCGCGTCGAATACGGTGGGATCGAGCAGCGTCGACGTGTCGCCAAGCTCACGGTTTTCCGCGACGTCGCGCAGCAGTCGACGCATGATTTTGCCGCTACGAGTCTTGGGTAGTTCGGGCACTACGTGGACGTCGCGTGGCCGTGCGATGGGCGAGATCACTCGAGCCACTTCGGTGCGCAACTCTTCGGCTGTGCGGTCATGGGGGGCGTAGTTGGCGCGTAGCACGACGAACGCACAGATGGCCTGGGTCGTGGTCTCGTCGGTAACCCCGACCACCGCCGCCTCGGCCACGCCAGAGTGAGCGACCAGCGCCGATTCCACCTCGGCGGTCGAGATCCGGTGCCCGGACACGTTCATCACGTCGTCGATGCGGCCTAGTACCCAGATCGCGCCGTCGGGGTCTATGCGAGCGCCGTCCCCGGCGAAGTAGTAGCCCTTGTCGGAAAATTTGGACCAGTAAGAGTGCCAATACCGCGCGGGGTCGCCCCAGATGCCGCGCAACATCGACGGCCACGGCTGGTCTAGGACGAGGTACCCGGTAACATGCTGGGCGCCCTCGGTGTGCGGTGGCAACGGATCACCGTGATCGTCGACGATCTTGGCCGAGATCCCGGGCAGCGGCGTCATCGCTGAACCCGGTTTGGCCGCAGCGATTCCGGGCAGCGGGGAGATCATCGCGGAGCCGGTCTCGGTCTGCCACCAGGTGTCTACCAGCGGGGTGCGTCCGCCGCCGATGACATCGCGGTACCAACGCCAAGCCTCGGGGTTGATCGGTTCGCCGACCGACCCCAGCAGCCGCAGGCTGGACAGGTCGTGGCTGTCGGGGATCTCACGGCCCCACTTCATAAACATCCGGATGAGGGTGGGGGCGGTGTAATAGATTGTCACGCCGTATTTTTCGATGATCTGGAAATGCCGGTGTCGGTCGGGGGTATCCGGCGTGCCCTCGTAGAGAACCTCGGTGACTCCGTTGCACAGCGGGCCGTAGACGCCGTAGGTGTGGCCGGTGACCCAGCCGATGTCGGCGGTGCACCAGAACACGTCGCTGTCCGGCTTGACATCGAAAATGGTGCGCATCGTGTAGCAACACTGAGTGAGATAGCCGCCGCTGGTGTGCATAATGCCTTTGGGCTTGCCGGTGGTGCCTGACGTGTACAGCAGGAACAGCGGGTGCTCGGAATCGAAAGGCTCCGGGGTGTGTGCCGGTGAAGCTGAGCCGACGACATGGTGCCACCACAGGTCGCGGCCCTCGCTCCAGGCCATCTCAATTCCCGTGCGCCGCACCACCAGAACGTGCTCGACCGAGCAGTCGGGGATCGCTGCAAGGGCCTCGTCAGCGGCCGCCTTGAGGGGCGATGGCTTGCCGCGCCGAAACTGCCCGTCCGCGGTGATCAGCAGCTTGGCTTGGGCGTCGACGATCCGGGCCTGCAAGGCCGCAGCGGTGAACCCGCCGAAAACAACGCTATGCATGATGCCTAGCCGGGCACAGGCCAGCATGGCGATCACGGCCTCAGGGATCAACGGCAGGTAGATGGCGACGCGGTCACCGGCCACCAGACCGAGGTCGGTGAGCGCGTTCGCGGCTTTGGATACCTCGGCAAGCAGATCGGAATAGGTCAGCGTGCGCCGGTCGCCGACCGGCTCGCCTTCCCAGTGGATGGCGACCCGATCTCCATGGCCGGCCTCGACGTGACGATCCACACAGTTGTAGGCGACGTTGAGCTCGCCGCCCACGAACCACTTGGCGAACGGCGCCCCCGACCAGTCCAACACCTCGGTGAACGGCGTCGTCCAGGACAGTCGGTTGGCCTGCTTGGCCCAAAAAGCCAGCCGGTCTTCCTCGGCCTCGCGGTAAAGCTCGGCGCGGGCGTTCGCGTGCTCGGCGAAGTGCGCTGGCGGCGGGTATGACGAGGAGACTTCGGGGGTGGACTCACTCACGGATGTGAGCCTAACCGCGCGACGATACAGCCGGCATGGCAGAGGTTGAGCTGGGCAAAGTCGTCACAGTGCAATCGCTGACCAGGATGCAGTCATAGCCAAGAAAGCCGGTGTCTTGCAGGCTACACATCACACGTTGGTCGGCCTTGCAGCGTGCGGCTGGCATTGTGCCGAGTCGTGCTGACGGTTACGGTGGCCGGCAACGGAGATCGGCTGGCGTGAGCGACATGTGCGATGTGGCGTCGTTCGTTGGCACCGGTTAGCTTTATCGGCGCGGCGGATCGCGTTGGGGCACCGCTGGGCCACGACGGCGGCAATCCAAGCGGCAGCATCGGCTAAGACATGAGTGATCTACGCTCACACCCGGGTGCAGCCCACACCAGTGAGTCAACCTCCTGGTCACGGTGTCGCGCGGGCTGCCTTCCTCGCCACAGCGCCGACACCACCGGTCCTCCTCGAGGATGCCGCACGCCAACAGCGCCCGGTCGGGCGAGGTCTTCCCTTGGGAAGCGCAGTCGCGGTGGGTAGCCAACACCGGATCGCGAACGACGGTGTGAGCGTTCCCAAAACATCGTCCCACCGGTTCGCCGGCACTCTGGGTGGCGTGGTAGCTAACGGTCACCGGCGAGTGTGTCGGCTGCGCTGGCCAGGCCGCACTTCACCGGCTGGGGAGCCGGACTGCACAAGAAGGCTTTAGGGTCGCTGTCATGGTGCGTCAGATGCGGGCGGCCCTGGCAGCCCTTGCCACCGGATTGCTGGTGCTTGCGCCAGTGGCCGGTTGTGGCGGCGGTGTCCTGAGCCCTGACGTGGTGCTGGTCAACGGCGGGGAACCGCCCAACCCGCTGATCCCGACCGGCACCAACGACAGCAACGGTGGGCGCATCATCGATCGGTTGTTCGCCGGCCTGATGTCCTATGACGCCGTTGGCAAGCCGTCGCTGGAGGTCGCGCAGTCAATCGAGAGCGCCGATAACGTCAACTACCGGATCACTGTCAAACCCGGCTGGAAGTTCACCGACGGCTCGCCGGTGACGGCCCACTCGTTCGTCGACGCGTGGAACTACGGAGCCCTGAGCACCAATGCCCAACTGCAGCAGCACTTTTTCAGCCCGATCGAAGGGTTCGATGACGTGGCCGGCGCGCCAGGGGATAAGAGCCGGACCACCATGTCCGGGTTGCGCGTGGTCAACGACCTGGAGTTCACCGTGCGGCTTAAGGCGCCGACCATCGACTTCACGTTGCGCCTTGGCCACAGCTCGTTTTATCCGCTGCCGGACTCCGCATTTCGGGACATGGCCGCGTTCGGCCGCAACCCGATCGGCAACGGCCCGTACAAACTCGCCGACGGCCCAGCCGGGCCGGCCTGGGAACACAACGTCAGAATCGACCTGGTGCCCAACCCCGACTACCACGGCAACCGCAAGCCCCGTAACAAAGGTTTGCGATTCGAGTTCTACGCCAATCTGGACACCGCCTATGCCGACTTGCTGTCCGGCAATCTCGATGTCCTGGACACGATTCCGCCGAGCGCGTTGACGGTCTACCAGCGCGACCTGGGCGACCACGCTACCAGCGGGCCCGCAGCGATCAATCAGACCCTCGACACTCCGTTGCGGCTGCCGCATTTCGGTGGCGAGGAGGGGCGGCTGCGCCGGTTGGCGCTGTCGGCCGCCATCAACCGGCCGCAAATCTGCCAGCAGATCTTCGCCGGAACCCGCAGTCCGGCCCGCGATTTCACCGCCCGGTCGTTGCCGGGCTTCGATCCCAACCTGCCGGGCAACGAGGTGCTGGACTACGACCCGCAGCGGGCTCGGCGGCTCTGGGCGCAGGCCGATGCGATCTCACCGTGGAGCGGCCGGTACGCGATCGCCTATAACGCTGACGCTGGCCATCGGGATTGGGTGGACGCGGTGGCCAACAGCATCAAGAACGTGTTGGGCATCGATGCGGTGGCCGCGCCGCAGCCCACCTTCGCCGGATTTCGCACCCAGATCACCAACCGCGCCATCGACAGTGCATTTCGCGCTGGATGGCGGGGCGACTACCCGTCGATGATCGAGTTTCTCGCTCCGCTGTTCACCGCCGGCGCCGGATCCAACGACGTCGGCTACATCAACCCGGAATTCGACGCGGCGCTGGCCGCCGCCGAAGCCGCCCCCACGTTAACCGAATCCCACGAGCTGGTCAACGACGCGCAGCGAATCCTGTTTCACGACATGCCAGTTGTGCCGCTCTGGGATTACATCAGTGTCGTCGGATGGTCGTCGCAAGTCAGCAACGTCACCGTCACCTGGAATGGTCTGCCCGACTACGAGAACATCGTCAAGGCCTGACATGGGCTGGTATGTTGCGCGCCGAGTCGCCGTGATGGTGCCGGTTTTCCTGGGCGCGACACTGCTGATCTACGGCATGGTCTTTCTGCTGCCCGGTGACCCAGTTGCCGCGCTGGCGGGCGACCGTCCGTTGACTCCCGCGGTGGCCGCGCAGCTGCGTTCGCATTACCACCTCGACGATCCGTTCCTCGTGCAATACTTGCGCTATCTGGGCGGAATTCTGCACGGTGACTTGGGTCGTGCGTATTCTGGGCTGCCGGTCAGTGCCGTTCTGGCGCATGCGTTTCCGGTCACCATCAGGCTGGCCTTGATCGCCCTGGCGGTGGAGGCAGTGCTCGGAATCGGATTCGGCGTGATCGCCGGCCTACGTCAGGGTGGAATCTTCGATTCCGCGGTGCTGGTTACCGGACTTGTCATTATTGCGATCCCCATCTTCGTGCTGGGCTTTCTGGCGCAGTTCTTATTCGGGGTCCAGCTCGAAATCGCGCCGGTCACGGTGGGCGAACGGGCGAGCGTCGGCCGCCTGCTGCTACCCGGGATCGTGCTGGGCGCCATGTCATTCGCCTACGTGGTGCGATTGACCCGCTCGGCGGTGGCGGCCAACGCACACGCTGACTATGTCCGCACCGCCACCGCCAAGGGGTTGTCGCGGCCCCGGGTGGTGACGGTGCACATTCTGCGCAATTCGCTGATTCCGGTGGTGACCTTCCTGGGCGCGGATCTGGGCGCGCTGATGGGCGGAGCGATTGTGACCGAAGGAATCTTCAACATCCACGGCGTCGGGGGCGTGCTGTATCAAGCGGTCACGCGTCAGGAGACGCCGACGGTGGTGTCGATCGTGACGGTGCTGGTGCTGATCTACCTGATCACCAATCTGTTGGTGGATCTGCTGTATGCGGCCCTGGACCCGCGGATCCGCTATGGCTGAGCACACGGGGTTCTGGCTCGATGCCTGGCGCGGGTTGCGCCGGCGTCCTAAATTCGTGATCGCCGCGGCGCTGATCCTGCTGATTCTTGTCGTGGCGGCGTTTCCGTCGTTGTTTACCGCAGCCGATCCCACCTATGCCGATCCCAGCCAAAGCATGCTTGCGCCATCGGCCGCGCACTGGTTCGGCACCGACCTGCAGGGCCACGACATCTATTCGCGCACGGTGTATGGTGCGCGGGCTTCGGTCACGGTCGGGTTGGGGGCAACGCTGGCCGTGTTCGTCGTGGGCGGGGCGTTAGGCGCATTGGCCGGTTTTTACGGGAGCTGGATCGATGCGGTGGTTTCGCGGGTCACCGATGTGTTTCTCGGCTTGCCGTTGCTGTTGGCCGCCATCGTGCTCATGCAAGTCATGCATCACCGCACGGTGTGGACGGTGATCGCCATCTTGGCATTGTTCGGCTGGCCGCAAGTGGCCAGGATCGCGCGCGGTGCGGTGCTCGAGGTGCGTGCCAGCGATTACGTCCTTGCAGCTAAGGCATTGGGGTTGAATAGGTTTCAGATTCTGCTTCGGCACGCGCTGCCCAACGCCGTGGGCCCGGTGATCGCGGTGGCTACCGTCGCTCTGGGGATCTTCATCGTCACCGAGGCCACGCTGTCCTACCTCGGGGTCGGATTGCCGACGTCGGTGGTGTCCTGGGGTGGCGACATCAATGTCGCGCAGACCCGGCTACGGTCGGGCTCGCCAATTTTGTTCTATCCTGCGGGCGCGCTGGCGATTACGGTGCTGGCGTTCATGATGATGGGCGACGCTTTGCGCGACGCGCTGGATCCGGCTTCGCGGGCATGGCGGGCATGAGCGTCCCAGCAGCGCCGCTGTTGTCGGTGGAGGGCCTGGAAGTTACGTTCGGCACCGATGCTCCCGCCGTGTGTGGGGTGGATCTGGCCGTCCGGAGCGGTCAAACCGTCGCCGTGGTGGGTGAGTCCGGGTCGGGCAAATCCACGACGGCCGCGGCGATTCTTGGGTTGCTTCCGGCTGGTGGACGGATCACCGCTGGACGCGTTGTGTTCGACGGGCGCGACATCACCGGGGCCGATGCCAAGCGGCTACGGTCGATAAGGGGACGGGAGATCGGCTATGTTCCCCAGGATCCGATGACCAACCTCAATCCGGTTTGGAAGGTCGGCTTTCAGGTCACAGAAGCGTTGCGGGCCAATACCGACGGTCGCGCAGCACGACGACGGGCGGTGGAGCTACTCGCTGAGGCGGGCCTGCCGGATCCGGCGAAGCAAGCCGGACGCTACCCGCATCAGCTGTCCGGCGGCATGTGCCAGCGGGCGTTGATTGCGATCGGCTTGGCGGGCAGGCCGCGGCTGCTGATCGCCGATGAGCCGACGTCCGCGTTGGATGTCACCGTGCAGCGGCAGGTGCTCGATCATCTTCAGGGACTCACCGACGAACTAGGCACCGCGCTGCTACTGATCACCCACGATCTGGCGTTGGCCGCGCAGCGGGCCGAGGCTGTCGTCGTCGTCCGTCGTGGAGTGGTGGTGGAATCCGGTGCGGCGCAGTCAATCCTGCAAAGCCCTCAGCACGAGTACACCCGGCGCCTGGTGGCCGCGGCTCCATCGCTGACGGCGCGCAGCAGACGTCCGCCGGAATCCCGGTCACGGGCAACCACGCAGGCCGGCGACATTCTCGTCGTCTCGGAGCTGACCAAGATTTACCGGGAGTCCCGCGGCGCACCGTGGCGGCGGGTGGAGTCTCGCGCCGTCGACGGAGTGTCATTCCGGCTACCGCGGGCGAGCACCCTGGCAATCGTCGGCGAATCCGGGTCAGGCAAGTCGACGCTAGCGCGGATGGTGCTTGGGCTGCTCCAACCTACCTCGGGCACGGTCGTTTTCGACGGCACCTACGACGTCGGCGCGCTGGCCCGGGACCAGGTGCTGGCCTTTCGCCGCCGGGTCCAGCCGGTGTTCCAAAACCCATACAGCAGCCTGGATCCCATGTACTCGGTGTTTCGCGCCATCGAGGAACCGTTACGCGTCCATCACGTCGGTGACCGCCGGCAGCGGCAAAGGGCGGTGCGTGAGCTGGTCGATCAGGTGGCGCTGCCGTCGTCGATACTGGGCCGGCGGCCCCGTGAGCTGTCGGGTGGTCAGCGGCAGCGGGTAGCGATCGCGCGTGCGCTGGCGCTGCGCCCGGAGGTATTGGTGTGCGACGAAGCGGTGTCGGCGCTCGACGTATTGGTGCAGGCACAGATCCTGGATCTGCTGGCCGATCTGCAGGCCGACCTGGGTTTGACGTATTTGTTCATCAGCCATGATCTGGCGGTGATCCGGCAGATTGCCGACGACGTCCTGGTCATGCGGGCCGGCCGGGTGGTGGAGCACGCCTCTACCGAGGAGGTGTTCAGCCGGCCCCGCCACGAGTACACCCGCCAGTTGCTTCAGGCCATTCCCGGTGCCCCCTCAGCTCCCCGAAAGGTTGGCAACCTGTGACGGTCGACCCGCTGGCTCCGCTAATGGAGCTCCCGGGCGTTGCTGCGGCCAGCGACCGGGTGCGCGACGCGCTGAGCCGCGTGCACCGGCACCGGGCCAACCTGCGGGGCTGGCCGGTGGCCGCCGCCGAGGCCTCGTTGCGGGCGGCGCGGGCCTCCTCGGTGCTCGACGGTGGTCCTGCGCGGCTGCACGACGCGGGGGCGCCCACCTCGGGCAAGCCGGCGCTCAGCGATCCGGTGTTCGCGGGAGCGCTTCGGGTGGGGCAGGCGCTGGAAGGCGGCGCGGGTCCGGTGGTCGGGGTGTGGCGGCGGGCACCGTTGCAGGCGCTGGCCCGCCTACACATGCTGGCGGCCGCCGACCAGGTCGATGACGATCGGCTTGGGCGTCCGCGGTCCGATGCCGACGTTGGCCCGCGTTTGGAGTTGCTCGCGGATGTGGTAACCCACCCCACCCTGGCATCGGCGCCGGTGGTTGCTGCGGTCGCACACGGGGAGCTCTTGACGCTGAGGCCGTTTGGCTGTGCCGACGGTGTGGTGGCCCGCGCGGTGTCGCGGCTGGTGACAATCGCCACCGGACTGGATCCGCACGGGCTGGGTGTTCCCGAAGTGATTTGGATGCGCCAACCCGCCGAATACCACGACGCTGCCCGCAGGTTCGCCGGGGGCACACCTGATGGGGTGGCGGGCTGGCTGTTGCTGTGTTGCGGCGCGATGCTCGACGGCGCGCGGGAGGCTTTGTCGATTGCCGAGTCGTTGTCACCTGGATGAGTAGTTCCTAAACTCCGCGCCGAGGGTGCGCCGGCTGCGCCGAACGTGCATTGGTGGCGGGGACACGCCCCGCCGGGTGGAGCCGCCGTGGTTGCACGTTCGGCGTGTCTGGTTGCTCAAACAGCCCGGCTACCCCGAGCGGGTCACGGCTGCGGCACTTCGCCGCTGTGATCTGGCACAGCCGCGAGACAGCCCGGCCAAACGGTCACTGAATTACGCGCCTAGATAGCCGAGCGGCTAACCGGCGGGCCTCGAATGGCCGTAATACTTGATCCAGAAAACAAAAAGCAGGCGGCGACCCGAAGAACTCGAATCGCCGCCCACCAACACGGTTCTCGGTTACCAAGCGTGCACTCCTGGGGTTGCGTGGGTGGCCTCGGCGATCTTGCGACGCTTCTAGCTGTAGCCCCACCCAAAGGGCCGTCGATGCCATCTGCTGTTCGCAATTACGCAGACCCGCAACACTTCTGCCGTTATCGTGGCTATGACTCCGCGTGGGTGCCGGGAACCATGCTGGGCGCCCGGGTCGGGAGACCGAACCTTCTCTTCTGGATCGAGCCTTGGCCTCACCGGGCTTCCGTGGTTCCTTTGTACTACTAGACCTTTAACACAGCAAGGCCCAATTCTGCGAAAGTTACGAAGCGGCTTTGGATTGCGTGGGCTAGACGTTTGCTGCCCGCCCGCTCGGGCGCGATCCGGCGGCCTGCTTCGTGGCCCCGTTCCTCCTCGGGCCACTGTGTGGCCCGCATCGTCGCTAGGGCTGAAACGCGAAGCGGCGTAGTAGCGCGTAGGTGACCGCGCCGGCGGCTAGGGCGCTGATACCCACCGCCGCAGTCGTGGCGATCGCCGCGGCTGACGGTGCCGGGATCCGGTCGCGCAGCGACACCGGCCGAGAGAACGACAACACGGGCCAACCGCGCACGCTGGCTTCCTTTCGTAAGCCGCGATCAGGGTTGACCACCGAGGCATGCCCAACCGCCTCAAGCATCGGCAGATCGGTGATCGAGTCGGAGTACGCGTAGCAGTGTTCCAGCGGGTAGCCCTCACTGGCAGCCAGCTCACGGATGGCTTGCGCCTTACCTTCGCCGTAGCAGTAGAACGCGACCTCGCCTGTGTACTTGCCGTCCTCGACGATCATCCGGGTCGCCATCGCATGGGTCGCGCCCAGCGCGCGGGCGATCGGGCCGACGATCTCCTCGCCCGAAGCCGAGACCACCACGACGTCGCGGCCGCACAGCTTGTGGGCGGCGATGAGGTCCGCGGCCTCGGCGAACACCAGTGGGGTCACGATGTCGTGCAGGGTTTCGTTGACTATCGACCGCACCTGGGCTACGTCCCAACCGGCGCACATGTTGGTCAGGTGGGTGCGCATCCGGTCCATCTGGTCATGGTCAGCACCGGACAGCAGAAAGATGAACTGCGCGTAGCTGGACTTCAGCACGGCGCGGCGGTTGAGCAGTCCCTGAGCGAAGAAAGGTTTGCTGAACGCCAGTGTGCTGGACTTGGCAATGATGGTCTTGTCCAGGTCGAAAAAGGCCGCGGTGCGGGCTCGCGGAGCGGTGCCTCCCGGTGTTTGCGGTGGGGTTTGCCGCTGGGCGGGCGAGTCGGAGACGGTCACCGACCCAGCATAGGTCGGCAGTTGGACCGGCCGGCGACCTTGTTCCCGAACAGGTCAATTGACTACCGATGTTGTCGAGAAGTCAAGAGCATTTACACGGCTCAAGCTGTGCTTTCCATTGCGTCCGGTACTTGCGTGACTGCGCACTGTCATGTGTATAGTAAGCATTACTCGGCCATAGCCGAGGGTGTATCAGTCCGACCCCCCGGGGCTGATGCACGACGACCCTCGCCTCCTCCCCCCCTGGCGGGGGTCGTCCCTTTTGGCAGCCACGCAAACGTCGTCAGCCCGGTGCTTAGCCCAGCTTTCTGGGCGTTGCGGGAATCGTGTTGCCCGGACCCCCTCAGGGGCGTTTGTGCACAGTTGCACGTCTGTCCCCAATTGCGCCTTTGGGACTGGTGTCCCACACCATGGACCCCGCACGGTGGGTGGGTGACAGTCTTCTCAGGCCCTGGTGGCCCGTCTGGTAGCCACCCGGTGGGCTCGGGCGTGTTGGCGATGCTGACCGATCCGGGGTTGCGCGACGAGCTGGACCGAGTCGCCGCAGCCGTCGGGGTTCGCGTTGTTCATCTCGGCGGCCGCCATCCGGTGAGCAGAAAGACGTGGTCGGCGGCGGCGGCTGTGGTGCTCGACCACGCGGCGGCGGACCGGTGTGGGCGGCTCGCGCTACCCCGGCGCACCCACGTCAGCGTGTTGACCGGAACCGAAGCCGCGACGGCGACCTGGGCGGCTGCCATAACCGTCGGGGCCCAGCACGTGCTGAGGATGCCCGAGCAGGAGGGTGAACTGGTCCGCGAGCTCGCCGAAGCTGCTGAATCGGCACGCGATGACGGGATCTGCGGGGCGGTGGTCGCGGTCATCGGGGGTCGCGGTGGCGCTGGGGCATCGTTGTTTGCGGTTGCCCTGGCGCAGGCCGCCGCTGATGCGCTGTTGGTCGATCTCGATCCGTGGGCCGGCGGCATCGATCTTCTGGTGGGCGGCGAAACCGCCCCCGGTCTGCGTTGGCCCGACCTGGCGCTACAGGGTGGACGGCTGAATTGGTCGGCGGTGCGTGCGGCATTGCCGCGACCGCGGGGGATCAGCGTGCTCTCGGGAACTCGGCGCGGCTACGAGTTAGACGCCGGGCCGGTGGACGCCGTGATCGACGCCGGCCGACGTGGGGGAGTCACCGTGGTCTGCGATCTTCCACGTCGTCTGACCGATGCCACCCAAGCAGCGCTGGATGCCGCCGATCTCGTCGTCCTGGTCAGCCCATGCGATGTGCGGGCATGTGCGGCCGCCGCGACGATGGCGCCTGTGCTGACCGCGATCAACCCCAACCTGGGTCTGGTGGTGCGGGGGCCCTCCCCGGGGGGATTGCGGGCGGCAGAGGTCGCGGACGTCGCCGGGGTGCCGCTACTGGCATCCATGAGGGCCCAGCCGCGGCTAGCCGAACAGCTGGAACACGGGGGTCTTCGACTGCGACGGCGATCGGTGCTGGCATCGGCTGCCCGACGGGTACTTGGTGTGCTGCCACGTGCTGGGTCAGGGCGACACGGTAGGGCGGCATGACCGGCTCCCTGATCGAACGCGTCCGCGAACGGCTGGCATCCGAATCCGGCCCGCTGCGGCCCAGTGTGGTGGCCGCCGCGATCCGGGCCGAGTCCGGGGGGATGCTCGGCGACACCGAAGTGCTGGCGAATCTTCGTGTGCTGCAGACAGAACTGACCGGCGCTGGCATCCTCGAACCGCTGCTATCCGCAGACGGCACCACCGACGTTCTGGTCACCGCGCCCGACTCGGTGTGGGTGGACGACGGAAACGGATTGCGACGCAGCCAGATTCGGTTTGCTGACGAGTCAGCGGTGCGAAGGTTGGCACAACGGCTGGCTTTGGCGGCCGGCCGTCGGCTCGACGACGCGCAACCCTGGGTGGACGGTCAACTAACCGGGATCGGCGTCGGAGGGTTCGCGGTGCGGCTGCATGCGGTGTTGCCGCCCGTGGCGACCCAGGGCACTTGCTTGTCGTTGCGGGTGTTGCGTCCCGCGACTCAGGATCTGGCCGCGTTGGCTGCGGCGGGCGCGATCGACCCCGCGGCCGCCGCGCTGGTCGCCGACATCGTCACCGCCCGGCTGGCATTCCTCGTGTGCGGCGGAACCGGTGCCGGGAAGACAACGTTGCTGGCAGCGATGTTGGGCGCCGTGTCGCCCGATGAGCGGATCGTGTGCGTCGAGGATGCCGCCGAGCTGGCCCCTCGGCATCCACATCTGGTCAAGCTGGTTGCGCGGCGTGCGAACGTCGAAGGAATCGGTGAGGTAACCGTGCGTCAACTCGTCCGACAGGCGCTGCGGATGCGGCCCGACCGCATCGTGGTCGGTGAGGTTAGGGGAGCCGAGGTGGTGGATCTGTTGGCGGCGCTCAATACCGGTCACGAGGGCGGCGCGGGCACCGTACACGCCAACAACCCGGGTGAGGTCCCTGCACGCATGGAAGCGTTGGGGGCGCTCGGCGGCCTTGACCGCGCTGCTCTGCACAGCCAGCTCGCCGCGGCAGTCCAAGTCCTGCTGCACGTCGCGCGCGATCGGGCAGGCCGTCGCCGGCTCGCCGAGATCGCCGTGCTGCGCCAAGCTGAAGGGCGGGTCCAGGCGGTGACGGTGTGGCACGCGGACCGTGGGATGAGTGACGACGCGGCCGCCCTGCACGATTTGCTGAGAAGCCGGGCATCGGCATGAGCGGTATAGCGTCCGCTGCCCTGATTTTGTCGCTTGCGCTCGTGGTGTTGCCCGGGTCGCCGCGGTGCCGCCTTACTCCAGACGACACCGGCCGGCGGGTGCTTCTGGTCGGCGCCCGGCGGGTTGCCTGGGGTGTTGGCTGTGTCGCGGTTGGTGTGGCAGCCTTGCTACCGTTACCGACCGTTGTGGCTGTCGCGGTGCTGGGCGCAACACTCGGCCTGCGCTACCGCCGGCGTCGCCGCTACCTGCGCCGCAGCCGCGAGGGGCAGGCGCTGGAGGCCGCGCTTGAGCTGGTGGTGGGTGAACTGCGCGCGGGCGCCCATCCAGTCCGCGCATTCAGCATCGCGGCCGACGAGACCGGCGGCCCGGTTGCCGTTGCCTTGCGCGCGGTCGCGGCGCGGGCACGATTGGGTGCCGACGTCACGGCTGGCCTGCTCGCTGCGGCCCGATCCTCGGCGCTGCCCGCGTACTGGGAGCGGCTCGCGGTCTGCTGGCAACTGGGCAGTGATCACGGCTTGGCGATAGCCAGTTTGATGCGTGCCGCCCAACGTGATGTCGCTGAGCGGCAACGGTTCTCCGCGCGGGTGTCAGCGGGGATGGCCGGTGCCCGGGCCAGTGCGGCCATATTGGCAATCCTGCCGCTGCTCGGGGTGCTGCTTGGTCAACTGATCGGCGCCCGGCCGCTGAGCTTTCTGCTGACGGGACGCGTGGGCGGATGGCTGCTGGTGGTCGGGCTGACACTGGCCTGCGCCGGGCTGCTGTGGTCGGACCGGATCACCGATCGGCCAGTGTTGTGAGTGCGGCGGCGGTGTTGCTGGCCATGGCGTTGTGGCTCGGTGCCGGCCCGTCGGTGGTACGGGCGCGAGCCGGGAGGCCGCCCCGCGCGCATCGGCCACACCAGGGGCTGCTGCTAGGGCGGACGGATGTCGCGGACCCGCTAGCCGTCGCAGCCAGCCTTGACGTGCTGGCCGTGTGTCTGGCTGCGGGGATGGCGGTGTCGACGGCCGCGGCCGCCACCGCTGCGGTCGCGCCGCCGCGGCTGGCGCGCGTGTTGCGCCGGGCCGCCGACCTGCTGGCATTGGGTGCCGACCCCAACATCGCCTGGTCGAGGCCGCCGGATTTGCCGCCGGGCACCCACGATGCGCAGACCGATGCGGTACTGCGGTTGGCACGGCGTTCGGCGGCTTCGGGCGCGGCGCTCGCCGATGGCATTGTCGAACTGGCCGTCCAGGTTCGGCACGACGCCGCACAGGCGGCCGCGGCGGCCGCCGAGCGGGCCGGTGTGCTGATCGCCGGCCCGCTGGGACTGTGCTTCTTACCGGCGTTTCTGTGTGTGGGCATTGTCCCGCTAGTAGTCGGGCTGGCCGGTGATGTCTTGCAGTTTGGCCTGGTATGAGAAAGGAATATGTTGGTGATCACCATGTTTCGTGTACTCGTGGCGCGGATGACGGCGCTGGCGGTCGACGAGTCGGGCATGTCCACCGTGGAATACGCCATCGGTACCATCGCGGCGGCTGCCTTCGGTGCGATCCTCTACACGGTCGTCACCGGGGATTCCATTGTGTCGGCGCTCAACCGCATCATCGGTCGCGCGCTCAGCACCAAGGTTTAGCGTCGTGTGCGGGTGCGAGCACCGTGGAAGCGGCGTTGGCGATCGCCACCCTGGTGCTGGTGCTGGTGCTGTGCCTGGCGGGCGTCACCGCGGTATCAATGCAGGTGCGCTGTATCGACGCGGCCCGCGAGGCCGCTCGATTGGCCGCGCGCGGTGACGTACGCTCGGCGACCGACGTCGCCCGCAGCATCGCCCCGCGTGCGGCGCTGGTCCAGGTGCACCGGGACGGCGAGTTTGTGGTCGCCACTGTCACAGCACACTCAAACCTGTTGCCTACGTTGGACATTGCTGCTAGGGCAATTTCGGTGGCCGAGCCGGGGTCGACCGCGGCTCGGCCACCGTGCTTGCCGTCGCGATGGTCGCGGTGCTGCTGTGCGTCACCGGTGCGGGTGCATATCTAGGGTCGGCGGTGGTGGCTCGTCACCGCGCACAGGCGGCGGCTGATCTGGCTTCGTTAGCCGCTGCCGCCCGGCTGCCGTCCGGACTGGCGGCGGCCTGCGCGCGTGCGACGCTGGTGGCCCGTGCGATGCGCGTCGAGCACGCGCAGTGCAGGGTGGTGGACCTCGACGTGGTCGTCACCGTCGAGGTGGCTGTCGCGTTCGCGGGTGTGGCGACCGCCACCGCGCGGGCGGGGCCGGCCAAGGTGCCCACGACACCGGGTTGACGACGATCTAGTTCTATCGGCAAGCGAAGCTATCGGCAAGCGAAGCTAGTGGTGGGCTAGCGGGGAGAACCAACTACGGCCAGCGACCTGCGGGTGGTAGTCCCGGAAGCAAGGCGCGGCCCCGCCACGCGGCTACGTCAACCCGGTCATGCCGTCCTGGCCGAGCAGCAGGCCGCCGGTGCCGCCGGCGCCGACGTTGCCCGCGGGCGTGCCAACTCCGGCGTTACCACCGTTGCCGCCGTCGCCGAACAGCCCGGCGACACCGCCCGCCCCACCGTTGCCACCGGGCGTTGTGCCGTCCTCGCCGGCGCCGAATAGCAGGCCGCCGGCACCACCGGTCCCCCCGTGTCCGGCGGTGTCACTACCGCCCGACCCGCCGGCGCCGCCGGCGCCGCCGGCGACGCCCAAACCGAGGCTTAACCCGCCGTTGCCGCCGGCCCCGGCGGTACCGAACAGCAGCCCGCCGGCCCCGCCGTTCCCGCCCGCCCCGGCCGCACCGGCCGTCGCGCTGCCGCCGGCTCCGCCGGCTCCGCCGTTGCCGAACAGCCCGGCGGCCCCGCCGTTGCCACCCGCCATGCCGGCCGCTCCGGACCCGCCGGCCCCCCCGGACCCGAACAAAATCCCGCCATCGCCGCCGTTTGCCCCAGTCCCCGGGGCCCCATTGGCGCCATTGCCCACCAACGGACGCCCCAACAGCGCCTGAGTGGGCGCATTCAGCAAATCGAGCGCGCTCTGCAGCGGCGAGACGCTGGCGGCCTCGGCGGCCGCATAGGCGCCCCCACCTGTGGCCAAGGCCTGCACGAACCGCTCATGGAACGCCGCCGCCCGCGCACTGAGTGCCTGATAGGTCTGGCCGTGCATTCCGAATAGGCCGCTATCGCCGCCGACACTTCGTCGGCGCCGGCGGTCAGCAACGCCGTTGTCGAGCCCGCAGCGGCCGCGTTGGCGGCGCCGATCGTCGAGCCGAGAGTAGCCAAATCCGTGGCCGCCGCCACCAGCGCCTCCGGCGCCGCGATCACATATGACATCGGACACCTCCGACCACCGCGCGATGCCGATCGAAGGGCCGCCCGGTCACCGGCGGACAATCTGCTGGAGCGCAGCTTATCGCTATCCGGGAAGCATGTGCGTGGGTTTCCCAAAAGTCCTCGCTGCCTTTCGCCCGCACGCGGGCGACCTGGTGTTCCTCGGGGATCGGCGGCGATTGGAGGATGTCCGAAACACCATGGCGCTGAGGTGGCGGCCCGGTGCGCATCAGGCGCGCTGACCCGATCTTGAAAGTGCCCGACGGCTACGCCGATTCGGCGGTGGCCAGAGGCCGGCCGCATCGCGGCACCTGCGATGTCCGTGCGCGTGTACCAGGACTGGCGAATTCATCCTCGCTACCGGCACCTCATACTCAAACCTGTTGCTTACGTTGGACATTGCGACCAGGGTGTGGTCGACGTCCCGGGGAACCCGACCTCCTAGCAGGCCCGGGGCCTTGCGGCGACTGTCTGAACGGGCAATCGTCACCACCCTGCTGATGCCGGCGCCACTGGATGTCGACGACGAGATCGGCGGGGTCGTCCGACGGGCGTTGCCGATTCCCTACGTCGGCGGCTCGCGCATTCAGCCCAGTTCAGTTCAGAGCGCATAGGATTCATCGACGCAATCTGACCGACAGCGTGGGCGTAGGCCGCTCAGCGAGCGCGCAGTCCGGATCACCGTCAAACCGTTCACGACAAGCAACGGTAGCCGCGGATCGGCAGCTGCCGTTGCTGAGTCGAAAGGACTGGTTGTCAGGTGGTGACGTCGGTGGCTTTCGGCAGTCCGGCGTCGGCAAGTTCTTCGTCGGTGGGCAGTCGCAGAGCGACCAGTCCAGCGAAGGTATCCGGTTCGAGCTCTATCCGGTTGACGGTGACATGGACCGGCACCCAATCGACGTCGTGCCCAGGCAAGCGCAGCACATGACTGGCCGATCCGTTGGCGAGGTCTCTTGTCATGGCGTCGATCACGTGCTGGTCGTCGGGATGTAGACGAGGCCCATCGGCCGCGCTACGCCGCCAGTCGTAGAAAGAGCAGGGTTGGTCGAGCCATTTCAGCAGGGTCCAGGTTTTGAGATCGACCAGTGCCCGGTGGACTCCGGCCTGCGCCAGTCCGATAAGGATCCGCTGAGCCAAGTCGTCGACGGGCACTGCAGGGGCCTTGGTCTCAGCACGCCAATTCATTGCCCGGGCGACCAGGTGATCGCGGCCGTTTGGTCCCGGCTCCAGAGCGCTTCGCGCCACGAAGCCGATCCGGATGGGTGTTCCTTGCCAATCAGTGAGATCCCAAATGCTGCATAGTGTTTTGCCGGGCTTGGCTTTAACTGCCATGGCAAGCACCTGGGTTTCGTTCGGATTGAGCTCGCGCGCCGGCAGGTCTTCGGCGAAGGCTCGGCCGTAGGTGATCTCGACCTCGGGATTCTTGCCGCTGTTGGTCAGTGACTCCGGGGTGTCGGTGGCCACACCACGGGTCAGGTCCCACTTCAGCGGGCCTGGGATCGGCCGGTCGGGCGGTTCGGCGTCTGTGGGGCCACTCCACACCTGCACGCCGTGCATGCGGCCGTCGGTCATTATTACAGGTTCGGTGCGGATGACGCGATCGTGCTTGGGAGTGATGCTGGTCAGGCTTTGGCCGGTCTGCAGCGTCTCGGCGATAGCTGTGCGGACCGCCGCCAAATAGGGACTGCGACGCAGGAACGTGGTGATCGGGACGAGCTTCTTCAGCTCACGCCCCCGTGCTACCACGGCCGGTTCGTCCCCCAGCGTCTCCACGAGCAGCCAGTCGTGGGTCATGCGAGCAGTCTACGGACGCGGTGCGCCGTTGACTCGGTGGGGTACCGGTGGTCGCCGAGGGAATTCCCTTGCAGGACAGCGCATGCGTGTGGTATCGCTAGGCCAACCCGCCCGAACCGTCGTTGCCTTCGTGCCAGCGGCCGGCCTCCGAGGCAGATCAGACCCGAGGTGGTGCCATGACCACCGGCGTTGCCATACCGGGTGGTAGCGGACCACTCAGCATCCGCAACTTGCTATGCGGCGGTGACGTGCATGGGAATGCCCTGGGTAGGTGGTCGATGTTGGCCTTACCGGAGCTGCCGGCGTGTTGCCTGGTGATTTGCCTATCGCACACGGCGACAGGTCGTTTCCTGCTGCGGATGTCGGGAGCGCGCACGGATGAACCGGGTGTGAAACGCCGCGGCCTGCGCGCTGGCGGCCTGATAGGCCTGGCCGTGGGCGGAAAACAGGGCTGCGATCGCCGCCGACACCTCGTCGTGGGCCGCGGCCACGATACCCGTCGTCTGGGCCGCCGCGGCCGCAGTGGCCGCGCCTAACGTCGAGCCCAGGACCACGAGGTCCGTTGCTGCCGAGTCCAACGCCTCCGGCGCCGCGATCACAAACGACACGTGTCACCTCCCGCCCGGATCTTCGGCCGGCGCCCACGACCACTACGTGATAGGCCGAAGACACTGATGTCAAGTGCATCACATCGGCTAAGACGACGACCCCGCTTTGCCCGACAACGCCGGAACGCTGGGCTGCTCACGGTGATTCCTCACTTAACTCGGCGAGCACCAGCCGCAGCACCCGCACCGCGCCCGCCTTGTCTAACGGGTCGTTGCCATTGCCGCACTTGGGGGATTGCACACACGATGGACACCCACTGGGGCATTCGCAGGCTTCGATGGCCTCCGCGGTGGCGCCCAGCCAGGTGCGGGCCCGGCGAAAGCCGCGTTCGGCGAATCCGGCTCCACCCGGATAGCCGTCGTAGACAAAGACACTGGGCAGCCCCTCGGGCCCGGTCGCTGTGGACATGCCGCCGATATCGCCGCGGTCGCAGCTGGCCACCAGCGGCAGCAGCCCGATGGCCGCGTGTTCGGCGGCGTGCAACGACCCGGGAATCCGTGTGGCCTCAATACCGCTGCGGACCAATGCATCCGAAGTGATTGTGTACATGACCGCGGTTGTGGGCAAGGTGTGTTCCGGCATGTCCAGCTCCACGAAGTCCAGCACCTCCCCGGACAGCTGGCGGCGCAGGTAGCCGACGACGTGATTGGTGACAGTCACCGGCACCAAACCCAAAGCAACGGGCCCGAAGACCAACCGCTCGCCGGTGCCGGTGACCGCGATGTCGGTGACCTCTCGCGCGAACGTGGCATAGCCGGGATCCTCGGCGTGCACGAAGGCGATTCCGTCCTGGAAATCCAGCGAGTCAACGACGTAGGTCTCGCCCTGGTGCAGGTACACCGCGCCTGGGTGCGCTGCGGCCGGGGCCTGACCGACGCCCACGCTGCCCAAGAGCCGCCCGGTTCCGGCCTCCACGATGACGATCTGGCCACCGATAGCCCCCCGGACATCCACGGCGGCATGCGGTTTCACCCCGGGCGCCGGAAAGTACCTGCCGTTCCGGCGCCGCAACAGCCCGTCGTCAACCAGACTCTCCGCCACCTCAACGGCGCCCCAGGACCGGACCTCGGCGTCGTCTAAAGGCAGTTCTGTTGCTGCACAAAGCAATTGGGGACCCAGCAGGTGCGGGTTAACCGGATCGATCACCACGCGCTCGACCGGTTTGTCCAACAATGCTGCGGGATGGTGGACCAAATACGTGTCCAGCGGATCGTCACGGGCAATCAACACCACCAGCGCGCCCTGGCCGCGCCGGCCCGACCGGCCCGCCTGCTGCCAGAACGAGGCCACCGTCCCGGGAAAACCAGCCAGCACCACCGCATCCAGTCCGGCGATATCAACGCCCAACTCCAAAGCGTTGGTGGTAGCCAGCCCGCGCAGCTGGCCCTCGGCCAGGGCCTGGTGCAGCGCGCTACGGTCCTCGGCAAGATAACCGGCCCGATACGACGCCACCGTGTCCGACAGTTCCGGGGCAATGTCGACCAGTCGCGCCCGGGCACCCAGTGCAGTCAGTTCCGCCGCGCGCCGCGATCGGACGAACGTCAAGGTCTGCGCTCCCTCGACGATCAGGTCGGCCATCACCCGGGCCGCCTCGGCACCGGCGGAGCGTCGCACCGGGGCGCCGTGCTCGCCGATCACATCCGACCGCAGCGCGGGCTCCCACAATGCCACCGTGCGAGCCCCCCGGGGTGAGCCGTCCTCGGTGACCTCCACGACCGGCTGGCCGATCAGGTCGGCAGCCGTCGCGCCCGGCGAGGCCGTTGTCGCGCTGGCGAAGATCACCGTCGGGTGCGCAGAGTAGCGCGCGCACAGCCGTAGTAAACGGCGCAGTACCATCGCCACATTCGAGCCGAAAACACCACGGTAGTAATGGCATTCGTCGACGATCACAAAGCGGAGATTCCGCAACAGCACAGCCCAGCGCGCATGGTTTCGAAGCACCGATAGGTGTGTCATCTCCGGGTTGGAGAACAGCCACCGGGAGCGCTCGCGGGCAAAGCGGCGCACCTCGTCGGGACTGTCGCCGTCATAGGCCGTCGGCGCGACGTCAGCCAGCCGTGGCACCGCGGCCGCCAGCGCATGTGCGGCGCGCAACTGGTCGTGGCCGAGCGCCTTCGTCGGCGACAGATACAGCGCACGCGCCCGGGAGTCGGTTGCCAGCGCGTTGAGCACGAGAAGTTGATAGGCCAACGACTTTCCAGACGCCGGGCCGGTGCCTATCACCACGTGGCGGCCGGCGTACGCCAACTCGGCGGCCTCAGCCTGGTGTGACCACGGCGAGCTGATGCCGCGGTCGGCAAACGCATCCACCACGTCGGGCTCGGCCCACTCCGGCCAACCGCGCGGCCGGCCGGCCTGCGGTGGCAGCTCGGCGACGTGGCGCAGCGGACGCTCGCCCGGCGGGGTCCCGGCGACCGCTGCGGCCAGCAGGTGGCTGCCGAAACTCGCCATTTGCGGACCCTTCGTAGCTCCGTCCACACCCAGAGGCTGTTGCCGACGCGATGAACATGATTGACTGATTGGCGGTCGCAGCTTCTGTGTTCGTGTCAAACTTTCGCAGGATCGACGTTGCGGCCGCGGTTCCTGCGAGGTTATCGGTCGGGTGAAGTTCCGGCGACTCGGCGAGGTATGGCGGCCGCAGCTGGCCCGGGGCACCGAAAGGCGGTGCACCGCACCCAGAAGAAAAGGAAAGATCGAGAAATGCCACAGGGAACTGTGAAGTGGTTCAACGCGGAGAAGGGGTTCGGCTTTATCGCCCCCGAAGACGGTTCCGCGGATGTATTTGTCCACTACACGGAGATCCAGGGAACGGGCTTCCGCACCCTTGAAGAAAACCAGAAGGTCGAGTTCGAGATCGGCCACAGCCCTAAGGGCCCCCAGGCCACCGGAGTCCGCTCGCTCTGAGTTACCCCCGCGAGCAGACGCAAAAAGCCCCCAAAACGGTTCCGTTTTGGGGGCTTTACGTCTGCTCGCCACATGGCGCGCTGCCGCCGCGCCGGATGCCTAAAGCCAGCGACCCGCTCGCTGGCTTACTGTCGGTGAGGTGAGCCAGCTTTCCTTCTTCGCCGCGGAGTCAGTACCTCCCGCGGTCGCGGATCTTTCCGGGGTGCTGGCGGGCCCGGGCCAGATCGTGCTGGTTGGTTGCGGCGCTCGGCTGTCGGTAGTCGTCGCCGAGTCCTGGCGCGCATCGGCCCTGGCCGAGATGATCCAGGAGGCTGGTTTGGTACCCGAGGTCGCCCGTACCGACGAAAACACCCCGCTGGTGCGGACGGCCGTCGACCCGCTGTTGTGCGGCATCGCCGCCGAGTGGACGCGCGGTGCGGTCAAGACCGTGCCCCCGCGATGGCTGCCCGGGCCGCGCGAGCTGAGGGCTTGGACTCTGGCGGCAGGCAGCCCGGAGGCCGACCGCTATTTGCTGGGCCTGGATCCACACGCGCCGGACACCCATTCTCCGCTGGCGTCGGCGCTGATGAGGGTCGGGATTGCGCCCACCCTGATCGGTACCCGGGGGACCCGACCAGCGCTGCGGATTAGCGGGCGACGCAGGTTATCGCGCCTGGTGGAGAACGTGGGGGAACCCCCAGACGGGGCCGAGGCATGGGTACAGTGGCCTCGGACCTAGCTCGGCGACGATGCGGTCCCGCTGGGGTCCGCTGAGGAGCCGGGCAGTCGGACCTAGCTCGGCGACGATGCGGTCCCGCTGGGGTCCGCTGAGGAGCCGGGCAGTCGGACCTAGTTCGGCGACGATGCGGATCTCCGAGCGTCCTGAGCGGCCCGTTTGAGCCTTTGGTGTGGGTAATCTGTTTGCAGCCGGTTTGCGCAGGCCCGCCCTAGAGTGCGAGATTGTCAGTTGCCCACAGGCGAGGGAACGCCGGCGTACCGGAATTCACCTGGGATTCGGCAGTCGGCCGCGTCCTCTACCTACCGGGGCGGTCTCGATAGGGGCCGGGATAAGAGATGGAGCGTGGGCGCAGTTGGCTGACCCGAAAACGAAGGGCCGTGGCAGCGGCGGCAATGGCAGCGGCCGGCGACTGGTCATCGTCGAGTCGCCCACCAAGGCGCGCAAGCTGGCCTCCTACCTGGGCTCTGGCTACATCGTCGAGTCCTCCCGGGGGCACATCCGTGACTTGCCGCGGGCCGCGTCGGATGTACCCGCAAAGTACAAGTCGCAGCCGTGGGCGCGGCTCGGGGTCAACGTCGACGCCGACTTCGAACCGCTCTACATCATCAGCCCGGAGAAACGGAGCACCGTCAGCGAGCTCAGGGGCCTGCTCAAAGACGTGGACGAGCTGTATCTGGCCACGGATGGGGACCGTGAGGGCGAAGCTATTGCCTGGCATCTGCTGGAAACCCTCAAACCGCGCATACCGGTAAAGCGGATGGTCTTCCACGAGATCACCGAACCGGCGATCCGCGCCGCCGCCGAGCACCCCCGCGACCTAGACATCGACCTGGTCGACGCGCAGGAGACCCGGCGCATCCTGGACCGGCTGTACGGCTACGAAGTCAGCCCAGTGCTGTGGAAGAAGGTCGCCCCCAAGTTGTCGGCGGGCCGGGTGCAGTCGGTGGCCACCCGCATCATCGTGGCGCGCGAACGCGACCGCATGGCGTTCCGCAGCGCGGCCTACTGGGACATCCTTGCCAAGCTGGATGCCAGCGTGTCCGACCCGGACGCCGCGCCGCCCACCTTCAGCGCCCGGCTGACGGCCGTGGCTGGCCGGCGGGTGGCCACTGGCCGCGATTTCGACTCGCTGGGCACGCTGCGCAAAGGCGACGAAGTCATTGTGCTCGACGAGGGGAGCGCGACCGCGTTGGCCGCGGGCCTGGATGGCACGCAGCTGACCGTGGCCTCGGCCGAGGAGAAGCCCTACGCCCGGCGCCCGTACCCGCCGTTCATGACCTCCACGCTGCAGCAAGAGGCCAGCCGCAAGCTGCGGTTCTCCGCCGAGCGGACGATGAGCATCGCCCAGCGGCTGTACGAAAACGGCTACATCACCTATATGCGTACCGACTCCACCACGCTGTCGGAGTCGGCGATCAACGCCGCACGTACCCAGGCGCGCCAGCTCTACGGCGACGAGTACGTCGCGCCGGCGCCGCGCCAATACACCCGCAAGGTGAAGAACGCCCAGGAAGCGCACGAGGCTATCCGGCCCGCCGGTGAAACGTTTGCCACCCCGGACGCGGTGCGTCGCGAACTCGACGGTCCCAACATTGATGATTTCCGGCTCTATGAGCTGATTTGGCAACGCACCGTAGCCTCGCAGATGGCCGATGCGCGGGGCATGACGCTGAGCCTGCGGATCACTGGCATGTCGGGGCACCAGGAGGTGGTGTTCTCCGCGACCGGACGCACCTTGACGTTCCCGGGCTTCCTCAAGGCCTACGTGGAGACCGTGGACGAGCTGGTCGGCGGCGAGGCTGACGATGCCGAGCGGCGACTGCCCCATCTGACCCCGGGTCAACGGTTGGACATCGTCGAGTTGACCCCAGACGGCCATGCCACCAACCCGCCGGCCCGCTACACCGAGGCGTCGCTGGTCAAAGCGCTCGAGGAGCTGGGCATCGGCCGCCCGTCGACCTACTCGTCGATCATCAAGACCATCCAGGATCGCGGCTACGTGCACAAGAAGGGCAGTGCACTGGTGCCGTCATGGGTGGCGTTCGCGGTAACCGGTCTGCTCGAGCAGCATTTCGGTCGGCTCGTCGACTACGACTTCACCGCGGCGATGGAAGACGAGCTCGACGAGATCGCCGCCGGCAACGAGCGCCGCACCAACTGGCTCAACAACTTCTACTTTGGTGGCGATCACGGTGTGCCCGATTCGGTAGCCCGATCGGGTGGCCTCAAGAAGCTTGTCGGGATCAATCTCGAGGGCATCGACGCACGAGAAGTAAACTCTATCAAGCTTTTTGACGACACCCACGGACGCCCCATATATGTTCGGGTGGGCAAGAACGGTCCCTACCTGGAACGTTTGGTGGCCGGCGACACCGGTGAGCCCACGCCGCAGCGGGCCAACCTCAGCGACTCGATTACCCCGGACGAGCTGACTCTACAGGTGGCCGAAGAGCTCTTTGCCACACCGCAACAGGGACGGACTTTGGGCTTGGACCCAGAAACCGGCCACGAGATCGTGGCCAGGGAAGGCCGGTTTGGGCCGTATGTGACCGAGATCCTGCCGGAGCCTGCGGCTGATGCGGCCGCGGCCGCTCAGGGAGTCAAGAAACGCCAGAAGGCCGCCGGGCCCAAACCGCGCACCGGTTCGTTGCTGCGGAGCATGGACCTACAGACGGTCACCCTCGAAGACGCGCTGAGGCTGCTGTCACTGCCGCGCGTGGTCGGAGTGGACCCCGCCTCGGGTGAGGAGATCACCGCGCAGAACGGGCGCTACGGACCGTATCTAAAGCGCGGCAACGATTCTCGATCACTGGTCACCGAAGACCAGATATTCACCATCACGCTCGACGAAGCCCTGAAGATCTACGCAGAGCCGAAACGTCGTGGCCGGCAAAGCGCTTCGGCTCCGCCGCTGCGCGAGCTGGGAACAGATCCGGCGTCGGGCAAGCCAATGGTCATCAAGGACGGCCGATTCGGGCCGTACGTCACCGACGGTGAGACCAATGCCAGCCTGCGTAAGGGCGACGACGTGGCTTCCATAACCGACGAGCGCGCCGCCGAGCTGTTGGCCGATCGCCGAGCCCGGGGTCCGGCAAAACGGCCAGCCAGGAAAGCTGCCCGGAAGGTGCCGGCGAAGAAGGCAGCCAAGCGCGACTAGCCGCGTACTTCGCTGGAAACCTCTTCGGGTGCAGCCAGATTCATTGGCCTGGCTAGTTGGGTGGGTGCAGCACGTCCGCGGAGCTCAACCACCTCGCCAACATCCCAACACAATGCTTCGGCGTCCAGGGCGCCACTGACCGCGATCGCCGACGCCAGAACGTGGCCATCCTCGAGTTTGGCCAGTTCGGTGAGCCGGGCGGCCTCGTTGACCGGGTCGCCGATGACGGTGTACTCGAAGCGGGCTTGAGCGCCGATGTGGCCGGCGATGGCCCTTCCGGCCGACACGCCGATGCCGAACTCCGCGGAACCCAGCACTGGGATGAGTTCGTCGTGGAGCTCACGTGCTGCCGATAGCGCGGCACCAGCACCGTCGGGGTGTTCGATGGGTGCACCGAAGATGGCCAGCGCGGCGTCGCCTTGGAACTTGTTGACGAACCCACCGTGCCGGGCGACGGTTTCGACCACCACCCGGAAGAACTCGTTGAGCAGCTGGACCACCTCGGCGGGCGGTCGTGTCGCGGCCAGTTGCGTGGAGCCGACCAGATCCACGAACAGCACCGCGACGTCGCGTTCCTGACCGCCCAACTCGGTGCCGCGCTCCAGGGCCCGCCGGGCCACGTCTTCGCCGACGTAGCGACCGAACAAGTCACGCAACCGCTGCCGCTCGGACAGCTCGCGGACCATGTCGTTGAAGCCGGCTTGTAGCAGGCCCAGTTCGCTGGCGTCGTAAATCTGCATGTGGGCGTTGTAGTTGCCGCGCTGCACCTCGCTTAGCGCCCAGCGCAACTGGCGTAACGGGTCGGCGATCGACATGGCCACCAACAGGGTGCTGACGGATCCGATGCCCAGCGCGGCCAGTGCCATCATCAGGATGGGATTGAACAGCGCCTCTGGTGTGGCGTGCAGCAAGGCAATCTTGTCCGCCGCTACGGCCAGCACGATCGCCAGGAGTGGTACGCCGGTGGACGGAATCCACGCCAGCATCAGTCGCAGTATGACGCCGGGTGCGTTGACGTTTTCCGGCACACCGCTGCGCAGCGCCGCGACGGCCACCGGCCGTAACACCCGTTCAGACTGCAGGTAGCCGATGATGGCGGTGGCGGTGGCACCCAGCGCGGTGGCCACCGCCACGACGGGGGCCGCATGCTTGGCCACCGACCAGCTGGCGAGGATGAACACCCCGCCGCCGGTAGCCCAGACCGCCAGGCTGATCAGAGTGCGGTACAACGGCATGCGCAATGCGCGGCTGCGGGCCAGCTCGGTGGCGGCCGGATCAGGCTCGGTGAGCAGGTTGTCGCGGCGCTGCCATCGAAAGACCGGCATCAGCAGCTTCAGGTTCACCACGGCCCCGGCGAGGAACAAGATGATTACCGTGCTGACGAAGATCAGTAGGTTGACCGGTGGCAGATCCTGCAGTTGGATATTGTCCTGAGGCGGCAGGCCGTAGCGCAGGAATCCGAGCACGAACAATGCGCCGATGATGTCGGACTGCAGCATGCTCAGCGAGAACAGCGGCCACGGAGTGCGCACTACCCACCGGACGAATGCATGGATCCGTCTGGGTAGCGCCGCCGTGGTTGCCATTAGCCCACCGTATCGGGCGGCGGGGACTTGCCGGAAACCGACGAACGCCTCGGCATCCATCCAAATGGCGACGAAAGATCACGGAATTGTCGCGAAACGAACGCTGATCGGTATCTGTCGGCGCGGATAGCTACTGTTGCCGATGATGTCCGGGGTGTTTACGCGGCTGGTAGGCCAGCAAGCGGTGGAAGCCGAGCTGCTTGCCACGGCCAAGGCGGCCCGTCGTGATTCGGCTCACAGCGCGGGTGGCGGCGGGACTATGACACACGCGTGGCTGCTCACCGGTCCGCCCGGTTCTGGGCGCTCGGTTGCCGCGCTGTGCTTCGCGGCGGCTTTGCAATGTACGTCGGGCGGGGAGCCCGGGTGCGGGCGCTGCCGGGCGTGTACGACCACGCTGGCG
Organism: Mycobacterium tuberculosis H37Rv; assembly: GCF_000195955.2. Classification (GTDB taxonomy): domain Bacteria; phylum Actinomycetota; class Actinomycetes; order Mycobacteriales; family Mycobacteriaceae; genus Mycobacterium; species Mycobacterium tuberculosis. The sequence goes on along the minus strand of NC_000962.3, from coordinate 4,082,466 downwards.
GGCACCCACGCCGACGTACGCCGGGTGATTCCCGAAGGTCTGTCGATCGGTGTGGACGAAATGCGGGCCATCGTGCAAATCGCCGCGCGCCGGCCGACTACCGGGCACTGGCAGATCGTGGTGATTGAGGACGCCGATCGGTTGACCGAAGGCGCCGCCAACGCGTTGCTCAAGGTTGTCGAGGAGCCGCCGCCGTCGACGGTGTTCCTGCTGTGCGCGCCGTCGGTGGATCCCGAGGACATTGCGGTCACGCTGCGATCCCGGTGTAGGCATGTCGCGTTGGTGACTCCGTCGACCCACGCGATCGCGCAGGTGCTGAGCGACGGCGACGGGTTGGACCCCGACACGGCCAATTGGGCGGCGTCGGTCAGTGGTGGCCATGTCGGACGAGCGCGCCGGCTGGCCACCGATCCGCAGGCCCGGCAGCGACGCGAGCGGGCTTTGGGGCTGGCACGTGACGCCGCGACACCCTCGCGTGCCTACGCAGCCGCCGAGGAGTTGGTGGCCGGCGCCGAGGCCGAGGCCTTAGCGTTGACCGCGCAGCGTATCGAGGCCGAGACCGAAGAACTGCGGACGGCGCTGGGAGCCGGAGGTACCGGTAAAGGCACCGGCGCGGCGTTGCGTGGTGCCACCGGCGCGATGAAGGATCTTGAACGACGGCAGAAATCCCGGCAGACGCGGGCCTCGCGCGATGCGCTGGACCGGGCACTGATCGATCTGGCGACCTACTTCCGGGATGCACTGTTGGTCGCAGCCCACGCGGGTGGGGTGCGGGCCAACCACCCGGATATGGCCGACCGGGTTGCTGCGCTGGCCGCCCACGCCCCGCCGGAGCGGCTGCTGCGCTGCATCGAAGCGGTGTTGGCGTGCAGGGAAGCGCTAGCGGTCAACGTCAAACCGAAGTTCGCCGTCGATGCCATGGTCGCCACCATCGGCCAGGAACTGCGGTAGCGACCGCCGCAAACTTGGGCGGGCCGGCCCGCCTGCCGTAGACTCGTGCCGCCCGGCAAGCGGGCACCCAGGGGAAAAGCCGCCTTAGCTCAGTCGGTAGAGCGATTCACTCGTAATGAATAGGTCAGGAGTTCGATTCTCCTAGGCGGCTCCATCTTTGCAGGTCAGGTCGGTATATCACCCGGCCTGTTGCTCTTTAATGGCCTGAAGGCGCGGATAGGGCGCGAATACTCGTCCAGGGCGGCGGTGTAGTCGGGCACCGTCACGGACCGCTCGACGTAGTGCCGCCGGGTGATCTCGCTGCCGCTGTGCCCGGCCTGCTGGGCCGCGGCTTCCAGCCCTATCGAGCGTTCCACCGCGGTGACGACGGACTTGCGGATCGAGTGCGGGACAACCCATTTGAAGTCCTCTCCGCGGATCGCCCGCCAGTGGGTGCGACGTTGGCCTCGGACTAGCGGGTGCCGCGCCGGGCCGGAAACACCGGGTCGAACGGGATGACCAGTGCCCGCTGCTCGCGCAAAGCTGCGGCTCCGAACTCCGGGATGGTGACGGTGTAGGGGGCCCCACCGGCCTTGCGTCCAGTCACCTGGTGGGATTTCTTGTCGAGCCGGTGGGACGCCGTCGATTACAGGACCAACGAGACATGATGGTCGTACATCAGCGGTGGAGAACCGTGCTGTGCTTGACGGTCAACTTCCTGCAATGTCAGCGCTGTCGACTATCCTGGTCAGGACCACCAAATGAGATGAAGTGTTTGTCCAGGCGACCGAGTTGCAGAAGGTGAAGCGGCGCTTCAGGAATGTCAGGGCAACTCGCCGCAACACCGAGCTGGAGGGCACCCGCAGCACCGCCGCCACCCGTGCCGATCAGAACGACTACGCCCGCGGCAAGATCACGGCAGCCGAGTTGGGTGAGCGCGTCCGCCGCCGGTACAACATCCAGTAACCGGGGTGGAGTGCCGCATCCATGGGACACCGGCGATCACGAACGGAATTGGCAGGGCTACTTCATCCCCGCTATGTCCGTCTTGAGGAACCGGGTCGGCGCTCGAACGCATGCCGAACTGCGTGATGCCGAGAACGACCTCGTTGAGGCCCGGGTGATCGAACTCCGCGAGGATCCCAATCTGCTGGGCGACCGCACAGATCTCGCATACCTGCGGGCGATTCACCGCCAGCTGTTCCAGGACATTTACGTCTGGGCGGGAGATCTGCGGACAGTCGGCATCGAGAAGGAGGACGAGTCTTTCTGCGCGCCGGGCGGCATCAGTCGGCCCATGGAGCATGTGGCTGCGGAGATCTACCAGCTCGACCGGCTCAGAGCGGTCGGCGAAGGTGATCTCGCTGGCCAGGTCGCATACCGGTACGACTACGTGAACTATGCCCACCCGTTCCGCGAGGGCAACGGCCGCTCGACCCGCGAGTTCTTCGATCTCCTGTTGTCCGAACGCGGTTCTGGCCTCGACTGGGGGAAGACCGACCTGGAAGAGTTGCACGGCGCTTGTCACGTGGCGCGCGCCAACTCTGATCTCACGGGCCTGGTCGCGATGTTCAAGGGGATCCTCGACGCCGAGCCCACTTACGACTTCTGATCGCACTAACCTCCTGATGCCGATCAGCGATACCGAACGTTGTGCCACGCCGCCGGTAAGCGTCCCGCAGCGTGGTGGGTTTAGGGGTTGTTGCGGAGTGGCTCCGATGAGGTAGGGGCCGTCGGCGAGATCGTCGGTGTGTACCGCCAAGCACGCACCGAAGGAGATCCCGCCGATGGCCTTGCCACAGTCTGCCCTGTCCGAGTTGCTCGACGCGTTCCGCACTGGTGATGGCGTCGACTTGATCCGTGATGCCGTCCGTCTGGTGTTGCAGGAACTCAGCGAGCTCGAAGCCACTGAACGGATCGGCGCTGCCCGTTATGAACGCAGCGACACTCGGGTGACCGATCGCAACGGTGCCCGATCGCGGGTGCTGTCCACGCAGGCCGGTGACGTGGAACTGCGAATCCCTAAGCTGCGCAAGGGCTCTTTCTTCCCGGCGATCCTCGAGCCGCGCCGGCGGATCGATCAGGCCTTGTACGCGGTGGTGATGGAGGCCTACGTGCACGGTATCTCTACCCGTGCGGTCGACGACCTGGTCGAGGCGATGGGTGTGGAGACCGGCATCTCCAAATCCGAGGTGTCGCGGATCTGTGCCGGACTCGACGAGATCGTCGGCGCGTTCCGCACCCGCACGCTCGGGCACATCGAGTTCCCCTACGTCTACCTCGACGCCACCTATCTCAACGTGCGCAACGGTACTGGCCAGGTGGTGTCGATGGCCGTCATCGTTGCCAGCGGCATCGCCGCCGACGGGTCACGCGAGATCCTCGGCCTCGACGTCGGCGACAGCGAGGATGAGACCTTCTGGCGCGGGTTCCTGACCTCGCTCAAGGGGCGCGGCCTCGGTGGTGTCCGGCTGGTGATCAGTGACCAGCACGCCGGGCTGGTGAAGGCGTTGAAGCGCTGTTTCCAGGGCGCTGGGCATCAGCGCTGTCGGGTGCACTTCGCGCGCAATCTGCTCGCCCACGTGCCCAAGGACAAGGCCGACATGGTCGCCAGCATGTTTCGAATGATTTTCTCGGCACCCGACGCCGAGGCGGTGCACGCGACCTGGGAGGGGGTCCGTGATCGCCTCGCCGCGTCGTTTCCCAAGATCGGCCCGCTGATGGACGACGCCAGGGCAGAAGTATTGGCGTTCACCGCATTTCCCAAGGCGCACTGGCAAAAGATCTGGTCGACCAATCCATTGGAGCGCATCAATAAGGAGATCAAGCGACGCTCCCGCGTCGTGGGGATCTTCCCGAATCCTGCAGCCGTGATCCGCCTTGTGGGCGCCGTCCTGGCCGACATGCACGACGAATGGCAGGCCAGCGAGCGCCGCTACCTCTCCGAGGCCTCTATGGCGCTGCTCTACCCCGATAGCGATAATGCTGTGGTCGCCGCAATCAGCGGCGGCCAGTAGGCACCGACGAACTCAACGTCGAAGCCCACCACTCCGCGGGACTCTGCCCCGCGCCGTCCAGCCGGTGTCATGGCGGGTCTCTTCACGCCCCCGGCTTCCGGTGCCGCGACACTTCAGCGTGCTGCGCGAGATGCTGCCCCGGACGCGCGCTGGCTACTCGCGGTCTCCGACCGCAACGGGATCGTCAGCACTTCGGCGACGACGTGCAACTACCCGCCCGCTGCGAAAGACTCTGCGCAAGACGGGTTTAGGCACGCACTGGCCGCTGCCATCGCTGCGGACATCGATGAAGCACTCCGTCACGGCTACGGAGATCTGCTTGAGCTTGCGTACCCGCTCATGAGCTGGCCGCGCCGGGGCGTTTTTGGCGGGCCGACCCCGGCCCCACGTGGGCTCGCTACGCGACAGTGCCCGCCCCGGACAGTTCACGTTGACCGGGTGAGGCCAAACGGCGCCGAGCGTGCACTGAGGGCGAGATTCCGGCCGATTCTCCGCCCTCAGTTCACGCTGGGCGACGGCGCTAACGGGCTGCCCTTGGCCGCGTGCACCAAGACGGGTGCATACGTGCCGCACTTGCCATACTCACCCATCGCGGTGGACCCCCAACCCAGTGCCGGTCAACAAGGGCCTTCCTGATGGATTGGTGCCAGCAACCTCCATCATGCGAAGAGATTCCCTATTGGTTGTCAAGGGGTTCTGCATCTGATGTGGGTGCGTGTTTTGGGCACTATGTCAACGGCAACCGAAAACTGATCAGGTGTCGGCAATCGAAAATTGACCAGCTTGGTTTCATTGGTCGTCGGCCGTGACGGTGGGGACGCGGCCGAGGTCTCGGTCTTTGATGCGGTAGCTGTCTCCTTTGAGTGCGATGACTTCGGCGTGGTGCACGAGTCGGTCGATCATGGCCGCGGCTACGACGTCGTCGCCGAATACTTCGCCCCAGCGCCCGAAGGGCTTATTTGACGTGACGATGAGGCTGGCCCGTTCGTAGCGGGACGACACCAATTGGAAGAACAGGTTGGCGGCTTCGGGTTCGAAGGGGATGTAGCCCACTTCGTCGACGACCAGCAGCGGGTATCGGGCCAGCCGAATCAGTTCAGATTGCAGGGTGCCGCTGTGGTGGGCGGCGGCCAGACGATCAACCCATTGCGAGGCGGTGGCGAATAGGACGCGGTGGCCGGCCTGGCAGGCGCGGATCGCGATCCCGATTGCTAGGGTGACGAAGTCCAGGGTGCCCAGATGCGCTATGGTGTCGCGTTTGAGACCGCGGGCGTGGTCGAAGTCGAACTCCTCCAACGACTTGCGCGATGGGAAGCGGGCGGCCCTGATGCGTCCTTCGCCGCCGTGGGATTCGCGGGCCGACACCTCGCGTTGCAGACACGCTGCGAGGAACTCCTCATAGCTCCAAGTCTTGGTGCGGGCGCGGTCAGCGAGCTGCTCGATGGCCCCGCGCAGGGTGGGGGCTTTCAGCGCCCGGGTCAGATACGCCAGCTCGGCGGCCACATCGCGGCTGTTGGTAGCGGTCTTGGCTGCCATCAGGCCACCGGCCCGTCAAGGCCCAACACGGTGTCGTAGGTGGTCAGGAGACGTTGTTCGACCTCAACGTGGTGGGGTGGACCGACGATGTCGAACCGTTTGCGTCGCAGCAGTTTGGCGGCCACGACATGCTCGGGATCGCTGATCGTCTGGTGTTTGGCCCAGATGCGGTCATGATCGGCGACCAGGGTGCCGCCACACCAGACCCGGACCCGGCTCAGATCTGCGGTGATCTCGATGCGCCGGCCGATCGCGACCGGATGCACCGAGTAGTCGTTGCCGTCGAGGCGCACGTAATGATCGCGCGGCAGCCGTGTCGAGGTTCGCCACCCGATGCTGGGCCCGACCGGCGGCAATGTCAGCATCGCTGCGGTATCGGCCTCGATGCGATCTGCCGGTCGACATCCCAGCACTCGGTGCTGGCGGTGATTGGCCCGCACCAGCCAGGCCTGCAACTGGGTATTGAAATCCGCCGGAGAGGCAAAGACCCGACCCGGCAAGAACGCCCGCTCCAGGTAGTCGTGGAAACGTTCGACCAGCCCCTTGGCTTCGGGATCACCGGTTTACAGATCCACACTTTGGCGGCCAGGGTGCCGCGGAAGGCATGGCATGCCGCAGTCAGTTCAGGTTGGCGCGCCCACCACCGCCCGACCGCGCCCTCGCCGTCCCACACCAACACCCTTGGAACGGCGCCCAACGTCGAAAGATGCTGCCACCACCCGGCATACAAGTCTTCGGCGGTGCGTGTCGGGATCAACAGCGCCGAGGCCCACCGCGAATACCCACACACCATGGTCAGCACAGGTAACGCCGTGGCGGTGCGGACCTGGCCGTACCCCACCGGCACAACGACATCGGGGAACCAGAAGTCGCACTGCCCGATCTCACCGGCCACATATGTCGCGCGACGCCGGATCCGGCGGCAGATACAGCGGCCGCAACTCGCGTACTCGCCCGCTGAGCGTCCGGATCGAATACCACCAACCGATCCGCTCGGCGATCACCGTCGCAGGCATCCGCGGATAGGCTGCCAACAACTCCCGGATCCGCGGCTCGGCCTCATCTGCAACCGAGCCCTTCGCCGCACGCTGGTACTTCGGCGGCCCATCGGAGGCCAACGCCGACTTCACCGTGTTCCGCGAAATCTTCAACACCCGCGCGATCTCCGAAATCGGCAACCGCTCCGACCGGCGCAACCGCCGGATCTCGGCCCAATCCTCCACGCTCAACACTCGCTTCCTCCTTGGCCCATAGCCAAGGCTCTCCAGGAAGCTGGTCAATTTTCAGTTGCCGCGCTCTGGTCAGTATTCAGTTGCCGCCGCCACACTACAAGAGATACAAGCCTGATTACCGCCAAGATCATCTCGGTGATACTGCTGGTGCAGCTCATCGAGCCGGTCGCTTTCTGCATTGGCTTCGAGCATCCACCGACCATTCGCAACTGCATGAGCGTGCGAACTCAATGGCCGATTGATTGTTGTATGCGTTGTACTGCAACGCTTTAACGAACCACTACGGACGGTCGAATACGCGCGGCCGCCACGTTTGAGCGGCTGTGGCGACCGGCGTTGAGGTCAGGCCGGTGCCAGAAATCCCACCGGCGCCGCTCCGATGCACAGCGAAAGCGCGGTGGTGTTGGCTCGCACCGTGATTGCGTCGCCGGCCCCTGGTAGCCGGGCGTACACCCGATTGAGACCCGGATGCACCGGAACCTTCCGCTCAGGTCCGTCAGAAAGTGCCAGCGCCATCGAGCCGTCGCTGTTGGCCAGGTAGTTGAGTTCGACGGTCCAGTCGCCGGGCAGCAAGGGGCCGTCGAGGATCAGACGTTCCGGCCGGTCCGGCTGGACGAAGTAGCCGCACTGCGGCACCGGCCCCGCGATGATCGTCCGGACCCAGGTCACTTTCGCGTCGACCAGCCGACCTGTGCTGGTGAACATTCTCAATTGTGTTGTTGTCGTAGCGAATTCCGGTCGGACGCGCAGCAGGGCGAACATGTGGCTGGCCAAGTTCTCCGGCCAGGCCACTCGTTGCAACACCAGCGGATCGACTTCCTGATCCAGTAGCGGCGCACCTGACGCGGCCGCGGCCAGACTTGCCTGGGCGTTCTTCAGGTATCCCTCGGTGGGGTTGTCACGCCAACTGGCCAGAAACGTCGCGGTCGAATACAGGCTGCTGGTCAAAAACAACACGGCCGAAGCGACTGTCGCAACGGCTCGGGCCGGCGAGGCGTCCAGCCAGCGGGTGCCGGCGCGATTGGGTGCCTGCAGCGCGACGGCGGCTAGCAGCGCCAGCACGACGACAAGATCCGGGAAGTACCGGAGGGTCTGGGCCAACTCGAGCGCGGTGAACGGCGACGAGCGCATCAGAAAGATCGGCACCTGGCAGGCCACCGCGTAGCCGGCCGCGGTCAGCCACACCGGGCCGATGCGTCGCTTGCGGACCAGTGACAGCGCAAGCACTGCGATCAACACCAGCCAGCCGAGCACCATCACCACCGCCGGGGGAGTGGCCCACGGGGATGCCGGAGCCCAGCGCGCCCAGTCCCACGGCCCGCCGGCCAGTGCCGGCACTATGCCGTGGGTGACCGAACGGCACAGCAGATCCCACGTCATCGACAGATCGGAACTCCATCGCCGTTGATCCACCACCGCCAGATAAAGGGCTACCCAGCCGACGGTCAGTGCCAGCGACGGCGTCCACAACCGGACACCGGCCCGCCACACCGTCGCCAAAGCTGACCGGTCGCCGCGCACATGGCACTGCAGCGCGGCCACCGCGAAGGAGACGAACGGGATCACCGCGGCCTTCTCGAAGAACAGCAGGCCACCGAGGTAAACCAGGACACCGGTGACGGCGTAGCGGTGGTTGCCGGTCCGCACCAGCAGGATGGCATCGGCGCACACCCACGCCAGCGCGGCCAGCATCGGCAGCGAGTTGAGCGCAGCCGCCCACCACGCGAACCCCGGCACCGCTAGCGGTGTGAACAGCGCGAACGTCAATGGGATCAGGAGTACCGGCCGCCAGCTCGATATCACATACAACGCGCGCAGCAACGCCAGCGACTCCAGCAGCTGCAGCACCACCAGGCTGATCGCTGGTCCGGTCCACACCAGGGGTGCCACCCGGATAATGGCGCCCGCAACCAGGAAGGCACCGGGCATCACGTGGCCGTCGTGGTCGTCGAACAGGTACGACGGCGACAACAGGCCCCCAGTGCCGGCCCTGCCGACGAGGATCAAGTCGTCCCAATAGAAATAGCCCCCAAATGCCAGCACCACGCGAACCACCAGCTGCACCGTGATCAGCAATACGGCGACCAGGGCGACCCGAGGCATACGGGGCGCTGGCATGGGCCGCCGGTATGGTGGGCCGGTGCGCGCACTGGTCACTGGGGCGGCCGGATTCATCGGCTCGACGTTAGTCGACCGGTTGCTGGCAGATGGTCATTCGGTGGTGGGATTGGACAACTTCGCGACCGGCCGGGCGACCAACCTCGAGCATCTGGCCGACAACTCCGCACACGTCTTCGTCGAAGCCGACATTGTGACCGCCGATCTACACGCCATCCTCGAGCAGCACCGGCCCGAGGTGGTATTTCACCTGGCGGCCCAGATCGATGTCCGCCGTTCGGTGGCTGACCCGCAATTCGACGCCGCGGTCAATGTCATCGGCACGGTGCGCCTAGCCGAGGCCGCGCGGCAGACCGGTGTCCGCAAGATCGTGCACACCTCCTCGGGAGGATCGATCTATGGCACCCCGCCGGAGTATCCAACCCCTGAGACAGCGCCCACCGATCCGGCCTCGCCGTATGCCGCGGGCAAAGTGGCCGGCGAAATCTACCTGAACACCTTTCGACATCTCTACGGCCTGGACTGCTCGCATATCGCACCGGCTAACGTCTACGGTCCTCGCCAGGACCCACACGGTGAAGCGGGTGTGGTAGCGATCTTCGCGCAGGCGCTGCTCTCGGGCAAACCCACCAGGGTGTTCGGCGACGGCACCAATACGCGCGACTATGTGTTTGTCGACGACGTGGTCGACGCGTTTGTCCGGGTGTCCGCGGACGTCGGCGGTGGGCTGCGCTTCAACATCGGCACCGGTAAGGAAACGTCGGACCGCCAACTGCATTCGGCGGTGGCCGCGGCTGTCGGCGGGCCCGACGACCCTGAGTTCCACCCGCCGCGGCTAGGCGATCTTAAGCGGTCCTGCCTTGACATCGGCTTAGCCGAACGGGTTTTGGGCTGGCGTCCGCAGATCGAGTTGGCCGACGGCGTGCGTCGCACGGTCGAGTACTTCCGGCACAAGCACACTGATTGATCAGAGCCTGACCGAAGTCTGCAGACGGTCCGCTACGGCGTCCAAGAACGGATGCCGGTCGGCGTCGAGATAGTCGGCCGGCGGTCGCCAGTCGATTCGGCCCATCTTTCCGGCGTATAGCCCGTAGCCGATCAGTTCCTGTAGCCGAGGTTCAAAGCAGCGCACCAACTCTCGCGGGATGGACAGCTGTTGATTGACCTGCTGGCGCACGAACCCCACGCAGAAGTTGATGGTCAATGCCGGCCGCGGGGCATCGGTGCGGTTCGCTGCGGCGGTATGCCACAGGCTGCCATTCCAGATCAACGCGTCGCCCGCATTGATCTCGACCGGCTTGCCCTCCGGGTATGGCGGCGACGGCCGCTCGGGCCAGCGATGTGAACCGGGCACCACTTGGGTGGCGCCGTTGTCGGCGGTGAAATCGCACAGCGCGATCAACGCGTTGCACAGCAGCGGTTGATGCGGCCGCGGCAGCGGATACATTTCGTCGTCGCAGTGCAAGCGCTGAGCCACCGCGCCCGGCAGCTGGTTGCTCGTCATACACCACGACAACAGGCAGTCGCGGCCAAGCACACCCTCGATGACCGGCAGCAGCTTGGGGTGTACCGGCAGCGCCTCGTAGCGGGTGCCGTGCAGCAACAAGTTGTCGATGCGCACCCAGTCGTGGTCGACCCGGTCGACCGGGACATGGCCGGGCCGCGCCAGGCCCTTGACGACGGTTGTGGAGTTGGCGATGACGGTCGGTAGCTCCCGTTCCAGCCGACGGGTATCCGCTAGGTATGCGGCAACCGAATCGGCGTCGAGGACATCCTCGACTACGGTGTAACCGAACTCGTCGATCTCGCCGACCAGGCGTTCGACCGATGAGCTCTGAGTCATCAGGCCGGCAGCAGGTCTATTTCCGGTTCGCCCTCGTCGCGGTCGTCAGATGATGTGGTGACGTCGTCAGGGTCGGACATATCGCCTCCTGCTGGTCAGAGATGCAGTAACTCTAAGAACTGTAGGCCGCCGGGTCCTTCCTGGCTACGGTCTGCGCAGATCGAATCGCGGCTTAATTCGGGCGCCTGTGCGCCCTCAAGTGGCTGGGTCTTACCGGCACTGTTCGGGCGCCTGTGCGCCCTCAAGTGCCAGAGCCCGGGCGATGCGCGCGTAGCGTAACTCGAGGTCCTTGAACCGCATGTAGGTGCTCAGTGTGGTGAAACTGAACGCCATCACCAGTGCGTAGAGCATCAGGTCGGTGCCGCGGCGCACCCCAAACCAGTTTGCGACCACTGTGGTGTCGTCCGGTCTCAGCACGGCATAGATGCCGGCGAGCACGAACAAGACATAGCCCACCTTGACCCAGGCACGCGACCGCGCGCTTCGGCGCGACCGCAACAGGTAGAACAGCAACCCGATGATCGACGCGATCAACAGCACCTGGATCCAGTTCATCGTGGCATCCTCCCTCGCAGAAACCCGTCGAAAATGATGTTGACGCCGTTGAGCAGCGGTTGGCCTTTCGACTTCGAATACTCGGTGTAGAGCACCTCGACCGGTTCTTCCGCTACCCGCCAATGGTTTTCGGCGATCAACATGATGAACTCGGTGGCGTGGCTCATGCCGCTCATGGTGATGTTCAGCCCGTCGGCCACGGTCTTGTTGAACACCCTCAGGCCATTGTTGGTGTCGGTCAAGCCAAGTCGGCGGCCTCGACGGCTCAACCGCGCTCCTGTCTGCAGCACGATCCGCTTCATCAGTGGCGGTCGGCTGGCCGAAGCTTTGCCCACGGGCCGGCCGAACCGCGTTCCGATCACCACATCGACGTCACCTGCGCCGAGCCGGTCGACCATTGCGGCCACGTCTTTGACGCGGTGCTGGCCGTCGCCGTCAAAGGTGGCAAAGACCTGGGCGCCCGGCTGCTTGCGGGCGTACTCGATTCCGGTCTGAATGGCCGCCCCCTGGCCCAGGTTGATCGGATGGCGTACGAGGTGAGCACCGGACCGCCGGGCGATGTCGCCGGTGCCGTCGGTGCTGCCGTCGTCCACGCAGACGACGTGGTCGAAGACTGACCGCACATCGGTGACGACCTTGCCGATCACGGCGGCTTCGTTGAAGGCGGGAATGACGACCCAGACGTCCGAGTAGTGCGTTTCAGTGTCCATTTTCGAGGCCATTTAAGCCCACAAGTTACACGTTGGTCCGGGGCTGATCGGCCGCTTACTCGTCCGTCCGCGCCAGCGCCACCAAATGGACGCCGATTCCCACCAGCGGACCGCATAACAACGCGACCACGGTGCGGGTCTCCAAGGACAGCGGCAGCAGCAGCAACAAGCCCGACCCAACCGTCGCACCAACCCAGCCCAGCGAATACGCCCGGTGCAGTGCGGCCGCGACCGCGGCGGCACCGGTGAGTGTCAGCATTGCGATCGCCACCGCGGCCGCCGTCAACCAGGCCAGCAATGCGCTGCTGGACTGGTATTCCGACCCGAACGCGACGCGCATAATCCATGGACCTACGACGCCGGCCGCCAGCATCCCGACTGCGCCAACGCCGCCGATGAGCGCCGCCGGCGCGATTAGCGCCCGAATCCGCTCGGTGCGTTCATCGACGAAATGCGCGATGAGGTTGCCTTGCATGGCGGTCAGTGGCACCAGCAGTGGCGCCCGGGTTAACGTCACCGCAAGGATGACAACGCCTCCCTGCGCGCCCAGTTCATTGGAGGTTAGCTTCAGCAAGACCGGAAACCCCATCACCAATATCGCGCTGGCACCGGCCGCGATGATCGAATGGGCGGCGCCCCTCAGGAATGTCGCAGTAGCGCCGGGCGTCATCAAGCGGGCGGCCGCGCGTGTCGGGGGTGAGGTCATCAACATGATCAGCCAGGCAACCGAACCCGCCACGGTTGCCCAGATGAACCCGACCAGCTGCCATCCGATCACGAACGTGGCCGCGGCGACCACCACCCGGATGACCGCGTCGGCCACCATCAGCGCGCCGTACTGGGTCCACCGGTTGGTGCCGGCCAGCATGCCCAGCAGGGTGGCGTGTAGGCAAAACCCAGCCAGCCCGATGCTGAGCAATGCGACCGATAGCCAGCGCGCCTCGGCGAATACCCGCCCGCTCCACAACGGTGAGCTACCGGCGATCACGACCAACGAGCCGAGGCCGACCATCCCGGAGACCCGCAGCGGATGGGTACGGCGGCCGTCTGCAGAGACGTCCAAGTACCCCAGCGAGCGGACCTCGCGGGTGGTTTCTTGCAGCAGGCCGTTGGCGGCCCCGGTGACCAGTCCGAATGCGCCCCAGAACACCCCGAATACCGAGAAGCCGTTGGGAGCCAGGTTGCGGGCCGCCAGATAAATCACCGCGTAGCCGCACAGCGCGGTAACCGCGGCCGCCGTGCCGACCCGGGCTACGCTGCCGCTTGCGATAGCTCCGCCAGAGGCGCCCGAGGAGCCAACAGGAGATGCCGTATCGCCGACTTCGGTCACCGCGGCGGCGCCAACGGCCAACCGACATGGATCGTCACGACTGAAAATAGTAGGCGGGCCGGTTGGCCGCGCTGCGCGGCGCGAGCCTGACCAATTGATGTCGGTTCGTCGCTATTGTGGGGTTTTTCCTCGGAAGGATCCATGTCAACGTTCCGCATCTTCGGCTTCTCGCTGCTGATGACGGTGGTGGCGTTGGTTACCGGATATTTGCACGGCGGGCCGACCGCCCTGTTCTTGCTGGCGGTTCTGGCGCTCCTTGAGGTATCGCTGTCGTTCGACAACGCCATCATCAACGCCGCGATTCTGCAGCGGATGAGCCCGTTTTGGCAGCGGATGTTCCTGACCATCGGGATTCTTATTGCGGTGTTCGGGATGCGGCTGGTGTTCCCGCTGGCCATCATCTGGACCACCGCGGGCCTGGACCCCGTCCGCGCAATGGAGCTGGCGCTTCGTCCACCGGCCCATGGCGCGCTGGAATTTGCGGACGGATCGCCCAGCTATGAAAAACTGATCACCGCTGCGCATCCGCAGATCGCGGCGTTCGGCGGCATGTTCCTGCTGATGCTTTTCCTGGACTTCGTCGTTCACGACCGCGATATCAAATGGCTGAAGTGGATTGAGGTCCCCTTTGCCCGCATCGGTCGACTCGGTCAGGTCCCGGTGATAGTGGCCAGTGTTGGGTTGGTCCTTGCCGGCGCGCTGTTGACACACTCCAGCGATCAGCGGGGTACGGTGCTGATCGCCGGCCTTTTGGGCATGGTGACCTATCTTGTCGTCAACGGGATCAGCCGGGCGTTCCGGCCGGCGGGGTTGGGTGAAGCCACGCCGGGCGTGCAGGCGAGGCAGGCGGCCGGAAAGGCTGGTTGCGCGTTGTTCCTGTATCTGGAGGTGCTCGACGCCGCCTTCTCTTTCGACGGCGTCACCGGGGCCTTTGCGATCACTACGGACCCGATCATCATCGCGCTCGGCCTTGGTGTGGTGGGTGCGATGTTTGTCCGGTCGATCACGATCTATCTGGTGCGACAGGACACACTGGACCGGTACGTGTACCTGGAACACGGCGCACACTGGGCGATTGGCGCGCTCGCCATAATCTTGCTGTTGTCCATCGACCACCGATTCGCCGTCCCCGAGTGGGTCACCGCTTCGGTGGGGGTGGTTTTTATCGGGGCGGCGTTCACCGAGAGTGTGCGGCGCAATCGCCTAACAGTCAGGTCCCCCACGAAGTTCGGATCATGACCGGCGGAGGGTGCCAAGGCGCGGGGCGGGCGCCCTAAGCCCAAATCAGTGTGTACCGGCCTTGAAGCGCTCCACTGAACGCTGCACCTCTGCCTCGGCTTCGGCGCGGTCGACCCAGTCGGCCGCCTTGACGAACTTACCTGGTTCCAGGTCCTTGTAGTGCACAAAGAAATGCTTGATCGCATCCAGCTCGAAAGCCGGAACGTCCCCGATGTCTTGGACGTGGTCCCACCGGGGGTCACCGGCTGGGACGCACAGCACTTTGTCGTCGCCGCCGTGCTCGTCGACCATCCGGAACATCCCCACCGGCCGCGCCGCCACCAGCACCCCGGGGAAGACCGGCTGCGGTAGCAGCACCAGCGCGTCCAGCGGGTCGCCATCGTCACCTAGGGTGTCCTCGATGAAGCCGTAGTCGGTCGGGTAGGCCATCGGGGTGTACAGGTACCGGTCCAGACGAACCCGCCCCGTCTCATGGTCGACCTCGTATTTGTTGCGCTGGCCCTTGGGAATTTCGATGGTCACGTCGAATTGCACGCGTCGGCTCCTTCAGATCAGAGTGCATGGGACAACGGGCAGGTCCAATGCGTCCGTGGACACCCTAGTCGAGCCGGTACCGTGGCAGCGTCGCCCGGCCGGTTCGGCAGAATGGGACCGGAAAGGCAGGAGAGCTCATGGGTCCCACACGCTGGCGGAAATCCACGCACGTGGTCGTCGGCGCGGCCGTGCTGGCGTTTGTCGCCGTTGTGGTGGCGGCCGCAGCGCTGGTCACTACTGGTGGTCACCGGGCTGGCGTGCGCGCACCTGCGCCTCCACCGCGGCCACCCACAGTCAAGGCGGGAGTGGTCCCTGTGGCGGACACCGCTGCGACACCGAGTGCCGCTGGCGTGACCGCGGCGCTTGCGGTGGTGGCGGCCGATCCTGATCTGGGCAAGTTAGCAGGTCGGATCACCGATGCCCTGACCGGACAAGAACTTTGGCAGCGGCTAGACGACGTGCCCTTGGTGCCGGCTTCGACCAACAAAATCCTGACGGCGGCGGCGGCTCTGCTGACACTGGACCGACAGGCCCGGATCAGCACGCGGGTGGTGGCCGGCGGCCAGAACCCCCAGGGACCTGTCGTGTTGGTGGGCGCGGGCGATCCGACGCTGTCGGCAGCGCCGCCCGGTCAGGACACCTGGTATCACGGCGCGGCTCGCATCGGTGACCTCGTCGAACAAATTCGCCGCAGCGGTGTGACGCCCACCGCCGTGCAGGTGGACGCTTCGGCGTTTAGCGGTCCGACGATGGCGCCGGGTTGGGATCCGGCCGATATCGACAACGGTGACATCGCGCCGATCGAAGCGGCGATGATCGACGCCGGGCGTATCCAGCCGACCACCGTCAATTCGAGACGGTCCCGCACCCCGGCGCTGGATGCCGGTCGGGAGTTGGCCAAAGCCCTTGGCCTGGACCCCGCGGCGGTGACGATCGCATCGGCTCCGGCCGGCGCGCGGCAGCTGGCCGTGGTGCAGTCGGCGCCGTTGATCCAGCGACTGTCTCAGATGATGAACGCCTCCGACAATGTGATGGCCGAGTGCATCGGCCGCGAGGTAGCGGTCGCGATCAACCGGCCGCAGAGCTTTAGTGGCGCGGTCGACGCGGTGACCAGCCGATTGAACACCGCACACATCGACACCGCCGGCGCTGCGCTGGTGGATTCTAGTGGATTGTCGCTCGACAACCGCCTGACCGCTCGGACGCTCGATGCAACGATGCAGGCCGCGGCTGGACCCGACCAGCCCGCGTTGCGGCCGCTGCTGGATCTGCTACCGATCGCCGGTGGCAGTGGCACGCTGGGCGAGCGCTTCCTCGACGCGGCCACCGACCAGGGTCCGGCCGGGTGGTTGCGGGCCAAGACCGGCTCGCTGACCGCGATCAACTCGCTAGTCGGGGTGCTCACCGACCGTAGCGGCCGAGTGCTCACCTTCGCGTTCATCTCCAACGAAGCCGGTCCCAACGGTCGCAACGCGATGGACGCTCTGGCCACTAAGTTGTGGTTCTGCGGGTGCACGACGTGACCGGAGCGTCCGAGCTGACACTGGGGAACACGGTCGATTGGGAATTTGCGGCCAGCGTCGGGGAGCGGCTGGCCCGGCCCGCTCCGCCGTCCACCGAATACACCCGTCGCCAGGTGATCGACGAGCTGACCGTCGCGGCGGAGAAGGCCGAACCGCCGGTGCGCGACGTCACCGGTCTGATCGCCGACGGTGTGGTGCCGCCGGCCCGTGTCGTCGACCGGCCGGCGTGGATTCGCTCGGCCGCCGAATCGATGCGGGCGATGACGCACGGAAGCGCCAAACCGCGGGGGTTTCTCACCGGTCGGATCACCGGTGCGCAGACCGGTGCCGTGCTGGCGTTTGTGGCCTCGGGCATCCTCGGCCAGTACGACCCGTTCGGAGCCGCCGGAGAAGGCTGCTTGCTGCTGGTATATCCCAATGTGATCGCCGTCGAGCGTCAACTGCGGGTCGAGCCGTCCGATTTCCGGTTGTGGGTGTGCCTGCACGAGGTCACCCACCGAGTCCAGTTCACCGCCAACCCCTGGCTGTCCGGCTACATGTCGCAGGCGCTAAACCTGTTGACCTTCGAACCCGTTGACGACATCGGGCGGGTGGTGAGCCGGCTGGCGGACTTCATCCGCAGCCGTGGACACGGTACCGACGATTCCGAGGTCAACCCGTCGGGCATTCTGGGCCTGGTGCGAGCCGTGCAATCCGAGCCGCAACGTAAGGCCTTAGACCAGCTGCTGGTACTTGGCACGCTGCTGGAAGGCCATGCCGAGCATGTGATGGATGCGGTCGGGCCGATGGTGGTGCCCTCGGTGGCCACCATCCGCCGCCGCTTCGACGACCGTCGTCATCACAAACAGCCGCCGCTGCAGCGGCTGGTGCGAGCTCTGCTGGGCTTCGACGCCAAGCTCAGCCAGTACACCCGAGGCAAGGCATTCGTCGACCATGTGGTCGACCGGGCGGGAATGAAGCTGTTCAACACGATCTGGTCGGGCCCCGAGACGCTGCCGTTGCCTGCCGAGATCGAAAACCCGCAGCGATGGATCGACAGAGTGCTGTAGCGCAGCTGCGTGCGGCTGCGGAGCAGTTCGCTCGGGTCCATCTCGACGCCTGCGACCGTTGGAGCGTGGGGCTCTCCGGCGGCCCGGACTCGTTGGCGCTCACCGCTGTAGCCGCACGGCTGTGGCCCACCACCGCACTGATCGTGGACCACGGTCTGCAGCCCGGCTCGGCCACGGTCGCGGAAACAGCTCGCATACAAGCGATTTCGCTGGGATGTGTGGACGCGCGGGTGCTTTGCGTTCAGGTGGGCGCGGCCGGCGGCCGGGAGGCGGCGGCGCGCAGCGCCCGCTACTCGGCATTGGAGGAGCACCGCGATGGCCCGGTGCTGTTGGCCCATACGCTCGATGATCAGGCCGAGACAGTGTTGTTGGGGCTTGGCCGTGGTTCGGGGGCCCGGTCGATCGCCGGCATGCGTCCGTACGATCCGCCCTGGTGCCGGCCGCTGCTGGGGGTGCGCCGCAGCGTGACACATGCGGCCTGCCGGGAGCTGGGCCTGACCGCCTGGCAGGATCCGCACAACACCGACCGCCGCTTCACCCGAACCCGATTGCGCACCGAAGTGCTGCCACTGCTGGAGGACGTGCTGGGCGGAGGTGTGGCCGAAGCGCTGGCTCGCACCGCGACAGCGTTGCGCGAGGACACTGACCTCATCGACACGATCGCTGCGCAGGCGCTGCCCGGAGCCGCTGTTGCTGGCTCACGGGGACAGGAGTTGAGTACCAGCGCCTTGACCGCGCTGCCGGATGCGGTGCGGCGCCGGGTGATTCGGGGCTGGCTGCTGGCCGGCGGCGCGACCGGACTGACCGACAGGCAGATCCGCGGAGTGGACCGGCTGGTCACCGCGTGGCGCGGTCAGGGCGGGGTAGCGGTTGGGTCCACGTTGCGCGGTCAGCGACTGGTCGCCGGGCGGCGCGACGGCGTACTTGTGTTGCGGCGCGAGCCCGTTTGACGCCCGCGTTGGTCGTTGGTCCCGCGGCGTGGCACGCTGTGCACGTGACCCAGAGCTCCTCGGCGATCACCCCCGGGCAGACGGCGGAGCTTTATCCGGGGGACATCAAGTCGGTGCTGCTCACGGCCGAGCAGATTCAGGCCCGCATCGCCGAGCTCGGCGAGCAGATCGGCAACGACTACCGCGAGCTGTCCGCTACCACCGGCCAGGATCTGCTGCTGATCACCGTGCTGAAGGGCGCGGTGCTCTTCGTCACCGACCTGGCGCGAGCGATTCCCGTGCCGACCCAGTTCGAGTTCATGGCGGTGAGTTCGTATGGGTCATCGACATCCTCGTCGGGCGTGGTGCGGATCCTCAAGGACCTCGACCGCGACATCCACGGCCGCGACGTGCTGATCGTCGAGGACGTCGTCGACTCCGGCCTTACGCTTTCGTGGTTGTCGCGGAACCTGACGAGCCGGAATCCGCGGTCATTGCGGGTGTGCACGCTGCTGCGCAAGCCCGATGCGGTGCACGCCAACGTCGAAATCGCGTACGTGGGTTTCGACATTCCCAACGACTTCGTCGTGGGCTACGGCCTGGACTACGACGAACGCTACCGTGACCTGTCATACATCGGGACGCTGGACCCCAGGGTCTATCAGTAGGCGGCTAGGTCAGTTCCCAGACCACCGTGACCGAGAAGCCCACCGTCTGCTGGCCGGGTTCCAGCGGCACCGCGGATAGGCCGCGCGGCGGCGCCGGCGCCTCGTGCGTGGGCGCGGCGCCAGATGCCTCGGAGATCGAGATCACCTTGCCTAGCCGCAGCCCCGACAGTTGTGCGTACTGGTCCGCACGGTTCTTGGCGTCTTGGAAGGCGCGCGCCCGGGCATCCTTCACCAGCTGCGAGTCGTCGCCAATCGAGTAGCTGACCGAGCTGATCCGGGTGGCGTCACCGCCGGTGCTGACGACGAGGGCCAGCAGCCGCGACGCGGCGTCGGTCGGGTGGATCTTCACCTCGATGTCGTTGTCTGCCCGATACCCGGTGATGGTGGCGGTTCCGGCCGGCTCCGGATTGCTGTACTGCGGTGCCACGGTGACCCTGGTGGTGCGGATGTCCTTGCGGTCCAGGCCGGCACCCACCAGTGCATCGATCACCGCTTGCTGGCGATCATTGGTCTGGTTCATCGCGCTGGTGACGTCGGCCGCGGTGACCTGAATGCCGACGTCAGCGATCAACGTGTCCGGCACACCCTGCACTTGCCCGGATCCGAACACGGTCACCTGCCGCGGATCGGCACCGAGCGATCCCGAGTTGTGGGAATCGCACCCCGACAATGCGGCGGCAAGGCCGGCGGCCACCAGGGCGATCGAATGACGGACCAATCGGATCATGCCTGGGACCCTAGCGCCTGCGCCGTTGAATCGGTCGACGGTTGCTTCAGCGTGGCGTGGTGTGCGCAAGTTGCGCATTGTAGGGCCCGTCGATGCCAGTACCCCGAAATTCATACCAAACTCAAATTACTTGTTACCAATGAATTTCAGGGGAATTTCAAAAGCTACGGAAATGCCCTTGAAGTAAATGAATTGTTATTGACTTAGCCGTGAACAACCTGTGTGAAGTCTGTGATGTTCCTATAAGGATGGCTAGCCTGTCGTGTGGTCTTCAGCGGGGAACGCCGAAAGCTATTGATGCAACGTGCATTAGAGGGAGGAAAATACCATGTCGATCATGCACGCCGAGCCAGAGATGCTGGCTGCGACCGCGGGGGAACTGCAGTCGATCAACGCCGTTGCGCGGGCCGGAAATGCAGCGGTGGCGGGCCCGACGACGGGTGTGGTTCCGGCCGCCGCTGATTTGGTGTCCCTGCTAACCGCCTCCCAGTTTGCCGCGCATGCACAGCTGTACCAGGCGATTAGTGCCGAGGCGATGGCGGTCCAGGAGCAGTTGGCGACCACGCTGGGCATCAGCGCCGGTTCATATGCGGCCACCGAGGCTGCCAACGCCGCCACGATCGCTTAGGAGAGGCCGATGCTGGACTTTGCTCAGTTACCGCCGGAGGTCAACTCCGCGCTGATGTACGCCGGACCCGGTTCGGGACCGATGCTGGCTGCCGCGGCGGCCTGGGAGGCGCTGGCCGCCGAGTTGCAAACCACGGCGTCCACCTACGACGCTCTGATCACTGGCCTGGCCGACGGGCCATGGCAGGGGTCCTCCGCGGCGTCCATGGTGGCTGCCGCCACGCCCCAGGTGGCGTGGTTGAGGAGCACCGCCGGGCAGGCCGAGCAAGCCGGCAGCCAAGCGGTGGCAGCGGCGAGTGCTTATGAGGCGGCGTTTTTCGCGACCGTGCCGCCCCCGGAGATCGCGGCCAACAGGGCGTTGTTGATGGCGTTGCTGGCGACGAACTTCCTTGGCCAGAACACGGCGGCGATCGCGGCCACCGAGGCGCAATACGCCGAGATGTGGGCCCAGGATGCGGCCGCGATGTACGGCTATGCTGGCGCGTCGGCGGCGGCGACGCAGTTGTCGCCATTCAATCCGGCGGCGCAGACCATCAACCCGGCCGGGCTGGCCAGCCAGGCCGCATCTGTCGGACAAGCTGTCAGCGGGGCCGCAAATGCGCAAGCACTCACCGACATTCCTAAAGCGTTGTTTGGGCTTAGCGGAATCTTCACCAATGAACCGCCTTGGCTCACCGACCTTGGCAAGGCGCTCGGTTTGACCGGGCACACCTGGTCCTCGGACGGTAGCGGGCTCATCGTGGGCGGAGTGCTTGGCGACTTTGTGCAGGGTGTGACCGGGTCGGCCGAACTTGATGCCAGCGTGGCCATGGACACGTTCGGCAAATGGGTCTCGCCCGCTCGGCTCATGGTCACCCAATTCAAGGACTACTTTGGCCTGGCGCACGACCTGCCGAAGTGGGCGAGTGAAGGCGCCAAAGCCGCCGGTGAGGCCGCCAAGGCGTTGCCGGCCGCCGTTCCGGCCATTCCGAGTGCTGGCCTGAGCGGCGTTGCGGGCGCCGTCGGTCAGGCGGCGTCGGTCGGGGGATTGAAGGTTCCGGCCGTTTGGACCGCCACGACCCCGGCGGCGAGCCCCGCGGTGCTGGCGGCGTCCAACGGCCTCGGAGCCGCGGCCGCCGCTGAAGGTTCGACACACGCGTTTGGCGGGATGCCGCTCATGGGTAGCGGTGCCGGACGTGCGTTTAACAACTTCGCTGCCCCTCGATACGGATTCAAGCCGACCGTGATCGCCCAACCGCCGGCTGGCGGATGACCAACTACGTTCGTTGATCGAGGATCGAATTCGACGATTCAAAGGGAGGAATTCATATGACCTCGCGTTTTATGACGGATCCGCACGCGATGCGGGACATGGCGGGCCGTTTTGAGGTGCACGCCCAGACGGTGGAGGACGAGGCTCGCCGGATGTGGGCGTCCGCGCAAAACATTTCCGGCGCGGGCTGGAGTGGCATGGCCGAGGCGACCTCGCTAGACACCATGACCCAGATGAATCAGGCGTTTCGCAACATCGTGAACATGCTGCACGGGGTGCGTGACGGGCTGGTTCGCGACGCCAACAACTACGAACAGCAAGAGCAGGCCTCCCAGCAGATCCTCAGCAGCTGACCCGGCCCGACGACTCAGGAGGACACATGACCATCAACTATCAATTCGGGGACGTCGACGCTCACGGCGCCATGATCCGCGCTCAGGCCGGGTCGCTGGAGGCCGAGCATCAGGCCATCATTTCTGATGTGTTGACCGCGAGTGACTTTTGGGGCGGCGCCGGTTCGGCGGCCTGCCAGGGGTTCATTACCCAGCTGGGCCGTAACTTCCAGGTGATCTACGAGCAGGCCAACGCCCACGGGCAGAAGGTGCAGGCTGCCGGCAACAACATGGCACAAACCGACAGCGCCGTCGGCTCCAGCTGGGCCTAACCCGGGTCCTAAGTTGGGTCCGCGCAGGGCGGGCCGATCAGCGTCGACTTTGGCGCCCGATACACGGGCATGTCGTCGTTGGGAACACTGCGCCCGCGTCAGCTGCCCGCTTCCCCTTGTTCGGCGACGTGCTCGGTGATGGCTTTGACGACCGCTTCGCCGGCGCGGCCAATCAATTGGTCGCGCTTGCCTCTAGCCCATTCGTGCGACGCCCGCGGCGCCGCGAGTTGTCCCTTGAAATAAGGAATCACAGCACGGGCGAACAGCTCATAGGAGTGAAAGGTTGCCGGTGGCGGGGCCCAGTCGTGGCCGAGCAGTAGCAACGTTCCGAAGCCACCCGACCGGTGCAGCAAGTCTTCAATGTGGGCGATCGCGTCATCGGGCGTGCCGATGCAGCAATTTCCCTTGGCCGCGTATTGCTCGACGAATTCCCGAGACGACTGGGTGCCTTCCACGGTGTTCGCCAACGGGACAAACCCTGCCGCGCCGAAGTACCTCGAGAAGTCGGGTAACCCGTAAGTGCAGTCGTCGATCGCCTGGTCGCGGCTGTCCGACAAGTGCATGATGCTCAACACCCGCCAATCGGCGCGATCCGGCTCGCCCCGCCCAGCTTTGGCGGCCTGCTCCCGCACCACGCCCCACGCTGTTTCCAGCGCAGCGTAGCCGCCGGGCACTGACATCGACAGTGATAACAGCGACGTGCCCAGCGCACCGGCCAGTCGCGGACCCGATGGCGAAATCATGGCTGCGGTAGCGATTTCGGGGTACGGCCAGGTGTAGGGGCGGATGTGCAATTGCGCTTCACGCAGGGTGAACCAGTCGGAGTGGCGGTCGATTCGCTCGTCAGGTGCGGCACGGAACAGCGCGAGAATCGCCTCGAGGGACTCCTGCATCATTCGTCGCTGCTCGACCGGATCGATGCCCATCATGTAGGCGTCCGACGGCAGCGCGCCGGGGCCGGTGCCGAACATGACCCGCCCACGGGTCAGGTGATCCAGCAGCACCCAACGGTCGGCCACCATTAGCGGATGATGGTAGGGCAGCGAAACCACTCCGGTACCTAGCCGGATGTGGGTGGTCCGTTCCGCTGCGGCCGCGATAAACACCTCCGGGCAAGCGATCAGCTCGTAGCCACCGGAGTGGTGTTCGCCAAACCACGCCTCGTCGTAGCCGAGCCGGTCCAGCGCAACGACGCGCTCCATGTCGTATTGCAACGCCACGGTCGGGGATTGACCGGTCGGATGGAATGGCGTGATGAAAACGCCAAAACGCAACGGTGCCTTCATCGCAACTCCAACCCCGTCAGGAACTCCAGCAGGGCCGCGGTCACCTCACCGGGACGTTCCTGCTGCAGCCAGTGACCGGCCCCGTCGATCAGCACCTCGCGATACGGGCCGGAGATCACCTCCGCAGCGCGGTCGGTGCGGGTGAACGTCAAGACGGGATCGGCTGTGCCCGCAATGAACAACGAGGGCACGGAGATCGTCTTGCCGGCGAGGTCGGCCGTGGTCTCCCAGTTGCGGTCGAAGTTGCGGTACCAGTTCAGGCCGCCGGTGAAACCGGTGCGGGTGAACTCGCCGATGTAGTGGTCGAGTTCCTCCTGACTAATCCAGGCCGGCAACCCGGCCGGCTCCGGAAGCCGATCGATAAAGCCGTCGGGGCCGGGCGCCAGCATACGCATTGCCGCGCTCTGATCGCCCGGAGGGCGCAGACCGCCGATCATTCGGCGCATCGTGCGGGCCGGGTCGCCATTGAGTTCGGCGTCGGCGATGCCGGGCTCCTGGAAATAAAGGATGTAGAAGAAGTTCTCCCCAAACCTGCTGCGGAACGCTTGCGTCGGCGGCACCTGTGCCCGGGGCAGCGCGGGGACGCTCAACGCGGCAACGGCGGCGACTCGGTCAGCGTGCAGCAGTGGCGCGTTCCACACCACCACGGCACCCCAGTCATGACCAACCCAGACCGCCCGCTCGGCACCGACATCATCTAGTAGGCCCACTAGGTCAGCGGTCAACCGGTGAATGTCGTAGGCCTCGATCGCCTCTGGGCGAGACGATCCGCCGTAACCGCGCTGATCGGGAGCCAACACGTGGTAGCCGGCGTCGGCAAGCGCAGGAATCTGGTGTCTCCATGAATAGGCCAGTTCGGGAAAGCCGTGGGCCAGTATCACCACGGGTGCGCCGGGCTCACCGGCCTCGACCACTCGCAGTCGCACGCCGTTGGTATCAACTAACCGTTCGGTAGGTGCGCCCATCGTCTCACCAAATCACACCGGGCACCGGCCTGAGAAGGGCTTGGGGAGCAGCCAGAGGCGATTGTCGCGGGTGCTGCCGCGCATCATTGATCGGCCGGCCGGACCAGTCGGGCCTCCCTTGACGTCCGGATCGCACTTCCTGTGCAGCTGGCATGGCTACAGCTCACAGTGACTGCCCCACGATTGCCGGCCAGGTCCAGTTCAAATTCCGGTGAATTCGCGGACAAAAGCAGCAGGTCAACCAACCGCAGTCAGTCGAGGGTCCCAAACGTGAGCCAATCGGTGAAATGGCTTGCTGCAGTGACACCGGTCACAGGCTTAGCCGACAGCACCGGAATAGCTCAGGCGGGCTATAGAGTCCTATAGAAACATTTGCTGATAGAATTAACCGCTGTCTTGGCGTGATCTTGATACGGCTCGCCGTGCGACCGGTTGGCTCAGTAGCTGACCACCATGTAACCCATCCTCGGCAGGTGTCTACTAAGGCGAGACACCGCATTGGTGGGGCTGCATCGCAAATCGGTCCGAGCATGTAGCACTGCCGTTATCCCGGGATAGCAAACCACCCGGAACCAGGGCTATCCCAGTCGCTCTCCGACGGAGGCCGTTTCGCTTTCCGTTGCCCGATAACTCCCGAGTGGATATCGGCGTTATCAGATTCAGGCTTTTCTTCGCAAGGTACCGGTGTTCGCTATATTCGGATATCTCGGACGGATAATTACTAAAACTTCAGTGGTTTAGATAAGGCCGCCGCAATACTTCGCCGATCTTGCCGAGCGCAACGGATTTCCATCGTCGGTTTTCGTCGCCTTATCAAACATGATCGGAGATAATGACAGATCGGCCTAGCTAGGTGTTTAGCGGACGCGATTTAGGACAACCGAGATTTGCTTTGCCTCGCAACCATGAGAGCGCCCCGCTTCGACGCCGAATCGGGTGAGTGATGGTGGGTTAGCACAGCCCTGATTGCGCCACCGGCGAGGTGATTGTGCCCGCCACGAGGCCGCCGCCGGCTAGCCCCATGAGCACACTATATAGACTCTCCTGCAACAGATCTCATACCGATCGAAGGCGAAGCGCAGGCATCGACGTCGGAGACACTGCCTTGGGATCGCGCCGCCTACACGGCGGTTGGCGCATTGTCGCAGCGCAGTTGCAGGAGGGCAAATGTGCGCAGACGATGTAGTCGACAACAAGTGAACATGCCGTCTTCACGAACTCAAAACTGACGATCTGCTTAGCATGAAAAAAACTGTTGACATCGGCCAAGCATGACAGCCAGACTGTAGGCCCTACGCGTGCAATGCAGAACCAAGGCTATGCATGGAATCGACGACCGTTGAGATAGGCGGCAGGCATGAGCAGAGCGTTCATCATCGATCCAACGATCAGTGCCATTGACGGCTTGTACGACCTTCTGGGGATTGGAATACCCAACCAAGGGGGTATCCTTTACTCCTCACTAGAGTACTTCGAAAAAGCCCTGGAGGAGCTGGCAGCAGCGTTTCCGGGTGATGGCTGGTTAGGTTCGGCCGCGGACAAATACGCCGGCAAAAACCGCAACCACGTGAATTTTTTCCAGGAACTGGCAGACCTCGATCGTCAGCTCATCAGCCTGATCCACGACCAGGCCAACGCGGTCCAGACGACCCGCGACATCCTGGAGGGCGCCAAGAAAGGTCTCGAGTTCGTGCGCCCGGTGGCTGTGGACCTGACCTACATCCCGGTCGTCGGGCACGCCCTATCGGCCGCCTTCCAGGCGCCGTTTTGCGCGGGCGCGATGGCCGTAGTGGGCGGCGCGCTTGCCTACTTGGTCGTGAAAACGCTGATCAACGCGACTCAACTCCTCAAATTGCTTGCCAAATTGGCGGAGTTGGTCGCGGCCGCCATTGCGGACATCATTTCGGATGTGGCGGACATCATCAAGGGCACCCTCGGAGAAGTGTGGGAGTTCATCACAAACGCGCTCAACGGCCTGAAAGAGCTTTGGGACAAGCTCACGGGGTGGGTGACCGGACTGTTCTCTCGAGGGTGGTCGAACCTGGAGTCCTTCTTTGCGGGCGTCCCCGGCTTGACCGGCGCGACCAGCGGCTTGTCGCAAGTGACTGGCTTGTTCGGTGCGGCCGGTCTGTCCGCATCGTCGGGCTTGGCTCACGCGGATAGCCTGGCGAGCTCAGCCAGCTTGCCCGCCCTGGCCGGCATTGGGGGCGGGTCCGGTTTTGGGGGCTTGCCGAGCCTGGCTCAGGTCCATGCCGCCTCAACTCGGCAGGCGCTACGGCCCCGAGCTGATGGCCCGGTCGGCGCCGCTGCCGAGCAGGTCGGCGGGCAGTCGCAGCTGGTCTCCG
Source organism: Mycobacterium tuberculosis H37Rv (assembly GCF_000195955.2). Classification (GTDB taxonomy): domain Bacteria; phylum Actinomycetota; class Actinomycetes; order Mycobacteriales; family Mycobacteriaceae; genus Mycobacterium; species Mycobacterium tuberculosis. The sequence goes on along the minus strand of NC_000962.3, from coordinate 4,055,387 downwards.
CGCAGGGTTCCCAAGGTATGGGCGGACCCGTAGGCATGGGCGGCATGCACCCCTCTTCGGGGGCGTCGAAAGGGACGACGACGAAGAAGTACTCGGAAGGCGCGGCGGCGGGCACTGAAGACGCCGAGCGCGCGCCAGTCGAAGCTGACGCGGGCGGTGGGCAAAAGGTGCTGGTACGAAACGTCGTCTAACGGCATGGCGAGCCAAATCCATTGCTAGCCAGCGCCTAACAACGCGCAATGCTAAACGGAAGGGACACGATCAATGACGGAAAACTTGACCGTCCAGCCCGAGCGTCTCGGTGTACTGGCGTCGCACCATGACAACGCGGCGGTCGATGCCTCCTCGGGCGTCGAAGCTGCCGCTGGCCTAGGCGAATCTGTGGCGATCACTCACGGTCCGTACTGCTCACAGTTCAACGACACGTTAAATGTGTACTTGACTGCCCACAATGCCCTGGGCTCGTCCTTGCATACGGCCGGTGTCGATCTCGCCAAAAGTCTTCGAATTGCGGCGAAGATATATAGCGAGGCCGACGAAGCGTGGCGCAAGGCTATCGACGGGTTGTTTACCTGACCACGTTTGCTGCCCGCAGTGCAGGCCACAGCGTCTTCCCAACGACCTGTTCGGACTGACCACGCCAGCTGCCCAGGCCGACCCTTCCCGGGTGGCAATGAATTCCGAAGGGACGGTGGACTTGCCCGGAAATGACTTTGACAGCAACGATTTCGACGCCGTGGATCTCTGGGGTGCCGACGGCGCGGAGGGCTGGACTGCGGATCCGATTATTGGCGTCGGGTCGGCGGCGACCCCGGACACCGGACCCGACCTGGACAATGCCCACGGTCAGGCGGAGACGGACACCGAACAAGAGATCGCGCTTTTTACCGTGACGAATCCCCCACGCACGGTGTCGGTATCGACGCTGATGGACGGCCGGATTGACCATGTCGAGCTGTCGGCCAGGGTGGCCTGGATGAGTGAGTCGCAGCTCGCTTCTGAGATCCTGGTGATTGCCGACCTGGCGCGGCAGAAGGCGCAGTCGGCCCAGTACGCCTTCATCCTTGACAGGATGAGTCAACAGGTCGATGCAGATGAACACCGCGTCGCACTGCTACGTAAGACCGTGGGCGAAACCTGGGGGTTACCATCGCCGGAAGAAGCCGCGGCAGCAGAAGCTGAGGTGTTCGCGACGCGCTACAGCGACGATTGTCCAGCACCAGACGACGAGAGCGATCCATGGTGAGTTGAACCGCCCCGGCCGCTGCGGTGACTCTGGTGCTCCGCGTGTTTCCCGACTGGGCTCACAATTCGCGGCTCAGCATTAATAGAGCACGGGTGGAAAATGTGCACAATGCCAAAGCTTTGGCGCGCCTTCATGGCGGGCCGGCCGCTCGGGAGCACCTTCACGCCCAGACAGCCAACCGGGGCTGCGCCGAACCACGTTCGCGCGCTGGATGACTCAATTGACCCGAGTTCTGCTCCCGCTGCCCGTGCTGCTCTTTAGTCACGTCCGCAACACTGGACTCCACCGGGGGCGATGGTCGCTGTGCTCACCTATGCGCGACAACTCGGTTTCTGCCGGTCAACGCCGCCTACAATCCCGCACAGCCGCAACCAACTTGTGAACAAAACCGCAGGTCAGGCAGCTGTCGCTGAGAGCTGGGCAGATCGGGTGTCGCCCGGTGCAGTGACACATGCGACCGGAGCGATGTGCCCGACCCTCGGTGCGCACCAATTCGAGCCAAATCAGGTCCGGTGCACCGCGTGTTTGACCCGAACGCTCAGCTGTCGGATTTTCCGACGCCGTCGGGAACTACCGGTCGTTGGTCTAGCCAGTGGCGACCCGCTGCACCCGGCTCTGGGGTGATTGCCTGGCTCCTCCTCGGCCCGTTTTGCGGGCCGCATTGTCGCCAGGCGCGGGGTTTGCGATCGCCACGGGGCTGATGGTGGCGACCCGCTGCACCCGGCTCTGGGGTGATTGCCTGGCTCCTCCTCGGCCCGTTTTGCGGGCCGCATTGTCGCCAGGCGCGGGGTTTGCGATCGCCACGGGGCTGATGGTGGCGACCCGCTGCACCCGGCTCTGGGGTGATTGCCTGGCTCCTCCTCGGCCCGTTTTGCGGGCCGCATTGTCGCCAGGCGCGGGGTTTGCGATCGCCACGGGGCTGATGGTGGCGACCCGCTGCACCCGGCTCTGGGGTGATTGCCTGGCTCCTCCTCGGCCCGTTTTGCGGGCCGCATTGTCGCCAGGCGCGGGGTTTGCGATCGCCACGGGGCTGATGGTGGCGACCCGCTGCACCCGGCTCTGGGGTGATTGCCTGGCTCCTCCTCGGCCCGTTTTGCGGGCCGCATTGTCGCCAGGCGCGGGGTTTGCGATCGCCACGGGGCTGATGGTGGCGACCCGCTGCACCCGGCTCCGCCGGGTTTGCGATCGCCACGAGCGGTAACCTGGACTTTCCAGCTGCGTGTATCGGGAAGGACCTGGCCGGCACGGCCGATGATCGATGAACCGGAAAAACGTGACTCGCACCATAACAGCGATCGCCGTCGTGGTGCTGCTCGGCTGGTCGTTCTTTTACTTCAGCGACGACACCCGCGGCTACAAGCCCGTTGATACCTCGGTGGCGATAACACAGATCAACGGCGACAACGTCAAGAGCGCACAGATCGACGATCGCGAGCAACAGCTGCGGCTGATCCTGAAGAAGGGTAACAACGAGACCGACGGGTCCGAGAAGGTCATCACCAAGTACCCCACCGGGTACGCCGTCGACCTGTTCAACGCGCTCAGCGCCAAAAACGCGAAGGTCAGCACGGTCGTCAACCAGGGCAGCATCCTGGGCGAGCTGCTGGTCTACGTGCTGCCGCTGCTGTTGCTGGTGGGGCTGTTCGTGATGTTCTCCCGCATGCAAGGCGGCGCCCGGATGGGCTTCGGGTTCGGCAAGTCACGCGCCAAGCAACTGAGCAAGGACATGCCCAAGACCACCTTCGCCGACGTCGCAGGTGTCGACGAGGCGGTCGAGGAGCTCTACGAGATCAAGGACTTCCTGCAGAACCCCAGCAGGTACCAAGCGCTGGGCGCCAAGATCCCCAAAGGCGTGCTGCTCTACGGGCCGCCGGGAACCGGTAAGACGTTGCTGGCTCGTGCGGTGGCCGGCGAAGCCGGAGTGCCGTTCTTCACCATCTCCGGCTCCGACTTCGTCGAAATGTTCGTCGGCGTCGGCGCATCCCGTGTCAGAGACCTGTTCGAGCAGGCCAAGCAGAACAGCCCGTGCATCATCTTCGTCGACGAGATCGACGCCGTCGGCCGACAAAGAGGCGCCGGGCTGGGCGGCGGTCACGACGAGCGTGAGCAGACCCTCAACCAGTTGCTAGTCGAAATGGACGGTTTTGGCGATCGCGCCGGCGTCATCCTGATCGCGGCCACCAACCGGCCCGACATCCTGGACCCGGCGCTGTTGCGGCCGGGCCGCTTCGACCGCCAGATCCCGGTATCCAACCCCGATCTGGCGGGTCGGCGGGCGGTGCTGCGCGTGCACTCCAAGGGCAAGCCGATGGCCGCGGACGCCGACCTCGACGGACTGGCCAAGCGGACCGTCGGCATGACCGGAGCCGACCTGGCCAACGTCATCAACGAGGCGGCGCTGCTGACCGCCCGGGAGAACGGCACCGTCATCACCGGTCCCGCCCTCGAGGAAGCGGTGGACCGGGTGATCGGCGGCCCGCGCCGCAAAGGCCGGATCATCAGCGAGCAGGAGAAGAAGATCACCGCCTATCACGAGGGCGGGCACACCCTGGCCGCTTGGGCGATGCCCGATATCGAGCCGATTTATAAGGTGACGATCCTGGCGCGCGGGCGTACCGGCGGGCACGCGGTGGCGGTGCCGGAAGAAGACAAGGGCCTGCGGACCCGCTCGGAAATGATCGCGCAACTGGTGTTCGCGATGGGTGGGCGCGCCGCCGAAGAACTGGTGTTTCGTGAGCCGACCACCGGCGCGGTGTCCGACATCGAGCAGGCCACCAAGATAGCGCGCTCAATGGTCACCGAATTTGGAATGAGCTCCAAGCTGGGCGCGGTCAAATACGGCTCCGAACACGGCGACCCGTTCCTCGGACGTACCATGGGCACCCAGCCGGACTACTCCCACGAGGTCGCCCGCGAGATCGACGAAGAGGTCCGCAAGCTTATCGAGGCGGCGCATACCGAAGCGTGGGAAATCCTGACCGAATACCGCGACGTGCTGGACACTTTGGCCGGCGAGCTGCTGGAAAAGGAGACCCTGCACCGACCCGAGCTGGAAAGCATCTTCGCTGACGTCGAAAAGCGGCCGCGGCTCACCATGTTCGACGACTTCGGTGGCCGGATCCCGTCGGACAAACCGCCCATCAAGACACCCGGCGAGCTCGCGATCGAACGCGGCGAACCTTGGCCCCAGCCGGTCCCCGAGCCGGCGTTCAAGGCGGCGATTGCGCAGGCTACCCAAGCCGCTGAGGCCGCCCGGTCCGACGCCGGCCAAACCGGGCACGGCGCCAACGGTTCGCCCGCCGGCACCCACCGGTCCGGTGACCGCCAGTACGGCTCCACCCAGCCTGACTACGGTGCCCCGGCGGGCTGGCATGCGCCGGGATGGCCCCCAAGGTCATCTCATCGGCCCAGCTATAGCGGTGAACCGGCACCGACGTATCCGGGTCAGCCCTACCCGACCGGTCAAGCCGATCCGGGTTCCGATGAGTCCTCGGCGGAGCAGGATGACGAGGTCAGTCGGACCAAGCCGGCCCACGGCTGACGAACGGAGCATTCGATGTCGCAGCTGGATTCGCGCAGCGCATCTGCTCGTATCCGTGTGTTCGACCAGCAACGTGCCGAGGCCGCGGTGCGCGAATTGCTGTACGCGATCGGCGAGGATCCGGATAGGGACGGCTTGGTAGCCACCCCGTCCCGGGTTGCCCGGTCATACCGCGAAATGTTCGCCGGGCTCTACACCGACCCCGACTCGGTGTTGAACACCATGTTCGACGAAGACCACGACGAGCTGGTGTTGGTCAAGGAAATCCCTATGTACTCCACCTGCGAACACCACCTGGTGGCGTTCCACGGTGTGGCCCACGTCGGCTACATCCCGGGCGACGACGGCAGGGTGACCGGCTTGTCAAAGATCGCGCGACTGGTCGATCTGTACGCCAAGCGACCTCAGGTCCAGGAGCGGCTCACCAGTCAGATCGCCGATGCCCTGATGAAAAAACTCGATCCACGCGGGGTAATCGTGGTGATCGAGGCTGAGCATCTGTGCATGGCGATGCGCGGGGTTCGCAAGCCCGGCTCGGTCACCACTACGTCGGCGGTGCGCGGACTGTTCAAAACCAATGCCGCTTCTCGAGCCGAAGCGCTCGACCTCATTTTGCGGAAGTGAGTCCGGCGCCCGTGCAGGTGATGGGGGTTCTAAACGTCACGGACGACTCTTTCTCGGACGGCGGGTGTTATCTCGATCTCGACGATGCGGTGAAGCACGGTCTGGCGATGGCAGCCGCAGGTGCGGGCATCGTCGACGTCGGTGGTGAGTCGAGCCGGCCCGGTGCCACTCGGGTTGACCCGGCGGTGGAGACGTCTCGTGTCATACCCGTCGTCAAAGAGCTTGCAGCACAAGGCATCACCGTCAGCATCGATACCATGCGCGCGGATGTCGCTCGGGCGGCGTTGCAGAACGGTGCCCAGATGGTCAACGACGTGTCGGGTGGGCGGGCCGATCCGGCGATGGGGCCGCTGTTGGCCGAGGCCGATGTGCCGTGGGTGTTGATGCACTGGCGGGCGGTATCGGCCGATACCCCGCATGTGCCTGTGCGCTACGGCAACGTGGTGGCCGAGGTCCGTGCCGACCTGCTGGCCAGCGTCGCCGACGCGGTGGCCGCAGGCGTCGACCCGGCAAGGCTGGTGCTCGATCCCGGGCTTGGATTCGCCAAGACGGCGCAACATAATTGGGCGATCTTGCATGCCCTTCCGGAACTGGTCGCGACCGGAATCCCAGTGCTGGTGGGTGCTTCGCGCAAGCGCTTCCTCGGTGCGTTGTTGGCCGGGCCCGACGGCGTGATGCGGCCAACCGATGGGCGTGACACCGCGACGGCGGTGATTTCCGCGCTGGCCGCACTGCACGGGGCCTGGGGTGTGCGGGTGCATGATGTGCGGGCCTCGGTCGATGCCATCAAGGTGGTCGAAGCGTGGATGGGAGCGGAAAGGATAGAACGCGATGGCTGACCGAATCGAACTGCGCGGCCTGACCGTGCATGGTCGGCACGGGGTCTACGACCACGAGCGAGTGGCCGGGCAGCGGTTTGTCATCGATGTCACCGTGTGGATAGACCTGGCCGAGGCCGCCAACAGCGACGACTTGGCCGACACCTATGACTACGTGCGGCTGGCTTCGCGGGCGGCCGAGATCGTCGCCGGACCCCCGCGGAAGCTGATCGAAACGGTCGGGGCCGAGATCGCTGATCACGTGATGGACGACCAGCGAGTGCATGCCGTTGAGGTGGCGGTACACAAGCCGCAGGCGCCCATTCCGCAGACGTTCGACGATGTGGCGGTGGTGATCCGACGCTCACGGCGCGGCGGCCGCGGTTGGGTAGTCCCGGCGGGCGGCGCGGTATGACGCGGGTAGTGCTCTCGGTTGGCTCCAACCTGGGTGACCGCCTGGCACGATTGCGGTCGGTCGCCGACGGTCTCGGCGATGCGTTGATTGCGGCTTCCCCGATATATGAGGCCGACCCCTGGGGTGGGGTGGAGCAGGGGCAGTTCCTCAATGCGGTGCTGATCGCCGACGATCCTACCTGCGAACCGCGGGAGTGGCTGCGGCGGGCGCAGGAGTTCGAGCGCGCTGCGGGCAGGGTGCGTGGCCAGCGCTGGGGTCCACGAAATCTCGACGTCGACCTGATCGCCTGCTACCAGACCTCGGCCACCGAGGCTCTGGTCGAAGTGACCGCGCGGGAGAACCACCTCACGCTGCCGCACCCACTGGCGCATCTGCGGGCCTTTGTGTTGATCCCGTGGATTGCCGTCGACCCAACGGCGCAGCTGACGGTTGCCGGGTGCCCGCGGCCCGTCACGCGACTGCTGGCCGAGCTGGAGCCCGCCGACCGCGACAGTGTGCGGTTGTTTAGGCCGTCGTTCGATCTGAATAGCAGACACCCCGTCAGTCGGGCACCGGAAAGCTGATGGGACCGACCCGAAAACGTGATCTGACCGCCGCGGTGGTCGGCGCCGCGGCGGTGGGATATCTGTTGGTGGCGGTGCTTTACCGGTGGTTTCCGCCGATCACGGTGTGGACGGGCTTGTCCTTGCTCGCGGTCGCGGTCGCCGAGGCGTTGTGGGCTCGCTACGTGCGGGTCAAGATCAGCGATGGCGAGATCGGAGACGGGCCCGGCTGGCTGCACCCGCTTGTGGTGGCGCGCAGCTTGATGGTAGCCAAGGCCTCGGCCTGGGTGGGTGCGCTGGTGACGGGGTGGTGGATCGGGGTGCTGGCGTACTTCCTGCCGCGGCGGTCATGGCTGCGGGCGGCCGCCGAGGACACCACTGGCACGGTGGTGGCGGCGGGCAGCGCGCTAGCGTTGGTGGTTGCCGCGCTTTGGCTGCAACATTGCTGCAAGTCTCCGCAGGATCCGACCGAGCACGCCGACGGCGCGGAAAGCTAGCCCACACCCGACGGTGCCGCGCGCTGCGTCGGCCATGGCCGAACCGGCGATGGGCGTCGGTCGTCGACGTTGCTGGCCGGGCGGCCGACCCGGAATGCGGGGTTGTCTACGCGGCGAATTTGGCCGAACTGCCTACCCGGCTAAGCCATGCGGGAATCGCCGGACCGGCGCGACACGCGGATTGACCTCGCCCGGGTACAGTCAGGCCATGACCGTTCTGTCCCGCGGCGCCCGGGTCCGGCGCGGCGGCCGCAGGCCGGGTTGGGTGCTTTTGACGGCGTTGCTGGTCCTGGCGATTGGGGCCAGTTCCGCATTGGTTTTCACCGATCGCGTGGAACTTCTCAAGCTCGCTGTTCTGCTGGCGCTGTGGGCGGCGGTCGCGGGTGCGTTTGTGTCGGTGCTTTACCGCCGGCAAAGCGACGTGGATCAGGCCCGGGTGCGTGACCTGAAGCTGGTCTATGACCTTCAGTTGGATCGCGAGATTTCGGCGCGCCGGGAGTACGAGCTGACCCTGGAATCTCAGCTGCGCCGCGAGCTGGCCTCGGAGTTGCGCGCTCCGGCCGCCGACGAGGTAGCAGCCCTGCGGGCCGAACTGGCCGCGCTGCGAACCAGCCTGGAGATTTTGTTCGACGCCGACCTCGAGCACCGTCCGGCGCTGGGGACCGTGGAGAAAGAGGCCAGGGCCGCGCGTGCCCTCGATGGCGAGAGCCCTCCCGCGGACTGGGTATCCAGCGATCGGGTTATGGCGGTCCGCGGGGGTGATGGCGCCAGCCGCACCGACGAGGCCTCGATCATCGATGTGCCGGAGGTGGGGGTACCACCGGTGAGCGGAGGACCGCGGCATTATGAGGCTCCGCCACCGCCGCAACCTGAGCCGTTATTCGAGCCGCGCCACCGGCCCCCGCCGCTCCCGCCGCAACAGGAGCGACCAGTCTGGCAGCCGGTCACCAGCCACGGGCAGTGGCTGCCTGCCGAAACACCTGGCAGCCAGTGGGCATCCGTCGAACCCGAAACCACGCCGGCGGCCCCGCCGCCGGGGCGCCGGCGCCGCGCCCGGCATGCCAGCCCAGCAGACCAGGCCTACAATCCGCCCGCCTACGTCGAGCTCGCGGCACAATACGGTGAATCCGGTCGCCGGTCGCGTCATTCGGCGGAGCACCGCGACCATGACATCGGCGGCTCCGGTGCCGGGACGGGTGAGCGTCCGCCGTCACCTCCAATGGCCCCGCCGCCGCCTGCTGAGCCCACACGCCGGCACCGCACCGCGGACACGCCGCCGGATGACTCCGGTGGTTTGCATGCGCGGGACCCGCTAACCGGCGGCCAGTCGGTCGCCGACCTTATGGCGAGGCTTCAGGTCGAGTCGACCGGAGGCGGCCGGCGTCGCCGCCGCGGTGAATAGCGGCGCCGCTTGTGCCAGGGTGTACCCGCCCGATTGCCGCCGGCAACCGACACTGTTGGTGTAGTGACCAAATCAGCAGTGCCCCGGGTGGGTCTTGACGTGCAAATCGACTACAGTCTTGGTGACCGTCCGGTACCCGGGCATGGGACTGGAACGAACCAAGAAACCTGTGAGGCCGTCTGCTATGGAGCGGTTCGACGGTTTGCGTCCGGCCAGGCTCAAGGTGGGGATCATCTCGGCTGGCCGGGTCGGCACCGCGCTAGGGGTCGCGCTGCAGCGCGCCGACCATGTTGTGGTGGCGTGCAGCGCCATCTCTCATGCGTCCCGGCGGCGCGCGCAGCGCCGGCTGCCTGATACCCCGGTGCTGCCACCGCTGGACGTCGCGGCCAGCGCTGAGCTGCTGCTATTGGCGGTCACCGACAGCGAACTCGCCGGCCTGGTATCCGGCCTGGCAGCCACCTCGGCGGTGCGGCCACAAACGATTGTGGCGCACACCTCCGGAGCTAACGGGATTGGCATTCTGGCGCCGCTAGCCCAACAGGGCTGCATACCATTGGCGATTCACCCGGCGATGACCTTCACCGGCTCCGACGAGGACATCAGCCGGCTGCCGGATACCTGCTTCGGGATCACCGCGGCCGACGACGTCGGGTATGCGATCGGACAGTCACTGGTTCTTGAGATGGGCGGGGAGCCGTTTTGTGTGCGCGAAGACGCCCGCATCCTCTACCACGCGGCGCTGGCCCATGCGAGCAACCACATCGTCACCGTGCTGGCCGATGCGCTCGAGGCGTTGCGGGCCGCCCTGAGCGGGGGGGAACTGCTCGGCCAACAAACCGTCGACGACCAGCCGGGCGGGATCGTGGAGCGCATCGTCGGGCCGCTGGCCAGAGCGGCGCTGGAGAACACGCTGCAGCGGGGACAGGCCGCGCTCACCGGACCGGTCGCCCGCGGCGATGCGGCAGCGGTCGCGGATCATCTGGCGGCCCTCGCGGACGTCGACGCAGCGCTGGCCCAGGCATACCGGATAAACGCGCTGCGGACCGCGCAGCGCGCACACGCCCCCGCGGATGTCGTCGAGGTTTTGACGGCATGACGATTCCTGCGTTCCATCCCGGTGAACTCAATGTGTACTCGGCACCGGGGGATGTCGCCGATGTCAGTCGCGCACTGCGACTCACCGGCCGGCGAGTGATGTTGGTGCCTACTATGGGTGCGCTGCACGAAGGCCACCTCGCGTTGGTGCGTGCGGCCAAGCGGGTGCCCGGATCGGTCGTCGTCGTGTCGATCTTCGTCAACCCGATGCAATTCGGTGCCGGGGAAGATCTCGACGCCTATCCCCGCACCCCGGACGACGACCTGGCGCAACTGCGGGCCGAAGGCGTGGAAATCGCTTTCACGCCAACTACCGCGGCGATGTATCCCGACGGCCTGCGCACCACCGTGCAACCCGGTCCGTTGGCCGCCGAACTCGAGGGCGGCCCGCGGCCAACCCATTTCGCCGGCGTGCTGACGGTCGTGCTAAAGCTGCTGCAGATCGTGCGCCCGGATCGGGTGTTCTTCGGTGAGAAGGACTACCAGCAGCTGGTGCTGATCCGGCAGCTGGTCGCGGACTTCAACCTCGATGTCGCGGTGGTCGGCGTGCCGACCGTGCGCGAAGCCGACGGGCTGGCGATGTCGTCGCGCAACCGCTACCTGGACCCGGCCCAGCGTGCGGCGGCCGTCGCGCTCTCGGCGGCGCTAACGGCCGCAGCGCATGCGGCAACGGCTGGCGCGCAGGCCGCGCTGGATGCCGCCCGTGCGGTGCTCGACGCTGCACCCGGCGTGGCGGTCGACTACCTGGAGCTGCGCGATATCGGGCTTGGCCCGATGCCGCTCAACGGTTCCGGTCGGCTGCTGGTTGCTGCCCGGCTTGGCACCACCAGGCTGCTGGACAACATTGCGATTGAAATCGGAACTTTCGCCGGCACCGACCGCCCGGACGGATACCGGGCAATCCTCGAATCACATTGGAGAAACTGATGTTACGGACGATGCTGAAGTCGAAGATCCACCGCGCCACGGTGACCTGCGCCGACCTGCACTACGTCGGCTCGGTGACCATCGATGCCGACTTGATGGACGCCGCCGACCTGCTGGAAGGCGAACAGGTAACCATCGTCGATATCGACAACGGTGCTCGACTGGTCACCTACGCGATCACCGGCGAACGCGGCAGTGGTGTGATTGGCATCAACGGTGCCGCCGCGCACTTGGTGCATCCGGGGGATCTGGTGATTCTGATTGCGTACGCGACGATGGACGACGCCCGGGCCCGCACATACCAGCCGCGGATCGTGTTTGTCGACGCTTACAACAAACCGATCGACATGGGCCACGATCCGGCATTTGTGCCCGAAAACGCGGGCGAGCTGCTAGACCCCCGGCTCGGTGTGGGATAGCCGTGCTGCTGGCGATTGACGTCCGCAACACCCACACCGTTGTGGGCCTGCTGTCCGGAATGAAAGAGCACGCAAAGGTCGTGCAGCAGTGGCGGATACGCACCGAATCCGAAGTCACCGCCGACGAACTGGCACTGACGATCGACGGGCTGATCGGCGAGGATTCCGAGCGGCTCACCGGTACCGCCGCCTTGTCCACGGTCCCGTCCGTGCTGCACGAGGTGCGGATAATGCTCGACCAGTACTGGCCGTCGGTGCCGCACGTGCTGATCGAGCCCGGAGTACGCACCGGGATCCCTTTGCTCGTCGACAACCCGAAGGAAGTGGGCGCAGACCGCATCGTGAACTGTTTGGCCGCCTATGACCGGTTCCGGAAGGCCGCCATCGTCGTTGACTTTGGATCCTCGATCTGTGTTGATGTTGTATCGGCCAAGGGTGAATTTCTTGGCGGCGCCATCGCGCCCGGGGTGCAGGTGTCTTCCGATGCCGCGGCGGCCCGCTCGGCGGCATTGCGCCGCGTTGAACTTGCCCGCCCACGTTCGGTGGTTGGCAAGAACACCGTCGAATGCATGCAAGCCGGTGCGGTGTTCGGCTTCGCCGGGCTGGTAGACGGGTTGGTAGGCCGCATCCGCGAGGACGTGTCCGGTTTCTCCGTCGACCACGATGTCGCGATCGTGGCTACCGGGCATACCGCGCCCCTGCTGCTGCCGGAATTGCACACCGTCGACCATTACGACCAGCACCTGACCTTGCAGGGTCTGCGGCTGGTGTTCGAGCGTAACCTCGAAGTCCAGCGCGGCCGGCTCAAGACGGCGCGCTGACGTCGATGCCGGCATCGAGTCTGGGTACCGGGTCGCCCGCCGCCGACAGGCTCGACGCCACCCACGAGCGTCGGCGTGAGGTCATTTAAGCTGGCACGTCGTGAGTGCCGCTGACACAGCAGAAGACCTTCCTGAGCAGTTCCGGATTCGCCGGGACAAGCGCGCTCGCTTGCTGGCCCAGGGGCGCGATCCCTATCCCGTCGCGGTGCCGCGCACTCACACGTTGGCCGAGGTTCGCGCCGCCCACCCTGACTTGCCGATCGATACCGCGACCGAAGACATCGTCGGCGTCGCGGGCCGAGTGATCTTTGCGCGCAACTCGGGAAAGCTATGCTTTGCGACACTTCAGGACGGCGATGGTACCCAGCTGCAAGTGATGATCAGCCTCGACAAGGTCGGCCAGGCTGCTCTCGACGCATGGAAAGCCGATGTCGACCTGGGCGACATCGTCTACGTGCATGGCGCGGTGATCAGTTCGCGCCGCGGCGAGCTGTCCGTCCTGGCGGATTGCTGGCGGATCGCCGCCAAGTCGCTGCGGCCGCTTCCCGTCGCGCACAAAGAGATGAGTGAAGAGTCGCGGGTTCGTCAGCGCTATGTTGACCTCATAGTTCGACCGGAAGCGCGCGCGGTGGCTCGACTACGGATCGCCGTCGTCCGCGCGATCCGGACGGCGCTTCAACGTCGTGGGTTCCTGGAAGTCGAGACGCCCGTCTTGCAGACGTTAGCCGGTGGTGCGGCGGCCCGTCCGTTCGCCACTCATTCCAATGCCCTAGACATCGATCTGTACCTGCGGATCGCGCCGGAACTGTTCCTCAAGCGCTGCATCGTGGGTGGTTTCGACAAGGTCTTCGAACTTAATCGAGTGTTCCGAAACGAAGGAGCCGATTCCACGCATTCTCCGGAATTCTCCATGCTGGAGACCTACCAGACCTACGGAACCTATGACGATTCGGCAGTCGTCACCCGGGAGCTTATTCAAGAGGTGGCCGATGAGGCGATCGGAACCAGACAACTGCCGTTGCCCGACGGCAGTGTCTATGACATCGACGGAGAATGGGCGACTATACAAATGTACCCGTCGCTGTCTGTGGCGCTCGGTGAAGAGATCACACCGCAGACGACGGTCGATCGCTTACGTGGGATCGCCGATAGCCTTGGCCTGGAGAAAGACCCAGCGATTCATGACAACCGTGGCTTCGGCCACGGCAAACTCATCGAGGAACTCTGGGAGCGCACAGTGGGCAAGAGCTTGAGCGCACCCACATTTGTCAAGGATTTTCCGGTTCAGACAACGCCTTTGACCCGTCAGCACCGCAGTATCCCCGGCGTAACCGAGAAGTGGGACCTCTATCTGCGCGGAATCGAACTTGCCACCGGCTACTCGGAATTAAGCGACCCGGTAGTCCAGCGGGAGAGATTCGCCGACCAGGCCCGTGCCGCGGCCGCTGGCGATGACGAAGCGATGGTGCTTGACGAGGATTTTCTGGCCGCTCTGGAGTACGGCATGCCACCGTGCACCGGAACCGGAATGGGTATCGATCGGTTGTTGATGTCTTTGACTGGGTTGTCAATTAGGGAGACAGTTTTGTTCCCGATTGTTCGACCACACTCCAACTGAACTGTGGGTGTTGTGTCTGGATTGAGTATTCTGCGTTCTTATGGCAGATTGGTGACCGGGGAGTCTATCCGTACTGCACAGGAAGAAACGCGAGGGTAAGCCAATGGCGAAGAAAGTAACCGTCACCTTGGTCGACGATTTCGACGGTTCGGGCGCCGCCGACGAAACGGTCGAATTCGGGCTTGACGGGGTGACCTATGAGATCGACCTTTCCACTAAGAATGCCACGAAACTGCGTGGCGACCTGAAGCAATGGGTGGCGGCGGGCCGTCGCGTCGGTGGGCGCCGGCGCGGCCGTTCCGGATCCGGCCGTGGACGTGGCGCGATCGACCGCGAGCAGAGCGCGGCGATCCGCGAATGGGCTCGTCGTAACGGGCACAATGTGTCGACGCGAGGCCGGATCCCGGCCGACGTCATCGACGCATACCACGCGGCGACCTGACATTTGGCTACCGGCGCCCAGGCGAAAGCCTGGGCGCCGGTACTTTGCCGCGTTCGCTGGCGGCGAACCGATGGCCGCTCGGCGCCGGAAACGCTTGGGTGGTTTTCTCGTTTATCTCCTATGCGGTTCTGTTCAACGGCGACTTGGGGCGCTGCGCCCCGGAACCGACCAGGCACCGCAAGGTTAGGAACCCTGGCAGGCCGACCATTACAGTGGACGGCAGGTACGCGGTGTCGACCGCTGTATCCGATGGTGAGGGAGAGCAGGTAGCCACCGATGTTCGAACGATTTACCGACCGTGCCCGCAGGGTCGTCGTCCTGGCTCAGGAAGAGGCCAGGATGCTCAACCACAACTACATCGGCACCGAGCACATTCTTTTAGGCCTGATCCATGAAGGGGAAGGCGTTGCCGCCAAGTCACTGGAGTCGTTGGGGATCTCGCTGGAAGGTGTGCGCAGTCAGGTCGAGGAGATCATCGGCCAGGGCCAGCAGGCGCCGTCTGGGCACATTCCGTTTACCCCCCGCGCCAAAAAGGTCCTCGAGCTGAGCTTGCGTGAAGCGCTGCAGCTTGGCCACAACTACATCGGGACCGAACACATTTTGCTGGGCCTCATCCGAGAGGGTGAAGGCGTGGCCGCCCAGGTGCTGGTCAAGCTGGGCGCCGAGCTGACCCGGGTGCGCCAGCAGGTGATCCAGCTGCTCTCCGGTTACCAAGGCAAGGAGGCCGCCGAAGCCGGCACCGGCGGCCGCGGGGGAGAGTCCGGCTCTCCGTCTACGTCCTTGGTGCTCGACCAGTTCGGCCGCAACCTCACGGCGGCGGCGATGGAAGGCAAACTGGACCCGGTCATCGGCCGCGAGAAGGAAATCGAGCGGGTCATGCAGGTGCTCTCTCGGCGCACCAAGAACAACCCGGTGCTGATCGGCGAGCCCGGCGTCGGCAAGACCGCGGTCGTCGAAGGACTGGCGCAGGCCATCGTGCACGGCGAGGTGCCCGAGACGCTCAAGGACAAGCAGCTCTACACGCTGGATCTGGGATCGCTGGTGGCGGGTAGCCGCTACCGCGGTGACTTCGAGGAACGCCTCAAGAAGGTGCTCAAGGAGATCAACACCCGCGGTGACATCATCCTGTTTATCGACGAGCTGCACACCTTGGTCGGTGCTGGAGCCGCCGAGGGCGCGATCGACGCCGCCTCGATCCTGAAACCGAAGCTCGCTCGCGGTGAACTGCAAACGATCGGCGCCACCACGCTCGACGAATACCGCAAGTACATCGAGAAGGACGCCGCGCTGGAGCGCCGCTTCCAGCCGGTGCAGGTGGGTGAGCCGACGGTGGAGCACACCATCGAGATCCTCAAGGGCCTGCGGGACCGGTACGAGGCGCACCACCGGGTGTCGATCACCGATGCGGCGATGGTGGCCGCCGCGACCCTGGCCGACCGCTACATCAACGACCGGTTCCTGCCCGACAAGGCGATCGACCTGATCGACGAGGCGGGTGCTCGGATGCGGATTCGTCGCATGACCGCACCGCCAGACCTACGCGAGTTCGATGAGAAGATCGCCGAGGCTCGTCGGGAGAAGGAATCGGCTATCGACGCCCAGGACTTCGAGAAGGCCGCCAGCCTGCGCGACCGGGAGAAGACACTGGTCGCACAGCGTGCTGAGCGCGAAAAGCAGTGGCGTTCAGGCGATCTTGACGTGGTCGCGGAGGTCGACGACGAGCAGATCGCCGAGGTGCTGGGCAACTGGACCGGTATCCCGGTGTTCAAGCTCACCGAGGCCGAGACCACCCGGCTGTTGCGGATGGAAGAAGAGCTGCACAAGCGGATCATCGGGCAAGAGGACGCCGTCAAGGCCGTTTCCAAGGCCATCCGGCGTACCCGGGCCGGGCTGAAAGACCCCAAGCGCCCGTCGGGCTCGTTCATCTTCGCCGGCCCGTCCGGTGTCGGTAAGACCGAACTGTCCAAGGCGCTGGCCAACTTCTTGTTCGGTGACGACGACGCGCTTATTCAGATTGACATGGGTGAATTCCACGACCGGTTCACCGCGTCGCGGCTATTCGGCGCGCCGCCCGGATACGTCGGCTACGAGGAGGGCGGCCAACTCACCGAGAAGGTGCGGCGCAAGCCGTTCTCGGTGGTGCTGTTCGACGAGATCGAGAAGGCGCATCAGGAGATCTACAACAGCCTGCTGCAGGTGCTCGAGGATGGCCGGCTCACCGACGGGCAGGGCCGCACGGTGGACTTCAAGAACACCGTGCTGATCTTTACGTCCAATCTGGGCACCTCCGACATCTCTAAGCCGGTCGGTCTGGGCTTTTCCAAGGGCGGCGGTGAGAACGACTACGAGCGGATGAAACAGAAGGTCAACGACGAGCTGAAGAAACACTTCCGCCCGGAGTTCCTCAACCGCATCGACGACATCATCGTCTTCCACCAGCTGACCCGCGAGGAGATCATCCGGATGGTCGACCTGATGATCAGCCGGGTCGCCGGCCAGCTCAAGAGCAAGGACATGGCGCTGGTGCTGACCGATGCGGCCAAGGCGCTGCTGGCCAAGCGTGGCTTCGACCCGGTGTTGGGGGCCCGCCCGTTGCGGCGCACCATCCAGCGTGAGATCGAAGATCAGCTCTCGGAGAAGATCCTCTTCGAGGAGGTCGGGCCGGGTCAGGTGGTCACCGTCGACGTGGACAACTGGGACGGTGAAGGTCCCGGCGAGGACGCGGTGTTCACCTTCACCGGTACCCGCAAGCCGCCGGCCGAGCCGGATCTGGCCAAGGCTGGAGCGCACAGCGCGGGCGGCCCGGAGCCGGCCGCGCGGTAGCGGTCTAGGTCCATCGGCCGTATTAGGCGAAAACCGCGACCGCCGATCCGCTGTGACAATAGACTCTGCTGACGTCGGTTTGTCCGGAAGCTGTTCGGAGGTGGCCAATGTCGTTTGTGATTGCCGTTCCGGAGTTCCTGTCGGCGGCGGCCACGGATTTGGCCAATCTCGGTTCGACGATCAGCGCGGCTAACGCGGCTGCCAGCATCCCGACCACCGGCGTGCTGGCCGCGGGCGCAGATGACGTATCGGCGGCGATTGCGGCGCTCTTCGGCGCGCACGCCCAGGCGTATCAGACGATCAGCGCGCAGGCGGCGACGTTTCATGCCCAGTTCGTGCAGACCTTGAGTGCGGGTGCGGGGGCGTATGCCAACGCCGAGGCCGCCAACGTTCAGCAGAGTTTGCTGAACGCGATCAATGCGCCCACCCAGGCACTGTTGGGACGTCCGTTGATCGGTGATGGTGCCGACGGGACGGCGCCCGGGCAAAACGGCGGGGCGGGCGGGCTGCTGTATGGCAATGGCGGTAATGGCGCGGCCGGGGTGAACGCGGGGATTGCCGGCGGCAGCGGCGGGGCGGCCGGGTTGATCGGCAACGGCGGATCCGGTGGTGCCGGCGGAGCCGGTGCGGCCGGCGGGTCCGGCGGACAAGGCGGGCTGCTGTACGGCAACGGCGGCGCGGGCGGCAACGGCGGGGCGGCGACTATCCCCGGCGGCAACGGCGGCGCCGGTGGTGCCGGCGGCAACGCGTGGCTATTCGGCAACGGTGGGGCCGGGGGGCTCGGCGCGGCCGGCGCGGCGGGTGCCGCCGGGGTCAACCCCCTGACCGTCCCGGCGGGCCAGGGCAGCATGGGTAACAACGGTGAACCGGGCGGACCCGGCCAGCCAGGCACCGAGTTCGGGCAAACCGGTGGCACCGGTGGCACTGGCGGTACTGGCCTGTCCGTTGGCGGGACCGGCGGGACCGGCGGCACCGGGGGGACCGGCGGGGCCGGCGGCTCTGGCGGTCGGGGTGGGCTCCTGGTCGGCGACGGCGGCGCAGGTGGCATCGGGGGCACAGGGGGCGAAGGCGGCATCGGCGCCCGGGGCGGCACCGGCGGTCAGGGCGGAATGGGCGGCGCCGGGCAACCAGGCGTTGGGGGTGACGCTGGTGACGGGGGTAACGGCGGGATCGGCGGTGACGGCGGCGCCGGCGGAGACGGCGGCGCGGGCGGCGCGGGCGGCGCGGGCGGCCTGTTCGGCGTCTCCGGTAGCTCCGGGCTGGGCGGTGCCGCCGGTAGCGGGGGTAATGGCGGGGGCGGTGGTGAGCCCGGTGTGGCCGGCTCCCCGGGCGTTGGGCCTGCGGGCCGTGGCGGCGACGGCAACCTCGGCCAGTTCGGCCCTGAAGGTGCACCCGGCCAGCCCGGCCAGCCGGGCCAGCCCGGTTGACATCGTTGCAGCGGGTCCGTCAGCACCCCGCCGCCTGCTGGAGCAGCTACCGAGTGTCACTGGGCCGGTCGAGGCCCTCGCGCGCGTCGAGTTTTGCGGCCAGGGCGTCGACCTTATTGCCGAGCTCGGCTAGGTAGTCGACGATCGTCTTGTCGCCGAGTACCGGCCAGCCGCGGCCCTCGATGCCGCGTAGCTGGTCCCACACCTCCTCGAGCAGGATGCGATCGTCACGCGGGTTGCGCGGCTTGGGCAGAATCGGTGGGCGGGCAATCACCGCCGGCGGCGGGGTGAGGGGGTGGTCGAACTCGCCCCGCGTGTCCTTTGCCACCTCGGCGCGAAACCAGTCCATCGACAGGTTTCCCGGGTCCCATTTGCCTTGAGCCGCCCCGGCATACTCTTTGTGCCCAATATTGCGTTCGGGCCCGTAGCCGAGCTTGAGCGTGAGCGCCGCGGCGACGTCTCGCATGCTCACGATCTGCGCGTCAGGCCAGCGCTCACCGGCGTCGTAGGAGCCGTCACGCCGGATGGTCGGCCACGCGCACTCGACGCCAATCATGTGCCAGTTGGCGTTGTCGGTTGGCAGCCACGGGTAGCTGCCGCGGCCGGCGTGCCAGCACACGCCTACCGCGACGATCGTTACGACCCCGCTGTGCGCGATGTGCAGATTGGCCAGCGGGCCGGGTAAGTCGGGCCGGCCGCGGGCAATGCTTTTGGCGGTCTCACGTGAGTTGCCGGTGTGGTGCCACATCACACCGCGGATATCGCGAAAGTCGCCGTGTCCGCGTTCCCGCCAGCCGTCGAGCACCCGCAGGCGCTCGCCGAGTGCCGGCCGTAGCACCTCCTCGAGCCAAATCGGATCGCCGATCCATCCCACGGTGGCGCCTCCTATCGGTGAGCCGGAGCGAATCGGCCGTCGAACGCACCGGCGCGGGAAGTGTCTCGTTGTTCACGTCGAGCACGACCGGCCGGTCGTTACGGAAGCGAGCCGCGGATACCTCCGGATGCCTGGGCTGTAGCGATCTATTGTGGCGCTATCAACGCAAAGACTTGCCTGGCGACCTGCAGCATCCAGCCGGTCACCGTCGGTCCGTGATCGCGGGGCCAGTTCAGCTGAAAGCTCACCACCCATGGTTGGCCGGTCTTGTCGACGGCGTACCAGCTGAACGTCAGATCGCCTGGCAGGCCACCTGCTTTCGCGCCGATATAGGGCCACACGCTGCGGTCCAGCTGGATACCCGGGACGGCGGACATGATCTGTCGGACGGGCGAGGCCGGGCCGACCGCGTCGGCTCGCAGTGCCGCGTGCACACGGCAGATATCTTCGGCGCTGCCGTACCATTCCGCACCGTAGTTTGACGCCGGAGTGTGAGCGCGCGTTGGGTCGGGTTGGTAGGGCGTGGAATTGGTTTGCCGCAGTATCTGGGCACGGACCTGTTGGGTCGCATGCTTCCACTGGTCACGCAGATCTGGCTTGCCCCAGCCGACGGAGAACAGCTCGTACATCGTGGGGAAGGGGGTCATGCTGGCCGGATCGTGATGGCCGGCGCTGGCCAGCGCTTCCTCGATGGCGCGGGTGCCCAGCCTTTCGATCAGCAAGTCGGTGGCCATGTTGTCACTGGTGGCGATCATCTTCTCGGCGGCTGTGCGAACCGAAACACGTGCCCCCACAGGCAGTTCCAGGCCGGAAGAGCCCACGGCTTTGCTTTTGGCGGTGACCGTCAGCAGATCATCCCAGGACACCGTGTTGTGCTGGACCGCACCGGCCAGCGCATGTAACACGTACAACTTGAAGATCGATGCCAGCGGCAGGGATTCGCCGGTGTTGGTGCCCGCCACCGGGTCGCAGCGACCGTTGTCGACCTTTGCCACCTGAAATGAGTAGCGGGCGCCGGTCTTGCTCAGCGCCGCGTCGACGTCGCGCCACGAAGCGATCGACGGCGCCTGCGTTTCGACGTCGAATCGGTCAACCCAGCCGTCGTCGTCGGTATGAATGCGGATGTCTTGTTGCGCGCCGTAAGAGGAGATGAGGTGCAACGCGGCCACACTGGCGCCGATATCGACGCCGGCCAGCGCGAACGGGCGATCCCACCAGAGCGCTTCCATGGTGGTCTTGACCGTGTCGACCTGCCCGGGCGCGGCGAGAGTGCCAACGCCGATCTCGCCGATCGGCCAGTCCGAGTTGAGCATGTCCATGGTCTGTTGCGCCCGCAGACCAGGCGGAGTTCTGGTGTCGATCCGGTGCCCGTGATTTGCCGCGTTCGCGGACGGCGTCGGAGCTGAGGAGCAACCCGACGCCAGCGCCACAATCAATGCCGCCGCGGCGCTTAACGCCAGCATCCGGCGCCCCGCGCGCCGGTTATGCAGTCTTGCCGGTCCCACCGACGTCAAGCACGACCTCGAATTCCAGCAGCGAAGCACCGGTCGCCACGGGGTTGGCCCGGTGTCCGGCATGGGCTGCGATGGCGGGCCCGTTTGCCCACGCCTGGAATGCTTCATCGGACTCCCAGTGTGTCACCACGAAGTAGCGTTCTTCACCCTTGACCGGACGTAACAGCTGAAAGCCGAGGAAACCCGGGGAGTTCTCGACCGCGTGCGCGCGGTGAGCGAACCGCTTCTCCAGCTCGGGGCCAGCGCCGGCGGGCACCTCGATTGCGTTGATCTTCACCACTGGCATGCCGCTAGGCTACCGTGCCCCGCATGCCAGCGAATCTGTTAACCCATCGCGGCGGACGGGGCGAGCCGTTGGTCCTGGTGCACGGCTTGATGGGTAGGGGTTCCACCTGGGCCCGTCAGCTTCCGTGGCTGACGCTGTTAGGCGCCGTGTACACCTACGACGCGCCCTGGCACCGCGGGCGTGACGTCGCCGATCCACACCCGATCAGCACCGAACGCTTCGTGGCCGATCTGGGCGACGCGGTTTCGGCGCTGGGCGCGCCGACCAGGATGGTCGGACATTCGATGGGAGCCTTGCATTCGTGGTGTCTGGCTGCCGAGCGCCCGGAACTGGTTTCGGCGCTGGTGGTCGAGGACATGGCGCCGGACTTCCGTGGTAGGACCACCGGCCCATGGGAGCCGTGGCTGCGCGCCCTTCCGGTCGAATTCGACTCTGCCGAACAGGTATTCGCCGAGTTCGGGCCCGTCGCCGGCCGGTACTTCCTGGACGCATTCGACCGCACGGCCACCGGGTGGCGGCTACACGGGCGCACCGCACGATGGATCGAGATCGCCGCCGAATGGGGCACCCGTGACTACTGGGCGCAGTGGCGGGCCGTACGGTCGCCGGCGCTGCTCATCGAGGCCGGCGATGGGGTAACTCCCCCGGGCCAGATGCGCGCGATGGCTGAAAGAGATTATCCGACAGCGTATTTGCGTGTTCCCGACGCCGGTCATCTGGTTCATGACGAGGCTCCACAGGTTTACCGGCGGGCGGTGGAGTCGTTCCTGGCGGGGCTTACCCCGTGAGCCCACGCGGCGCGGGCAATGTGGCGAAAAGCCTGGCCATAACGGGTTTTGTCGGCCCGTGATCGCGCTACGATCGGGCCGTCAGGCCGCGCCGCGGAAAGGGGTGTCAGATGTCGTTTGTGATCGTGGCGCCGGAAGCGCTGATGTCGGTGGCTTCAGAGGTGGCCGGTATCGGTTCGGCGCTCAATGCCGCCAACGCCGCCGCGGCCGCCCCGACCACGGGTGTGCTAGCGGCCGCCGCGGACGAGGTGTCGGCGGCGATGGCGGCGCTGTTCGGCGCGCACGCCCAGGAGTACCAGAGGCTCAGCGCCCAGGCGGCGGGGTTTCATGCCCAGTTCGTGCAGGCGTTAAACGCGGGAGTGAACTCCTATGCCAGCGCCGAGGCCGCCAACGCGTCGCCGCTGCAAGCCGTGGAGCAGCAGGTGCTCGGCTTGATCAACGGGCCCGCGCAGACGCTACTGGGGCGCCCGTTGATCGGCAACGGTGCCGACGGGGCGCCGGGAACCGGGCAGCCGGGCGGGCCCGGCGGGCTGCTGTGGGGTAATGGCGGCAACGGCGGGTCGGGTGTGGCCGGTGTGGGCGGGCCCGGTGGTAGCGGCGGCGCCGCCGGGCTGTTCGGGCACGGCGGCAATGGCGGGGCCGGCGGGAGCAACGCCGCCGGCGCCGGCGGTGTGGGCGGAGCCGGTGGGGCGGGCTGGCTGGTCGGCAACGGCGGTGCCGGCGGGTTCGGCGGGGTGGGAACGACCGTCAGTGGCAACGGAGGAGCCGGCGGCGCCGCCGGCGCGTTCGGCAATGGCGGTGTGGGCGGGGCGGGCGGGGCCGCGGTCATCGGCGGGTTGCCCGGCAATGGGGGTGCCGGCGGCAACGCGGGGCTGATCGGCGCCGGCGGCGACGGCGGCGTCGGCGGGGTGGGTGCCCCCGGAACCAACGGGATGAACCCGCCGCCGAACCAGACCAGCCAGGCGGCAAACGGAAGCCCCGGCGCCAACAACGGCGCCGGTAGCGGTGGCGCAGGGCTGCCCGGCAACCCGGGTGCCGTACCAGGGCGGGCTGGCGGCGCTGGCGGTTTAGGCGGCAGCGGCAGCGATACGAGTGAAGGCCCTGTGACGGGGGGCAACGGAGGCAATGGCGGCGACGGCGGTCCCGGCGCGCCCGGCGGCAACGGCGCACCCGGCGGCATCGGTGTCAATACCGGTACTGGCTGGGCCTACGGGGGAAACGGGGGCAATGGCGGTGACGGTGGCGCCGGCGCCCGGGGCGGCGACGGGGGCAACGGGGGCAACGGCCTAGCGCTAAACGGTGGCAACGGGATCGGCGGCAACGGTGGCGCCGGGGGCCGGGGCGGCACCGGGGCTGCGGGCGGCAATGGTGGCATTGGCGGCGGCGCCACCGGCACGCTGACCTTTTTTGGTAGCGGAGGCGACGGCGGCCCCGGCGGGGCTGGCGCCAACACCGCCGGCACCGGGGGTGTCGGCGGTGTCGGGGGTGCGGGCGGTCAGGGCGGGCTGCTGTTCGGCGACGGCGGTAACGGGGGCGCCGGCGGTGCCGGCGGCATCGGCGGCACGGGTGCCTCGGGCGGCGCCGGAGGCAAGGGCGGCTCTGGCCTGGTCGGCGGTGACGGCGGCAACGGTGGTGCCGGCGGCGCCGGCGGCAACGGCGGCAAGGGCGGTGCCGGAGGTGCCGGCGGAGGTGCCGGAATGTTCAGCCAGCCAGGTGTCCACGGTGCGGGCGGTACCGGGGGCCAGGGAGGTGCCGGCGGCGCTGGCGGCGCGGGTGGCGCCGCGGGAGCTGGGACAGTCGTCGCGGGCAACCCCGGTGATCCCGGCGGTTTCGGCGCCGCCGGTGCGGACGGCCTACCCGGCTAAAACCCTTCGCCGGGCAACGCGAACCGGCCATCGACCGTCCGGGTCACCAGCGCATCGGCCAGCAGCGACTCCAGCGCCCGGTCACGCTGTGCGGTATCGGTCAGCCACGCCACGTCCAACTCGGCCCGGGTGACGGGAAACTCCGCGGCGCGCAACACATCCAGTAACCGTCCGCGGACTTGGCGGTCGGTTCCGGTGTAGGCCTGCCCCCGGCGCGGCGGACCGTCCGACGGCGGATAACCGGCATGCCGCCATGCGCACCAGTCCAGCGGGCATAACCCGCACCGGGGTGTGCGGGCGGTGCACACCGTCGCACCCAACTCCATCAGCGCGACCGAAAATTCAGGCGCCGTCTCGCGGTGCGGCAACAGCGCCAAGACGTCGGCGTGGTCGCGCGGCACCGATGGCGCACCGGCGTCGGCGCGGCCGTGAACGGCGCGGGCCACCACGCGCCGCACATTGGTGTCCACCACCGGCACCCGCTGGCGGTAAGCGAAACACGCCACCGCGCGCGCGGTGTAGCTCCCGACGCCCGGCAGGGTGACCAGGATCTCGATATCGTCGGGCACCACGTCATTGTGGTCGCGGGCGATGACGGTGGCGCACTCGTGTAAGCGCTTGGCTCGCCTGGGATAGCCCAGCTTGCCCCAGGCGCGTAACACATCGGCGGTGCTGGCCGTGGCGGTGGCCGACGGCGTGGGCCACCGCCGCACCCAGTCCGGCCAGATCGCCAGCACCCGGGCGGCCGGCGTCTGCTGCAGCATGAACTCGCTGACCAGGATCTGCCACGGGCTGACACCGGGCTCTCGCCAGGGCAGATCCCGGTGCGATCGCTGATACCAAGCGAGAAGATTGGTATCTGATATGTGTCGCGGGCCGGTCACCGACGGTTCCGGCAGTATGTGAGGCATGCCCAACACCAATCCGGTAGCCGCGTGGAAAGCACTCAAAGAGGGTAACGAGCGATTCGTCGCCGGCCGGCCCCAGCATCCCAGTCAGAGCGTCGACCACCGAGCCGGCTTGGCCGCCGGGCAGAAGCCCACGGCGGTGATCTTCGGCTGCGCGGACAGCCGAGTGGCCGCTGAGATCATCTTCGACCAAGGCCTGGGCGACATGTTCGTGGTCCGCACCGCCGGGCATGTCATCGACTCGGCCGTGCTGGGCTCCATAGAGTACGCGGTGACCGTGCTCAATGTGCCGCTCATCGTCGTCCTCGGCCACGACAGCTGCGGCGCCGTGAACGCCGCTTTGGCCGCGATCAACGACGGCACCCTGCCAGGCGGCTACGTGCGAGACGTCGTGGAAAGGGTTGCGCCGTCGGTCCTGCTCGGCCGCCGTGACGGTCTGAGTCGTGTCGACGAGTTCGAGCAACGACATGTACACGAGACGGTGGCGATCCTCATGGCGCGTTCATCGGCCATCTCAGAACGAATCGCAGGGGGCAGCCTGGCGATCGTGGGCGTCACCTATCAACTCGACGATGGGCGGGCTGTACTGCGCGACCACATCGGCAACATCGGCGAGGAGGTCTGAGTTACCGCCCGATAACAGGCCACCGTTAACACGGCGTCGGCCAGCGAAGCCGGCGACACGCCGAGGCGGGTCAAGCGCGTTTGCGTGACCTGGCCCTACGGTGTAATCGTGCTGGATCTGGAACCGCGTGGCCCGCTACCTACCGAGATCTACTGGCGGCGCAGGGGGCTGGCCCTGGGCATCGCGGTCGTCGTAGTCGGGATCGCGGTGGCCATCGTCATCGCCTTCGTCGACAGCAGCGCCGGTGCCAAACCGGTCAGCGCCGACAAGCCGGCCTCCGCCCAGAGCCATCCGGGCTCGCCGGCACCCCAAGCACCCCAGCCGGCCGGGCAAACCGAAGGTAACGCCGCCGCGGCCCCGCCGCAGGGCCAAAACCCCGAGACACCCACGCCCACCGCCGCGGTGCAGCCGCCGCCGGTGCTCAAGGAAGGGGACGATTGCCCCGATTCGACGCTGGCCGTCAAAGGTTTGACCAACGCGCCGCAGTACTACGTCGGCGACCAGCCGAAGTTCACCATGGTGGTCACCAACATCGGCCTGGTGTCCTGTAAACGCGACGTTGGGGCCGCGGTGTTGGCCGCCTACGTTTACTCGCTGGACAACAAGCGGTTGTGGTCCAACCTGGACTGCGCGCCCTCGAATGAGACGCTGGTCAAGACGTTTTCCCCCGGTGAGCAGGTAACGACCGCGGTGACCTGGACCGGGATGGGATCGGCGCCGCGCTGCCCATTGCCGCGGCCGGCGATCGGGCCGGGCACCTACAATCTCGTGGTACAACTGGGCAATCTGCGCTCGCTGCCGGTTCCGTTCATCCTGAATCAGCCGCCGCCGCCGCCCGGGCCGGTACCCGCTCCGGGTCCAGCGCAGGCGCCTCCGCCGGAGTCTCCCGCGCAAGGCGGATAATTATTGATCGCTGATGGTCGATTCCGCCAGCTGTGACAACCCCTCGCGCACATGACGGGCCCACATGGCGCCGATGCCGTCCACTGATTGCAGATCGCCGGCGCTGGCCGCCAGCAGACCCTGCAACGTTCCGAACGCCCGGACCAGCAGGTCGGCATGGGCGAACTGGAGCCGGGGGATACCGGCCATCGCGCGGTAGCCACGCGGGCTCAGCGTCGAATCCTGCGCTTCCGTGGTCGTCGGATATCCGAAAACCTTTGCCAGCGCGGTGAAATCGAGGAGGTCGCCGTCCGACAGGGCGTCCAGTTCGTCCAGGGTGGCATTGATTTGCCCCGTGGACGGTGGTTCCGGGTTGGCGTGGTAATCGCGCACGATCAATTCCCGGGCGGTGTCGTTGCCGCCGAGCAACTCGTCGAGCTGCAGCCGCAGCTGACGACCATCAGTGCCGAGTTCGACCACGTCGTAGTCGATCACCAGCCCGATTCGCCGGACCAGCTCGAGGCGTTGCACCACCGTCATCACATCGCGCAGCGTGACGAAGTCCTCGATTTCTGCCCTGGACAGTTGCCGGCTGACCTCGTCGAGCCTGGTTTTGTACCGCTCCAGGGTTGCGATGGCCTGGTTGGCCCGCGACAGGATGGTTGCCGAGTCGGTCAATACGTGACGTTCCCCGCGGACGTAGACGGTCACGATGTTCATCGAGTGGCTCACTGAGATCACCGGGTAACCGGTCTGGATCGCGGCCCGCTCGGCCGAGCGGTGCCGGGTCCCCGATTCGTCGGTGGGGATCGACGGATCCGGTACCAGTTGCACGTTGGCCCGCACGATGCGGCTGCCGTCGGTGGACAGCACCACGGCGCCGTCCATCTTGCACAGCTCGCGTAGCCGGGTTGCTGCATAGCGGACATCGAGGGAGAAGCCACCATCGCAGATGGCCTCGACATTCTCGTCATGGCCCAGCACGATCAGGGCACCAGTGCGGCCGCGCAGGATACGCTCCAGGCCGTCCCGCAGCCCAGTGCCCGGGGCTAGGCGGGCGACAGCCTCACGCAGGGTCGGACGAGTCACAGCGTGCATTCTGCTATGTACCGCGCCCTAGTGGGACGTGTCCAGTCCCGGAATGTGAGGGCGGGGTTGCGAGGGTGGTGCCGCGGTGGTCGGCAATGTCGACCATGTACTGCAGCGCCGCGACGATGGTGGATGCGCGCAGCGCGTGCATACCGGGCGGCACCGGATCGTCACTGGGCGGGACCAAGGCGATGGTGAACCCTTGGCGGGCGGCTTCGCTAAGGCGCCGCGCCATCCCGTTGACCCGCCGGATGTCGCCGGCCAGACCTACCTCGCCGATCATGACGGCAGTGGTGGGCAGCGGCAGATTTGCATAGGCCGAGGCGAGCGCGATGGCGACCGCCAGATCCGCCGACGGCTCGGTCAACCGCATGCCGCCCACGGTGGACAGGTAGATGTCGTTAACGGCGATCGCCAGCCGTGCGTGCTTTTCCAGCACAGCAGCGATCATCGCAGCGCGGGCCTGGTGGATCCCGCTGACGGCCCGCCTCGGCGAGCCGCCGCACGGTGTGGCCAGCAATGCCTGGACTTCCCCGACGAGCGGCCGTTTTCCGTCCAGCGTCACGGTGATCGCGGTACCGGCGACGGGTGTCGGCCGCTGGTCCAGGAACAGGTTCGACGGGTCGACGATACCGTCAATTCCGTTGTCGTGCAGGAGGAAACATCCGACTTCATCGGCGGCGCCGAATCGGTTCTTGACCCCGCGGACCATCCGCAGCGCACCGTTGCGGTCCCCTTCAAAATGCAGCACAACGTCGACGAGGTGCTCTAGCGAACGCGGTCCGGCTATGGCCCCGTCCTTCGTGACGTGGCCGACGAGAATCAATGCGACCTCGTTGGCCTTGGCGGCAGCGGTCAGGGCAGCCGTAACCGCACGGACCTGCGTGACCCCGCCGGTGACGCCGTCGGCCTCGCTGGTGGACATGGTCTGCACCGAGTCGACGATGACCAGTGCCGGCTGCACCGTCTCGATCTGGTCGAGCACGGTGTGCACGTCGGACTGTGCGGCGAGGTAGATCTCCTCGACCTCCGTGCCGCAGCCGATCCGGTCGGCACGCAGCCGGATCTGACCGGCGGATTCCTCACCAGAGACATAGAGCGCGCGCCGTCCGGACTGGGCCCAGCGGTGCGCGACCTCGAGCAACAGCGTCGACTTACCCACTCCGGGATCGCCGGCCAGCAGTGTCACCGAACCGGGAACGATACCGCCACCTAGCACCCGGTCCAGTTCGTCGATGCCGGTTGGGCAGGGTCGGGTCCGATGCGCGTCGACGGCACTGATCGGAACGGCGCCCGACGCCGGCGCCACCGAACGGCGCCTGGTGCCACCGACGGCACTGAGCACCGCCACCTCGTCTACGGTGCCCCAGCGGCCGCACTCCAGGCAGCGTCCCACCCACTTCGCGCTGACATGGCGGCATTCCGAACAGCGGTACTGCGAACGAGCGTTGGCCACGCCGTGACCGTATCGGGGGGGTGTGACAACCCGAGCGAGTCGCTCGTCTGGCGACGATGCGGCGCCTATTCGTGCGGCGTAGCCAATCCGGCCGAGATCGGCACCATTACGCTGCCCTGACCGGCCTTCTCGAACTTGAAGGTGAAGTTGTAGGTGAGGCCGTTTGCGATCGGCTTGGTCAAGTTAACGGTCGCCTTGGCCGCTTGATTGGATGGCAAGGGCCCCGGCGCCACGATCTGGCCGTCCGGCGTCCCGACAAAAAGCATCCCGGATGCGGGCAGTCGAGCGTCGCCGGCCACCGTCACCGAGCCGATATCACTGGTGATGCCCACCAGCCGGTCCGAAACGTCGGGTGATTGGTTGACGGCTACCAGCACCAGATCCACCGCTTTGCCTGGCTGGATGAAATCGCTGGTTTGGACGGCCTGGATGCGGATGTCGCGCAGCAACACGTTGTTGATGGTGAGCCGATTGCCGTTGACGGCCGGCTTCTGGTTCGCTGTCTGGGAGATCTGACCGGCCCCGCAACCGCTCAGTGCGGCGGCCAGCAGGGCGATGCTCGCCACCCAGGTGGTCATCCCGGCAAGACGCAGGCGGATGTTGCAGCGGTTCACTCGGATGCCTCCTGCTCGGCCTTGGCGCGGCATGGTGCCTGCGGCTCGACTATGCACAGTAGTAGTTAGGTGCCGCCGACGGTAGCGGTGGGGACCGCGGCGTCGACCGGACCGGCGCGGTAGCCCGGGCACCCCGTTCTCAGGGGCGTCCCAGATTCGGCGATGCACTTCTAGGCCCGTCTGTCAACCCCCAATCTTCCCGCGCTATGCCCCTGACCTGCACCGTTGTTCGGCGCCCGTTAGGGCCCCGTGTTAGCATGGAGTAACGAAAGGGGCTCAAATCAGATGATTTTCAAGGTCGGAGACACCGTTGTCTATCCACACCACGGTGCTGCGTTAGTCGAGGCGATCGAAACCCGGACCATCAAAGGGGAACAAAAAGAGTATCTCGTCTTGAAAGTTGCGCAGGGCGACCTGACAGTACGAGTTCCCGCTGAAAACGCCGAATACGTCGGTGTTCGCGATGTCGTCGGGCAGGAAGGCCTGGACAAGGTTTTCCAGGTGTTGCGTGCCCCGCACACCGAGGAGCCGACGAACTGGTCACGTCGTTACAAGGCGAACCTCGAGAAACTCGCATCCGGCGATGTGAACAAGGTGGCCGAGGTAGTGCGCGATTTGTGGCGTCGCGACCAGGAGCGTGGCTTGTCGGCCGGTGAGAAGCGCATGCTGGCCAAGGCCCGGCAGATTCTGGTCGGCGAGTTGGCGTTGGCTGAGAGCACCGATGACGCCAAAGCCGAGACCATCCTTGACGAGGTTTTAGCCGCCGCGTCTTGACCGCCCTGAGGCTCTAGTGGTCAGGGAAGCGGGCGAAGTAGTTGCGATCGTCCCGGCTGCGGGGTCGGGGGAGCGGTTGGCCGTCGGTGTGCCCAAGGCGTTTTACCAGCTCGACGGGCAGACTCTCATTGAGCGGGCCGTCGATGGCCTGCTGGATTCGGGGGTAGTTGACACCGTTGTTGTGGCCGTGCCCGCCGACCGTACGGACGAGGCGAGGCAGATCCTCGGCCACAGGGCGATGATTGTGGCGGGTGGGTCGAATCGCACTGACACCGTGAACCTGGCGCTGACAGTGCTGTCCGGGACCGCGGAGCCGGAGTTTGTGCTTGTGCATGATGCCGCGCGGGCACTGACACCACCGGCCCTGGTCGCCCGGGTGGTCGAGGCGTTGCGGGACGGTTATGCCGCCGTCGTTCCCGTACTGCCGCTTTCTGACACCATCAAGGCCGTGGATGCCAACGGGGTGGTCCTGGGCACGCCGGAACGAGCCGGGCTGCGGGCCGTGCAGACCCCACAAGGGTTCACTACCGACCTGCTGCTGCGGTCATATCAGCGCGGCTCCCTAGACCTTCCAGCCGCCGAGTACACCGATGACGCGTCGCTGGTCGAGCATATCGGCGGCCAGGTGCAGGTGGTCGACGGCGATCCGCTGGCGTTCAAGATCACCACCAAACTGGATCTGTTGCTGGCCCAAGCTATAGTGCGCGGGTGAATCAGCTGCCCCGCGTTGGTTTGGGGACCGATGTGCATCCGATCGAACCCGGACGTCCGTGCTGGCTGGTAGGGTTGTTGTTCCCGAGCGCCGACGGTTGCGCGGGCCACTCCGACGGTGACGTGGCCGTTCATGCGCTGTGCGACGCGGTGCTGTCGGCCGCGGGGCTAGGCGACATTGGCGAGGTGTTCGGCGTCGACGATCCCCGTTGGCAGGGTGTCAGTGGTGCCGACATGTTGCGCCATGTCGTCGTCCTGATCACCCAGCATGGCTATCGGGTCGGCAACGCTGTGGTGCAGGTGATCGGCAACCGACCGAAGATCGGTTGGCGCCGGCTCGAGGCGCAGGCGGTGCTGTCACGTCTGCTCAACGCGCCGGTGTCGGTGTCGGCTACCACCACCGACGGGCTGGGCCTCACTGGCCGCGGCGAGGGCTTGGCCGCAATCGCTACGGCATTGGTGGTTTCGTTGCGGTAGCGCACTCCTGGTCCGGACGCGCGCGCCGCAGGTTGCAGCAATTGGGCAGGTAAGCTGGCACGTCGTGACCGATCGGGCTCGCTTGCGGCTACACGACACTGCCGCCGGTGTCGTGCGGGATTTCGTCCCGTTGCGACCTGGACACGTCTCGATCTACCTGTGCGGTGCCACGGTGCAGGGCCTACCGCATATCGGGCATGTCCGCAGCGGGGTCGCCTTCGACATCCTGCGCCGATGGTTGCTCGCGCGTGGCTACGACGTCGCGTTTATCCGCAACGTGACCGACATCGAAGACAAGATCCTGGCCAAGGCCGCCGCGGCGGGCCGGCCGTGGTGGGAGTGGGCGGCTACCCACGAGCGTGCCTTCACCGCGGCCTACGACGCTCTGGACGTCTTGCCGCCGTCCGCGGAGCCGCGCGCCACCGGGCATATCACCCAGATGATCGAGATGATCGAGCGCCTGATCCAGGCCGGCCACGCGTATACCGGTGGCGGTGACGTTTACTTCGACGTTCTGAGCTACCCGGAGTACGGCCAGTTATCCGGTCACAAGATCGATGACGTCCATCAGGGCGAAGGTGTGGCTGCCGGCAAGCGGGACCAGCGCGACTTCACTTTGTGGAAGGGCGAAAAGCCGGGTGAACCGTCGTGGCCGACGCCGTGGGGCCGCGGGCGTCCGGGCTGGCATCTGGAATGCTCGGCAATGGCTCGCAGCTATCTCGGGCCGGAATTCGATATCCATTGCGGTGGAATGGATTTAGTCTTCCCGCATCATGAGAACGAAATCGCCCAGAGCCGCGCCGCCGGTGATGGGTTCGCCCGCTACTGGCTGCACAATGGCTGGGTGACGATGGGCGGGGAGAAGATGAGCAAGTCGCTGGGCAACGTGTTGTCCATGCCGGCGATGTTGCAGCGGGTGCGGCCGGCTGAGCTGCGTTATTACCTGGGCAGCGCGCACTACCGGTCGATGCTCGAGTTCTCCGAGACCGCTATGCAGGATGCGGTGAAAGCCTATGTCGGGCTAGAGGACTTCCTGCACCGCGTTCGCACCCGGGTGGGCGCCGTCTGCCCCGGCGATCCGACCCCACGGTTCGCCGAAGCGCTCGACGACGACCTGTCCGTTCCGATCGCGCTCGCCGAGATTCACCACGTGCGGGCGGAAGGCAACCGGGCACTCGATGCCGGCGACCACGACGGGGCCTTGCGAAGCGCTAGCGCGATTCGGGCGATGATGGGCATCCTGGGCTGTGACCCGCTCGACCAGCGCTGGGAATCCCGAGACGAAACCTCGGCAGCGCTGGCCGCCGTCGATGTGCTGGTCCAGGCTGAACTACAGAATCGGGAAAAGGCCCGCGAGCAGCGCAACTGGGCGCTCGCCGACGAGATCCGGGGTCGGCTGAAGAGAGCCGGCATCGAGGTCACCGACACCGCCGACGGGCCACAGTGGTCGCTGCTGGGTGGTGACACCAAGTAGATGCCCGGTAACTCTCGGCGGCGGGGTGCGGTCCGCAAATCCGGTACCAAGAAAGGCGCAGGCGTCGGCTCGGGCGGTCAGCGACGCCGTGGGCTGGAAGGGCGCGGGCCTACCCCGCCGGCGCACCTGCGTCCCCACCATCCCGCCGCCAAGCGGGCACGTGCACAGCCACGCCGCCCGGTCAAGCGCGCGGACGAGACCGAGACGGTGTTGGGTCGCAACCCAGTGCTGGAATGCCTGCGCGCGGGTGTTCCGGCCACCGCGCTATACGTCGCCCTTGGTACCGAGGCCGACGAGCGACTGACTGAATGCGTTGCGCGGGCGGCTGATTCAGGGATTGCGATCGTCGAGCTGCTACGTGCCGACCTGGATCGGATGACCGCCAACCACCTCCATCAAGGCATCGCGCTACAGGTGCCACCGTACAACTACGCCCATCCCGATGACCTGCTGGCCGCCGCCCTCGACCAACCGCCTGCGCTGCTGGTCGCTTTGGACAACCTTTCCGACCCGCGCAACCTCGGTGCGATCGTGCGGTCGGTGGCCGCGTTCGGTGGCCATGGGGTGCTGATTCCGCAACGCCGTTCTGCGTCGGTGACCGCGGTGGCGTGGCGCACCAGCGCCGGGGCGGCGGCCCGGATTCCGGTGGCCCGGGCCACCAATCTCACCAGGACGCTGAAGGGCTGGGCCGATCGTGGAGTGCGGGTGATCGGACTGGACGCCGGTGGCGGCACCGCGCTCGACGATGTAGATGGCACTGACTCGTTGGTGGTGGTCGTTGGGTCGGAAGGCAAGGGGTTGTCCCGGTTGGTAAGGCAGAACTGTGACGAGGTGGTGTCCATCCCGATGGCCGCTCAGGCCGAATCACTGAACGCCTCGGTGGCCGCTGGGGTGGTGCTCGCCGAGATCGCCCGCCAGCGCCGGCGGCCACGCGAGCCTCGCGAGCAGACGCAGAATCGCATGATTTGAGCTCAAATCATGCGATTCTGCGTCTGCTCGCGCCCTTGCGGCTAGATCCCCAGAACCTGGGCGCTGGCCCACAGCGCGAGCACCGCCATCGCCAGGGCCGCAGGCACGGTGCACAGTCCCAGTCGGGTGTACTCGCCGACGCTGGCGTCGACGTTGTGCCGGCGCAGCACGCCCCGCCACAGCAGGTTAGACAGCGAACCGGCATAGGTCAGGTTGGGTCCGATGTTGACCCCGAGTAGCACGGCCAGCACGGCCGCCGGCCCGCCGGCCGCCACCAGCGGCACTAACACCAGAGTCGCGGGCAGGTTGTTGACCACGTTGGCCAGCACGGCGGCCAGCGCGGCGATGCCGAGCAGCGCGGGCAACCCGGACCCGGTCGGCAGCACGGCGGACATCCTGGCGGCCATGCCGTTGAGCATGACCGCGTGCACCACGACACCCAGGGCCAACACAAAGACCAGGAACGACACGTTGACGGCGCGCGCGATCCGCAGCACCGAAGTGTGTCCACGCCGCAGACTTCGCAGCGCCAACACTGCGGCGCCAGCCAGCGCCGCCCACGTTGGGGCCAGTCCCACCGACTCGGCGACGGCGAAGCCCCCGAGTGTCAGCGCCACCACCACCAGCACGAACATTGGCAGGCGCGGCGCCGGCTTGAGTTGCTGCCGGTCCGGCACCACGCGTAGATCCCGGGCGAAAAACCAGCGGAAGACCACATAGACCGCGGCCACGGCGGACAGCCAAGGCAATGCCATCAGCAGCGTGAACTTGGTGAACGAGATGCCGGCACCGTGGTAGGCGAGCAGGTTGGTCAGATTCGACACCGGAAGCAGCAGCGAAGCGGCGTTGGCTAGGTGGGCGGTGGCGTAGGCATAGGGGCGCACCGGGGTCCGCAGCCGGCGGACCGTCGCCAGCACCACCGGGGTCAACAGCACCACGGTGGCGTCCAGGCAGAGCGCCGCGGTGATGGCGGCCGAGACGGCGAACACCTGCCGTAGCAGTCGGTGCGACTCCGCGCTCGCTCGAGCCATGGCCGCGCCGGCTGCCTCGAACAGGCCTTCGTCGTCGCACAGCTTAGCCAGCACCAGAACCGCACCCAGAAACGCGACCACGCGCGCCAGCCCGGACACCTGCGCCATCGCCTGCTGGGGCGAGATCGCCCCGATCGCTAACAGGATGACCGCTGCCGGAACCGCCGCCGCTGCCTCCGGCCAGCCGCGTGGGCGGGCAACCGCGAACCCCAGGACCACGGCAAGCAGTATCAGCGCAACAGCAAGTGTCAAGGGCTAGAGCGCTTCACATCCAGGGATCCTCGCGGCGCCACACCGTCGGCATCTGCAGCGCGACGCCGTCCTGGGCGGCCAGCTCGTCGAGGATGCGGATCGACAGGTCTAGGTCGTCGGCCGCATATGGCAAGGCCCGCAACGGCTTTGACAGCGGCCGAAAAAAGTCGTCCCAGTGGATGAGAATCACGCGGCGGACGCCCACCGTGCGCACGGTCTCGGTCCAGTATTCGAGCAGGTATGACGGCGGTTGCAGGCCGAGCTGGCCGACACTGAGGTAGGCGGCATCGGCGCGGTAACCGGCCAGTGCGCCGCTGACGAAACCGGCGCTGTCCTGGATTAACAGCCGGCGCCCCGATGGCCGGTGGTGCACCAGCGTCGACCACGCCTCACCGCAGCGGTAGGCCGACGCCTTCACCGGCGGTGTCAGTGGTGCGCTGATCACACCGGGAAACCGGTCGGGTGGGCAGTGATGCGACTCCACCAACGTCACGTCGAAGGCGCCCAACTGGATTGGTTCACCTGGGACGGCGACGACAAGAGACTCCTCAGGCAACCCGTATCCGCGCCCGACATTGGCCGCCGACTCCCCCCCGACCAGCTGGGCTCCGGTACGGTCGGCGACCAGCGCGGAATCCATCGCGTGGTCGATGTGAGTGTGCACCGGGATAACGGCCGTCAGCCGGGAGACATTGGCCCGGGCAAGGCAACCGTCGACCCGCTCCGCTGACGGCGACACTTTACCCGCCGCCACCCGTGCCAGGCCGGGCCGGGAAAAGTAGCCATCAGTCATCAGGGCCGACGATCCGTCGTCGACCAGCAGCGTCGCAACGCCCATCCAGGTCACCGACAACGGAGCATCGGATCTGGCGGTAGGCACGCTAAACCTGTTGGAATACCGCGCGATATTGGGACGCCCAAGTTTCGGCCGCATCAGCGGCGGTCCTTGATCGCGGTTCCCGCGGCATTCGGGTGGCCACGCACAGCTGTTGGAATCTCTGCCGTATCTACCGAATAGCCATGTATGTAAACCGATTTCGCCGTGATGGCAAGGGGACCGTCGGCCATGCCTACTGCTTAGCAACCTTGGCCGCGATTTGGTTAGCGATGCCAATCGCCACCAAATCCGGTTGGCTATAGGCGCACGTGACAATGTCGATAGTGACGTTGTTGCGCGCAGTCAGGGCACGCTGGCAGGTCCATCCGTCGCCGCCTTCCTGAACCTGCGAGCTACTGAGCATGCCGTTGTCGTTGACAACGTCAGCCACAGTCCAGGCGGCGTCGTCCTGTCCGGGGGTGACTTCGACAAACCGGCGGTTCGAGCAGCTGCTCCAGCTTTGCACCGAGGAGCTGTAGAACTCCTCGGCATCATGTGCGGTCGGGAAGCCGACGACCGCTTGAATGGCGTAGTGGTCGCGTTTCTTGGAGTCATCGATGCTGTCATCCAGCCGTTGGCCGCGCATAGCGGTCCACCCGGTGCCGGCATAGACCTTTTCCTGTGCTGGACCGTCGATAGCCAGGCAATTCTTGTCGGCCACGCTCTTGCTCCAGTCCCACATTGCCTTGGCGTTGAACCACACCTTCATCGATGTCGCACCCAGCGCGGCATTGATCTGGCTCAAGTCGAGAAGCAGCCCTTCAAGCGCTGAAACCGGTATCGGATCCTGATGCAGTGGTCCGGATTTGTCGGCAGCCACGGCGGTCCCGTCGACCACGTTGGTGCATCCGGCTGCGAGCATGCACGCACCGACCAGCGCGGCGAGCGCGGCTAGCTGCTTGCCCACTGTTCCTCCCTGCCGGCACCATGTGCGACAAGCTTAAGCGCAGCAGTACCGGCGGTGCCTGGGCATCCAGCAAAACGGGGAGCTCAAGAACGATTCATGAACGAGGGGTCGTCACCAACGTCGAAACCGACGGTTGCCAGCCGGCCCACGATATTGCGTGCTCGAGGGTCCGCTGTACCCTCACCGAACGTGAGTCCCACACCGCGGAGGCGGGCGACTCTGGCGTCGTTAGCAGCCGAGCTCAAGGTGTCCCGCACCACTGTCTCGAATGCTTTTAACCGACCGGATCAGCTCTCCGCCGATCTACGTGAACGAGTGCTTGCCACGGCCAAGCGACTGGGCTATGCCGGACCGGATCCGGTGGCGCGATCGTTGCGGACCCGCAAAGCCGGTGCGGTCGGTTTGGTGATGGCCGAACCGCTGACCTATTTCTTCAGCGACCCGGCCGCGCGGGATTTTGTTGCGGGAGTGGCGCAGTCGTGCGAAGAGCTGGGGCAGGGCCTGCAGCTGGTTTCCGTCGGCTCCAGTCGGAGCCTTGCGGACGGCACAGCTGCCGTGCTCGGCGCTGGGGTGGACGGCTTCGTGGTGTATTCGGTAGGCGACGACGATCCCTACCTGCAGGTCGTGCTGCAGCGGCGGCTGCCGGTGGTGGTGGTCGACCAGCCCAAAGACCTCTCCGGAGTGTCCCGGGTCGGCATCGACGACCGGGCGGCGATGCGTGAGCTTGCCGGCTACGTACTCGGGTTGGGGCATCGCGAGCTCGGCCTGCTGACCATGCGGCTGGGACGGGATCGGCGGCAAGACTTGGTGGACGCCGAGCGGCTGCGGTCGCCGACCTTCGACGTACAGCGCGAACGCATCGTCGGCGTATGGGAGGCGATGACGGCCGCCGGCGTCGACCCGGACTCGCTGACCGTGGTGGAAAGCTACGAGCATTTGCCGACGTCCGGCGGCACTGCCGCCAAGGTGGCTCTGCAGGCCAATCCGCGGCTGACCGCGCTGATGTGCACAGCGGACATCTTGGCGCTCTCAGCTATGGATTACCTTCGGGCGCACGGGATTTACGTGCCCGGGCAGATGACCGTCACAGGGTTTGACGGAGTGCCAGAGGCGCTGAGCCGGGGGCTGACCACGGTCGCGCAGCCGAGTCTGCACAAGGGGCACCGGGCGGGCGAGCTATTGCTGAAGCCGCCGCGGTCCGGACTGCCCGTCATCGAGGTGCTCGATACCGAGCTGGTCCGGGGCCGCACCGCGGGTCCGCCGGCGTAAGTCTTCTAGGCGCTGTCTTGATCGCCGATCAGCAGCCGCACGGCCAGGTCCAGCCGCTTGCTGACGTCGGTAGCCGAGGCTCGTCGGGTAAGCCACGCGAGCAGGTTCGACAACCACACGTCCGAGATCACCCGCGCTATGTGGTACTGGTCCTCGGTTGGTTCGCCGTTGGCCATTGCACGCGCGAACATACTGTCGATGAGCTTTTCGACCTGGTCGACCTCGCTGGCCGCCGAGGCGTCGGCGAACACGTAGGCACGTGTCATGGCCTCGGTGAGTAGCGGATTGCGTTGCATCGCGCGGTTGAGCTTGCCGACCATAAAGTTCAGCCGCTGGAAGGGGGTGGCCCCGGCGACCGCGGAGCGGTCGGTTTTCGCGTCGATGCGGCTGAATTCCCGACCCAGCGCCGACACCAGCAGATGCACCTTCGACGGGAAGTACCGGTACAGCGTGCCAACCGCGACGTCGGCGCGGTCGGCGACGGCGCGCATCTGCACCGCCTCATAGCCGCCTTTGGACGCGATAGCCATGGTGGCGTCCAAGATGCGCTTGCGGCGCTCCCGCTGTGCCTCCGATCCGAGCTCGGACTCGGCAAGTACCGCCACTTTCATGACCGCGCGAGGTGGTGCGTCGGGAGCGCTACTGGTGTTCGTGTTCGCTGACGACATGTAGCGGGCAGCTCCTCTTCCGGGCGGTTCGTTTGCAAACGATACGCATGCTGTGTGTAGATTTCCCACCTCCCGACAGCCGAGACGACGACATGTGCTGGAGTTATTGCCTTCGACTTGACGGTTGATCGTTAGCACTATTAGAACACGTTCTAGTGGGCAAGAACGCTCCATTGCTATGTGAAATTGTCGACGCGGAGGTCTGCAGGTGGTAGCGACCGTCACCGACGAACAATCCGCGGCTCGTGAGTTGGTGCGCGGCTGGGCCCGCACCGCGGCCTCAGGTGCGGCCGCGACTGCGGCGGTCCGCGACATGGAATACGGCTTCGAAGAAGGAAATGCGGACGCATGGCGGCCGGTGTTCGCCGGGCTGGCGGGCCTGGGCCTCTTCGGTGTCGCCGTCCCAGAGGATTGTGGCGGAGCTGGCGGCAGCATCGAGGACCTGTGTGCGATGGTCGACGAGGCGGCCAGGGCGTTGGTACCGGGGCCGGTCGCGACCACCGCGGTGGCCACTTTGGTTGTCTCCGATCCCAAGCTGCGCAGCGCGCTAGCGTCGGGTGAACGGTTCGCCGGGGTGGCTATCGACGGTGGCGTGCAGGTCGACCCGAAGACGTCGACCGCGTCGGGCACCGTCGGCCGAGTGCTTGGTGGCGCGCCCGGCGGCGTCGTGCTGTTGCCGGCCGACGGGAATTGGCTGCTGGTGGACACTGCTTGCGACGAGGTCGTAGTGGAGCCGCTGCGGGCCACCGACTTTTCGCTGCCGCTGGCCCGGATGGTGCTGACATCGGCACCGGTCACCGTTCTGGAGGTGTCGGGGGAGCGGGTGGAAGACCTGGCCGCTACCGTGCTGGCGGCCGAGGCGGCCGGGGTGGCTCGATGGACGCTCGATACCGCGGTTGCCTACGCCAAGGTGCGGGAGCAATTCGGCAAGCCGATCGGCAGCTTCCAGGCTGTCAAGCACCTGTGTGCTCAGATGTTGTGCCGTGCCGAGCAGGCCGATGTGGCCGCCGCCGATGCGGCCCGCGCCGCAGCCGATTCCGATGGCACCCAACTTTCGATCGCCGCGGCGGTGGCCGCGAGCATCGGCATCGACGCCGCCAAAGCCAACGCCAAGGACTGTATCCAGGTGCTCGGTGGTATCGGCTGCACCTGGGAGCACGACGCGCATTTGTATCTGCGCCGGGCCCACGGAATCGGTGGGTTCCTCGGTGGATCCGGGCGCTGGCTGCGTCGGGTTACGGCGCTGACCCAGGCCGGTGTCCGTCGTCGCTTGGGCGTCGACCTGGCCGAGGTGGCCGGCCTGCGACCGGAGATCGCGGCGGCGGTCGCCGAGGTGGCCGCGTTGCCCGAGGAGAAACGTCAGGTGGCGCTGGCGGACACCGGCCTGCTGGCGCCGCACTGGCCGGCGCCGTACGGGCGCGGCGCGTCCCCGGCCGAGCAACTGCTGATCGATCAGGAACTGGCCGCGGCCAAGGTTGAGCGCCCGGACCTGGTGATCGGCTGGTGGGCGGCGCCGACCATCCTTGAACACGGCACGCCGGAACAGATCGAACGTTTCGTCCCGGCCACCATGCGCGGTGAATTCCTTTGGTGTCAGCTATTTTCCGAGC
Source organism: Mycobacterium tuberculosis H37Rv (assembly GCF_000195955.2). GTDB lineage: Bacteria > Actinomycetota > Actinomycetes > Mycobacteriales > Mycobacteriaceae > Mycobacterium > Mycobacterium tuberculosis. Next base: position 4,014,810 of record NC_000962.3, on the reverse strand, counting down.
CGGGGGCCGGTTCGGACCTGGCGTCGCTGCGTACCAAGGCGGTGCGGGCTGACGGCGGCTGGCTGCTCACCGGACAGAAGGTGTGGACGTCGGCGGCTCACAAGGCTCGGTGGGGGGTGTGCCTGGCGCGCACCGACCCGGATGCTCCGAAGCACAAGGGCATTACCTACTTCCTGGTGGACATGACCACACCGGGAATTGAGATCCGACCGCTGCGCGAGATCACCGGCGACTCGCTGTTCAACGAGGTCTTCCTGGACAATGTGTTCGTCCCCGACGAGATGGTCGTCGGCGCCGTGAACGACGGCTGGCGGCTGGCGCGCACCACGCTAGCCAACGAGCGGGTCGCGATGGCCACCGGGACCGCGCTGGGCAACCCGATGGAAGAGCTGCTCAAGGTCTTGGGTGACATGGAACTCGATGTCGCGCAGCAAGATCGGCTGGGCAGGCTGATCCTGCTGGCTCAGGCCGGTGCGCTGTTGGACCGGCGGATCGCCGAGTTGGCCGTCGGCGGCCAGGATCCGGGGGCGCAATCCAGCGTCCGCAAACTGATCGGCGTGCGCTACCGACAGGCGCTGGCCGAATACCTGATGGAGGTGTCCGACGGGGGCGGGCTCGTCGAGAACCGCGCGGTGTACGACTTCCTCAACACCCGGTGCCTGACGATAGCCGGCGGTACCGAGCAGATCCTGTTGACGGTGGCCGCCGAACGGCTGCTGGGTCTGCCGCGTTGATTTACCGGCTCAGCGAGTACCAGGACGAGTCCTAGCTAGGAAAAGTTGGCTTGCGCGCAGGTGCTGGGCGAGGTGAGGTTGACCCCCGGGTAGACCACCTGCATGTGTGTACACACGATGACGTTGACGTCGGTCATCGGTTGACCGGTCGACCAATTGGTCGAGTCGATGACCCCGGTGGTCTGGTATTTGTCCGGCGGACCCTCGCCGAAGTAGACGGTGGTGATCACGTCGGATCCGCCCGCCTTCATTACCCGTTCGAACTGGCTGGTGGCGTGCGCGTCCAGATAGGCCAACCGGTTCGTCGAACGGATCTCGGTGGTTTGGCGCGCCCACAGCCCGGGCGGAAAGCCCGTCGGGCCGTCGGGTGTGCGCAGATTTGCTCCAGCGACGAAGTCGCAGCTGCCGTTGGGGTGGCAATCGAGGAAGGTGTGCGTCTCCAGCTGGGTGACCTCGTCGACCGGGAACAGGGTGGTGGCGGTGTTGCTCCCGGCCGCCGAGGTGGGCGCGGGCAGTAACGTCAGCATCAGCCCGACGAGCGTGCAACCCGGTATCAGCCGCGTCATCTCGCTCCCTTCCGGGACTACTCGTCGTAGGTCACTTCCACCGAATCAGATTCCGGGCGAGATTGACAGGCCAAAATCAGTCCCTCATCGAGATCCTGCTGCTCGAGCACGTCGTTGACTCCCATATTCACTTTGCCGGCGCGCAGGGTGCACGCACACGCACCGCAGTGGCCTTCCCGGCAGGAGAACGGCGCGTCCAGGCCCGCGGCCAGCAGCACGTCGAGCAGCTTGGCGGTGCGCGGCCAGGAGACGGTGTGGGTTTGGCCGTCGAGTTCCACCACCGCGGTCGCCGGCGCCTCGTCACCGCTGTCGTCGACCTTGACGGCCGCGAACGGATCCGATTCCAGCGACTTGAACACCTCGATGTGCACCTGTTGGGCGGGCACTTTCAGCGCCGCCAGGGCGTCCCGGGCCGCCTGCATGAACGGGCCGGGCCCACAGATGAACACCGGCCGGTCGGTGTAGGGCGCGACGAGCTTGGCCAGCGCGCTCGCGCTCGGCAGCCCCTGCAGCGACTCTAGCCAGTGCAGCACCGTGAGCCGGTCGGGATACTTCGCCGCCAACTCGCGCAGCGCGTCTCCGAAGATGACCGAGCGGTCGTCGCGGTTGGCGTAGAGCAGCGTCACCTGTCCACCGCCCTCGGCAAGCGCCGATTTGCAGATCGACATGATCGGGGTGATGCCGCTACCCGCTGCCAGCAGGAGGAAATCGGCGTCGAGGGTTGTGGGGACGAAGTTGCCCGACGGGGCCAGCACGTGGATGCGCATGCCCACCTGCGCGTGATCGCACAACCAGTTGGAGGCGTACCCGTCGGCGGTTCGTTTGACCGTGACCGCCAAGGCGTCGTCGGTGTAGGGCGAACTGCACAACGAGTAGCAGCGCGCCACCGAACCGGTACGCTCGCTGGGCACGCGCAGCGTCAAGAATTGGCCGGGGGCGTAACGCAGGCGCCGAGGGGGGATCTCCGGGTCGTCCGATCCGTCGGGCACCGCGAAGACCAGCGATCGCGCCTCGTCGGTTTCGTCGACGACCTCGGCGATCTGCAGTTCAAGGACGTGGTCGCCGAGTGGCTCGTCTCCAATTGCCTCGGTCAAGACCCGTCCTCTCTTCCGTCATAACTAGAACATGTTACAGAAAACCCATTTGGTATCGCTACCTGCCGCAGGAATACCTAGCTCGACACAAATCGGAACGTGTTCTAGTCTTTCTCTAAGTTCGCAACCCGGAGAGGCAAAAGTAAGTGACGTCCATTCAACAGCGTGATGCTCAGTCTGTCTTGGCTGCCATCGATAATCTGCTGCCGGAGATTCGGGATCGCGCCCAGGCCACGGAGGATCTGCGGCGGCTGCCCGACGAGACCGTCAAGGCGCTCGACGACGTCGGCTTCTTCACCCTGTTGCAGCCGCAGCAGTGGGGCGGACTGCAGTGCGACCCTGCGCTGTTCTTCGAGGCGACGCGTCGACTGGCGAGCGTGTGTGGTTCCACCGGGTGGGTGAGCTCAATCGTCGGCGTGCACAACTGGCATCTGGCGCTGTTCGACCAACGGGCCCAAGAGGAGGTCTGGGGCGAGGACCCGAGTACGCGGATCTCGTCCTCGTACGCACCGATGGGGGCGGGCGTGGTGGTCGACGGTGGCTACCTGGTCAACGGGTCGTGGAACTGGTCCTCGGGCTGCGACCATGCCAGCTGGACGTTCGTCGGCGGCCCGGTCATCAAGGACGGCCGGCCGGTGGACTTCGGCAGTTTCCTGATCCCGCGCAGCGAATACGAGATCAAGGACGTGTGGTACGTGGTCGGCTTACGTGGTACCGGCAGCAACACCCTGGTGGTCAAGGATGTCTTTGTGCCCCGGCACCGGTTCTTGTCGTACAAGGCGATGAACGACCACACCGCGGGAGGGCTGGCGACCAACAGCGCACCTGTCTATAAAATGCCATGGGGCACAATGCATCCCACTACGATTTCGGCGCCGATTGTCGGCATGGCCTACGGTGCCTACGCCGCGCACGTCGAGCACCAGGGCAAGCGGGTGCGCGCGGCGTTCGCCGGGGAAAAGGCCAAAGACGACCCGTTTGCCAAGGTCCGTATCGCCGAGGCGGCCAGCGACATCGACGCCGCGTGGCGCCAACTGATCGGTAATGTGAGCGACGAATACGCGCTGCTGGCTGCCGGCAAGGAGATTCCGTTCGAACTGCGCGCCCGTGCGCGCCGCGACCAGGTGCGCGCCACCGGTCGCTCAATCGCCTCGATCGACCGGCTGTTCGAGGCGTCCGGTGCCACCGCGTTGTCCAATGAGGCTCCGATTCAACGGTTCTGGCGCGACGCGCACGCCGGTCGGGTGCACGCCGCCAACGACCCCGAGCGGGCATACGTGATCTTTGGAAACCACGAGTTCGGGTTGCCGCCCGGCGACACCATGGTCTAGCTGGTCTAGGCGAAATGACAGCTACCGAGGAATTGACGTTCGAATCCACCTCGCGCTTTGCGGAAGTGGACGTCGACGGGCCGCTGAAACTGCACTACCACGAGGCCGGCGTGGGCAACGACCAGACGGTGGTGCTACTGCACGGCGGTGGGCCCGGCGCGGCGAGCTGGACGAACTTCTCGCGTAATATCGCGGTGCTGGCGCGGCACTTTCATGTGCTGGCCGTCGACCAGCCCGGTTACGGCCATTCCGACAAGCGGGCCGAGCACGGCCAGTTCAATCGCTATGCCGCGATGGCGCTGAAGGGGCTCTTCGATCAGCTGGGGCTGGGGCGGGTACCGCTGGTGGGCAACTCGTTGGGCGGGGGAACCGCGGTCCGGTTTGCGCTGGACTACCCGGCCCGGGCAGGACGGTTAGTGCTGATGGGCCCGGGGGGCCTGAGTATCAACCTGTTTGCGCCCGACCCGACCGAGGGAGTCAAACGGCTGTCGAAGTTCTCCGTTGCGCCCACCCGGGAGAACCTCGAGGCGTTCCTGCGGGTCATGGTCTACGACAAGAACCTGATCACCCCCGAGTTGGTGGATCAGCGGTTTGCGCTGGCCAGCACCCCGGAGTCGTTGACGGCAACACGGGCGATGGGAAAGTCGTTCGCCGGAGCCGACTTCGAGGCCGGCATGATGTGGCGCGAGGTGTATCGGCTGCGCCAGCCGGTGTTGCTGATCTGGGGTCGTGAGGACCGGGTCAACCCGCTGGACGGCGCGCTGGTTGCGTTGAAAACGATTCCGCGTGCGCAGCTGCACGTATTCGGGCAGTGTGGGCATTGGGTGCAGGTGGAGAAGTTCGACGAGTTCAACAAGCTGACGATTGAATTTCTGGGAGGTGGCAGATGAGCATCCGGTCGCTGGGCTATCTGCGCATCGAGGCCACTGACATGGCTGCCTGGCGGGAGTATGGACTGAAGGTCCTGGGCATGGTCGAGGGCAAAGGGGCCCCAGAAGGGGCCCTGTATCTGCGGATGGATGACTTTCCGGCCCGGCTGGTGGTCGTGCCCGGTGAGCACGACAGGCTGTTGGAGGCCGGTTGGGAATGCGCGAATGCCGAAGGCCTGCAGGAAATCCGGAACCGCCTGGATTTGGAGGGCACGCCGTACAAAGAGGCCACCGCCGCCGAGCTGGCCGATCGCCGGGTGGACGAGATGATCCGGTTTGCCGACCCTTCCGGCAATTGCCTGGAGGTCTTCCACGGTACCGCGCTGGAACACCGCCGAGTGGTCAGCCCGTATGGGCACAGGTTCGTCACCGGTGAGCAGGGTATGGGCCATGTGGTGCTGTCCACCCGCGACGATGCTGAGGCGTTGCATTTCTACCGAGACGTGCTCGGCTTTCGGCTGCGTGACTCGATGCGGCTACCGCCACAGATGGTAGGGCGGCCCGCCGACGGGCCGCCAGCCTGGCTGCGTTTCTTCGGCTGTAACCCGCGTCACCACTCGTTGGCCTTCCTGCCGATGCCGACGTCCAGCGGCATCGTGCACCTGATGGTCGAGGTCGAGCAGGCCGACGACGTGGGCCTGTGCCTGGACCGGGCGTTGCGGCGCAAGGTGCCGATGTCGGCCACCCTGGGCCGGCATGTCAACGACCTGATGCTGTCGTTCTACATGAAGACGCCCGGTGGCTTCGACATCGAATTCGGTTGTGAGGGCAGGCAAGTCGACGATCGGGACTGGATCGCCCGGGAGAGTACTGCGGTCAGCCTATGGGGTCACGATTTCACCGTAGGCGCTCGCGGCTAGCTCGAAAGCAAACGATGTCGGCTCAGATCGATCCACGCACGTTCCGCTCCGTGCTCGGTCAGTTCTGTACGGGGATCACTGTCATCACCACTGTGCACGACGACGTGCCCGTCGGGTTTGCGTGCCAGTCGTTCGCGGCGCTGTCGTTGGAACCGCCGTTGGTGCTGTTCTGCCCCACTAAGGTGTCGCGGTCCTGGCAGGCCATCGAGGCCAGCGGCCGGTTCTGCGTCAACGTACTGACCGAAAAGCAGAAAGACGTCTCGGCGCGATTCGGCTCGAAGGAGCCGGACAAGTTCGCCGGTATCGATTGGCGCCCTTCGGAACTAGGCTCACCGATCATCGAGGGATCGCTGGCCTACATTGACTGCACGGTGGCGTCGGTGCACGACGGCGGCGATCACTTCGTGGTGTTCGGTGCCGTCGAGTCACTGTCAGAGGTCCCGGCGGTCAAGCCGCGGCCGCTGCTGTTCTATCGCGGCGACTACACCGGCATCGAGCCGGAAAAGACCACGCCGGCGCACTGGCGCGACGACCTGGAGGCTTTCCTCATCACCACCACCCAGGACACCTGGCTCTAGTGGCGCGAGCAGACGCAAAATCGCCCATTTTGCGGGCGTGTTGGGCGATTTTGCGTCTGCTCGCCGTCGCCGGTAAGCAGTCTGGTGAGCCACGTCCGGTATGTCGCGTGGTTGGGGCAGCTGTCCTCGCGGATGGCGAATATGCAGACGCTTACGTCAAGGAGCAGCATTGTCGCCGATCAGTTCGGCGAGGGCTTCCTTGTCGTCCAAGTCGACACCGGCCTGCAAGCCTCCGGTGCCGTGGGTCGGCAATAGCATCAGTAACAGGCATCATGATGCGTTGTTGTGTCCGGCGCCGATCCTCCGACCCGCCGGGCATTCGGCCAGATGGCGCGAGCAGCCACCGGATGGGTGAGTGTCAGCGGGCAGTTTGCCGTAGCCGCCGACACGTGTCGCTGCGAGGGCACTTTGTTTGCCGTCGACCCAGAAACTCATGTGGCAAACCACAATCGGTGCGACATAGTTGGCCGGCTGCGCGACGAACGCCCGAATACCCTGCGGTCGGTCCGACGCGGCGACGAGGTCAGAATGGCAACATGGCACTGGATCTGACCGCGTACTTCGATCGCATCAACTATCGCGGCGCTACCGATCCAACCCTGGATGTTCTGCAGGATCTGGTGACCGTGCACAGTCGAACGATTCCGTTCGAGAACCTCGACCCGCTGCTGGGGGTGCCGGTCGACGACCTCAGTCCACAGGCGCTGGCCGACAAGCTGGTACTTCGGCGCCGAGGCGGGTACTGCTTTGAGCACAACGGGCTGATGGGTTATGTGCTGGCCGAACTCGGCTATCGGGTGCGCCGATTCGCCGCCCGCGTCGTCTGGAAGCTCGCGCCGGACGCGCCCCTGCCGCCGCAGACGCACACCCTGCTGGGGGTCACGTTCCCCGGCTCGGGCGGATGCTATCTCGTCGACGTCGGATTCGGCGGCCAAACACCGACCTCACCGCTTCGCCTCGAAACCGGCGCCGTCCAGCCGACAACGCACGAACCTTATCGGCTCGAGGACCGCGTCGACGGCTTTGTCTTGCAGGCGATGGTCCGGGACACATGGCAGACACTGTACGAATTCACCACCCAGACCCGCCCGCAGATCGATCTGAAAGTGGCCAGCTGGTACGCCTCAACACACCCGGCATCGAAGTTCGTCACGGGACTGACCGCCGCGGTGATCACCGACGACGCCCGGTGGAACCTATCTGGCCGCGACCTTGCCGTTCACCGTGCCGGTGGTACCGAGAAGATCCGCCTTGCCGATGCGGCAGCGGTTGTCGACACCCTGAGCGAACGGTTCGGGATCAACGTGGCAGATATCGGCGAGCGCGGCGCGCTCGAGACGCGCATCGACGAGCTATTGGCTCGGCAGCCAGGAGCCGATGCGCCGTAAGGCTTCTTCGATGTCGCCGCTTGGCCCGGCAAACGATATCCGAACAAACGAACCCCCCCGTGCGGTGTCGAAATCGATTCCGGGTGCGATCGCAACACCGGTGTCGGCCAGCAACTTTGAGCAGAAGGCCAGCGAATCGCTGGTGAAGTCCGAGACGTCGGCGTAGACGTAGAATGCGCCGTCGGTGGGTGCCAGCCGGTCGATGCCGATGCGACGCAGACCGTCCAGCAACAGCGAGCGGTTGATCGCGTAGCTGGCCAGGTTGCCGTCGGCCTCGGCGGTCGCCTCCGGGGTGAACGCGGACACCGCGGCGATCTGCGACAAGACCGGCGGGCAGATGGTGAAGTTGCCGGTCAGGCAGTCCACCGCGCGGCGCAGCACCGTCGGCACCAGCAGCCAGCCCAGCCGCCAGCCCGTCATCGCGTAATACTTGGAAAAGCTGTTGACTACCACCGCGTTTCGCGACGTCTGCCAGGCGCAGCTGGTTTGCGGTGCCCCCTGGTACACCAGGCCGTGGTAGACCTCATCACTGATCAACCGGACATCCGATGCGTCACACCACGACGCGATGGCCGCCAGTTCTTCGGGCGGGATGACGGTTCCGGTCGGGTTGGCCGGGCTGGCGACGACGACACCGCGCAGCGGTGGGTCGATCTCGGCCAGCATCTGCGCGGTCGGTTGGAATCGGGTCTGCGGTCCGCACGGGATCTCCACGACCTCACATCCCAGCGCTGACAGGATATTCCGGTAGCACGGGTAGCCGGGACTGGCCATCGCGACCCGATCACCGGCGTCGAAGCACGCCAGAAACGCGAGCAGAAAGCCGCCCGAGGAGCCCGTGGTGATCACCACCGCATCGGGTTCGACGGTGATGCCATGCCGGCGTTGGTAATCCGCGGCGATAGCGTCGCGCAGCTCCGGAATACCCAGCGCCACCGAGTATCCCAACTGGTTGAGATGCAGGGCGGCGGCCGCGGCCGCACGCACCGGTTCCGGAGCGCCCGCACTGGGTTGGCCCGCCGAAAGATTCACCAGATCCCCATGGGTGCGCTGGCGCTCCGCGGCCGCCAACCAGACGTCCATCACGTAGAACGGGGGAACGCCGGCACGCAGGGCGACACGATCCGTCACGGCGACTCCCACACCTCAGATTCCAAACGGCGCAGCACCTCTCGTGGCGACTCGAGCAATTGTGCACTGCCGTGCGCTCGTTTGAAATACAGGTGCATGTCGTGTTCCCAGGTGATCGCGATGCCGCCGTGCAGTTGGATGCCCTCGGCCGCCGCGGTGCTCAACGCCTCGCTGGCGGCCAGCCGCGCGGTGGCGGCGTTGGTGGGTGTGGGCGCGTGGCAGGCGTCGGCGACGACGGCCCGGGCCGCGGCGATGGTCACATACAGGTCGGCCATCCGATGCTTGAGGGCCTGGAAACTGCCGATCGGGCGGCCGAATTGCACTCGGCTCTTGGCGTATTCGACGGTCAGCTGCAGGCAGCGTTCGGCGGCGCCGATCTGCTCGGCCGCCAACAGGATTGCTGCGGTGTCGGCGATTCCGGGATCGGGGCACAGCGGCTCGGTCTCTTCGGATTGCAGGCGGGCCAGCCGGCGAGTGGGGTCCATGGTGGCGACGGGCTGCGCGCTAAAGCGAGTCCACCTGGTCAGCTGCCCGCTGGTGGCGGCGACGACGATATCGGCGATGTCGCCGTTGACCACGTAGTCGGGGTCCAACACCAGCGCGCCGATCGCGCTGCCTTGGGCAAGCTCCGTGAGTGCTTGCGCATCCGGCTTAGCTGCGGCCAGCAGCGCCAGCTCCGCCAGCGTGGTGCCCAGCAGCGGAGAAGGCACCAGCGCCCGGCCCAGCTCCTGCACGACGATCGCGGCATCGGCGAGTTCACCGCCCGCGCCGCCCAGCTCCTCCGGAATGACCAGCGCGGCGGCACCGACCTGCTCACATAGCAGCCGCCACAGCGATTCGTCGTAGCCGCGGTCGGAGGCCATCGCTGCGCGCACCGCCGCCGGGCCGGCATGCTTAGCCACCAGGGAGGCGACGGTTTCCCGTAGCATCTGCCGTTCTTCAGGGGGGGTCATAGCGCCTCCAGCACACGCCGCCGATGCTCCTGCGGCGTACCCCAGGCCGAGTGCAACGCCTGCACCCGCAACAACCACAGCGACAGGTCATGCTCGCAGGTGAACCCGATGGCGCCGTGGGTCTGCAACGCCCAGCGTGCCGCCAGCAGAGCCGCCTCGCTCGCGGCGGCTTTGGCGGCGCTGACATCGCGCGGCTCGAGTGACACGGCCGCGCCGTAAACCAGGGGGCAGGCCAGCTCGATCGCAATGTGCACGTCGGCGAGTTTGTGCTTGATGGCCTGATACGAGCCGATCGCCCGGCCGAACTGCGTGCGCTGTTTGGCGTAGTTGACGGCGGCCTCCAGCAGCGCCTGCCCGGCGCCGACCAGTTGTGCGGCGGTGGCCAGCGCCCCGAACTCATAGGCGCGCGCCACTACGTCTTTCGGGGCCCGCCAGGCCTGGCCGGATGCCGCCACCTCATACAGCCGCCGGCTGGGGTCGACGGACCGGTGGCAATCACCCGGCGTCCCTTCGGTGACGCTGCCATCGCCCGCGAGCAGTACCAGCCCGGCGGTGTCGGCGTCGACGGCGCGCGGAACCCGCGGCGGCATGGCCACGGTGGCGATGAGCTCACCGGAAGCTAGCCCATGGCTGCGTTCAGCCTGATCATCATGAGCCAGCAGAATCGGTGCCACGGCAATGGATTCGGTGACCGGGCCGGGCACGCACCAGCGCCCGAGACGTTCGAGCGCGACAACCAGATCGACCGGACTGGCACCCAGTCCGTCGAACTTCTCCGCTACGCCCAACGCGGTGACGCCCAGGTTGGCCAACTGCTGCCACACCTTGCGGCCGGGCGCCACATCACCGGCAGCCCAAGCACGGACGACGCCGGGCAGGTCGGCGGCGCCGAGCGCCGCGTCGATGCTGGCCGCGAAGTCGCGCTGCTGTTCGTTGAGTGCGAATTCCATGGTCACGTCTTCTCGCGTGGCAGGCCCAGCAGCCGTTCGGCAATGATGTTGCGCTGGATTTCGTTGGTCCCGGCATAGATCGGGCCGCCCAGGGCGAACAGCAACCCCTCGGTCCACGGGCCGGCCAGCTCCCCATCGGCGCCGCGCAGGTCGAGCGCGGTCTGATGCAAGTGCACGTCCAGCTCGGACCAGAACACCTTGGTCACCGACGATTCCGCCCCCAGTTCGCCACCGGCGGCCAGCCTGGTCACCGTGCCGAAGGTCTGCAGCCGGTAGGCCTGCGCCTTGATCCAGGCGTCGGCGACCCGGTCGGCGAACTCCGGGGGCGAGCCGCGGTCCTTCCACAGCTGGACCAGCCGTTCGGCGGAGGCCAGGAAGCGGGCTGGGCTGCGCAGCGACATGCCGCGCTCGTTGCTTGACGTGCTCATGGCCGCGCGCCATCCGTCGTTCGGTGCCCCAATCACATCCCGGTCGGGGACGAACACGTCGTCGAGAAAGATCTCACCGAAACCGGTGTCGCCGCCCAGTTGGGCGATTGGGCGCACGGTAACACCCTTGGCTTTCAGGTCGAACATGAAATACGTGAGCCCGCGGTGCCGTTCGACCGCGGGATCGGAGCGGAACAGCCCAAAACCCATGTCGGCGAACGGCGCCCGCGAGCTCCAGATCTTCTGCCCGTTGAGTAGCCAGCCGCCGTCGACCTTGCTCGCGGTGGAGCGCAGCGACGCCAGGTCGCTGCCGGATTCCGGCTCCGACCAGGCCTGCGCCCAGATCTGTTCGCCGCTAGCCATTTTCGGCAGGATCCGGTCAAGCTGTTCGGCTGTGCCGTGCGCGAACAGCGTCGGCGCCAGCATCGAGGTGCCGTTGGCGCTGGCCCGGCCCGGGGCGCCGGCGCGAAAGTACTCCTCCTCGAACACGATCCAGTGCAGCAGCGGCGCGTCCCGGCCACCATACTTAGCCGGCCAGGTGATCACCGACAGGCCCGCGTCGAACAGTACTCGGTCCCAATAACGGTGTTGCGCAAAGCCTTCCGCATTGTCGTAGGACTTCGTCGGGATCGATGCGGCATTGGCGGCGAGGAACTCGCGCACCTCGGCCTGAAAGGCCAGGGTCTCGTCGTCGAAATTCAGGTCCATCTAGCCCAGCTCTCGCAGTTGTGGTTTGCTCACCTTACCGGCGGCGTTGCGCGGCAGTACGTCGACGAACCGCACCGACCGGGGTGTCTTGAAGTTCGCCAAATGTTCACGGGTGTAAGCGATCACCGATGCCTCGTCGAGGCCCGTGCCGGGGCGCGCCACCACGAACGCCCGGCCGACCTCGCCCAGCCGCTGGTCGGGAACGCCGATCACCGCGGCGTCCGCGACGCCGTCCATCCGGGCCAGCACCTGCTCGACCTCGGCGGGATAGACGTTGAATCCGCCGCAGATGTACATGTCCTTCAGGCGGTCGGTGATGCGCAGGTTGCCCGCCTGGTCGACGGCACCGATGTCGCCGGTGTGCAGCCAGCCGTCGGCGTCGATGGCGGCCGCGGTCGCCTCCGTGTCGTCCAGATAGCCCACCATGACGTTCGGCCCGCGCAGCAACACTTCCCCGTCGTCCGCAATGCGCAACTCAAAGTCGGCGAACGGCCGCCCGCACGTCGTCGCAACGGTCACCGCGTCGTCCTCGGGGCGGCACATCGTCCCCATCCCGTTGGCCTCGGTCAACCCGTAGGCGGTCAGCACGATGTCGATGTCAAGTTCGGACTGCATGCGCTCCACCAGCACCACCGGCACGGTGGCCGCACCGGTGACCGCGAACCGCAGCGAGCTCAGGTCGAAGTCTTTGCGGGCCGGGTGATCCAGCAGGCTCTGGTAGATGGTCGGAGGGCCCGGCAACACGGTGATGCGGTGGCGCTCGATGGCCCGCAGCGCGTGCAGCGGATCGAACGTCACGTGCGGGATCAGCGTGGCACCGGTCTGCAGGCAGGCCAGGATGCCGGCCTTGTAGCCGAAGTTGTGGAAGAACGGGTTGATGCACAGGTAGCGGTCGTCGCTGGTGATCTTCCCGTTGGCGGCCCAGGATGCCGAGGCCGACAGCGACTGCCGGTGCGCGCACAGCACGCCTTTGCTGCGGCCGGTGGTGCCGGAGGTGAACAGGATGTCGCTGACGTCCTGGGGTGCGACGGCGGCGGCACGGGCTGCGACGGCATCCAGGGCCCCGGCACCCGTGGCGATGAACTCGTCCCAGGTCCCGTCGTCGGCTTCGACCGGCACCCGCACGACGTGCCGCAACGCGGGCAGCGCGGCCCGGTCCAGGCCGGCCGCCCGGTCGGCGCCCAGGAAGAGGCCCGCCGCGAACAGCACCGGCGCGCCGGCTCGGTCCAAGATGTCGGTGGCTTCTGTGGCGGTGTAGCGGGTGTTCAACGGCACCACCGCGGCGCCGGCGTGGTGGATCGCCAGGCAGGCCACCACCCAGTGCCAGGTGTTCGGCGACCAGATGGCCACCCGGTCTGCGGGTTCGACACCGAGGGCGATCAGCGCCGCCGCGGCGCCGTAGACCGCGTCGCGCAGCTCGGTCGACGTGAAACGCCGGTCCTCGGCGATCAACGCCGTGTGGTCGGGTAGCTGGCGCACGAGACGATCCAGCGCCGCGGGCACGGTGCGCAGATCGTTTATCAACGGACGCTCCTAACAAAGCAAGTGCTTGGTAGGTTAGCCTACAGGGCATGCAGGACGTCGAGGAGTTCCGGGCGCAGGTCCGCGGTTGGCTCGCCGACAATCTGGCCGGCGAATTCGCGGCACTTAAGGGCCTCGGCGGGCCGGGGCGCGAGCACGAAGCGTTCGAGGAACGCCGGGCGTGGAATCAGCGCCTGGCCGCCGCGGGGCTGACCTGCCTGGGCTGGCCGGAAGAACACGGCGGGCGGGGGCTCTCGACCGCGCACCGGGTGGCGTTCTACGAGGAATACGCCCGCGCCGACGCGCCGGACAAGGTCAACCACTTCGGCGAGGAACTGCTGGGTCCGACGCTGATCGCGTTCGGAACGCCGCAGCAGCAGCGGCGCTTCCTGCCGCGCATCCGCGACGTCACCGAGCTGTGGTGTCAGGGATATTCGGAGCCCGGCGCTGGCAGCGACCTGGCCAGCGTTGCGACCACCGCAGAACTCGACGGCGACCAGTGGGTGATAAACGGCCAGAAGGTGTGGACGTCGCTGGCGCACCTGTCGCAATGGTGCTTTGTGCTCGCACGCACCGAGAAGGGCTCGCAGCGCCACGCCGGCCTGTCGTATCTGCTGGTGCCGCTGGACCAGCCCGGCGTGCAGATCCGGCCGATCGTGCAGATCACCGGCACCGCGGAGTTCAACGAGGTGTTCTTCGACGACGCCCGCACCGACGCCGACCTGGTGGTCGGCGCACCGGGCGACGGCTGGCGGGTCGCGATGGCGACGCTGACCTTCGAGCGCGGCGTCTCGACGCTGGGTCAGCAGATCGTCTACGCCCGTGAGCTTTCCAATCTGGTCGAGCTGGCGCGGCGCACCGCCGCCGCGGATGACCCGCTGATCCGGGAGCGGCTGACCCGGGCGTGGACCGGGCTGCGCGCCATGCGCTCCTATGCTTTGGCCACCATGGAAGGGCCAGCCGTTGAGCAGCCCGGCCAGGACAATGTGTCAAAGTTGTTGTGGGCCAACTGGCATCGCAACCTGGGTGAGCTGGCCATGGACGTGATCGGTAAACCCGGAATGACCATGCCCGACGGCGAGTTCGACGAGTGGCAGCGGCTATATCTATTCACCCGCGCCGACACCATCTACGGAGGATCCAACGAGATCCAGCGCAACATCATCGCCGAGCGGGTGCTCGGTCTGCCCCGGGAGGCCAAGGGATGAACCTGTCCGTAGCGCCGAAAGAGATTGCCGGACATGGACTTCTGGATGGCAAGGTGGTCGTCGTGACGGCGGCTGCGGGCACCGGCATCGGTTCGGCCACCGCGCGGCGAGCCTTGGCGGAGGGCGCCGACGTGGTGATCTCGGACCACCATGAACGACGGCTGGGGGAGACGGCCGCCGAGTTGTCTGCGCTGGGGCTGGGCCGGGTGGAGCATGTGGTGTGCGACGTGACGTCCACCGCCCAGGTCGACGCGCTGATCGACTCGACCACCGCCCGGATGGGCCGGCTCGACGTGCTGGTCAACAACGCCGGGCTGGGCGGGCAGACGCCGGTGGCCGACATGACCGACGACGAGTGGGACCGCGTGTTAGACGTGAGCCTGACGTCGGTGTTCCGGGCCACCCGGGCCGCATTGCGCTACTTCCGCGACGCGCCGCATGGCGGGGTGATCGTCAACAACGCCAGCGTGCTGGGCTGGCGGGCCCAGCATTCGCAGTCGCACTATGCCGCCGCCAAGGCCGGGGTGATGGCGTTGACCCGGTGCAGCGCAATCGAAGCCGCCGAGTATGGGGTGCGGATCAACGCCGTCTCGCCCAGCATCGCCCGGCACAAGTTCCTGGACAAGACCGCCTCGGCCGAGCTGCTGGACCGGCTGGCGGCCGGCGAGGCGTTCGGCCGGGCCGCCGAGCCCTGGGAGGTGGCGGCCACCATCGCGTTTCTGGCCAGCGACTACTCGAGTTACCTGACTGGTGAGGTGATTTCGGTATCCTGCCAGCACCCGTGAGTGTCGCGCTACCCCAACAGCTGGCGCAGGTTGAACAACCCCGATATGGCGGTGCCCATGTTAAACAGGCCCGTGTTCAAGCCGCTCCGGACGGAGCCAAAGAGGGTGCCCGGGACGCCGATGTTGCCAATGCCCGAGGTCTGGCCGTTGATGACAGTGCCCCCGCTGGCCGTGTTGAAGAACCCGGAGACGTCGACGGCTAAGGGGCCGGTGGGGGTGTTGAAGAAGCCCGAGACGTCGGTGCCGGTGTTGCCGAAGCCCGAGTTGGTCAGGCCGCTGTCGGTAATGATCCCGAAACCGGTGTTCACATTGCCCGCATTCCACGAGCCGGTGTTGATGTTGCCCGAGTTCCCATTGCCGGTGTTGACGTTGCCGGAGTTGTCAAACCCCGTGTTGACGAAGCCCGCGTTTCCGAAGCCGGTGTTTAATTCACCCGCGTTCCCCAAGCCGGTGTTGAGGATGCTCGCGTTCCCGAAGCCGGTGTTGAGAACGCCCGCGTTCCCGAAGCCGATGTTGGCGTTGCCGGAATTCCCGACGCCCAGGTTGTTGAGGTCGCCAGGCACCAGGGTATTGGCTCCGGTGTTGAAGACGCCGATGTTGCCGCTGCCGGAGTTGAACAAGCCGATGTTGTTGGTGCCGGAGTTGCCGATGCCGATATTGCCGCTGCCGGAGTTCAGCAGCCCGGCCAGGTTGATGCCCATCTGATTGTTGCCGGTGAGCCCGATTCCGATGTTGTTGTTGCCGGTGTTGCCGAAGCCGAAGTTGTTGTTGCCGGTGTTGCCGCCACCGATGTTGCCGTTGCCGGTGTTGCCGCCGCCGGTGTTGGCGTCGCCGGTGTTGCCGAAGCCCATGTTGTTGTTGCCGATGTTGCCCAGGCCCACGTTGTTCTGGCCCGGCGTCGCCAAGAGGTTAACGTCTATGGGGCCCTGGTTGCCGAAGCCGATGTTTCCGGTGCCGACGTTGCCGGCGCCGAAGTTGTCGCTGCCTCGGTTGCCGCTGCCGATGTTGTTATTGCCGATGTTGCCGCCGCCGAGGTTGGAGCTGCCTTTGTTTCCGTTGCCGATGTTGCCGCTGCCGGTGTTGCCGCCGCCGAGGTTGGCGTTGCCCTGGTTGCCGATGCCCAGATTGGGCAGGGTGTTGAGGAACTGTTGCAGGCCGGCCGGCAACGGCAACTGCGCGGCGGCCTGCGAGGCCCCGGCGTGATAGCCGGTCATCGCCGCCACATCAGCGGCCCAGTATTCCTCGTAAAGGCTTTCAACGGCGGCGATCCACGGCGCGTTGAGCCCCAGCCAATTCGACCGAATCAACGCCAAGAACGCCTCACGGTTGGCCGCCACCGCGGCCGGAGGCACGATCGCGGCCTTGGCGGCCTCGAACACGCTGGCCACCGCCTTAGCCTGCCCGGCAGCCAGCTGGGCTTGAGCCGAGGCTGTGGTCAAAAAGCCCGCATACGGCGCCGCCGCGGCGGCCATCGCCGCCGACGCCGGGCCCTGCCACGCCTGCCCGGTTAACCCCGTGGTCACCGAGGAGAACGACGACGCGGCGGTTCCCAACTCCGCGGCCAGCCCGTCCCAGGCCGCCGCCGCCTGAAGCATCGGCGCCGAACCGGCACCCAGGTACATCCGCAACGAGTTGATCTCCGGCGGCAACACCGAAAAATGAGCCATGTTGACCTCCTCGTTACTGGCGCCGCCGCCGCACCAGGGTGATCGGCACGATCCGCGTAGTCCGATTAGGCTATGACGACGCGCGGAAGAATATGCGCAATCCGCCAGAATGCCCAGAACGCTAGGCACTCTCCGCCGATACCCCAGATGTCTCCCGTGATCAGGTACCAAGCCCCTCGATCCTGCACCTGGGCCGGGCTGTGCGGGCAAGGCGTCCATCCAGCGCCAGCAACGTCGCATCTAATGCCCCGGTGAGCGAAGGGCGCATCCCTCGTACCGAATTCCCGGATTCCCACCCCATCGAGGTCGCAGCTGGCCGAGCAAGCGCTTGGTTGATAGTCTGGTCGGATGGATCGAGTGGCCGGTCAGGTCAATAGCCGGCGAGGCGAGTTGCTGGAGCTCGCGGCGGCGATGTTCGCCGAGCGCGGACTGCGCGCCACCACCGTGCGCGATATCGCCGACGGCGCCGGCATCCTATCCGGCAGCCTGTATCACCATTTCGCCTCCAAAGAGGAGATGGTCGATGAGCTGTTACGCGGTTTCCTCGATTGGCTCTTCGCCCGTTACCGCGACATCGTGGATAGCACGGCCAATCCGCTGGAGCGGCTGCAGGGCCTGTTCATGGCGTCGTTTGAGGCGATCGAGCATCATCACGCGCAAGTGGTGATCTACCAGGATGAAGCGCAACGGCTGGCGTCGCAACCCAGGTTTTCCTACATCGAGGACCGTAACAAGCAGCAGCGCAAGATGTGGGTGGACGTGCTCAACCAGGGCATCGAAGAGGGCTACTTCCGGCCCGACCTAGACGTCGACCTGGTCTACCGATTCATCCGTGACACCACCTGGGTGTCGGTGCGCTGGTATCGACCCGGTGGGCCGCTCACCGCCCAGCAGGTGGGCCAGCAATACCTAGCCATCGTGCTTGGCGGGATCACCAAAGAGGGAGTCTGAAATGCCCCGTGTCGACGACGATGCGGTGGGGGTACCACTCACTGGCAACGGGAGAGGAGCGGTTATGACAGAGGCGTACGTCATCGACGCCGTACGGACCGCGGTCGGCAAGCGGGGCGGCGCACTGGCCGGTATCCATCCCGTCGACCTGGGTGCCCTGGCCTGGCGCGGACTGCTGGACCGGACCGACATCGACCCCGCCGCCGTCGACGACGTGATCGCCGGATGTGTCGACGCCATCGGCGGACAGGCGGGCAACATCGCCCGACTGTCGTGGCTGGCCGCCGGCTATCCCGAAGAGGTCCCCGGTGTCACCGTGGACCGCCAGTGCGGATCCAGCCAGCAGGCGATTTCCTTTGGCGCGCAGGCGATCATGTCCGGCACGGCGGATGTCATCGTGGCCGGCGGCGTGCAGAACATGAGCCAGATCCCGATCTCGTCGGCGATGACCGTGGGCGAACAGTTCGGGTTCACCTCGCCGACCAACGAATCCAAGCAATGGTTACACCGGTATGGCGACCAGGAGATTTCACAGTTCCGTGGCTCGGAGCTGATCGCCGAGAAGTGGAACCTGTCCCGTGAAGAGATGGAGCGGTACTCGCTGACCAGCCACGAACGCGCGTTCGCGGCGATCCGCGCCGGCCACTTCGAAAACGAAATCATCACTGTGGAAACCGAATCCGGGCCGTTCCGGGTTGATGAGGGCCCGCGGGAGTCGTCGCTGGAGAAGATGGCCGGCTTGCAGCCGCTGGTCGAGGGCGGCCGGCTGACGGCGGCGATGGCCAGTCAGATCTCCGACGGCGCCAGTGCAGTGTTGCTGGCCTCCGAGCGGGCCGTCAAAGACCATGGACTTAGGCCCCGTGCCCGCATCCACCACATCAGTGCGCGCGCCGCCGACCCGGTATTCATGCTGACCGGACCCATCCCCGCCACCCGGTACGCGCTGGACAAGACCGGGCTTGCCATCGACGACATCGACACCGTCGAGATCAACGAGGCGTTCGCGCCGGTAGTTATGGCCTGGCTCAAGGAAATCAAGGCCGACCCGGCGAAGGTCAACCCCAACGGCGGCGCGATCGCGCTGGGGCATCCGCTAGGCGCCACCGGCGCCAAACTGTTCACCACCATGCTGGGCGAGCTGGAGCGCATCGGTGGCCGCTACGGGCTGCAGACCATGTGCGAGGGCGGCGGCACCGCCAACGTCACCATTATCGAGCGGCTGTAGGCCTTCGTTGGCGCCGAGGGTGAATCTCACGACGGGTCGTCGGCGTGTCGCGTCGTGCGATTCACTGTCGGCGGGGTGTCGGTGGGTGATGCCAGGATGTGGCCATGGACGAACTTCCATGGCCCGTCCTGGGCTCGGAAGTGTTGGCCGCAAAGGCCATTCCGGAGCGGGCCATGAGACAGCTCTACGAGCCAGTCTACCCGGGCGTCTACGCCCCGGCCGGTGTGGAGCTGACGGCGCGCCAGCGCGCCCACGCGGCGTGGCTGTGGTCGCGGCGCCGCGCCGTCGTGGCCGGCAATTCGGCGGCGGCGCTGCTTGGCGCGAAGTGGGTAAACCCAGCGCTTGACGCAGAGTTAGTGCACGCCAATCGAAAGCCTCCGCCGCGCATCGTCGTGCACACGGATCGATTGGCGCCGCACGAGACGGTTGCGGTTGACGGTGTCGCGGTAACCACCCCGGCGCGCACCGCCTTCGATATCGGGCGGCGCACACCCTCGCGGCTGCAGGCCGTTCAACGGCTGGACGCGTTGGCGAATTCGACCGATGTCAAGGTCGCCGACGTGCAGGCCGTCATTGCCGAACATACCGGTGCGCGCGGCCTGGTCCGCCTCCGTGCGGTGCTGCCGCTGATCGACGGGGGTGCGGAATCCCCACAGGAGACGTGGACCCGATTGGTGTTGATCGATGCCGGTCTGCCGAAGCCGCAAACACAGATCAGAGTGTTTGACGACTACGGGGACTTCGTCGCCCGCATCGACCTGGGCTACGAGCAATTGCGAGTCGGTGTCGAGTATGACGGGCCACAGCATTGGACAGACCCGGCGCAGCGGGCTCGGGACATCGAGCGGTCCACCGCGTTGCTGGATCTGGGCTGGACGATCATCAGGGTCACCAGTGAGCTGCTCTGGTACCGCCGGGGCACGTTCGTTGGCCGCGTCGATGCCGCGATGCGGGCGGCGGGATGGCGCCCATGAGCGCCGAGAGTGAACCACACGACGGCGAATCGGCGTGTCGCGTCGTCAGATTCACAGTCGGCGCAAGTATGGGGCGGCGCCACGAACCTAGGCGTCGTAGTCGACGGCGACGAATGGTGTCGTCGGGTGTGACTGGCAGGTCAGGATGTAGCCGGCATCCAGCTCCGCCTTCCGGAGGGCGAAGTTGTGGTCCATCTCGACGTTGCCCTCGATCAGTTTGGCTCGGCAGGTGCCGCATGCGCCGCCCATGCACGCATACGGCGCATCGCTGCGCAGCCCCAGCGCCCCTTCCAGAATCGAGTCGCCGGGCACCAGATCGAATATCGCCCGCTGCCCGGACAGCGTGAAGGTGACGGTGGCTCCCGCATAGGAGGGACGGGTCGCCGGGGGCGTGTCGAACCCGTAGAACAACTCCAGGTGAATGCGCTCGGAGTCCACGCCGTGCTCGATCAGGGTCTCGCGCACCGCGGTGGCCATGGCGAGCGGGCCGCAGATGAACCATTCGTCCACACCGGCCGGCCGCAGGGTACTCGTCAGCCACCTGGTGAGTTTGTCTCGGTCGATGCGCCCGCGCAGCTCCGGGGTGTGCAGCGGCTCGCTGGAGAGCACGTGCAGGATTTCCAGCCGGTCGGCATAGCGCGACTCCAGACGATCCAGCTCGGCCCGAAACATCGTCGATTCCTTGGTGCGGTTGCCGTAGATCAGCGTGAATCGGCTTTCGGTCTCGATCTCCAGCGTGGTCGCCAGGATGGACAGCACCGGGGTGATCCCGCTGCCGGCCACCAGGCCCACATAGTGCTTGCGGTGCAACGGATCCAGCGGGGTGCCGAACCGGCCGGTCGGTGTCATCAGCTCGAGCACGTCGCCGGCCTTCAGTTCGTTGGCCACGAACGTCGAAAACGCCCCGCCGGGAATGTGTTTGACGGCGATGCGCAGCTGGGCGCGGGTGGCCGGGGCGCAGATCGAGTAGTTGCGCCGGATGCCTTGGCCGCCCAGGTCGGTGCGCACCGTCACGTGCTGGCCCGGCTCGAATCGGAACGCGTCCCGCAATGCTTCCGGCACCGCGAAAGTCACCAGGGTGGCATCGGCGGTGATGGGATCCACCGACGCGACCGGGATGCGGTGCAGCACCGCGTGCGGCGAGCTGGAGCGGGCCGGCATCCGCACCGGCAGCAGTCGCGCGAGCCGGCCGTTGAGCTCCTTCCACTGCCGGTACTCGTCCGGATTCAGTTGCTGGCCAAAGACCGTGGAGATCGCGGCGTTGCGTTCCAGATACGCCTCCTCGTTGCGCCGCCAGGTGCGCAGGTACCGGTAGAACGGCACCGACGGGTGCAGGTGGTGCACCAAGTGGTAGTTCTGCGACAGCAGCACCGGGGTGAACAGCCACTCGGCGCCAACCCGGTTGCGGGTCGCGCGGTAGCGGTTGCTGCGCTGGGTGTCCTCCAGACCGTGGTGGGGCAGCCAGTCGAACCACCAGGCCAGCACGGTAAGGCCGATACGTTGCGGGATCAGGAAGACGATCGCCAGCGTCCAGAAGTTGCCGGTGACGATGGCGACGATCAGGCCGGTCAGGAACAGGGTCATCATCACCAGCGTCTCGGCGACCTCGATGACCGGCCGGCTGCGGCCGCGAGGCAGGTAGTACTTGATGTAGAAGTACTCGACCATCGACCAGCGCAACGGCAGCACCCACAGCGAGCCGTGTGAGGCGAAGGTGTCCGGGTCTTGCTCGTCGTCGTTGGAATGGCGGTGGTGCTGGATGTGGATGTACCCGAAGGCCGGGAACGCGACCACCGGCCCGACGAAAAGCCACGCCAGCCGCCCGAACAGCCCGTTCACCCACCGGATGGAGCTGATCGCGTAATGCGATGCGTCATGCACGACGGTGAACATCACGAACGTGACCGCGGCGTTGACGGGGATCGTCACCCAGAACGGGATCCATCCGCTGATGTAAGCGGTCGTAGAACCGACGAACGCGGTGAGCGTGGCCAGGAAGATCCCGATCGTGGGCAGCGCGAGTCTGGGGACCGACTCACCGGGGTCCGGCAGAGGGTGGTGCGCGGCGGACTCTGGAGCCGCCTGGTCCATCTCGACGGTCGACATAGCTGCGATAGCGTACTCTGCTTGACACGCGTCAGTCACTCCACCAGCGCAGATGCGGTTTGTAAATGTGTGATGGCGTCAAGCACGATCGACTCGATCAGCTCTTTGCACGACGGTAGGTCGTCAAGAATGCCCGCTACCTGGCCCGATGCCAGCACCCCGGCCTCGGTGTTGCCGTCGACCAGGCCGGCTTTGAGCAGCATCGGGGTGTTTGCCGCCATCAGCACCTGTGACCAGGTCAATTCCTTGCCGTGGCGCATGGTCAGGCCGTCTCGGATCATCGACCGCCAGGTCATCTGCGACATCCGTCTAAACTTGCCGGCATTGCGCAGCGCGGCCGCGAAACCTCGTGCCCGCGAGCCGCTTTCCAGCTTCTCGACCAGCTCGGTGCGCAGCACCCGGTGCGGCATCCCGTCGACGCGGGTGGTGACCACGGTGCCGTCCAAGCCGGCCTGCAGGTAACGCCGTTTGACCGCGTCGGGCACGGTGGAATCCGAGGTGAGCAGAAACCGGGTGCCCATGGCCACCCCGGCGGCGCCGTAGCACAACGCCGCGGCTAGCCCGCGCCCGTCGAAGAAGCCGCCGGCGGCGATCACCGGGATGCCGGTGCCCGCCACGGCGTCCAGCACCGACGGCAACAGCAGCGTGGTGGCGACCGGCCCGGTGTGGCCGCCGCCCTCGCCGCCCTGCACGATCATCGCGTCGGCGCCCCAGGCCGCCACCTTGCGCGCATGTTTGGCCGCGCCGATCGACGGTATGACCACCGCGCCGGCTTCTTTGAGCCGGGCGATCAGCTGCTGTTTGGGTGCCAACGCGAACGAGGCCACCCGCACCCCCTCGCGGATCATCAACTCGACGCGGTCGCCCGCGTCGGCTGCGTCGGCGCGGATGTTCACCCCGAATGGCTTGTCGGTGACGGCCTTGACCTTTGTGATCGCCGCCGCCAGCTCGTCCAGCGTCATGGTGGCCGAGGCCAAGATGCCCAGCCCGCCCGCGTTGGCGGTGGCCGACACCAGCCGGGCACCGGCCACCCAGCCCATCCCGGTCTGCACCACCGGGTGCTCGATGCCGATGAGCTCGGTCAGCGGCGTACGCAGCCTCATAGCCACCGCCGACAATGCAGTGGGGGTACCACCCGCTTGCAGGGGACGAAGCGATGTGGGCGCACCTCCCGCTTGCGGGGGAGAGGAGGCGGAACAATCATGATCGTATCTCCCTGTCCCGCAACGACTTCGGATCGATTACCGCGCGGATCAGGTGCAGTTCGTCGTCGGTGGGCAGCCTGGTCTGCTCGGCCGCGTCGAGGTCATGCACCTCGAACGAGGTGGCGTCGCGGACGTCGCCGGGCGTCACCCCGGGGTGTAGGGATACCGCCCGCATGGAGTGGTCGGGGCCGCCGAAGTCGAACACGCCTAGGTTGGACACCACCCGGTAGACGTTGACGAACCGGAAGGCCGGATTGTCCGGATCCACCTTGTCGTAGCCGATGCCGGAGACCACATCGACGGCCTCGACAAAGACCCGCTTGCAGTGGTTGCCCACCCAGTAACTGGTGGCGTGGTTGATGGTGTTGCCCGGCGAGCCGCGGACGCCGAACATCTGCCGGGTCGGCCGCTGCAGCGGCCCGAACGCCGAGATGTTCTGATTGCCATAGCGGTCGACCTGATTGGCGCCCATCACCACGTGCCGGCGCCCCCAGGCCAGGGTTTCGAAAACCCGGCCGAACGGCATCCACCCCTCAATCCTGTTTGGGGCGCCCGTCTTGCCCAATGCCGGTGTGTCCGCGAGCAGCTGAGCCTCGCCGTCGGTCAGCAGAATGTCCGGCGCGAAGGTGAGCCGCGCCAGCCGCGCCCCTACCGAGGCCATGTTGGTCATGGGGCTGATCATGATTTCGCCTGCATCGCGGAACAACTCGGCGCAGGCGACGGCACACACTTCGGCTCGGGTGCTCACCGTGATGCTCCAAAGTTGTGCACCGCGGCCTGGTAGTCCGCTTCGGTGCCGGATAGGTAGGTGTGCACGAACTGCTGCCAACCCACCTGTGTCGACGCCGCTTCGGCGTAGTGCCGCTGGAACTGCTCGTCGCGCCCGTAGTCCGGTGCGGCGGT
The DNA here is from genome assembly GCF_000195955.2 of Mycobacterium tuberculosis H37Rv. GTDB lineage: Bacteria > Actinomycetota > Actinomycetes > Mycobacteriales > Mycobacteriaceae > Mycobacterium > Mycobacterium tuberculosis. The sequence continues at coordinate 3,990,615 of NC_000962.3, read as the reverse complement.
GGTGAAGTGGGCGCCGCCGGGTGCTTCCACGATGGCGTCGACCATCATCCGGTTGACCAACAGCGCCTGCGGCGGCACCGATTTGACCAGTTCCTCGGTGGCGACGATGCGCTCCACCGACAGAAAGCGCCGCTCGGCGGCCATCAAGAAGAGATCGTCGAAGTAGGGGTCGATGCCGGTGTAGGCCGCATTGCCGTGGCTGTCACCGAGATTCAAGTGGGCGAAGGCGGCATCCAGGCGCAGTGCCGGCATGGCGATCAGTGTCTCGTACCCGCCGCCAGGCGCCGGATACGGCGACGTGACCGTCTGCAGCTCGCCTGCCCAGAACTGTGGTACCGAGCTGCCCAGCCCGGCGCGAATAGGCAGGAACGGCAGCCGTTGTGCCGCGGCCTGCAAACCGCAGCGCAGCATGCCCTCGTCCATCTCCCGGGCCTCGATCGCGCCGCTGGTGCGGGCGTGCGCGAACCACGGGTCGTAGAACGGCGGCGAGTCCAGCGAGACGAACCCGTAGTAGACCCGCTTGACCTTGCCCGCCGAGCACAGCAGCCCCAGGTCCGGCCCGCCGTAGGTGACCACCGTCAAATCGGTGACATCCGAGCGCAGGATGGCCCGCACGAACGCCATGGGCTTGCGCCGCGAGCCCCAGCCGGCGATGCCGATGGTCATGCCGCTGCGCAATTGCGCGACGGCGTCGTCAAGAGCGGTTCGTTTATCGGGCACTATGACTTCTTCACAAAGGCGTCGCGGTGCTCGTCGGCGACTCCGGCGAGGTTGAGCTCGAAGGTAAAACCTTGCTCCATCCGGTAACTCGCATTGACCCGTTGCACGTCGATGAAGTTCAGCGCCTCCTTGGCGGCGCGGATGACCCGGGTGTCTTTGGCGGCGATGTCGCGGGCCACCCGCAAAGCGGCCTCGTCCAGCTGATCGCGGGACACCACCTCGTGCACCGAGCCGAAGTGCTGCAAGGTGGCCGCGTCCACGGTGGCCGCCGTAAAGAACAGCCGTCGCATCAGGTGCTGGGGCACCAGCCGCGAGAGGTGCGTGGCCGCGCCCAGCGCGCCCCGTTCCACCTCGGGCAGGCCGAAGGTGGCGTCCTCGGAGGCCACGATGACGTCGGAGTTGCCGACCAGGCCGATGCCGCCGCCCACGCAGAATCCGTTCACGGCGGCGATCACCGGCACCGCGCACTCGTAGACGGCGCGGAATGCGGCGAAGCAGCCGCGGTTGGCGTCGATCAGCGCCGTGAAACCTTCGGTTCGTTGCATCTCTTTGATGTCCACCCCGGCGTTGAAGCCGCGCCCCTCGGCCCGCAGGATCACCGCGCGGGTGTCGGAGTTGGCGCCCGCGGCCGTCACCGCGTCGGCCAGGTCGAACCACGCTTTCGACGGGATGGCGTTGACCGGCGGGTAGTCGACGGTGACCGCGACGATGCCCGGTTCGGGCGTGGTGGAGGTGATCGGCATTGCACTCCTGCGGGTTCGCTACCTAAGCAAGCACTTGCTTGGTACGCTAGCACAGTGACTCTCGCCGAGGCAGCCGACGCCATCAATTTCGGGCTGGCCGGGCGGGTGGTTTTGGTCACCGGCGGTGTCCGCGGGGTAGGCGCGGGCATCAGCTCGGTATTCGCCGAACAGGGCGCGACCGTGATCACCTGCGCGCGACGAGCGGTCGACGGCCAACCGTATGAGTTCCACCGCTGCGACATCCGGGACGAGGACTCGGTCAAGCGCCTGGTCGGTGAGATCGGGGAGCGGCACGGCCGACTCGACATGCTGGTCAACAACGCGGGCGGCTCGCCATACGCGCTGGCCGCCGAGGCGACACACAACTTCCACCGAAAGATCGTCGAGCTCAATGTGCTTGCACCGCTGCTGGTTTCCCAGCACGCCAACGTGCTGATGCAAGCGCAGCCCAACGGTGGGTCGATCGTAAACATCTGTAGCGTCAGCGGTCGCCGTCCCACTCCCGGCACGGCGGCCTATGGCGCGGCCAAGGCAGGCCTGGAAAACCTGACCACCACGCTGGCGGTGGAATGGGCACCCAAGGTTCGGGTCAACGCCGTGGTGGTCGGCATGGTGGAAACCGAACGGTCCGAACTGTTCTACGGTGATGCCGAGTCGATCGCTCGCGTCGCCGCCACGGTGCCGTTGGGCCGGCTGGCACGACCTGCCGACATTGGTTGGGCTGCAGCGTTTTTGGCGTCCGATGCGGCGTCATATATCAGCGGGGCGACGCTCGAGGTGCACGGCGGCGGTGAGCCGCCGCCGTACCTGGGCGCCTCGAGTGCCAACAAGTGACGAGCAAAGGAGCAATGGGGTCATGGGCTTGGTCGACGGCCGGGTGGTCATCGTCACCGGAGCGGGTGGCGGCATCGGCCGCGCACATGCGTTGGCCTTCGCGGCCGAGGGTGCGCGCGTGGTGGTCAACGATATCGGTGTGGGCCTGGACGGTTCGCCGGCAAGCGGCGGCAGCGCAGCCCAAGACGTGGTCGACGAGATCCTTGCGGCCGGTGGCCAAGCCGTCGCCGACGGGTCGGACATCTCGGACTGGGACCAGGCGGCCAACCTGATCCAGGCCGCCGTCGAGACGTACGGTGGTGTGGACGTCCTGGTGAACAATGCCGGCATCGTGCGGGACCGGATGATCGCCAACACCAGCGAAGAGGAGTTCGACGCTGTCATCGCGGTGCACCTCAAGGGCCACTTCGCCACCATGCGGCACGCCGCGTCCCATTGGCGGGGACTGTCCAAGGCGGGCAAAGCCCCGAAAGACATTGACGCGCGGATCATCAACACCAGCTCTGGCGCGGGCCTACAGGGCAGCGTGGGGCAGGGCAACTACAGCGCCGCCAAGGCCGGAATCGCGGCGCTGACGCTCGTCGGCGCCGCCGAAATGAGGCGGTACGGCGTGACCGTCAACGCGATCGCGCCGGCGGCGCGCACCCGCATGACCGAGACTGTGTTCGCGGAGATGATGGCCAAGCCGCAGGAGGGGTTCGACGCGATGGCCCCGGAGAACGTCTCACCCTTGGTGGTATGGCTGGGCAGTGCGGAGTCCCGCGATGTCACTGGGAAGGTATTCGAGGTCGAGGGCGGCATCATCCGGGTCGCCGAGGGCTGGGCGCATGGCCCGCAGGTGGACAAGGGCGTGAAATGGGATCCGGCCGAGCTGGGGCCCGTCGTCAGCGACCTGTTGGCCAAGTCGCGGCCGCCGGTTCCGGTCTATGGGGCCTAGTTATCTGCGCCGAGCGTGAACTCAGGGCGAGATTTCGGCCGTTTTCTCGCCCTGGCTTCACGTTCGGCGAAGTTGGGAACGGTCAGGGTTCGCAAACCACGATCGGGATCGTGCGGTCGGTCCAGGACTGGTAGTCCTGATAACTTGGGTACATCGTGACCAACTGTGGCCAATATTCGGCGCGCTCCTCGTCGGTCGCGTCCCGCGCGGTAAGGTCCAGCACTTCCTTTTTGATCTGTACCTGAACCTTGGGGTTGGCCTTGAGGTTGAGGTACCACATCGGGTTCTTCTCCGCGCCGCCCTTGGAGGCCGCGACAATGACCCGCCCACCGTCGCGCAGGAAGTAGAGCGGGTTGACCCGCGGCTGGCCGGTCTTGCGGCCGGTGGTGGTCAGCAGCGCGACCGGAATCTTCTGGAAGGTGCCGCCCAGACCCTCCCCGTCGTTGCGGCGGTACATCCAGGTATTAATCCGTGACATCCACTTGATAAAGAAGTCGCTGAGCGGCGAATTCAGAAACCGCGGCGGTGATTTCGGCATGACGCTGATCCTAGCGACCAAGGGTCGCCAAAGGCGCGCGTCCGCCTCGCTATCTAATCATCGGTCGCTTCATGTTGCAGTCACGCCGCACGGTGCCCTGCCGCAGCTAGGTTAAATCCGCTCGATGATGGTGCCGGTGGACAGGGCCCCGCCGGCGCACATGGTGATCAGCGCGAGGCTCTGGTCGGTGCGCTCGAGCTCGTGCAGGGCGGTGGTGATCAGCCGGCTGCCGGTGCAGCCCACCGGATGCCCCAGCGCGATCGCCCCGCCGTTGACGTTGACCCGGTCCATGTCGGGCTCGTGCACCCGCGCCCAGGACAGCACCACGGACGCGAACGCCTCGTTGATCTCGACGATGTCGATGTCGCCGATCTTCATGCCGGCCTTCTCCAGCACCTTCGCGGTGGACTGCACCGGGCCGTCCAGGTGGTAGTAGGGCTCGGCGCCGACGAGTGCCTGGGCGACGATCCGGGCCCGCGGGGTCAGGCCGTGCGCACGTGCCACGGCTTCGTCCATCCACAACACGGCTGCCGCGCCGTCGGAGATCTGCGACGACGTGCCCGCGGTGTGGATGCCGCCCTCGAGCACCGGTTTCAGCTCGCCTAGCCCCGCCATCGTGGTCTCGCGCAGGCCCTGGTCGCGAAAGACCAGGCGCCGCTCGCCGGTGGGCTGATTCTGCTCGTCGAGCACCGGCGCCTGGATCGGCGAGATCTCGCGGTCAAAGCGGCCCTCCGCCCAGGCCCGCTGCGCGCGTCGCTGCGACTCGAGCCCGAAGACATCCACGTCCTCGCGGGTGATGCCGCGCCGCTTGGCGATCCGCTCGGCGGCCTCGAACTGGTTCGGCAGGTCGATATCCCATGACTGCGCGCGGATCAGCGAGCGGTCCGGCCCGGCGTTGGCGCCCAGCCCGACCCGGCTCATCGCCTCGATGCCGCAGGCGATGCCGACATCGATGGCACCGGCCGCGATCAACCCGGCAATCAGATGGTTGGCCTGCTGGCCGCTGCCGCACTGGCAGTCGACGGTGGTGGCGCCGACGTGTTCGGGCAAACCGGCCGTCAGCCAGGCCACCCGGCTGATGTTGTTGGATTGCTCCCCGAACTGGGTCACGCAACCGCCGATGACCTGTTCGACGTCACCGGCGTGAAGGCCGGACTGGATGCCGGCCTTGTCGACCACCGCCTTTTGCACCGCGCCCAACAACTCGGTGGCATGCAGCCCCGACAGCCATCCGTTGCGTTTGCCGATGGGGCTGCGGGTGGCTTCAACGATGACCGGGTAACCCATGGGGCCAGGCTAGAACACGTTTCATTACTATGACAAGCAAGGTTGCTTCAATGCCTTTTGTCTGCGGTGAAGGCATGTTTTACTGGCAGAAGGTCCTCACTAGGACAGCTAGTGTCGTGGAATCACCAGTCAGTGGAGATTGCAGTAAGGAGAACTACCGTGCCCAGCCCCAATCTGCCGCCCGGGTTCGATTTCACCGACCCCGCAATCTACGCCGAACGGCTGCCGGTTGCCGAATTCGCCGAGCTGCGGTCCGCGGCGCCGATCTGGTGGAACGGGCAGGATCCTGGCAAGGGCGGCGGCTTTCACGACGGCGGTTTCTGGGCGATCACCAAACTCAACGACGTCAAAGAGATATCGCGGCATAGCGACGTGTTCTCCAGCTACGAAAACGGGGTGATCCCGCGATTCAAGAACGACATCGCGCGTGAGGACATCGAGGTTCAGCGCTTCGTCATGCTCAACATGGACGCGCCGCACCACACCCGGCTGCGCAAGATCATCTCTCGCGGCTTCACGCCACGTGCGGTCGGACGCCTGCATGACGAGCTCCAGGAGCGCGCCCAGAAGATCGCCGCGGAGGCGGCCGCCGCGGGTTCTGGAGACTTTGTCGAGCAGGTTTCCTGTGAGCTGCCATTGCAGGCGATCGCGGGCTTGCTGGGCGTGCCGCAGGAGGACCGCGGCAAGCTGTTCCACTGGTCAAACGAGATGACCGGCAACGAGGATCCGGAATACGCCCACATCGATCCGAAGGCGTCCTCGGCGGAGCTGATCGGCTATGCGATGAAGATGGCCGAGGAGAAGGCGAAGAACCCCGCCGACGACATCGTGACTCAGTTGATCCAAGCCGATATCGACGGCGAGAAGCTCTCCGACGACGAGTTCGGCTTCTTCGTGGTGATGCTGGCGGTGGCCGGTAACGAGACCACCCGCAACTCCATCACCCAGGGCATGATGGCGTTCGCTGAACACCCCGACCAGTGGGAGCTGTACAAGAAAGTGCGTCCGGAGACCGCGGCCGATGAGATCGTGCGCTGGGCAACCCCGGTCACCGCTTTTCAGCGCACCGCGCTGCGGGACTACGAGTTGTCCGGCGTACAGATTAAGAAGGGTCAGCGGGTGGTGATGTTCTACCGGTCGGCTAACTTCGACGAAGAGGTTTTCCAGGATCCGTTCACATTTAACATCCTGCGCAACCCCAACCCGCACGTCGGCTTCGGCGGCACCGGCGCTCACTACTGCATCGGTGCGAATCTGGCCCGGATGACGATCAACCTAATCTTTAACGCCGTAGCCGACCACATGCCCGACCTCAAGCCGATCTCGGCGCCCGAGCGGCTGCGGTCCGGCTGGCTCAACGGCATTAAGCACTGGCAGGTCGACTACACCGGTAGATGCCCGGTTGCTCACTAATGGATTTCGATCCCACTGCGGAACAGCAAGCCGTCGCCGACGTGGTCACGTCGGTGTTGGAGCGGGACATCTCGTGGGAGGCGCTGGTCTGCGGTGGTGTGACGGCGCTGCCGGTGCCGGAACGTCTCGGCGGCGACGGCGTGGGCCTATTCGAAGTCGGCGCGCTGCTCACCGAGGTGGGTCGCCACGGCGCCGTCACGCCGGCGCTGGCAACGCTGGGTCTTGGGGTGGTGCCGCTGCTCGAGCTGGCATCCGCCGAGCAACAGGACCGCTTCCTGGCCGGGGTGGCCAAGGGAGGAGTACTGACCGCCGCGCTCAACGAGCCCGGGGCGGCGCTGCCGGATCGGCCTGCCACTAGCTTTGTGGGTGGGCGGTTGTCGGGCACCAAAGTCGGTGTTGGCTACGCCGAACAGGCGGACTGGATGTTGGTGACCGCCGACAACGCCGTCGTGGTGGTGTCGCCGACGGCCGACGGTGTGCGCATGGTTCGTACGCCCACATCGAATGGTTCAGACGAGTATGTGATGACGATGGACGGCGTGGCGGTTGCCGACTGTGACATCCTGGCGGATGTAGCCGCGCACCGGGTCAATCAGCTAGCGCTGGCCGTCATGGGTGCATACGCCGACGGGCTGGTCGCCGGGGCGCTGCGGCTGACCGCCGACTACGTGGCGAACCGGAAGCAGTTCGGTAAGCCGCTGTCAACCTTCCAGACCGTGGCCGCGCAGCTCGCCGAGGTTTACATCGCCTCGCGCACCATTGACCTGGTGGCCAAGTCGGTGATCTGGAGACTGGCCGAGGATCTGGATGCGGGAGATGATCTGGGCGTCCTCGGGTACTGGGTGACATCGCAGGCGCCGCCGGCGATGCAAATCTGCCATCACCTGCACGGCGGCATGGGGATGGACGTCACGTATCCGATGCACCGCTACTACTCCACGATCAAGGACCTCACCCGGCTGCTGGGCGGGCCCTCGCATCGCCTTGAGCTCCTGGGAGCGCGATGTTCATTGACCTGACGCCGGAGCAGCGCCAGCTGCAAGCCGAGATACGGCAATACTTTTCGAATCTCATCTCGCCCGACGAGCGCACGGAGATGGAGAAAGACCGGCACGGCCCGGCCTACCGTGCGGTGATACGGCGCATGGGCCGGGACGGCAGGCTCGGTGTTGGGTGGCCGAAAGAGTTCGGCGGTCTGGGTTTTGGTCCGATCGAGCAGCAGATCTTCGTCAACGAGGCCCATCGCGCCGACGTGCCGCTGCCCGCGGTGACGCTGCAGACCGTCGGCCCCACGCTGCAGGCGCACGGCAGCGAGCTGCAGAAGAAGAAGTTCCTGCCGGCGATCCTGGCCGGTGAGGCGCACTTCGCGATCGGCTACACCGAGCCGGAAGCCGGCACCGACCTGGCGTCGTTGCGCACCACCGCCGTTCGCGACGGCGACCACTACATCGTCAACGGCCAGAAGGTCTTCACCACCGGCGCACACGACGCCGACTACATCTGGCTGGCCTGCCGCACCGACCCGAATGCCGCTAAGCACAAAGGCATTTCCATTCTAATCGTCGACACCAAGGATCCCGGCTATTCCTGGACGCCGATCATCTTGGCCGACGGCGCCCACCACACCAATGCCACGTACTACAACGACGTGCGCGTGCCGGTCGACATGCTGGTCGGAAAGGAGAACGACGGCTGGCGGCTGATCACCACCCAACTCAACAACGAACGGGTAATGCTCGGCCCGGCCGGGCGGTTCGCCAGCATCTACGACCGGGTGCACGCGTGGGCGTCCGTGCCGGGTGGCAACGGCGTGACGCCGATCGACCACGACGACGTCAAGCGGGCTCTTGGTGAGATTCGTGCGATCTGGCGGATCAACGAGTTGCTCAACTGGCAGGTAGCGTCCGCCGGTGAGGACATCAACATGGCCGATGCCGCGGCCACGAAAGTCTTTGGCACCGAGCGTGTTCAGCGTGCCGGCCGGCTCGCCGAGGAAATCGTTGGCAAGTACGGCAACCCCGCCGAACCCGACACCGCCGAGCTACTGCGCTGGCTGGACGCCCAGACCAAGCGCAACCTGGTGATCACCTTCGGCGGGGGTGTGAACGAAGTCATGCGCGAGATGATCGCCGCGTCTGGCCTCAAAGTGCCAAGGGTGCCCAGGTGACCGGGGTGAGCGACATTCAGGAAGCGGTTGCCCAGATCAAGGCGGCCGGGCCCAGCAAGCCGCGCCTGGCCCGTGACCCGGTGAACCAGCCGATGATCAACAACTGGGTGGAGGCCATCGGCGACCGCAACCCCATCTATGTGGACGACGCGGCGGCTCGCGCCGCCGGCCACCCCGGAATCGTCGCGCCACCGGCCATGATTCAGGTGTGGACCATGATGGGTCTGGGCGGAGTGCGTCCGAAGGACGATCCGCTGGGACCCATCATCAAGCTGTTCGACGACGCCGGCTACATCGGTGTGGTTGCCACCAACTGCGAGCAGACCTACCACCGCTACCTATTGCCCGGGGAGCAAGTCAGCATCAGCGCCGAGCTCGGTGACGTCGTCGGACCCAAGCAAACCGCGCTCGGCGAGGGCTGGTTCATCAACCAGCACATCGTATGGCAAGTCGGGGACGAGGACGTCGCAGAGATGAATTGGCGCATCCTCAAATTCAAGCCCGCGGGTTCTCCGAGCTCGGTGCCTGACGATTTGGATCCCGACGCTATGATGCGTCCCTCGTCGTCGCGGGACACCGCGTTTTTCTGGGATGGAGTCAAGGCCCACGAATTGCGGATCCAGCGGCTTGCCGATGGCAGCCTGCGGCACCCACCGGTGCCGGCGGTGTGGCAAGACAAATCGGTGCCGATCAACTACGTCGTCTCCAGCGGTCGCGGCACGGTGTTCAGCTTCGTGGTGCATCACGCGCCGAAAGTTCCGGGTCGCACGGTGCCCTTCGTGATCGCGCTGGTGGAGCTCGAGGAAGGGGTACGCATGCTGGGCGAGCTGCGGGGGGCCGATCCTGCTCGTGTTGCGATCGGTATGCCGGTACGAGCGACCTATATCGATTTCCCCGACTGGAGCCTCTACGCATGGGAGCCTGACGAATGACGGTTGTTGGTGCTGTGCTGCCTGAGCTGAAGCTCTACGGAGACCCGACGTTCATCGTCTCAACGGCGCTGGCTACCAGGGACTTCCAGGATGTGCATCATGATCGAGACAAGGCCGTCGCCCAGGGGTCGAAAGACATTTTCGTCAACATCCTCACCGACACCGGGCTGGTGCAACGCTACGTCACCGACTGGGCGGGCCCGTCGGCGCTGATCAAGTCGATTGGGCTGCGGCTGGGGGTGCCGTGGTACGCCTACGACACGGTGACGTTCTCCGGTGAGGTGACCGCGGTGAACGACGGCTTGATCACGGTAAAGGTGGTGGGCCGCAATACCCTTGGCGACCACGTGACCGCGACGGTGGAACTTTCGATGAGGGATTCGTAGTGTTATCGGGTCAGGCGGCCATCGTCGGTATCGGCGCCACCGACTTTTCGAAGAACTCCGGTCGAAGTGAGCTGCGGCTGGCGGCCGAGGCGGTGTTGGATGCGTTGGCCGATGCGGGCCTGAGCCCGACCGATGTCGACGGGCTGACCACGTTCACGATGGACACCAACACCGAAATCGCCGTGGCGCGTGCGGCCGGCATCGGCGAGCTGACGTTCTTCTCCAAGATCCACTACGGCGGTGGCGCCGCATGTGCGACCGTGCAGCACGCCGCTATGGCAGTGGCCACCGGGGTGGCTGACGTCGTGGTGGCGTATCGGGCATTCAACGAACGATCCGGCATGCGGTTCGGTCAGGTGCAAACTCGTTTGACCGAGAATGCCGACTCCACCGGCGTGGACAATTCGTTTTCGTATCCGCACGGGCTCTCCACGCCCGCCGCGCAAGTGGCGATGATCGCTCGCCGGTACATGCACCTGTCTGGTGCGACCAGCCGGGACTTCGGTGCTGTCTCGGTGGCCGACCGCAAGCATGCCGCCAACAACCCCAAGGCGTACTTCTACGGCAAGCCGATAACCATTGAGGACCACCAGAATTCGAGGTGGATCGCCGAGCCGCTGCGGCTGCTGGACTGCTGCCAGGAGACCGACGGCGCGGTCGCGATCGTGGTGACGTCAGCTGCGCGCGCACGGGACCTCAAGCAGCGCCCGGTGGTCATTGAGGCGGCTGCGCAGGGCTGCAGTCCAGACCAGTACACGATGGTCAGCTACTACCGGCCGGAACTCGACGGCCTGCCCGAGATGGGCCTGGTGGGCCGGCAGCTATGGGCGCAGTCGGGGCTGACGCCGGCCGATGTCCAGACCGCAGTCCTCTACGACCACTTCACGCCGTTTACCCTGATTCAGTTGGAGGAGTTGGGATTCTGCGGCAAGGGCGAAGCGAAAGACTTCATCGCCGACGGCGCGATCGAGGTGGGCGGGCGGCTGCCCATCAACACCCACGGCGGTCAACTCGGCGAAGCCTACATCCATGGCATGAACGGCATCGCGGAGGGGGTGCGGCAGCTGCGCGGCACCTCGGTGAACCCGGTGGCGGGCGTCGAGCATGTGCTCGTCACCGCGGGCACCGGGGTGCCTACGTCCGGGCTGATCCTGGGTTAACTACCACACCAGGTTGCCGTGGCTGAAATAAGGGCCGGCGGTGGGGGCGTACTGTGAGTAGCCCGCGTCGACGAGCGGCTTCAGCACGTTGTTCAGCCCGCCGACGATCCAGTCTGGGACACCGATCTGCTTCAGTGGCAACAGCAACGGCAGCGTGGGCGACGGAATCATGTACGTTGTCGTGGTTCCGCCCAGTGAACTCGTGACAGCGGCGATCTCTATCCCCTGTTGTGGTGCGGCGTAGGCGGTCAGATCGTGAAAGTAAGCCGCGCCCATCAGTGCGTTGGCGCCGGCCAACAGGTTCCACGGACGGTCGGGCGGATCGGCCCAGATATCGTACTGGCTATAAACCACGCTGGTGTTGTACTGGCTCTCGGGCGCATTCCCCACGGTGTACCCCGCGATTGGAATGGTGGTGCCAACGGGCAGGTAGGTCTGGGCAAGACCGCGTTCCGGGCCGGCGAGCTCGACGAATGTGAGCGCGCTCGAGGGTGGCGCGTTGGGGTCGATGGCCAGATAGGCAAGTTCGCGGTCGATGACCATGCTGCCCATCGACAGTCCGGCCACCGTCACCGGCTGACCGGAGGCCGTGGCGGCCAGGATCTCGTTGTGCAACATCTGCTGACCGATAGCGATGGACTGGTTGGCATCGACGGCGCCAAGAGAGCCGCTAAGGACCCCGATGGTGGCCGGATAGCTCACCACTTCTGGCGTGGTGCCCGGAAACCAGTTCGTGCCGATCGCGGTGTTCAGCTCGGCATAACGCGCCGCCAGTAGCCTTCCGATGAACGGCAGTAACGTCGCTGCATGCACCGGAGATGCGCCGGGGACGGTAATGCGTGTCGTCGTTGAACTCGGGTTAGCGAGTTCCGTGTTTGTGCTGTCGGAGTGTTCGCCGCCCAACCGCCTGGGCAGCTCATGCAGCAACTGCTGCCACGGCCGCAACCGCGCCCCGACCGCCGAGGCCACCGCATGGTAGTTCAACATCGCGACAACATCCTGAGCCCACATCTGCTCGTAGATGGCCTCGGCGGCCGCAATCGCCGGGGTGTTCTGCCCGAACACATTCGACCCCGCCAACCAGGCCACGAGGGCGCGGTTCGCCGCGACCAGCGCCGGGTGTACGGTTGCGGCGAACGCCGCTTCATAGGCCAGCGCCATCGTCTGAGCCTGGCTGGCTGCTCCCTCTGCCTGGGTGGCCGCCGCGGCCAGCCACCCCGTATGGCGGGCGGCCTGCGCCGCCATCATCCGAGACGACGGCCCTTGCCACCAACGGTCCGCCAGGCCGGAGCACACCGACTCGAACGAGGCCGCCGCCAACCACAGTTCGGCGGCCAACTCATCCCAGGCCGCCGCGGCCGCCGATAGCGACCCGGGCCCCCCACCCGCGTACATCCGGGCCGAATTCACCTCTGGTGACAACGTCAAGAAATCCGCCATGACAACATCCCGCCGGCTCGGCCCAACCGCCGCGCCACCACTGCGACGGCCCCGTCACCGCAGACCATAGCAGCAATGTCATGTCGACTTCTGCGAAATCCGCAGTCTCACCAAACCTTTAGCGCCGACCGCACCGCTATGCCGGCACCAGCTCCACTCCGCTGAGCACCACAGCGTTGTCACGAGTGGGTGCGACGACACTGGCCACCAGGCGGCGGCCGTCCTTCCACACGTTGACCGTGAGCGTCTCGCCCGGGTACGCCACGCCAGCAAAGCGTGCGCCGTAGCCGGCCACGGCCGTCGCATCGGAGTCCAGCAATGCATCGACGATCGCCTTGCAGGTCATCCCATAGGTGCACAGGCCATGCAGAATAGGCCGGGGAAAGCCTGCGGCAGCGGCGAATTCGGGATCCGAGTGCAGCGGGTTGCGGTCGCCGCAGAGCCGGTAGAGCAGCGCTTGCTGCGGCAGAATCGGCATCGCGACCTGCAGATCGGGCGCCCGCTCCGGCGCGACATCTGATCCCGACGGCCCGCGCTTGCCGCCGAATCCGCCTTCGCCACGGGCATAGATCGACCGCTTCTGCGTCCACAGCAGCAAGCCGTCCGGTGTGGTCGCCGTCGTTTCGCTGCAGATTACCGCGGCTTTGCCCTTGTCCCAGATGTCGGTGAACCGGGTGACCGCCCTGGCCGAACCCGACGGCGGCAGCGGGGCGGGAACCTCGACTCGCTCGCTGGCGTGCAGCACCTTGCTGAGCTCGATATCGATGCCCGGAAACTGGACGGTCGGTGGTGTGGTGAGGTGGAAGGTGGCCGCGACGTTGCCGAACGTCGGCAACACCTGCGGTGTATCGTCCGCCAGATAACTCAGCTCACGGGGGTTCATCGGATCAGAGCCGGCGCCCAGTCCCAGCTGGTAGAGCTGCACATCGGTACTGGTCCAAGAGAATTCGACGGGCGGTAGCTGTGCACCCAGCGCGACGTCCAAGTCGATGGGCATATCAGCGCTTTCCCGCCTGATCGGCAATGTGCAGCGCCGCCAGGTACCCGAACGTCATCGCCGGGCCTATCGTGCCGCCCGGACCGGGGTAGGTGTGTCCCATCACTGGGGCACTGACATTGCCTGCAGCGTAAAGGCCGTCGATGATGCTGCCGTCGTCCCGCAGAGCACGTCCGTTGACATCGGTGCGGATACCGCCCTTGGTCCCCAGGTCGCCCGGAACCATCTTGGCGCCATAATAGGGCGGGTGGCCGACCTCGCCGAGGTTCGGATTGGGCTTGTTGCTCGGGTCGCCGTAGTAGCGATCGTAGGCACTTTCCCCGCGGTGGTAGTCCTCGTCGACACCGGACCGGGCGAATGCGTTGAAACGCTGGACGGTGGCAGTGAGTTCGTCCGCGGGTAGACCGGCCTTGCCGGCCAGCTCCGCAAGGGTATCGGCCTGGACGATGACGCCGGAATCCAGCCACCTGCTCGGAATGCGTTGCCCTGGTTGTAGTCCCGCGAAGATGTAGCGGTCCCGGTATCGCTGGTCGAACACCAGCCACGCCGGAATGTTCTCGCCCGGTCCGGGCCCCTGGCCGTGTTCGCCGCCGTACATATGATGACAGGCTTCGACGTATGGCATCGATTCGTTCATGAATCGCTTGCCTGACATGTTGACGATGATCGAACCGGGAGAGTTGCGCTCCGAGAGCGCGAACCATGGTTTGCCGACCAGCGGTACCGTCGGGCCCCACCAAGCGTCATCCATCAGATCCAGTGCTGCGCCGAGCTTTTCGGCGGCGAGAATGCCGTCACCGGTATTGGCGCTGGCGCCCACGGTCCACTCGGTGGTGATGGGTGCCCGCTGGTACTTGATTCGCATCTGCTCGTTATGCTCGAAACCACCACAGGCCAGGATCACGCCGCGGCGAGCCCGGATCAGCTGCGGCTCAGCGGATTCCGCCTCGTGGGAATCGCGGACGTATACCCCGGACACGACGCCATTTTCGACGAAAAGATCGGTGAAGGCGGTGTTGAGTTCGACCGGCACTCCGGCGCGCTGCAACCCGATCCGCAACGGCCCAATGAGGGCTCGACCCATGCCGACCAGGTTCTTACCTGTTGCCTTCGCCCACATCGTGCGGGCGCCGACCTTCATGCTGCGCAGCACGCCACGGGGGTGACGTTTGAGCTGATTGAGGCGAACGTAGTCCTGCTGCATCACAACCACATTGAGCGGAACCTTGCCATACGCGGGCTCCAGCCCGGCCATGTCGGCACCAAGCTTGCGCGCGTTGAACGGTTTCGGCTCGATCGAACGTCCGCCCGGGCGGCCGCCCGGAGCCTCGGGGTAGTAGTCGGAGTAGCCGGGTACCCAGCACATCTTCAGCGGCGTGTGCTTCAGCACGAACGACAGCATCTCGGGCCCGCGGTCGAGGTAAGCATCGATGCGTTCCGGCTCGACGATTTCGCCGACGATGCCGTGCAGATAGGTGCGTGCCGCCTCCGGTGTATCTCGAACGCCGCGGCGCTTGAGGACCTCGTTGTTGGGGATCCAGACGCCGCCGCCCGAGCGTGCGGTGGAGCCGCCGTAGTGCGGGGCCTTCTCGACGACTACCGTCGAGAGACCTCGGTGAGCGGCGACCAGCGCAGCAACCATGCCGGCGGCGCCGCTGCCGACCACCACGACGTCGAACTCCTGCACAGTCATGTAGAACACGTTATAGAATTGCTCGGGTCGGGCGCTACTGGCCCGGTCACGCCTACGAGGGGACTTCGCCGAATGCTCCGTGATGCCACCCGTGATGAGCTGGCCGCCGACCTAGCACAAGCCGAGCGAAGCCGCGACCCGATCGGTCAACTGACCGCCGCCCATCCCGAGATCGATGTCGTCGACGCCTACGAGATCCAGTTGATCAACATCCGGCAGCGGGTGGCCGAGGGTGCCCGCGTGGTGGGTCATAAGGTCGGGCTGTCGTCGCCGATCATGCAGCAGATGATGGGGGTTGACGAACCAGACTACGGACACCTGCTCGACGACATGCAGGTGTTCGAAGACACGCCGGTCCAGGCGTCCCGGTACCTGTCTCCGCGGGTTGAGGTGGAGGTGGGCTTCATCCTGGCCGCCGACCTACCGGGTGCGGGCTGCACCGAGGACGACGTGCTGGCGGCCACCGAGGCCCTGGTGCCCGCCATCGAGCTGATCGACACCAGGATCAAGGATTGGCAGATCAAGATCTGCGACACCATCGCCGACAACGCCTCGGCGGCGGGCTTCGTGTTGGGCGCGGCCCGGGTGCCGCCGGCCGATCTTGACGTCAGGGCGATCGATGCGAAGCTGACCCGCAACGGCGAGGTGGTGGCCGAGGGCCGCAGTGATGCGGTGTTGGGTAACCCGGCGACCGCGGTGGCTTGGCTGGCCGGCAAGGTCGAGAGTTTCGGCGTGCGGCTGCGCAAAGGCGACATCGTGTTACCCGGGTCATGCACGTTCGCGGTCGAGGCGCGGGCCGGCGACGAGTTTGTCGCCGACTTCACCGGGCTGGGTTTGGTCCGGTTGTCGTTCGAATAAGGGGAGCAACATGCCGTCCAAGGCAAAAGTGGCGATTGTCGGGTCGGGAAATATCAGCACCGATCTGCTGTACAAGCTGCTGCGATCGGAGTGGCTGGAGCCGCGCTGGATGGTGGGCATCGACCCGGAGAGCGATGGCCTGGCGCGCGCGGCCAAGCTGGGTTTGGAGACCACCCACGAGGGGGTGGACTGGCTGCTGGCGCAGCCCGATAAACCCGACCTGGTGTTCGAGGCAACCAGTGCCTACGTGCACCGGGACGCGGCGCCCAAGTACGCCGAGGCCGGGATCCGGGCCATCGACCTGACGCCGGCGGCGGTGGGTCCGGCGGTGATCCCGCCGGCGAACCTGCGCGAGCACCTGGACGCGCCGAACGTCAACATGATCACCTGCGGGGGACAGGCGACCATTCCGATCGTGTACGCGGTGTCTCGGATCGTGGAGGTGCCCTACGCCGAGATCGTGGCGTCGGTGGCTTCCGTTTCAGCGGGACCGGGCACGCGCGCCAACATCGACGAGTTCACCAAGACCACCGCCCGTGGGGTCCAGACCATCGGCGGGGCCGCCCGCGGCAAGGCGATCATCATCTTGAATCCCGCCGACCCGCCGATGATCATGCGCGACACCATCTTTTGCGCCATCCCCACCGACGCCGACCGCGAAGCGATCGCCGCCTCCATCCACGACGTCGTCAAAGAGGTGCAGACCTACGTGCCTGGATACCGGCTGCTCAACGAACCGCAGTTCGACGAGCCGTCGATCAACTCGGGCGGGCAGGCGCTGGTCACCACGTTCGTCGAGGTTGAGGGCGCCGGGGATTACCTGCCGCCCTATGCGGGCAACCTGGACATCATGACCGCGGCGGCCACCAAGGTGGGCGAGGAGATCGCCAAGGAGACGCTGGTTGTAGGAGGAGCGCGATGACCGATATGTGGGACGTCCGCATCACGGACACCTCGCTGCGGGATGGGTCGCACCACAAACGCCACCAATTCACCAAGGACGAGGTCGGTGCCATCGTGGCCGCCCTAGACGCCGCTGGCGTGCCGGTGATCGAGGTGACCCACGGCGACGGCCTGGGCGGCTCATCGTTCAACTATGGCTTCTCGAAAACCCCTGAGCAGGAGCTGATCAAGCTGGCCGCGGCGACCGCGAAAGAGGCCCGGATCGCGTTTTTGATGTTGCCCGGTGTGGGCACCAAGGACGACATCAAAGAGGCGCGGGACAACGGCGGGTCGATCTGCCGGATCGCCACCCACTGCACCGAGGCCGACGTGTCGATCCAGCATTTCGGGCTGGCCCGCGAACTGGGTCTGGAAACCGTCGGGTTTTTGATGATGGCCCACACCATTGCGCCGGAGAAACTGGCCGCCCAGGCCCGCATCATGGCCGACGCCGGCTGCCAGTGTGTCTACGTCGTCGACTCCGCCGGTGCCCTGGTGCTCGACGGCGTGGCCGACCGGGTGTCGGCCCTGGTCGCCGAGCTCGGCGAAGACGCCCAGGTGGGCTTTCATGGGCACGAGAACCTCGGTCTCGGGGTGGCCAATTCGGTGGCGGCGGTGCGCGCGGGCGCCAAGCAGATCGACGGGTCCTGCCGGCGTTTCGGCGCCGGGGCGGGTAACGCGCCGGTCGAGGCGCTGATCGGGGTGTTCGACAAGATCGGCGTCAAGACCGGCATTGATTTCTTCGACATTGCCGACGCCGCCGAGGACGTGGTGCGCCCGGCCATGCCGGCCGAATGTCTGCTCGACCGCAACGCGTTGATCATGGGGTATTCCGGGGTCTACTCCAGCTTCCTCAAGCATGCGGTCCGCCAGGCCGAGCGCTACGGCGTGCCGGCGTCGGCGCTGTTGCACCGGGCCGGTCAGCGCAAGCTCATCGGTGGCCAGGAAGACCAGCTCATCGACATCGCGCTGGAAATCAAACGCGAGCTGGATAGCGGTGCGGCCGTAACGCATTGACGACACCGCTGGTTCGCGGATTTCACGGAAACGCAGATGGTCCGACCCGGTTTGTCCTACGGTTCTGACTGATTGTCAGGTCGGGAAGGGACGGGGTCATGAACTATGCGGTATTGCCGCCGGAGCTTAATTCGTTGCGGATGTTCACGGGT
The DNA here is from genome assembly GCF_000195955.2 of Mycobacterium tuberculosis H37Rv. Lineage (GTDB taxonomy): Bacteria > Actinomycetota > Actinomycetes > Mycobacteriales > Mycobacteriaceae > Mycobacterium > Mycobacterium tuberculosis. The sequence continues at coordinate 3,972,399 of NC_000962.3, read as the reverse complement.
GCAGGTTCGGCGCCGATGTTGGCGGCGGCGGTGGCCTGGGACGGGCTGGCCGCAGAGTTGGGGTCCGCGGCGTCCTCGTTTGGGTCGGTGACCTCGGACTTGGCAAGTCAGGCGTGGCAGGGGCCGGCGGCGGCGGCGATGGCGGCGGCGGCGGCACCGTATGCGGGATGGTTGAGCGCTGCGGCGGCCCGGGCCGCGGGGGCGGCGGCCCAGGCCAAGGCGGTGGCCAGCGCGTTCGAGGCGGCACGGGCGGCGACGGTGCACCCTTTGCTGGTGGCGGCCAACCGCAATGCGTTTGCGCAGTTGGTGATGTCGAATTGGTTCGGGCTGAACGCGCCGCTGATTGCGGCCGTTGAGGGCGCCTACGAACAGATGTGGGCCGCGGATGTGGCCGCGATGGTGGGCTACCACTCCGGGGCCTCGGCGGCGGCCGAGCAGTTGGTGCCCTTTCAGCAGGCGCTGCAGCAGCTGCCGAACCTGGGTATCGGCAATATCGGCAACGCCAACCTGGGCGGCGGCAACACCGGCGACCTGAACACCGGCAACGGCAACATCGGTAACACCAACCTGGGCAGCGGGAACCGGGGTGACGCGAACCTGGGCAGCGGCAACATCGGCAACTCCAACGTGGGCGGCGGGAACGTCGGCAACGGCAACTTCGGCAGCGGCAACGGGAGGGCGGGACTTCCAGGCAGTGGGAACGTCGGCAACGGGAACCTCGGCAACAGCAACCTGGGCAGCGGCAATACCGGCAACTCCAACGTCGGGTTCGGGAATACCGGCAACAACAACGTCGGCACCGGAAACGCCGGCAGCGGCAACATCGGCGCCGGGAACACCGGCAGCAGCAACTGGGGCTTCGGCAACAACGGCATTGGCAACATCGGTTTCGGCAACACCGGCAACGGCAACATCGGCTTCGGGCTCACCGGCAACAACCAGGTGGGCATCGGTGGGCTGAACTCGGGCAGCGGAAACATCGGCTTGTTCAACTCGGGCACCAACAACGTCGGTTTCTTCAACTCCGGCAACGGCAACCTGGGTATCGGCAACTCCAGCGACGCGAATGTGGGCATCGGAAACTCGGGGGCCACCGTGGGCCCGTTCGTGGCGGGCCATAACACCGGTTTCGGGAACTCGGGTTCGCTCAACACGGGCATGGGAAACGCCGGGGGCGTGAATACCGGTTTCGGAAACGGCGGCGCAATAAACCTCGGCTTCGGGAACTCGGGCCAGTTGAATGCGGGCAGCTTCAACGCGGGCAGCATCAACACGGGCAACTTCAATTCCGGACAAGGCAATACCGGTGATTTCAACGCCGGCGTCAGAAATACCGGCTGGTCAAACTCGGGCCTCACTAACACCGGCGCCTTCAACGCGGGTTCGCTCAACACCGGGTTCGGCGCCGTCGGCACCGGCTCCGGCCCGAACTCGGGTTTCGGCAACGCCGGCACGAACAACTCGGGCTTCTTCAACACGGGCGTTGGCAGCTCGGGGTTCCAGAACGGGGGCAGCAACAACTCGGGCCTGCAAAACGCGGTCGGCACCGTCATCGCGGCGGGTTTCGGAAACACCGGCGCCCAAACGGTGGGTATCGCAAACTCGGGCGTCTTAAACTCCGGATTCTTCAACTCGGGCGTCCACAACTCGGGCGGCTTCAACAGCGAGAACCAGCGGTCGGGGTTCGGGAACTGATTTCGCTTTGGTGCGGTATCGAATGCCATAACCGGTGGGGACCCGCTCCAAGCGCGGTTGCGCTACTACTGCAGTCCCAGTTCGTTGGTGTTGGAAGCGCAATGCGCGACGGTCAAGGTGCGCCGCCATCACGCACTGATGTCACCCGCCCGAGAGTGGACGTGTCATCACGGTCAGCCGTACGCCGTATCGGGGCACCACGCCAGCCCGTCCGGCCCCCGAGGCTGGCATCCCGGGCAGTCCAGGCACTCCAGCGGCGGGGGCGTCGCCGCCGGGCAGTGTGGTCATTGGGGTGGCATCGAACGCCCTGACGGTGGTGACCGCGGGCGCCTTCCAGGCGGGCGGCACCGACATTTGCCCGATGGTACCCGCGCCGCGCATCGCGGCCGAAACTTCGCCCGGGCCGCGTAGTGCTCCGTCCGATAGTGACTTGGCCATGCTGGTCAGCGGCGCGAGGAACGCCGGGGCGATGTCGGCTGGTGGGGGAGCGGCCGCCGCAGCCGCGCTCCCTAGCTCGGGCAAGATCCCCAAATTCTTCTCGGCCCCAATGATGCCGGTACCCATCGAATTGATGTTGTTGATCGAGCCGATCGTTGCGTACCAAGCCAGTAGGCCGTCGAGCAAACAGAACTCGTCCCCGACGATGCTCGGGAAAGGTATCGCATTGACGATTTCGCCCGCCTCCAGGAAAAAGGGTGTCAGCTCGGGCGCGATCGGCAGCAGCAGTATTCCGATTTCTTCCAGGAGGTTTCCCAGCCAGTTGCCGTCGGCGGCGCCGGCGTTGGCGGTCGCGCGGCTGACTTCGGCGCTTTGCGCCGGCAGACCGGCTGAGTTGGTGTCTTGCTGCGGGGAGGTAAATGGTGTCAAAGTCCGCGCTGCCGCCGAGGTGGCCGCGTAGTCGTACATGGCGGTGGCGTCCTGTTCCCACATCTCGGCGTACTGGGTCTCCAGGGCCGCAATCGCCGCGGTGTTCTGGCCGAAAAAGTTGGTCGCTATCAGCGATAGCACCTGTGCACGGTTGGCCATGATTGCCGGTGGCGGCACCGTCATGGCGAACGCCTGCTCAAATCCGGTCGCGGCCGCGGTGATCTGGGTGGCCGTCTGCCTTGCCTGCGCGGCGGTGGTGGTCAGCCACTCAACATACGGGGTGACCGCCGCACCCATCCTCACAGACGATGGACCCAGCCATTGCCAGCCGGTGAGGCTGGCGATCACCGAGCGGTAGGTCTCCGCCGCCGACTGCAATTCCGCCGACACCTGATCCCAGGCGGCGGCGGCGGCCCACAACGAGCCCGCTCCCGGCCCGCTATACATCCGTGTCGAGTTGACTTCCGGCGGAAGCATCGCGAAATCCATGAACATCTGCGAATGCCTTTCCCTAGCTGGTCGCGGATAGGCCGGGCTGCCGTCAGTGCTGAGATCGCAACGGCAGGCGCGTCATTGGGTGGCTGTCGCGGATGCAGACTTCGTTAGCCGCCGCTGGACGGTCAGTAGAGTTCCGCATCGCGACACCCTTTCCGGCGCATCTCACGGACCGGGTCTCGACCAGCCTCGCGTCAATCCACGCCGCTACGAATACACATATAGCGGACAATATACTGCTCAGACTGTCGTATAACGCAACAATAAGCTAGATCAATAATGGGTAGCTCGTGCGCAGGGCTCTGGAAGCGAGCGGGCTTTGTCTTCAATTGCCGTAAATGACGGGGGCAGATGTTCGCCATTGACGCAAAACAGGAACACGTTCTAGTGTCGAAGTCGTGTACTCCGACCCGCTGCGCGAGGCGATCGCAGAAGCCGAGCAGCTGGTAGCCGCCGCCCCGCACATCGAGACTGAAGCCGACCTGCTCGAAGGGCTGCAATACCTGGCCGGCTGCATCGCGGGCTGCATGCACCTGGCCTTCGACTACGAGCGTGACCACCCGTTCCTGCAGTCCGGAACAGGGCCGTTCACGAAGATGGGCCTGGACAACCCCGACACCCTCTACTTCGGCACCCGGCTGCAGGCCAACCGCGACTATGTGGTCAGCGGACGGCGCGGCACCACCACCGACCTGAGCTTTCAGCTGCTCGGCGGCGAGTACACCGACTATAACGTGCCGGCCAGCCAGGCCGCGTTCGACGACCGTGAGCTCGACATCGCCGCGGACGGCAGCTTCGAATGGCGGTTGCGGCCCAGCGCTCCCGGGCAACTAGTGATCCGGGAGGTGTACGGCGATTGGTCACAACAGCGCGGCACGCTGGCCATCGCCAGGCTGGACACCGTCGGCACCGCGCCGCCGCCGCTGACTCGCGAGCTCATGGAAAAGCGTTATGCCACAGCGGGATCCCAGCTTGTGAACCGGGTGAAAACCTGGTTACAGTTTCCCCAGTGGTTCTACCTCAATATCCCGGTTAACACCATGGTGGCGCCTCGGTTGACTCCCGGTGGCCTGGCCACCCAATACTCGTCGGCCGGTCATTTCGAGCTGCGGCCGGGTCAAGCGCTGGTGATCACGGTGCCGGTGAGCGACGCCCCCTACTTAGGGTTTCAGTTGGGCAGCATGTGGTACATCTCGCTGGACTATATCAATCATCAGACCTCGTTGAATGCCAGCCAGGCCCAAGCGGACCCGGATGGCAAGGTGCGCATCGTGGTCGCCGAGCAGAATCCGGGTGTGACCAACTGGGTGGAAACGCTCGGCCATCGGCGCGGGTTTCTGCAGTTCCGCTGGCAGCGGGTATCCCGTGAGCTCACCGAGGCCGATGGGCCCACCGTCGAACTGGTCGACTTCGACGCCATCCCGGCGGCACTGCCGCATTACCAGCACAACAAGATTTCCGAGGATGATTGGCGGGCGCGAATTGCGTTGCGTCAACGGCAAATCGCGACCAGGATGCTGGGATGACCGGGATGCTCAAGCGCAAGGTGATCGTCGTCAGTGGCGTCGGACCGGGGCTGGGCACGACGCTGGCGCACCGATGTGCGCGAGACGGCGCCGATCTGGTGCTGGCTGCGCGCAGCGCGGAGCGTCTCGACGACGTCGCCAAGCAGATCATCGACACCGGGCGACGGGCGGTGGCGGTGCGCACCGACATCACCGACGACGACGACGTAAGCAACCTTGTGCAGGCCACGCTGGCGGCGTACGGCAAGGCCGACGTGCTGATCAACAACGCGTTCCGGGTGCCATCGATGAAACCATTGGCCGGCACCACATTTGAGCACATCCGTGACGCGATAGAGCTCAGCGCGCTGGGGACGCTACGACTCATCCAGGCGTTTACGCCCGCGCTGGCGCAGTCTCACGGCGCGATCGTCAACGTCAACTCCATGGTGATCCGGCACTCGCAGCCGAAATACGGCACCTACAAGATGGCCAAGTCCGTACTGCTAGCTATGTCGCATTCGCTGGCCACGGAACTGGGCGAGCAGGGAATTCGCGTCAATTCCGTTGCACCCGGCTATATCTGGGGTGACACGCTGAAAAGCTATTTCGACCATCAGGCCGGCAAATACGGCACTACCGTGGATCAGATCTATCAGGCGACCGCGGCAAACTCCGATCTCAAACGGCTGCCAACCGAAGACGAGGTGGCCTCAGCGATTCTTTTCCTGGCCAGCGACCTGGCCAGCGGCATCACCGGGCAGACCCTGGACGTCAATTGCGGGGAGTACCACACGTAATGACTCGGCGTCCCGATCGGAAAGATGTGGCCACCGTCGACGAACTGCACGCATCGGCTACCAAACTGGTGGGTCTCGACGATTTTGGCACCGACGACGACAACTACCGTGAGGCGCTGGGTGTGTTGCTGGACGCTTACCAGGGCGAAGCCGGCCTCACCGTGTTGGGCAGCAAGATGAACCGGTTCTTCCTGCGCGGTGCGCTGGTGGCCAGGCTACTGTCCCAGTCCGCGTGGAAGCAGTATCCGGAGCACGTCGACGTTGCCATCAAACGGCCTATCTTCGTCACCGGGTTGGTGCGCACCGGAACCACTGCGCTGCACCGGCTGCTGGGCGCCGACCCGGCCCACCAAGGCCTGCACATGTGGCTGGCCGAGTACCCGCAGCCGCGCCCCCCGCGCGAGACCTGGGAGTCAAACCCGTTGTATCGCCAGCTCGATGCACAGTTCACCCAGCATCATGCCGAGAATCCGGGATACACCGGCTTGCATTTCATGGCGGCCTACGAGTTGGAGGAGTGTTGGCAGCTGTTGCGGCAGTCGCTGCATTCGGTGTCGTACGAGGCGCTGGCGCATGTACCCAGCTATGCCGACTGGTTGTCACGCCAGGACTGGACGCCGTCGTATTGCCGGCACCGCCGCAACCTGCAGCTGATTGGGCTCAACGATGCCGAAAAGCGGTGGGTACTAAAGAATCCGAGTCATCTATTTGCCCTGGATGCGCTGATGGCGACCTATCCCGATGCCCTGGTGGTGCAGACTCACCGGCCGGTGGAGACGATCATGGCGTCGATGTGCTCGCTGGCGCAGCACACCACAGAAGGGTGGTCGACGAAGTTTGTGGGCGCCCAGATCGGTGCGGACGCGATGGACACCTGGTCGCGTGGGCTGGAGCGGTTCAATGCCGCACGGGCCAAATATGATTCGGCCCAGTTCTACGACGTGGACTACCACGACTTGATTGCCGATCCGCTGGGTACGGTGGCAGATATCTACCGGCACTTCGGGTTGACGCTGTCCGACGAGGCTCGACAGGCAATGACAACCGTCCACGCCGAGAGCCAGAGCGGTGCCCGGGCCCCAAAGCATTCCTATTCGTTGGCTGACTACGGGCTCACGGTCGAAATGGTCAAAGAGCGGTTCGCCGGGCTGTGATTCGGTGTGCTGTTTGGCCAGCCGCGTCGCATTGGTCGAGCAGATACGCAATTTGCCCGCCTCAGCGCGACAACTCGCCAGCCGCCCGAAATTGTTTGATTACCAGGTGGATTGCCCGAGCTGTCGCTTGCCAGGGAGACGGGACCACCTGATTGCCAGGGGGTAGTGAACAGTTCGCTACCCCCAGCAGTTGCTCCCACGCCGCACCATGACCATCCGGCCGGGCCGGACGCACCGCGTCGGCGACCGCCCCGATCAACCCGTCATCGATAGCGCTGACATCGTCGTCGCGGGGCAGACCGGGTGCCTGCGCGGGCCTCCACGTAGCGCCGCACCGTCTTGCGGTCCATACCGCAATGCGCGGCGATCGTGCGGCACCCCGGGGCCGGCAACCCGGCCACCCCCAGCCAGACCCGCAGCACTTCCCTGATCTTGTTCATACTGACCTCCCGAAAAGCCATGCCCGCCGCCTCCCGTGACTTGAGCTGTCACGACGATCGCACGAATAAGCGAAAAGACCACCGACGCGGCGCGCCGTGGTCCCGTGACTGGCAATCAAGGTGGTCCCGTCCTCCCCCTGGCACAAGCAGATCACACTGGTCCCAAGCTCATGGCAGGCGGCATACTGGACCAGCTAGCGGTGATCTACCATCCAGCGAGACGCCAGTTGAACACACGTATTTGAGGTGAAATGATGTTGGATCGGTTACGACAGGGTGGCTATTGGCTCGTTAGAGGCAAAATCAACCTGATAGATCGGGCTTTCACATCATGTCGCATAGAGTCGTTCGCGGATCTCGGTGCCGTTTGGGGAGTGGAAGGCGCCTATACATTTCGCGCCCTGGATAAGTACCCGGTAAAAGAGGCAGTATTGGTCGATGGCCGCATAACTCCAACAGTCGCGGCCCGTGCAAATTCATATCCGCAACTTCGCGTTATTGAGGGGAACTTCGGAGACCAGGAGATTGCCGATAAAGTCGGTAATGTCGACGCCCTCTTCCTATTCGATGTGCTGCTGCACCAAGTGTCGCCTGATTGGGACACTATCCTGGATATGTACGCAAAGAATGTACGTTGTTTGCTGATTTATAATCAACAATGGATAGGTTCAACAACCACAGTTAGATTGTTGGATCTGGGTGAAAAGCACTACTTTCGTAACGTCCCGCACAGCAAACTTAACAAGGCTTATAGAGATCTCTTTCAAAAACTCGATAAAAAGCACCCGGATCATGACAAGCCGTGGCGCGATATACCAGACATCTGGCAATGGGGTATCACCGACGCTGATCTCGAATCAAAAGCTTCTGAACTCGGTTTCAAGCTGCTCTACAAGGAGGATTGCCGCGGATTTGGCTGGCTGCCCAATATTCAGAATCGGGCCTTTCTTTTTGCGCGACAATAAGGTCACAGTAAACCCTCGTTTTGTGAGATGCGGGGCGGGCCGGGCGAAGTCGACCTCGAGTGAATGGATCTCGAGTGAATGGACAGGGCATCGCCTACGAGTCGCATCCCCATCCAACAGACCGGTGCTCTTGCATCGGACCCTGAAGGTCCCGCACGGAGGGTGTGGTTGCCGGCGCGGGGTCACGGTGCGGTAGCGACGTAGTGTTTGAACGAATTTCTTGATGCTCCAACCTGTTTGGTGTTCAATCCAGTTCTGACCGCCAGGGCGGCGAACACGATGCTCTGGTGCGCCTCGATCGACTCGCGCACACCGGAGAGGCTTCATAGGAAGCTCAGTCCCGGAACCGCCGTCACAAACCGTACGCCTCGGTGGCACCGTGCCGGATGCGGCACCGTATCCCGCGGCAAGCGGGTGTGCGACGTTATCGGTTTGGGTCGTGGTGCTCCAAGTAGCCCTCGGCCACTGCGTGTTCGATGCTGTCGGTCAGCCGGGGACAGGACCTGGTGCGTGCGGAATCCCCGCCGCGTGCCCGCAGCTCGGTGAAGTACGCGCAGCGCCGCGACGCCTCGGTGTTCCATTGCACAGCGGTATGACCCGGCCCCAGCCTCTTTACGGTCACCGTGACATGGCAGAACCGGCAATCCACCGGTTGCAGGCCTGAGGTCAGATAACGGTCGCGCTCGGCGCGGCTGGCTTCGCGCACCGCGGCAGCACGCTGCGGGTCGTCAGCGAAATCCCTTGACTTCGACCAGGATCCACATGTGCGGTGTTGCTCGGGGGAATCGTTGTGATCGTGATGATCACCGTGCAGCAGTAGCATCGACCGGGCCAGCCGATCGACGTCGGGAACCGCCGGCTGATCGTCAGGCATGTCCGTCAGTGTTGCTCGGCGGGCACGTCGTCGGAAACTTCTCTCGATTTCAAGTTCTTCTCTACCTCGGCATTCCAGAACTCGTTGGCGCGCTTGGTGTCGACCTCGATCTCGAAGCGCTCCACCATCTCTGGTTTTATGTCGGCTACGTCGACATAAAACTGTTCATACCAGCGGCGCAGCTGATACACGGCGCCGTCCTCTTCAACCAGCAGCGGGTTGTCGATGCGGGTCTTGTGCTTCCAGATCTCGACATCCTGCAAGAAGCCCTTGCTGACGCCCTCGGTGAACACCCGCGACAACTTGTCGGTCATCTCTTCGCTCATACCCTTGGGCTTTTCGACGATGACGCCCCATTGCAGGACGAACGAGTTCTGGGTCACCGGGTAGTGGCAGTTGATCAGGATCGACTCGGACTTGTAGTTGCCGTAGCGGTTGTGCAGCCAGTTGATCATGAACGACGGCCCGAAGTAAGACGCCTCCGAATCCAGATGCGCCTCACCGTAAGACGTCCCCAGATCGTCGACATCGGGCCGGCCCACGTTGTGCAGATACTGCGAGGCGATGTGGCCCTCGAAGACGTTCTTGAAGTACGTCGGCAAACCGAAGTGGATGTAGAAGAAGTGCGCCATATCGGTGACGTTGTCGATGATGTCGCGGCAGTTGGACCCTTCGATGAGGATGCGGTTCCACCGCCAGTCGGTCCACTCGTCGCTGGCCGCCTCGGGAATCTCGGGGATCCGGACCGCGGGGTCGGGTGGATTGCCCTCATGGTCGTGCCAGACAAACAGCAGCCCGCTGCGCACATCGGTCGTCCACGACCGAGTGCGCGCCATTCTGGGTGTGCGCCTGGCATACGGCACCAATTTGCAGCGGCCGTCGCCACCCCAGCGCCAGTCGTGGAACGGGCAAGCGACCTCGTCGCCTTTGACGGTGCCCTCGGACAGGTCGCCGCCCATGTGCCGGCAGTAGCCGTCGAGGACTTTCAGGTCCCCGTGGGAATCAGCGAACACAACCAGCTTGGTGCCGAACGCCTCTACCCCGTGTGGCTTCCCTTCCAAATAGTCCTTCGCGACGCCCAGGCAATGCCAGCCACGCGCATACCTGGTCGGCAAGGCGCCGGCATCGATCTCCCGAACACCGACCCCACTCGTGTCGGTACTCACCTGTCACCTCCCGATCGGTATCGCTAACTAGAACACGTTACAGTTTTCTCTCCGGTGAGCGCAACGACAGCGAGTCTGGCCACGGCATATGTACGACGGGCGTATATCTAAACGATGCCGCTGTTTTCTTTCGAGGGCCGATCGCCCCGGATCGATCCCACCGCGTTTGTGGCCCCGACAGCCACCCTGATCGGCGACGTCACCATCGAGGCTGGGGCGTCGGTCTGGTTCAATGCCGTGCTGCGCGGCGACTATGCGCCCGTCGTCGTGCGCGAGGGGGCCAATGTGCAGGACGGGGCGGTATTACACGCACCGCCCGGCATCCCGGTAGACATCGGCCCGGGGGCGACAGTGGCGCACCTGTGTGTGATCCACGGCGTCCACGTCGGGTCTGAGGCTCTGATCGCCAACCACGCGACGGTCCTCGACGGAGCGGTAATCGGCGCGCGCTGCATGATCGCCGCGGGAGCGCTGGTGGTGGCCGGCACTCAGATTCCGGCCGGAATGCTGGTAACGGGAGCGCCGGCCAAGGTGAAGGGACCGATTGAAGGAACGGGCGCGGAAATGTGGGTTAACGTCAATCCGCAGGCCTATCGTGACCTGGCTGCACGGCATCTGGCCGGACTGGAACCCATGTAGGCGTCGCTGCGGGTTAAGCCGTCGGCAGTTTTAACATCCGGTTGTAAAAGTCGATCACGTAGACGGCGCCGTCGTTGTCCACCGCCACATCAGTTGGGGAGAAGAGTCCGGTGAACGGCAGCTGCGACTGCGCATTCGAGCCGGCCGCCAGCTTCAGCACCCGATTGTTGTTCAGATCGGCCACATAGACGCTATCGTCGCGGTCCACCGTCACACCGGCGGGAAAGCTGAGATCGGCGAATGGGAGGTGCACCGGCGTGGCCGACCCCGCGGTCAACGCCACCACGCGATTGTGGCCGCTGTCGGTCACGTAGACGGTGCCAGCACCGTCCACCGCCACATCATAGGGGTGGTCGAGCCCGACGAACGGCAGTTCGGTAGGGGTATCTGCGCCTGGGGGCAGTTTCAACACTTTGGCATTGTCATAGTCGACGACATAGACGCTGTCGCTGCGGTCCACTGCCAAACCATGCGCATCGCCAAGGCTGCCGAACGGGAGCTCGACCGGGGGTTCGATGCCGGCCGCGAGTTTCAACACATGGTGGCTGTCTTCATCGATGACATAGACGTCGCGGTTGCTGTTTACCGCCACGCCGCCTGGACCGATGGTGTCGGTGAATGGCAACGTGGTCGGGGTGTTGGAGCCGGCCGGCAGTTTCAGCAGTCGCTTGTGACCGGAGTCGGCCACGTAAACGGCGTCCGCCAGGTCCACCGTCACCCCGTCGGGATTCCAAAGGTCGATCGGCACCACGACCTGGCTGGGCGGGGAAGGAGTGGTTGGCGATGCGGCCTGCCTGGACGTGGACGACCCAGAAATTTTTGGCTCAAAGATCAGGTAACCAATGGCTGCGAGGGTCACCACGACAACGACTGCAGCTCCAGTAATGGCTAAGGTGCGTCGATTCCGCGGCCACCCGTAGCGTCGGCGTTCGGAATCCACCGGCCAGCTCCCCCTTTGCAATCGCGACCGCGACGGAGAAAGAGTACCTGAGCACTTGCCCGCGCGCAGAACTGACGTCTGGCTATCGGGTGTGAACTTCACCATGCTCGGATGGTCTGCGGCGTCGCCCGGATCGCGCCGGGCGATTATGCGGCTGCCTGTTTGGGTTTCTCGCAGCCGACCACCCACATAGAGAAGTACTGCGAGCCGCCACCGTAAGCGTGCCCCAAGGCCTTTCGCGCACCCGGAACTTGACGCGCCTCCGCCTTGCCCATGACTTGGATCGCGGCCTCGGCGAAGCGGATCAGGCCCGATGCGCCGATCGGATTGGCGGACAGCACGCCGCCGGAAGGGTTCACCGGTAGTCGACCGCCGATCGCAGTCTCGCCGGCCTCGGTGAGCTTCCAGCCCTCGCCCTCGCGGGCAAATCCCAGATTCTCCAACCACATCGGCTCGAACCAGGAGAACGGGACGTAAATTTCGGCGGCGTCGATTTCGTCGATGGGGCTGGTGATGCCCGCGGCCTTCCACAGCGCCGCCGCCGCGTCGCGGCCGGCCTGCGGGTTGACCTGGTCGCGCCCGGCGAAAGCCAGCGGCTCGGTGCGTAATGCGGTGCCATGAATCCAGGCCACCGGATGCCCTTGCGCCAGTCGCGCGTCGGCGATCTCCTCGTCGCCGACGACAACCGCGCACGCACCGTCTGACGACGGGCACGTCTCATCGAAACGTATTGGATCCCAGAGCATCTGAGATGCCATCACCTTCTCCAGGGTGATGTCGGGCTGCTGCAGATGTGCCAACGGGTTGCGGCTGCCGTTGAGCCGGTCCTTGACCGCAACCATAGCACCGATGTGTGCCGGTGCGCCCGAGCGGCGGATATAGGCCCGGACATGCGGGGCGAAGTATCCCCCCGCACCGGCACCGACCGGTTTGGTGAACGGCACAGGAATCGACAACGCCCACATGGCATTGGATTCCGACTGCTTTTCCCAGGCTAATGCCAGGACCCGGCGGTATTTGCCGGATTGCACCAGGCTGGCAGCCACTACCCCGGTGGATCCGCCAACCGAACCGGCGGTGTGTACCCGGATCAGCGGCTTGCCGGTCGCGCCCATGGCGTCGGCCATGAATAGCTCCGGCATCATCACCCCTTCGAAGAAGTCGGGCGCCTTGCCGACCACGACGGCGTCGATGTCGTCGAAGGTGGAACCGGAATCCGCCAGCGCTCGGTCGATGGCCTCCCGCACCAGACCGTTCATCGAAACGTCTTGGCGCTTGGCGACATACTTGGTCTGCCCGGTGCCGAGTACGGCGGCCAGCTTTCCGGCCATCAGCGCTGCCCCTCCACTATCCCCGTCCTTCCATGACCGCGACCAGGTTTTGCTGCAGCGCCGGTCCGCTGGTGGCGTGCGCCAGCACGCGCCGCGCCGATCCGTCCCAGGTATGTTGTGCGGCAAAGCCGATACGCTCAAGGCCGGCGGCGAACATGGGGTTGGCGGCCAACGGGCCGCCGGACGGATTCACTTTCGTCTTACCCGGAATCCTGATGGCCTCCGCGACGATCAGGTGCTGGTGGGTAAAGGGCCCATGGATCTCCGCCACGTCGATGTCGCCGGTGTGTCCGCCGGTGGCTATCTTGGCCGCCAGTTTGGTCGACGGAGACTCGGTGATGTCGCGCGCCCCCAGCGCCGGAGACTCGATGCGATGTTCGATTCCGGTGATCCACGCCGGATTTTCGCGCAGTTCTCGGGCGCGGTTGTCGGCCGCGAGCACGACCGCGGCGGCACCGTCGGTAATCGGCGCAATGTCGTGGCGCCGCAGCGGATCGGCAAAAAACGGCCGTGCCAGCAGTTCCCCGACGGTGATCGGCGGCTCCACGGAATCCACCCGGCGAGCGTTGGTGAAGGAATCGAACGCCACTCGCGCCATCTGCTCGTGGGTCCACTTGCCGGAGTCCAGCCCCAACCGCGCCTGTAGTCCCGCCATCGATACCGAATCCGGCCACAGCGGCGCGACGGTGTACGGGTCGGTCTGGCGGGACAGCACACGGCGCAGCGTTCCGGCCGAGGACTTCCCGAAGCCGTACACCAGCGCGGTGTCGACCTCGCCGGTCAGCAGTTTGATGTAGGCCTCATACAGTGCCCAGGCGGCGTCCATCTCGACGTGCGATTCGTTGATCGGCGGTACGGCTCCGATGGAGTCGATCGCGGAGATGAACGAAAATGCTCGTCCAGCCAGGTAATCCGACGAACCCGAACACCAGAATCCGATGTCGGCCTTGGTGATGCCCAGCTCGTCGTATAGCTGGGCGAAGCACGGCATCAGCATCTCGACGCCGTTGGTAGTGCCGTCGGTGCGGCGCACGTGCGGGGCGTGGGCGAAGCCGACAACGGCAATATCGCGAACGCTCATTGGTTGGTGGGCCCTTTACAGGTGGTGCTTGTAGGTGTCGTAGTTGGCATCCGGTTCGCCGGTGGGGCGGAAGTACTCGATGTTGTCGATGCCCAGTCCCCACCGCTCCCGCGGCTTCCACACCGCCTCGACGCGCATGCCCATCCGCACCTGGTGCGCGTCGACGTCGGAAACCAAATGCAAAAACGGGATGTCGGCGCCGTCGAGCAACACGTAGGCCGCCACATAGGGCGGCTTGATTCGCTGGCCCAGGAACGGGATGTTGACGATCGCGAACGTCGTCACCGTGCCCTTGTCGGGCAGCTCGACAAACTCGGAGGTGGGTTTCCCGGTGGCCGGGTCGGCGCCATGCGGCGGGAAGTATACCTTGCCGGTCTTTCCGGTTCTGGCGCCCACGAGCTTGCCCTGGGCGATGGCGCGCAGATACGCACTCTCCTCGTGCGAGGCGGTGTGCTGAATTTCCAGCTGGATCGGCGTGACGATCATGGTGACCGGGTCCCGCGCATCCTCGGTCTTGTGAGCCGCCACCGGTTCTGCGGTCTCGCCGAGCGCAAAGCAGGCGATATCGGTGATGGCGCCCACCGGTTGGTCGGCCCAATGCGCGTGCACCCGGGCGCCGGTGTGGATGGCGGAAGGGCCGGCGGTTCCCACATCAACGGCGTGCATCAGCAAGGTGTCGGCGCCGTCGAGCTTGATCAGCGCCCAGGCGAACGGCCGGTCCAGGGGCTGGCCGGCTAGCGGCTCGGGTTGCCAGGTCCAGGACGCGACGGTGCCGACGCTGGACACCGGTACCATTTCGCTCAGGGGTTCGTAGGTAACCGGGTCATATTCCACCGGCGGCACATGGACTCGGCCGTCGGATCCGCGCACCCCGACAATGCGGCGTGCACGCAAGGCGGTGAAAAACCTGCTTAACGTGGGCCCCACCGAACGGGTGTAGTCGAAGGACAACGTGAGGGGCGCGGAAAGGGGCGGCTCAGAGTGATCGATCAGCGCCGGGCCGCTCGAGCTGGCTGTCACGCCTGTCGAGTAGAACAGGTTCTAACAACGGTTTCAACATTGCCCTCCTGAAGGGCGTCGTGGAGGCAGGGATGAAGCTCGGACTACAGCTGGGGTATTGGGGCGCGCAGCCGCCGCAGAACCATGCGGAACTCGTCGCCGCGGCCGAGGATGCGGGTTTTGACACGGTGTTCACCGCCGAGGCGTGGGGGTCCGACGCCTACACGCCGCTGGCCTGGTGGGGCTCGTCGACGCAACGGGTGCGGCTGGGTACGTCGGTGATCCAGCTGTCCGCGCGCACACCAACGGCCTGTGCGATGGCCGCGCTGACACTGGACCATCTGTCCGGTGGCCGGCACATTCTCGGGCTCGGCGTGTCCGGTCCGCAGGTGGTCGAGGGTTGGTACGGGCAGCGGTTTCCCAAGCCGCTGGCTCGCACCCGCGAATACATCGACATCGTGCGCCAGGTGTGGGCCCGAGAATCGCCGGTGACCAGCGCCGGGCCGCACTACCGGCTGCCACTGACGGGGGAGGGCACGACAGGTCTGGGCAAAGCGCTCAAACCCATCACCCATCCGCTGCGCGCCGACATACCAATCATGCTGGGGGCCGAGGGGCCCAAGAACGTCGCGCTGGCCGCCGAGATCTGCGATGGCTGGCTGCCCATCTTCTATTCGCCACGCATGGCCGGCATGTACAACGAATGGCTCGACGAAGGATTCGCCCGGCCCGGCGCCCGGCGTAGCCGCGAGGACTTCGAGATCTGCGCGACGGCGCAGGTGGTCATCACCGACGATCGGGCGGCCGCGTTTGCCGGAATCAAGCCGTTCCTGGCGCTCTACATGGGCGGGATGGGCGCCGAAGAGACCAACTTCCACGCCGACGTCTATCGCCGGATGGGGTACACGCAAGTGGTCGATGAGGTCACCAAGTTATTTCGGTCTGGCCGCAAGGACGAGGCCGCCGAGATCATCCCGGACGAGCTCGTCGACGACGCCGTGATCGTCGGTGACATCGACCACGTGCGTAAGCAGATGGCCGTCTGGGAGGCCGCCGGGGTCACCATGATGGTGGTGACCGCCGGCAGCGCAGAGCAGGTCCGCGACCTTGCCGCCCTGGTCTGATCGATCCTTGCCAGCGGGCTAGAACGCGTTCTAGATTGGGCTGATGGCTTCGCTTTCTTGCGGTTCAGATCGGGTGACCGTCGCCGAAGGTCATTTCTACGTTGGCCGCCGACTGGGACAACAGAGCCCGCTTCGGCAGGCCCAGCGATGCCAGTTCTTTGGCGTAGGGATGGTCTCCCAACCGCAGTCGGGCGCCGCCGAGCCGGGCGCGCAGGCCCGAGACTTTCATTTCCCAGGGAATCTCGCGAGTTACGCCGTCATGGTGGGAGTAGGTCTTCAACATTTGCCACCCGAGGGTCGGCACCGGCAGGCCGGTGCTGAACTCGATCCCGGCGATCAACCGTCCGTCGGCGCTGACGTCGAAGCCGAACCTCCGGCCGTCGGTGACGTTGAAGTCCGCCATGATCTTCGGGAAGCCCCAGATGGTGCGCCCGGCCTCAAGCGTGAACACCTGATCTACCGGCAGATGATGGATGAACGCGGCGGCTCGGGTGAGGGCTCTGGGCCCGCGGCGTTGGGTGCCGGGCGGGTTCACCATGATCGCGGTGCCGTACTCGTGGTATCGCCCCAAATCCCCGTCGACGTAGCGCACCAGCATCTGCATCACGATTGCCTTACCGGGCAGGTATTCGCACACCCGCAGCCCGCTGTAGTCGATGAGGCGCTGCGCTGGGTCGGCGGGCACCGAGAACATCGCGGAATGCAGGTTGGCGGTGCGAATGCGCACCGGCATGGTGAGCACCGTGCCGGCGATGGTGTGTTGCGAGACGGGCATATCGCCCACTGTAGTGCGGAGGATCGCGATGACTGAAGCTCCGGACGTGGATCTGGCCGACGGCAACTTCTACGCCAGCCGCGAGGCGCGGGCCGCGTACCGGTGGATGCGGGCCAACCAACCGGTGTTCCGCGATCGCAACGGCCTGGCGGCCGCGTCGACGTACCAGGCGGTGATCGACGCCGAACGTCAACCCGAGCTGTTCTCCAACGCCGGCGGCATCCGCCCCGACCAGCCCGCCCTGCCGATGATGATCGACATGGACGATCCCGCACATCTGTTGCGGCGCAAGCTGGTTAACGCCGGCTTCACCCGCAAGCGGGTGAAGGACAAGGAGGCGTCGATTGCCGCGCTGTGTGACACCCTGATCGACGCCGTGTGCGAACGCGGCGAGTGTGACTTCGTGCGGGACCTGGCCGCGCCGCTACCGATGGCGGTGATCGGCGACATGCTCGGGGTGCGTCCAGAGCAGCGGGACATGTTCTTGCGGTGGTCCGACGATCTGGTGACATTCCTCAGTTCGCATGTGTCTCAAGAGGATTTCCAGATCACCATGGACGCCTTCGCGGCCTACAACGACTTCACCCGGGCCACCATTGCGGCACGGCGAGCGGACCCCACCGACGACCTGGTCAGCGTGCTGGTGAGTTCCGAAGTTGACGGCGAGCGGCTAAGCGACGACGAGCTGGTCATGGAGACGCTGCTGATCCTGATCGGCGGCGACGAGACCACGCGGCATACCTTGAGCGGTGGTACCGAGCAGCTGCTGCGCAACCGTGACCAGTGGGACCTGCTGCAGCGCGACCCGTCGTTGCTGCCCGGGGCCATCGAGGAGATGCTACGTTGGACCGCCCCGGTAAAGAACATGTGCCGGGTGTTGACCGCGGATACCGAGTTTCACGGCACGGCGTTGTGTGCCGGCGAGAAGATGATGCTGCTCTTCGAGTCGGCGAACTTCGACGAGGCGGTTTTCTGTGAACCGGAAAAGTTTGATGTTCAGCGAAATCCAAACAGCCACTTGGCGTTTGGCTTCGGCACGCATTTCTGCCTGGGCAATCAGCTGGCCCGGTTGGAGCTGTCGTTGATGACGGAACGGGTGTTGCGGCGGCTACCCGACCTGCGGTTGGTCGCCGATGACTCCGTGTTGCCGCTGCGGCCGGCGAACTTTGTCAGCGGCCTGGAATCCATGCCGGTGGTGTTCACGCCGAGCCCGCCGCTGGGCTGAGCCACGCCGAACGTGAACTGAGGGCGGAATATCGGCCGAATCTCCGCCGTGAGTTCACGTTCGGCGCTGCCAGGCCGCTGACACCCGCCAGATGATGCCACCCTCGGTGTCCTCGACCGTCACGCGTACGTCGGTCCACCCAAGCTCGGTCAACGCTTCGGCACGCTTGATGTCCTTGTTGAACGTTCTGCGGTCGGTCCGGTGATGGTCGCCCTCGTAATCCACGCCGACCTTGATTCCTGCCCAACCCATATCGATAACCGCGACCAGCTGGCCGTACTCGTCGTAAACCGGGATCTGGGTCTGTGGTCTTGGAAAGCCCGCTCGGATGAGTAGCAGACGCAGCCACGTCTCGCGAGGTGACTCGGCACCTGGATCCACCAGATCCAATGCGATACGAGCATTTCGGATGCCGCGGCTTCCCCGGTAGCGTTCGGCGAGCATCTCGACATCGGCCAGCTTGAGGTCCGTCGCGCGGGCGAGCGCATCGATGGCCGCGACGGCCTTGCCGACCGGATAGCGGCGGGCGAGGTCGAGGGCGGTGCGCGCCGGTGTGGTCGTATTCATGCCGGAGATTGGCTGGATCTCGTCGTCGGCGACACGGTCCGACCAGGTGTGGATGCCGGCCGGCGGGCGACGGTGGTCGTAGAGCAGCTCGGCCGCCTGTCGCGCGTCGACCCATTTGGCGCCGTGCATCGCCGCCGCCGACTGCCCGGCGATGACGCCGCGCCGCCGCGACCATAGCCAGGCGGCCTGAGCGCGACTCCATGCGGTCAGGTCGGCGCCGGGGGAGACATAGACGTCGGGGTGGATCGTGGCGTATGCGCTTCGCAGCCGGTGCCGCGTCAACGCGCCGGAGGCAATCGCTTCGCTGCCGAGGAATGGTTCGATCACGATCGCAGTGTGCCGTCGTGCACCGACACCGCCGTCCAACGTGAACTGAGGGCGGAAAATCGGCCGAAATCTCGCCCTCAGTTCACGCTCGGCGCCTAGCGGTTCTGGAAGTTGGGTGCGCGCTTCTCGGCGAACGCGCGCGGGCCTTCCTTGGCGTCGTCGGACAGGAAGACCTTGATGCCGATCTGGGTGTCGATCTTGAACGCCTCGTTTTCGGGCATGCACTCGGTCTCGCGGATGGACCGCAGGATGGCCTGCACGGCCAGGGGTCCGTTAGCCGAGATGGCGTCGGCAAGTTCTAGAGCCTTGGTCAGCGCCTGGCCGTCGGGCACCACGTGGCCGATCAGGCCCATTTCCTTGGCCTCGGCGGCGGTAATGTGCCGTCCGGTCAGCAGCAGGTCGCAGGCCAGAGTGTAGGGGATCTGCCGGACCAGCCGCACGGCCGAGCCGCCCATCGGGTACAGGCTCCACTTGGCCTCGGAGATGCCGAACTTCGCACTTTCACCGGCGACCCGGATGTCGGTGCCCTGCAGGATCTCGGTGCCGCCGGCGATCGCGGGCCCCTCGACGGCGGCGATCAGCGGTTTGGTCAAGCGGCGCCCTTTGAGCAGGGCATCGATGCGCGACGGGCCGTAGCTGCCGTCCTTGAAAGAGTCGCCCGGCGGTTTCTGGGTTGCCGCCTTGAGGTCCATGCCGGCGCAAAAGTAGCCACCGGCTCCGGTGAGGATGCAGCAACGGATGTCGGGATCGTTGTCGACGCGATCCCAGGCCTGCACCATGATTCGCATCATTTCGGTGCTCAGCGCGTTGCGGGCGGCCGGCCGGTTCATGGTCACGATCAGGGTGTGGCCGCGCCGCTCCACCAGCGCGTCGGGTCCGGATTCCACGGTTGCCACGGCCGCCACCTCTTTCTGCCCGTCGGGTGTGAGCTTGTCAAGAAATGTAACACGTTCTAGTTTGGTGGCCGTGGCCCTGAATATTGCCGATCTCGCCGAGCACGCCATCGACGCCGTGCCTGACCGTGTCGCCGTTATCTGCGGCGATGAGCAGTTGACCTACGCCCAGCTGGAGGATAAGGCCAACCGCCTCGCGCACCACCTGATCGATCAAGGCGTGCAAAAGGACGACAAGGTCGGCCTGTACTGCCGCAACCGCATCGAGATCGTGATCGCGATGCTGGGCATCGTGAAGGCGGGCGCCATCTTGGTGAACGTCAACTTCCGTTACGTGGAGGGCGAACTTCGCTACCTGTTCGACAACTCCGACATGGTCGCGTTGGTGCACGAACGCCGCTACGCCGACCGGGTCGCCAACGTTCTCCCCGACACGCCCCATGTAAGGACGATCTTGGTCGTCGAGGACGGCTCGGACCAGGACTATCGGCGCTACGGCGGCGTCGAGTTCTATTCCGCGATCGCGGCGGGCTCGCCGGAGCGTGACTTCGGCGAACGCAGCGCCGACGCCATCTATCTGCTCTACACCGGCGGCACCACCGGTTTCCCCAAGGGTGTGATGTGGCGTCACGAGGACATCTATCGTGTGCTGTTCGGTGGAACCGACTTTGCGACAGGAGAGTTCGTCAAAGACGAATACGACCTGGCCAAGGCGGCCGCGGCGAATCCACCGATGATCCGCTACCCGATCCCGCCGATGATCCACGGCGCCACCCAGTCGGCCACCTGGATGGCGCTCTTCTCGGGCCAAACCACGGTACTGGCACCGGAATTCAACGCCGACGAGGTGTGGCGCACGATCCACAAACACAAGGTGAACCTGCTGTTCTTCACCGGTGATGCGATGGCCCGCCCGCTGGTCGACGCGCTGGTCAAGGGCAACGACTACGACCTGTCGTCGTTGTTCCTGTTGGCCAGCACCGCGGCGCTGTTCTCGCCGAGCATCAAGGAGAAACTCCTTGAGCTGCTGCCGAATCGGGTGATCACGGACTCAATTGGCTCGTCGGAGACGGGTTTTGGCGGTACCAGCGTCGTTGCTGCCGGGCAGGCGCATGGCGGCGGGCCCCGGGTGCGGATCGACCATCGCACCGTCGTGCTCGATGACGACGGCAACGAAGTCAAGCCCGGCTCGGGGATGCGGGGCGTCATCGCCAAGAAGGGCAACATTCCCGTCGGCTACTACAAGGACGAGAAGAAGACGGCCGAGACGTTCCGGACGATTAACGGTGTGCGCTACGCCATTCCGGGGGACTACGCCCAAGTCGAGGAGGACGGCACGGTCACCATGCTGGGTCGTGGCTCGGTGTCGATCAACAGCGGCGGCGAGAAGGTCTACCCCGAAGAGGTCGAGGCCGCTTTGAAGGGGCATCCCGACGTGTTCGACGCTCTGGTGGTCGGGGTGCCCGATCCGCGTTACGGCCAGCAGGTGGCCGCCGTGGTGCAGGCCCGGCCGGGTTGTCGGCCGTCGTTGGCCGAGTTGGACTCGTTCGTGCGCTCCGAGATCGCGGGCTACAAAGTGCCGCGCAGTCTGTGGTTTGTCGACGAGGTGAAGCGTTCGCCCGCCGGTAAGCCGGACTACCGCTGGGCCAAGGAGCAGACCGAGGCGCGGCCAGCCGATGACGTGCATGCGGGACACGTGACGAGCGGTGGGTGATGGGTGCGGCTGCGACCGGCTCCGGACACCCCGCACGGAAGGTCGACATGGGTCGGCTGTCGTGCCTCTCGGGGGCCGAGCCGACATCGATGTGGATGGAAGTAAGGCACGGGTGTTCTCGCGCGTCGCGAAATAGCTGCGGAGGGTTCGCCGAAGCCGGACCGCACTTGATCGACGGCCATCGTGCGGCACTCCCTGGGGTAGCCATCGGCTAGGCCGGCCGGAGTCCGTCGGGGACATCCGCTTACGGGTGTCGGGCGCGCTGCCCACGGAGGGCAGGAGAACACATCCGCTTGCGGGGCCGGGCGATCGCCTGGGCTTGGCGACGATGCAGGTGACATGTTGCCGCTGACGGTTCGGTCGGGGAGCTGCGGCGGCCATTCGGTCAGCCAGCCCAGGGTGTCCGTCGAACCTACCGTGTATGCATCCACTGCGGCGCTGGGACGGTCGCTCGGCATGAGTCGAACCAGGTAATCACCTGGCTGGTCAGGATCGCACCGATTTGCCTTGCGCACGCCGGAGCGCCACATCGACGGCGTTGTCTGGTGGCAGGTGGTGCTTCAGCTGCCGTTGTTGCCGGGTTGGCCGTCGTCGCCATCATCGCCGTCGGCTCCGCCGCCTGCACCGGCGCCGCCGAGGCCTCCAGTGCCTCCTGCCCCGCCGAGGCCGCCGGGCGAGCCGACGCCCGTGCCGCCGTTACCACCGTTACCACCGTTACCACCGTCGCCGCCGTCGCCGACGCCGGTGGCTGCCCCTCCGTCGGCGCCATCGCCGCCGTCACCGCCGGCGCCGCCTTTGCCGCCGGTGCCGCTGCCGGTGGGCGCGCCGCCGCTGCCGCCGGGCCCGCCTGTGCCGCCGGTCCCGCCGCTGCCGCCGTTGCCGTTGGTGCCGCCTTTTCCTCCGACCCCGGCGTTGCCGCCGTCACCGCCGGGCCCGCCGTCGCCAGCGATGCCGCCCATGCCGCCTTTGCCGCCGGTGCCGCCGGTGCCGCCGGTGCCGCCGGTGCCGCCGTTGAAGTTGGCCCCGCCGCTACCGCCGGCCCCGCCGCTGCCGCCGGTGCCGCCGGTGCCGCCGGTGCCGCCTTTGCCGGGGTCGCCGGCGCCGGTGCCTGCGTTGCCGCCGTCGCCCCCGGTGCCGCCCACGCCCCCGGTGCCGCCGGTGCCGCCGTTGCTGCCGTTGCTGAAGCTGATGCCAGCACCCCCGGCGCCGCCTTGTCCGCCGGCCCCGCCGGCGCCGGAGCCGTTGGTGCCGCCGGTGCCGGCGTTGCCGCCGGCCCCGCCTTTGCCGCCGGGGCCGCCGGCAAAGCCGGGCTGGCCGCCCAATCCGGAACCGCTGTCTCCTTGGCCGCCGTTACCGCCTTGGCCGCCGTCACCGCCGATGCCCGCGTTGCCTGCGGTGCCGCCGGTGTTGGCTAGGCCGCCGGCGCCGGCGTTGCCGCCGGCCCCGCCTGTGCCGCCGGTCCCGCCGCTGCCGCCGTTGCCGTTGGTGCCGCCTTTTCCTCCGACCCCGGCGTTGCCGCCGTCACCGCCGGGCCCGCCGTCGCCAGCGATGCCGCCCATGCCGCCTTTGCCGCCGGTGCCGCCGGTGCCGCCGGTGCCGCCGGTGCCGCCGTTGAAGTTGGCCCCGCCGCTACCGCCGGCCCCGCCGCTGCCGCCGGTGCCGCCGGTGCCGCCGGTGCCGCCTTTGCCGGGGTCGCCGGCGCCGGTGCCTGCGTTGCCGCCGTCGCCCCCGGTGCCGCCCACGCCCCCGGTGCCGCCGGTGCCGCCGTTGCTGCCGTTGCTGAAGCTGATGCCAGCACCCCCGGCGCCGCCTTGTCCGCCGGCCCCGCCGGCGCCGCCGGAGCCGTTGGTGCCGCCGGCACCGCTGCTACCGCCGGCCCCGCCTTTGCCGCCGGCCCCGCCGGCAAAGCCGGGCTGGCCGCCCAATCCGGAACCGCTGTCTCCTTGGCCGCCGTTACCGCCTTGGCCGCCGTCACCGCCGATGCCCGCGTTGCCTGCGGTGCCGCCGGTGTTGGCTAGGCCGCCGGCGCCGGCGTTGCCGCCGGCCCCGCCTGTGCCGCCGGTCCCGCCGGCGGAGTCGTCGCCGGCCCCGCCGGTGCCGCCTTTGCCGCCGGTGCCGCCGGTGCCGCCGGTGCCGCTGGTGGCGCTGCTGAGTCCGTCGGTGTTTAGGCCGCCTTTGCCGCCGGTGCCGCCGGTGCCGCCGGTGCCGCCGTTGAAGTTGGCCCCGCCGCTACCGCCGGCCCCGCCGCTGCCGCCGGTGCCGCCGGTGCCGCCGGTGCCGCCTTTGCCGGGGTCGCCGGCGCCGGTGCCTGCGTTGCCGCCGTCGCCCCCGGTGCCGCCCACGCCCCCGGTGCCGCCGGTGCCGCCGTTGCTGCCGTTGCTGAAGCTGATGCCAGCACCCCCGGCGACGACTTGTCCGCAGGTGCCGCCGGCGCCGCCGGAGCCGTTGGTGCCGCCGGCACAGCTGCTACCGCCGGACCCGCCGGCCCCGCCGGCTCCACCGGCGAACCCGGTGCCGCCGGTGGCGCCGGGCTGGTCGGCGTCGGCGCCGGCCCCGCCGGCTCCGCCGTCACCGCCTTGGCCGCCGGCCCCGCCGACACCGGCGTTGCCTGTGGTGCCGATCATGCCGCCGGTGCCTCCGGTGCCGGCCGCTCCGCCGGCCCCGCCGGCTCCGGCCGCTCCGCCGGTGCCGCCGTCACCGCCGGTGCCGCCGATGCCGGTGGGGTTATCGGCGCCGGCCCCGCCAGCACCCCCGGCGCCGCCTTGTCCGTCGGTGCCGCCGGCGCCGCCGGAGCCGTTGGTGCCGCCGGCACCGCTGCTACCGCCGGCCCCGCCGACACCGGCGTTGCCTGTGGTGCCGATCATGCCGCCGGTGCCTCCGGTGCCGGCCGCTCCGCCGGCCCCGCCGGCTCCGGCCGCTCCGCCGGTGCCGCCGTCACCGCCGGTGCCGCCGATGCCGGTGGGGTTATCGGCGCCGGCCCCGCCAGCACCCCCGGTGCCGCTTTGTCTGCCGGTGCCGCCGGCGCTGCCGGAGCTGTTGGTGCCGCCGGCACTGCTGCTACCGCCGGCCTTGCCGGCCCCGCCGGCTCCACCGGCGAACCCGGTGCCGCCGGTGGCGCCGGGCTGGTCGGCGTCGGCGCCGGCCCCGCCGGCTCCGCCGTCACCGCCTTGGCCGCCGGCCCCGCCGACACCGGCGTTGCCTGTGGTGCCGATCATGCCGCCGGTGCCTCCGGTGCCGGCCGCTCCGCCGGCCCCGCCGGCTCCGGCCGCTCCGCCGGTGCCGCCGTCACCGCCGGTGCCGCCGATGCCGGTGGGGTTATCGGCGCCGGCCCCGCCAGCACCCCCGGCGCCGCCTTGTCCGCCGGTGCCGCCGGCGCCGCCGGAGCCGTTGGTGCCGCCGGCACCGCTGCTACCGCCGGCCCCGCCGGCCCCGCCGGCTCCACCGGCGAACCCGGTGCCGCCGGTGGCGCCGGGCTGGTCGGCGTCGGCGCCGGCCCCGCCGGCTCCGCCGTCACCGCCTTGGCCGCCGGCCCCGCCGACACCGGCGTTGCCTGTGGTGCCGATCATGCCGCCGGTGCCTCCGGTGCCGGCCGCTCCGCCGGCCCCGCCGGCTCCGGCGGCTCCGCCGGTGCCGCCGTCACCGCCGGTGCCGCCGATGCCGGTGGGGTTATCGGCGCCGGCCCCGCCAGCACCCCCGGCGCCGCCTTGTCCGCCGGCGCCGCCGGAGCCGTTGGTGCCGCCGGCACCGCTGCTACCGCCGGCCCCGCCGGCTCCGCCGGCTCCACCGGCGAACCCGGTGCCGCCGGTGGCGCCGGGCTGGTCGGCGTCGGCGCCGGCCCCGCCGGCTCCGCCGTCACCGCCTTGGCCGCCGGCCCCGCCGACACCGGCGTTACCGGCCGCTCCGCTGGCGCTGAAGAGCTGGCCCGCGGCACCACCGGCCCCGCCGAGGCCAGCCACGCCGCCGACACCGCCCTTACCACCAGTGCCACCGACACCCCCCAGAACGCCATCTCCGCCGGCCCCGCCGGTGCCGCCTTGTCCGCCGGCGCCGCCGAGGCCGCCCTGTCCGCCAGCGCCCAGCAGCAGTGCGCCGCGACCGCCGGCGCCACCGGCGCCGCCGGTACCGCCCGTCCCGCCGGTACCACCCAACGCGCCACCATCGCTGCCGGCACCACCTGCCCCGCCTTGCCCGCCGGCCCCGCCGGCCCCGCCGGGTGCCAGCCATCCGCCGTCGCCGCCGACTCCGCCGTGTCCGCCGGTCCCGCCGGTAGCACCGGGCCCGCCGTCGGTGCCCGCCCCACCCGCACCGCCGGCGCCGAACAGCAGCTCGGCGCGGCCGCCGGCCCCGCCGGTGCCGCCACCGGCCCCACCGACACCGCCGGCCCCGCCGCCGCCCCAGATCAAACCACCGGGCCCACCCGCCCCGCCGGTGCCGCCACCGGCCCCACCGACACCGCCGGCGCCGCCAACCCCGAACAGCCACCCACCGGCGCCGCCGGCACCGCCGGTGCCCCCACCGCTGCCGCCGGCCCCGCCGGGCCCGCCGTTGCCCCACAATCCGGCGGGCCCGCCAGGCCCGCCGGCCTGGCCGGGCGCCCCGGCTGCCCCGGCCCCGCCGTTGCCGAACAGCAGACCGCCGGCCCCGCCGGCCCCGCCGGGAGTCGTCGCATTGGCGCCGTCACCGATCAACGGGCGCCCCAGCAGCGCCTGGGTGGGCGCATTGATCACGCCCAGCACGATCTGCTCAGCGGCGGCGGCCTCGGCCGAGGCATATGCGCCCGCGCCGGTACTCAAGGCCTGCACAAACCGCTGGTGGTAGGCCGCCACCTGCGCACTAATCGCCTGGTACTCCAGGCCAAACCCGCCGAACAGCGCCGCAATACGGGCAGACACCTCATCGGCGCCCGCAGCCAGCACCTGCGTGGTCGCACTGGCTGCCGACGCGTTGGCCGCGCTAATCGACGAACCCAGATTCGTCAGATCCCCCGCGGCTGCTGTCACGAATTCCGGTGCGATCAACACGAACGACATGGGCGAACTCCCAACCATCTTTGCGCCGGTGCAACCACGGCCGATATGGCGGCATCTTTAAGTGAGAACCTTAGTTGCCACTCATCTAATATGTGCCGGCTTTCTGGTAATGCCGCAACGAACCTGGAGCGCCCTGGGGAGGAGCCGCCCGGCGACCGGTGCACCAGGCGCCAAGCAGTGCGACCCGCGCGCACGCTCGCCAAGAAGGGCAACATTCCCGTCGGCTACTACAAGGACGAGAAGAAGACGGCCGAGACGTTCCGGACGATTAACGGTGTGCGCTACGCCATTCCGGGGGACTACGCCCAAGTCGAGGAGGACGGCACGGTCACCATGCTGGGTCGTGGCTCGGTGTCGATCAACAGCGGCGGCGAGAAGGTCTACCCCGAAGAGGTCGAGGCCGCTTTGAAGGGGCATCCCGACGTGTTCGACGCTCTGGTGGTCGGGGTGCCCGATCCGCGTTACGGCCAGCAGGTGGCCGCCGTGGTGCAGGCCCGGCCGGGTTGTCGGCCGTCGTTGGCCGAGTTGGACTCGTTCGTGCGCTCCGAGATCGCGGGCTACAAAGTGCCGCGCAGTCTGTGGTTTGTCGACGAGGTGAAGCGTTCGCCCGCCGGTAAGCCGGACTACCGCTGGGCCAAGGAGCAGACCGAGGCGCGGCCAGCCGATGACGTGCATGCGGGACACGTGACGAGCGGTTCCTGATTGCGCGGGTCGCGGCTATGGCGCCGCGGCTGGGGGATACCGCTGGGTCGCCGTTTGTCGTCAAATCTGGCTGGACCACTCGCCGGCGGACGCCCGGCGCACCATCGCGGCCGCTGGGCCCATCGCGACTAGACGCCGCCGCTGCCGCCCTTGCCGCCCGCTCCGCCGTCGCCGCCGGCGCCGCCGGTGCCACCGGCTGGTGCCTTACCACCGTCTCCGGCGCCACCGCCGCTGCCGGTGTCTCCCTTGCCGCCATTCCAGCCGGTGCCGCCGTTCCCACCACCACCGCCGGTGCCGCCATCGCCGCCGGTGCCGCCCGAGCCGGTGCCACTGCCGTTGCCGCCGGTGCCACCCTTGCCGCCGGTGGTGCCGGCGCCGCCAGCACCACCGGCTCCCGGGGGCACTCCGGGCTCGGCGTCGCCGCCATTGCCGCCGGTGCCGCCGATACCGCCGGCCCCACCGGTGCCGCCGTTGCCATTGCCTCCCGCGCCGGCGTTGCCGCCGTTGCCGCCATTGCCGGCCGCACCGCCGCTGCCGCCGGTGCCGCCGTCGCCGCCGGATCCGCCGACCCGGGGGTCGCCGAGGCCGCCGGTGCCGCCGGTGCCGCCGGTGCCGCCGGCGCCCCCGTCCCCGCCGCCGGTGCCGCCGGTGCCGCCATCGCCGCCATTGCCGGCCGCACCGCCGGTGCCGCCGGCGCCGCCGACCTCGCCGCCCTCGCCGCCGGTACCGCCGTTGCCGCCGTTGCCGCCATCGCCGCCAGTGCCGCCGCCAAGGCTGCCGATGCCCGCGCCGCCGGTGCCGCCGGTGCCGCCGTTGCCGCCGGTGCCCCCGTTGCCGCCGGGGTCGTCAGTGAGTGGGCCGTGGCCGCCGATGGCCCCGTTGCCGCCATCGCCGCCGGCGCCGCCTTGCCCGCCGGTGCCGTTGGCGCCAGCGGTCAAGCCACCGCCGCCGGCCCCGGCCCCGCCGCCGAAGCCACCGTCGCCGCCGTTGCCACCGTCACCGCCCGCCTGCGCAGTCATGTTTGCGGTGTTATCTGCTCCGTTGCCGCCGTTACCGCCGTCACCGCCGGTGCCACCGCTGCCGCCGGTGCCGCCAGTACCGGTGAGGCCGCCGTCGCCGCCGGTGCCGCCCGTGCCCGCCGCGCCGCCGTTCCCGCCGGCACCGCCGTCGCCGCTGCCGGTGCCGCTGTTGCCGCCCATGCCGGCGTTGCCGCCGTTGCCGCCGCTGCCGCCGTTGCCGCCGTTGCCGCTGCCCGTCCCGGCACCGCCGTTGCCGCCCATGCCGGCGATGCCGCCGTTGCCGCCGTTGCCGCCGTTGCCGGTGCCGTTGCCGTTGCCGCCGTTGCCGGCGTCGCCGGCGTCGCCGCCAGCGCCGCCGTTGCCGCCGGTGCCGCCGCCGCTGCCCCCAGCGCCGCCGGCGCCACCGTTAGCACCACCACCACCGTTGCCGCCAGCGCCGCCGGTGCCATTGCCGGAATTACGGTTGCCGCCGTTACCGCCATTGCCACCTGTGCCGGCGTCGCCGCCGTCGCCGCCGCTGCCGCCGTCGGCTCCACCCTGCCCGCCGGCCCCACCACCGCCAGCGTTACCGCCTTGTCCACCGGAGCCGGCGGGGACCGTGCCACCGCCGACGGTGCGGTCGCCGCCGGTGCCGCCGGCACCGCCGTCGCCGCCGGCGCCACCCTGACCCCCGGTCCCGCCACCGGTGCCGCCTTGGCCGCCGGCGCCACCCTTTCCGGCGGCGCCGCCGTTACCGGCGGCCCCCGCGGTGCCCGCGGTGCCGCCGGTGATATTGCCGCCGTTGCCGCCGGTCCCGCCGGCACCGCCGGCACCACCTTGACCACCGGCACCGCCGCCGGCGCCGCCCTGGCCACCTTGTCCGCCGTCGCCGGCCGCCCCGCCGGTGCCGCCGGCGCCTCCGGTGCCGCCGGCGCCGCCGCTGCCGCCGTCGCCTCCGGTGCCGCCGGCGCCGCCGCTGCCGCCGTTGGTAGCTGAGGAGGCTGCGCCGGCGCCGCCGGTGCCGCCGGCACCGCCTTGGCCGCCGTTGCCAGCGGTGCCGTTAGCGCCGCCACCGGCGCCGCCAGCCCCGGCCGCCCCACCGGCACCACCGCTGCCGCCTTGACCTCCTTGCCCGCCGTTGCCGCCGGGACTGGTGTTGGGCCCGCTGCCGCCGGCGCCGCCCGCACCGCCGACTTCGCCGTCCGCGCCGTTGCCGCCCTTGCCGCCGCCGACGCCACCGATACCGTCGCCGCCGGCGCCACCACTGCCGCCTCTGCCGCCGGTGCCGCCGTTGCCGCCGGCCGAGCCGGTGCCGGCCCCACCGTTGCTGCCAGCCGTGGCGGCCCCGGCAGCGCCGCCGTTGCCGCCGTCGCCGCCGGTACCGTTGGCGCCGACGGTACCGCCGTTGCTGCCCGCGGCACCACCGGCACCGGCGTTTCCGCCCTTTCCGCCAATCCCACCGTTTCCGCCGCTATTTCCGCTACCACCGGCGTCTCCGCCAGCGCCGCCGATGGCGCCGTTGCCGCCGTTGCCGCCGGTACCTCCGGTCCCGCCGCCGACGCCGTCGATGCCGCTACCGCCAGCACCGCCGGTTCCACCGTTGCCGCCGGCCGCGCCGGTTCCGCCATGCCCGCCGTCGCCAGCGCCGGTTGCGCCGGAGATGCCGACGGCACCAGCCGCGCCATCTCCGCCGTCGCCGCCATTGCCAGCGATACCGTTGGCGCCCGGAGTGGCACCGGCGCCGCCCGCGCCCGCGTCTCCGCCCTTTCCGCCGCTGCCGCCCGCGCCGCCGCTGTTGCCGGCGGTGCTGCTGGTGACGCCTGCTCCACCGTCGCCGCCTTTGCCGCCATTGCCGCCCGCCCCGCCAGCCCCGGCGGTGCCGCCGTTGGCGGCGCCGCCGTCACCGCCGGTTCCGCCGGCGCCACCACTACCACCGGTGCCGCCGGACGCGCCGGTGCCTACGGGGCCGGTTGTGCCGGCAGCGCCAATGCCGCCGTTGCCGCCCTTACCCCCATCGCCGCCGGTCCCCGCCGTGCCAGGAGCGGAGCCGGTACCGGCCTTGCCGGCGTCGCCGCCGTTGCCGCCTTTACCGCCGGCACCACCGCTGCTGCCTGCGAGTGCACCGTCGCCGCCGGTGCCGCCTTTGCCGCCGGTGCCGCCGTTGCCGCCGTTGCCGCCGTTGCCTTGTTGGCCGCCGGTGCCGGTGCCGGCGGCTCCGCCGGTTCCGCCGGTTCCGCCGGCCCCGCCGGCCCCGCCGGCCCCGCCTGTGGTGCCGGCGGCGGCGGTGGTGGTGTTGTCTGCGCCGTTTCCGCCGTTGCCGCCGACCCCGCCGTCACCGCCGTTGCCGGCGTTGCCGTCGGCGCCTTGGGGTGAAGCCGGTGCCGCCGGCGCCGGCGTTGCCGCCGGTGCCGCCGGTGCCGCCTTGGCCGCCGTCTTGGGCGGCTAGCAGCGGGTCGAGGCTGTTCATGCCGGCCCCGCCGGTGCCGCCTTTGCCGCCGGTGCCGCCGTTGCCGCCGTTGCCGCCGTTGCCTTGTTGGCCGCCGGTGCCGGTGCCGGCGGCTCCGCCGGTTCCGCCGGCCCCGCCGGCCCCGCCGGCCCCGCCTGTGGTGCCGGCGGCGGCGGTGGTGGTGTTGTCTGCGCCGTTTCCGCCGTTGCCGCCGACCCCGCCGTCACCGCCGTTGCCGGCGTTGCCGTCGGCGCCTTGGGTGAAGCCGGTGCCGCCGGCGCCGGCGTTGCCGCCGGTGCCGCCGGTGCCGCCTTGGCCGCCGTCTTGGGCGGCTAGCAGCGGGTCGAGGCTGTTCATGCCGGCCCCGCCGGTGCCGCCTTTGCCGCCGGTGCCGCCGTTGCCGCCGTTGCCGCCGTTGCCTTGGCTGGCACCGCTCCCGCCGCCGTTACCGCCGTCACCGCCGGCGCCGCCAGCAAAGCCAGTGCTACCCATCGCGCCGGAGCCTGCGGGGGCGTCGGCGCCGGCACTGCCGGCCCCGCCGTTGCCGCCGGTGCCGCCGGCACCACCTTTGCCGCTAGCACCGGCCACGCCGCTATGGCTCAACAACTGGCCGGCACCCCCGGCGCCACCGTTGCCGGGGGCGCCGCCGTCACCGCCGGTGCCGCCGCTGCCACCGGTACCACCCAGGCCGGCCATCGTGCCGTCGAAGCCGTCACCGCCGCCACCGCCATCGCCGCCGTAGCCGCCGGCTCCGCCGGTGCCGCCGCGCCCGAACAGCAGGGCGGCTTGACCCCCGGCGCCGCCGTTGCCGCCGGCCCCGCCGGCCCCGCCGGCGCCGCCACCGTTGACACCGGCACCGCCCGCGCCGCCAGTGCCACCGTGCCCGCCGGCGCCGGCGCCCATTAACAGGCCGCCACGCCCGCCGGTCCCGCCGTCGCCGCCGGTGCCCCCAGAGCCGCCACCTGCAGTACCGGTGCTGCCGGCGCCACCGTTGCCGCCACCCCCGGCTGTGCCCAAGAGCCACCCGGGATTCCCGCCGTTGCCGCCGTGGCCGCCGCCAGTACCGCCGTCACCGTCACCGCCGAGGCCGCCGTTGCCGCCGTTGCCGAGCAGCCACCCGCCGTTGCCGCCGTGCCCGCCGTTGCCACCACCGATTCCGCCGGCGCCGCCGGTACCACCACCGCCGAGCAGCCACGCGGCGTTGCCACCGGTGCCGCCCGCTCCGCCGCCGGTTCCGCCCGCTCCGCCGATACCGCCGTTGCCGAGCAGCCACCCGCCGTTCCCGCCAGCGCCGCCGCTGCCGCCACCGATTCCGCCAGCGCCGCCATGTCCGCCGTTGCCGAGCAGCCACCCGCCGTTGCCGCCGGGCCCGCCACCGATACCGCCGGTTCCCCCGTGGCCGAACAGCCACGCGTGCCCGCCGGCCCCGCCTGTTCCGCCGCCGATTCCCCCGGCGCCGCCGACTCCGCCGCGGCCGTATAGCCAACCGGCATTGCCGCCGTTTCCGCCGGGCGCGCCCGTCCCGCCGGCTCCGCCGCTCCCGCCGTTGCCCAGTAGCCCGGCAGACCCACCGGCACCGCCAGCCTGGCCGGGTGCACCGGGCGCGCCGTTGCCGCCGCTGCCAAACAGCAGCCCGCCGTCTCCGCCGGCCCCGCCCGGCGTCGTCGCGTTGGCCCCGTCTCCGATCAGCGGGCGCCCGAGCAGCGTCTGGGTCGGCGCGTTGATGAGGTTCAGTAGATTTTGCTCGACGTTGGTGGCCTCGGCCAACATGTACGAGGCCGCTCCGGTGCGCAACGTCTGCACGAACTGCTGGTGATACGCGGCAACTTGCGCACTGATCGCCTGATATTCCAGGCCGTACATACCAAACAGCGCCGCGATGCGCGCTGACACCTCATCGGCGCCCGCGGCCAGCACCTGCGTGGTCGCAGCCGCTGCCGCCTTGTTGGCGGCGCTGATTGTCGATCCCACGTTCGCTAGATCCCCGGCGGCGGCGGACACAACTTCGGGTGAGATCAACACGAACGACACGGACCAGCTCCAAACCGTCGGCGGATAGCATCACGACGCGGCTAAATTGATGCAGTTGTGTCGGGATCATAATTCAGCACCCGCCCAATACGTCCAAGCTTTCTCGTGAGTACCACCCGTGTAATTTGGGATGGGCAAAAAGGCGAAGCACCGCGTGGCCACGAACGCCGGGAGGGACAATCTCGGGCGGCTAGGGCTTCTCGCGGGAAGGCCCGAACGTACGGCGTTTCAACACGTCGCGTCGCCCTCCGACCGCGAACATTCGGGGATGGCAGCAACCTGGTAGCACCCTGGCCGGGCGATGATCTGCAGCGTCGCCGCGGGTAGTCGCCGCCCGGGCGGCTACAGTCTGAAACGCGATGACCATCGATGTGTGGATGCAGCATCCGACGCAACGGTTCCTACACGGCGATATGTTCGCCTCGCTGCGCCGGTGGACCGGTGGGTCTATCCCGGAGACCGACATCCCGATCGAAGCGACCGTCTCCTCGATGGACGCCGGCGGCGTCACCCTGGGTTTGCTCAGCGCCTGGCGTGGCCCCAACGGCCAGGACCTCATCTCTAATGACGCTGTTGCGGAATGGGTCCGGTTGTACCCCAACCGTTTTGCCGGTCTGGCGGCGGTCGACCTGGATCGCCCGATGGCGGCCGTCCGGGAGTTGAGGCGCCGAGTCGGTGAGGGGTTCGTCGGCCTGCGGGTGGTGCCTTGGCTATGGGGCGCCCCGCCGACCGACCGCCGCTACTATCCGTTGTTCGCCGAATGCGTGCAGTCCGCGGTGCCGTTCTGCACCCAGGTTGGTCACACCGGCCCGCTGCGGCCGTCGGAGACCGGACGCCCCATTCCCTACATCGACCAGGTGGCGTTGGACTTTCCGGAACTGGTGATCGTGTGCGGACATGTCGGCTATCCGTGGACCGAGGAGATGGTCGCGGTCGCCCGCAAACACGAGAATGTCTACATCGACACCTCGGCCTACACCATCAAGCGGCTGCCCGGGAAGCTGGTGCGGTTCATGAAAACCGACACGGGACAGCGCAAGGTGCTGTTTGGTACCAATTACCCGATGATCGCCCACACGCACGCCCTGACCGGTCTTGACGAACTGGGGCTAAGCGACGAAGCTCGTCGCGACTTTCTGCACGGCAACGCTGTGCGGGTATTCAAGCTGGACCCACGAGGAAAGGTGCAGACGTGAACGGTGCTCAGGCCCTGATCAACACCCTGGTCGACGGGGGTGTCGATGTGTGCTTCGCCAACCCTGGCACGTCGGAAATGCATTTCGTGGCGGCGCTAGACGCCGTCCCGCGCATGCGTGGCATGCTGACCCTGTTCGAAGGCGTGGCTACCGGGGCCGCCGACGGTTATGCCCGCATTGCTGGCCGGCCGGCGGCGGTGCTGCTGCATCTGGGCCCCGGACTGGGCAACGGCCTGGCCAACCTGCACAACGCGCGCCGTGCCCGGGTGCCGATGGTGGTGGTTGTCGGAGACCACGCGACTTACCACAAGAAGTACGACGCCCCGCTGGAATCCGATATCGATGCGGTCGCTGGCACCGTTTCGGGATGGGTGCGCCGGACGGAGGCTGCCGCCGACGTCGGGGCCGACGCTGAAGCGGCCATTGCGGCCAGCCGGTCAGGTTCACAGATCGCGACGCTGATTCTGCCCGCGGATGTGTGTTGGAGCGACGGTGCCCACGCGGCCGCGGGCGTGCCGGCTCAGGCGGCGGCGGCGCCAGTGGACGTGGGGCCGGTGGCTGGGGTGCTGCGCTCAGGGGAACCCGCCATGATGCTGATCGGTGGGGATGCCACCCGCGGGCCGGGGCTGACCGCGGCTGCGCGGATCGTGCAGGCAACCGGGGCCCGTTGGTTATGCGAGACGTTTCCGACGTGCCTGGAACGTGGCGCCGGTATCCCCGCCGTCGAACGGCTGGCCTATTTCGCTGAAGGTGCCGCGGCCCAGCTGGACGGGGTCAAACATCTCGTGCTGGCCGGGGCCAGGTCGCCGGTGTCGTTTTTCGCCTACCCGGGTATGCCCAGTGACCTGGTGCCGGCCGGTTGTGAGGTGCACGTGCTTGCCGAACCCGGTGGTGCGGCCGACGCACTGGCCGCGTTGGCCGACGAGGTAGCGCCCGGGACGGTTGCCCCGGTGGCGGGCGCGTCACGTCCGCAGCTGCCGACGGGTGACCTGACGTCGGTGTCGGCGGCCGATGTGGTCGGTGCGTTGCTGCCGGAACGGGCGATTGTTGTCGACGAGTCGAATACTTGTGGTGTCCTGCTGCCGCAGGCCACCGCCGGGGCCCCGGCCCATGACTGGCTTACGCTGACCGGCGGGGCAATCGGTTACGGCATCCCGGCTGCGGTCGGTGCCGCGGTCGCCGCGCCCGACCGCCCGGTGTTGTGCCTGGAATCCGACGGGTCGGCAATGTACACGATTTCAGGATTGTGGAGCCAAGCGCGGGAGAACCTCGACGTCACCACCGTCATCTACAACAACGGCGCCTACGACATTCTGCGGATCGAGCTGCAACGTGTCGGCGCGGGGTCGGATCCTGGCCCGAAGGCCCTGGATCTCCTTGATATATCGCGTCCCACAATGGATTTCGTCAAGATCGCCGAAGGTATGGGTGTTCCTGCACGTCGTGTCACCACCTGCGAGGAATTCGCCGACGCCCTGCGCGCGGCCTTCGCCGAGCCCGGGCCGCATCTGATCGATGTAGTGGTGCCATCGCTTGTGGGGTAGTGCTCCCCCGTCGTGCATAAGCCCGCGAGGACAGCTGGTTGTGCTGGGGATGCGATGGCCCGGGTGTTATCGGTCGGACGGCCATCGCCAGCCTGTGCTGCCAACGGGCCATGGGTAGCCGCCCAGCGTTGTCGGGTGGCTGCTGGCGCTTTGGGCTGCCGTTAGCTTAGCTGCCGTCGGTGCCGGGGCTGCCGCCGTTGCCGTCGTCGCCGTCGGTGCCGCCGCCGGCGCCGGAGCCGCCCAAGCCGCCGGCGCCAGCGCCGCCACCGAAGCCGCCGGGTGCGCCGTTGCCGCCGTCGCCGCCGTTGCCGCCATCACCGCCGTTACCGCCGTTACCGACGCCGGTGGCAGAGCCGCCGTTGCCGCCGGCGCCGGCATCTCCACCGTCGCCGCCGGTCCCCTCGGTGCCACTGCCGGTGGGCGTTCCCCCGGCACCGCCGGCTCCGCCGTTGCCGCCGCCTCCGCCGAGGCCGCCGTTGCCGTTGGTGCCGCCTGTGCCACCGCCCCCGCCGAGCCCGCCGGCTCCGCCGTTGCCGCCGGCCCCGCCGGCCCCGCCGTTGCCGCCGTCACCGCTGGCGGCGCTGGCTAGCCCGGTGCTGTTCAGGCCGCCTTTGCCGCCTTGGCCGCCGTGGCCGCCGGCACCACCTTGGCCGCCGTCAATGCTGGGGTCCCCGTCGGCGCCGGCGCCGCCGGCGCCCCCGGCCCCGCCGGTGCCGCCGATCCCGCCGTCGCCGGGAACACCGGCGCCGAATCCGGCGTTGCCGCCGGCCCCGCCGATGCCGCCTTGGCCGCCGTCACCGCCTTGGCCGCCGGCGCCGCCCTCGCTCGCCACGCCTGTCGTTCCGTTCTGGCCGTCACCACCGGCCCCGCCGGTGCCGCCGGTGCCGCCGGCCCCGTTGATGCCGCCGGCGCCGGCGTTGCCGCCGACCCCGCCTTGGCCGCCTTGGCCGCCGGCGAAGCCGTTGCCGTCTTGGGAGAGGGCGCCGCTGTCGCCGGCCCCGCCGTCGCCGCCGCGGCCGCCGGCCCCGCCGATACCGGCGTTGCCCGCGGTTCCGCCGGTGTTGGCCAGGCCGCCGACGCCGGCGTCGCCGCCGGTCCCGCCGGTGCCGCCGGACCCGCCGATAAAGCCGTCGCCGTCGCCGCCGTTGCCGCCGGCCCCGCCGGCCCCGCCGTTGCCGCCGTCACCGCTGGCGGCGCTGGCTAGCCCGGTGCTGTTCAGGCCGCCTTTGCCGCCTTGGCCGCCGTGGCCGCCGGCACCACCTTGGCCGCCGTCAATGCTGGGGTCCCCGTCGGCGCCGGCGCCGCCGGCGCCCCCGGCCCCGCCGGTGCCGCCGATCCCGCCGTCGCCGGGAACACCGGCGCCGAATCCGGCGTTGCCGCCGGCCCCGCCGATGCCGCCTTGGCCGCCGTCACCGCCTTGGCCGCCGGCGCCGCCCTCGCTCGCCACGCCTGTCGTTCCGTTCTGGCCGTCACCACCGGCCCCGCCGGTGCCGCCGGTGCCGCCGGCCCCGTTGATGCCGCCGGCGCCGGCGTTGCCGCCGACCCCGCCTTGGCCGCCTTGGCCGCCGGCGAAGCCGTTGCCGTCTTGGGAGAGGGCGCCGCTGTCGCCGGCCCCGCCGTCGCCGCCGCGGCCGCCGGCCCCGCCGATACCGGCGTTGCCCGCGGTTCCGCCGGTGTTGGCCAGGCCGCCGACGCCGGCGTCGCCGCCGGTCCCGCCGGTGCCGCCGGACCCGCCGATAAAGCCGTCGCCGTCGCCGCCGTTGCCGCCGGCCCCGCCGGCCCCGCCGTTGCCGCCGTCACCGCTGGCGGCGCTGGCTAGCCCGGTGCTGTTCAGGCCGCCTTTGCCGCCTTGGCCGCCGTGGCCGCCGGCACCACCTTGGCCGCCGTCAATGCTGGGGTCCCCGTCGGCGCCGGCGCCGCCGGCGCCCCCGGCCCCGCCGGTGCCGCCGATCCCGCCGTCGCCGGGAACACCGGCGCCGAATCCGGCGTTGCCGCCGTCCCCGCCGTCGCCGGGAACACCGGCGCCGAATCCGGCGTTGCCGCCGTCCCCGCCGATGCCGCCTTGGCCGCCGTCACCGCCGTCGGGTCCGCCGATCAGGGTCGCCGGGGCGCCGTCACCACCGGCCCCGCCGGTGCCGCCGGCCCCGCCGGCCCCGTTGATGCCGCCGGCGCCGGCGCTGCCGCCGGCCCCGCCTTGGCCGCCTTGGCCGCCGTCAAAGCCGGAGAGGCCCAGGCCGAGACCGCTGGCTCCCTCGCCGCCGTCACCGCCAACACCGCCGTTTCCGCCGCCGCCGGCCTTACCCGCGGCCCCGCCGAAGCCGCCGCCACCACCAGAGCCCGCATCGCCGCCGTCCCCGCCGGTGCCGCCGGAGCCGCCGACGCCCAGGGTTCCCGCACCACCGGCGCCGCCTTTGCCGCCGGTGCCGCCGTTGCCGCCGGCGCCGCCGTTGGCGTTGATCGAGGTGGTGCTTGCCCCGCCCAGGCCGCCTTGGCCGCCTTGGCCGCCGGCACCACCCTGGCCGCCGTTGAAATTGTTGTCGCCGGCCCCGCCAGCACCGCCGGCGCCCCCGTTGCCGCCATTGCCCGCGGCGCCGCCGTCGCCGGCCTTGGCTGTCAGGCCGACGCCCGCGTTGCCGCCGTTGCCGGCGGCGCCACCGGCCCCACCGTCACCGCCGACCCCGCCGTTGTCGCCGAGACCTGCGGCACCGGTTGCGCCGTCCCCGCCGTCGCCGCCGTTGCCGCCGGCCCCGCCGGCCCCGTTGATGCCGCCGGCGCCGGCGCTGCCGCCGGCCCCGCCTTGGCCGCCTTGGCCGCCGTCAAAGCCGGAGAGGCCCAGGCCGAGACCGCTGGCCCCATCGCCGCCGTCACCGCCGCGGCCGCCGTTTCCGCCGCCGCCGGCCTTACCCGCGGCCCCGCCGAAGCCGCCGCCACCACCAGAGCCCGCATCGCCGCCGTCCCCGCCGGTGCCGCCGGAGCCGCCGACGCCCAGGGTTCCCGCACCACCGGCGCCGCCTTTGCCGCCGGTGCCGCCGTTGCCGCCGGCGCCGCCGTTGGCGTTGATCGAGGTGGTGCTTGCCCCGCCCAGGCCGCCTTGGCCGCCTTGGCCGCCGGCACCACCCTGGCCGCCGTTGAAATTGTTGTCGCCGGCCCCGCCAGCACCGCCGGCGCCCCCGTTGCCGCCATTGCCCGCGGCGCCGCCGTCGCCGGCCTTGGCTGTCAGGCCGACGCCCGCGTTGCCGCCGTTGCCGGCGGCGCCACCGGCCCCACCGTCACCGCCGACCCCGCCGTTGTCGCCGAGACCTGCGGCACCGGTTGCGCCGTCCCCGCCGTCGCCGCCGTTGCCGCCGGCCCCGCCGGCCCCGTTGATGCCGCCGGCGCCGGCGCTGCCGCCGGCCCCGCCTTGGCCGCCTTGGCCGCCGTCAAAGCCGGAGAGGCCCAGGCCGAGACCGCTGGCCCCATCGCCGCCGTCACCGCCGCGGCCGCCGGCCCCGCCGATGCCTGCACTACCGGTGGCGCCGACAACGCCGCCGGTGCCGCCGGTACCGGTCGCCCCGCCGGCCCCGCCGGCGCCGGCCGCGCCACCTGTGCCGCCGGCGCCACCGGCGAAACCAGCACCGGTGGGGTTGTCCGCGCCGGACCCGCCGGCACCTCCGGTGCCGCCCTTGCCGCCTGCACCGCCGGCGCCGCCGGAGCCGTTGGTGCCGCCCACACCGCTGTTGCCGCCCGCTCCGCCTTCTCCGCCGGCGCCGCCGGCGAACCCGGCGCCACCGGTAGCGCTGCTGCCAGCGGCCGCAGCCGCACCTGCACCACCAGCACCACCGACACCACCCGTACCGCCGGTACCGCCGATCCCGGCGTTACCGACGCTGCCCACCGCGCCGCCGGTGCCGCCGGTACCGATGGCGCCACCGGCCCCGCCGGCTCCGGCCGCTCCGCCGGTGCCGCCGGTGCCGCCGGCGCCGCCGATGCCGGTGGGGTTATCGGCGCCGGCCCCGCCAGCGCCCCCGGCGCCGCCTTGTCCGCCGGTGCCGCCAGCGCCACCAGAGCCGTTGGTGCCGCCGGCACCGCTGCTACCGCCCTGCCCGCCGGCCCCGCCGGCGCCGCCTTTCCCGCCGGTGCCGCCGGTGCCGCCGATGCCGGTGGGGTTGTCGGCGCCGACACCGCCAGCACCACCGGCGCCGCCCGCGCCGCCGGTGCCGCCTTGCCCGCCGGAGCCGTTGGTGCCGCCAACCCCGGTGTTGCCGCCGGCCCCGCCGGCCCCGCCGGCTCCACCGGAAAACCCGGTGCCGCCGGTGGCACCGGTAGCGGTCGCATCCGTGCCGGCGCTGCCCGCGCCGCCGGCGCCGCCTTGGCCGCCGGTGCCGCCGATACCGGCCTTGCCCGCGGCGCCGACAACCCCGCCGGTTCCTCCGGTGCCGGCGGCCCCGCCGGCCCCGCCGGCGC
This sequence comes from Mycobacterium tuberculosis H37Rv, assembly GCF_000195955.2. Taxonomy (GTDB): domain Bacteria; phylum Actinomycetota; class Actinomycetes; order Mycobacteriales; family Mycobacteriaceae; genus Mycobacterium; species Mycobacterium tuberculosis. The sequence goes on along the minus strand of NC_000962.3, from coordinate 3,932,433 downwards.
CGGCGTTACCGCCAGTCCCACCCGCGCCGCCGTCGGCGCCAATCCCGCTGGCATTATCAGCACCGGAGCCACCCATGCCGCCGGCGCCGCCTTGGCCGCCGGTGCCGCCGGCACCACCGGAGCCGTTGATGCCGCCGGCAATGGCGTTGCCGCCCTGGCCGCCGACGCCGCCGGCCCCGCCAGCGAACCCGGTACCACCGGTTAGACCTGTGCTGGCGGGGGCGTCGGCGCCGGCCGCTCCGGCACCGCCAGCCCCACCCTGGCCGCCGGTGCCGCCAACCCCAACGGCACCCGCCGCGCCTCCGGCGCTGAAGAGCTGGCCCGCGGCACCACCGGCCCCGCCGAGGCCAGCCACGCCGCCGACACCGCCCTTACCACCAGTGCCACCGACACCCCCCAGAACGCCATCTCCGCCGGCCCCGCCGGTGCCGCCTTGTCCGCCGGCGCCGCCGAGGCCGCCCTGTCCGCCAGCGCCCAGCAGCAGTGCGCCGCGACCGCCGGCGCCACCGGCGCCGCCGGTACCGCCCGTCCCGCCGGTACCACCCAACGCGCCACCATCGCTGCCGGCACCACCTGCCCCGCCTTGCCCGCCGGCCCCGCCGGCCCCGCCGGGTGCCAGCCATCCGCCGTCGCCGCCGACTCCGCCGTGTCCGCCGGTCCCGCCGGTAGCACCGGGCCCGCCGTCGGTGCCCGCCCCACCCGCACCGCCGGCGCCGAACAGCAGCTCGGCGCGGCCGCCGGCCCCGCCGGTGCCGCCACCGGCCCCACCGACACCGCCGGCCCCGCCGCCGCCCCAGATCAAACCACCGGGCCCGCCCGCCCCGCCGGTGCCGCCACCGGCCCCACCGACACCGCCGGCGCCGCCAACCCCGAACAGCCACCCACCGGCGCCGCCGGCACCGCCGGTGCCCCCACCGCTGCCGCCGGCCCCGCCGGGCCCGCCGTTGCCCCACAATCCGGCGGGCCCGCCAGGCCCGCCGGCCTGGCCGGGCGCCCCGGCTGCCCCGGCCCCGCCGTTGCCGAACAGCAGACCGCCGGCCCCGCCGGCCCCGCCGGGAGTCGTCGCATTGGCGCCGTCACCGATCAACGGGCGCCCCAGCAGCGCCTGGGTGGGCGCATTGATCACGCCCAGCACGATCTGCTCAGCGGCGGCGGCCTCGGCCGAGGCATATGCGCCCGCGCCGGTACTCAAGGCCTGCACAAACCGCTGGTGGTAGGCCGCCACCTGCGCACTAATCGCCTGGTACTCCAGGCCAAACCCGCCGAACAGCGCCGCAATACGGGCAGACACCTCATCGGCGCCCGCAGCCAGCACCTGCGTGGTCGCACTGGCTGCCGACGCGTTGGCCGCGCTAATCGACGAACCCAGATTCGTCAGATCCCCCGCGGCTGCTGTCACGAATTCCGGTGCGATCAACACGAACGACATGGGCGAACTCCCAACCGGACGGCGCGGCCACCGCGGCATAATTGACGCAGTAGTTAGGCCAGGATCTTATTCGTCACCCGCCCAACACGTCTACGTTTTCCAGTACCGCCACCTGCGCAATACGGGTCGAACGCCAAAACAGTTGCTCCACGTATCAGAACTCGAGCATAAGTCTCGACGAGTGCCGTGAAGCGTTGTGTAGCGCGAGTGGCGACACCACCTGAACGACGAGGGTGGCGTGCCGGACCGGTGTCACGGGCCGTGCTGGCTACGGTGATCGCCGGTCAACCTCACGCGACGCCGCCCAGCCCGGCAGCGCCGCCGTCGCCGCCGGTGCCGCCGTTGCCGCCGGTACCGCCGGTGGCGCCGCTGCCAGCGTTGCCGTTGTCGCCGTCCTCGCTCGCGCCGCCGGTGCCGCCATTGCCGCCGGCATTGCCGTTGCCGGCGAACCCGCCCGTGCCGCCGGCGCCGCCGGCCCCGCTGGCGCCGCCGTTGCCGCCGGTCCCCCCGCCGCCGGCGATAACGCCGTTGCCGCCGTCCCCGCCGGTGCCGCCGTCGCCGCCGGCCCCGCCCGTGCCGCCGGAACCGCCATTGCCTGCGGTGCCGCCGAAACCGGCGAAGCCGCCGGTGCCGCCGTTGCCGCCATCGCCACCAGCCGCGCCAACCGAGCCGACCCCGCCGGTGCCGCCGTTGCCGCCGTTGCCACCGGCGCCGGTGCCGTTGTTGCTGCCGCCGTTGCCGCCGTCACCGCCGAACCCGCCGTCGATGCCCTTGCCGCCACGCCCGCCGGCCCCGCCGGCGCCGCCGGCGCCGCCGTCGCCGCCATTGGCGCCGCCGCCACCGGCGTTACCGCCGTTCCCGCCGGAGCCGCCGGTGCCGGCGTTGACGGCGCCGTCGTTGCCGTTGCCGCCGTTCCCGCCGTTGCCGGCGGTGCCGGTGGCACCGGCGGCGATGTTGCCGCCGTCGCCGCCTTTCCCGCCGGCCGAGCCGTTGCCGCCGGCGGGTTGGCCTGCGATGGTGCCGTTGGTTGCGTTGCCGCCGTTGCCGCCGTTGCCTGCGGTGCTGCCGGCGGATCCGTCGGTTACGCTGCCGCCGGCACCACCGTTGCCGCCGGCCCCAAACTGGCCGCCGTCGCCACCCTTGCCGCCATTCCCGGCGTTGGCCACCCCGTTGGTGCCGGTTGCCGAGGCGTTGCCGCCAGTTCCGCCGTTGCCGCCGGGCCCGCCGAGAATGCTGCCGACTCCGCCTTCTCCGCCCTTTCCGCCGGTGGCTGTGCCGTCGTTGGCGTTGGTGGATCCGGTGCCCCCGGCGCCACCGTCACCGCCCTGTTGGACTTGAGTGATTGGCGTTGGCGGGGGCGGGGCAACCATGGGGCTGCCGGGAGTGCCGGGCCCTCCGTTACCGCCGGTGGGGTCACCGGCGCTGCCGGCAGTGCCGGTCGCGGCCTGTGGCTCAGTCGGCATGAATACGACGTTGACAGCGTCGGCGCCGTCACCGCCTTTACCGCCGTCGCCGCCGTTGCCCCCGTCGCCGCCGATGCCCTGGCTGCCAGCGTTACCGCCGGTAGTGGGGCCGGGCGCCCCGGCGGGGCCGGGCGCGCCGCCGTTGCTTCCGGTGCCACCGTTGCCACCGGCCCCGCCGTTGGGTGTGGGCAAGCTGGTGGCCGGGACGAACTGGGCGCCGACGGTGCCGTGGGCGCCGTTACCGCCGTCACCGCCGTTGCCGCCGTTGCCGCCGTTGCCACCGTTGCCGCCGCTAAGGCCGGTGCCGCCGGTTCCGCCCGCACCGCCGCTACCCGCGGTGCCGGCGTTGCCGCCGTTGCCGCCGCTGCCGGAGGCGCCGCTGGTGGTATTGCCACCGAAGTCGCCGGAGCCGCCGTTTCCACCGGCGCCGGCGTTGCCGCCGTTGCCGCCGTCGCCGGCGTTGCCGCCGTTCCCGGGCACGGTGATGGTGGTGCCCTGTGCGCCGATGCCGCCGGCGCCACCCTTGCCGGCGTGTCCGCCGGACCCTCCGGTGCCTCCGGCGCCGCCACCGATCGGGGCACCGGATCCGCCGGTGCCGCCACTACCGCCCTGGCCGCCTTTGCCGCCGTCTCCGCCGCTGCCGCCCGCGTCGCCGTGCGGCGCCTTCCCGACGCCGTCGCCGGGAATCACGGCGTTGCCGCCCGCACCGCCGGCGCCACCCTGGCCGGCATTGCCGCCCTGGCCGCCGGCCCCGCCGGCATTGCCGCCTGCGCCGCCGGCGCCACCGTCGCCGCCGTCTCCACCTTTGGCGCCGGTGCCCCCGGCAGGCTCTGTGCCAGTGCCCGGTATGCCGTTGCCGCCGGCCCCGCCAATGCCTCCCGCACCGCCGTCACCGCCATTACCACCGCTGCCGCCGGTTCCGCCATTGGCGCCGGCGGCCCCGCCTACGCCGCCGTTGCCACCGGCGCCGCCGCTGAAGCCGGCTTCGCCGTCCACCCCAAAGTTGCCGCTGTTGCCGGTGCCAGCCTTGCCGCCGCCGCCGTTGCCGCCCGCGCCGCCGTCGCCGCCGACGCCCCCAGTGCCCTGGCTGCCCGCGGTGCCGCCGTTGGCGGCCCCGCCTGCGCCGCCGGCGCCGCCGTCGCCGCCGGCGCCGCCTTCGCCACCGACTGGGGCATTGGTGCTGTTGTTGCCGGCATTGCCGCCGTTGCCGCCGTTGCCGCCGTTGCCGCCGTTGCCGCCGTTGCCGCCGTTGCCGCCGTTACCGCCGGTACCGCCGGTACCGCCCGGGCCGCCGGCGGCCCCGCCGGCCCCGCCGGCCCCGCCGGCCCCGCCGGGCTCCCCGGCGCCGCCGGGGGTGTCGGGGTTGAGGGTGTTGTCGGCGCCGTTCACGCCTCCGGTGCCGTTGCCGCCGTTACCGCCGGTCCCGCCGTCGCCGCCGTCACCTGTGTTGCCGGCATGGCCGCCGTTGCCGGTGCCGGCCGCGCCGCCGGCCCCGCCGGCACCGCCGATCCCGCCGTCGCCGCCCTTACCGCCGGGATTGCCGGTGCTGCCGGCGTCGTTGCCGGCGCCGCCGGCACCGCCGGTGCCACCTTTGCCGCCGGTGCCGCCGTCGCCGGCGACCCCGCCTGTCACCGCGGCCCCACCTATTCCGCCGTTACCGCCTTTGCCGCCAGCGAAGCCAGGGTCGCCGTTCGCGCCGAAGCCCACCACAGCAGCGGCGTCAGCGCCGTTGCCGCCGGTACCGCCGGTGCCGCCGGTGCCGCCGGCCCCGACGCCGCCGGCTAGGCCGCCGCTGGTGAGAGCCCCGCGAGCGCCTGCGGCTCCGCCGGCGCCGGCCGCGCCGCCGGTGCCGCCCTCCCCCCCGGTACCGGCCGCGATGACGGTGGTGCCGTCTCCGCCGGCGCCGCCCATTCCACCGGTGCCGCCTTGGCCGCCCATGCCGCCGGCGCCGCCGTGGCCGAACAGCACTGGGCCTGCGCCGCCGGCCCCTCCGGTGCCGCCGTCGCCGCCTTGGCCGCCTTTGCCGCCGGTGCCGCCGGCGCTGGCAGCCGCGTCGCCGGCCGCACCGTCGCCGCCTTGACCGCCGGCGCCGCCGTCGCCGCCGTTCATGAACAACCCCCCGGCGCCGCCGTTGCCCCCGGTGCCGCCGGCGCCGGCGGCACCGCCGGCGCCGGTACCCTGGCCACCGATCCCGCCAGCACCTCCGACACCACCAGCGCCGATCAGCAGCGCGCCGTTGCCGCCGTTGCCGCCGGTGCCGCCGGTGCCGCCGCCGGTGCCACCCATGCCGCCGGCGCCGCCGAGGCCGCCGCCGCCGATCAGCAGCGCGCCGTTGCCGCCGTTGCCGCCGGTGCCGCCCATGGCGCCGGGAGCACCGGTGCCGCCGATACCGCCGGTGCCGCCGGCGCCGAACAGCCACCCGCCGTTACCGCCGTTGCCGCCGGCGGCGCCGCCGCTGCCGCCGGCGCCACCCGCGCCGCCGTTACCCCACAGTCCGGCTGACCCGCCGTTACCGCCGGACTGGCCCGCCGCGCCGGGCGCGCCGTTGCCGCCGCTGCCGAATAGCCATCCGCCGTCGCCGCCGTTACCGCCCGGCGTCGTCGCATTGGCGCCATTGCCGATCAACGGGCGCGACAACAGCGTCTGCGCAGACGCGCTTACCGCACCCATGGCTGACTGTAGCGGCGACGCGTTGGCCGCCTCGGCAAATGCGTACGCCCCGGCACCGGCCGTCAGGGCTTGCACAAACCGGCTATGAAACGCTGCTACCTGAGCGGCCGCCGCTTGGTAGCCCTGGGCGTGTTGGGAGAACAGAGCGGCGACCGCCGTCGATACCTCGTCGGCGGCCGCGGAGACCACCGCCGTCGTCGAAGCGGCCGCCGACGCGTTTTCGTGGGCCAGCGAGGCGCCGATGCGCTTGAGATCCGTGGCCACCGCCGCCACGGTCTCCGGCGAAACCAACACAAACGACATCCGGTACCTCGCACCAGCCCAAGCCGAACCCGGCCGCGGCCGTGCATCATCGGTGCAATTGCTAGGAATGGATCGTATCGCGATCCGGGCAGCTCATTCGGCGGTTCTACCCGATTATTCGGGTCCACCATCCGGCCAGATCCCGGTGAGCATGGTGGCGCGCCGTGAGGCTACCGGCGAATCGGCCACACCGGATCGGCGCAGGCGACACCTTCGGCCGACAACTGGCGCTTGATCACCTTGAAGGTCATGGTGCGCGGCAGCCCCGCGCTGACCCGCACATACGACGGCCACTGCTTGTGCCCCAGGTCGGGCTGCTCGGTCAGAAACGCCCGGAACTTGTCGGCATCGAATTTGGTGCCGGGCGCCAACACTAACGCGGCCATCACCTGATCACCCACCACCGGATCGGGTACCGGATACACAGCGACCTCGGTGGCGTCCGGGTAGCGCATCAGCACCCGCTCGATCGGTGCGGTGCCTAGATTTTCACCGTCGACTCGCATCCAGTCGCCGAGCCGACCGGCGAAATAGGCGTAGCCGGCGTCGTCGCGATAGGCGAGGTCGCCACTGTGGTAGACGCCGCCGGCCATCCGCTCGGCCTCGGCGGCCTCGTCGTTGTAATAGCCTTCGAAACCGCCCGGCCCGGCGGTGTTGACCAGTTCGCCGACCACTCCTGTCGGGCACGGTTCGCCGGTGTCGGGGTCGACGATTTGGATTCCCCCCGGCAGTGGGCCCAGGGCGCCCGCCGGGGTGTCGAGTGTCCGCGTGATCGCCACCCCGCCTTCAGTCGAGCCGAAGCCGTCCATGACAACGCAGCCGAACCTGCGCCCGAAACGGTCGATGTCACCGGGTACTCCCTCGTTGCCGTACACCGCCCGCAGCGGGTTGTCCGCGTCGTCGGGAAGCTCCGGTGTCGCAAGCACATACGAAAGAGGCTTGCCCACGTAGTTGGCGTAAGTGGCGCCATAACGGCGGACGTCGGCCAGGAACTGCGACGCCGAAAATTTGCGTCGCAACGCCATTGAGCCTTGGCAGGCCGCAGCCACCGCCCAGCCGACCAGCACCGCGTTGGAATGGAACAACGGCATCGAGACGTAGCAGACGTCGTCGCGGCCCAGACTGAAGCGCTGCGTGATCGTCACGCCGGCGATCGCAACCTTGCGGTGGCTGCACTTCACCGCCTTCGGGTCGCCGCTGGTGCCCGAGGTGAAGATCAGCATGAAAAGGTCTGCGAGATCCGCGGATCGAAAACGCACCTCGGTATCCCGGTGTGCGGCCACCTCGTCGGTCCATTCGGGGGAGTCGACATTGATGTGCTCGACATCGGCCGGTACCTCCGCCGATCCCGAGCCGGTGAGCACCAACTGGCAGTCGGCTTTAGCGATGTCGCCGGCCAGTGCCGCGCCGCGGCGCACCGGGTTGAGGCCCACCGGGACGATCCCCGACAGCGCGCCGGCCACCAGTGTCGCCGAGAAGAACGGCGTGTTCTGCAGTAACACACCGACGTGTGGCGGCCGCGCCGGGTCCAGGCGTTCCCGCAGCGCTGCGGCGATTGCGGCACCGTGCCGGATGTGGTCGCGCCAACTGGTGAACGAGTCCTCGAAATAGACGCCCCGATCGTCGATTTCGGATAGCGGCAGCAGAAGTTCGGTGACGGTCGGGTGAGTGGGAGTCATCGGTGGGTTCGATTCGCCCGCTCCTTCTCGGTCCGCTGCGCGGACCGCATCGTCGCCGGGCTAGGCAGGGCTAGGCAGGGGTTTCCGCCAGTTCACGGCCGATTCGGCGGAGCTGACCGGTGGCGCCGCCCAACGCGAACTCGGTCTGCTTGGCGGCCAGGAAATACCGGTGTACGGGATGATCGGTGTCGACGCCGACGCCGCCATGCACATGCACGATGGTATGCGCCACCCGATGCCCGGCTTCGGCGGCCCAGAACCCCGCGGTGGCGACGTCGATGTCGGCTGGCTGGGGGCACTCCCGGCTTGCCAGGGAATCTTCGGCCACCCGCCAGGCCGCCTGGGTAAGCGTCAGTCGCAATCCCTTGACGTCGATGTAGCCGTCAGCCAACCGTTGCCCCACCGCCTGGAAGCTGCCGATCGGGCGGTCGAATTGTTCACGGGTGCGCGCATATTCGGCCGTCATTTGCAGTCCGCGCTCGAGCACACCGAGCTGAAAAGCGGTGCGGCTCAGGGTGGAAAGCGTGCCGAGCCAAACCGCGACATCGGTTCCGCCGACCCTGCGGGCGGCGTCCACTTTGGCCCCGTTTAGCTCGAGGTGTCCGACGCTGCCCAGTCCGGTGGTGGCCAGTGCGGTCACCGCAACCCCTGGGTCGCCGGCGGCAACCAGGAAAACGGCTGCACCGGAATCGGTTTCGGCGGGTACCAGAAATGCGTCGGCCACCGGGCCGTACCCGACCTGGGTGCGTGTGCCGGTGAGGCGGTAGCCATGTCCGGTGCCGGCGGCCTGCACCGGACCCTCGCCCATCTCACCGTCGAGGGCGACGGTGAGGATCCGATCGCCGGAGACCGCCGACACCCCCCAGCCCTGCTGCAGTTCCGGCGAGCCGAACCGGGCCAGGGCGCCGGCGGCGAGCACCACCGACTCCAGGTACGGCACCGCGGCCAGTTGATGCCCCAACGCCACCAGCACCGCAACCTGCTCGAGCACGCCGAAGCCATCGCCGCCCAGCGACTCCGGCGCCGCACTGGACAGGATGCCGGCGTCTATCAGCTTGCGCCACAGCTCGCGGTCGAACCGCTGCTCGAGCTTGTCCAGCTCACGTTGATGCTCCGGCGTGCACACCGCGTCCACGATGGTGTCGACCAGACCACCAAGATCCTGGGCGGCTTCGGTTGTCGTGAAATCCATGACGTCTTGTCCTCTCAGGTCCGCTCAGCGGTTGGCTCGCGGCAGTCCCAGCGCGACCATGCCGATGATGTCGCGCTGGACTTCGTTGGTGCCGCCGCCGAACGTCAGGATCAGGCACGCCCGGTGCATCCGTTCGACGCGGCCGCGCAGCAACGCGCCTGGCGAATTCTGGCGCAGGGTCGCCGCAGTGCCCAACACCTCCATCAGCAGCCGGTAGGCCTCGGTGGCCAGCTCGGTACCGAACACCTTGGCCGCCGACGCATCGGCCGGTGACGGTCCAGCGTCCTTCGGCCCACTTTGCGAGGAAGCCAGCTCCCAGTTGATCAGCTTGAGGACTTCGGCCTTGGCGTGTACCCGGGCCAGGTTGAGCTGCACCCACTCCGAGTCGATCAGCCTGGTGCCGCCGGCGTCCTTGGTGTTTTGTGCCCATTCGCGGACCTCGCGCAGGCATCCGAAAATCGGTGCCGGCGACACCAGGGCGACCCGCTCGTGGTTGAGCTGGTTGGTCACCAGCTTCCAGCCGGCGTTTTCCTCACCGACCCGGTTGGCCACCGGTACCCGCACGTCGGAGTAGTAGGTGGCGCTGGTGTCCGGACCGGCCATGGTGTGCACTGGAGTCCAGGAGAAGCCCTCAGCGGTCGTCGGCACGATTAACACCGATATGCCACGGTGTTTTTTGGCCCCAGAAGACTCCGGGTTGGTGCGTACCGCTAACCAGACGTAGTCGGCGTACTGAATCAGGCTGGTCCACATCTTCTGGCCGTTGACCACATAGTCATCGCCGTCGCGAACCGCGGTGGTGCGCAGGTTGGCCAGGTCGGTGCCGGCGCCGGGCTCGGAGTAGCCGATCGAGAAGTGCAGATCCCCGGCGGCGATCCGGGGCAGGAAAAACCTCTTCTGCTCGTCGGTTCCGTAGGCCATGATCGTCGGCGCCACGCTGTTGATGGTCAGGAACGGCACCGGTGCACCGGCGATGGCGGCTTCATCGGTGAAGATCAGCTGGTCCATCGCCGAGCGGCCCTGGCCGCCGTATTCCTTGGGCCAGCCCAGCGCAAGCCACCCGTCGCGGCCCATTTGCGCGATCGTCTCCCGGTAGACATTGCCGACGCCGTATTCACCCTGGACCGAGCTCAGCGCCTCCCGGCGTTCCGGCGTCATCAACGTGGCAAAGTACGAGCGCAGCTCGCGGCGCAGCTCCTCCTGCTGCGGGGTGTAACTGATGCGCATCTCAGCTGCCTCCGATTGAATGATCGCGTCTTTATCACTGGCCGTCAGCAGCCGTCCACTAGCTGTCGACAACCAACGCCAACGGCAACCCGGCCGTCTTCCCGGTTGTAACACGTTCTAGTCTCTGAATCCAGCGACCGTTTCCTCGGATGTAGCAGGGCCTTATGGTGGAACTAGCAGCGACCGGGGGGATGGTCAGGGTAAGGAGGGTGCCGTGCGGGTGATCGTGGACCGAGACCGATGTGAAGGCAACGCGGTGTGCTTGGGAATCGCACCGGATATCTTCGACCTGGACGACGAGGACTATGCCGTGGTCAAGACCGATCCGATCCCGGTTGATCAGGAGGATCTGGCCGAGCAGGCCATCGCGGAATGCCCGCGTGCGGCGTTGTCGCGTGGTGAGTAGGACGGAACTAGAGGTATTCATAAATTGAAATTGACTGAGTCCAATCGCTCGCCGCGTACCACGAACACGACCGATCTGTCCGGAAAGGTGGCGGTGGTCACCGGCGCGGCCGCGGGTTTGGGTCGGGCCGAAGCGCTCGGCCTGGCCCGGTTGGGCGCCACCGTCGTCGTCAACGATGTTGCTTCCGCCCTGGATGCTTCCGACGTCGTCGACGAGATCGGCGCCGCCGCTGCCGATGCTGGTGCTAAGGCCGTCGCGGTAGCCGGTGATATCAGCCAGCGCGCGACGGCCGACGAACTGCTCGCCAGCGCCGTCGGGCTGGGCGGACTGGACATCGTGGTGAACAATGCCGGCATCACCCGCGACCGGATGCTGTTCAACATGTCCGACGAGGAGTGGGACGCCGTGATCGCGGTGCACCTGCGCGGCCATTTTCTGCTCACCCGCAACGCCGCTGCCTACTGGCGGGACAAAGCCAAGGATGCCGAAGGGGGATCGGTCTTCGGCCGGCTCGTCAACACCTCGTCGGAGGCGGGTCTGGTGGGCCCGGTGGGGCAGGCGAATTACGCCGCCGCCAAGGCTGGCATCACCGCGCTAACCCTGTCGGCGGCGCGGGCGCTCGGGCGCTACGGCGTTTGCGCCAATGTGATTTGTCCGCGGGCGCGCACCGCGATGACGGCCGATGTCTTCGGCGCCGCACCCGATGTCGAAGCGGGCCAGATCGACCCGCTGTCGCCGCAGCATGTGGTAAGCCTGGTCCAGTTTCTGGCGTCCCCGGCTGCCGCGGAAGTCAACGGTCAGGTGTTCATCGTCTACGGTCCGCAGGTGACGCTGGTGTCACCGCCGCACATGGAGCGCCGGTTCAGCGCGGACGGCACGTCCTGGGATCCCACCGAGCTCACCGCGACGCTGCGGGACTACTTTGCTGGTCGGGATCCGGAACAGAGCTTTTCGGCGACCGATCTGATGCGTCAGTGACCCGTGGATATAGGCGGCCGATTATTGGAATCGGTGTCCGAATCACCACGCCAACATAGGGCTTAACCAGCGAAATTGACCCAGTTGATCCGGTGTGCGGTTCGTTGACACCGCAAACTCGTTCTGGGTTAGGATGGGCCGGCTCACACCGTGCAACGTGCGGGCCCTAAGCGCGTTCAGGAGACTCACAGACTTCGCCGCGAGCAGTAGACGGGGGGACCCCAGTTGATCCAACAACTTGCGGTTCCGGCCCGGGCCGTCGGCGGGTTCTTCGAAATGTCGATGGACACCGCGCGTGCCGCTTTCCGGCGGCCGTTCCAGTTCCGCGAGTTTTTGGACCAGACCTGGATGGTGGCCCGCGTTTCGCTAGTCCCGACGTTGCTGGTGTCCATTCCGTTCACGGTCCTGGTGGCGTTCACCCTCAACATTCTGTTGCGTGAAATTGGGGCCGCCGACTTGTCCGGCGCCGGAACGGCGTTCGGCACCATCACCCAGCTGGGCCCGGTCGTGACTGTGCTGGTGGTGGCAGGTGCTGGCGCCACGGCGATCTGCGCCGACCTGGGCGCTCGCACCATCCGTGAGGAAATCGACGCGATGCGGGTGCTGGGCATCGACCCAATTCAACGGCTCGTGGTCCCCAGGGTGTTGGCGTCCACATTGGTTGCGCTGCTGCTCAACGGCTTGGTGTGCGCCATTGGCCTGTCCGGCGGCTACGCGTTCTCGGTCTTTCTTCAGGGCGTCAACCCGGGTGCGTTTATCAACGGTCTGACCGTGCTCACCGGACTGCGCGAATTGATACTGGCGGAGATCAAGGCGCTACTGTTCGGGGTCATGGCCGGGCTGGTCGGGTGTTACCGCGGTCTGACGGTCAAGGGTGGGCCCAAGGGGGTGGGCAATGCGGTCAACGAGACCGTCGTCTACGCGTTCATCTGCCTTTTCGTGATCAACGTAGTCATGACCGCTATAGGTGTGCGAATCTCGGCGCAGTAACAAACGACGGTGAGCGAGCGATGGTGATGAAGCGATGAGCTACGACGTCACTATCCGGTTTCGCCGTTTCTTTTCGCGGCTGCAGCGGCCGGTCGACAACTTCGGTGAGCAGGCGCTGTTCTACGGCGAAACCATGCGCTATGTGCCCAACGCCATCACCCGCTACCGGAAGGAGACGGTCCGGCTGGTCGCCGAGATGACGCTGGGCGCCGGAGCGCTGGTCATGATCGGCGGCACGGTCGGGGTGGCGGCCTTTTTGACCCTGGCGTCCGGTGGCGTGATCGCCGTGCAGGGGTATTCGTCGCTGGGCGACATCGGTATCGAGGCGTTGACCGGGTTCCTGTCGGCGTTTTTGAACGTCCGCGTTGTCGCGCCGGTGATCGCGGGTATCGCGCTGGCGGCCACCATCGGGGCCGGAGCCACCGCGCAGCTGGGTGCCATGCGGGTCTCTGAGGAGATCGACGCCGTCGAATGCATGGCGGTGCACTCGGTGTCCTATTTGGTGTCAACCCGGCTGATCGCCGGCCTGGTGGCGATCATTCCGTTGTATTCGTTGTCGGTGCTGGCCGCGTTCTTCGCCGCTCGTTTCACCACGGTGTTCGTCAATGGGCAGTCCGCGGGCCTTTATGACCATTACTTCAACACCTTCCTCATCCCCTCCGACCTGTTGTGGTCGTTTATGCAAGCCATCGCTATGTCGATCGCGGTAATGCTGGTGCATACCTACTACGGCTACAACGCCAGCGGCGGGTCGGTTGGGGTCGGGGTCGCGGTCGGGCAGGCCGTACGGACCTCGCTGATCGTGGTTGTTGTCATCACCTTGTTCATCTCGCTCGCCGTCTACGGCGCGTCCGGTAACTTCAACCTCTCGGGGTAAAAACCTTCAGAAAGGAAACATGTCCGGCGGCGGATCTCGACGCACCAGTGTCAGGGTGGCAGCGGCGCTGCTGGCCGGGCTGATGGTGGGATCCGCAGTGCTGACTTATCTTTCGTATACGGCGGCTTTCACGTCTACGGACACCGTCACGGTATCGTCGCCGAGGGCCGGCCTGGTTATGGAGAAGGGCGCCAAGGTCAAATACCGTGGCATCCAGGTAGGCAAGGTCACGGATATCAGCTACAGCGGCAACCAAGCACGGCTCAAGCTGGCCATCGACAGCGGCGAGATGGGTTTTATCCCCTCCAACGCGACGGTGCGCATCGCCGGAAACACCATCTTCGGCGCCAAATCGGTGGAATTCATTCCGCCAAAGACGCCGTCGCCCAAGCCGCTAAGTCCGAATGCGCACGTGGCGGCGTCTCAGGTACAGCTTGAGGTCAACACGTTGTTCCAATCGCTCATCGACCTGCTACACAAGATCGATCCGCTTGAAACGAACGCGACGCTGAGCGCGCTGTCCGAAGGCCTGCGCGGCCACGGCGATGACCTGGGTGCGCTGTTGTCGGGACTGAACACGCTGACCCGCCAAGCGAACCCAAAGTTACCCGCCCTTCAGGAGGATTTCCGCAAGGCGGCGGTGGTGGCCAACGTCTATGCTGACGCCGCCGGGGACCTGAACACCGTGTTCGATAACCTGCCGACGATCAACAAGACGATCGTCGACCAGAAGGACAACCTCAACGACACGCTGCTAGCCACCATCGGTCTGTCTAATAACGCCTATGAGACGTTGGCGCCCGCCGAACAGAATTTCATCGACGCCATCAACCGGCTCCGAGCCCCGCTCAAAGTGACCTCCGACTACTCCCCGGTATTCGGCTGCCTTTTCAAGGGCATCGCGCGCGGTGTCAAGGAGTTTGCCCCGCTAATCGGTGTCCGTAAGGCTGGGCTGTTCACCTCGTCGAGCTTCGTGTTGGGTGCGCCGTCGTACACCTATCCGGAGAGCCTGCCGATCGTCAACGCCTCCGGCGGTCCGAACTGCCGAGGGTTGCCCGATATCCCGACCAAGCAGACGGGCGGGTCGTTCTACCGCGCGCCGTTCCTGGTCACCGACAACGCTTTGATCCCATACCAGCCGTTCACCGAGTTACAGGTTGACGCGCCGTCGACGCTGCAGTTCCTGTTCAACGGTGCGTTCGCGGAACGGGACGACTTCTGATGGCGGGCTCGGGCGTTCCCTCGCACCGGTCGATGGTGATCAAGGTCAGCGTCTTCGCGGTGGTCATGCTGCTGGTGGCCGCCGGTCTGGTGGTGGTCTTCGGGGACTTCCGGTTTGGTCCCACAACCGTCTACCACGCCACCTTCACCGACGCGTCGCGGCTGAAGGCAGGCCAGAAGGTTCGCATCGCCGGTGTGCCGGTCGGTTCAGTGAAGGCGGTCAAGCTCAACCCAGACCACAGCATCGACGTGGCATTCGCGATCGACCGCAGCTACACGCTGTACTCGTCCACGCGTGCGGTGATCCGGTACGAAAACCTGGTGGGCGACCGGTTCCTGGAGATCACGTCGGGTCCGGGTGAACTGCGCAAGCTGCCGCCGGGTGGCACCATCAACGTGGCCCACACCCAGCCCGCACTGGATCTCGATGCGTTGCTGGGTGGGCTACGGCCGGTGCTGAAAGGCTTTGACGCTGACAAGATCAACACCATCACCAGTGCGGTCATCGAGTTGCTGCAGGGCCAGGGTGGTCCGTTGGCGAACGTGCTCGCCGACACCGGTGCCTTCTCGGCGGCGCTGGGCGCACGCGACCAGCTGATCGGCGAGGTAATCACCAACCTCAACGCGGTGCTGGCGACCGTCGATGCAAAGAGCGCGCAATTTTCGGCCAGTGTCGACCAGCTGCAGCAGCTGGTCAGCGGCCTGGCCAAGAACCGGGATCCGATCGCGGGCGCCATTTCGCCGCTGGCGTCGACGACGACGGATCTTACGGAACTGTTGCGGAATTCGCGCCGGCCGCTGCAAGGCATCCTGGAAAACGCCCGGCCGCTGGCTACCGAGCTGGACAACCGAAAGGCCGAGGTCAACAACGACATCGAGCAGCTCGGCGAGGACTACCTGCGCCTGTCCGCGCTGGGCAGTTACGGAGCATTCTTCAACATCTACTTCTGCTCGGTGACGATCAAGATCAACGGACCGGCCGGCAGCGACATCCTGCTGCCGATCGGCGGCCAGCCGGATCCCAGCAAGGGGAGGTGCGCCTTTGCTAAATAGGAAGCCAAGTAGCAAACACGAACGCGACCCGCTCCGCACCGGCATCTTCGGCCTGGTGCTGGTGATCTGCGTCGTCCTGATCGCATTCGGCTACAGCGGGTTGCCTTTCTGGCCACAGGGCAAAACCTACGACGCGTATTTCACCGACGCCGGTGGGATCACCCCCGGTAACTCGGTTTATGTCTCGGGCCTCAAGGTGGGCGCGGTGTCGGCCGTGAGTCTGGCCGGAAACAGTGCAAAGGTCACCTTCAGCGTGGACCGCAGCATCGTCGTCGGCGACCAGTCCCTGGCCGCGATCCGCACCGACACCATCCTCGGCGAGCGCTCCATCGCGGTCAGTCCGGCTGGCTCCGGCAAGTCGACCACGATTCCGTTGAGCCGGACCACCACGCCCTACACGCTCAACGGGGTGCTGCAGGATCTGGGCCGCAACGCCAACGACCTGAATAGGCCGCAGTTCGAGCAGGCCTTGAACGTGTTCACCCAGGCCTTGCATGACGCCACCCCGCAGGTGCGTGGTGCCGTGGACGGGCTGACGTCGCTGTCGCGCGCCCTGAATCGTCGCGACGAAGCGCTGCAAGGCCTGCTGGCGCACGCCAAGTCGGTGACATCGGTGTTGTCCGAACGCGCCGAACAGGTCAACAAGCTGGTCGAGGACGGCAACCAGTTGTTTGCGGCGCTCGATGCCCGGCGGGCCGCGCTCAGCGCGTTGATCTCTGGGATCGACGATGTTGCAGCGCAGATTTCCGGCTTTGTCGCCGACAACCGTAAGGAGTTCGGCCCGGCTTTGAGCAAGCTCAACCTGGTGCTGGCCAACCTCAACGAGCGCCGCGACTATATCACCGAGGCCCTCAAGCGGCTGCCCACGTACGCGACCACGCTGGGGGAGGTGGTCGGATCCGGACCCGGATTCAATGTCAACGTCTACAGCGTGCTGCCCGGGCCGCTGGTGGCGACCGTGTTCGACCTGGTCTTTCAGCCGGGCAAGCTGCCGGATAGCCTCGCCGATTACTTGCGCGGGTTTATCCAGGAGCGCTGGATCATCAGACCGAAGTCGCCGTGATGGGCCGGGTCGCCATGTTGACGGGGAGCCGGGGATTGCGCTACGCCACGGTGATCGCGCTGGTGGCCGCGCTGGTGGGCGGCGTGTACGTGCTCTCGTCCACCGGTAATAAGCGCACCATCGTGGGCTACTTCACCTCTGCTGTCGGGCTCTATCCCGGTGACCAGGTCCGCGTCCTGGGCGTCCCGGTGGGTGAGATCGACATGATCGAGCCGCGGTCGTCCGACGTCAAGATCACTATGTCGGTGTCCAAGGACGTCAAGGTGCCCGTGGACGTGCAGGCCGTGATCATGTCGCCGAATTTGGTGGCGGCGCGCTTCATTCAGCTCACCCCGGTGTATACCGGCGGGGCGGTACTGCCCGACAACGGTCGGATCGATCTGGATCGCACCGCGGTGCCGGTGGAATGGGACGAGGTGAAAGAGGGGCTCACCCGGTTGGCCGCCGACCTGAGTCCGGCGGCGGGCGAGCTGCAGGGGCCGCTGGGCGCGGCGATCAACCAGGCCGCGGACACCCTTGACGGCAACGGAGACTCGTTACACAACGCGTTGCGCGAGCTTGCGCAGGTCGCCGGGCGGCTGGGGGATTCGCGCGGCGACATCTTCGGCACCGTCAAGAACCTGCAGGTACTGGTCGACGCGCTATCGGAGAGCGACGAGCAGATTGTGCAGTTCGCCGGCCACGTGGCATCGGTGTCGCAGGTGCTCGCCGACAGCTCGGCCAATCTGGACCAGACCCTGGGCACGCTCAACCAGGCGCTGTCCGACATCAGGGGGTTCTTGCGCGAGAACAACTCGACGCTGATCGAAACGGTGAATCAGCTCAACGACTTTGCGCAGACGTTGAGTGACCAGAGCGAGAACATCGAGCAAGTGCTGCACGTGGCTGGGCCGGGGATCACCAACTTCTACAACATCTATGACCCTGCGCAAGGCACCCTCAACGGTCTGTTGTCGATACCCAACTTCGCTAACCCGGTGCAGTTCATCTGCGGCGGTTCCTTCGATACCGCCGCGGGCCCGTCGGCGCCGGACTACTACCGGCGCGCCGAGATCTGCCGTGAGCGGCTGGGGCCGGTGCTGCGCCGGCTCACGGTGAATTACCCGCCGATCATGTTCCACCCGCTTAACACGATCACGGCGTACAAGGGCCAGATCATCTACGACACCCCGGCCACCGAGGCCAAGTCGGAGACGCCGGTTCCGGAATTGACTTGGGTACCCGCGGGAGGAGGAGCGCCTGTGGGCAACCCCGCGGATCTGCAGAGCCTACTCGTCCCACCGGCGCCCGGTCCGGCACCGGCCCCGCCGGCGCCGGGGGCAGGACCGGGCGAGCATGGGGGCGGCGGATGAACCGAATCTGGTTGCGCGCCATCATATTGACGGCCAGCAGCGCGCTGCTTGCCGGCTGTCAGTTTGGCGGGCTGAACTCGCTGCCGCTGCCTGGCACCGCCGGGCACGGTGAAGGTGCCTACTCGGTCACCGTCGAAATGGCTGATGTGGCGACGTTGCCGCAGAACTCACCGGTCATGGTCGATGACGTCACCGTCGGCAGCGTGGCCGGCATTGTCGCGGTCCAACGACCCGACGGATCCTTTTATGCCGCCGTGAAGCTGGACCTGGACAAGAATGTGTTGCTGCCGGCCAACGCCGTGGCGAAGGTCTCCCAGACCTCGCTGCTGGGTTCGTTACATGTAGAGCTGGCGCCACCGACGGACCGCCCGCCGACCGGGAGGTTGGTTGACGGCTCGAGAATCACCGAGGCCAACACCGACCGATTCCCCACCACCGAGGAGGTTTTCTCGGCGCTGGGGGTGGTGGTCAACAAGGGTAACGTCGGTGCGTTGGAAGAGATCATTGACGAGACCCACCAGGCGGTGGCGGGTCGGCAGGCCCAGTTCGTCAACCTGGTCCCCAGGCTCGCGGAGTTGACGGCGGGCCTGAACCGGCAGGTTCACGACATCATCGATGCGTTGGATGGGCTGAACCGAGTCTCCGCGATCCTGGCACGTGACAAGGACAACCTGGGCCGAGCACTGGACACGCTGCCCGACGCGGTTCGCGTGCTCAACCAGAACCGGGACCACATCGTCGACGCGTTCGCCGCGCTCAAAAGGTTGACGATGGTCACGTCGCACGTGCTGGCCGAGACCAAGGTGGATTTCGGTGAAGACCTCAAAGACCTCTACTCGATCGTCAAGGCCCTCAACGACGACCGAAAGGATTTCGTCACCTCGCTGCAGCTGTTGCTGACGTTCCCATTTCCCAACTTCGGTATCAAGCAGGCGGTGCGCGGCGACTATCTTAACGTGTTCACCACCTTCGACCTCACCCTGCGCCGGATTGGTGAGACGTTCTTCACCACGGCGTACTTCGACCCGAACATGGCGCACATGGACGAGATCCTCAACCCGCCCGACTTCCTGATTGGCGAACTGGCCAACCTGTCCGGGCAAGCGGCCGACCCATTTAAGATTCCACCCGGTACGGCGTCGGGACAGTAGGGGCCCGGACATGATCGACCGACTCGCCAAGATCCAGTTGTCCATTTTTGCGGTGATCACCGTCATCACCCTGAGCGTGATGGCGATCTTTTATCTGCGTCTGCCCGCCACGTTCGGCATCGGAACCTACGGCGTGAGTGCCGACTTCGTCGCGGGCGGTGGCCTGTACAAGAACGCCAACGTCACCTACCGCGGTGTCGCGGTCGGGCGGGTGGAGTCGGTGGGGCTAAATCCCAATGGCGTTACCGCGCACATGCGACTGAACAGTGGCACCGCCATTCCGTCGAACGTCACCGCCACCGTACGCAGCGTTTCGGCCATCGGTGAGCAGTACATCGACCTAGTGCCGCCGGAGAACCCGTCGTCGACCAAGTTGCGCAACGGCTTCCGGATCCAGCGGCAGAACACCCGAATCGGGCAAGACGTCGCCGACCTGTTGCGTCAGGCCGAGACGCTGCTCGGCAGCCTTGGCGACACCCGGCTGCGGGAGCTGCTGCACGAGGCGTTCATCGCGACCAATGGCGCCGGTCCGGAACTGGCCCGGCTGATCGAGTCGGCCCGGTTGCTGGTGGATGAGGCCAACGCCAACTATCCACAGGTTTCGCAGTTGATCGATCAGGCCGGCCCGTTCCTGCAAGCCCAGATCCGCGCCGGCGGGGACATCAAGTCACTCGCCGATGGGCTGGCGCGGTTCACCTGGCAGCTCCGTGCGGCAGACCCGCGGCTGCGCGACACGTTGGCCGACGCCCCGGATGCGATCGACGAGGCCAACACCGCGTTCTCCGGGATTCGTCCTTCGTTTCCCGCGCTGGCGGCCAGTCTGGCCAACCTGGGCCGGGTGGGCGTGATCTATCACAAGTCGATCGAACAGCTCCTGGTGGTTTTCCCGGCGCTGTTCGCCGCGATCATCACCTCGGCGGGCGGCGTACCCCAGGACGAGGGCGCCAAGCTGGACTTCAAGATCGACCTGCACGACCCGCCGCCCTGCATGACCGGGTTCTTGCCCCCGCCGCTGGTCCGGTCGCCGGCCGACGAGTCGGTACGCGAGATTCCCCGGGACATGTACTGCAAGACCGCGCAGAACGACCCGAGCACGGTGCGCGGCGCTCGCAACTACCCGTGCCAGGAATTCCCCGGTAAGCGGGCACCGACGGTGCAGTTATGTCGGGATCCGCGTGGCTATGTGCCAGTTGGAACCAACCCGTGGCGCGGTCCGCCGATCCCGTACGGCACCGAGGTGACGGATGGGCGAAACATTCTGCCGCCCAACAAGTTCCCTTACATCCCGCCGGGCGCGGATCCCGACCCGGGCGTGCCCATCGTCGGACCGCCGCCACCCGGCCAGGTGGCCGGCCCCGGGCCGGCGCCGCACCAGCCGGCGCAGCCTGCGCCGCCGCCCAACGACAACGGTCCGCCTCCACCGTTCACGTCATGGATGCCGCCCGGGTACCCGCCGGAGCCACCCCAGGTGCCATACCCGGCGACCATTCCGCCGCCGCCACCACCGGAAGGCACCGGGCCTCCGCCCGGGCCGGCGCCTGGCCCCCAACCGCAGGCCAGCGGTCCGGCCTACACCATCTATGACCAACTCAGCGGAGCCTTCGCGGACCCGGCCGGCGGCACTGGTATCTTCGCGCCCGGGATGACGGGCGCATCCAGCGCCGAGAATTGGGTGGATCTCATGCGCGATCCGAGGCAGCTGTAGTGGCCGCAGATACCGGTGTAGCCGGCGGACAGCAGTCGACGACGCGGCGCGCTCGTCGTAAGGCGTCCCGCCCCGCGGGTCCGGCGGAAGGCGAGTCGAGCCGTCCCGCCCAGGGTGCGGCGACGGTGAGGGCCGCGGCGCGGACCGAATCGAAGCCGGCGAAAGCCGCCAAGCCCGCCCTGAGGCCGGTCAAACCGCCGCCACGCCGGCCGGCACACCGCGTCCTGGTCGGCTGGCTTTCGCTGGCGGCAGGCCTATTGGCGATTGCCGCGCTGGCATGGGGTGTGACCGCACTGGTTATGCAGAACCGGGATGCGGACGCCCGGCAAGCCCGCAACCAGCGTTTTGTCGATGCCGCCACCCAGACCGTGGTCAACATGTTCAGCTACACGCCGGACACCATCGACGAGAGCGTGAACCGGTTCGTCAACGGCACCAGTGGGCCGCTACGCGGCATGCTGAACGCCAACAACAACGTGGACAACCTCAAGGGTCTATTCCGGGCCACCAACGCGACATCGGAGGCCGTCGTCAACGGCGCCGCGTTGGAGGGCATTGACGAAATCAGCGACAACGCATCGGTATTGGTGTCGGTGCGGGTGACGGTCGCCGATATCGACGGCGTCAACAAGCCGTCCATGCCCTATCGTCTTCGGGTCATCGTGCATGAGGACGAGAACGGCCGGATGACCGGCTACGACCTGAAGTACCCGGACGGGGGCAACTGATGAGACGGTTGATTTCCGTCGCCTACGCGCTGATGGTCGCCACCATCGTGGGTTTGTCCGCGGCCGGTGGCTGGTTCTACTGGGACCGGGTGCAGACCGGGGGCGAAGCGTCGGCGCGGGCACTGTTACCGAAGCTGGCCATGCAGGAAATCCCACAAGTCTTCGGTTACGACTACCAAACTGTCGAGCGCAGCCTCACCGCGGTGTACCCGCTGCTGACGCCGGACTATCGCCAGGAGTTCCAGAAGAGCGCCAATGCGCAGATCATCCCGGAGGCGAAGAAGCGTGAAGTGGTGGTCCAGGCCAATGTCGTCGGTGTGGGAGTCATGGATGCCAAACGCGATTGCGCATCGGTGATGGTCTATTTGAACCGCACCGTGACCGACAAGACGCGACAGCCGCTCTACGACGGCAGCCGACTGCGGGTGGATTTCCAGCGGATTGACGGCAAATGGCTGATCGCCTACATCACGCCGATTTAATAGCACATCGCAATGTTGTTGCAGTACAACGGATAACGCTGGACCGGGCTGGGTGGCGGGCCGATGAGCTGCAGTGAAAACGGTTGTTTGCTCAACTTTGGCTGCAGGCCACACACGGCGCCATGCACGGTGGTGTGCGTCCCGGTCAGCGTCTCGTCGCTGAACGCATAGGTTTCGCTGGACGGTGCCGTGCTGCCGTCCGGACACGCCACGCCGTCTGCCTGATTCACCTGGAAGGTCCACAGCATGCTACTCATCCGAGCCCTGCCGCTGAAGTTCTGCAGCCGGTCCGTACGGGTGATCTGTTGGGGCGTCGTACTCACCACGTTGAGAGCGCAGTTGAACGCCCAAACGATGGGGTCAGAATAGTCGTTCATGTTACGGGTTCCCGACGGCTGATCGCACAGCGCGGTAATCGTCCACGTCACCCCGGACACTCCGGCCTGGTTGAAGGAGTAACTGCCATCCGGCGGCGGTCCGAGCGCACGCGCCGGGTCACCGGAGTGCAGCGCAATTCCCAGTGCGACGGCCGAGCAGATGACGGCCCCAGCGGCCAGTCCGCAACGGATGTTCACATGCCCTCCTTCGGGCCTTCGCGCTCCATCGAGTATCACAGCCTTTGGGCAGCCGCACCAGCTTCCAGGGCGCGAGCAGACGCAGAATCGCCCAATTTCGTGCCGAAATGGGCGATTCTGCGTCTGCTCGCGAGCGGGAGCGGCTTGACCGTTAGCCTTGGCCCCTCGGGTGTGCCCCGGCGAGAGCGTCGAGAAACGACTGTGCCCAGCGGTCCACGTCGTGGGCGAGCACTTGGCGTCGCAGCGACCGCATTCGCCGCCGGCCCGCCTCCTCCGTCTGGTTGAGCGCTTCCTCTATCCCGTCCTTGACGCCTTCCAGGTCGTGCGGGTTGACCAGGTATGCGTGCCGGAGTTCGGCTGCGGCCCCGGTGAATTCGCTGAGCACCAGGGCACCGCCAAGATCGCTGCGGCAAGCGACGTACTCCTTGGCCACCAGGTTCATCCCGTCGCGTAGTGGGGTGACCAGCATGACGTCGCTGGCCACGAAGAAAGCGATAAGCTCGTCGCGCGGAGCCGGTCGATGCAGGTAATGCACTACCGGATGGCCAACCTCACCGTACTCGCCGTTAATGTGGCCGACCTGGCGTTCGATGTCGTTGCGCAGCGTCTGGTAGCTCTCCACCCGCTCGCGGCTCGGGGTAGCCAGCTGGACCACGACGGTGTCGTCGCGTTTGACGCGGCCCTCGGCCAGCAGCTCGGAAAAGGCCTTCAGCCGTACGTCGATGCCCTTGGTGTAGTCGAGCCGGTCAACACCGAGCAGGATCTTGCGCGGATTTCCCAGTTCGGTGCGAATCTCGCGGGCCCGGCGCCTGATGTTGCGGTCGCGGGCAGCGTGGTCGAGCGCGCCGGAGTCAACCGAGATAGGAAAGGCGCCAACTCGTATGGTGCGGGACCCGAGCACCGCCGCACCGAACCGCGACCGCACACCGACGGTTCCGCGGGAAGTGTCGGTGCCGACCAGACGCCGGGACAGGATCAGGAAATTCTGGGCACCGCCCGGAAGATGGAAGCCCACCAGGTCGGCGCCCAGTAGGCCCTGGATGATCTCGGTGCGCCACGGCATCTGCATAAACAGCTCTACCGGCGGGAACGGGATGTGCAAAAAGAAACCGATGGTCAGATCGGGCCGCAGCATGCGCAGCATCTTCGGTACCAGCTGCAGCTGGTAGTCCTGTACCCACACGGTTGCGCCGTGGGCGGCGGCGCGCGACGCGGCCTCGGCAAAGCGCTGGTTGACGTCGACGTAGCGATCCCACCATTCGCGGTGGTAGAGCGGCTTGACGATGACGTCGTGGTACAGCGGCCACAGTGTGGCGTTGGAGAATCCCTCGTAGTACTGAGCTATGTCCGTGGTGCTCAGCCGTACCGGATGAAGTTCCAGCTCGTCTTGGATGATGGGGCCGTCCAGCACGTGGAGGTCGGGTTCGGCCCCGTCGTCGTTAACGCCGGGCCAGCCGACCCAGGCCCCGCGCCGACGCCGCAGCACCGGCTCCAAGGCGGTGACCAAGCCTCCGGGGCTGCGTTTCCAGGTTGTGCTGCCGTCGGGAAGACGCTCCAGATCGACGGGCAGTCGATTGGCTACCACCACGAAGTCAGAGTCCCCGAAGGTCTCCGAATCGCAAATCTGCGCCTCCTGGCCTCCCGAGGGAGCCATTAGCTCTCGAGTTTGGCCGGTCCAATACCGAGCATGGACAGGAAGATCCGACACTCGTCGGCGTCGTTCGCATATGCGGCGACGACTCGCCTGGCCTGGCTCGCGGTGCTGTCTGCCAGCGGTTCGACGTCACCGATTTCGCCGTGGTCAGATTTGGTAGACATTACATAACTGTAAGCCAAGCCCGCATTGCGCTGCAGACGTCGTCACGGTTTGGCCCCGGCGATGGGTACCGTCGACGCGGTTCAGGTCCCGTTACCAGCGGTGTGCGATTGCCCGCCGAGGACTTCGCGGGCCAGCTCTTCCAGTGCCCGGCGATCCTCGGTCAGTGCTGCCCGGCCAGCCGGGGTAGCCCGGTAGACGCGGCGCGCGCGGCCGTCGACGACCCGTTGCTCGGACACCAGCAGGCCGTCGGCTTCGAGCCGGTGCAGGGTCGGGTACAACGTGCCGGGGCTGACCCGGTAGCCGTGCCGGCTCAGTTCTTGGGTCAGCCACGCGCCGTGCACCTCGTTGTCGGCAGCGTGGTGCAGGATGTGCAGGCGCACCGCGGCCCGCTGAAACTCCCGCATAGAACACCTCAGGTGACCAAGCCGATATCGGCTTGCGATTCTACGGGGTGCGGGTAGCCGGCGGCGAATTCGCACTTACCAATAGACGTACAGCAAACTCCCAGTCATACACCGATGCATTTCAAGGTGCCTGTGATCCCCTAAATGCAGGTAGTTCGCGTGAGCGTGTCCGGGACTCTGGTGAACTTCGCGCCACCGAATGATTGATGGGGGGAGGAGCCCGAATTGGGCTGCGTCTGGTTGGAGCAACTACGTAAACGGGAAGTGCGAGATTTGCGATTGATAAATCGGGCGGTGACGGCGGGCCAGCTCAGGCGCTTCCGTGCAGCTAACGCCAACCACCGGCCACATTCCGGCGAAACGTGCTGAAAATGTCCTCGTATTACGCACGCCGGCCCCTGCAATCGTCGGGATGCTCGAATTCCGATTCGTGCTGGGACGGGGCTCCCATCGAGATCACCGAAAGCGGCCCTAGTGTTGCAGGTCGGTTGGCGGCACTGGCATCGCGCATGACGATCAAGCCACTTATGACTGTGGGCAGTTACCTATCGCCCCTGCCTCTGCCGTTGGGGTTCGTCGACTTCGCATGCAGGGTTTGGCGCCCCGGGCAGGGCACGGTCCGAACAACGATAAATTTGCCGAATGCTACCGCCCAGTTGGTGCGTGCGCCTGGGGTGCGGGCGGCCGACGGCGCTGGGCGGGTGGTGCTCTATTTGCACGGCGGCGCGTTTGTCATGTGCGGGCCGAATTCGCACAGCAGGATCGTCAACGCGCTGTCAGGATTTGCCGAATCACCCGTGTTGATAGTCGACTATCGGCTGATCCCTAAGCATTCGCTGGGGATGGCGCTCGACGACTGCCACGATGCATACCAATGGTTGCGGGCGCGCGGATACCGGCCGGAACAGATCGTGTTGGCCGGTGATTCCGCGGGTGGTTACCTTGCGCTCGCGCTTGCGCAGCGGCTGCAGTGCGACGACGAGAAACCGGCGGCAATAGTGGCCATCTCTCCGTTGCTGCAGCTGGCCAAGGGGCCCAAGCAGGACCATCCCAACATCGGGACCGACGCGATGTTTCCGGCGCGGGCATTCGATGCCTTGGCGGCATGGGTCAGGGCGGCCGCTGCCAAGAACATGGTCGACGGCAGGCCCGAAGACCTCTATGAGCCGCTCGACCATATCGAATCCAGCTTGCCGCCGACACTTATTCACGTTTCCGGCTCCGAAGTGCTGCTGCACGACGCGCAGCTGGGCGCCGGCAAGCTGGCGGCGGCAGGCGTCTGTGCCGAGGTACGGGTTTGGCCCGGTCAGGCTCATCTTTTCCAACTCGCCACACCGCTGGTGCCCGAAGCGACCCGTTCGTTGCGTCAGATCGGGCAGTTCATTCGCGACGCCACCGCTGACTCGTCGTTGAGTCCGGTGCATCGGTCGCGCTACGTCGCGGGTTCACCTCGCGCCGCAAGCCGTGGCGCGTTTGGACAGTCGCCTATCTAGTGACCACCGGCCGGGGCCGGACCACAGCAGGAAGATCAATCCGAGCAGCATCGACAGGTCGGTCCGGGCAGCGTGGGCCATGCCCCAGAAGCCCTCTACCCCGAGAAACCCGCCCGGCTGCAGTGCTCGGAGTTTGGTCAGCACGATCGCTCCCACCATGTCGATGAGCAACGGCACCGCCGCGACCCGGGTCAGCAGGCCGAGGAGGACCAGTGTGCCGCAGACAATCTCGACCACCCCGTCCAGATCGGCGAAGAACGTGGCGGCGGGGATGCCGATCCGCTCGAAGCGGCCCGGACCCAGCTGATCTGGATACATGAATTTCTGGATTCCCTCACTGAGAAACACCAACCCCACCAACAGCCGTATACAAATGACGGAAGGGGGGCCCTCGGCGTGCAATAGTCGCGGCCATGACGGTGCGGCCGAACCAGTTATTGCCAACTCCGACTCCGATATCGTTGCCCGATAATTCGTGGTTGAAGCCTACCGTGGACGCGCACCCGGCGGCGCACACTGGCCGCAATGTGGCAACAAGCCGCAACCTATGGAATCCCTCCACGATGGCGGCACCGTTGATCACGAACGTCGAACGTGAACTGAGGGCATGAATTCGCGAGCGCCGCGAAACCTCGCCGTGAGTTCACCTTCGGCGCAAGTGACGGGCCGCATGGTCCAAAATGGCGAGAACCTGTTTCAGTTTCGGCGTGAGGGGCCTCAAGTGCAGCTTTCTTTCCAAGACCGGACCTACCTGGTCACCGGAGGTGGCAGCGGAATCGGCAAGGGGGTGGCCGCCGGGTTGGTCGCGGCTGGAGCCGCCGTCATGATCGTGGGACGAAATCCAGACAAGCTGGCGGCGGCTGTCAAAGACATCGAGGCGCTCAAGACCGGAGCGATCGGCTATGAGCCGGCCGACATCACCGACGAGGAGCAGACCCTGCGTGTGGTGGACGCGGCAACCGCGTGGCATGGCCGGCTGCACGGTGTGGTGCATTGCGCGGGCGGGTCTCAGACCATTGGGCCAATCACCCAGATCGACTCGCAGGCCTGGCGGCGCACCGTGGACCTCAATGTCAATGGCACCATGTACGTGCTCAAGCACGCCGCGCGGGAATTGGTACGCGGCGGCGGCGGTTCGTTCGTCGGCATCTCCTCGATCGCGGCCAGCAACACCCATCGCTGGTTCGGCGCCTACGGGGTCACCAAGTCGGCCGTTGACCACATGATGAAACTGGCCGCTGACGAACTCGGCCCGTCGTGGGTACGGGTCAACAGCATCCGCCCGGGCCTGATCCGTACAGATCTGGTTGTGCCCGTCACAGAGTCGCCGGAGCTGAGCGCGGACTACCGGGTCTGCACGCCATTACCGCGGGTGGGTGAGGTCGAAGACGTCGCGAACCTAGCAATGTTTTTGCTCAGCGACGCGGCCAGTTGGATCACCGGACAGGTCATCAACGTCGACGGCGGCCACATGCTGCGAAGGGGCCCGGACTTCTCGCCCATGCTGGAGCCGGTGTTCGGCGCCGACGGGCTGCGTGGAGTGGTCGGATAACTTACCTAGTTCACGCAGGGCACGCCGCCGCCATCGATGGGCGCCCCTTGGTCCGGTGTCGGGTCGGTGGTGGTGCCGCCGCCGTACAGCGGATATGTGCTGGTTTCGGTGGACGTCGCGGCGGCGGTGGCCTCGTCGGGTGCCGGTAGGGAGAAGTTGGTATCCACCGTCACACGGATGTGTCCGGGCGCGACGGCGGGATCGGGATGGTTGGGGGCGTCGATACCGAGCAGGTCTGCCACGTTCTGGGCGTCCGTTTCCGCGCCGGCACCGTACTCGATGGCGGTGGTGAACGGATCGCCGGATTCGCGGTCACGCACCTGACCCGCGGTGTAGCCGCGCTTCAGCAGCGCACCGGAGACCTGGCTGGCCAGTCCGCTGATGCTGCCGGCATTGACCACATCGACGACGGTGGATGGGTTAGGTTTGGCGGCCGCGGCGGTCTGCGACGTTGGCGGCGCGCTGCCAAATGCCGCCGCTACCTCGGCCCGGATCGCGGTCGGGTCGATAATGTTGACATCCTGGCCGTCGATGTTGTCGTAGCGCACCACGGGCAGCGTCCGGAATTCGACGTTACCGCCCGCCAGGTCGCCCATCCGGCGGAACAGGTCCTCGTCCCAGCCGGCCGACAGCACCACATCTTTGCGTGCCACGGCCATCAGGTTGTCGAGCCTGTCCAGGTTGGTGAAGGTGCCCGAATCCTGAAGTTCGCGCATGACCGACGACAGGAATGCTTGCTGGCGGTGGGTGCGGTCCAGGTCCCCGTTGTCTAGGCCATGACGCTGCCGGACAAACGCCAGCGCCTGCGCGGCATTCAACCGTTGACGCCCGGCGGGGAAGTCGGCTCCGGAGTACGAGTCGTAGACGGCATGGTTCAGGCACACATCAACGCCGCCGAGGGTCTGGGCCAAATCGTAGAAACCGGCCAAATTGATCTCGGCGAAGTAGTCGATCGGGACGCCGGTCAGGCTTCGCACCGCCCGCAGGGTCGCGGCCCGGGCAGCTTCACGGCCCCGGGTCTCGAGCTCTTTCCGGTCGCTCACACCCTGGTTGGCCAGCTGTTCTGCCACGTATTGCTTGGTCAGCCCGTACGCCTCTTTGATCTTGATGTGGTTGTATCCCGGAACGCCGGTGAAGGGCACCCAGTCGTCGCGGGGGATCGAGAAGGCCACCACTTTGCCATCGGCACCGACGTGCACAAGTATCAGCGTGTTCGTGTTGTAGCCGCCGTCGTCGGAATCGCCCGCGTGTAGCTGCTTCAAGACCGACCAGGGCAGGTCGTTGCCTTCCTGGTCTTTGCGCGAGTCCAGCCCGATGAGCAAGATGTTCATGTTGTTGCCGCTGGAACGGGGATCCTCGGGGGTTAGGGCCTGCGAAATGGTGATGCCGCCCAGCGCGCCGTGGGCTACCCAATACCCTGCGCCGGTCATCAGCAGGGCAACCACCGACACGAGCGTCATAACGCCCCGCGACAGCCGCTTGCGGATCCGCGACGGCTGAGGCACAGCGCGATGGCGTGGGCGATTGCCCTCAGAACGCGCCATCATATGCCTCGGCCAGGCGCCGTCGAACCAACTGGCGCGCTGCCAGCGGTTGCGGTGCCGTCGCTTGCTGCATGACGTCTAGTATGGGGCCAGATTGCTGTGAAGCCAGCTATCAGAATGCTGGATGTGGTCAGCCTCACCGGCCGGCGGGGCCCCTCGAGACGGCCCGCTTGTTTCCGCTACCTGCACGTTCTGGCTACAATTCGGCAAGCTCGGCAAGTATCGCACAGCCAGCGGGCGGGTACCGGGAGGGTTAGCGGGTTAGGTGTCTGACGAGATTGACCCCGACTGGCCTGCGCCGGCATACCAGCCGTCCGATGACGTCGATACCACTCCGCCCGCCCCAGGCGGGTCTTGGCCCACCGCCTGGCTGGTGGCGCTCGTGGTCCTGGCCTGTGTGGCTGCCGCGGTCGTTGCGTACGCCGGTATGCATCGGGTCCGACCAGGTGCCAACCAGGCGGCGCCGGCAACGACGTCCGCACCGGCGCGCCCCACTTCCCCGGCATCCCAGGTTGGCCCGTGTGGGCCGGACGAGGCAACGGCCGTGCGCGCCGCGCTGGCCCAGCTTGCCCCCGATTCCAAAACCGGCAGGCCGTGGAATAGTACGCCGGAGGACAGCAACTACGACCCGTGCGCGGACCTGTCCGCGGTGCTGGTGACGGTGCAAGACGCCACCAACAGCTCCCCGGACCAGGCGCTGATGTTTCATCGGGGAACGTTCGTCGGAACCGCAACGCCGAGGGCCTACCCGTTCACCAATTTGATCGGTCCGGCATCCACAAACGACATCGTGGTGCTGAGCTATCGGACACGTCAAAGCTGTGACGGCTGCCAAGATGGCATCTTGACGATTGTGGGGTTTGCGTGGCGCGGCGACCACGTGCAGATCCTCGATTCGCTACCGGAGTTGTTCGATGCGCCGCCGTAGTCCGCGAGGAGCGGCACCGCAGCTGATCCTTACCGACTGTTGAATGGAGCACGACGTGGCGACTTCGCCGCCGGCAGGATGGTATACCGATCCTGACGGTTCAGCGGGGCAACGATATTGGGACGGTGACCGCTGGACCAGACATCGTCGACCCAACCCCTCTGCACCACGATCACCGCTGGCCCTGCGTGTCGACGGTCTCCGGAGCCGCTGGCTGGGCATGCCGGCCGGCCTGCGGTTGACAGTTCCGGTCGCGGCAGTGCTGACGATGGTAGGTGTCGCGGTCTACGCCTGGATCAGGCCGCTGCCAGACGACTGGTCGCAGCTGCCGAAGCGACTCAGTTGCCAGTTGCGGCCCGGGCCGACACCGCCCGCGACCATTACCGTGGCCTCCGTGGACGTCTCGCATCCCCGAGGCGCGGTCCTTCGGCTGGTAGTTCGATTCGCCGAGCCGCTGCCACCGTCGCCATCGGGCTCGTTTGCGTCGGGCTTTGCCGGTTACCTGCTGACCTACACCATCGCCAACAATGGCAAGGAGTTCGCCGAGCTGGGCCCGCAGCAGGACACCGATGAACTTGCCATCAGAAAGCCCGGCGAAAGCAGAGGCACCGAGCCGAACATGCGGCCGGACCGGAACACCAATGCGCGCAGAACTGCCCCCGATACCGTGGAGATCAACCTCGAGACAAAGCGACTGGGGCTCGATCAGGCGCCGGTGGATCCCCAGCTCACCTTCGCCGCTCAGTTCCGCACGCCGTCGACCGTGACGGTGGACTTCGGGTCGCAATTCTGTCAGGGCGAGCGTTTGGCCGGGCAGCGTCGTTAATCGTCGGCTCACCAAGCCGCCGTCTTTGCACGTACGTTTCGGCGATCGACGTCTCGCGATGGCTATCAACAGCCCGAACGGCGGTTGGGTGCGCGCAATTTCGTCGAATTGGGGCGCTCGGTGGTCACCGAGGCGGTGTCAATGCGAGGATTGCTGCCCGTGGCAGGTCATTGGGTCTCCGTGCTCACCGGGCTCGTGCCGCTGGCGTTGGTCATTGCGCTCTCGCCGTTGTCGGTGATCCCAGCGGTACTGGTCGTACACTCGCCGCAGCCGCGGCCGAGCAGCCTGGCCTTCCTGGGCGGCTGGCTGTTGGGCTTGGCCGTGGTGACCGCCGTCTTTGTTGCGGCCTCCGGCGCACTTGGCGGTTTGAGCACAACATCGCCGGCCTGGGCATCCTGGCTACGGGTGGTCCTCGGGTCGGCACTGATCGTGTTCGGCGTGCTTCGGTGGCTGACCCGGCATCGCCACACCGAAATGCCGGGCTGGATGCGCGCATTCGCCAGCTTCACCCCGGCACGCGCCGGATTGGTAGGGGCCGTGCTGGTGGTGGTGAGACCCGAGGTGCTGATCATTTGCGCGGCGGCCGGATTGGCCATCGGCAGCGGCGGCCACGGCGCCGCGGGTTCCTGGATTTACACGGCATTCTTTGCCATGTTGGCTGCATCCACGGTCGCGATCCCGATATTGGCCTACGTGGCTGCCGGTGACCGACTCGACGATTCGCTGGAACGACTTAAAGACTGGATGGAGAAGAACCATGCCGGGATGGTCGCGGCCATTCTGGTCGTGATCGGTTTACTGCTGCTCTACAACGGAGTTCACGCGATGTGATGCGGCGTACAACGCACGGCCGCGATCATCTACGGTAGTTATCTGGCGGCGCTAGACGGCCTGAGAATGCCTCCAACGAAGGAGTGGCCCGTGAGCCAGACGGCCCGGCGGTTGGGTCCGCAGGACATGTTTTTCCTGTACTCCGAATCGTCGACCACGATGATGCACGTTGGTGCGTTGATGCCGTTCACGCCGCCCTCGGGTGCGCCGCCGGACTTGCTGCGCCAACTCGTCGACGAAAGCAAGGCCAGCGAGGTCGTCGAACCCTGGAGCCTAAGACTGAGCCATCCGGAGCTGCTATACCATCCCACGCAGTCCTGGGTCGTTGATGACAACTTCGACCTGGACTACCACGTGCGCCGGTCGGCGCTGGCCAGCCCTGGCGACGAGCGTGAACTCGGGATCCCGGTGTCCCGCTTGCATAGTCACGCCCTGGACCTACGCCGTCCGCCGTGGGAAGTGCATTTCATCGAAGGCCTCGAAGGTGGCCGGTTCGCGATCTACATCAAGATGCACCACTCGTTGATAGACGGCTATACCGGCCAGAAAATGCTGGCCCGCAGCCTGTCCACCGACCCGCACGACACCACCCACCCGTTGTTCTTCAACATTCCCACACCTGGCCGATCACCCGCCGACACTCAAGACTCCGTCGGCGGCGGTTTGATAGCTGGGGCCGGTAACGTGCTCGATGGCCTGGGCGACGTGGTGCGGGGGTTGGGCGGGCTGGTCAGCGGGGTCGGTAGCGTCTTAGGTTCGGTGGCCGGTGCGGGACGATCGACGTTCGAGCTCACCAAGGCGCTGGTCAACGCCCAGCTGCGCAGTGATCACGAGTACCGCAACCTCGTCGGCTCGGTGCAAGCGCCGCACTGCATACTCAACACCCGCATCAGCCGCAACCGCCGCTTCGCCACCCAGCAATATCCGCTGGATCGACTGAAAGCCATTGGGGCTCAATATGATGCCACAATCAACGACGTCGCGTTGGCGATCATCGGAGGCGGCTTACGACGTTTTCTGGACGAGCTGGGTGAGCTGCCCAACAAGTCGCTGATCGTGGTCTTGCCGGTCAACGTGCGACCCAAGGACGACGAGGGCGGCGGCAACGCGGTCGCGACCATCCTGGCGACGTTGGGTACCGACGTTGCCGATCCGGTGCAGCGGCTGGCGGCGGTCACGGCGTCAACCCGCGCGGCCAAGGCTCAGCTGAGGTCCATGGACAAGGACGCGATCCTGGCCTATAGCGCCGCGTTGATGGCGCCGTACGGGGTGCAGTTGGCCAGCACGCTCAGTGGGGTGAAGCCACCCTGGCCGTACACGTTCAACCTGTGTGTCAGCAATGTGCCGGGGCCCGAGGACGTGCTCTACCTGCGGGGCAGCCGGATGGAGGCGTCCTATCCGGTCTCCCTGGTGGCGCACAGCCAGGCTCTCAACGTTACTTTGCAGAGTTACGCCGGCACGCTGAACTTTGGATTCATCGGCTGCCGTGACACACTGCCACACCTGCAGCGGCTCGCCGTCTACACCGGCGAAGCGCTCGATCAGTTGGCGGCGGCTGACGGCGCCGCGGGCCTCGGTTCCTGAATTCCGGATCACCGCACGCATCGTCACCGTCGTCCTGGGGTGGCCGCTGCGATCATGATGGCCACCAGTGCGATGAGCCCGACGACGACCAGGGGGTGCCACCATTGGGCGCCAAGCCAATACGCGTGAGTGCCTACCCAGCCGGGCTGCTGCTGGGTGCCGAACAGCCATTCGCGTACGACGGGCGTCGCCAACGCGAGTACCGCGCCGACAACCGAGAAAGACAGCAGTGCAAAAAGGAGCCTGCCGGAGACCTGCCAAGTGCCTAGGACGACCAGCAAGCCCCCAGTCCCGGCCGCGATCAGGCCAGTGACTCCGAACACGGTCACCGACTGGATCGCCGCCGCGACGCCGAGCACAAGTAGCAGCGCGCCGGCGATAATGGTCGATCTGGCAATGCCTTTGGTCAACGAGACCACTCGGTATCCACTGAGGGTGAGTGTCCGCAACGTGATCAGTGGTGGCTTCAATACACTGGGCAGCTGCCGGACCGAGCCGGCTGCTCCGGCCGCAGTCGCGGCGGCTTTGGCGACCGTGTGCGCCATCAGTGGTGAGCCCTTGTCGCTGGCGAATGTTTCGCCTGCGATTGGATTTTCGTTCAGCAGAGCATATTTGGCGTCGCCAGGGTGAGCGGCCAATACCTTGGTCGCCCATGTTCGTGAACTCGTCGGGCTCCAGTCCGGCAATTTTCCGGGCTGTGGGTCGAGCACCGTGTTGGCCAGTCCGTCCAATTCCTCTTCGAGGACTCGTTGTTGCCACGCCTGCGACAACCACAGCGCGGTCCACGGAATGCTGGCCGGCAGCGGCTTTGCTGGGTCGTCCAGGAAGCCAAGCTCATCGAGCAGCATGTCCTCGGTCAGATGTTGGGCCGGCCCGCCGCCGACCGCCGGCAGCGGGTAGCCCGGACTCGGAAAGTCAGGTGCCCCAAGTTCTTTGAGTTTGCCTAGGAACCATTGTGCACCGCTCTGCGGCCCGTTGGTATCGGCGCGCTCCCCGACGATCCAGCGCACCCGGCGCGGGTCTAGCAGCACGTGGACGAGCCATCCCGCTCCGTCGAGTCGGCCCCACATCCAGTCATTGGCTCGCCATGACCTCTTGTAGAACGCACCGAAATGATGCAAGCGCATGCCGGTGAGCTTCTGCTGGGCTGTCTGCCAGTCAGGTGCGAGCAGGCTGCGGGTGTCGGCGCTAACCTGCACGAGTTCGAGGCCTTGCTCGATCTCTGCGTCGGCCGGGAGCATCGCGCGCTGCGTCGTGGCGAGATCGAATAGCTTCCATGCCATGGTCGGTGCGTCGCGCGAGTCGTCGGCACGCCCTGGATAGGTCCCCAGATAGCTGAGGTACGTTTCCAACTGACCGGCTGCAACATGGTCCCGGGCGAGCAGAGAGTCTGTCGGGGCACCCGAGTCGGCTGAAGCGCTGGCGGCAAGTTGCGTCAAGGTCGGGTAGGCGTTCACCAAGGCGGCACCGAGCCGCTCCCAAGCGTCGCCGGGCACCGTGGATTGTTGGAGATAGTCGGCAGCGAGCTGGTCAGCGGCGTTCTCGAGCGACCCTTGTCGGATCGCTGGTCTGCTACACATCGTCCGCACTAGCACACTGAGATCGGATGACGCGGTCGGTCGCCACGCCCGGTGGATTGCTTCGGTGACTTCCGCCAACGCGGCGATGTCAGCATCCGAACGTGCCAGCTGGAATGCCGCCCGGATGACGGTGAGCGCGCATCCTTTTGCAAGGTCGTAGGCCGGCTGACCGAACCGAGCCAGCTCGGCTGGACTCTGTGGGAGCGGCTGGGCGGTCGGCTGCGACCAAGAAAGCAGGATCGTCGCGGTGATCTGCTGCCGGCACACCTTGTCGGCGTCACCACCGACGGTGAGTTCGGCTGACCAGCTCTTGGGAAGGCTTTCGGTTGCCGGGCCCGACTCCGGCGGACAGGTGGAAAGCCGGCGCAGCAGAGCGCTGGTGAGGGTCTGGGCCTGCTTGGTTGCCTCGCGGGTCCGGTAATCCGTGAGCAGGGACGGGGTGAGCAACCGTGTGCCGTTCCGCAGCGTTGCCGCCAGCTCTGCGAGCCGCAGTTTGGCATCTGTGCGCGCTTCCATGCAGTCCTGATGGGCGCGGATCGCGCGTAGGTCGGCCGCGATCGACTGGGTGGTGACCGCGGCCAGGCCCTTCAGCAGCCCGTCGATGAGCCCGAGTGGCTCGTCGACGTTGTCCGGTGGTGGCTCATGCATCGGGTCGGGTGCGGGTCCGGACGATGGTACGACGAACAGGAGCACCCGGCGAACCGGCCGTCGGGCTGGACGGTCGAAGATGCGCTTGAACAAAACGCCAATTGGCCGGTTGTCCAGCAAGCCACCATCGCTAACCCAGTGCGGACGGGTAAGGCTGGTGAACGGCGCCATCGCCGGTCGAGCCGGCACCTCTCCCTTCTTGGCGGTTCCCTTCGTGAACGGCAGAAAGGAGGGTTCGAACGCAAGTGGGAATGAGGCGGAACTGCGCGCTGCTAGTGCCAGCGCCGGCGCCGTGTCTGGCCGCGCCAGGTCGGTTTCGGTGAAGGTGAACAGACCGCGGAGGTCGACATCCTGGACGAGAGTGCCGAATGAGTCGGTGAATCTGCTTGTTTCCCCGGCTAGCAGCGTCGTCGTGATGTACAGGGTGGTGGACGGGGTGCGCGCGGCCTCCGGAAAGGTCGTGGGCGGGAACGGCCCGGTCGCCAGCTTGGGAAGCCGCTTGGCCAGAGCGGCGAATATGCGTTCGTCGCCGTACAAGAGGGACGGTGTTTTCTTGTCCCGCGGATCTCGGAGAAGCTCGGTCAAGGCCCCAAGATCGAGCCAGAGGTCGCGGATCCCGCCCAGGTCAGACCCGGTGACTCGGGATGACGCAAGCAAAGCCGCGTTGATGCCGCCCGCACTTGTTCCCGACAAGATGTCGACGTCGACGACCATGTCGAGGAGGTCGATTAGTTGAGCGTAGAGCCGCAGGGAAGCGGCTGACTCGTTGGTGAGTTGGCTGTTGGTCGGGAAGGTTCCCCCCAGCCTGCGCCATTGTGAGGCCTGCGCGAGCAGGTTGATCTCCCGCGTAACACCGGCCATCCAGATCGCGAGGCTGACGCCGCCCGTCATGGTCGTCGCGAATCGTAGTTCCTGCGTCAATGCCGTTACCGGTGACGGCTTTTCGAATGCCAGCGACAGCCCCTCGATGCCGTGGGGTCCGCCCGGTGGGGTCGGGTCCCTTAGACCAGATTGCCAGAGCACGCCAACCGCGGCGGGGAACAACGCCGACGCATCC
Organism: Mycobacterium tuberculosis H37Rv; assembly: GCF_000195955.2. GTDB lineage: Bacteria > Actinomycetota > Actinomycetes > Mycobacteriales > Mycobacteriaceae > Mycobacterium > Mycobacterium tuberculosis. The sequence continues at coordinate 3,895,623 of NC_000962.3, read as the reverse complement.
GCGCAAACCGGTCGTGCTATCCGGCGGCCGGTGTGCGGGGTATCGCGTAGGCCCGTGCCGGCACCCGCAGCGCATTGTTGATACCGCTGCCGGCGTTGACCGAGTGCCCCAGCGGTAGCCCGCCCAGCATGTGTCCGGGGGCGGTTTGGGCGGCGCTGGTCAGGCTGGTCAGCGGCAGCGCCCGCGCCGCCGGGGTGACCGCCTGGTTGGCCGCGGCCCATGCTGGCGGCACCGACAACGAACCGACCGAGGCCGCCCGACCCAAGTTGGCGGCCACCCCAGCGCCCAGACCCGAAGAACCCAGCGACGAACCCAGCTGGCTGCCCAGCGAGCTCATCGCCCAGACCCCGTTTTCCGCCGCGGTTTCCACGGCCTGAGCCGCCGCCGGAGCTAAGCCCTTCAACATCGAGTGCAAGGTGTTGGTCATCGACACACCCGTGCCCATCATCGACATGTGGTTGTTGGCTATCGAACTGACGTTGCTGAGCGGCGACAGATGCGGCGAGACCGCCGTCCACAGCCCACCCAGCTTGGAAGAAGGTACGACGCCCTGCGCTGGCTGGGCCAGCTGTTGCAGCGCTTGGGGCACATTGTTCATCAACTGGTTCGCCGCGGCGGTGTCGATGGCCTCCTCGACCGCGACGGCCTGCTCAAGGAGCCCGCCGGGGTTGGTGATCAGTGGGGCGTCCTCGAACGGCAGCAACGCCTCGGTCGCCGTCGCCGCCGTGGCGGCGTAGCCATACATCGCCTCCGCGTCTTGGCCCCACATCTGGCTGTATGCGGCCTGATTGGCCTCGATCGCCGGCGTGTTTTGCCCCAAGAGGTTGGTCGCGGTCAGCGTCATCAGTTCGGTACGGTTCTCGGCGATCACCGGCGGGGGCACCGTCAGCCTATACGCTGTCTCGTAGGCCGCCGCAGCAACCCGGACCTGGGCGGCGGTCAGCTGGGCCTGCCCCGCGGTGACGCTCATCCACGCCACATACGGCGAGGCCGCCGCCGCCATCAGACCCGCCGACGAACCTATCCACGACCCCACCGTCAGACCCCAGACCACCGACTGAAACGCCGACGCGGCCGAAAACAGGTCACTCGCCACGCTGTCCCACATCTTCGCGGCGGCCACCAGCGAGGCCGAACCCGGGCCGGCGTACATCCTCGCGGAGTTGATCTCCGGTGGTAACGCCCCGAAATCCACCACTTCGATAATCCTTCCGCTCGAATACCGTCAGGTCAGCTAGCCGGTGACCACAGCGTTGGCGGCCTCGGTGTCCGCATATGAACTAGCGCTGGTGGCCAGCGTGGTCACAAACTGCTCATGGATCACCGCGGCCTTGGCGCTGGCCGTCTGATACGTCGCCGCATGCGTACGGAATTGTGTGGCAAGCAGCAGCGACACCTCGTCGGCAGCCGGGGGCACCACCCCAGTCGTCGGCACGGCTGCGGCGGCATTGCTAGCCTTCAGCGTTGCCCCCAGGGAACGAAGTTCGCCAGCCGCGGCCGCCAACATCTCCGGTTGCGCAGTGAAAGACACGCGTGCTCCTCCTCATTTAGCCCGAGCATCGGCCCGGGAGCTCAAGATTGATTGGTAGTCAAGCGATCTGATCGCCCGCCTGGCGCGCACGCCAAGCGTTGGTGACGACTGGTCCGGCCAAATCGACCCCAACACGGGGTGAACGCTACATTAACCAATCGTGAAGTCCTATACCTCGCAGGCACTTCAACGAAATTAGTTGCACTAAAGAGCGGCATCGAGTCTGCATCCACGCCGGCGACACGCCGAGGGACGTCACCTTGACCGCAGAGTCAAAACCGACCACGCTCCAGCCCTGCACGGCGGGTGCTGACGTCGGTCACTATGGTGACCGTCAGACGGCGCGACAATGCGAATCGCATGGAGGACACCATGACCGTTTCCATTGCACCTCCATCGCGCCCGAGTCAGGCCGAGACCCGTCGGGCCATTTGGAACACGATCCGGGGATCGTCGGGCAATCTGGTCGAGTGGTATGACGTCTACGTCTACACCGTGTTCGCTACGTATTTCGAGGACCAATTCTTTGATCGGGCCGATCGCAACTCGACGGTCTATGTCTACGCGATCTTCGCTGTTACCTTCGTGACCCGGCCCGTCGGATCGTGGTTCCTTGGTCGGTTTGCCGACCGCCGCGGCCGCCGGGCCGCGCTGACGTTCAGTGTGTCGCTGATGGCCGCCTGTTCGCTGATCGTGGCGTTGGTGCCGTCTCGCTCGAGCATTGGCGTCGCTGCGCCGATCCTGCTTATTTTGTGTCGGCTCGTCCAGGGATTTGCGACCGGCGGAGAGTACGGCACGTCGGCGACGTACATGTCTGAGGCCGCGACGCGGGAGCGGCGCGGCTACTTCTCGTCGTTTCAGTATGTGACGCTGGTGGGTGGGCACGTGCTTGCCCAGTTCACCCTGCTAGTCATCCTGGCGGTCTTCACCCGCGAGCAGGTTCACGAATTCGGCTGGCGCATCGGCTTCGCCGTAGGCGGTGGCGCCGCGATCGTGGTGTTCTGGTTGCGGCGCACGATGGATGAATCGCTCAGTCAGGAACGCCTGACTGCGATCAAGGCCGGGCGGGACCACGACTCCGGGTCGCTCCGTGAACTGGCCACCCACTATTGGAAGCCATTGCTGCTCTGTTTCCTCGTCACGTTGGGCGGCACGGTCGCGTTTTATACCTACAGCGTCAATGCACCTGCGATCGTCAAGAGTGTCTACGGTTCGCAGGCGATGACCGCTACTTGGATCAACCTGGTTGGTCTGATTCTGTTGATGATGCTGCAGCCCATCGGGGGCATGATCAGCGACAAGATCGGCCGCAAGCCACTGCTGCTGTGGTTCGGCGTCGGCGGACTCATCTATACCTACGTCCTTGTTACTTATCTTCCCGAAACACGTTCGCCGACAATGTCGTTTCTATTGGTGGCCGTTGGCTATGTGATTCTGACCGGATACTGCTCGATCAATGCACTGGTCAAGTCCGAACTGTTCCCCGCGCACGTGCGCGCCCTTGGTGTCGGAGTCGGCTATGCACTGGCGAACTCGGTCTTCGGCGGCACCGCGCCGCTGATCTACCAGGCTCTTAAGGAACGCGATCAGGTGCCGATGTTCATCGCCTACGTGACCGCGTGCATAGCGGTCTCGCTGATTGTCTATGTGTTTTTCATCAAGAACAAGGCCGATACCTACCTCGACCGCGAGCAGGGATTTGCATTCTACGGGCACGCATAGCTGTAGCGTCTGGGTAACACCTTTCGCCGAGCGTGCAATCACTGCGAAAATGGCGCCTTGGGTTCCGTGGATGGACCACGAACCGGGTGCCGGATTGACGCCGAATCTGGGGTGACTGCGGGCCGCTCGGTAGGACAGGATCGTGGTAGGGCATGCAAACGGATGGTTCTGGATCCCCTGATGGACCCGATATCAATGGCAGCTGAATCGTTCTCGGTCCACGGGCCGGGCGGTGTCTGAACCGCCCCGGTGAGTCCGGAGACTCTCTGATCTGAGACCTCAGCCGGCGGCTGGTCTCTGGCGTTGAGCGTAGTAGGCAGCCTCGAGTTCGACCGGCGGGACGTCGCCGCAGTACTGGTAGAGGCGGCGATGGTTGAACCAGTCGACCCAGCGCGCGGTGGCCAACTCGACATCCTCGATGGACCGCCAGGGCTTGCCGGGTTTGATCAGCTCGGTCTTGTATAGGCCGTTGATCGTCTCGGCTAGTGCATTGTCATAGGAGCTTCCGACCGCTCCGACCGACGGTTGGATGCCTGCCTCGGCGAGCCGCTCGCTGAACCGGATCGATGTGTACTGAGATCCCCTATCCGTATGGTGGATAACGTCTTTCAGGTCGAGTACGCCTTCTTGTTGGCGGGTCCAGATGGCTTGCTCGATCGCGTCGAGGACCATGGAGGTGGCCATCGTGGAAGCGACCCGCCAGCCCAGGATCCTGCGAGCGTAGGCGTCGGTGACAAAGGCCACGTAGGCGAACCCTGCCCAGGTCGACACATAGGTGAGGTCTGCTACCCACAGCCGGTTAGGTGCTGGTGGTCCGAAGCGGCGCTGGACGAGATCGGCGGGACGGGCTGTGGCCGGATCAGCGATCGTGGTCCTGCGGGCTTTGCCGCGGGTGGTCCCGGACAGGCCGAGTTTGGTCATCAGCCGTTCGACGGTGCATCTGGCCACCTCGATGCCCTCACGGTTCAGGGTTAGCCACACTTTGCGGGCACCGTAAACACCGTAGTTGGCGGCGTGGACGCGGCTGATGTGCTCCTTGAGTTCGCCATCGCGCAGCTCGCGGCGGCTGGGCTCCCGGTTGATGTGGTCGTAGTAGGTCGATGGGGCGATCGGCACACCCAGCTCGGTCAGCTGTGTGCAGATCGACTCGACACCCCACCGCAAACCATCGGGGCCCTCGCGGTGGCCCTGATGATCGGCGATGAACCGGGTAATTAGCGTGCTGGCCGGTCGAGCTCGGCCGCGAAGAAAGCCGACGCGGTCTTTAAAATCGCGTTCGCCCTTCGCAATTCGGCGTTGTCCCGCCGCAAGCGCTTCAGCTCAGCGGATTCTTCGGTCGTGGTCCCGGGCCGTGCGCCGGCATCGACCTGCGCCTGGCGCACCCACTTACGCACCGTCTCCGCGCAGCCAACACCAAGTAGACGGGCGACCTCACTGATCGCTGCCCACTCCGAATCGTGCTGACCGCGGATCTCTGCGACCATCCGCACCGCCCGCTCACGCAGCTCCGGCGGGTACCTCCTCGATGAACCACCTGACATGACCCCATCCTTTCCAAGAACTGGAGTCTCCGGACATGCCGGGGCGGTTCAGTCCGTATCGTCGCCGACCGCTTGGGAGACCCGCGAGCGCGTGCCGTGGTGTTCTTGCATGGCGGTGGACAGACGCGACGCTCATGGGGTCGGGCCGCAGCCGCTGTCGCCGAACGTGGCTGGCAAGCGGTCACGATCGATCTGCGCGGGCATGGCGAATCCGACTGGTCGAGCGAAGGCGACTATCGGTTGGTCAGCTTCGCCGGCGATATCCAGGAAGTGCTGCGCAACCTGCCTGGGCAGCCGGCGCTGGTGGGCGCCTCCTTGGGTGGGTTTGCCGCGATGCTGCTGGCGGGGGAGCTCTCGCCGGGCATTGCCAGCGCAGTGGTGCTGGTGGACATCGTGCCGAATATGGACCTGGCCGGGGCGAGCAGGATCCACGCGTTCATGGCCGAACGGGTGGAATCGGGGTTCGGCTCGTTGGACGAGGTGGCTGACGTCATCGCCAACTACAACCCGCATCGGCCGCGGCCTTCGGATCCGGATGGCTTGGTGGCCAACCTGCGCCGCCGCGGTGATCGCTGGTATTGGCACTGGGATCCGCAGTTCATCGGTGGTATCGCGGCGTTTCCTCCCGTAGAGGTCACCGACGTCGACCGCATGAATGCAGCCGTTGCGACGATCCTGCGCGACGAAGTGCCGGTGCTTCTCGTGCGCGGCCAAGTCAGCGACATCGTCCGCCAAGAAAGCGCCGACCAATTTCTCTCGCGGTTTCCGCAAGTCGAGTTCACCGATGTGCGCGGCGCCGGACATATGGTCGCCGGCGATCGCAACGACGCTTTCGCAGGGGCGGTCCTAGATTTTCTCGCTCGGCATGTCGGCGTCCGATGATGGGGTTAGGGAAGGTCCTGCACAGCCAACCCGCGAGCGCGTGTGTCCGTACACCGACGTCGGCCCTAGCTTGTCGCCCCTACGTGTCGCTCATCTGGGTTCCGAGCCGGCGCGCGGCCGCGAGAAGGTGACCGACGACCGCGGCGACGTCGGCATCGGCGACGTTTACCGCCACGCTGGGATCCGACACCAGCCGATCGTTGCGCAATCGCCGGTACGCGATACGCCACTGGCCGTCCTGCTTGATGAGGCGATCCTGGTACTCGCCCGAGCCGAGGATCTTGTAGCCGGCGGCAGTGGCCAGAGTGACCACGCTGGCGCTGCGCCCGGTGGCGACGTCCCCGTCGACCTCGTAGAGAAGATCCGTGGTCAAGTGGCGGCCCCGCACGACGCGGGCATGCGCATCTGCGTATTCGCGTAATGCGGGCCGCCCCCGGATCACCCAGCCGTCGAACTCGAAGGCACCGTCCTCGGTAAAGCATCCCGCCCAGCCTTCGCCATCCTGGGTGTCGATCGTCAAACAGTACCGAGCACACAGTGCCTGGATCCTGAGTATCTCGATCCACTGCTCATCCACCGGGCGCATTGTGTGGCCGGTGGTGGGGGATGTCAACCCGGCCCGAACGGGAGCGAGCGTCAACGTCGACAGACGCTGTGCTGCAGGCAACCGTCGCGCTCTCCGCCGGTCACAAACCCGCGTTCCGAGGATTCGTCAAGGATCCGCCAAGAGCGCGGGCACACGCTGCTGCCATGTTCGTCAGCAACGCCAGGGAGGCAGAGCCGTTCGTGGCGCCGGACTTGTCCGAGATTCGGGTCCTGGTGGATCGGGCCACTGTGGGCGTCGCCTCGGTCAGTCTGGCCCATGCGACCGTGGCGGCGGGAGCCGAGACCGTATGGCACCGATTGCAAGCCACCGATGAGATCTATTTTGTTCTCTCGGGGCGCGGGCTGGTTTCGGTCGGAGACGAATCTGGCGAGGTCGGGCCCGGCGATGCGGTCTGGATACCGGCTGGTGTCCCGCAGAAAATCCGGGCCCTAGGTTCAGTTCCGTTGACATTCTTGTGCGCCTGCGGCCCGGCCTACCTACCGGAACGCGATCAGCGCATGGGCGAGGCCGCCGTGATCGGGGCATGGCCGTGACTCCCGTGACCGTCGGGGATCATCTCGTCGCCAGGATGCGCGCAGCCGGCATTTCGGTCGTATGCGGGCTACCGACTTCCCGGCTCGATTCGTTGCTGGTGCGTCTGTCCCGCGATGCCGGCTTTCAGATCGTGTTGGCCCGGCACGAGGGCGGCGCCGGCTACCTGGCCGACGGGTTCGCCCGCGCGTCCGGCAAGTCCGCTGCGGTGTTTGTGGCGGGACCTGGGGCGACCAACGTCATTAGCGCCGTGGCCAATGCGTCGGTGAATCAGGTTCCGATGCTTATCCTGACCGGGGAGGTGGCGGTCGGAGAATTCGGCCTGCACTCGCAGCAGGATACGAGCGACGACGGACTGGGCCTGGGCGCAACCTTCCGCCGGTTCTGCCGCTGTTCGGTGTCCATCGAATCGATCGCCAATGCGCGCAGCAAGATCGATTCGGCGTTCCGGGCCTTGGCGAGCATCCCTCGCGGACCGGTGCACATTGCTCTGCCGCGCGATCTAGTGGACGAGCGGCTGCCGGCTCACCAACTTGGAACTGCCGCGGCCGGTCTTGGGGGCCTAAGAACCCTGGCGCCGTGCGGTCCTGATGTCGCTGACGAGGTGATCGGTAGGCTGGATCGGTCGCGTGCCCCCATGCTCGTGCTGGGGAATGGCTGCCGGCTGGACGGCATCGGCGAGCAGATCGTCGCGTTTTGCGAGAAGGCGGGACTTCCTTTTGCGACCACACCGAACGGGCGGGGGATCGTCGCGGAAACCCATCCGCTGTCTCTGGGTGTGCTCGGCATATTTGGTGACGGCAGGGCCGACGAGTACCTCTTCGACACACCGTGCGACCTGTTGATCGCGGTCGGTGTTTCCTTCGGCGGGTTGGTTACCCGCTCCTTTTCGCCCCGCTGGCGCGGGCTGAAAGCCGACGTCGTCCATGTCGATCCCGATCCATCGGCAGTTGGCCGATTCGTCGCTACGTCGCTCGGGATCACCACGTCCGGGCGCGCGTTCGTCAATGCCCTGAACTGCGGGCGGCCGCCACGCTTTTGTCGGAGGGTGGGCGTGCGGCCGCCGGCGCCAGCGGCGTTGCCGGGGACCCCGCAAGCGCGGGGGGAATCGATTCACCCGCTTGAGCTGATGCACGAACTGGACCGCGAGCTTGCACCCAACGCCACGATATGCGCCGACGTGGGTACCTGCATTTCTTGGACGTTTCGTGGGATACCGGTGCGGCGGCCCGGCAGATTCTTTGCCACCGTTGACTTTTCGCCCATGGGATGCGGCATCGCCGGAGCCATTGGCGTGGCCCTGGCTCGACCGGAAGAACACGTCATATGCATCGCCGGGGACGGGGCTTTCTTGATGCATGGCACGGAGATTTCCACTGCGGTTGCGCACGGGATCAGGGTGACCTGGGCTGTCCTCAACGACGGACAAATGAGTGCCAGCGCCGGCCCGGTCAGCGGGCGGATGGATCCGTCGCCGGTCGCTCGCATCGGCGCGAACGATCTGGCGGCGATGGCCCGCGCCCTTGGAGCGGAAGGGATTCGGGTCGATACGCGCTGCGAGCTGCGCGCCGGTGTGCAAAAAGCGTTGGCCGCCACCGGTCCCTGCGTCCTCGATATCGCGATCGATCCAGAGATCAACAAACCCGACATTGGACTGGGTCGATAGGACACCAGCCGCGCGTCCAAGAATTCATCAAGGATCCGGCAAGGGTGCGGGCTGACACTGATGCTCATGACTGCGACCCACAGAGAGCCGATTGTCCTGGACACGACCGTCCGTGACGGCAGCTATGCGGTGAACTTCCAGTACACCGACGACGATGTCCGCAGGATTGTCGGGGATCTCGACGCAGCGGGAATTCCCTACATTGAAATCGGTCACGGCGTCACCATCGGAGCCGCCGCGGCGCAGGGCCCGGCGGCTCACACCGACGAAGAATATTTCCGCGCCGCCCGATCGGTGGTTCGAAACGCGAGACTTGGTGCCGTGATCGTGCCGGCCCTGGCCCGCATCGAGACGGTCGATTTGGCCGGAGACTATCTGGACTTTCTGCGCATATGTGTCATCGCCACCGAATTTGAGTTGGTGATGCCGTTCGTCGAGCGTGCGCAGTCAAAAGGTCTGGAGGTTTCGATCCAGCTGGTGAAGTCGCATCTCTTCGAGCCCGATGTGCTTGCTGCTGCCGGGAAGCGGGCCCGCGATGTGGGCGTCCGGATCGTTTACGTGGTGGATACGACGGGAACCTTCCTGCCCGAGGACGCGCGCCGCTACGTCGAGGCTCTCCGCGGTGCCAGCGATGTCTCCGTCGGCTTCCACGGGCACAACAACCTCGCCATGGCCGTCGCCAACACCTTGGAGGCATTCGACGCCGGGGCCGATTTCCTGGATGGAACGCTGATGGGTTTCGGTCGCGGGGCCGGGAATTGCCAGATCGAGTGCCTCGTCGCCGCGTTGCAGCGGCGCGGGCACCTGGCGGCAGTCGACCTGGATCGGATTTTCGACGCAGCGCGATCGGATATGTTGGGCCGGAGCCCGCAGAGTTACGGCATCGATCCGTGGGAGATCTCGTTCGGATTCCACGGACTCGATTCGCTGCAGGTCGAGCACCTCCGCGCAGCGGCCCAACAGGCGGGGCTTTCCGTGTCCCACGTTATTCGGCAGACCGCGAAAAGTCATGCGGGGCAGTGGTTGTCCCCGCAAGACATCGATCGAGTGGTCGTGGGAATGAGGGCGTGAGTCGTGGGAACACATGCAGCCACCATGAGAGTCCGCGCCGGCGTGCGGTCCAGTCCGCTGTTGTTGCACGCGGGCACGCCTCCGACGGCTGCCGCCGCCGAGAGCGGGATGCGTACCCTGGTTACCGGCAGCTCCGGTCACCTGGGCGAGGCGCTGGTGCGCACTCTGCGTGCACGGGGCGCCGACATCGTCAGCCTCGACAGCAGACCGTCGCGGTACACGAATATCGTTGGCTGCGTGAGTGATCGAGCACTGCTGCGAGACGTGATGGCCGGCGTTGAGGTGGTGTTCCACGCGGCCGCCCATCACAAGCCGCAACTGGCCTTCCTGCCGCGTCAGGCGTTTCTGGACACGAACATCATCGGTACCCAGACCGTGCTGGATGCTGCGGTCGCCGCCAACGTCCGCGCCTTCGTCATGACATCATCGACGACCGTTTTCGGCGACGCCCTGACACCGCCGGCAGACCAGCCCGCGGCGTGGATCGACGAATCCGTCACGCCCATTCCCAAGAACATCTACGGCGTGACCAAAGCTAGCTCCGAGGACCTCTGCCAGTTGGCACATCGCAACGACGGTTTGGCCTGCGTCGTGCTGCGTGTTGCCCGATTCTTCGTCGAGGGCGATGACATGCCTGACCTGTATGACGGGCGCAGCCAGGACAACATCAAAGCCAACGAATATGCCTGCCGGCGGGTCGCGCTCGAAGACGCGGTAGATGCGCACCTCAACGCCGCGCAGCGAGCTCCCCAGCTGGGGTTCGGGCGCTATCTGGTGTCGGCGACCACACCGTTTACCCGTGATGACCTGACGCAGCTGCGCACCGACGCGGCATCGGTGTTCGCCCGGCGGGTACCGCTGGCCGCGGCTGTGTGGACCCAGCGTGGTTGGCGCTTCCCCGACCGCCTCGACCGCGTGTACGTTAACTCCCGCGCTCGCCGTGACTTGAACTGGCGTCCGCGGTTCGACCTAAACGCGGTCGCCGCCAGACTCGCACGCGGGCAGTCGGTGCACACGCCGTTGTCACAACTGGTGGGCTCCAAGGCATATGCCCACAGCTCCTACCACCGTGGCGTGTTTGCTCCGGCCAGGCCCTGACGGACTCGGTGTTTATGGTTGTGCGGCGTTGTGGCGTGTGGCTTTGACTGCTGGGGGTCAATCGGGTTTGTCGTCGTCGTCTTGGTTGTGGAGGAATCGTTCGGGGTGGTGGAAGGTGTTGGTGCGGGGTTGGCCGTGGTCGAGGTGGGGTGGTGGTAGCCATTCGGTGTGGCCGTGGGTGTTGTTGTGGGTGGTCCAGCCTTTTTCGGCGAGTCGGTTGTCGGGGCCGCAGGCCAGGGTCAGCTCGGTGATGTCGGTGCGTCCGGTGCTGGTCCAGGCGGTGACGTGGTGGGCTTGGCTGTGGTAGGCCGGTGCGTCACAGCCGGGTTTGGTGCAGCCGCGGTCGTTGGCGAACAGCATGATCCGCTGGGCCGGGGAGGCTAGGCGTTTGGTGTGATACAGCGCCAGGGGTGTGCCGTGGTCGAAGATCGCCTGGGGGTACCTCCCGCTTGCGGGGGAGTAGTGGTGGGCGTGGCTGGTCATGCGGATCACATCGGCCATGGGTAGCAGGGTGCCGCCGCCGGTGAAGCCCTTGCCGGCGCCGGTTTGCAGGTCGGTCAGGGTGGTGGTGACCACGATCGAGACGGGAAGACCGTTGTGTTGGCCCAGTTTCCCGGAGGCGATCAGCGCGCGCAGCCCGGCCAGCAGCCCGTCGTGGTTGCGTTGGGCTTGGCTGCGGGTGTCGCGGTCGATGGCGGCCGCATCGGGGGTGGTGTCGATGACCGGGGTGTGGTCGTCGGGGTTGGTCGCGCCGGGGGCGGCCAGTTTGGCTAGCACGGCTTCAAAGGTGGCCCGCGCTTGGGGGGTCAGGTAGCCACTTAGCCGTGACATGCCGTCGTATTGCTGGTTGCTCAGGGTGATGCCGCGTTTGCGGGCGCGTTCGGTGTCGGTGAGGTCGCCGTCGGGGTGTAGCCAGTCCATGACCCGCTGGGCGTAGCGGGCCAGCTCGTCGGGACGATATTGAGCGGCTTTGCCGGCCAGGTCGGCTTCGGCGGCCTGGCGGGTGGACACATCCACCGCGGCGGGCAGGTGGGCGAAAAAGGGCGCGAATCACTTTGACGTGCGCCTCGCCGATCAGGCCCTGGCGTTGGGCGGTGGCGGTGGCGGTCAACTGTGGGGCTAGCGGTTCACCGGTGAGTGCTCGACGAGGTCCGAGATCGGCGGCGTCGGCGATGCGCCGGGCGGCGTCGGGCTTGGTGATGCGTAACCGGTTGGCCAGCGCGCAGCACAGCGTGCCGCCCAGTTCTTCCTCGCTGGCTTGGGCGTCAAGTTGGTTGATCAACGCGTGACCCACCGCCGGTAGCCGGCGCACCAAGCATTCCAGACGTTCCAGAGACCGCAGCCGTTCTGGGGTGGTCAACACCTCAAAAGACACCTCGTCCAAGCGGTCCAGCTCGGCATCCAGCGCATCAAAGACCTCGACAATCCGTTCGCGGCTACCCGAACCCATACCCCAAATTCTACGAGGGGCCACCGACAACAATCGCCGCGCTGTGACCGCTGAAGCTAAAGCAACACAAGGGATTACCGAGCTAGGTGCCGCGCATCTCCCCAATGAACCGCTGCGTCTGTTCCCACCTGGGCAGCAGGCCAGACGCGCGCACATCCTCGAAGCTGGGCGCAGCGGCATCACGGTCGGACAGGCTGGGGGCAGCGCCATCGACCAGCGGCCAATCGACCGCCAACGTCGGATCTGTGGCGCAGATGGTGTGCTCGCGCTGCGGATTGTATTCCGCCGAGCACAAGTACATCACCGTCGAATTGTCTTGCAGTGCAAGGAAGCCGTGCGCTAGGCCTTCGGAGACGTAGATCGTCCTACGGTCTTGGTCGTCGAGCAGCACCGAGTCCCATCGGCCGAATGTCGGTGAGCCCTCTCGGATGTCGACGACGACATCGAACACCGAGCCGGAAACGCAGGTCACATACTTGGCCTGGCTCGGCGGCAACTGGGCAAAGTGCAGGCCGCGCAGCACACCGGCCGATGACACCGAGCAGTTCACTTGCCGGACGTCCAAACTGTGACCTGCGAATGCGCGGAACCCATGATCGGTAAGCCATTCGAAGAACAGTCCGCGGGAATCGACATGGATGGTCGGGGTAATCTCCCAGGCGCCGGGGACGTCGAGTTCGCGTGCTTTCATCTCATTGACCGCGTTCTTGATAGCGGGCCTCCGTGGCGTCTTTTAGTGGACGCCACCACGATTCGTTGTCGCGGTACCAGTCGATCGTGGTCCGCAGGCCCTCCTCGAAATCGGTATGCTTTGGCGCCCAGCATAATTCGTCGTAGAGCGTGGACGGGTCGATGGCATAGCGCAGGTCGTGGCCGACGCGGTCGGTGACGTGGTCGAAGTCGTCCGGATCGCGGTCCATCAGTCGCAGCAGCGTGCGCAGCACGGTCAGGTTGTCACGCTCGCCCTCGGAGCTGATCAGGTAGGTTCGGCCGATGCGGCCTCTGTCCAGGATTCGCCGCACCGCGCTGTTGTGGTCGTCGACGTGGATCCAGTCACGGACATTGGCGCCCGCGCCGTAGAGCTTGGGCCGCCGCCCGGTGAGCACATTGGTGATCTGACGCGGAATGAACTTCTCGACGTGCTGATACGGCCCGTAGTTGTTGGAGCAGTTGGAGATCGTCGCGCGTACGCCATAGGACCGAACCCAGGCCCGGACCAACATGTCTGCGCCCGCCTTGGTCGCCGAGTAAGGGCTGGACGGGTTATAGGGCGTCGATTCGGTGAACCGCGCCCGGTCGTCGAGCTCCAAGTCGCCGTAGACCTCGTCGGTGGAGATGTGGTGCAGGCGCACACCGTGGCGTCGCACCGCTTCCAGGATGGTGAAGGTCCCGATGACGTTGGTGTGCAGAAACGGCTCCGGATTGTCCAGTGCATTGTCGACATGGGATTCGGCGGCAAAATGCACCACCGCGTCGGACTCGGCCACCAGCTGCGAAACCAGCTCGGCGTCGGTGATATCGCCCTGAACCAGCCGGATGGCATCCTCCACGTCGGCCAGCGACTCGCGCCGGCCGGCGTAGGTCAGGGCGTCGAGTACGGTAACCGCATCGTCTGGATGCTCACGTACGGCGCTGTGCACGAAATTCGTGCCGATGAATCCCGCGCCACCGGTGACTAGCAACCGCATGGATCAAACCCTAACCGAGCCTTAACCGAGTGGAGCCGCGACCAGTTGGGTTCGCAACCCTCCGTTTCGGGATCAAGTCAGTCGGAGCGGCTTCGCGAGTTCGGTCAGCGCCGACACCAGGTTGTCATCTTCGGTGAGGACCTGAATAGGGACATGGTCGGCGCCTGCAAGCAGGTGTTCGTTCAGCCGTGCCGCGATCGCGTCTGGAGTGCCGTAGGCGACCACGGCGTCAACCAGGCGGTCGCTGCCCGGCCGGGAGACTTCGTCGTCGGTGAAGCCCAGCCGTTTCCAGTTGTTGCGGTAGTTAGCCAGGTTGAAGTACATATCGAGCGCCTGGCGTCCCACCGTACGGGCCCTTGCCGAGTCGGTGGTCAGCACCACCTTGTGTTCGGGCGCCAGGAACGCCGACGGACCAATCAGCTCACGGGCCCGTGCCGTGTGTTCGGGTGTGGTCAGGTACGGGTGCGCCCCGGCGCTGCGGCGTGCGGACAGGCCCAGGACCCGGGGGCCCAGTGCGGCCACCACCCGGCGGTTGGCGGGCACCCCATAGTCGTCGAGCCGGTCTAGGTATTCCACCAGCGCGTTGTAGGGCTTGCGGTACTCACTGATCATCTCGGCATGCCCGACTCCGATACCCAGCAGAAAGCGGCCCGGGTAGGCCGCCTCGATGCGGTGGAACGATTCGGCGACTCGCTGGGCCGGTGCCGACCAGATATTGACAATGCCGGTGGCCACACACAATGTGGTGGTCGCTTGCAGAATCGGTTCCACCCAGGACAGTGCGGCGGGTGGTGAGCCTCCCACCCAGACCGCCCCGTAGCCCAGCGCCTCGATTTCTGTGGCCTGCTGGGGGGTGACGCCGCGTCCGAACGATCCGAATCGGCCGAGGTTAGGGCCTGAGCTGGGTTTGCCGGCGGCACAATTGGTCATGGTTGCTCTAACCGCTCGGCTCACCGGTGCTATTCCGGTGAGCGCGTGGCCTACGGCGTTTTGCGCAGAGCACGGCGATGCGGGTAATGTGGGTTGGCGGTGCGGTGTCCCGTGCCGGTTTGGCGTGCCCAGTTTTGAAAATTTCTCGGAGCCCTTCGCGGAATTTCCACCACCGGCTCACGTTTGTAGTCCGAGCACGTGCTGCGCCGGAATCGGGTGCACCGACAAGGAAGAGAAGGATCGCCAGAAAGTAATGGCCAAGAAGGACGGTGCCATAGAGGTCGAGGGTCGCGTGGTCGAGCCCCTGCCCAATGCCATGTTCCGCATTGAGCTGGAGAACGGCCACAAGGTGCTCGCCCACATCAGCGGCAAGATGCGTCAGCACTACATTCGCATCCTGCCCGAGGACCGGGTGGTGGTGGAATTGTCGCCCTACGACCTGTCCCGGGGCCGCATCGTGTACCGGTACAAGTAGCGACATACCCATAGAACAGGACCGAGACAGTCGTGAAGGTAAACCCGAGCGTCAAGCCGATCTGTGACAAGTGCAGGCTGATCCGTCGGCACGGGCGGGTTATGGTGATCTGTTCCGATCCGCGTCACAAACAAAGGCAGGGCTAGTTCGGCGACGATGCGGGCCGCGTAGTGGTCCGAGGAGGAGCCGGACGGCCCGACAACTAAATGCAGACCCCCAGCACCAATGAGCGGCTGGCATCGATGGAGATGGGCCAGCTCATTCACGCCCGGACGGAGGCCGGGCCCCACACCCAAAGATCTTTTTTGGGCAGGGAACGGACTGGGACCATACCTCCGCAGAGGAAGAGGAAACGCCACCTATGGCTCGACTCGTCGGCGTCGACCTGCCGCGCGATAAGCGGATGGAGGTCGCCCTGACCTACATCTTTGGCATCGGCCGTACCCGCTCGAACGAAATCCTGGCGGCCACCGGCATTGACCGGGATCTGCGCACCAGAGATCTCACCGAAGAACAGCTGATCCACCTGCGCGACTACATCGAAGCGAACCTGAAGGTGGAGGGTGACCTGCGCCGCGAGGTACAGGCCGACATCCGTCGCAAGATCGAGATTGGCTGCTATCAGGGGTTGCGGCACCGCCGCGGTATGCCGGTACGCGGCCAGCGGACAAAAACCAACGCGCGGACCCGCAAAGGCCCCAAGCGCACCATCGCAGGCAAGAAGAAGGCTAGGTAACCGATGCCACCAGCAAAAAAAGGGCCGGCAACGTCGGCTAGGAAGGGCCAGAAGACCCGCCGGCGGGAGAAGAAGAACGTCCCGCACGGCGCCGCCCACATCAAGAGCACGTTCAACAACACGATCGTGACCATCACCGACCCGCAAGGCAACGTCATTGCCTGGGCATCGTCGGGGCACGTCGGCTTCAAGGGTTCCCGGAAATCGACCCCGTTTGCGGCCCAGCTGGCCGCGGAGAACGCCGCTCGCAAGGCCCAAGACCACGGGGTGCGCAAGGTCGACGTGTTCGTCAAGGGCCCGGGCTCGGGCCGCGAGACCGCGATCCGGTCGCTGCAGGCCGCCGGCCTGGAGGTGGGCGCGATCTCGGATGTCACCCCCCAGCCGCATAACGGTGTCCGGCCCCCCAAGCGCCGGCGCGTCTAGGAGAGAAGATGGCTCGTTACACCGGACCCGTCACCCGCAAATCACGGCGGTTGCGCACCGACCTCGTCGGTGGCGACCAGGCCTTCGAGAAGCGTCCCTACCCGCCCGGCCAACACGGTCGCGCGCGGATCAAGGAAAGCGAATATCTGCTTCAGCTGCAGGAGAAGCAGAAGGCCCGTTTCACATACGGCGTAATGGAAAAGCAGTTCCGCCGCTACTACGAAGAGGCCGTGCGGCAGCCCGGCAAGACGGGTGAAGAACTGCTGAAGATCCTCGAAAGCCGGCTGGACAACGTCATCTACCGTGCCGGGCTGGCGCGCACCCGGCGGATGGCTCGCCAGCTGGTCAGCCACGGGCATTTCAACGTCAACGGCGTGCACGTCAACGTCCCCAGTTACCGGGTGTCGCAGTACGACATCGTCGACGTGCGGGACAAGTCCCTGAACACGGTGCCGTTCCAGATTGCCCGGGAGACGGCGGGCGAGCGTCCGATCCCGAGCTGGCTGCAAGTGGTGGGGGAGCGGCAACGCGTCCTGATCCACCAGCTACCCGAGCGCGCGCAGATCGACGTCCCACTCACCGAGCAGCTGATCGTCGAGTACTACTCAAAGTAAACCCAACCCTCGGGGGGCGCCGCCCCCCGAGTACCCCCCAACCCAACCCTCGGGGGGCGCCGCCCCCCGAGTACCCCCACCCTCGGGGGCGCCGCCCCCGAGTGCCCCCACAGACGTCATATGGCGGACGTCGAAAGGAAGAAGAAACACCATGCTGATCTCACAGCGCCCCACCCTGTCCGAGGACGTCCTCACCGACAACCGATCCCAGTTCGTGATCGAACCGCTGGAGCCGGGATTCGGCTACACCCTGGGCAATTCGCTGCGTCGCACCCTGCTGTCGTCGATTCCCGGAGCGGCCGTCACCAGCATTCGCATCGATGGTGTACTGCACGAATTCACCACGGTGCCCGGGGTCAAAGAAGATGTCACCGAGATCATCCTGAATCTCAAGAGCCTGGTGGTGTCCTCGGAGGAGGACGAGCCGGTCACCATGTACCTACGCAAGCAGGGTCCGGGTGAGGTTACCGCCGGCGACATCGTGCCGCCGGCCGGCGTCACCGTGCACAACCCCGGCATGCACATCGCCACGCTGAACGATAAGGGCAAGCTGGAAGTCGAGCTCGTCGTCGAGCGTGGCCGCGGCTATGTCCCGGCGGTGCAAAACCGGGCTTCGGGTGCCGAAATTGGGCGCATTCCAGTCGATTCCATCTACTCACCGGTGCTCAAAGTGACCTACAAGGTGGACGCCACCCGGGTCGAGCAGCGCACCGACTTCGACAAGCTGATCCTGGACGTGGAGACCAAGAATTCAATCAGCCCGCGCGACGCGCTGGCGTCGGCTGGCAAGACGCTGGTCGAGTTGTTCGGCCTGGCACGGGAACTCAACGTCGAGGCCGAAGGCATCGAGATCGGGCCGTCGCCGGCCGAGGCCGATCACATTGCGTCATTCGCCCTGCCGATCGACGACCTGGATCTGACGGTGCGGTCCTACAACTGCCTCAAGCGCGAGGGGGTGCACACCGTGGGCGAACTGGTGGCGCGCACCGAATCCGACCTGCTTGACATCCGCAACTTCGGTCAGAAGTCCATCGACGAGGTGAAGATCAAGCTGCACCAGCTGGGCCTGTCACTCAAGGACAGCCCGCCGAGCTTCGACCCCTCGGAGGTCGCGGGCTACGACGTCGCCACCGGCACCTGGTCGACCGAGGGCGCGTACGACGAGCAGGACTACGCCGAAACCGAACAGCTTTAGACTGCCTCTAATCCAGACAGGAGCGTCAGCTATGCCCAAGCCTACCAAGGGCCCTCGCCTCGGCGGGTCGTCTTCACATCAGAAGGCGATCTTGGCCAACCTCGCCACGTCCCTGTTCGAGCATGGGCGGATCACGACGACCGAGCCGAAGGCCCGGGCGCTGCGTCCGTACGCGGAGAAGCTGATCACGCATGCCAAAAAAGGCGCGTTGCACAACCGGCGCGAGGTGCTCAAGAAGCTCCGTGACAAGGATGTGGTGCATACCTTGTTCGCCGAGATCGGACCGTTCTTCGCCGACCGCGATGGTGGCTACACCCGTATCATCAAAATCGAGGCACGTAAGGGCGACAACGCTCCGATGGCCGTGATCGAACTGGTCCGGGAGAAGACGGTGACCTCGGAGGCCAATCGAGCACGCCGGGTAGCTGCCGCGCAGGCGAAGGCCAAGAAGGCGGCGGCCATGCCGACCGAGGAGTCCGAGGCCAAGCCTGCTGAGGAGGGTGACGTGGTCGGCGCCAGTGAGCCTGACGCGAAGGCCCCCGAAGAGCCCCCCGCAGAGGCCCCCGAGAATTAGCGGCGTTGTCCGTCTTCGGCTCGATATCGCCTACGACGGAACCGATTTCGCGGGCTGGGCTGCACAAGTGGGGCAGCGCACGGTCGCGGGCGATCTCGATGCGGCGCTGACTACCATCTTCCGCACCCCGGTGCGGCTGCGGGCGGCCGGACGCACTGATGCGGGCGTGCACGCCAGCGGCCAGGTCGCCCACGTTGACGTGCCCGCCGATGCCTTGCCGAACGCTTACCCGCGCGCCGGCCACGTCGGTGATCCGGAATTCCTGCCGCTGTTGCGGAGGCTGGGTCGATTTCTGCCCGCCGACGTTCGAATCCTCGATATCACGCGCGCACCAGCGGGTTTCGACGCCAGATTCTCGGCGCTGCGGCGGCATTACGTGTACCGGCTGTCGACAGCACCCTACGGTGTCGAGCCGCAGCAGGCGCGCTACATCACCGCTTGGCCACGCGAGCTTGATCTGGATGCGATGACGGCCGCGTCGCGAGATTTGATGGGGCTGCACGACTTCGCGGCGTTCTGCCGTCATCGCGAGGGCGCCACCACGATTCGTGATCTGCAGCGGCTGGACTGGTCGCGTGCCGGCACCCTGGTCACCGCGCACGTCACCGCCGACGCGTTCTGTTGGTCGATGGTGCGGTCGTTGGTGGGGGCGCTACTGGCGGTCGGCGAGCACCGTCGCGCGACAACTTGGTGTCGTGAGCTGCTCACCGCGACAGGACGATCCAGCGACTTCGCGGTCGCGCCGGCGCACGGGTTGACGTTGATCCAGGTGGACTATCCGCCCGATGACCAGCTCGCGTCACGGAACTTGGTCACCCGGGATGTGCGCTCGGGCTAACCCAGGAAGCACATGCTCGGCCTGCTTGTCCGTGGACAAGCACAGCGAACAGACATGCGCACCATGGGTCTGGCAGGCCAGCATGTCGGGCCGCTCGAAATCCTGGTGGCAGACATGGCAAGTCAACACCGCGGCCGAGGGATTGCCGTGCTCGTCGTACATGGGCAGATCGATACCGTCGTGCGTGCGGCGAAGGTAGTACTTGCCTTTGGTCGCGGCTGCCAGAATGGGCGGCATTACCAACGCGGTGACGATTGCCACCAATGGTGAATAAGGCTGCAGTGCCGCACCCAGACCGCCGAAGAAGGTGACGATCGACAGCCCCGCGGCCAGCAGCAACGACCCGAAGCCGACCGGGTTGATGGCGTATAGCATGCCGCGGCGGAATTCGGGAGTCTTCGGCGACAGGCCGAGCAGATACTTGTTGAAGCCGATGTCCGACGCCACCGCCACCACCCAGGCCATACCGCAATTGGCGTAGCAACCCAGGATTGTGTTCAGGAAGTCAAACATGTTGGCTTCCATGAGAATCAACGCAATCGCGAGGTTAACCCCAAGAAACACGACCCGCCCGGGATAGTGCTTGGTGAGCCGTGTGAATGAATTGGTCCACGCCAGCGAGCCCGAATACGCGTTCGTGACGTTGATCTTGATCTGGCTCAAGACCACCAGGATGACGGCGAGTGTCAACGCCAGCCAGCCCGGTACGAAGGTGCGGTATATCTGCATGAATTGGTGCACCGGCTGGTTGGCGATTGTCGACGAGCCGGGGATGTTGGCCATCAGATAGACCGCCAGGAACAGGCCGATGATCTGTTTGGTCGCCCCAAATGCAACCCAGCCGGGACCGGCCAGCAGCGTCCACGTCCACCACCTGTTCGCGTTCTCCGGCGTCCGTGGCGGCATGAAGCGCAGGTAGTCGATCTGCTCGGCGATCTGAGCGATGAGTGACAGGCACACTCCCGCTGCCAACAGGACAGAACCGAAGCTAAGGCCGCCATGACCATCCTTGCCGGCGTAGGAGAAAAACTGTCCAATCGAATCGGGATGGCTGACTACCAGGTAGCCAAATGGGGCCGCCATCAGGATCAGCCAGAGCGGGGTGGTCCAAAGTTGCAGCTGTGACAAAACTTTCATCCCGTAGACCACCAGCGGGAAGATGATCAGGGTCGAGCACGCGTAACCCGCCCACAGCGGAATGTGCAGGCCTAGCTTAAGGCCCTGAGCCATGATCGAGCCCTCCAGGGCAAAGAAGATGAACGTGAACGTGGCAAAGATGACGTTGGTGACCACCGAGCCGTAGTAGCCGAAACCGCTACCGCGGGTAAATCAGATCCAGGTCGATGTTGTACCGCGCCGCGTAGTAGGCCAGCGGCAAGCCGGTGACGAAGACCACCAGTGCGAAGATTGCGATTCCGCACAGCGCGTTCGCGGTACCCCACGTGATACCGACATTGGCGCCGATCGCGAAGTCCGCCAGGTAGGCGATGCCGCCGAGAGCGGAGATGCCCACCACCGCCGGGGGCCACCTGCGATAGCTGCGCGGCGCCAACCGCAGTGTGTAATCCTCCAGCGTCTCTCTGGTGGCCGTAATTCTGTCGTGGTCGGCTGCGGTTGGGCTTTCACTGTTTGTTATGACGCCCGGCATCAACCCTCCTCAGCGCAATAGCGGTCGAAGTTAGCCCGAGCGTCCGGTTAGCGTGTCCGCACACTTCCCTTCCGGTGAAATGATTGCGGTTCATCGCGGCGCATTCGGCGGACAAATGCGCATTCGGCTGCGTTGACGGGCGGCGCGCCTGGCGGGCGGGGTCCGGCGCCAGCATAAGGCCGTGGTAAGCGGTGTGCCAGTCGGCGGCGGTCACTCGTGGCCGGGCGGCGGCGCAGCCGTTGCTTAGCCGGAATCTATGGGGCGGCTCGCGTTAGATCCTGCTCGCGACGAAACGCGCCGCCTGGTTGGTCATCCCGGGCACGTAGCCTAGGTGCGCTCGCCACCGGTTGCCGTCCGAACAAATCGGGTCGCCGTTGTTGCAGAGGTTGATGGTCTTGGACCCGAATTGAGGGGTCAGGGCGCTCATCAGCCCGCCAGCGCGGCCCGAGGGATTCCCGAACAGGGCGATCGCGGCGATGTGATCGTCCGCTGCGGGCGGCAACGGCTGCGTGAACCCGAGGCCGGGCAGTGGTGCGGCGGTGACGATGTCGATCACGGCCGCACCCTGGGAGTAGCCGCCGAGCACCAACCTCGTGGCCCGGCACGCGCTGGCCATCTGCTGAATGTGGTCGCTGGCGTCGTTCGCGCCGTCAGCGGCGGCCAAGAAATCACCGTTGGCCGGGTAGTTGACTCCGTATGTCCCGATGCTCTTGTTGGTCTGCTGGCGCAATGAACTGACGAAAGCTTGGCCTACCCGACCGAGGCCAGGTGGTTCGCCGGTTCCGCGGGCGAACACCACCTCGGCATCCGGGCAGCCCGCCGATGCCGGTGGTGCCAGCGCGGGGGTAAGCAACAGTGTGGCCGCCGCAAAGGCGGCGGCCACCAGGCTGGTGAGGCGGCGTGCGGCACCGGCTCGCCAGCGGCCCGAATGCGGCTGCGGGCGTGGGATCACCCCGATGAACCTCATGACGCGATTTTATGGGCTTACTGACAAAGCGTCAGCGACCGTGCAGCGATTCGGGAGCCGGTGCGGCAGTGCCGGGCATCTGAAGGACAGACCCGGGCAGCTGCGGGACGGATCCAGGCAGATGTGGCACCGACCCGGCGCGGAGCCTCTGCACGACGAAACTAGCCGCCTGGGTGGTGTAGGTGGGTATGTAGCCGTCGATGTGTCCGCTGAATTCGTTGCCGGGGCCCACATGGCAGATCGGATCGGTGGGATTGCACAGGTCAATCGCCTTGGAACCGAATAGCGGGCTCAGGCTCGACAGCGATCCGCCGGCGCGGTTGGACGGATTGCCGAAGACCGCGACCGCTGCGACGTTGTCTGCGTATGCCGCAGGTAGCGGACTGCCAAAGCTGATGCTGCCCAACGGAACCCCGGCCACGATATCGATCACGGTTGCGCCCTGCGAATAGCCGCCCAAGACCAGCTTGGTGTTCGGGCATGACGAGGCCATGGACTTAATGTGCGATATGGCGTCGTTGGCGCCGTCTCCCCCGTGCAGCTGTAGGCGGCTGGCGGCGTAATTCACCGGGTATACTCCGATCTCCATGCCAGTCTGCTGGCGCAGCGAGTCGACGAACGCCTGGCCAACGCGCCCGATTCCGGGCGGCTCGCCGGTGCCGCGGGCGAACGTGACTTCGGCGTCCGGGCATCCATCGGCGAAGGCAACCGGGGTCCAAACAGCGCCCAAGGCGATGAGCAGGACGACGGCGGTGATCAATGCGCCCGCACCCAAACCAGCCCTGCCGGATGTCAGCAGGCGGATGGGTCGATTGTTCACGACGGAATTTTACCCGCGATCCAGCCGGAGCAAATGTCGGTAGCTGTGGATAGACGGTGAAGAACATGCGTCGCAACGCCTACCGTGGGGAGAAATCAGCGCGCCACCGTGGGAGAGCCAGTGCCGAGCCCAGCGACGACCTGGCTGCACGTCAGCGGGTACCGATTTCTGCTGCGGCGCATCGAGTGCGCGTTGCTGTTCGGGGATGTCTGCGCAGCGACCGGAGCACTGCGCGCGCGCACAACATCGCTGGCCCTCGGGTGCGTGCTGGCGATCGTCGCCGCGATGGGATGCGCATTCGTTGCGCTGCTGCGGCCACAGTCGGCGCTCGGTCAGGCGCCGATCGTGATGGGTCGGGAATCCGGGGCACTCTACGTGCGAGTGGACGATGTCTGGCATCCGGTGTTGAACCTGGCTTCGGCGCGGTTGATCGCGGCGACGAACGCCAACCCGCAACCGGTGTCCGAGTCCGAATTGGGCCACACCAAACGCGGTCCACTGCTCGGTATTCCAGGTGCGCCGCAGCTGCTTGACCAGCCGCTAGCCGGCGCCGAATCGGCGTGGGCGATCTGCGATAGCGACAATGGCGGATCAACGACTGTCGTCGTCGGGCCCGCCGAAGACTCGTCGGCGCAGGTGCTGACCGCCGAACAGATGATCCTGGTGGCGACCGAATCAGGTTCGCCCACCTACCTGCTCTACGGCGGTCGGCGGGCCGTGGTGGATCTGGCCGACCCGGCGGTGGTGTGGGCGCTGCGGCTGCAGGGCCGGGTCCCGCACGTGGTCGCGCAATCGTTGCTCAACGCCGTCCCGGAGGCACCGCGCATCACGGCTCCCCGGATTCGTGGCGGCGGGCGGGCCTCGGTCGGGCTGCCCGGGTTTCTGGTCGGCGGTGTGGTGCGCATCACTCGCGCGAGCGGTGATGAGTATTACGTGGTGCTGGAGGACGGCGTGCAGCGCATCGGCCAGGTCGCCGCGGATTTGTTGCGGTTCGGCGATTCGCAGGGCAGCGTCAACGTCCCGACGGTGGCCCCCGATGTGATTCGCGTCGCTCCGATCGTGAACACCTTGCCGGTGTCGGCCTTTCCCGACCGGCCGCCAACACCGGTGGACGGCTCGCCGGGAAGGGCGGTCACCACGTTGTGCGTGACCTGGACGCCCGCGCAGCCGGGTGCTGCTCGCGTCGCGTTCTTGGCGGGCAGCGGCCCGCCGGTGCCCCTCGGAGGGGTTCCGGTGACACTGGCACAAGCCGACGGTCGCGGCCCCGCACTGGACGCGGTGTACCTGCCGCCGGGACGCAGCGCCTACGTAGCCGCGCGCAGCCTGTCCGGCGGCGGCACCGGCACGCGCTACCTGGTCACCGACACCGGAGTGCGGTTCGCGATCCACGACGACGACGTGGCACACGACCTCGGTCTGCCGACGGCTGCCATCCCGGCGCCGTGGCCGGTGTTGGCGACACTGCCGTCCGGACCGGAGCTGAGTAGAGCCAACGCGTCAGTCGCCCGCGATACCGTTGCGCCCGGGCCGTAGCCGGCGGCTGGCGGTGGCCAGGGTTGCCATCAGCGCGAGCAGGCAGATCGCGGCACCAGCAAAGGCGGTGTGTAGGGCGCGGCGATCCGATGGGCCGGGCGTTGACCGCCTAGGGACCGGCACCGCCACCGGAGCGGGGTCGCTCGTTGCGGTGCCGGCCTGCGGAATCGAGTCGCTGCTGACCGCAGCCAGGGCATCGACCGTGCCGTTGCCGACGAGCGGATCCCATCCGGCGGGTGGGTGATGCGCGGTAGATTCGATGCGCTGCATCACCTGCCGTGCGGTCAACGTCGGAAAGCGGGCCCGGATCAGGGCGGCCAGGCCGCTGACGACCGGCGCCGCATAACTGGTTCCGGATATCGGAATCGAACCATGCTGTCCGCCAAGCCTGTTCACGGTCCCGTCACCGAACGGGCTGAGCGAGGTCACCGCCTCGCCGGTGGCGGCGACATCCACCCAGGGGCCGGCGAGAGTGAATGCCGAGGGTTCGCCTTGGGCGTTCACCGAACCTACGGTCAGCACGTAGTCGTCGTACCAGGCCGGACTCACCGCAACCGTGACGCTGTCCCGGGTTACCCCGGGGGCCTGCGGCGGACACTGCGCGGCGCCGCCGGTATTGCCGGCCGCGGCCACGATGACGGCGTTCTTGACATCGACCGCATAGGCCAAAGCGGCACCTAGCGCGCGGTCGTCCGGCGCAGCCGCGGCCGGAACGCAGGCAATCGACGAGATGTTGATCACCGACGCGCCGAGGTCGGCGGCCGTCCGCACGGCCTTCGCCATGGTGTCGACGTCACCAACACCTGTGCTGGACGGGTCGCCGACCGGTGCGAACTTGCTGCTGGACTGGCGAATGCTGATCAAGGTGACATCGGGTGCCACCCCGCTGAAATTGTCGCTTTGCGCATCCGGTGCGGCCGCGATAATTCCGGCCACCAGCGTGCCGTGTGCATCGCAATCCGCGGTGCCGTCCCCGGTGAAGACATAGTCACCGCCGGCAACCACCTTGGGCAACCGTCGATGGCGCGCAACGCCGGTGTCGATGACCGCGACCCGTTGGCCGGCGCCGCGGGTGAGTCGCCAGACCTGGTCGAGGTCGGCGAGTTGAGCGGACCGCTCAGCCCGGCCGAAAGCCCGTCCCGATTCGGCGGTGACCTCGGTGCATACCTCACGTTGTACGGTCGGCCGCGGCGGCGCCGGCAGCGCAGATTCGGGTAGCCATCTTTCGTCGATCGGCGGCGGCGAAACCGCGTGGGCAACCGGCGTTCCCAACCCAGACAGCGTCGCGAGCGCTGATACCACCAGCAGGCGCAGGGTACGGGACGTGGTCATGTCCATGTCAGGTCGAGGTGGCGAACGGCGCTGTAGGCGCCGCATAGCCAAGCGGTCAATGGAACCATTGCGATCAGCGCCAGACACTCCAGCAATTCGATGGTGCGGTACGTGACGGGCGAGAGCGACAACGCGGGAGCGACGAAGCCCAAAAACATTGCCACGGCGGCCAGCATGGCGGTCAGCGCGGCAATCCACGGCCCGTGTTCCAGAGCCCGATCCGCGGCGACGGTAAATGCCGTTGCAACGGTGGTGATTCCACAGATGGCAAACACCAGTGACCTTCTGGTGTCTGCTGAACGTGCTCGTAGCAGCAGCAGCGCACCGGTGACGGCGGCCAACGCGATACCGCCCATGCTGGACCTGTGGATGCCGTGGGTTGCGACGGCGGTTCCGATGGCACCGATGGTCGCCGAGGCCGCGAAGGCCGCCAGCAGGCTCGTCAACCAAGCATCTGCACGGTTCGCTCGGGTGGTCAGCCGATCCGTGGTGGGCAGGGCATCGGCGTCGTCGGGGTTCAGCGCGGGCGGCAATCGTGGCGACAACCCCGCCAACAGGACTGCCATCCGCGCGGATACCTCTAACAGACCAAAGGATGCCAGCGTGGCCAGCGAACCGATGGCAGGCACCGGGGCCGCAGTGATCGCGCCGACCAGCGTAGCGGCCGCGACGACTACCGCGCAGCACGCCACCGCGGTCAACGTGATACCCCCACAACCCGTTATGCGCATTGCCAGCACCGACGTGGCGGCCGCCGCCATCGCGGCAACTAGCACGCTATGGACACCGGGGACCCCGGGCACCGCCAGTAGGCCGGCAACAGCACCGAATATGGTGGCGATAACGCTCAACGTGAGGCCGGCGATCGGGTCCCGATATGTCCGGCATGCAATCACCGCAAACAGCAAGGCAGCCAAGCCGGCCGCCGCTACAACTCCGGCCGTGGCGTCGGAGTAGCGGGTTACGTTGGTGCCGAGGGCGTTTCGAACCAGCATCAGGCCGCCGCCGGCGGTGATGCAGCTTGCCGCCAGCGCACCGCTGAGCCGGGTCGTGCGCTGGCATTGGGGCCGGGCTGTGGTGTCAAGCGCCGCCGCCACCGCTTCGGCCACATCGTCACAGCGGGGGGTGGGCGGCTGGGCGCTGGACTTATGCAAGACCAGGACGGCGCCGTCGCGGATACCGCATTGCGCCAATGTCGTTGCGTTTGGCAGAGCTGGCGCCCCCAGGGCAGACAGCTGGTAGCGCGCCGCCGTCGCCGGGCTGGCGCCACGGTCACCCAGGATGTCGACGATCGACGGGATCAGAGTCGCGACGGGCACCGCGGCGGGCAAGGTCAGGTCGACGGCCTGGGCGCCGGCATGTACGGTGACCCGGCGCAGTCCCGGATCAGACGTAGGCATTCTCCCCCTTTATTCTCGGATCACCGGAACGGTAGCCGGTTCTCGATCGCCCGGTATTCGGTTGTCCACAAGCGACTTGCGGCGGATTCTCGCGCTGCATACCGTCGCCCAGCATGAATTCAGGGCCGGCGTGCGCGACTGCGGACATCCTGGTTGCCCCGCCGCCCGAGTTGCGGCGGTCGGAACCGTCCAGCCTGCTGATTCGCCTGCTCCCGGTCGTCATGTCGGTGGCGACCGTGGGTGTCATGGTGACGGTGTTCTTGCCGGGCTCGCCGGCCACGCGCCACCCCACGTTTCTGGCCTTCCCAATGATGATGCTGGTCTCGTTGGTGGTGACTGCGGTAACCGGACGCGGCCGGCGGCATGTCTCCGGTATCCACAACGACCGTGTCGACTACCTCGGGTACCTGAGTGTCTTGCGCACATCTGTCACCCAAACGGCTGCAGCACAACACGTATCACTGAACTGGACGCATCCCGATCCTGCCACCTTGTGGACATTGATCGGTGGTCCGCGAATGTGGGAGCGTCGACCGGGTGCTGCCGACTTCTGTCGCATCCGTGTCGGAGTTGGATCTGCACCGCTGGCCACCCGCTTGGTGGTCGGGCAGCTTCCGCCGGCGCAGCGTGCGGATCCGGTCACCCGCGCCGCGCTGCGCTGTTTCCTTGCCGCACACGCGACCATTGCGGATGCGCCCATCGCGATCCCCTTGCGGGTCGGCGGTCCGATCGCCATCGACGGTGACCCGACCAAGGTCCGCGGGCTGCTGCGGGCGATGATCTGCCAGCTGGCCGTATGGCACTCACCGGAGGAGTTGCTGATCGCCGGCGTGGTCAGTGACCGCAACCGCGCGCACTGGGATTGGCTGAAATGGCTGCCGCACAACCAACATCCGAATGCCTGTGATGCCTTGGGGCCAGCCCCGATGGTGTACTCGACCCTGGCAGAGATGCAAAATGCGCTAGCCGCAACGGTATTGGCCCACGTTGTTGCGATCGTCGACACGGCCGAACGTGGCAACGGCGCGATCACCGGCGTGATCACGATCGAGGTGGGCGCCAGACGAGACGGTGCACCGCCGGTGGTCAGATGTGCCGGCGAAGTGACAGCGCTAGCGTGCCCGGACCAGCTGGAGCCTCAAGACGCGCTGGTATGCGCCCGTCGGCTGGCCGCTCACCGGGTCGGGCACTCGGGTCGCACGTTCATCCGTGGCTCGGGTTGGGCGGAACTGGTCGGCATCGGCGATGTGGCCGCTTTCGATCCGAGCACGTTGTGGCGCAACGTAAACCAACATGATCGGCTCCGTGTCCCGATCGGAGTCACGCCCGACGGTACCGCCGTGCAGCTAGACATCAAGGAAGCCGCGGAACAGGGCATGGGTCCACACGGGCTGTGCGTCGGCGCCACCGGATCAGGCAAATCGGAGCTGCTGCGTACCATCGCGCTGGGGATGATGGCACGCAATTCGCCCGAAGTCCTCAACCTCCTTCTGGTCGACTTCAAGGGTGGTGCAACATTTCTCGACCTCGCGGGAGCCCCACATGTAGCCGCGGTCATCACCAACCTTGCCGAGGAAGCACCGCTGGTCGCACGGATGCAAGACGCATTGGCCGGCGAGATGAGCCGCCGGCAACAGCTGCTGCGGATGGCAGGCCACTTGGTCAGTGTCACGGCATATCAGCGGGCACGCCAAACGGGTGCGCAACTTCCCTGCCTGCCGATCCTGTTCATCGTCGTCGACGAGTTTTCCGAATTGCTGAGCCAACATCCCGAATTCGTCGACGTGTTCCTCGCGATCGGTCGGGTGGGCCGGTCGCTGGGCATGCATTTGCTGCTGGCCAGTCAGCGGCTCGACGAGGGCCGACTGCGTGGACTGGAAACCCATCTGTCCTATCGAATGTGCCTGAAAACGTGGTCCGCCAGTGAATCACGCAACGTGCTCGGGACGCAGGACGCATATCAACTGCCCAACACCCCCGGTGCGGGCTTGCTGCAAACGGGAACCGGAGAGCTGATCCGATTTCAGACCGCGTTCGTTTCCGGGCCGCTTCGACGGGCGAGTCCCTCAGCGGTCCACCCGGTAGCCCCGCCGTCGGTGCGACCGTTCACCACGCACGCTGCGGCGCCGGTCACAGCCGGTCCCGTCGGCGGGACAGCCGAGGTGCCCACGCCTACCGTCTTGCATGCGGTGCTCGACCGGCTGGTCGGTCATGGACCGGCTGCGCATCAAGTCTGGCTACCGCCGCTGGACGAGCCACCGATGCTGGGCGCCCTACTGCGTGACGCTGAGCCGGCGCAGGCCGAGCTGGCCGTACCCATCGGCATTGTCGATCGGCCGTTCGAGCAGTCACGGGTGCCGCTGACGATCGACTTGTCCGGGGCCGCAGGCAATGTCGCGGTCGTAGGTGCACCGCAAACGGGCAAGTCAACCGCGCTGCGGACGCTGATCATGGCGTTGGCTGCTACCCACGATGCGGGCCGGGTGCAGTTCTATTGTTTGGACTTCGGCGGCGGGGCGCTGGCCCAGGTGGACGAACTGCCGCATGTGGGTGCCGTGGCCGGCAGGGCGCAGCCGCAGCTGGCATCGCGGATGCTCGCCGAACTGGAGTCGGCCGTGCGATTTCGGGAGGCATTCTTCCGCGACCACGGCATCGACTCGGTGGCGCGGTACCGCCAGCTGCGAGCAAAGTCGGCCGCTGAGTCTTTTGCGGACATATTTCTTGTCATCGACGGCTGGGCAAGCTTACGCCAGGAGTTCGCGGCCCTTGAGGAGTCGATCGTTGCCCTGGCAGCTCAAGGGCTTTCATTCGGCGTACATGTGGCGCTATCGGCAGCACGGTGGGCGGAGATCAGGCCGTCGCTGCGGGATCAGATCGGCAGTCGAATCGAGTTACGGCTGGCGGATCCCGCGGATTCCGAATTGGACCGTAGGCAGGCGCAACGGGTGCCGGTCGACAGACCGGGCCGTGGCCTCTCCCGCGACGGGATGCACATGGTGATCGCCCTGCCCGACCTGGATGGAGTTGCGCTACGACGCCGAAGTGGTGATCCGGTGGCGCCCCCGATACCGCTACTGCCCGCGCGCGTGGACTACGACAGCGTCGTGGCCCGAGCCGGCGACGAACTCGGTGCGCACATCTTGCTCGGCCTCGAGGAACGTCGAGGCCAGCCGGTGGCCGTCGATTTCGGACGCCACCCGCACCTGCTGGTGCTGGGCGACAACGAGTGCGGAAAGACGGCCGCGTTGCGGACCCTGTGCCGCGAGATCGTCCGGACCCATACCGCCGCGCGAGCCCAACTTCTCATCGTCGACTTCCGGCACACCCTGCTCGACGTCATCGAGTCGGAACATATGAGCGGCTACGTCAGCTCGCCGGCGGCGCTGGGTGCCAAGCTGTCGAGTCTGGTCGACCTGCTCCAGGCGCGGATGCCCGCCCCGGATGTGAGCCAGGCGCAGCTGCGAGCCAGGTCCTGGTGGTCGGGTCCGGATATCTATGTCGTGGTCGACGACTACGACCTGGTTGCGGTCTCATCGGGCAACCCGCTGATGGTCTTGCTCGAATATTTGCCGCACGCAAGAGATCTCGGTTTACACCTGGTGGTGGCGCGGCGCAGCGGGGGTGCTGCTCGGGCGCTGTTCGAGCCGGTGCTTGCCAGCCTGCGTGACCTGGGCTGCCGGGCACTGCTGATGAGCGGACGTCCGGATGAAGGCGCACTGTTCGGGTCGAGCCGCCCGATGCCGCTGCCACCGGGCCGGGGCATCCTGGTCACCGGTGCCGGTGACGAGCAACTGGTTCAAGTCGCCTGGAGCCCACCCCCGTGAGCCCACATCGCGCGGTGATCGAGGCGGGTCCGGGTGCCATCCGCCGATTGTGTTGTGGCGCAGACGTAGTCGCGGACACCGCAGTGTCTGCCGCCGCGCTGGCGGCGATCGACGACCAGGTAGCGCTGCTGGACGAACGGCCAGTCGCCGTGGATTCGCTGTGGTTCGACGCCCTGCGATCGGTGGCCGTCGACCACCGTGACGGCCCGGTCGTCGTGCACCCGTCGTGGTGGTCGGCGGCTCGGGTCGAGGTGGTCACCGCAGCCGCACGCACGCTGACCCGCGATGTCGTCGTGCACCCGCGGTCGTGGCTGCTGAGGCAGGCGTCCTCGGGGGTTTCGGCCGCAACGGTGGTGGTGGAGATCGCGGAGCGACTGGTGTTGGTGGCCGGCGCCGAGGTCGCCGCGGTGGCCCGCCGCACGGACGCCGAGTCCGTTGCCGGCCAGGTAGGCAGTGTCATTGCGCGGATGACGCGGGGTATTACCGCGGTGGTGCTGATCGACGTGCCCAGTACGGTCGCCGGGGCGGCAGCGCTCGCGGCGGCAATCGCCGGTGCGGTGCGGGGTACCGGTAGCAGCGTGGTCGAGATCGACGGCGTGCGGCTGGCGCGGTTGGCCAGGGCCGCCCTGCCGCCTTCCGACGAGCCCGCCGATCCGGCGGCGCGGCCTGCCACCCGCTCTCGGGTCCCGACACTTGCCCGGGTTGCGGCCGCCGGTGTCGCCTTGGCGTTACTGGCGCCGGCTGCCGTGGTCCGCCACGGTGCGACAACCCTGCAAAGACCACCGACGACGCTTCTGGTAGAGGGCCGGGTGGCGCTGACGATTCCGGCGGACTGGTCCACGCAGCGGGTGGTCTCCGGTCCCGGTTCGGCGCGGGTACAGGTCACTTCACCGGCCGATCCCGAGGTGGCGTTGCACGTCACACAATCACCGGTTCCCGGTGAGACGCTGCCTGGCACCGCGCAGCGGTTGAAGCGGGCGATCGACGCGTCACCGGCCGGGGTATTCGTCGACTTCAACCCCTCCGATATCAGAGCCGGCCGGCCCGCGGTGACCTATCGAGAGGTCCGCGCCGGGCATCAGGTGCGGTGGACGATTCTGCTCGACGGAGCGGTCCGGATCAGCGTCGGCTGCCAGAGCGGGCCCGGCCATGAAGACCTCCTCAGGGAGGTGTGTGCGCAAGCCGTACGGTCCGTCCACGCCGTTGGTTGAACCGGGAAGGATCGGAGGGAACCAGACGAGGTTGGCGGCGGTCCTACTTGATGTGAGCACACCGAACACGCTGAACGCCGACTTTGACCTGATGCGTTCGGTTGCGGGTATCACGGACGCCCGCAATGAGGAAATCCGTGCGATGCTGCAGGCATTCATCGGCCGCATGAGCGGTGTGCCGCCGTCGGTGTGGGGTGGGCTCGCGGCCGCTCGGTTCCAGGATGTGGTGGATCGCTGGAACGCCGAGTCGACGCGGCTCTACCACGTCCTGCACGCGATCGCCGACACCATCCGCCACAACGAGGCCGCGCTGCGGGAAGCCGGCCAAATCCATGCCCGCCACATCGCCGCCGCCGGCGGCGACCTATAGACCGAGGATCAGCCTCGACTATGAACGCAGACCCCGTGTTGTCGTACAACTTTGACGCCATCGAATACTCCGTTCGTCAGGAGATCCACACCACCGCGGCCCGTTTCAACGCTGCGCTGCAAGAGCTGAGGTCGCAGATCGCGCCGTTGCAGCAGCTCTGGACACGGGAAGCGGCCGCCGCCTACCACGCGGAGCAACTCAAGTGGCACCAGGCGGCCAGCGCGCTCAACGAGATCCTGATCGACTTGGGAAACGCGGTTCGCCACGGTGCCGACGACGTGGCGCATGCCGACCGGCGGGCGGCTGGAGCTTGGGCACGCTAGTTCCGGGCCCCGGAGCGCGCAACAGACCCCTGTGTGGTCCCGACGGGGGAGAGCCGTCGGGACCACACAGTCATTTTGACCTGCGTGGATGCTCGTCGGTAAGCTGCTCGGTTGGCGTGCGGTACGCCGGGACCTCGGGTCAATGTCGGTTCGCCGAGACCAACCCGCCGTTCACGCCTGACCGGCGCCCGGGGCACCCCGGGATCCACCCGAGAGAAAAGAAGGTAAGCGCTGTGCCCACGTACGCGCCCAAGGCGGGTGACACCACGCGATCGTGGTACGTCATCGACGCCACGGACGTGGTGCTTGGCCGCCTTGCCGTCGCGGCGGCCAACCTGCTGCGCGGCAAGCACAAGCCGACGTTCGCCCCCAATGTCGATGGCGGTGACTTCGTCATCGTGATCAACGCCGACAAGGTCGCCATCAGCGGCGACAAACTGCAGCACAAGATGGTTTACCGGCACTCGGGGTATCCCGGCGGCCTGCACAAGCGCACCATCGGTGAGCTAATGCAACGCCACCCCGACCGCGTGGTGGAAAAGGCGATCCTCGGCATGTTGCCCAAGAACAGGCTCAGCCGCCAGATCCAGCGCAAG
The DNA here is from genome assembly GCF_000195955.2 of Mycobacterium tuberculosis H37Rv. Taxonomy (GTDB): domain Bacteria; phylum Actinomycetota; class Actinomycetes; order Mycobacteriales; family Mycobacteriaceae; genus Mycobacterium; species Mycobacterium tuberculosis. The sequence goes on along the minus strand of NC_000962.3, from coordinate 3,862,027 downwards.
CTTCGCGTCTACGCCGGCCCGGAGCATCCGCACAGCGCTCAGCAGCCGGTTCCGTACGAGCTCAAGCAGGTGGCGCAATGACCGAAACCACCCCAGCCCCGCAAACCCCGGCGGCCCCGGCCGGGCCCGCACAATCGTTCGTGTTGGAGCGGCCCATCCAGACCGTTGGGCGCCGTAAGGAGGCCGTGGTACGAGTGCGGCTGGTGCCCGGCACCGGCAAGTTCGACCTCAACGGCCGCAGCTTGGAGGACTACTTCCCAAACAAGGTGCACCAGCAGTTGATCAAGGCACCCCTGGTCACCGTGGATCGGGTGGAAAGTTTCGACATCTTTGCCCACCTGGGCGGCGGCGGCCCGTCGGGTCAGGCCGGCGCGCTGCGCCTGGGTATCGCCCGGGCATTGATTCTGGTATCGCCGGAGGACCGGCCCGCGCTGAAGAAGGCCGGCTTCTTGACCCGTGATCCACGCGCCACCGAGCGCAAGAAGTACGGCCTGAAGAAGGCCCGCAAGGCGCCCCAGTACAGCAAGCGCTGACATCACTTTCGGGCGACAAGCGTGCATGTTTGTGTGCGCTCGTCGGCGTGTCGGTGAACCAACAGGCATATTCGCTGCCAAGAGTGGATATGTGCGCAGCCGTCAACTGTGAAAGGTTGTCCGTATGGGTCGACTGTTTGGCACCGATGGTGTGCGCGGTGTCGCCAATCGCGAGTTGACCGCGGAACTGGCCCTGGCACTGGGCGCCGCGGCGGCGCGACGATTGTCGAGGTCGGGCGCACCGGGTCGGCGAGTCGCGGTGCTTGGCCGCGATCCGCGGGCCAGCGGCGAGATGCTGGAGGCCGCCGTGATCGCCGGCCTGACCAGTGAGGGCGTCGACGCGCTGCGGGTCGGGGTGTTGCCGACCCCCGCGGTGGCCTATCTGACCGGCGCCTACGACGCCGACTTCGGGGTGATGATCTCGGCGTCGCATAACCCGATGCCCGATAACGGCATCAAAATCTTCGGGCCCGGCGGCCACAAATTAGATGACGACACCGAGGATCAGATCGAGGATCTGGTCCTCGGCGTCTCCCGCGGACCCGGGTTGCGGCCGGCCGGCGCGGGGATTGGCCGCGTTATCGACGCCGAGGATGCGACCGAACGCTACCTGCGCCACGTGGCCAAGGCCGCCACCGCCCGGCTCGATGACCTGGCCGTGGTGGTCGACTGCGCTCATGGGGCCGCGTCGTCGGCGGCTCCGCGCGCCTACCGAGCGGCCGGTGCCCGGGTTATCGCGATCAACGCCGAACCCAACGGACGCAACATCAACGACGGCTGTGGATCGACTCACCTTGACCCGCTGCGGGCAGCGGTGCTCGCCCATCGGGCCGACCTGGGCCTGGCCCATGATGGAGACGCCGATCGGTGCCTGGCCGTCGACGCCAACGGTGACCTCGTCGACGGTGACGCCATCATGGTGGTGCTGGCGCTGGCAATGAAAGAGGCCGGTGAGTTGGCCTGCAACACATTGGTGGCCACCGTGATGAGTAACCTCGGGCTGCACCTAGCCATGCGCTCGGCCGGCGTCACCGTGCGTACAACCGCCGTCGGTGACCGCTACGTCCTCGAAGAGCTGCGGGCCGGTGACTACAGCCTCGGAGGCGAACAATCCGGCCACATCGTCATGCCGGCGCTGGGCTCCACCGGTGACGGCATCGTCACCGGGCTGCGGTTGATGACCCGCATGGTGCAGACCGGCTCGTCGTTGTCCGACCTGGCGTCGGCGATGCGGACGTTGCCGCAGGTGCTGATCAACGTCGAGGTTGTCGACAAGGCCACCGCCGCCGCGGCGCCCTCGGTCCGAACGGCGGTCGAGCAGGCCGCGGCCGAGCTGGGTGACACGGGTCGAATCCTCTTGCGCCCGTCCGGAACTGAGCCGATGATTCGGGTGATGGTGGAGGCAGCCGACGAGGGCGTCGCCCAGCGGCTGGCGGCCACGGTCGCCGACGCGGTGAGCACCGCGCGCTGAACCGGAAATGCTGGAACCCCGACGCGGCGCGGGGCGTCCGAATAGGCATGAGACCCGATAGCGTAAACAGCGCCGGCATAGACATAGCAGCGGTATACGCGGTTGCCGACCGGTTCAGCGCCGCCGCCGAGCTCATCGATGACGCCATCGGCAATCACCTGACGAGGCTGGCTTTTGGCGGAGCCTGCGCGGGCCGGGGGCACGCCTCGCGTGGCGATGCGTTGCGCTGCAGGCTAGACCGGTTGGCCGGCGAGTTGTCAGTGTGGTCCCGGGCGGCTGTGCAGATCGCGTTTGCGTTGCGGGCGGGCGCCAACCGCTACGCCGAGGCCGACCTGTGCGCGGCGGCGCGGATCGGGTGAGGGTGGCTGACCGGTTGAACGTCGCTGAGCGTCTCGCCGAGGGCAGGCCCGCAGCCGAGCACACGCAAAGCTACGTGCGGGCTTGCCACCTGGTGGGCTACCAACATCCCGACCTGACCGCCTACCCTGCCCAGATCCACGACTGGTACGGCAGCGAAGACGGACTTGACCTGCACGCGCTCGACGCTGACTGCGCGCAGCTGCGGGCTGCCGCCAGTGTGCTCATGGAGGCGCTGCGGATGGAGCGTAGCCAGGTCGCCGTCTTGGCAGCGGCATGGACGGGATCGGGGGCCGACGCGGCGGTGCACTTTGTGCAGCGTCACTGTGAGACTGGAAATTCGGTGGTCACCGAAGTCCGTGCCGCGGCCCAACGCTGCGAATCGCTGCGCGACAACCTCTGGCAGCTGGTGGACTCCAAAGTCGCGACGGCCATTGCGATCGACGAGCGTGCCCTGGCGCAGCGGCCGGCATGGTTGGCTGCGGCCGAAGCGCTCACGACGGAGGGGGCAGATCGGCCGACGGCCGTCGAAGTGGTTCGCCAACAGATACAGCCCTACGTGGACGACGATGTTCGCAACGACTGGCTGACCACGATGCGATCGACAACGGCCGGTGTGGCGGCGTCGTATGATGCGGTCACCGATCAGCTGGCCAGCGCGCCGCGCGCGCACTTCGAGATTCCGGACGATCTCGGGCCCGGTCGCCAACCTTCTCCGGCATCGGTGCCGGCTCAACCGAGCGCGACGGCAGCGATTACGCCCGCGGCCGCTCTTCCCCCGCCGGATCCGGTGCCGGCCGTGACCTCGCGGCCAGTGACGCCGTCGGATTTTGGATCGGCGCCAGGTGATGGTTCCGCGACGCCGGCGGGTGTTGGCAGCGCCGGTGGTTTCGGCGATGCCGGCGGCACCGGCGGTCTGGGCGGGTTTGCCGGGCTTGCCGGGCTTGCCAACCGGATCGTCGATGCGGTGGATAGCCTGCTGGGTTCGGTGGCCGAACAGCTGGGGGATCCGTTGGCAGCTGACAATCCGCCGGGTGCCGTCGATCCGTTCGCTGAAGACGCGGCCGACAACGCTGATGACGGCGACGATGCCCACCCGGAAGAGGCCGACGAGGCAGCGGAGCCGAAGGAAGCAACAGAGCCCGACGAAGCAGACGAGGTCGACGACGCCGACGAATCGGTGCCCGCTGAACGTGCCCAGGATGTCGCCGAGGAGGCCACGCTGCCGCCGGTCGCCGAACCGCCGCCGCCTGCCGCGCCTCCGGTCGCCGAACCACCGCCTCCGGTCGCTGCGCCGGCGCCGCCGGGTGCGCCGGAACCGGCGAATGGGCCTTCGCCGGAAGCGCTGTCCGAGGGAGCCACCCCCTGTGAGATCGCCGCCGACGAGCTTCCGCAGGCGGGGCCGTGACGGGTCGGGGTGTCCCGCGCTACTTCAACAGCGTCACGATCTTCTCCCCCGGGGTGATCGGCGGCGCTTCAGGGTCGATCGGGTCCGTCTTGGGCAGCTGCAGGTCTGGATCGGCGAACCTGCGATAAGTCTTGTCGCCGCCGAGCGTGTACAACAGGTACCCGGTCAGCAGCGCCCGGACCGAACGCTGCGTCCGGCGGTGTGGGCCTGGGAGCCCCAACACCTTCGTCAGTCGTCTGCCCTCAACCAGACCACCGGCTCGGGCTTTGCTGACGATGCGTAGGGTGGCCTTATCCCAAGCCCGGGATAGCCCGAGGGCGTTGGAGGTCAGCGTCTTCGGATCGCCAGGTGCGGTCAGAATCAGTCCCGGAACGTCTAGGGTCGCGGCTGGCTGCTCCGCGGCCGGATTGGTCACCGTCGGGAATATCGCCGCCACGGACTTGACGTGCGTGCCGGTCAAGCCGGCGGCGGCGAACACGGCGGCCGAGCCACCGAAACCATGGCCCACCAGCCCGAGCTTGGCGGGGTGCACGCTGATTTTTCCAGGCCCAAGGCGGACACCGGCCACGATGTCGAGGGCAACGCCCAGATCGAAGGCCAGATTCAGGACCGATGGGGCCAGTCCGCGCTCGCTGTCGGGGGCGGCGGCCACGATGCCCCATGACGCCAAATGCTCCAATAGACCCGAATAGCGAGAGGTGCCGGTGAGCCAGTCGTGGCCGAAGGCGACACCGGGAAGGTGCAGCCCCGCCTCGGGGGTGTACACCACCCCGGGTAGGCCGGCAAAAGCCAGGTCACCGCGCAAAACACGGTGTGGTCCCCGGCGGTGCAGGGCGGCGACGAGCTTGCGGATCCGGGGCACCCGTCGACGTTAGCGGTGACGTGGCGGATGGGTCCAGTGGGTCCACGTCGCACCGTCCCAGTAACGCAGTCCCGCCCCGGACGGGTCTGGATACCAGCCCGCCGGTATGGGTCCCCGGGGAACGGCTGGATGGGCGATGGCGTGCGGGCCGTGGGGAACGGACGCCCCGTCGGCGGCGGCTCGCACCCGCCGAATCGCATTGAAGTTGGAAATCAGCGCGATCCAGTTCATCGCGAGGAGCGACACCAAACTCCACCAACCAACGAGCAGGTTGTAGGTCTGCGCCGACTTGTACGCCGCTTCGCATTGCTCGCGCGTCCCGGAGACCACGTAGGTGCGTTGCTGCCACAGGATCAGCGCACCCGTGTGCCTGATGAGCTTCAGCTGGTGCTGGGCATATGGGTTGGACAAGTGTTGGCCTTTCGTGCGCGGTGGCCAAACTCGACGATAGCGTCGGTTGGGCGACGGGACTGCCCTACCGACCATGCTGCACTACCCTGGTCTGCTGTGTGCGGAATTGTCGGTTACGTCGGGCGGCGCCCCGCCTACGTCGTCGTCATGGACGCGCTGCGCCGGATGGAGTACCGCGGCTACGACTCGTCGGGCATCGCGCTGGTCGACGGTGGCACACTCACCGTGCGCCGGCGTGCGGGCCGGCTGGCCAACCTCGAGGAAGCCGTGGCGGAAATGCCGTCCACGGCGCTGTCCGGTACTACCGGCCTGGGCCACACCCGCTGGGCCACCCACGGTCGTCCCACCGACCGCAACGCGCACCCGCACCGCGACGCTGCCGGCAAGATCGCCGTCGTCCACAACGGCATCATCGAGAACTTCGCCGTCTTGCGCCGGGAGCTGGAGACTGCCGGTGTCGAGTTTGCCAGCGACACCGATACCGAGGTCGCGGCGCACCTGGTGGCGCGGGCGTATCGGCACGGCGAGACGGCCGATGACTTCGTCGGCTCCGTACTTGCCGTGCTGCGCCGGCTTGAGGGGCATTTCACGCTCGTGTTCGCCAATGCCGACGACCCCGGCACCCTCGTGGCGGCCCGCCGTTCCACGCCCCTGGTGCTGGGCATCGGCGACAACGAGATGTTCGTCGGTTCCGACGTGGCCGCGTTTATCGAGCACACCCGGGAAGCGGTCGAGCTCGGCCAGGACCAGGCGGTGGTGATCACCGCCGACGGCTACCGGATCAGCGATTTCGACGGCAACGATGGCCTACAAGCTGGGCGCGATTTCCGCCCCTTCCACATCGACTGGGATCTGGCTGCCGCCGAAAAGGGCGGCTACGAGTACTTCATGCTCAAGGAGATCGCCGAGCAGCCCGCCGCGGTGGCCGACACCTTGCTCGGACACTTCGTGGGTGGCCGGATCGTGCTCGACGAGCAGCGGTTGAGCGACCAGGAACTGCGCGAGATCGACAAGGTGTTCGTGGTGGCCTGCGGTACCGCATATCACTCCGGGCTGCTGGCCAAGTACGCGATCGAGCACTGGACGCGGCTGCCCGTGGAAGTGGAACTCGCCAGCGAGTTTCGGTATCGGGATCCGGTGTTGGACCGTAGCACCTTGGTGGTGGCGATCTCGCAGTCCGGGGAAACCGCCGACACGCTGGAAGCGGTCCGACACGCCAAGGAGCAGAAAGCCAAGGTGCTGGCGATCTGCAACACCAACGGCTCGCAGATCCCGCGCGAGTGCGACGCGGTGCTCTACACCCGCGCCGGCCCGGAGATCGGTGTGGCGTCCACAAAAACGTTTCTGGCGCAGATTGCTGCCAACTATCTGCTCGGCCTTGCCTTGGCGCAGGCCCGCGGCACCAAATACCCCGACGAGGTCGAGCGCGAGTACCACGAACTGGAAGCGATGCCGGACCTGGTGGCCCGGGTGATCGCGGCGACCGGACCGGTGGCCGAGCTGGCCCACCGGTTCGCCCAGTCGTCGACCGTGCTGTTCCTGGGTCGCCATGTCGGCTATCCGGTGGCGCTGGAGGGTGCACTCAAACTCAAGGAGTTGGCCTACATGCACGCCGAGGGTTTCGCGGCCGGCGAGCTCAAGCACGGCCCGATCGCGCTGATCGAAGACGGCCTACCGGTCATCGTCGTCATGCCCTCACCCAAGGGGTCGGCCACGCTGCACGCCAAGCTGCTGTCCAACATCCGTGAAATCCAGACCCGCGGTGCGGTGACCATCGTGATCGCCGAGGAGGGCGACGAAACGGTGCGCCCCTACGCCGATCACCTGATCGAAATCCCAGCGGTGTCAACGCTATTGCAGCCGCTGCTATCAACCATTCCGCTTCAGGTGTTCGCGGCTTCGGTGGCGCGCGCCCGCGGCTACGATGTCGACAAGCCGCGGAATCTGGCCAAGTCCGTCACCGTCGAATAGTCGAGGTGGCTCACGGTACGGGACCTGGCGGCCCAAGACACTCGACGCGATCCACGTGGCGACCGCGGAGACGTTGGGTGCGGAGTTGACGGCGATGATCACCTACCACAGGAAGATGGCGGCTGTCGCACAATCACGTGGCCTGGCGGTGGCATCCGCTGACGGAGGGGTCCCGCGGTTACAATTTCCGGGCCGGAACGCACAAGTGGGCGGGTAGCGAGTTGGGACGCATCCTGAGAGTCGTTGTCGGTTTGGTGCTCGTGATTGCGGCCTACGTCACCGTGATCGCGTTGTATCACAGCACCGGCCTCGGCCGACCTCATGAAGTCGCCCACGGTCGGCCGACGGCCGACGGGACCACGGTGACCCTGCACGTCGAGCAGCTTCAGACGATCAAGGGCGTGCTGGTTGCCAACCTCGCCGTGTCACCTGGGACTGAGCTGCTGGATTCGCAAACCCAGGGCCTCAAGGACGACCTCACCGTCACGGTCACATCCGTGGTAACGCCTACCAAGCGCACCTGGTCGAGTGGTTCGCTGCCCGGCGTCTTTCCCGTCCCGCTGACCATCTCCGGGGATCCCGCGAATTGGCCGTTCGACCACTACCGTTCGGGGCCGATCACGGTCCAGCTCTACCGCGGAGCCGCGCACGCGCCGGAACGTGTGTCGGTGACATTCGTCGACCGGCTTCCGGGCTGGAACGTCGACATTTCCGGTGTCGGCGACGCCAATGTGCCTGCCCCGTACCGAGTGGGGTTGCACCGATCGCCGAGCAGCGTGGCATTCGGCACCGTCATCGTCGGTGTGTTGATCGCGCTGGCCGGGGTGGGCCTGTTCGTTGCGGTTCAAACCGCACGTGGCCGGCGGCAATTCCAGCCGCCGATGACAACGTGGTATGCGGCAATGCTTTTTGCGGTGATACCGCTGCGCAATGCGCTTCCCGACGCGCCCCCAATCGGATTTTGGATCGACGTCACGGTCGTACTCTGGGTGGTCGTCGCATTGGTGACCTCGATGGTGCTGTATATCCTCTGCTGGTGGTGGCACCTGAAGCCTGACGTCGACGAAACCATGTAAGTGTTGACCCGTGGCGGACGCATCGGTGGTGGCACGGCTGCGATCGTGGGCGCTCGCGGTGTGGCACTTCGTCAGCAACGCCCCGTTGACCTATGCCTGGCTGGTCGTGTTGGTGATCACCACGATCATCCAGAACAATCTCACCGGGAGCCAGCTGCATTTCGTGCTCCTGCACCGGTCCACCAACATCGCCGAGTTGGGGCGCGATCCGCTCGAGGTGCTGTTTTCCAGCCTGTTGTGGATCGACGGCCGGAATTTGGAACCGTACCTGCTGCTGTTCACCCTGTTCCTAGCGCCCGCCGAGCATTGGCTCGGCCACTTGCGTTGGCTCACCGTGGGATTGACCGCTCACATCGGTGCCACCTATTTGAGCGAAGGCCTGCTCTATCTGGCGATCCAGCACCGAGACGCCTCCGAAAGGATGGTGCACGCTCGTGATATCGGGGTCAGCTACTTCCTGGTCGGTGTGATGGCGGTATTGACCTATCACATCGCCAAACCGTGGCGCTGGGGCTATCTCGGGGTGCTGCTGGTCATCTTTGGTTTTCCGCTGATCGCGATGGACAAAGCCGAGCTGGACTTCACCGCGGTCGGTCACTTCGCGTCCATCCTGATTGGTCTGCTGTTCTATCCGATGGCCCGGGAACGCGACGGTCGGCTGTGGAATCCGGCCAGAATCAAAAGTCTGCTGCACAGGCGCGGCACCCGAGGACGGCGGGCCTGAGATGCGCCACTACTACTCTGTCGACACCATCCGCGCGGCTGAGGCGCCCCTGTTGGCCAGCCTGCCCGACGGTGCGCTGATGCGACGCGCGGCCTTCGGGCTGGCCACCGAGATCGGCCGTGAGTTGACCGCTCGCACGGGTGGGGTGGTCGGCCGCCGGGTGTGCGCGGTCGTCGGATCCGGCGACAACGGTGGCGACGCGCTGTGGGCGGCGACGTTCCTGCGACGCCGCGGCGCCGCCGCCGACGCGGTGCTGCTCAACCCGGACCGCACGCATCGCAAGGCGCTGGCGGCGTTCACCAAATCCGGGGGTCGCCTCGTCGAGAGTGTCTCGGCGGCGACCGATCTCGTCATCGACGGGGTGGTCGGCATCTCCGGCTCGGGGCCGCTGCGACCGGCGGCCGCGCAGGTGTTCGCCGCGGTTCAGGCCGCCGCCATACCGGTGGTCGCCGTCGACATCCCCAGCGGCATCGATGTGGCGACCGGGGCGATCACCGGCCCCGCCGTGCACGCCGCGCTGACCGTCACCTTTGGCGGGCTCAAACCGGTGCACGCGCTGGCCGACTGCGGCCGCGTCGTCCTTGTCGATATCGGGCTGGACCTGGCGCACACCGACGTGTTGGGTTTCGAGGCTACCGACGTGGCCGCGCGCTGGCCGGTGCCCGGTCCCCGCGACGACAAATACACCCAGGGCGTGACCGGCGTGCTGGCCGGGTCGTCGACGTATCCGGGTGCGGCCGTGCTGTGCACCGGGGCGGCCGTCGCCGCCACCTCCGGCATGGTCCGCTACGCCGGGACCGCCCATGCGGAAGTCCTCGCGCACTGGCCGGAGGTCATCGCCTCGCCCACCCCGGCGGCGGCCGGGCGGGTGCAGGCCTGGGTCGTCGGGCCGGGCCTGGGCACCGACGAAGCCGGGGCCGCCGCGTTGTGGTTCGCGCTGGACACCGACCTGCCGGTGTTGGTCGACGCCGACGGGCTGACCATGCTGGCGGACCACCCCGATCTGGTGGCGGGCCGCAACGCCCCGACGGTCTTGACGCCGCACGCCGGTGAGTTCGCCCGGCTGGCCGGGGCGCCGCCCGGTGACGACCGCGTGGGGGCCTGCCGCCAGCTGGCCGACGCGCTGGGCGCCACCGTGCTGCTCAAGGGCAATGTCACCGTCATCGCCGATCCCGGCGGCCCGGTCTATCTCAATCCGGCCGGCCAGTCCTGGGCGGCCACCGCCGGGTCCGGTGACGTGCTGTCCGGGATGATCGGTGCGCTGCTGGCGTCGGGATTGCCGTCTGGGGAGGCGGCCGCGGCCGCGGCGTTCGTGCACGCCCGGGCATCGGCGGCCGCGGCCGCCGATCCCGGCCCCGGCGATGCGCCCACGTCGGCGTCGCGCATCAGCGGCCACATTCGGGCCGCTCTGGCTGCCCTGTAGTCCTGCCAGTCCGCAACAAGCCCGGAAAGGATCCGCCGTGTCTCGCAGTCACCCGTCCGTGCCCGCGCATTCGATCGCTCCGGCCTACACCGGTCGGATGTTCACCGCACCGGTGCCGGCGCTGCGGATGCCCGATGAGTCGATGGATCCCGAGGCGGCCTATCGCTTCATCCACGACGAGCTGATGCTCGACGGTAGCTCGCGGCTGAATCTGGCCACCTTCGTGACCACCTGGATGGACCCGGAGGCCGAAAAGCTGATGGCCGAGACGTTCGACAAGAACATGATCGATAAGGACGAATACCCGGCGACCGCGGCCATCGAGGCGCGCTGTGTGTCCATGGTCGCCGACCTGTTTCACGCCGAGGGTCTGCGCGACCACGACCCCACCAGCGCCACCGGGGTGTCCACCATCGGCTCCAGCGAGGCGGTGATGCTGGGTGGGCTGGCCCTGAAATGGCGTTGGCGGCAACGGGTGGGGTCTTGGAAGGGGCGCATGCCCAATCTGGTGATGGGTTCGAACGTCCAGGTGGTGTGGGAGAAGTTCTGCCGCTACTTCGACGTCGAACCCCGTTACCTGCCGATGGAGCGGGGCCGCTACGTCATCACCCCCGAGCAGGTGCTCGCCGCCGTCGACGAGAACACCATCGGCGTGGTGGCGATCTTGGGCACCACCTATACCGGTGAACTCGAACCCATCGCCGAGATCTGCGCCGCGCTGGACAAACTGGCGGCTGGCGGGGGTGTGGACGTCCCGGTACACGTCGACGCGGCCAGTGGGGGCTTTGTGGTGCCGTTTTTGCATCCGGACCTGGTATGGGATTTTCGGCTGCCCCGCGTGGTGTCGATCAACGTCAGCGGCCACAAGTATGGGCTGACCTATCCCGGCGTCGGGTTTGTCGTGTGGCGCGGGCCCGAGCACCTGCCGGAGGATCTGGTTTTCCGGGTCAACTACCTCGGCGGCGACATGCCGACCTTCACCCTGAACTTCTCCCGTCCCGGTAACCAGGTGGTGGGCCAGTACTACAACTTCCTGCGGCTGGGGCGCGACGGCTATACCAAGGTGATGCAGGCGCTGTCGCACACCGCCCGGTGGCTGGGTGACCAGCTGCGCGAGGTGGATCATTGCGAGGTGATCTCGGATGGTTCGGCGATCCCGGTGGTCAGCTTCCGGCTCGCCGGCGACCGCGGGTACACGGAGTTCGACGTCTCCCATGAGCTGCGGACCTTCGGGTGGCAGGTGCCCGCCTACACCATGCCGGACAACGCCACCGACGTGGCGGTGCTGCGGATCGTGGTTCGGGAAGGACTCTCCGCCGACCTGGCGCGGGCCCTGCACGACGACGCGGTCACCGCGTTGGCTGCCCTGGACAAGGTCAAGCCGGGTGGCCACTTCGACGCACAGCATTTCGCGCACTAGTACTGCAGCCGGTGCGCCCAGTGATCAGGAGGTGATGTCTTAGGTCATGACCTGATCAAAGCTCGTCGTCGCCTGCCGGTGGGAGTCCGGTCCGGGTAGCTGTCAGGAGGCCCGGTAGCAGGCTGGCCGCTTGGTTTGGAAACGGGCAGGGTCGAAGCCCAGCGTCGAAAGCCCCGTTGGGGGAAGCAACTGAGCGGTCCGTAACGCGAGTGAAGCTGCTGATGCCTCGGCGGTGTTTGCCGAGCTGATCCGTGCCGGGTTGCAGGCGTTGATCGAGGCCGAAGCCACCGAGGCGATCGGTGCAGGCCGCTACGAGCGCTCCGATGGGCGCATCGTGCACCGCAATGGGCACCGGCCCAAGACAGTGTCGACCACGGCCGGCGATATCGAGGTGCAGATCCCCAAGCTGCGGGCCGGTTCGTTCTTCCCGTCGCTTTTGGAGCGGCGCCGCCGCATCGATAAAGCGTTGCACGCGGTGATCATGGAGGCCTACGTGCACGGGGTGTCGACGCGCAGTGTCGATGATCTGGTGGCCGCGATGGGCGTGCAGGCCGGGGTGTCTAAATCCGAGGTCTCACGCATCTGCGCCGGTCTGGACACCGAGATCGAGGCGTTTCGGACCCGCAGCTTGACCCACACCGAGTTCCCGTATGTGTTCTGCGATGCGACCTTCTGCAAGGTGCGTGTCGGGGCGCACGTGGTGTCTCAGGCTCTGGTGGTGGCCACCGGGGTGTCCATCGACGGCACCCGCGAAGTGTTGGGCACCGCTGTGGGTGACAGCGAGTCTTACGAGTTCTGGCGTGAGTTTTTGGCCTCACTGAAAGCGCGTGGGCTGACCGGGGTGCATCTGGTGATCTCCGATGCCCATGCTGGGCTGAAAGCCGCTGTGGCACAACAGTTCAGTGGGGCGTCGTGGCAGCGTTGCCGGGTGCATTTCATGCGAAACCTGTACACCGCGGTAGCGGCCAAACACGCCCCGGCGGTGACCGTGGCGGTCAAGACGATTTTCGCCCACACCGACCCTGAGGAGGTCGGCGCTCAGTGGGACCGCGTCGCCGACCCTCTCTGTCAACCTTGAGTGAGACACTGCGAGTGGAGATGTTTACTGAGCCTGAGGGCGAGTACGAAGAGAACGAGGTTGACTAATAGGGCTGGTACTGGCCGACGGGGTTCGTCGGTCACCGTGGACGAGGTGCCTGATCCTCAGGTGCCTGAGCGGGCGCAGCGGCGTACGTTCACCGTGAAGTACAAGCTGGCGATCCTTGATGAGTATGACCGCGCCGATCGCACGGAAAGGGGTGCGATCTTGCGGCGGGAGAACCTGTATTCGTCGTTGCTGACCGAATAGCGCCATCAGCGTGATCGGGGGGCGTTGGCGGCGCTGTCGGCGCGGCGGGGCCCCAAGCCGGGCAAGGCCGGCGCCAATGCCGCTGACGCCGAGATCGCGTGGCTGCGCGCCGAGCTCGACACCGCACGCGAGGTGATCCGTGTGCAGGGGGAACTGTCCGCGCTCTTGGAGAGGCTCTGAGCCGACAGCGCGGCGATGTGCGAGAGTGAGCGCTGAGCGTGATCGACACGGCCATCGAGGAGATGATCCCGTTGATCGGGGTTCGGGCCGCGTGTGCGGCGACCGGTCGTGCGCCGGCCTCCTACTACCGGGCCCACTCGAAACGGTTGTCGGCACAATCGGATACGTTCACCAGCACGGCGGTGACCGACCCGTCGGGACCGCGGGAGAGCGCGCAGCCGCGGGCGCTGAGTGCGGCCGAACGTGAGCACGTACTGGCGGTGCTGAACTCGCAGCGCTTCGCTGACATGGCGCCGGCGGTGGTATATGCCACGCTGCTCGACGAGGGCATCTACCTGTGCAGCGAGTCCACGATGTATCGGCTGCTGCGTGAGCGCGGCCAGACCGGTGATCGCCGCCGCCAGGCCACCCACCCGGCTGCGGTGAAGCCAGAGTTGGTTGCTCATCAGCCGAATTCGGTGTGGTCGTGGGATATCACCAAGCTGCGTGGCCCAGCAAAGTGGAGCTATTACTACCTGTATGTGATCCTCGACATCTTCTCCCGCTACGTGGTCGGGTGGATGGTGGCCTCGCGTGAGTCGAAGGTCTTGGCCGAGCGGCTGATCGCGCAAACCCTTGCCGCCCAGCACATCAGCGCCGACCAGCTGACCCTGCACGCCGACCGCGGCTCGTCGATGAGCTCCAAACCGGTGGCACTGCTGCTGGCCGACCTCGGTGTCACCAAGTCGCACTCACGCCCGCACACCAGCAACGACAACCCGTTGTCTGAGGCCCAGTTCAAGACCCTCAAGTACCGGCCCGACTTCCCGAAACGGTTCGAGTCGATCGAGGCGGCCCGGGTGCACTGCGACCGGTTCTTCGGCTGGTACAACCACGAACACAAGCATTCCGGCATCGGACTGCACACGCCCGCCGACGTGCACTACGGCCGCGCCGATCAGATCCGCCGGCACCGCGCCACCGTTCTGGACACCGCCTACCGAGACCACCTCGAGCGGATTCGTTCGCAAACCACCCGAGCCACCCGCGCTACCGGCCTTCAGCGCGATCAACCCACCACCGAAGGAGGACCAGCCGACTCAATAAATCCCCGAAAATCGTGTCTCAGAAATGTTGACAGGTTCCGCCCCGGCCTTCTGGACCTACCCGCCCCCGCCCCCGTAGATCTGCGGCGGCTCCTGCCATCGGGGCAGATACGCTAGGATAAACCGGGCGGTACTTTGATAGTCGTTCATGACAGCGATATTTTGGGCCCGGTACTGCTGATATTGTGCATCGAGTCCTGCGATTGCTGGAGTGTTTACCCCGGCCACGTTGCTCGCGATCAGCCTGTGCACCTCCTCGCGGTTGTTGGCGATAGTCGCCGGGGGTACCACCTTGTGACGTGTCTCCTCATAGACGTATGCGAGGAAGTCGATCACGTAGGCGGTTTCCAGAATTTGACGAGAGTGTTTAGTCAGCCAGTCGAGATACCGCCCAGCCGCGTCGGCCATCAAGTCCGACGAACTACCTTTCCAGTTCTCCTGCAGCTCGCCGAGCCTGTCGGTGAGCGACTTAGCCGTCATGTTAGCTGAGTTATACATTAGTCGCAATTGCTCGGCGGCGGCAGACAATGAGTCAGCACCCGGACCTTCATATATTATGTTGGAGATATACTCCGCTGGTATCATTGGATGCATCTGTTTGTTCTTTGCTCCTTTCGGTTGATGACGGCTGTTGTCGCGTATGGCAATGTCTGCTGTGCCGGTTTGGTCTTCAGCTAGATCAGTGCAAGGTTGTGCTGTTTTGGGCCTCGGCGAGCCGACACGCCTCGGCGTTCTCAGCTAAGCGCTGCCTAAACCATGCCTAACCCGGTGACGATGCTCTATGGCCGGAAAGCTGATCTGGTGATACTGCCTCATGTGCTGGCGGAGGAGCGGCCTCATCCCTATTCGACACCGGGTCGGAAGCGGGGGGCTCAAATAGCGTTGACCACCGGGATCGATGCCTTAGCGTCCTTTGCGCCACAAATCGTGAATCCCCGACACGGACTTAGCCGCGTTGTCCAGTGCCTGGGGGGTTGTGAAGATAAAAGACACGGCTACTTCGCTCCCTCTCAAAGACACCCCGCATCCGTGCAAGGGGTGTGCCGTCGGTTTGTGCTGTCGCACTGTCGGTGTTGATGGTGCGAAGCGACTGCCAAAGCCCATACCCGTGCAGTGATGCACGGGCGCAATAGGTTCACTTCCCCCGGAACTGCGGCAGTCTAGGGCGGATAGTACACACTGCAACTGTTTCCTGCCACGGGTGACGGGACCGCGGTCACAGCTACGCTCCCGTCAATTCATCCGGCAGGTCCTCACGCTTTAACGCCAACCATCATGCGGCACAGGCAATTTGAGCCTGAATGAGCAATTGTCAATACCTGTGTGTCAGCGGTCACGTATTTCCCCAGGTTTGAGGGGTTGTCCGTCACGTAATTCCCCACCCCGGCTGTCACGTAATTCCCCACCATGGGCGGTGTGTCTGCCCGGTGTGGGCCTTGCTGCAAGGTTCGCTCTGCATCCGTCGGCTGACGGATGGAAGGGCGCTGATGGCGAGGAGAAGTATCTTGATGCTCGATTTGGTCGAGTTGTTGACCCACTGGCACGCGGGCCGCTCTCAGGTCCGGTTATCGGAGTCGCTGGGCATCGATCGCAAGACGGTCCGCAAATATACGGCGCCGGCGATCGCCGCCGGTATCGAGCCCGGTGGGGAGCCGCTGAGCGCCGAGCAGTGGGCGGAGTTGATCGGCGGGTGGTTTCCTGAATGATCCGGCGGCGCGGGCGTCGACGTGGCCGCTGATCGCGCCGCATCATGATCGGATCAAGGACTGGCTGGATGCCGATGTCACGGTGGCCACGATAGCCCAACGGCTGCGTGACGACCACGGGGTGGCGGCGTCGGAGTCGTCGGTGAGGCGTTGGATCGCAACGCATTTCGCCGAGGAGGTGGCCCGCGAGAGAGTCACGGTGCCGCGCGGACCGGTCGATGCGGGTAGTGAGGCGCAGATCGATTACGGGCGGCTGGGCATGTGGTTCGACCCGGCCACCGCGCGCCGGGTCGCGGTGTGGGCGTTCGTGATGGTGCTGGCGTTCTCCCGACACCTGTTCGTGCGTCCGGTCATCCGGATGGACCAAACCGCTTGGTGTGCTTGCCATGTCGCCGCATTCGAATTCTTCGACGGGGTGCCGGCGCGGCTAGTGTGTGACAACCTCAGGACCGGGGTGGACAAGCCCGACCTGTACGACCCGCAGATCAACCGCTCCTACGCCGAGCTGGCCAGCCACTACGCCACGCTGGTCGACCCGGCCCGCGCCAGAAAACCCAAAGATAAACCCCGCGTGGAGCGGCCGATGACCTATGTGCGGGACTCGTTTTGGAAAGGCCGCGAGTTCGATTCGCTGGCCCAGATGCAGCAGGCGGCGGTCACCTGGAGCACCGAAGTGGCCGGGCTTCGGTACTTACGTGCCTTGGAGGGCGCCCAACCCCTGCGGATGTTCGAAGCTGTGGAGCAACAAGCGTTGATCGCATTGCCGCCCAGGGCATTTGAACTCACCAGCTGGTCGATCGGCACCGTCGGGGTGGACACGCACCTCAAAGTTGGCAAGGCACTCTATTCCGTGCCGTGGCGGCTGATCGGGCAACGCCTGCACGCGCGCACCGCCGGTGATGTGGTGCAGATCTTCGCCGGCAACGATGTGGTGGCCACCCATGTGCGCCGACCCAGCGGGCGCTCCACCGACTTCTCCCACTACCCACCGGAGAAGATCGCCTTCCACATGCGCACCCCGACCTGGTGTCGACACACCGCCGAACTGGTCGGCCCAGCCAGCCAGCAAGTGATCGCCGAATTCATGCGCGACAACGCCATCCACCACCTACGGTCGGCCCAAGGCGTGCTCGGGCTACGCGACAAACACGGCTGCGACCGGCTGGAGGCCGCCTGCGCCCGCGCCATCGAGGTCGGCGACCCGAGCTATCGCACCATCAAGGGCATCCTTGTTGCCGGCACCGAACACGCCGCCAACGAGCCGACCACCAGTAGTCCGGCAAGCACCGCTGGGGGCGTTCCTGCGCGGCCCTGAACAGTTCGGCACCGACACACCCCGTCGCCTGATCTCACAGCGGAATCCCGAACCATCCCGACACAATCCACATCGCTATTCTCAAGGAGAAGCATCCATGTCTATCTGTGATCCGGCGCTGCGTAATGCGCTACGTACCCTGAAACTGTCCGGCATGCTCGACACCCTCGACGCCCGCCTGGCCCAAACCCGCAACGGCGACCTGGGGCATCTGGAATTCCTGCAAGCGTTGCGTGAAGACGAGATCGCCCGCCGCGAGTCCGCCGCCCTGACACGACGATTACGCCGCGCCAAGTTCGAAGCCCAAGCCACCTTCGAAGACTTCGACTTCACTGCCAACCCGAAACTGCCCGGTGCGATGTTGCGCGATCTGGCCGCGCTGCGCTGGCTGGATGCCGGCGAATCGGTCATCCTCCACGGCCCGGTCGGCGTCGGAAAAACCCATGTAGCACAAGCACTTGTCCACGCCGTGGCCCGCCGCGGCGGCGACGTGCGCTTCGCCAAAACCTCCCGCATGCTCTCCGACCTCGCCGGCGGGCACGCCGACCGATCCTGGGGCCAACGCATCCGCGAATACACCAAGCCGCTCGTGCTCATTCTGGACGACTTCGCGATGCGTGAGCACACCGCCATGCACGCTGATGACCTCTACGAGCTCATCAGCGACCGCGCCATCACTGGCAAACCGCTGATCTTGACCAGCAACCGCGCACCGAATAACTGGTACGGCCTGTTCCCCAACCCCGTCGTCGCCGAATCACTCCTGGATCGGCTCATCAACACCAGCCACCAAATCCTCATGGACGGACCCAGCTACCGACCCCGCAAGAGACCCGGCCGCACCACCAGCTAGACAACGCCCACACGGGCCGCTAAGACCTACCACTGAGGCACACACCTGGGGAATTACGTGACGCCAACCCCTGGGGAATTACGTGGCGGTCGACAGGGGCGCCGGTGGTGGCGCCGTGGGTGTCAGCGTCGCTCACCTGGTTGTTGATCGTCATCTCGGTTTCTCCTGACATGCAAAACACGTCAGCAACATGTTCACCATGGTGTGAAACGCCTGATTCATCTGAAACCGCGGTGTGTCGTGCGAGCAGCGAAGCGATGGGCCTGGTCGACCGCGGCATTGTTGCTGGCCTGCAAGACCGCGCCGGCCTCTTGGACCTACCCGCTCCTGTGGATCTGCGGCGGCTCCCGCCATCGGGGCAGCTTCGATAGCGCAAATCGGGTCCAACTTAGATAGCGGTCCATTGCTTGGATATTTTCGGCCCGGTACTGCTCGTATTGTGCCTCGAGGTCTGCGATTGCTGGAGTGTTTACCCCCGGCCACGTTGCTCGCGATCAGCCTGCGCACCTCCTCGCGGTTGTTGGCGATAGTCGCCGGGGGTACCACCCTCAGAAGTGTCTCCTCATAGGCCATTACGAGGGATTCGATCACGCGGGCGGTTCGCAAAATCTGACGGGAGTGTTTAGACAGCCAGTCGAGATACCGCAAAGCCGCGTCGGCCATCCATTCCGATGAACTACCTTTCCAGTTCTCGTGCAGCTCGTCGAGCGTGGTGTTGAGCGACTCGGCAGTCGTTCTAACTGAGTCAGCTAATTGTCGCAATCGCTGGTCGGCGGCATACAATGAGTCAGCACGCGGACCTTCATATATTACGTTGGAGATATACTCCGCGGGTATCATTAGATGCATCTGCTTGTTCTTTGCTCCTTTCGGTTGGTGACGGCTGTTGTCAGGTATGGTAATGTCGCTGTGCCGGTTTGGTTTTCAGCTAGATCAGTCGAACCTGAAGCTAGATCAGTCGAACCTGACGTGTAAACGGATCAGCAGCATATTCACCATGGTGTGAAACGCCTGATTCATCTGAAACCGCGGTGTGTCGTGCGGGCCCGGAAGCGATGGGCCTGGTCGACCGTGGCATTGTTGCTGGCCTGCAAGACCGCGCCGGCCTCTTGGACCTACCCGCCCCTGTAGATCTGCGGCGGTTCCCGCCACCGGGGCAGATCCGATAGCGCAGATCGGGTCCAACTTACATAGGCGTTCATTACAGCGACATTGCGGGCCCGGTACTGGTCGTATTGTGCATCGAGGTCTGCGATTGCTGGAGTGTTTACCCCGGCCACGTTGCTCGCGATCAGCCTGCGCCTCTCCTCGCGGTTGGCGGCGATCTCCTCCGGGGGTACCACCTTCCGACGTGTGTCGTTATAGGCGTTCGCGAGGCCGTTGATCACCCAGGCGGCATGCTTAAGCTGACTGGAGTGTTTAGACAGCCATTGGAGATACCGCTCAACCGCGTCGGCCAACAAGTCCGACGAACTACCTTTCCAGTTCTCATCCAGCTCGTCGAGCTCGTCCTCGAGCGACTCAGCCGTCGTTTCAACTGAGTAAGCCAATTCTCGCAATTGCCCGGAGGCGAAAAACAATGAGTCAGCGCCCGGGCCTTCATATATTATGTTGGAGATATACTCCGCTGGTATCATTGGATGCATCTGTTTGTTCTTTGCTCCTTTCGGTTGATGACGGCTGTTGTCGCGTATGGCAATGTCTGCTGTGCCGGTTTGGTCTTCAGCTAGATCAGTGCAAGGTTGTGCTGTTTTGGGCCTCGGCGAGCCGACACGCCTCGGCGTTCTCAGCTAAGCGCTGCCTAAACCATGCCTAACCCGGTGACGATGCTCTATGGCCGGAAAGCTGATCTGGTGATACTGCCTCATGTGCTGGCGGAGGAGCGGCCTCATCCCTATTCGACACCGGGTCGGAAGCGGGGGGCTCAAATAGCGTTGACCACCGGGATCGATGCCTTAGCGTCCTTTGCGCCACAAATCGTGAATCCCCGACACGGACTTAGCCGCGTTGTCCAATGCCTGGGGGGTTGTGAAAATAAAAGACACGCCTACTTTCGCTCCATCTCAAAAACACCCCACATCCGTGCAAGGGGTGTGCCGTCGGTTTGCGCTGTCCGCACTGTCGGCGTTGATGGTGCGAAGCGACCGCCAAAGCCCATACCCGTGCAGTGATGCACGGGCGCAATAGGTTCACTTCCCCCGGAACTGCGGCAGTCTAGGGCGAATAGTACACACTGCAACTGTTTCCTGCCACGGGTGATGGGCCGCGGTCAAGCTACGCTCCCGTCAATTCATGCCGGCCGATCCGCACTCTATTGACGCCAACCATCATGCGGCACCGGCAATCTGAGCCAAACACCGGGTGATCGGCAACCAACCACCGAGCCACAGGACAGTCACGCCGACACGGCTGCAGCCCAGCACCGCGACCCGGGGCAATCGGGCACAGGCCGGAATACTGCTCAGTGAAACGGTTCTGGGAGAATGTCGGAAAGCCAAACGACACGACAGATGGGCGGGGCACGACTTCGTTGGCCATGACACCGATATCCCAGACACCTGGCCTCCTCGCCGAGGCCATGGTGGATCTGGGCGCTATTGAACACAACGTGCGGGTGCTGCGTGAGCACGCCGGCCACGCGCAGCTGATGGCGGTGGTCAAGGCCGACGGCTACGGTCACGGTGCTACGCGCGTCGCCCAAACCGCCCTGGGAGCCGGTGCGGCCGAACTCGGCGTCGCCACCGTCGACGAGGCGCTAGCGCTGCGCGCTGATGGCATTACCGCACCGGTGCTGGCCTGGCTGCATCCGCCCGGCATCGACTTCGGGCCCGCGCTGCTGGCCGACGTGCAGGTCGCGGTGTCCTCGCTGCGCCAACTCGACGAACTGTTGCACGCGGTGCGCCGGACCGGCCGGACGGCGACGGTGACCGTCAAGGTGGATACCGGGCTGAACCGCAATGGCGTGGGACCGGCACAATTCCCGGCCATGCTGACCGCGTTACGCCAAGCCATGGCCGAGGACGCCGTCCGGCTGCGGGGGCTGATGTCGCATATGGTTTACGCCGACAAGCCTGACGATTCCATCAACGATGTTCAGGCCCAACGGTTTACCGCCTTTCTGGCGCAGGCCCGCGAACAAGGGGTGCGGTTCGAGGTGGCGCATCTATCGAACTCATCAGCAACTATGGCGCGCCCCGACCTGACGTTCGACCTGGTGCGGCCGGGCATCGCGGTGTATGGGCTAAGCCCGGTACCCGCCCTCGGTGACATGGGGCTGGTGCCGGCGATGACCGTGAAATGTGCTGTTGCGCTGGTGAAATCGATTCGTGCGGGGGAGGGCGTGTCGTATGGGCACACATGGATCGCGCCACGCGACACCAATCTGGCGCTGCTGCCGATCGGTTACGCAGACGGCGTGTTCCGGTCGCTGGGCGGGCGGCTGGAGGTGCTGATCAACGGCAGACGATGCCCCGGTGTGGGGCGGATCTGCATGGACCAGTTCATGGTCGACCTGGGCCCCGGGCCGCTTGATGTGGCCGAAGGCGACGAGGCGATTTTGTTCGGGCCGGGCATCCGGGGTGAGCCCACGGCTCAGGACTGGGCCGATCTTGTCGGCACCATCCACTACGAAGTGGTCACCAGCCCGCGAGGACGTATCACCAGGACCTATCGCGAGGCTGAAAACCGTTGAGCCGTGAGGGTATCCGCAGACGACCGAAAGCCAGGGCTGGGCTTACGGGCGGCGGCACGGCGACGCTGCCGCGCGTCGAGGACACCCTAACGCTGGGGTCCCGGCTGGGTGAGCAGCTGTGCGCTGGCGACGTGGTGGTGCTCTCCGGTCCGCTCGGTGCGGGAAAGACGGTGCTGGCCAAGGGTATTGCCATGGCGATGGATGTCGAGGGGCCGATCACATCGCCGACGTTCGTGCTGGCGCGAATGCACCGGCCGCGGCGGCCGGGCACGCCGGCGATGGTCCACGTCGACGTCTACCGACTGCTGGACCACAACAGCGCCGACCTGCTGAGTGAGCTGGACTCACTGGACCTCGACACCGATCTTGAAGACGCCGTCGTCGTGGTGGAGTGGGGCGAGGGCCTGGCCGAGCGGCTCTCGCAGCGCCACCTCGACGTCCGCCTGGAGCGGGTTAGCCACTCCGACACCAGGATCGCGACTTGGTCGTGGGGCCGGTCATGAGCCGCGTGCAAATAAGCACCGTCTTGGCCATCGACACCGCTACACCGGCGGTCACGGCGGGTATCGTGCGGCGTCATGATCTGGTTGTGCTGGGCGAGAGGGTCACCGTCGACGCCCGAGCGCACGCGGAACGGCTGACTCCCAACGTGCTGGCTGCGCTTGCCGATGCCGCGCTCACAATGGCCGACCTGGACGCCGTCGTGGTGGGCTGCGGTCCGGGCCCGTTCACCGGGCTGCGCGCAGGCATGGCCTCCGCCGCCGCGTACGGGCACGCACTGGGCATCCCGGTGTATGGCGTGTGCAGCCTGGACGCCATCGGCGGGCAAACCATCGGTGACACGCTGGTGGTCACCGATGCACGCCGGCGTGAGGTCTACTGGGCACGCTACTGCGACGGGATTCGTACGGTCGGACCAGCCGTTAATGCCGCGGCCGACGTCGATCCCGGCCCGGCATTGGCGGTCGCCGGTGCGCCGGAGCACGCGGCGCTGTTCGCGCTCCCCTGCGTTGAGCCCAGCCGCCCGTCGCCGGCGGGTCTGGTAGCCGCGGTGAACTGGGCCGACAAGCCGGCGCCGTTAGTGCCGCTGTATCTTCGCCGGCCGGATGCCAAGCCGCTGGCGGTTTGCACGTGACGGCCGACACCGAGCCCGTCACCATCGGCGCGCTGACGCGCGCGGACGCCCAGCGGTGCGCCGAGCTGGAGGCCCAGCTGTTCGTCGGTGACGATCCCTGGCCGCCGGCGGCGTTCAACCGCGAACTGGCCAGCCCGCACAACCACTATGTGGGTGCGCGCAGCGGTGGCACGCTGGTCGGTTACGCTGGAATCTCGCGGTTGGGCCGAACACCGCCGTTCGAGTACGAGGTGCACACCATCGGCGTGGACCCGGCCTACCAGGGGCGGGGCATCGGCCGTCGGTTGCTGCGCGAACTGCTGGACTTTGCCAGGGGTGGTGTGGTCTACCTGGAGGTCCGCACCGATAATGACGCCGCTCTTGCGCTGTATCGCAGCGTGGGATTCCAGCGGGTCGGCTTGCGCCGGCGATATTACCGGGTCAGCGGCGCCGACGCGTACACGATGCGTAGGGATTCGGGGGACCCGTCATGACGACAGTCTTGGGCATCGAAACCTCCTGCGATGAAACCGGTGTCGGCATCGCGCGGCTCGATCCCGATGGCACCGTGACATTGTTGGCCGACGAGGTGGCTTCCAGTGTCGACGAGCATGTTCGGTTCGGCGGCGTGGTCCCCGAGATTGCCTCCCGTGCGCACCTGGAGGCACTGGGTCCCGCGATGCGCCGCGCGCTGGCGGCCGCCGGCTTGAAACAGCCAGACATTGTCGCGGCCACCATCGGTCCCGGGCTCGCGGGCGCCCTGTTGGTGGGAGTGGCTGCGGCCAAGGCATATTCGGCTGCTTGGGGGGTGCCGTTCTATGCGGTGAATCATCTGGGCGGGCACTTGGCCGCCGACGTCTACGAACACGGGCCGCTGCCCGAGTGTGTGGCGTTGTTGGTGTCCGGAGGACATACCCACCTGTTGCACGTTCGCTCGCTCGGTGAGCCGATCATCGAGCTGGGCAGCACCGTCGACGACGCCGCCGGCGAGGCCTACGACAAGGTGGCCCGGTTGCTGGGATTGGGCTATCCGGGTGGCAAGGCGCTCGACGACCTGGCGCGCACCGGTGATCGGGACGCCATCGTTTTCCCGCGCGGCATGAGTGGCCCGGCCGATGACCGCTATGCGTTCAGCTTCTCCGGGCTCAAGACGGCCGTCGCGCGGTATGTGGAAAGCCACGCGGCTGACCCGGGCTTCCGTACCGCCGACATTGCCGCCGGATTCCAGGAGGCCGTCGCGGACGTGTTGACCATGAAGGCGGTACGGGCCGCCACTGCGCTAGGCGTCTCAACGCTGCTGATCGCGGGGGGAGTGGCGGCGAACTCCCGGCTGCGAGAGCTGGCCACACAGCGCTGCGGCGAGGCGGGCCGGACGTTGCGGATCCCCAGTCCCCGGCTATGCACCGACAACGGGGCGATGATCGCGGCGTTCGCCGCGCAGCTGGTGGCCGCGGGAGCGCCGCCGTCGCCGCTGGACGTGCCCAGTGACCCGGGTCTGCCCGTGATGCAGGGGCAGGTGCGGTGACCCGGACATTGCACCTGGCGTACCCGGACACGCTGGCAACCAGGAAGCAAGGGGGCGCCCTTGAGTGCTAGCACTCTCATGTATAGAGTGCTAGATGGCAATCGGCTAACCCCTGCGTCGGCACCCGCGACGACGGCGCGAGGGCGCGGACGAATGCCGAATCACCTGGTAATTCGGACGGTTCCGGGGCACGCCCCGGACCGACCGCCAACTCCGGTCCGGGCGAGCGTCCCGGGCTCTGATCCAAATAGTGGAGGGCTCCAATCGTGGCGAAGGTGAACATCAAGCCACTCGAGGACAAGATTCTCGTGCAGGCCAACGAGGCCGAGACCACGACCGCGTCCGGTCTGGTCATTCCTGACACCGCCAAGGAGAAGCCGCAGGAGGGCACCGTCGTTGCCGTCGGCCCTGGCCGGTGGGACGAGGACGGCGAGAAGCGGATCCCGCTGGACGTTGCGGAGGGTGACACCGTCATCTACAGCAAGTACGGCGGCACCGAGATCAAGTACAACGGCGAGGAATACCTGATCCTGTCGGCACGCGACGTGCTGGCCGTCGTTTCCAAGTAGTAGAGCGTGTTCCGCCCCGGCGATCCCCGTGCTCACCACGGGTGATTTCCGGGGCGGCATGCGTTAGCGGACTAGCCCTGCGTAGAGGAGCCTGATGAGCAAGCTGATCGAATACGACGAAACCGCGCGTCGCGCCATGGAGGTCGGCATGGACAAGCTGGCCGACACCGTGCGGGTGACGCTGGGGCCGCGCGGCCGGCATGTGGTGCTGGCCAAGGCGTTTGGCGGACCCACGGTTACCAACGACGGCGTCACGGTGGCACGTGAGATCGAGCTGGAAGATCCGTTTGAAGACTTGGGCGCCCAGCTGGTGAAGTCGGTGGCCACCAAGACCAACGATGTGGCCGGTGACGGCACCACCACCGCAACCATCTTGGCGCAGGCACTGATCAAGGGCGGCCTGAGGCTAGTGGCCGCCGGCGTCAACCCGATCGCGCTCGGCGTGGGAATCGGCAAGGCCGCCGACGCGGTATCCGAGGCGCTGCTGGCATCGGCCACGCCGGTGTCCGGCAAGACCGGCATCGCGCAGGTGGCGACGGTGTCCTCGCGCGACGAGCAGATCGGTGACCTGGTTGGCGAAGCGATGAGCAAGGTCGGCCACGACGGCGTGGTCAGCGTCGAAGAATCCTCGACGCTGGGCACCGAGTTGGAGTTCACCGAGGGTATCGGCTTCGACAAGGGCTTCTTGTCGGCATACTTCGTTACCGACTTCGATAACCAGCAGGCGGTGCTCGAGGACGCGTTGATCCTGCTGCACCAAGACAAGATCAGCTCGCTTCCCGATCTGTTGCCATTGCTGGAAAAGGTTGCAGGAACGGGTAAGCCACTACTGATCGTGGCTGAAGACGTGGAGGGCGAAGCGTTGGCGACGCTGGTCGTCAACGCGATTCGCAAGACGTTGAAAGCGGTCGCGGTCAAGGGGCCGTACTTCGGTGACCGCCGTAAGGCGTTCCTTGAGGACCTGGCGGTGGTGACGGGTGGCCAGGTGGTCAACCCCGACGCCGGCATGGTGCTGCGCGAGGTGGGCTTGGAGGTGCTGGGCTCGGCCCGACGCGTGGTGGTCAGCAAGGACGACACGGTCATTGTCGACGGCGGCGGCACCGCAGAAGCGGTGGCCAACCGGGCGAAGCACTTGCGTGCCGAGATCGACAAGAGCGATTCGGATTGGGATCGGGAAAAGCTTGGCGAGCGGCTGGCCAAACTGGCCGGCGGGGTTGCTGTCATCAAGGTGGGTGCCGCCACCGAGACCGCACTCAAGGAGCGCAAGGAAAGCGTCGAGGATGCGGTCGCGGCCGCCAAGGCCGCGGTCGAGGAGGGCATCGTCCCTGGTGGGGGAGCCTCGCTCATCCACCAGGCCCGCAAGGCGCTGACCGAACTGCGTGCGTCGCTGACCGGTGACGAGGTCCTCGGTGTCGACGTGTTCTCCGAAGCCCTTGCCGCGCCGTTGTTCTGGATCGCCGCCAACGCTGGCTTGGACGGCTCGGTGGTGGTCAACAAGGTCAGCGAGCTACCCGCCGGGCATGGGCTGAACGTGAACACCCTGAGCTATGGTGACTTGGCCGCTGACGGCGTCATCGACCCGGTCAAGGTGACTAGGTCGGCGGTGTTGAACGCGTCATCGGTTGCCCGGATGGTACTCACCACCGAGACGGTCGTGGTCGACAAGCCGGCCAAGGCAGAAGATCACGACCATCACCACGGGCACGCGCACTGAACTCCGGTCAGCAGACGCAAAAGCCCCCGACACGCCGAGCGTGCGGGGGCTTTAGCGTCTGCTCGCGCGGCTTAAGCTGTGCGGCGGATGCCGCGGGTGCGTCCCATGGTGCCCTTGAGGAGTAGGTCGCGCTCGGATTCGGACAGGCCACCCCAAACGCCATAGGGCTCACCGACCTCTAACGCATGGGATCGGCACGCCTCGATCACGGGGCAGCGCCGACACATTTCCTTGGCGCGTTGTTCGCGCTGCGTTCGGGCACGGCCACGCTCGCCGTCGGGATGGAAGAACATCGATGAGTCCATGCCGCGACACAGGCCTTGCAATTGCCAGTTCCAGATGTCTGCGTTGGGTCCCGGTAGCTGCTCCGGCTGTGGCATTGCTGATTCCCTCTCTGCACGACACGCCCAAGTGGAGGTTGGGTTCGCGGACGCGCGAGTTGTGCAACTGAAGTGGAGTGGCGTCACCGATGACTACCGTCAAGGATAGACGCTAGGGGCGCTGCCGAATTTCCGTCAATAGGCGTCCGTTGGCGTGCAATATCGGACCGTTGCGTGAGAATTAACTCTGCGTTCATCTGCGCCGCATTCGCCGCCTGCGCCGCATGCTATCCCGGGCGGATAGATGAGGTATTTGCCCAGGTCATCCCATGCTGTGAGTACGCCTAAATTAGCGCAAAGAAAGCTGTGAGTAATATGCCGTTAACGAAGAAACCACCAACTTTTTACTGATGAAGGCACGGCTATCACGGTGAATGAAACTCCTCACGCTCCGGTGGTTGAGCAAGTGTTGGTCGCTGCCGCCTTCGGAAACCAGCCGGGCAGCTGGCCGCTACCGACGGCGATCACGCCGCACCACTTGTGGTTGCGCGCCGTGGCCGCTGGTGGGCAGGGTCGTTACGCCCACGCCTATGGCGACCTGTCGGTGCTGCGACGCCTGGTGCCGGCGGGCCCGTTGGCATCGCTGGCGCATAGTACGCAGGGATCGTTGTTGCGGCAGCTTGGTTGGCACACGCTGGCGCGCGGCTGGGATGGTCGTGCCTTGGCGTTGGCCGGCGCCGATCGGGAAGCTGGTGCCGATGCACTGATCGGGCTGGCGGCCGATGCGCTTGGCGTCGGCCGCTTCGCCGCCGCGGGGGCATTGTTAGATCGCGCGGATCCGTTGGTGGTGTCCCCGCTCGTGGCGGACCGCCTGGCGGTGCGTCGGCGGTGGGTGGCCGCCGAGTTGGCGATGGCCACCGGCGACGGCGCAACTGCTGTCCGCCATGCCGAGGAAGCGGTCGAGCTGACGCAGGCCATGGCCGTCGCGTCGGCGCGCCACCGCGTCAAAAGCGACGTGGTGTTGGCCGCCGCGCTGTGCAGTGCTGGCGCCGTCGCGCGAGCACGCGCCGTCGGTGAAGAGGCTCTCGATGCCACCGCCCGGTTTGGGCTCTTGCCGCTGCGGTGGGCGCTGGCATGCTTGCTGATCGATATCGGCACCGTCACGTTTTCAGCACAACAGCTGCGCGAACTCACCAAAATACGCAATATTTGCGCAGGCCAGGTGCGGCGCGCCGGTGGATGCTGGCGTACCGCTTAAAACGCGGTTGGGCCGTTATGGTCGATCCGGGAGTTAGCCCGGGATGTGTCCGCTTCGTAACGTTGGAGATATCGCCGTCGATGACAATGCAAGGGGAACGTCTCGACGCTGTGGTTGCGGAGGCCGTGGCAGGAGACCGGAACGCGCTTCGGGAGGTGCTGGAGACCATCCGCCCGATCGTCGTGCGATATTGCCGAGCGCGAGTCGGCACGGTCGAGCGGAGCGGCCTGTCAGCAGATGACGTGGCACAGGAGGTGTGCTTGGCCACCATAACGGCGCTGCCGCGCTATCGGGACCGCGGCCGGCCATTCCTGGCGTTTCTGTACGGCATCGCGGCGCACAAGGTTGCCGACGCCCATCGGGCAGCCGGCCGTGACCGGGCCTATCCCGCCGAAACGCTTCCTGAGCGCTGGTCAGCCGACGCCGGCCCGGAGCAGATGGCCATCGAGGCCGATTCGGTCACCCGGATGAACGAATTGCTTGAGATCTTGCCGGCCAAGCAACGCGAGATCCTCATTCTGCGTGTTGTCGTCGGCCTGTCCGCGGAAGAGACCGCCGCCGCCGTCGGCAGCACCACGGGGGCGGTCCGGGTGGCCCAACACCGTGCACTTCAGCGGCTGAAGGACGAGATTGTTGCGGCAGGTGACTATGCGTGAATTTGGTAATCCCCTTGGCGATCGGCCGCCATTGGATGAGCTGGCCCGCACCGATCTGCTGCTCGACGCACTCGCCGAACGGGAGGAGGTTGACTTCGCGGATCCTCGCGATGACGCGTTGGCCGCCCTGCTCGGACAGTGGCGCGACGACTTGAGGTGGCCGCCGGCCAGTGCCCTGGTTTCACAGGACGAGGCCGTCGCCGCGTTGCGCGCCGGGGTAGCGCAACGGCGACGGGCTCGTCGCAGCCTGGCGGCCGTCGGGTCGGTGGCCGCGGCGCTGTTGGTGCTGAGCGGGTTCGGCGCCGTGGTGGCCGATGCTCGCCCCGGGGACCTGTTGTACGGCCTGCACGCGATGATGTTCAACCGATCGCGGGTCAGCGACGATCAGATCGTGCTGTCGGCCAAGGCCAATCTGGCGAAGGTCGAGCAAATGATTGCCCAAGGCCAATGGGCCGAGGCGCAGGATGAGCTGGCTGAGGTCAGCAGCACCGTGCAGGCCGTGACTGACGGTAGCCGCCGGCAGGACCTGATCAACGAGGTGAACCTGCTGAATACCAAGGTGGAGACGCGCGACCCGAACGCCACGCTGCGGCCCGGCTCGCCGTCCAACCCTGCGGCTCCGGGTTCGGTGGGAAACTCGTGGACTCCGCTGGCTCCAGTCGTCGAGCCGCCGACCCCCCCGACGCCTGCATCGGCAGCTGAACCGTCGATGTCGGCAGGCGTCTCGGAGAGCCCCATGCCGAACTCCACGTCCACGGTGGCAGCCAGCCCCAGCACGCCGTCATCAAAACCCGAGCCGGGCTCAATTGACCCCTCGTTGGAACCCGCCGACGAGGCGACGAATCCGGCGGGGCAGCCAGCACCGGAAACGCCGGTGAGTCCGACGCACTAGCGAGCGCGATCAGCGGCGGCGGAACCTGTCCGCGTCTGGTGCTGCCTCGTTGAGCGAAGCATCGGCATATCCCCGGCAGTAATCCCAGGTGACGTAGGAGTCCGGTTCGGGATCGTAGGCCGGCTCGTGCGGGCGGACGGTGCCGTCGATAAGCAGTTGCAACAGATTGGAACGCAGCATGTCCCAGTCGTGATAGTGGTCTTGCTGGCACTCGTCGCAGCACACTACAAGTCCACGAATTCCCTTGTGCGCCAACAGAGCTTCGTATACGGCCAGATCGGCCAAGTCGGCCTCGACGGCCATCCGCTCTTGTTGATCGAGGGGCTGGCCAGGCTCGACTGCCTCCAGTGCGGCCGACGGGTCACAGGGGTCGTCGGCAAACGGATCGGGCGGCAAACCCGGCGGCAGGTGGTCGCGCACCCCTCTACACTACGCAAGCACGCGGTGATAACGCCAGAAATTGAGTTCTCGCTTCGTGTCGGGCTGACCACACGCTGGCGCAGCCTCGTCGCGGTGTGATTGTCCGGTTCTTCTCGGCCAGCGCTGCGGCGCGCATCGTCACCGGGCGGTTACGAGCCGATAGGATGGGCTTCTCACTGAAAACATGCGTATGGAGGGCCCCACCGATGTCCCGTGGCATGTCCGGCCTGGAAGACAGCTCCGACCTGGTGGTCAGCCCGTACGTTCGCATGGGCGGCCTGACTACTGACCCGGTGCCCACCGGCGGCGACGACCCGCACAAGGTGGCGATGCTGGGGCTGACATTCGACGACGTCTTGTTGTTGCCGGCGGCTTCCGACGTGGTGCCCGCCACCGCGGATACCTCCAGCCAGCTCACCAAGAAGATCAGGCTCAAGGTGCCACTGGTCAGCTCGGCGATGGACACCGTCACCGAGTCGCGTATGGCCATCGCGATGGCACGGGCGGGTGGCATGGGGGTGTTGCACCGCAACCTGCCCGTTGCCGAGCAAGCCGGCCAGGTCGAGATGGTGAAGCGATCCGAGGCCGGCATGGTCACCGATCCCGTCACCTGCCGGCCGGACAACACCTTGGCCCAGGTCGATGCGCTGTGCGCCCGGTTCCGGATCTCCGGGTTGCCGGTGGTCGACGACGACGGTGCGCTGGTGGGCATCATCACCAACCGTGACATGCGGTTTGAGGTCGACCAGTCCAAGCAGGTCGCCGAGGTGATGACCAAAGCCCCGCTGATCACCGCTCAAGAGGGTGTCAGTGCGTCCGCGGCGCTGGGCCTGTTGCGCCGCAACAAGATCGAGAAGCTGCCCGTGGTCGACGGCCGCGGCCGGCTGACCGGGCTGATCACCGTCAAGGACTTCGTCAAGACCGAGCAACACCCGCTGGCCACCAAGGACAGCGACGGCCGGCTGCTGGTGGGGGCGGCCGTCGGCGTCGGCGGCGATGCCTGGGTGCGCGCCATGATGTTGGTCGACGCTGGGGTCGACGTGCTGGTCGTGGACACCGCGCACGCGCACAACCGGTTGGTGCTCGACATGGTGGGCAAACTCAAGTCCGAAGTCGGCGACCGGGTTGAGGTGGTAGGCGGCAACGTCGCCACCAGGTCCGCGGCCGCGGCCCTGGTCGACGCCGGAGCCGACGCGGTGAAAGTCGGCGTGGGGCCGGGGTCGATCTGCACGACGAGGGTGGTGGCCGGGGTGGGCGCGCCGCAGATCACGGCGATCTTGGAAGCTGTAGCGGCTTGTCGTCCTGCTGGCGTGCCGGTGATCGCCGACGGCGGACTGCAGTACTCCGGCGACATCGCCAAGGCGCTGGCCGCCGGTGCGTCGACGGCCATGCTGGGCTCGCTGCTGGCCGGCACAGCCGAGGCGCCCGGTGAGCTGATCTTCGTGAACGGCAAGCAGTACAAGAGTTATCGCGGCATGGGATCACTGGGTGCCATGCGAGGGCGTGGGGGGGCGACGTCGTATTCCAAGGATCGCTACTTCGCCGACGACGCGCTGTCGGAAGACAAACTGGTGCCGGAAGGGATCGAGGGGCGGGTGCCGTTCCGTGGTCCGCTGTCGTCGGTGATCCACCAGTTGACCGGTGGCCTGCGCGCCGCGATGGGCTACACCGGGTCGCCCACCATCGAG
Source organism: Mycobacterium tuberculosis H37Rv (assembly GCF_000195955.2). GTDB lineage: Bacteria > Actinomycetota > Actinomycetes > Mycobacteriales > Mycobacteriaceae > Mycobacterium > Mycobacterium tuberculosis. The sequence goes on along the minus strand of NC_000962.3, from coordinate 3,830,037 downwards.
GTGCTACAGCAGGCGCAATTCGTCCGGATCACACCCGCGGGCCTCAAGGAGAGTCATCCCCACGACGTCGCGATGACCGTCGAGGCGCCCAACTACTACGCGCGCTAACGGCGACCTGGATATCTAGATGGTCGAGATCGGCATGGGCCGCACCGCCCGCCGCACCTATGAACTCAGCGAGATTAGCATCGTGCCGTCGCGGCGCACCCGCTCGTCGAAGGACGTCTCCACGGCCTGGCAGCTGGACGCCTACCGGTTCGAGATCCCAGTGGTGGCACACCCCACCGATGCCCTGGTGTCCCCGGAGTTCGCGATCGAGCTCGGCCGGCTGGGCGGGCTGGGCGTGCTCAACGGCGAGGGGCTGATCGGCCGCCACCTCGATGTCGAGGCAAAAATCGCCCAACTCTTGGAAGCTGCAGCGGCCGACCCCGAACCGTCGACGGCGATCCGGTTGCTGCAGGAGCTGCACGCGGCACCGCTAAATCCCGACCTGTTGGGTGCCGCGGTGGCTCGCATCCGCGAGGCCGGGGTGACCACCGCGGTGCGGGTGAGCCCGCAAAACGCCCAGTGGCTGACACCGGTACTGGTTGCGGCCGGTATTGACTTGCTGGTCATCCAGGGGACCATCGTCTCCGCCGAGCGCGTCGCCAGCGACGGCGAGCCGCTCAACCTGAAGACCTTCATCTCCGAGCTCGACATACCGGTCGTCGCCGGCGGGGTGCTCGACCACCGCACCGCGCTGCATCTGATGCGCACCGGCGCCGCCGGCGTCATCGTTGGCTACGGCTCCACCCAGGGGGTGACGACGACCGACGAGGTGCTGGGCATCAGCGTGCCGATGGCGACCGCGATCGCCGACGCTGCCGCCGCGCGGCGCGACTACCTCGACGAGACGGGCGGCCGCTACGTGCACGTGTTGGCCGACGGCGACATCCACACTTCCGGCGAGTTGGCCAAGGCCATCGCCTGCGGCGCCGACGCGGTGGTGCTGGGTACCCCGTTAGCCGAATCGGCCGAGGCGCTCGGCGAGGGATGGTTCTGGCCGGCCGCGGCGGCGCACCCGTCGTTGCCGCGGGGGGCGTTGCTGCAGATCGCGGTCGGCGAGCGGCCGCCGCTGGCGCGGGTGCTGGGCGGGCCGTCGGACGACCCGTTCGGCGGCCTGAATCTGGTCGGTGGGCTACGCCGATCGATGGCCAAGGCCGGGTATTGCGACCTCAAGGAGTTCCAGAAGGTCGGCCTGACCGTTGGGGGCTGACGCCACCTGAGAGACTGATTAACTGGCCCGATGTAAAGGGGGTCATACTGCAGCGATGAAGCCGGATTACGACGTCCTGATTATTGGATCGGGTTTCGGGGGCAGCGTCACCGCGCTGCGGCTGACGGAAAAGGGCTACCGGGTCGGCGTGCTGGAGGCCGGCCGCCGGTTCTCCGACGAGGAGTTCGCCAAGACGTCGTGGGACCTGCGCAAGTTTCTCTGGGCGCCGAGGTTGGGCTGCTATGGCATTCAACGTATCCACCCGCTGCGCAACGTGATGATCCTGGCCGGCGCCGGGGTGGGCGGGGGCTCCCTCAACTACGCCAACACGTTGTACGTGCCGCCGGAGCCGTTCTTCGCCGACCAGCAGTGGTCACACATCACCGACTGGCGTGGCGAGCTGATGCCGCACTACCAGCAGGCGCAGCGGATGCTCGGGGTGGTGCAAAACCCGACCTTCACCGACGCCGACCGCATCGTCAAGGAGGTCGCCGACGAGATGGGGTTTGGCGACACCTGGGTGCCGACCCCGGTTGGAGTGTTCTTCGGCCCCGACGGCACCAAGACGCCCGGCAAGACCGTGCCCGATCCCTACTTCGGCGGTGCCGGGCCGGCGCGCACCGGCTGCCTGGAATGCGGCTGCTGTATGACGGGCTGTCGCCACGGTGCCAAGAACACCCTGGTGAAAAACTACCTTGGCCTCGCGGAATCAGCTGGCGCGCAAGTGATTCCGATGACCACGGTGAAGGGGTTTGAGCGGCGGTCCGACGGGTTGTGGGAGGTCCGCACAGTGCGAACCGGCAGTTGGCTGCGCCGGGATCGGCGCACCTTCACCGCAACGCAGCTGGTGCTGGCCGCGGGCACCTGGGGGACCCAGCATCTGCTGTTCAAGATGCGGGATAGGGGTCGGCTCCCTGGTCTCTCGAAGCGATTGGGTGTCCTTACCCGCACCAACTCAGAATCGATCGTCGGGGCCGCCACCTTGAAGGTCAATCCGGACCTGGACCTGACCCACGGCGTGGCGATCACGTCGTCGATTCACCCGACGGCCGACACCCACATCGAACCCGTGCGCTACGGCAAAGGCTCCAACGCGATGGGGCTGCTGCAGACCTTGATGACCGACGGCTCCGGTCCGCAGGGCACCGATGTGCCGCGCTGGAGGCAGTTGCTGCAGACCGCCAGTCAGGATCCGCGCGGCACCATCCGGATGCTCAATCCCCGGCAATGGAGCGAGCGCACCGTGATCGCGCTGGTCATGCAGCACCTGGACAACTCGATCACCACGTTCACCAAGCGCGGGAAGCTGGGTATCCGCTGGTACTCGAGCAAGCAGGGACACGGCGAGCCGAACCCTACATGGATCCCGATCGGCAACCAGGTCACCCGTCGCATCGCCGCCAAAATCGACGGCGTGGCCGGCGGCACCTGGGGTGAGCTGTTCAACATCCCGCTCACCGCGCACTTTCTCGGCGGCGCGGTGATCGGCGACGACCCCGAGCACGGCGTCATCGACCCCTATCACCGGGTCTATGGCTATCCGACGCTGTACGTGGTTGACGGTGCGGCGATCTCGGCGAACCTGGGTGTCAACCCGTCGCTGTCCATCGCCGCTCAAGCCGAGCGGGCCGCCTCGCTGTGGCCGAACAAGGGCGAAACCGACCGGCGGCCACCGCAGGGTGAGCCCTATCGTCGGCTGGCGCCGATCCAACCGGCGCACCCGGTGGTGCCTGCCGACGCCCCGGGCGCGCTGCGGTGGTTGCCGATCGATCCGGTCAGCAACGCGGGCTGAGGCATCAGGAAGCGTGCGGTCGTTGGATATGGTCACCGGACTGCGCCGGGTGAGGCGGTGACGAAGCCGACCTCACGGCATCCGCTCAACAATCGGTGGTCGTAGGTGACGAAGGCTGTCAGTTCCCGCTTGATCTGGGCTGCGGCCGCGAGGTGAATCGCGTCGAGAGAACGTAGGGTGGCCGGTCCGATCGTTTCAGCTAGACCGATCACCGGTTCGGTGAGCGGGAGGATGTCGAGCCCGTCGAGTAGGTAACGCGCACGCTCAGTTTGGCCTGGTTGTCCGTATCGGGCAACGACTCTCATCGACTCGACCCGGCCAAGGGTGCTTGTCGCCGCGTCCTCGCCCTGGCCGCTTTGCGCGGTCAGCCATGTCCGCAGTTCGGTCGTCTCGGGCTCGGAGATGAGCAGCTTAGTCAGGGCCGAGGTGTCCATATAGATCACTGCTCGTCGCGCATTTCGTTGAGAACATCGGACAGGGTGCGCTTGCGGCCGCGCGCCGGTTCGGCGGTGACGTCGAGAAGGTTTTGTGGACGACGAGCCGGAATCAGGACACCTGATTCAATCAGGGCTTCGCGAGAACGCTCCGCGGCCTGCACCGGGATGAGTCGGGCCACAAGTCTTCCTTTGTTGGTGACGCCAAGTTCCTCGCCGGCTTCAACCCGGGCGAGGTATCGCGATGCGTGCTGTCTTAGTTCTCGGATTCCGATTGCCTCCACAAGCCCAACGGTAGCACGCATGGTGCTACATAATTGCGTTGCGCTTACTGGTTGATCAGCCAGCGATCTCCATCGGCGCCCCGCTGATCACCCGGCTAGCCTGCCCGTACACGTCGACGGGCACGTCGCCCATCAAGGTGACCCGGTGCATCAGCCGGTGCTGGTCGTCGTAGTCGTCGATCGCCCGGTGTTGGGTGGCCCGGTTGTCCCAGATGGCTACGTCGCCCGGCGCCCAGTTCCAGCGGATGGTGTTTTCGGGCATGGTGATTCGCCGTTGCAGCACTTCGAATAACACCCTTGATTCGTGGCTGTCCAACCCGACGAAGCTGCGCACGAAGTCGCCCGCTAGCAGCGTGCGCTCACCGGTCTCCGGGTGTACCCGCACCACGGGATGCTCGGTGCGGAAGTCCGGCTTCTCGAACACCTGACGGAAGGCCCGCTGCGCCGCGGTCAGCGGTTTGGTCGTGACGTAGTCATAGCGGTTGGTGTGCAGCGCCCACAGGTTTTCGGTGAGGCACTTGAGCGGCTCGGGCAGCTCCGCGTAGGCCGCGGCGGTGTTGGCCCACAACGTCGACCCGCCATAGCTGGGCAGGGAGACCGCGCGCAGTACCGAGGCGGCCGGATAGTTGGCGGCGAACGTGACGTCGGTGTGCCAGCGGTTCGCCTTGCCGAACTCGGAGTTGATCGGCGTGATGATCGGTGCATCGTCGGCGAGGGCGATCGCGGCCGGGTGGCCGATCGGGGTGCCCAGTAACCCGGCAAACGCCAGCTGCTCGGCGTCATCGAGTTGGTGCTGACCGCGGAAGAAGACCACCTTGTGGGCCAGTAGTGCCGCGCGAATCTCGTTGACTGCGGCGGGGTCCAGATCGCCTCCGAGGCGCACCCCGTCGATTTGGGCGCCGATACGGCTGCCCAGCTTCTTCACGGTAATCAGATCTGTCATTGCTGGCGTCCTCAATGAATGGTTAGTGTAGTCAGATGACTACATCGGTTACTGTAGCCGGATGACTACGCGTCCGGCAACCGACCGCCGCAAGATGCCCACTGGGCGGGAAGAGGTAGCGGCCGCAATCCTGCAGGCCGCCACCGACCTGTTCGCCGAGCGTGGGCCAGCCGCGACGTCGATTCGCGACATCGCCGCTCGATCCAAGGTCAACCACGGGCTGGTGTTTCGTCACTTCGGCACCAAGGACCAACTGGTTGGGGCCGTGCTCGATCACCTGGGCACGAAGCTGACCAGACTGTTGCACTCCGAGGCGCCCGCTGACATCATCGAACGGGCTCTCGACCGACATGGGCGGGTCTTAGCCCGGGCACTGCTGGACGGATATCCCGTGGGCCAGCTGCAACAGCGATTTCCCAATGTTGCGGAGCTGCTCGACGCGGTACGGCCTCGCTACGACAGCGACTTGGGCGCGCGGCTGGCGGTCGCGCACGCCCTTGCGCTGCAATTCGGTTGGCGGCTCTTTGCGCCCATGCTGCGCTCGGCGACGGGTATCGACGAGCTGACCGGTGACGAACTACGGCTGTCCGTGAACGATGCGGTAGCCCGGATCCTGGAACCGCACTGACTGATGTCCCTGCGCTGGCCCCAGCGTGGCCGTCCGGTATGCGTCGGCCCTGAAGTAGGGTGAGCTGGTGTTGGGGGCTCCGCTGATGGGCGCTGGGCAGGCTGGCGGGGGCGAGTCGTGACGATATTGATCCTGACCGACAACGTCCACGCCCATGCTCTGGCGGTCGATCTGCAGGCCAGGCATGGCGATATGGACGTCTATCAGTCCCCCATCGGCCAGCTGCCGGGTGTCCCGCGATGTGATGTCGCAGAGCGCGTCGCGGAAATCGTGGAGCGGTATGACCTCGTCCTTTCCTTCCACTGTAAACAGAGGTTTCCCGCCGCTTTGATCGATGGGGTCAGGTGTGTGAATGTTCATCCGGGTTTCAACCCCTACAACCGCGGCTGGTTTCCCCAGGTCTTCTCGATCATCGACGGGCAAAAAGTCGGCGTGACGATCCACGAGATCGACGATCAGTTGGACCATGGTCCGATCATCGCCCAGCGGGAATGCGCGATCGAGTCGTGGGATTCCTCGGGAAGTGTCTACGCCCGGCTGATGGACATCGAGCGTGAGTTGGTGCTGGAACATTTCGACGCCATCCGGGACGGCAGCTACACGGCTAAATCGCCGGCCACCGAGGGCAACCTCAACCTGAAAAAGGATTTCGAACAACTCCGGCGGCTAGACCTGAACGAGCGCGGAACGTTTGGGCATTTCCTGAATCGCCTGCGCGCGTTGACCCATGATGATTTCCGCAACGCTTGGTTCGTCGATGCGTCAGGCCGCAAGGTGTTTGTCCGCGTCGTGCTCGAACCGGAGAAGCCCGCGGAAGCCTAACCACCGCCTCGAGGTTATGTTAGCCTTCCCTTATTTGATGACTATGATCACTCCACCTACCTTCGACGTTGCGTTCATCGGCAGCGGGGCCGCGTGCTCTATGACTCTGCTGGAAATGGCCGATGCCCTGCTGAGCAGCCCCTCGGCATCGCCCAAGTTGCGCATCGCGGTGGTGGAGCGAGACGAGCAGTTCTGGTGCGGAATCCCCTATGGCCAACGCTCCAGCATCGGATCGCTGGCCATTCAGAAGCTCGACGATTTCGCCGACGAGCCGGAAAAGGCCGCCTACCGGATCTGGCTGGAGCAGAACAAGCAGCGCTGGCTGGCGTTCTTCCAGGCAGAGGGCGGTGCGGCCGCGGCCCGCTGGATCTGCGACAACCGCGACGCATTGGACGGCAACCAGTGGGGGGAGCTCTACCTGCCGCGGTTTCTCTTCGGTGTATTTCTGTCGGAGCAGATGATTGCCGCCATCGCCGCGCTCGGCGAGCGTGACCTGGCCGAAATCGTCACCATCCGCGCTGAGGCCATGAGCGCCCACTCCGCAGACGGCCACTACCGAATCGGCCTCCGCCCGTCTGGAAACGGTCCAACGGCAATTGCTGCAGGCAAAGTGGTTGTGGCCATTGGCAGCCCCCCGACCAAAGCCATCCTTGCGAGCGATTCCGAACCCGCATTCACCTATATCAACGATTTCTACTCCCCCGGCGGGGAGAGCAACGTTGCGCGACTGCGCGATTCGCTCGACCGCGTCGAGTCGTGGGAGAAGCGCAACGTACTGGTCGTGGGTTCCAACGCCACCTCGCTGGAAGCGCTCTACCTAATGCGTCACGACGCGCGCATCCGCGCACGCGTCCGGTCCATCACCGTCATCTCGCGCTCCGGCGTGCTGCCCTACATGATCTGCAATCAGCCGCCGGAGTTTGACTTCCCGCGGCTGCGCACGCTGCTCTGTACGGAAGCGATCGCCGCGGCGGATCTCATGTCCGCGATCCGCGACGATCTCGCGACGGCCGAAGAACGCTCGTTGAACCTGGCCGATTTGTACGACGCCGTTGCCGCCCTGTTTGGGCAGGCGCTGCACAAGATGGATCTCGTGCAGCAGGAAGAGTTCTTCTGCGTGCACGGCATGAACTTCACCAAGTTGGTGCGGCGTGCGGGACGCGATTGCCGCCAGGCATCCGAGGAGCTAGCCGCGGACGGCACGCTGAGCCTGCTCGCCGGCGAAGTACTGCGCGTGGATGCCTGCGCGTCCGGCCAGCCGTTCGCCACCATGACCTACCGAGCCGCGGGAGCCGAGCATACCCACCCCGTCCCCTTCGCTGCGGTGGTGAATTGTGGCGGTTTCGAGGAGCTGGACACGTGTTCCTCGCCGTTCCTGGTCAGCGCGATGCAGAACGGGCTGTGCCGCCCGAACCGCACCAACCGTGGCCTTCTGGTTAACGACGACTTCGAGGCCAGCCCAGGTTTTTGCGTCATCGGGCCCCTAGTCGGCGGCAATTTCACTCCCAAGATCCGTTTTTGGCACGTCGAGAGCGCACCGCGCGTCCGGTCGCTGGCGAAATCGCTGGCGGCCAGCCTGCTTGCTTCGCTCCAGCCCGTCGCACTGGCCCCATGCTGAACGCGCCGTGCCGGTCACCGAGCCGGGCTTGACAGGCTGCTTCAATGCGCCGCACCTTCCTCATCTGCCCCACGCGTACCGACCCGGACCGACTACGCGAGGCGGCCATATCGCTAGCCCTGTGGCGCCGGGACGAATGAGGCGGGTGAGACACCAGGGAACGTGCACCGTGCGTGCCGGGTCGCCCACGCGTGGACAGCCGGGGTCACTCCCCGGGGGTGACATTCTTAAGAGGTAAGGCTAACCTCAAGTTCGACATGATGCGGTTCTCGCGGTAACTGCTTCAGGCGCCGATGCCAACGATGGTGCGACGAAGTGCGCTGCGGAAACTGTCCCGACGCGCTGCAAACGGACCTTGAGCTCTGCATATATGAAGATCCGAACGTTATCCGGCTCGGTGCTGGAGCCGCCGTCCGCAGTACGCGCGACCCCAGGCACGTCCATGTTAAAACTCGAGCCGGGTGGCTCGACGATCCCCAAGATCCCCTTCATCCGCCCGAGCTTTCCCGGGCCAGCCGAGCTCGCCGAGGACTTCGTACAGATCGCCCAGGCTAACTGGTACACGAACTTCGGTCCGAACGAGCGGCGGTTTGCCCGCGCCCTGCGCGACTATCTGGGACCTCATCTGCACGTTGCTACCCTCGCCAACGGCACCCTGGCACTCCTCGCGGCGCTCCACGTCAGTTTCGGCGCCGGTACGCGGGACCGCTACCTGCTGATGCCGTCGTTCACGTTCGTCGGCGTGGCTCAGGCTGCGCTATGGACTGGGTACCGTCCCTGGTTCATCGACATCGACGCCAACACATGGCAGCCATGCGTCCACTCCGCCCGCGCCGTCATCGAACGCTTCCGCGACCGGATCGCCGGCATCCTGCTGGCCAATGTGTTCGGCGTCGGCAATCCCCAGATCAGCGTCTGGGAGGAGCTCGCCGCCGAATGGGAGCTACCGATTGTGCTCGACTCGGCGGCCGGCTTCGGCTCCACGTACGCCGACGGCGAGCGCCTCGGTGGACGCGGTGCATGCGAGATCTTCTCCTTCCATGCGACCAAGCCGTTCGCGGTTGGTGAGGGCGGCGCTCTGGTTTCTCGCGATCCACGGCTCGTCGAGCACGCATACAAGTTCCAGAACTTCGGCTTGGTGCAAACACGCGAGTCCATCCAGCTCGGAATGAACGGCAAGCTGTCGGAGATCAGCGCCGCTATTGGCCTACGCCAACTAGTCGGGCTTGATCGCCGCCTGGCAAGTCGCCGCAAGGTCCTCGAGTGCTATCGCACCGGTATGGCCGACGCGGGTGTGCGTTTCCAGGACAACGCCAATGTTGCGTCGCTCTGTTTCGCGAGCGCTTGCTGCACGTCCGCCGACCACAAGGCCGCGGTTCTGGGTAGCCTGCGTAGGCACGCGATCGAGGCGCGCGACTACTACAACCCACCGCAGCACCGACATCCGTACTTTGTGACGAATGCCGAGTTAGTCGAGTCGACCGATCTAGCCGTCACGGCGGACATTTGCTCGCGAATCGTGTCGCTGCCAGTCCACGACCACATGGCCCCGGATGACGTTGCCCGGGTCGTCGCCGCCGTGCAGGAAGCGGAGGTGCGCGGTGAATGAGACGTTCACCGGTGCCGCCCAGGTAGACGCAGACGCGTCCCCGCAAGCGGATGGTGCCCCCAGCGCGGCCCGCATCGTCACCGGGCTAAGCCGATTGCCCGGCTCCTTCTCGGGCCGCTACGCGGCCCGCATCGTCACCGGGCTCAGGCTGGATTGCCCGGCTCCTCCTCGGGCCGCTACGCGGCCCGCATCGTCACCGGGCTAAGCCGATTGCCCGGCTCCTCCTCGGGCCGCTACGCGGCCCGTATCGTCACCGGGCTAAAGCCCGGCGGTGCACTGGCTCGCGGCCTGGCGGCTGCGGTGGTGGCGGCAGCAGCGGCTTACGGGTGCGCACGGCGATGGTGGACGGTGTGTCCGTGTGCAGCGTCAGATCTTGGCCGGCGTGGCGCATGGTCAGCTGGGTGCCGGGACCGTCGCCAAGGATGAAGGTGACGTCGGTGTGGTTGGCGTCGACGATCAGCCGGAAGCCGCGCCATCGCAGCCGGAACCGCAGCCGCGAGATGCCGTCGGGCAGCTGCGGATCGATGGACAGGATGCCCTCGTCGTCGCGTAGGCCGCCGAAGCCTACGACCAGCGCCGTCCAGGCTCCGGCCAGCGAAGCCATGTGTAGGCCGTCACGGGTGTTGCGGTGCAGGTCGCGCAGGTCGATCAGGGCGGCTTCGTAGGCATAGTCGTGGGCCAACTCGAGATGGCCGACCTCGGCGCACATCACCGCCTGAGTGCAGGCCGACAACGACGAGTCGCGCACCATGCGCCGTTCGTAGTAGTCGACGTTGCGCGCCTTCTGCTCGGGCGTGAACGCGTGACTCTGCCACTGCATCGCCAGCACCAGGTCGGCCTGCTTGATCACCTGTGCGGGATACAAGCGCACGTAGGCCTCGTGCAGTAGCAACGGATAAGTGGTGTTGGCTTCGAAATCCCACTCCGCAAGGGTGGTGAACCCTTCACACTGCTGGTGGACACCGAGTTCCTCGTCGTAGGGAATGTTGGCGGCGTCGGCCGCGTCGCGCCAGGCGGCCATCTCCTCGGTGGTGACACCCATGGCCTCCGCCGCCTCGGGGTGGCGCAAGCAAGCATCGGCGGCGGTGTGCAGATTGTGCGCCGCCATCAGATTCGTGAACACGTTGTCGCGGACGACCGCCGTGTACTCGTCGGGACCGGTGACCCCGTCGAGGTGCCAGACGCCGTGGCGGTCGTGGTGCCCGAGCGAGAGCCACAGCCGGGCGGTCTCGATCAGCACCGCAAGGCCGCATTCCTCCTCCAGCGAACCGTCGCCGGTGACGATGCGGTACCGCTCGAACGCCATCGCGATGTCGGCGTTGATGTGCCAGGCCGCCGTGCCGGCCGGCCAGTAGGCCGAGGACTCCTGTCCGCGGATGGTCCGCCAGGGAAAGGCGGCACCTTCCAGGCCGAGCTCGGCCGCCCGCTCCTTGGCCAGGTCCAACGTCGACGCCCGCCACCGCAGCGCGTCGGCGACCGCATGCGGTGCGGTGTAGGTGAGCACCGGTAGCACGAAACCTTCGGTGTCCCAAAAGGCGTGGCCGTCATACCCGGTTCCGGTGAGCCCCTTGCTGGGGATCGCGCGGCGTTCGGCGCGCGCGCTGGCCTGCAACAGGTGAAATAACCCGAAACGCACCGCTTGCTGACATTCCGGGTCGCCCTCGACCTCCACGTCCGCGCTGTCCCAGAAGTCGTCGAGGTAGGCGCGTTGCGCGTCCAGCAGCCCCTGCCAGCCGCTGTAGCGGGCACCGTGCAGCGCGCCGGCGGCCTGGTCGCGCAGCGCCGGGCGGGAGCGCAGGCTGGACCAGCCATAGGCCAGGTATTTGACGATGCGCAGCTTCTGTCCCGGGCGCAGCCCGCAGATCACGGTGGTTCGGGCCAGGTCCGGGCGGGCGTCGGTGGTGATCTCGACCCGCCCGGGAACCTCGACCTCGTGTTCCATCCCTGCGGCCATCATCAGCGCGCTGGCTCGGGTGCGGTGCATGAGAAGTGCACCCCGCTCGGTGCGTTCGTGCTCGACGGCCTGTAGCGGCCTGTCCAGGATGGCCGACACCCGCGGGTCGGCCGAGGTCTCCGGTACGTCCTCGTTGGTGACGAGTTCGGACTGCACGGTCACGCGAACGAATTCCTCGATTGCCTCGACGACGTACTCGATCGCCGCGACGCTGCGGTGGGCCAGCGACACCAGCCGGGTGGACGTCACTTTGACTTGCTTGCCCGCCGGTGAGCGCCAGTGCGCGCGGCGGGTCAGCGTCCCGGCGCGCAGGTCGAGGATCCGTTCGTGGGAGATCAATTCGCCATACCGGACGTCGAACGGCTCGTCGCCGACCAACAGGCGAAAGATCTTGCCGTTGGTGACGTCGACAACGGTCTGGCCGGCCTCCGGATATCCATAACCGGCCTCGGCGTACGGCAGCGGCCGGATTTCGTAGAAAGAGTTCAGGTAGGTGCCCGGCAGTCCGAAGGGTTCGCCCTCGTCGAGGTTGCCGCGTAATCCAATGTGCCCGTTGGACAAGGCGAATAGGGATTCGGACTGGGCCAGCAGGTTCAGGTTGAGCTTGGTCTCGCGGACCTGCCACGGTTCGACGGGGAAGGCGTCCTCGGTGATCATCGCCCGATCATGCCCTACAGCAGCTCGGCGAGATCGGTTACCACCACGTCGGCGCCATGGCGGCGCAACTGGGCGGCCTGAGCCGCCCGGCCCGTTCGGTTGATGCCCACCACTACGGCGAAGTTGCCGGCGCGGCCGGCCGCCACCCCGGACAGGGCGTCCTCGAACACCGCCGCCGCGTCGGGGGTAACCCCCAACAGTTCTGCCGCGCGCAGGAAGGAGTCGGGGGCCGGCTTGCCGGCGATGTGCTCTTCGCGCAACGTCACGCCGTCCACCCGCTGCTGGACGAACCGGTCCAGACCGGTGGTCGCGAGCACGTCGCGGGTGTTGGCGCTCGAAGACACCACGGCCACACCGAGACCCGCGGCCGTGACCGCCTCCAGGTAGCGCCGCGACCCGTCGAACACCTGGGCCCCATCGTCGCGCAGCAGCTTGTGCAACATGTCGTTCTTGCGGTTGCCCAGGCCATACACCGTCTCGGCGGCGCCCGGGTCATCCGGGGAACCGTCGGGTATTTCGATGGCGCGGCTGCTCAGAAACGATCGAACGCCGTCTTCGCGTTTCTTGCCGTCCACATACGTGTGATAGTCCGCGGCAGGGTCGAAGGGAACGAATTTTTCGCCGGTGCGCTCGGCTCGCTCGGCTAGGTAGGCGTCAAACATGGCCTTCCACGCCTTGGTATGCAGGCTCGCGGTATCGGTGAGCACACCGTCGAGGTCGAACAGGCAAGCACGCACCTTCTCGGGCAGACCCAGCACGCGGGACCTCACTTCCGGATAGTTCGGGCGATACCAGTTCGCCATGCCTGGCGGCTCTGCCCGCGTACCAAGCCTACGAGTTAGGCCCGGCTATAGTGCCGGGGCCACCTACTTCAGCACCGCGCTGATGTAGCGGCGGTCGGCGAACCGAGTTATGTGGTCGTCCGCGAAGGGCGGCAGCCCTTGGGCCGCAAAGAGTTCCTTGCCGGTGCTGGTGGTGACCTGCCAGCCGGAGCCGGCGAGGTAGTCGGCCACGTCGTTGCGTTGATCGAAGTAGATCAGCTCGGTCAAGTCCAGATCAAAGCCGCGTTCCCGCCATGCCTCGGCCGCGGATTTCATGCGCATCTTCTTCTCATCTTCCTCGGCCAGGTCGAGCACCAGTGGGCTCTGGGTGGCCAACCGGCTGTCAGGGGCGCTGAGCGCGGTAATCGCATCGAGCAGGCGGTCCTGCCCCTGTGGGGGCAGGTAGCTCAGCAACCCCTCGGCGCTGAAGGCTGTCGGTCTGGCCGGGTCGAAGCCGGCGTTCTTCAGCGCCGTCGGCCAATCGTTTCGCAGATCGACGGCCACGGCGTGCCGTTCTGCGTTGGGTTCGGCGTTCAGATTGGCGAGGGCCCGTGTCTTGAACTTGATGACTGCGGGCTGGTCGATCTCGTAGACCACCGTGCCCGGGGGCCAGGGCAGTCGGTACGCGCGGGTGTCGAGCCCAGCCGCCAGAATCACTACCTGCCGAATACCCGCCGTGGTTGCGTCACCGAAAAAGTCATCGTAGAACTTGGTCCGAATCGCGATGTTGTCGATCATCCACCGACCCCCGGTGGCGTGGTCGCCGATGTCCTCAAGCCTCAACTCGCCGCTGGCCAGCCGGGTAAACAGGTCGATGCCGACGGCGCGCACCAGCGGCTCGGCGAATGGATCATTGATCAAAGGGTTTTCGGCCCTGCTAGCCAACGCCCGGGCGGTGGCGATCATTGTGGCGGTCGCCCCCACGCTGGAGGCCAGATCCCAAGTGTCATTGTCGGTACGCGTCATCCGTCCGCTCCTGCCAAGGTCCTTTTGATTAATAGTCTGACCAGCGATCTCCAATAGTGCCTCCGCCATTGCACATTGTGCACATTTTCGCGTATTGCTGGGCAACTTGCCCATGGGCCGTGCCATGAGCGAATGCTAGATTCACGCAATGCGCGGTACCGACGAAAAGTACGGACTGCCACCGCAACCCGACAGCGACCGTATGACCCGTCGCACGCTTCCCGTTTTGGGACTCGCACACGAACTCATCACACCGACGCTGCGCCAGATGGCTGACCGCCTCGATCCCCACATGCGGCCCGTCGTGTCCTACCACCTCGGCTGGTCTGATGAACGCGGCCGTCCAGTGAACAACAACTGCGGCAAGGCAATCCGTCCTGCTTTGGTGTTTGTCGCCGCCGAAGCCGCCGGCGCCGACCCCCACTCGGCGATTCCCGGAGCCGTCTCGGTTGAACTGGTGCACAACTTCTCGCTCGTCCATGACGACCTCATGGACCGCGACGAGCACCGTCGGCACCGGCCGACGGTGTGGGCACTGTGGGGCGATGCGATGGCGCTATTGGCCGGTGATGCGATGCTGTCGCTGGCGCACGAGGTCCTGCTGGATTGCGATTCACCACACGTCGGTGCGGCGCTGCGCGCGATTTCGGAAGCCACCCGTGAGTTGATCCGTGGGCAGGCCGCCGACACCGCGTTCGAAAGCCGAACCGACGTCGCACTCGATGAGTGTCTCAAGATGGCTGAAGGCAAGACCGCAGCACTGATGGCAGCCAGCGCCGAGGTCGGCGCGTTACTCGCTGGCGCACCGCGTTCGGTGCGAGAAGCGTTGGTTGCCTACGGTCGTCACATTGGACTTGCCTTCCAATTGGTCGACGACCTGCTCGGCATTTGGGGCCGTCCTGAGATCACCGGCAAGCCGGTGTACTCGGACCTTCGCTCCCGCAAGAAAACTCTGCCCGTTACCTGGACCGTGGCGCACGGCGGTTCGGCCGGCCGCCGCCTCGCAGCGTGGCTGGTGGACGAGACGGGCAGCCAGACAGCGTCCGATGATGAGCTCGCAGCGGTCGCAGAACTGATCGAGTGCGGTGGGGGGCGCAGGTGGGCAAGCGCGGAGGCCCGCCGACACGTAACGCAAGGCATCGACATGGTGGCGCGCATCGGCATTCCCGATCGCCCGGCCGCTGAGCTTCAGGATTTGGCTCACTACATCGTCGATCGTCAGGCGTGACTGACCAACACCGTAGTTGGAGGACGGCATGACCGAGATCGAACAGGCGTATCGAATCACCGAGTCGATCACGCGCACGGCCGCCAGAAACTTCTACTACGGCATCCGACTCTTGCCGCGCGAAAAGCGAGCGGCACTATCTGCGGTCTATGCGCTCGGCCGCCGGATCGACGACGTCGCCGACGGCGAGCTGGCCCCCGAGACCAAGATCACCGAGCTCGATGCCATCAGGAAATCACTTGATAATATTGATGATTCATCCGATCCGGTGCTGGTTGCGCTGGCTGACGCGGCTCGCCGGTTTCCGGTGCCGATCGCGATGTTCGCAGAGTTGATTGACGGCGCCCGTATGGAAATCGACTGGACTGGTTGCCGCGATTTCGACGAGCTGATCGTCTACTGCCGCCGGGGGGCCGGCACGATCGGAAAGCTTTGTCTTTCCATCTTTGGACCCGTCAGCACGGCGACGTCGCGATACGCCGAGCAGTTGGGAATCGCTCTGCAGCAAACCAATATTCTGCGCGACGTTCGAGAGGACTTTTTGAATGGACGGATCTACCTGCCGCGCGACGAGCTGGACCGATTAGGCGTACGCCTCCGCCTGGACGACACCGGGGCACTCGATGACCCCGACGGACGGCTCGCGGCACTGCTGCGGTTCAGTGCCGACCGCGCCGCAGACTGGTATTCGCTGGGACTGCGGCTGATTCCACACCTCGACCGCCGCAGCGCTGCCTGCTGTGCGGCCATGTCTGGCATCTACCGCCGTCAGCTCGCCTTGATCAGAGCATCGCCGGCGGTCGTCTACGATCGGCGAATCTCTCTGTCGGGACTGAAGAAGGCCCAAGTGGCGGCGGCAGCACTGGCCTCTTCGGTAACCTGCGGACCGGCCCATGGACCGCTACCGGCCGACCTCGGGAGTCACCCCAGCCACTAGACTGACTGGCCGTGGTGCAGCCTGCTGACATCGACGTGCCTGAGACACCGGCTCGACCGGTGTTGGTGGTCGACTTCGGTGCCCAATATGCCCAGTTGATTGCCCGTCGGGTTCGAGAAGCACGGGTTTTCTCCGAGGTGATTCCGCACACCGCCTCGATCGAGGAGATCAGGGCCCGTCAGCCGGTGGCGCTCGTGCTTTCCGGTGGACCGGCCAGTGTCTACGCCGACGGCGCTCCGAAACTCGATCCGGCGCTACTGGACCTCGGTGTACCGGTTCTTGGCATCTGCTACGGGTTTCAGGCCATGGCGCAGGCGCTCGGGGGGATCGTCGCCCACACCGGCACTCGCGAATACGGTCGGACTGAACTGAAAGTCCTTGGTGGCAAACTGCATTCGGATCTTCCCGAGGTTCAGCCGGTATGGATGAGTCACGGTGACGCGGTCACGGCCGCGCCGGACGGATTCGACGTGGTGGCTAGCAGCGCCGGTGCCCCGGTGGCCGCCTTCGAGGCCTTCGACCGGCGCCTGGCCGGGGTGCAGTATCACCCGGAGGTGATGCACACCCCACACGGGCAACAGGTGCTCAGCCGGTTTTTGCACGACTTCGCCGGGCTCGGCGCCCAGTGGACGCCCGCCAACATCGCCAACGCGCTGATCGAGCAGGTGCGCACCCAGATCGGCGACGGCCACGCCATCTGCGGGCTATCCGGCGGCGTGGATTCCGCGGTGGCCGCGGCCCTGGTGCAGCGGGCCATCGGCGACCGGTTGACCTGTGTCTTCGTCGACCACGGGCTGTTGCGCGCCGGTGAGCGGGCGCAGGTGCAACGCGATTTCGTGGCCGCCACCGGCGCCAACCTGGTCACCGTCGACGCGGCCGAGACCTTCCTCGAGGCGCTGTCGGGCGTGAGCGCCCCCGAGGGCAAACGCAAGATCATCGGCCGTCAGTTCATCCGCGCGTTCGAGGGCGCGGTGCGGGATGTGCTGGACGGTAAGACTGCTGAGTTCCTGGTGCAGGGCACGCTGTATCCGGATGTGGTGGAGTCCGGCGGGGGCAGCGGCACCGCGAACATCAAGAGCCACCACAATGTCGGCGGCCTGCCCGACGACCTGAAGTTCACCCTCGTTGAGCCGCTGCGGCTGCTGTTCAAAGACGAGGTGCGCGCGGTCGGGCGGGAGTTGGGTCTGCCGGAGGAGATCGTGGCGCGCCAGCCGTTTCCGGGACCGGGGTTGGGTATTCGGATCGTCGGGGAGGTCACCGCCAAGCGGTTGGATACGCTGCGGCACGCCGATTCGATCGTGCGTGAGGAGCTGACCGCGGCGGGCCTGGACAACCAGATCTGGCAGTGTCCGGTGGTGCTGTTGGCCGATGTCCGCTCGGTGGGTGTGCAGGGTGACGGTCGCACCTATGGCCACCCGATTGTGCTGCGTCCGGTGTCGAGTGAAGACGCGATGACCGCCGACTGGACCCGGGTGCCCTACGAGGTGCTCGAGCGCATCTCGACCCGGATCACCAACGAGGTCGCCGAGGTCAACCGCGTGGTGCTGGACATCACCAGCAAGCCGCCCGCCACCATCGAGTGGGAGTAGCGGCGGCCAGCATTAGCCAGGCCCGGCTTTTGTCACAGGCGACACATTGGTATCTGTCGGGATGAATACGCGTTGTGCCCGCCGGCCCAGAGATTGCTGTGACTAACTAATGTGACCAACCCGGCTCGGGTGGCCAGCGGAGCGCCCTTGATCAGCTAGTTCACGAATTCACGCCTGCCATGGGCAATGGTGGTTGCGTTCCAGTCCCCGCCGGCCTCCTCGACGAGTCGGCGGGCGACATCGAGATCGCCGTTGCCGGCGACCAGGATTAAGGTGTGGTCGGCTGTGGTGACAGATCCGCCCCGTAATCGGTGGTGTGCAGCCAAATCAGATGCGAAGGCATCGCGGAAGCGGGCGATGCCGATGTCGGGCACGGTGATGAGGATCGCGTCCGCCTCGGGTGCATTCTGCGGCAAGTAGTCGAAGGTCAGCACCGCTTCTTGGTTGAACTGGCGGTGCAGTGCCTCGGCGGCGTTGTGCAATGTGGGCGCGTCGACAACGCACAGATGAAATTCACGGGAGCGCTCGTAGCCGATCTGCTGGCGCTCATTCGACCAGAACACGCCGTCGACCAGGGTCGATCCGGTCACCACCGTGCCGGTTAGTGCGATAGTCGCAACGGCCGGTAGCTCGAACCCATCGGTGGTGTTGTCGGTGGCGAAGAGCTCTGCCGGCCGGCAGGCAGGCCCGCCACCGGTGGCCGGTGGGGCCGTCCCTGGGCCTAACAGGCCGCAAAACAGCAGGGCAGCCGCCAGTACCGAGGTGGTTTTACGCGATTGCACAAGGCAGCCTCTCATGACCTTGACGGACTCCAAGGACGGGTGTTTACTGACTTCGAACATATTTTCGAACAGGAGGCTGGTCATGACTGCGGCCTTCGCCTCCGACCAACGCCTTGAAAATGGTGCTGAGCAGCTCGAATCACTACGACGGCAGATGGCTTTGCTGTCCGAGAAGGTGTCCGGGGGGCCCAGCCGTTCGGGCGACCTGGTGCCGGCGGGACCGGTGTCGTTGCCCCCGGGGACGGTGGGAGTGCTGTCGGGTGCGCGGTCACTGCTGCTGAGCATGGTGGCATCGGTGACGGCGGCCGGGGGAAACGCGGCCATCGTTGGCCAGCCGGATATCGGGTTGCTGGCCGCGGTGGAGATGGGGGCGGATCTGAGCCGGCTCGCGGTGATACCAGATCCCGGGACCGATCCGGTTGAGGTGGCCGCTGTGCTGATCGACGGCATGGATCTGGTGGTGCTCGGTCTGGGAGGGCGCCGGGTGACGCGGGCGCGGGCGCGGGCAGTGGTGGCCCGTGCCCGTCAAAAAGGCTGCACCCTGCTGGTCACCGACGGCGACTGGCAAGGCGTGTCGACGCGGCTTGCGGCCCGGGTCTGCGGCTATGAGATCACCCCGGCCCTCAGGGGCGTGCCCACCCCGGGGTTGGGGCGGATCAGTGGGGTGCGGCTGCAGATCAACGGGCGTGGACGGTGATGGCCTCCGCTCGCGTGCTGGCGATCTGGTGTATGGACTGGCCCGCGGTCGCGGCGGCCGCGGCCGCGGGCCTATCCGCGACGGCCCCGGTCGCGGTCACGTTGGCAAACCGGGTGATCGCCTGCTCGGCGACCGCGCGGGCGGCCGGGGTGCGCCGAGGGTTGCGGCGTCGGGAGGCGGCGGCGCGGTGTCCGCAACTGTTTATAGCGACTGCCGACGCCGACCGCGACGCCCGGCTCTTCGAAGGGGTGATCGCGGCGGTAGACGATCTGGTGCCCCGCGCCGAGCTGCTGCGGCCCGGGCTCCTGGTGTTGCCGGTGCGCGGGCCGGCCCGTTTTTTCGGGTCCGAGCAGATGGCGGCCGAGCGGCTGATCGACGCGGTGGCCGCGGCCGGCGCGGAGTGTCAGGTCGGAATCGCCGACCGGTTGTCTACCGCGGTTTTCGCCGCGCGTGCTGGCCGCATCGTGGAGCCGGGAGGCGATGCGCGGTTTCTGTCGCTGCTGTCGATCCGCCAACTTGCCACCGAGCCGAGCCTGTCCGGGCCGGGCCGGGACGACCTGACGGATCTGTTGTGGAGGATGGGGATTCGCACCATCGGACAGTTCGCCGCGCTGTCTCGTACCGACGTGGCGTCCAGGTTCGGTGCCGACGCGGTGGCCGCGCACCGGTTCGCCCGCGGCGAACCGGAACGGGCGCCCTGCGGGCGGGAGCCGCCGCCGGATCTGGCCGCCGAGCTGGCATGCGATCCGCCGATCGACCGGGTCGACGCCGCGGCGTTCGCCGGGCGCTCGCTGGCCGCCGAGCTGCATCGGGCGCTGATGGCCGCCGGAGTGGGCTGCACCCGGCTGGCCATTCATGCCGTCACCGCCAACGGCGAAGAGCGCAGCCGGGTGTGGCGGTGCGCCGAGCCGCTGACCGAGGACGCCACCGCCGACCGGGTGCGCTGGCAACTGGACGGGTGGTTGAACAACCGGAATGCTCGTGACCGGCCCACCGCGGCGGTGACTCTGCTGCGGCTGCAGGCGGTGGAGACGGTGTCCGCATCGGAAGGCTTGCAGTTGCCGCTATGGGGCGGGCTCGGTGAACAGGACAGGCTTCGGGCCCGTCGGGCGCTGGTGCGGGTGCAGGGCTTGCTCGGTCCGGAGGCCGTGCGGGTGCCGGTGCTATCCGGCGGACACGGCCCGGCCGAACGCATCACGTTGACCGTGCTGGGCCTAGTAGCCCCTGAGCCGGTGCCGCAGGCCGACCCCGGTCAGCCGTGGCCCGGCAGGTTGCCCGACCCGTCGCCGGCGGTGCTGTTCGACGATCCGGTGGACTTGCTTGACGCCCAAGGAAACCCGATACGGGTGACCAGCCGGGGGATGTTCTCCGCGGACCCGGCGCGGCTGAGGGTTCGTGGCCGAGACGATCGGCTGCGCTGGTGGGCCGGACCGTGGCCGGACGACGAGCGGTGGTGGGATCCGGATCGGGCGAGTGGCCGCACCGCGCGCGCTCAGGTATTGCTGGACGGCGATCCCGGCACCGCGTTGCTGCTGTGCTACCGGCAGCGGCGGTGGTATCTGGAGGGAAGCTACGAATGACTTGCGCCGAACGTGACGTCAGGGCGAGAATTTCGGGAAAATCCCGCCGTCAGTTCACGTTCGGCGCGCGAATCGTCCGATCCGTTCGACGAACCGGTCGAAGAACACCGCCGGATCGACGCTCATGCCGATCCGCGCGTTGGGATTTCGCTTCCCGGACCAGTCGGTGACCGTCGCCCCCGTCGGGTCGACATCCACCGTCGCGGTCCGGGTCGTCAGGAGTTCCGGGTCCATTGCGACCGCGGCGGCCAGCGGGTCGTGCATATATGCCAGGTACCCATGTCCGCGCGCCTCATGAGACTCGAAGTAGAACCGCAGCGCGTCCTCGATCACCCGCATCACCGGAGACGAGCCGCAGACGGACGCCAGCCGGGCGAGAATGTCCGGTGTCATCGCGACCCGCCGGGTGAGATCCAAACCGCACACGATCGGCAGTTGTCGTTGTCCGGCCCACGCGGTGAACACCTCGCTGGCCGCCTCGGGATCCACCCGGATGTTCCATTCGGTGATCGGCTGGCCGTCGAACATGCCGCCCATGATCACCAGCCGGCGCAGCAGCCTCGGCAGCGCGGGTTCGGCGCGCAGCGCCAGCGCCAGGTTGGTCAGCGGGCCGGTGACCAGACCGATCAGGTCGCCGGCGTGGGAGTGCGCCGCCGCGATCCAGGCCGTCGTGGCGTCATAATCGGTGAGCCGGCGATTGCTGGCCGGCAGCTCGGCATAGCCTATCCCCTTGGGGCCGTGAAACTTTGGGTGATCGGGCCACCGGCCGCCGAGCGGCTCATCGGCGCCTTTGGACACGGGGATGTCTGCGGCACCGCACAATTCGAGCAAGCTCAGGTTGTTCGCGCACACTTGACCTACCGCGATGTTTCCGCCGGTCGAGGCGATGCCGACCAGATCGGCGTCGGGACTGGCCAGCAGATAGATCACGGCCAGCGCGTCGTCGATGCCGGTGTCGACGTCGGCGAATACGACGCTCACCGCGACGACGATACGCTATCCCAATGCCCGACGAGCTGAAGCCGCACTTCGCCAACGTGCAGGCGCACTACGACCTGTCCGACGACTTCTTCCGGCTGTTCCTCGATCCCACTCAGACCTACAGCTGCGCCTACTTCGAGCGCGACGACATGACGCTGCAAGAGGCGCAGATCGCCAAGATCGATCTCGCGCTGGGCAAACTCGGATTGCAGCCGGGCATGACACTGTTGGACGTCGGCTGCGGCTGGGGCGCCACCATGATGCGCGCGGTGGAAAAATACGACGTCAACGTCGTCGGTCTGACCCTGAGCAAAAACCAGGCCAACCACGTTCAGCAGCTGGTCGCCAACTCCGAAAATCTACGCTCCAAACGCGTTCTGCTGGCCGGCTGGGAACAGTTTGACGAGCCCGTCGACCGCATCGTCAGCATCGGTGCTTTCGAACATTTCGGTCACGAGCGCTACGACGCGTTCTTCAGCCTGGCGCATCGCCTGCTGCCCGCTGACGGGGTCATGCTGCTGCACACCATCACCGGGTTGCATCCGAAAGAGATCCACGAACGCGGCCTGCCCATGTCGTTCACCTTCGCTCGTTTCCTGAAATTCATTGTGACCGAGATCTTTCCGGGTGGGCGGCTGCCCTCGATACCGATGGTGCAGGAGTGTGCCAGCGCAAACGGCTTCACCGTCACCAGAGTTCAATCGTTGCAGCCGCACTATGCGAAAACCCTCGACCTCTGGTCCGCGGCGTTGCAGGCCAACAAGGGCCAGGCCATCGCGCTGCAATCCGAGGAAGTCTACGAGCGGTATATGAAGTACCTCACCGGCTGCGCCGAGATGTTTCGCATCGGATACATCGACGTCAACCAGTTCACCTGCCAGAAGTGACTACCAATGCACACCGGGCACCAGTCGCCCCAAGCGCCTGAGCGGCCTCGGGACTCCCGCGCGGGCGGATCGCCGGGGACGCCGCGGCGCCGGTGGGCGGTCCGCGTCTGGACGCGAAATCCCCTGCGCTGCAGCTGAATCGGGATAGCCCAGATAGAGCTGGTGCAGAATTCGGCGCGACAGCCGTGGCGCGACGTAGTTGCCGGCTTCGGCGAGCGTACCCAACGGAGTGTCGATGCGCGCCGGCTTTTCCACGAGTCCGCGGATCACCATCGCCGCCGCGCGTTCGGCGCTGATCGCGCGCACCGGGTTGAGCCGCCGCGACGGCACGATCATCGGGGTGGCCACCAGCGGCATATGGATGTTGGTGAACGTGATGTGGTCGGACAGCGTCTCGGAGGCGACCACGTCGGCGAACGCGTCCAGCGCGGCCTTGGTGGGCAGATACGAGCTGTACTTGGGATTGCGGGCCTGCACGCCGGCGCTGGAGACGTTGACGACGTGGCCGAACCGGCGCTCGCGCCAATGCGGCAGCAGCGCCAGCACCATGCGCACCGCGCCGAAGTAGTTGACCGCCATCACCCGCTCGTAGTCGTGCAGCCGGTCGGTGGAGTTGACCACCGAGCGGCGTATCGACCGGCCGGCGTTGTTCACCAGGTAGTCCACGTGGTCGAAACGGCCCAGGATGTCCTTGACGGTGTGCTCCACCGACGCGGAATCGGTGACGTCGCAGGTGAATGCGTGCGCCTGACCGCCATGGGCGCGGATCTCGGTGACCAGCTCATCTAGCGCGTTGCCGTTGCGGGCCAGCGCGAATACCGTCGCACCCCGTTTGGCGACGGCGATCGCCGATGCCCTCCCGATGCCGCTGGACGCACCGGTGATGATGACGTGGCGGCCCAGCAGCGGATCGTTGCGACGCGCGCGGTCGGGGTCGAGGTGCTCGGCCCAATACCGCCACAGCCCGGGCGCGTAGGTGGCGAATTCGGGGACGTGAATGCCGGTGCCGCGCAACGCTTCCCGGGTTGTGTCGGACGTGAACGTGGGCGCGCAGCCGACGACGTCGAAAATCTCGGCGGGAATTCCCAGTTGGGTGGCCGCCATGTTGCGCAGCACCTTGGCGCGGCCGCGCGCGTTGAGCACCGGTGCGGCCACAAAGCCGGGCAGCGTCCCGAGTAGCGGGGGCAGTCCGGCCGCGCCGGCGATCCCGCGGTAGATGCCGCGCAGTCCGATTGCTGTCGGCGCGGTCAAATGAAACGTCTGCCCATCCCGGCCGTCGGCGTGCATGAGCGCCACCAGCGCGTCGGCCACATAGTCGACCGGCACGATGTTGGTGCGCCCAATGTCCGGCAGCAGCATCGGGGTGAACGACGGCAACACCGCCAGCTTGGCCAGCACCCCGAACAAGTAGTAGGGTCCGTCGATCGTGTCCATCTCGCCGGTGCGCGAATCACCCACCACCACCGCCGGGCGGTAGATGCGATAGCGCAGGCCGGGCGTGGAGCGCACCAGCCGTTCGGCCTCGAATGTCATCCGATGATACGGGGTCGGTAGGCGCTGGCCGACGTCGAAGTCGGCCTCGGTGTAGTGGCCGGCGAAGTCTCCGGCCACCGCGATCGACGACACGTGATGAAACGTGGCGTCAAGGCGTGCCGCCAGCTCGATGACGGCGCGGGTGGCGTCGGCCCAGGTGGTGTCGTGTACCGCCGCACAGTGCAGCACATGGTCGATATCGCCTAGCTCGGCGATGGTCCGCTCGGACAGTTCGAGCTCCGTGAGATCACCGACCAGCGGTCTTACCCGGTCACCCCACTGGCCGGCGAGGCGCTCGAAGCGGCTTAACGACTGGCGGCGAACCAGCGCCCACAGCCGTGCCTCGGGTCGGCCGTCCAGGAGACGGGATACCACGTGGCGCCCGATAAACCCGGTACCGCCGGTAACGACGTACCGCATGCGGTCAATCGTGGCGGTCAGCGGCGGTAAGCGTCAACCGCGCGGTCAGGTGAAGTTACGGATGCCGTCCCATTCCACCAGCCTCCAGCCGGTCACTGGGTTGCCGGTGATCACCACGCGGCCGATGTTGGGCAGTGGATGGGTGGTCAGCAGGCTGTCCCTAGAGTTTCGTGCGTTCATCAGCGTCCAGATCATGATCGCTACCCCCTGCGAGAACACGACCGGCGTATTGTGGCCGCTGTCGTAGATCTTGCGGACGGCGGCGCTGAACTGGGAATTGAATTCGGTGCCGCTGATCGACCCCGGAATAGTGTTGTGAACATCGCCGGCCAGCCAGTCTGCCGGTGCCAGCATATATGTTGAGTTGGCCATTGATTCGGGTTTGCCGTTGAACCAGCCGGCGTTGATCGCTTGCAGGCCCGGAAGAATCTCGACTTGCTTGCCAAGTTCGCCGGCCAACGGCCCGGCGGTCTGCTGGTCGGCCGCCATGGGGGAGGAATAGATGCTGTCGACATCTCTGCGGGAAACCTGGTGCGCGACCTGCTGCGCCTCTGCTTTGCCGTCGGCGCTGAGGCCGGAACCGGGCATGTCGGTGTCGATGATCCCGTCGGCGTTGGCCTGGGATTGCGCGTTGCGGATAAAGGTCAAGGTGATGCTGCGTGGCTGCGTGGGACCGCCGCAGGCGCCGAGGAGTAGCGTCGCGGCGAGCACGGCTAGAACTGTGCAGGCCTTCCGGACCGGGGTGCGCTTCGCCATGGCGATAGCCTGCCCTGTCGATACCGTCCGGGGGAAGGGCTTGCGATGATTTTCCAACCGGGAGGAGAGTTGCATGGCGATTGATCCGAACTCCATAGGTGCAGTGACCGAGCCGATGTTGTTCGAGTGGACCGACCGGGACACGCTGCTTTACGCGATCGGGGTGGGCGCCGGGACCGGAGATCTGGCGTTCACCACGGAGAACAGCCACGGCATCGACCAGCAAGTGTTGCCGACGTATGCGGTGATTTGCTGTCCGGCGTTTGGTGCGGCCGCAAAGGTGGGAACATTCAACCCGGCGGCGCTGCTACACGGCTCCCAGGGCATCCGGCTGCATGCGCCGCTGCCGGCGGCGGGAAAACTGTCGGTGGTCACCGAGGTCGCCGACATCCAGGACAAGGGGGAGGGCAAGAACGCCATCGTTGTGCTGCGCGGCCGCGGTTGCGACCCGGAATCGGGTTCGTTGGTTGCCGAAACGCTTACCACGTTGGTGCTTCGGGGTCAGGGGGGTTTCGGAGGAGCGCGGGGTGAGCGGCCGGCCGCGCCGGAATTTCCGGACCGCCACCCCGACGCCCGAATCGATATGCCGACCCGTGAGGACCAGGCGCTGATCTACCGGCTCTCCGGTGACCGCAACCCGCTGCACAGCGACCCCTGGTTCGCCACGCAGCTGGCCGGGTTTCCCAAGCCGATCCTGCACGGGTTGTGCACCTACGGGGTGGCGGGCCGGGCGCTGGTGGCCGAGCTTGGCGGCGGTGTGGCGGCCAACATCACCTCGATCGCCGCGCGGTTCACCAAGCCGGTGTTTCCCGGCGAGACGCTGTCGACGGTGATCTGGCGCACCGAGCCGGGCCGGGCGGTGTTCCGCACCGAGGTGGCCGGCTCCGACGGCGCCGAGGCCCGGGTGGTGCTCGACGACGGCGCGGTGGAGTACGTGGCGGGTTAGCTGCGCCGAGCAGACGCAAAATCGCCCAATTCGGCACGAAATTGGGCGATTTTGCGTCTGCTCGCGGGCCTTAGGTGCCGTCGGCGCCGGTTCCGCCGTTCCCGCCGCCACCGCCGTTGCCGCCGTTGCCGATGAGCTGGGCGTTGCCGCCGACCGCGCCGGCACCACCATTGCCACCGTTGCCGGCGGTATCGCCGGTCCCGCCGTTGCCCCCGGCACCGCCGGACCCACCACTACCGCCGTTGCCGATCTGCCCGGCAAGCCCGCCGGCCGCACCAACGCCGCCCTTGCCGCCGTTGCCACCCACGCTGGCGGGCCCGATACCGCTTCCGCCGTTTCCGCCGGTTGCGCCGACACCGCCGGCCCCGCCATTGCCGAAGAGCGACCCGCCGCCGCCGCCGAGGCCCCCGCTGCCGCCGTTACCGCCCAGTCCGCCCGTGCTGCCAACCGACAAGGCGACACCGGCGTTACCGCCGGTGCCGCCGGCCCCGCCGTTGCCGCCGATGCCGCCGCTGCCGGTAAACCCGGCCGTGCCGCCGGCCCCGCCGTTGCCGCCATTGCCGCCCGTTGCACCCGTTGGGGGTGTTCCGGTGGTGGTGGTCGCGGTGCTGCTCCCGCCCGCCCCGCCGTGGCCGCCGGCCCCGGCGTTGCCGCTTAGCAAGCCGCCATTCCCGCCGTTGCCGCCGTCCCCGCCGGTGCCGGCGATCGCGTCGGCCCTTCTGCCGGCGGTGTTCCCGCCGGCGCCGCCGTCCCCGCCGTGGCCGCCGGCTCCGATCAGCCGGGCGCTCCCGCCGGCCCCGCCGTGGCCGGCGGCGCCGCCGTCGCTGCCATTGCCGCCGGCGATGTTGGCCCCGCCGGCCCCGCCGTTGCCGCCGTCCCCGCCGTTGCCGTACAGCTGACCACCGGCCCCGCCGGCGCCGCCGTTCCCGCCGGCCCCGCCGTTGCCCACGCCACCGGTTTGGTTTCCGCCGGCGCCGCCGGCCCCGCCGTGGCCGCCGGCGCCGATCAGCCCGGCGTTTCCGCCGGTCCCGCCGCTAGCCCCGACACCACCGGTGCCGGCGCTGGTATTGTTGCCGCCGTTGCCGCCGGCCCCGGCGGCCCCGCCGTTGCCGTACAGCCACGCTCCAGAGCCGCCGGCTCCGCCGGTACCGCCGGTGCCGCCGGTGGCACCACCGGCGTTGTTGAGCCCGCCGGCGCCGCCGGCACCGCCGGCGCCGCCGCTGCCGTAGAGCCACCCGGCCGCCCCGCCGGCCCCGCCGGTCCCTCCGGTGCCCCCGGTGAGGGTGGCGCCACCGCTGGAATTCTTCCCGCCGGCCCCGCCGGTCCCGCCGGCGCCGCCATCGCCGACCAGGTACCCGCCGCCGCCACCGGCGCCGCCCGCGCCGCCGTTGCTGGCGGCCGGGCCGGTCTCGGTGTTTTGCCCGCCGATGCCGCCGGTCCCGCCGGTCCCGCCGGCGCCGAACAGCCCGGCGTGCCCACCGGCCCCGCCGGCGCCGCCGACCGAAGAGGTCAAGCTGTTAAAGCCGCTGCCGCCGTTGCCGCCGGTGCCGCCGGCCCCGCCGTCGCCGAACAACCAGCCGCCGTCACCGCCGGCTCCGCCGGCCCCGCCGGTGCCCCACAGCCAGGCCCGGCCGCCGGCCCCGCCGGCCCCGCCGTGACCACCGGTTCCGGTGCCCGCGCCCCCGATGCCGCCGGCCCCGCCGTTGCCGTACAGCCACCCGCCGTTGCCGCCGAGGCCGCCGGCGGCGCCGGCCCCGCCGCCGCCGCCGGCCCCGCCGTTGCCGATCAACCCCGCGCTGCCGCCGTTGCCGCCGGCCACCCCGGCGGTCGTCTGGGTAAAGCCGTTGCCGCCGTTGCCGAACAGCAGGCCGCCGTTTTGGCCGTCCGGGTTCTCCGCGGTCCCGTTGGCGCCGTCGCCGATCAGCGGGCGGCCGAACAGTGTCTGGGTGGGCGCGTTGATCGCGTTGAGCACCATCTGCTCGACGGTGTGGCTCTCGGCGGCCGCATACAGGTTGCCGCCGGAGGTCAGGGCCTGCACGAACTGGTCGTGAAAGATCGTCGCCTGGGCGCTGAGCGCCTGATAGGCCTGGGCGTGCTGGCCAAACAGCGCCGAGATGGCCAGCGACACCTCGTCGGCGCCGGCCGCGGCAACCTGGATCGTCGGGGCCGCGGCCGCCGCGGTCGCGGCGCTGATCGCCGACCGGATGCCGGCCAAATCGGTCGCCGCCGCTGCCAGCATCTCGGGGTTCGCGATCACAAACGACATGGCTGTTCTCCCTTCAATGGGTCGAAGGGTATCGCCGATCACGGCATCACGTCTGGTGTTTCGCCGCAGGGCCCCGGTGGACCCAAAGCGGCGGCCACTAATTACTAAGACCTGAAAAAGTCGCGGTTGCATTGACGGCGGCGGGCTGGGCGACCTGCGTGGCGTGGTCGGGGTGGGCGCGGGTGTCTGTCACGCTGCCAGGGTGCTGATCTTGACGAGGTTGTGGGCGAAGACGCCGTGTCCGCACCAGGTTCGGGCGCCGGTGATGCCGGTGAGTTCGGTGCGGTTCCAGCCGTAGCTGCGCTTGAGGTGGTTGATGCGTCCTTCGGATCCGGTTCGCCATTTGATCTTGTCGCGGAATGCCCGTCGGTGTTCGAATGCGCGGCGGGTGGCGCTGGGTTTGCTCTTGCGTGGGATGGCCACGTTGCGCACCCCGAGCTGGTGGAGATCATCTTCGACCGATGCGTCTCCGCAGCCCCGATCAGCGGTCACTGCCCGTGGTGGGCGTCCGGTGCGGCGGCTGATCCGTTCGATGGCGGGTGCCAATTGCGGTGCATCTGCGGGGTTTCCGAGCTCGACGCTGTGGTCCAGGATGACACCGTCGGCGTTGTCGACGACCTGGGCCTTGTAGCCGAACTCGACCGGCTTGCCCAATCGTCCCTTGCGGATCGGGCGAGCGTCGGCATCGTGGAGACTGACCAGGCGGCTGCTTGAGTCGGGCATTACCCCGGCCAGCCGGCTACGGGCCTGGTCCACCACCCGCTCGGTGCGTCCGATCAGCTTCTCGAGATGGTTGATGGCCTGGCGTAGCCAGGCTTTGCGCCGCCCACTGGCGCGGCGCACCGCACGTTGGGCGTTACGTACCACCGCGGCAGCCTCGGTCAGCGCCTGCTCGGCGATCCCGGCTAGCTCCCCGGTGATCCGGCGCACGAAGGCCTGCGCCTGATCGCGTTGCTGCGCGCCGCGTAACCGCAGCTTGGAGGCGATCGCGCGGGCCCGACGACCCACCGAGCGGCGCCGATCCCGCGTCCGCGGCTTTGATCCGCGCCACGGTGCGCGCCATCGAGCCGACCGCCTTGGCGAGCAGTCCAGTGTCGGTGGGATAGCCCACATCGCCCTCCACCACGGTGGTGTCGGCACGGACCTTGTTGGTGCGCAACAGCTTTTCGCTGGCCGCCTTGGCCAGCAGCGCCTCATTGAGCCCGGCCACCGCATCCTCACCGCAGCGCGTGGTCAGCTTCATCAACGTGGTTGGGTGCGGCACCGATCCCTCCAACGGAATACGGCAGAACCGCCGCCAGGTGATCGAATCGGTGACCTCCCGACACAGCGACTCATAGCCCAACCGGTAACGGAACTTCAAGAACATCAACCGCAAATAGGTCTCCATCGGTATGGACGGCCGACCCATCCGCGGGTCGAAGAACGGCACAAACGGGCAGAAGAACGCCGAATCATCGAGCAGCGCATCCACCCGGGCCAGCTCTTCGGGCAGCCGCCGCAACTCCTCGGGCAGCACGGATTCCCACAACGATGCCTGATCGCCTACAGTACGAAACACGATGGCCTCAATCCCTTCCGCAACAAGGGCATTGAGGCCATCCTCCCAGCTCAGCGCCAACCAACCGAGGAACAACGCGCCGACTTTTTCAGGTCCTAGTAATTAACACCGACGTTACTTAAAGCCTGCGCGAGTCGAACGTCGGCCCATGACGCCGACCGCTTGTGCTACAGTTAGCACAATGACCTCGGTGGGGGTGCGTGCGCTGCGGCAGCGGGCCAGCGAGCTGCTGCGCCGAGTCGAGGCCGGCGAGACGATCGAGATCACCGACCGCGGCCGGCCCGTCGCCCTGCTCTCGCCGCTGCCGCAGGGCGGTCCATACGAGCAGCTGCTGGCAAGCGGCGAGATCGAGCGTGCCACGCTCGACGTCGTTGATCTGCCCGAACCGCTCGACCTCGACGCGGGCGTCGAGCTGCCGTCGGTGACGCTTGCGCGCCTGCGTGAGCACGAGCGTTGATGGCGGCCATCTATCTCGACTCGTCCGCGATCGTCAAGCTCGCGGTTCGCGAGCCAGAGTCGGACGCGCTGCGCCGCTACCTTCGCACCCGCCACCCGCGAGTGTCGAGTGCCCTTGCGCGCGCGGAGGTCATGCGGGCCCTGCTTGACAAGGGTGAATCAGCGCGGAAAGCCGGCCGCCGGGCGCTGGCTCATCTCGATCTGCTGCGCGTCGACAAGCGCGTCCTCGATCTCGCTGGTGGGCTGCTGCCATTCGAGCTGCGCACGCTCGATGCCATCCACTTGGCGACGGCGCAGCGGCTCGGCGTCGATCTGGGCCGGTTGTGCACCTACGACGACCGGATGCGCGACGCCGCCAAGACGCTCGGCATGGCCGTGATCGCCCCGTCGTGACCCGGCGAGCAGACGCGAAAGTCCCCGAAACTGCCCTTGAACAGGCTGGTTGCCGCCGCCTCCGCCGCGATCGCGCAGAGAGGGAATAGATACGTCAAGACCTCTCCTTGTGTGCGAATGTACATGTACAAATGCCCATTACTACGGCGTGGCGGGTACGTCGTGGTCGACCGCCGAGCTCACAATTCTCCCGTGGCCGCCTTCCCCGCAGGGCGACCTTTCGGCTCGGTCTCGGCGTGCAACTGCTTTAGCTTCGCGTTGTGCTCCCTTGGGAAGCGCACCACCATTGCGTAGCATTCGCCGCCCAAATTAGGTGTAAATCATCTGGACACTGTTTATGAAAGTGCTGTGGTTTCAATTATGCATATCCGATGCTGATGAAATCCACTAAACTGCTCTGCAGCGTGAGGCGTTCGACGCCGGCCGATGTGTGAGCTTCAAGTCCGCAAGATACTCCGAGAAAGGCCAGGCAATTGAATGTTGCAGTATTGTCGAAGGCAACCTACCCGCCGTGATGGGAAGTATAGGTCGCCGCAGGGTATGCGTGTCTTTCTGTAGTGGATGACCCGGGGCGTCTGGACAACTCGAATTCCGAGATCATTGCTAACAACCCTGATGGTCGTGTTGGTCGACGGGCATAGGTACATGTTGCGTTGATATTTGAAATATTTGGGTATCTCCGAAGTGAAGCAATATCGCCGATTGCTCGTTCGCTGAAAATAGCGACTCACTGTTGCTCCGGTGAGGTTAAGAATGGGAGGCGTATTGACTCTGGATGCGGCTTTTCTGGGGAGTGTCCCTGCTGACCTTGGGAAAGCATTGTTAGAACGGGCTCGAGCGGATTGTGGCCCTGTGCTGCATCGGGCCATTGAGTCGATGCGCGAGCCGTTGGCGACGATGGCGGGATATCACCTTGGCTGGTGGAACGCCGATCGATCCACAGCGGCAGGATCGTCGGGCAAGTATTTTCGCGCCGCCCTTGTCTACGCGGCGGCCGCGGCTTGCGGTGGTGATGTCGGTGATGCTACTCCGGTGTCGGCGGCTGTGGAGTTGGTGCACAACTTCACGTTGTTGCATGACGATGTGATGGATGGGGATGCGACTCGCAGGGGACGGCCGACGGTATGGAGTGTGTGGGGTGTGGGCGTCGCGATCCTGTTGGGAGATGCGTTGCACGCCACGGCCGTTCGGATACTGACCGGCCTGACCGACGAGTGTGTGGCGGTCAGGGCGATAAGGCGATTGCAGATGTCGTGCCTGGACTTGTGTATCGGCCAGTTTGAGGATTGTTTATTGGAGGGACAGCCCGAAGTTACAGTCGATGACTATCTGCGGATGGCCGCGGGCAAGACGGCCGCCCTGACCGGTTGTTGTTGCGCTCTGGGAGCTTTAGTGGCCAATGCAGACGACGCGACGATTGCTGCGTTGGAGCGTTTTGGCCATGAGTTGGGTCTTGCGTTTCAATGCGTCGACGATCTGATCGGCATCTGGGGTGACCCTGGTGTGACGGGAAAGCCGGTCGGCAACGACCTTGCCCGACGTAAGGCGACACTGCCAGTTGTTGCCGCCCTGAACTCGCGATCCGAAGCGGCGACCGAATTGGCGGCCCTCTATCAAGCACCTGCCGCAATGACAGCAAGCGATGTCGAGCGGGCTACCGCGCTTGTCAAGGTGGCCGGGGGTGGTCATGTGGCGCAGCGATGCGCCGATGAACGCATCCAGGCTGCTATTGCGGCACTGCCCGATGCGGTGCGATCCCCAGACCTGATCGCGTTGTCGCAACTGATATGTCGCCGGGAGTGCTGATGGCTGAGGTGTTCGTGGGACCGGTCGCACAGGGATACGCTTCGGGTGAAGTCACGGTGCTGTTGGCGTCGCCGCGGTCGTTTTGCGCCGGTGTAGAGCGTGCTATCGAGACGGTCAAGCGAGTGCTTGACGTGGCCGAAGGCCCGGTGTATGTGCGCAAGCAAATCGTGCACAACACTGTTGTGGTTGCCGAGTTGCGGGACCGGGGAGCAGTGTTCGTCGAGGATCTCGACGAGATTCCCGATCCGCCGCCGCCGGGGGCGGTCGTGGTGTTCTCCGCGCATGGGGTTTCCCCGGCGGTGCGCGCGGGCGCTGATGAGCGGGGACTGCAGGTCGTCGACGCGACCTGCCCACTGGTGGCGAAAGTCCACGCTGAAGCCGCACGGTTTGCCGCGCGCGGTGACACGGTGGTCTTCATCGGGCACGCCGGACATGAGGAGACCGAAGGCACGCTTGGCGTCGCTCCGCGGTCAACATTATTGGTGCAGACACCCGCTGATGTGGCAGCGTTGAACCTGCCCGAGGGTACCCAGCTATCGTATCTGACCCAGACAACCCTGGCACTTGATGAAACTGCCGATGTCATTGATGCGCTGCGCGCGAGGTTTCCGACGTTGGGCCAACCCCCCTCTGAAGACATCTGCTATGCCACCACGAACAGACAGCGTGCGCTGCAATCGATGGTCGGTGAATGTGACGTTGTGTTGGTGATTGGCTCGTGCAATTCGTCGAATTCGCGGCGTCTGGTCGAGTTGGCGCAGCGAAGTGGGACGCCGGCCTACTTGATTGACGGGCCTGATGACATTGAGCCCGAATGGCTGTCGTCGGTCTCGACGATCGGTGTCACCGCGGGAGCCTCCGCGCCGCCACGACTGGTGGGGCAGGTGATTGATGCACTTCGCGGATACGCCTCGATCACCGTGGTGGAACGCTCGATAGCGACCGAGACGGTGCGATTCGGCCTTCCCAAACAGGTTCGCGCGCAATGACAACCACGATTCGCAACGGACGCGGGGACTTGATTTGAACCGCCCCGGCATGTCCGGAGACTCCAGTTCTTGGAAAGGATGGGGTCATGTCAGGTGGTTCATCGAGGAGGTACCCGCCGGAGCTGCGTGAGCGGGCGGTGCGGATGGTCGCAGAGATCCGCGGTCAGCACGATTCGGAGTGGGCAGCGATCAGTGAGGTCGCCCGTCTACTTGGTGTTGGCTGCGCGGAGACGGTGCGTAAGTGGGTGCGCCAGGCGCAGGTCGATGCCGGCGCACGGCCCGGGACCACGACCGAAGAATCCGCTGAGCTGAAGCGCTTGCGGCGGGACAACGCCGAATTGCGAAGGGCGAACGCGATTTTAAAGACCGCGTCGGCTTTCTTCGCGGCCGAGCTCGACCGGCCAGCACGCTAATTACCCGGTTCATCGCCGATCATCAGGGCCACCGCGAGGGCCCCGATGGTTTGCGGTGGGGTGTCGAGTCGATCTGCACACAGCTGACCGAGCTGGGTG
This sequence comes from Mycobacterium tuberculosis H37Rv, assembly GCF_000195955.2. Lineage (GTDB taxonomy): Bacteria > Actinomycetota > Actinomycetes > Mycobacteriales > Mycobacteriaceae > Mycobacterium > Mycobacterium tuberculosis. The sequence continues at coordinate 3,795,935 of NC_000962.3, read as the reverse complement.
TGCCGATCGCCCCATCGACCTACTACGACCACATCAACCGGGAGCCCAGCCGCCGCGAGCTGCGCGATGGCGAACTCAAGGAGCACATCAGCCGCGTCCACGCCGCCAACTACGGTGTTTACGGTGCCCGCAAAGTGTGGCTAACCCTGAACCGTGAGGGCATCGAGGTGGCCAGATGCACCGTCGAACGGCTGATGACCAAACTCGGCCTGTCCGGGACCACCCGCGGCAAAGCCCGCAGGACCACGATCGCTGATCCGGCCACAGCCCGTCCCGCCGATCTCGTCCAGCGCCGCTTCGGACCACCAGCACCTAACCGGCTGTGGGTAGCAGACCTCACCTATGTGTCGACCTGGGCAGGGTTCGCCTACGTGGCCTTTGTCACCGACGCCTACGCTCGCAGGATCCTGGGCTGGCGGGTCGCTTCCACGATGGCCACCTCCATGGTCCTCGACGCGATCGAGCAAGCCATCTGGACCCGCCAACAAGAAGGCGTACTCGACCTGAAAGACGTTATCCACCATACGGATAGGGGATCTCAGTACACATCGATCCGGTTCAGCGAGCGGCTCGCCGAGGCAGGCATCCAACCGTCGGTCGGAGCGGTCGGAAGCTCCTATGACAATGCACTAGCCGAGACGATCAACGGCCTATACAAGACCGAGCTGATCAAACCCGGCAAGCCCTGGCGGTCCATCGAGGATGTCGAGTTGGCCACCGCGCGCTGGGTCGACTGGTTCAACCATCGCCGCCTCTACCAGTACTGCGGCGACGTCCCGCCGGTCGAACTCGAGGCTGCCTACTACGCTCAACGCCAGAGACCAGCCGCCGGCTGAGGTCTCAGATCAGAGAGTCTCCGGACTCACCGGGGCGGTTCAATTACCGCGATCGGCGGACCTTGCGATGTGCAGGCATTGCCCGAAAGCCAGCTGCCAGAGCTGGCCGTGCAGATGCGTCGGCGGCTCATAGAAACAGTGACGGCTACCGGTGGCCATCTCGGCGCGGGACTTGGCATGGTAGAGCTGACCATCGCATTGCATCGGGTGTTCACCTCGCCACACGACATCGGTGTTCGACACCGGGCACCAAACCTATCCGCACAAGCTGCTCACCGGCCGCGGTAAAGACTTCGCCACGCTGCGCCAGGCCGATGGTCTATCGGGGTATCCCAACCGCCATGAATCGCCACATGACTGGGTCGAGAACTCCCATGCCTCGGTCAGCCTCGCCTGGGTGGACGGCATCGCCAAAGCATTGGCCCTGCAGGGGCAATGCGACCGACGTGTCATCGCGGTGATCGGTGATGGCGCCCTCACCGGGGGCGTGGCATGGGAGGGCCTGAACAACCTCGGTGCCGCTACCCGGCCCGTGATCGTCGTGCTCAATGACAATGGCCGCTCCTACGACCCCACCGCTGGGGCTCTTGCGGCACACCTAGAAGAACTTCGCGTCGGCACACCCCGAGGGCCGAACCTCTTTGAGAACATGGGATTTACCTACATCGGTCCGGTCGATGGGCACAACATCCCCGACACGTGCGCGGTTCTACGAAAAGCGGCCGCGGCAGCTAGGCCCGTTGTTGTTCACGCAGTGACTAGTAAGGGCCGGGGTTATCCTCCAGCCGAAGCTGACGAGAGGGACCATATGCACGCCTGCGGGGTGGTCGACATTGCCACCGGCCTCGCTAGCACACCCAGTCAGCGGAGCTGGACCGACGTGTTCGAGGACGAAATCGCGCGCATTGCTGACGACCGATCCGACGTCGTCGGGCTGACCGCGGCGATGCGTCTGCCCACTGGTCTAGGCGCGCTGTCGAGGCGATACCCGCATCGGGTGTTCGATTCGGGCATCGCCGAACAACACCTGTTGGCCAGCGCGGCCGGGCTAGCTGCCGCGGGAACCCATCCCGTTGTCGCGGTGTACTCGACGTTTCTGCACCGCGCCTTTGACCAACTTCTGTTCGACATCGGGCTGCACCGGTTACCCGTGACGCTGGTGCTGGACCGGGCTGGGGTAACCGGGCCCGACGGACCCAGCCATCACGGTTTGTGGGATCTGGCGCTGCTGGCCTGCGTGCCCGGGTTTCAGATCGCCTGTCCGCGCGACGCGCCTCGGCTACGACAACAGTTGCGTACCGCGATCGCGACCGCGGCTCCCACCGCCGTGCGTTTCCCCAAAGGGGCGCCGGGCGAACCGATCACGGCCGAACACACCATCGGTGGCCTCGACGTCTTGCATACACCACCACCGCATTGGCGACCCGACGTGCTCTTGGTCGCAGTGGGTGCCATGAGTCGACCATGCATGGACGCCGCCCGGTGCCTCAGCGAGGAGCAGATCGGGGTGACAGTCGTTGATCCACAATGGGTCTGGCCAATCAGCCCGGCACTGACCGAGCTGGCTGGCCGCCATCGGATCACCGTGTGTGTCGAAGATGCGATTGCCGACGTGGGAATCGGCGCGCACCTTAGCCACCACATCGGGCGGACACACCCGCGGACGCGCACCTACACACTGGGACTGCCACCGGCCTACATTCCCCACGCCAGCCGCGACCACATCCTTTCCAGCCACGGACTCACCGGCCCCGCAATCCGCATAAGATGCAAATCACTACTTAACGCACTACATGAAGTCCCTGGACCCGAAGACCATCCTGATTCCGGCGATAGTTATTAAGAGGAAGCATGAACTTGGTTAGCGAAAAAGAATTCTTGGATCTTCCTCTAGTATCCGTAGCAGAGATTGTACGTTGCCGTGGACCGAAGGTATCCGTCTTTCCCTTCGATGGCACACGCCGCTGGTTTCACCTCGAATGTAATCCGCAGTACGACGATTATCAGCAGGCCGCCTTGCGTCAATCAATTCGTATTCTGAAGATGCTCTTCGAGCACGGCATCGAAACAGTAATCTCGCCAATCTTTAGCGACGATCTTCTGGATCGTGGTGATCGATATATCGTACAGGCGCTCGAAGGGATGGCCTTGCTTGCCAACGACGAGGAAATTCTGTCGTTCTATAAAGAACACGAGGTCCACGTTCTTTTTTATGGTGATTATAAGAAAAGATTGCCTTCGACCGCGCAAGGGGCAGCCGTTGTCAAGTCATTCGATGACCTAACAATCTCTACGTCATCCAACACTGAACACAGACTATGCTTCGGTGTTTTTGGCAACGATGCGGCTGAGTCTGTTGCGCAGTTTTCTATCTCGTGGAACGAAACGCATGGTAAACCTCCCACGCGGAGAGAGATTATCGAAGGTTATTACGGCGAGTATGTTGACAAGGCTGACATGTTCATCGGATTTGGGCGTTTCAGCACTTTCGATTTTCCGCTGCTCAGCTCAGGAAAAACGAGTCTATACTTCACCGTTGCTCCCTCATACTATATGACCGAAACAACGCTCCGGAGGATCTTGTACGATCATATCTATCTCCGTCATTTCCGGCCCAAACCTGACTATTCAGCGATGTCGGCCGATCAGCTCAATGTACTGCGCAACAGATATCGAGCCCAGCCTGACAGAGTTTTCGGTGTGGGTTGTGTTCATGATGGAATCTGGTTCGCGGAGGGCTGATGGTATGGAGACTTTCAGGACTCTGCTAGCGAAAGCGGCACTAGGCAACGGCATCTCGAGCACAGCCTATGACACCGCGTGGGTCGCGAAGCTGGGCCAGCTCGATGATGAGCTAAGCGACCTCGCCCTCAACTGGCTTTGCGAGCGCCAGCTTCCTGACGGCTCATGGGGAGCCGAGTTCCCTTTCTGCTACGAAGATCGACTGCTCTCCACTTTGGCGGCCATGATCAGCCTCACGTCGAATAAGCATCGTCGGAGGCGCGCAGCGCAAGTTGAAAAAGGCTTGCTAGCCCTGAAGAACCTTACCTCGGGTGCTTTCGAAGGCCCTCAACTTGATATAAAAGACGCAACCGTCGGGTTTGAGTTAATCGCACCTACGCTGATGGCTGAGGCGGCGCGACTTGGCCTTGCCATTTGCCACGAGGAATCCATCCTCGGCGAGCTTGTCGGAGTGCGTGAGCAGAAGTTGAGAAAACTCGGCGGAAGCAAAATCAATAAACATATCACCGCAGCTTTCTCCGTAGAACTGGCCGGCCAAGACGGTGTCGGTATGTTGGATGTCGATAACTTGCAGGAGACAAATGGATCGGTCAAGTATTCGCCATCAGCGTCAGCCTACTTCGCGTTACATGTTAAACCAGGAGACAAGCGGGCCTTGGCGTACATCTCATCGATAATTCAAGCCGGCGATGGCGGTGCGCCGGCCTTCTATCAAGCCGAGATTTTTGAAATTGTTTGGTCTCTATGGAATCTCTCGCGTACGGATATTGATTTGTCCGATCCTGAGATCGTTCGTACGTACCTACCCTATCTTGACCATGTCGAACAACATTGGGTCCGTGGTCGAGGTGTGGGGTGGACAGGAAATTCCACCTTGGAAGATTGTGACACCACAAGTGTGGCCTACGATGTTTTGTCGAAGTTTGGACGGTCGCCGGATATCGGAGCCGTATTACAATTCGAAGACGCCGATTGGTTCCGTACCTACTTTCACGAAGTCGGCCCCTCGATATCGACGAACGTCCACGTGCTCGGTGCGTTGAAGCAGGCGGGCTACGACAAATGTCATCCACGAGTACGAAAGGTTCTGGAATTCATCCGATCAAGCAAGGAGCCTGGACGGTTCTGCTGGCGGGATAAGTGGCACCGATCGGCATATTATACGACTGCGCATCTGATATGTGCTGCCAGTAACTATGATGATGCCCTATGCTCAGATGCGATTGGGTGGATTCTTAATACGCAGAGGCCCGATGGCTCGTGGGGATTTTTCGACGGCCAAGCGACTGCGGAAGAGACAGCATATTGCATTCAAGCTCTGGCGCATTGGCAGAGGCACAGCGGCACATCCTTGTCGGCGCAGATCAGTCGCGCGGGTGGGTGGCTATCGCAACACTGCGAACCGCCATACGCGCCGTTGTGGATTGCCAAGACACTTTACTGCTCGGCGACGGTAGTTAAGGCTGCCATCCTAAGTGCACTGCGGCTGGTCGATGAGAGTAACCAATGAGGCGTCCCTGTCGGCGATGTCCGGCTCGTCACGTTCGGTCATGGTCCCGCGCCGTCCAGGATCGCTCCAAGGCTGGACAAATCGCGAACGACGCCGTCGCGAGTTTGTCCGGAACGGTCCACGAGGTACGCGCGCATGCCCGCGCACCGTGCGCCCTCAACCCAGTCGGCGATGTCGTCGAAGAACAGGCATGACGTTGTCGAGACGCCGAGGGCTTCCGCGATCGCTTGATAGGCCCGCGGGTCAGGCTTGGCAGCTCCGATCATCTGCGAACTCAGCACGACGTCGACGAGGTCGTGCAGAGCGGCGCACTGAAGGAGGCTGCGGGCGCTGACCAACAGGCTGTTGTTTGTGAGAACACCGACCTTGAGGCCACGGCGCCGGGCTTCTTCAAGGGCTGGACGCGCGTCTGGATATCCCTGGGCGAACGCCATGTAGTCGAGGCGCACTAGCTCGTCTCTTGCCTTCGAACCGAGCTCGAGCTCGCGCGCCAGGCTCGAGAGGAACTCGCTAATTGGCTGGGTTTCAACGAACGCGTCGTCGATAGTCAATCCGTTGAGCCACCCACCCCAGCGGCGTTCGATCTCCTCCAATGGTAGGCCCGTGATTCGCCGCACATCCTCCTCGGCACGTGTCCAGTCAAAGCTGGTGAGCACACCGTCACGGTCGAAAACAACCGCGCTAATGCTCAACGCGTCCTCCCTTGATGGCCACAGATTGTGTTCGTAAACATACCAGTAAGGCGATTCGCCGCGACCTTCGGTGCGACATTCGCAAGCCTTTTGCGGCCGAGGGTTTTTCACACCGGCGGGCGTCGGCGATGATACCCGGTGACTTGCTGAAATGCGTGGCCGGCTCGGACGAGCAAGTGCTCGTCGAATTCACGGCCGATGAACTGGACGCCGAGCGGCGTTCCGCGCGCCGTCGTTCCCGCCGGTAGGCATATCGCGGGATTACCGCTGACGTTGAACGGTGCTGTCGGCATCGCCAGTCTGGCGGTCAGCTCCGGGTCTTGTCCGAGCCCGCGCATGGTTTCCAGTGTGGGCGAGGCAATTCCGGCGCTGGGCATCAGCAGGATGTCCACGTCGTGGAACACGCGACGCAGCGATCGCGTGAATTCCAGACGCCGCTCGGTCAGCGTCTGATATTCCACCGCAGCCAGCCTGTGTCCGGCGTCGATCATTGCGCGCATGATCGGCCCGTACTCGTCGGCGCGCGCCGGGTAGGTGTCGGCATGCGCGATCGCCGTTTCGACCGCGCGCATTTTTCCGAACGCTGCCACCATCGGCGCAAGCGCGGGCAGCTTGACGTCGATGACGGGCCATCCGATGTCGTCGAGCGTTTTGACGACATCGGCCAGCATCGCCGTGGTGTCCTCGTCAAACGACGTCGTCTGCGACCAGTCCACCCCGACACGCGGAATCCGTGTCAAGGCGAGGTCGGCGGCATAGTCCGGAACGGGCTCCGCCGAGCACGAGGGATCGTGGATATCGGATCCCGCTATGACACTGAGCAATACCGCCGCATCGTGAGCGCTACGGGTGATCGGCCCGACGTGGTCGTAGCTTGCCGCAAGTTCGACGACGCCGTGACGGCTGACCCGGCCCCACGTCGGTTTGATCCCGGTGACGCCGCACATGCTCGTCGGAAAGCGAATCGACCCCCCGGTGTCCGACCCGATCGAGCCGAAGCACAATCCCGCCGCGGTGGCCACGCCGCAGCCGCTCGAGGACACGCCCGCCCACGCTGTCGGGTCCCAGGGATTGACCGGGGTCGGCAGACTGGGGTGATAGCCGAGATAGGCCCCCTCCGTCATGGCCAGCTTGCCGATGATCACCGCGCCGGCCGCGCGCAACCTCGCGACAACCGTCGCGTCGTATGCCGGGCGAAAGTCACGAAAGATGGTGGTGCCGGCCGCGGTCGGGGCGTCGACCGTGTAGCAGAGATCCTTCACGCCGATCGGTACGCCGTGCAGGACACCCTCGTAGTGGCCGCGCGCGATGTCGGCGTCGGCGGCACGTGCCGCCGCTAGCGCAGTTTCCGGCATGACGAAGGCGTAGCTCTTCAGCTGGGGGTCAAGCCTTTCGATACGCCGCAGCGTCGACTCGGTCACTTCTGCCGACGTCAGTTGCCGGGTGCGGATCAGGTCGGCGACCTCGGTCAGCTCGAGTTTCGAGATCGCGTCCTCGTCGAGTCGGGGAGGGACCGCACTGTCAGCATCGGTCATGGCGCTAATCATCAAATTTGGGTGGGCGTCCCTGGCTGAAGGCCGCCACCCCTTCGCGTAGGTCCGCCCCCTCGTAGGCTTCGACACCGAACCGGATCAGCGCATCGGTGTCGGCGCCGGTCAGCGCTCGGCCGTGCATGTTGGCGACCACCTTCGCCGCACGCATGGTCACCGCGGATTGCCGACAGACCTGGCCGACCAGTTTGGCCGTCGCGGCCGCCAAATCCTGTGGTGCGACGACCTTTTGCACCAATCACCAGCGGGCGGCTTCCTCAATGCCGATCAGTTCTCCGCTGAACAACAGATACTTCAGCGCCGCCGGACCGATGAGGCGCGCGACGGTGTCCGCCTCGGTGAAGCCCGTCGTGACGCCGAGCTTGCCCAGCGGGATGCCGAAGCGCGCGTCGTCGGTCGCGATGCACACATCGCAGGCCGTCGCCAGCTCACAGCCGCCACCGACGGCGAGCCCCCGGACCGCCGCGATGACTGGGATCGGCATCGTGGTCAACGCCCTCAGGCAGACGGCCAGGCTCTCGTTGTACTCCGCGGCGTCCGCGGCGCTCATGCGGGTGTTCGGAAACTCCTTGATGTCGGCACCCGCGGCGAACGCCTTGTCACCGGCGCCCCGCAGCACCACCGCCCGCAGCCCCGATTCGCCGGCGAGATCGTCCAGCAGCCGCTTCAGCCGACGCCAGCTCGCCAGGTTGAGTGCGTTCTGCGCCTGCGGATGGCTCAGCGTGATCAACGCAACGTTTCGATGGCGTTGCAGCGCGACACGATCGACGACGCCTTCGGCGGGTGGTTGCTCGCGCATCAACTGGCACATCTCAGCTTCGATGTCCCCGCCGCACGGATTGCTAGCCTCGTCCATCTTCGTCATTGCACGCCGCCTCATGGTGCCGACCTGTGCCGCGTCTCGAGTTCTCTGGCAGCACCCGGTGTCGATAAAGACGTGCCTAAGCTACCAGCCAGGTCACCGCAGAGGACGCGCATAGGCGGCGCTGATCCCTGACCTGATGCCGCCCAAGTCTGTCGCCGCCGCGGCCAGCATCTCCGGGTTCACCAATGCAAACCACATGGCCGTCCTCCTCGTTGACGGTCGGAGCGTATCGCCCGCGGCGGCACCGCGTCTCACGTTGCCCGCAGGGGAGCCTCACGGAGCTGACGCGCCAGCCGATCGGTGAACTCCGCGACCCGTGCGGGACTGTCCAGCGCAAACAGTGCGGCGGTGGCGCGGTCACCGTCGTCGGTGTGGCGCACCACAATTGGAACACCATGGGGGCCGACCACATCGAAAGCGTCCTCGTCGGTGATGTCGTCGCCGAGGTAGATCGGCACCAGGGGAGCCGAGCCCGAATGCGGCAGATGGTCAAGAACCCACAGCAGCGTTTTCCCCTTGTCCCAGTCGACATCGGGACGCAACTCGATGACTTCGCGGCCCGTCGTCACCCGCAGCGCATGACGCTGCTCGGCCGTGCGCACCGCCGCGGCGACTTCGCCGACCCGGTCCCGGGCCGCGTTGCGGTAGTGCACGGCGACGCCAAACCGCTTGTGCTCCACCACAACACCCGGGAAGGGTCCAAGTTGCTGGCGCAGCTCGGCAGCCGCCTGTTTCAGCACCGGTATGGCTGCCGCCGCGGCGTCGTTCTGGTGGTGCGTTCCGTCGGGTGCGGTCAATTCGAAACCATGGCTGCCGGCATACCAGATGCCGGGCAGACCCACCCGCTGTGTCACGTCGGCCAGGTCGCGGCCACTGAGCACCGCGATCGGACAGCGCGCGGCCAACTTCTGCAGTGCCTCCAAGGCACCGGGGGCGAGCCAGGCCGCGTCGGGATCCTCGACAATGTCGGACAGCGTGCCGTCGAAGTCGAAGAACACCGCGGGCTGCCGGGCGACCAGGCCGTCGGCCAGGCCGAGTGCCTGTAACGCGTCGGGCAGCTGCGACATGCGTCGGTCCCCGGTGCGCACGCTGACCTCGCTTAGGTCGGTGACCACCGTGTCGGCGCCGTCGCGACGCAATGCGTCCCGACACCCGGTGCGGTCGACACCGATGATCAGCGCAAATCCGCTTTCGCGTGCGGCCGTGACGCCCGCCGAGTGGGCCGAGACGACCACGCACCGGCCCGGCCGCACCGCCAGACGGCCGGCCGCTACGATCGGAACGTCTAGGCCACTACCGAAGACGCCGGTGCCCACACCGACTTCCTGGAGTTGCCGGACCAGTTCCTGGGTGGCGTCCAACGTGGTGTCGAACAGCACCGCGTCATGGCGGCGCGGATCGATGGTGACCGGGCCCAACTTGCGCACGACCCACCCTCTCACGGGGGTCAACGCCGACGGAGATGGCGTCAGTGACGCGCTCGGGCGGTCGGCACAGAGGGCCGCCCCCGCCGCGCGGCGCTGGGGAGTGCGCGGGATGAACGCTTACGCCGATCCTTGGTAAACAGCAGCACGGAATCGTCGCTGAGCGCCACCAGACGCGCCACACCCAGTTCGATACCGTTGACCAGCTGCTGCATTTCGGACGCGGCGTCATAGTCAGCGGTGATGCCGAACACCAGCTCATCGCCGTAGCTGAGGACCGCGATCCCGGTGCTCAGCTGCAGTGCGGTGGGCGGGATGGGCAGCACCTGGTCCATCTTCTGGCCCATCAGCCGTAACTGGTGGCGTGGCCTGGGTGCACTGGTCGCCAGGGTGACGATGCCTTGTTGCGGTAACCGAGCTAGCGCGTGAATCATCTTGGCGCACAACATGAGAGGCGTATAGTCCGACAGACTGTCGGGTTGACGACGGCCGCTCTGCTGTGACCGGTTGTGCACGGTGCGCAATCGCCGCACCGGGTCGTCGTACTCGACGGGGAGATAGGGCAGCATGGCCGAGCTGCCATCGGTTTTCTCCAGGGTACGCAGTGAGTCGGCGCGCGGTTGCTGGCCGCGGTGCAGCAGAACCGTTCGGAAGCCCTCGGTGATGGCCGCGAGCGCGACGTCGTTGGCGGTCACCCCGAACTTGTGGCACACGGCGTCGACGGCGTCGCGGGGAACGCGCACCGCTTGGTACCGCCGCCTGGTGGTGACCGGGCCGGCCGGTGACGTCACTGCCGGCCAGCTGACGGCGCGTGCCGCGGCCGTGCAGACGGCGCCAGCGATGCTGACGGACATTCGCCACAGCGTTTCGGCCCAGCTCCGCGCATCGCCATACGGCGGAATCTGTTTGATATCAACATTGTTAGCGAAGGCACTGCCGTCGGCATCGTCGCAGAGCCTGGCCAGCAGGTGGGCCGCCGACATGGCGCCGGCCATGCAATGGTGGATTTTTATCAAGATCGCCCAGCGGTTGCCGTTGAGGCCTTCGATGATCCAGCATTCCCACAGCGGGCGGTCCGGGTCGAGGGGACGCTCCAGTGCCAGCGCGATGGCCCGGAACAGCTCGGCTTCGTCGCCGGGCCGGGGAAGCGCCACCCGTCGCACGTGCTGGGTGAGGTCGAATCCCGGATAGTCGATCCACTCGGTCGCCAACACCTGGGTACATCGAGGTATCGACTTAATCCGTTCTGTGAGAACCGTTTTGAGCTGGTCGTAGCTGGGGGCGGCACCGTTGACGACGGCAACTGCGCCGATCGCCAGGCCCGGGTGCCGCTCCGGATCGCGGGACTTGAGAAAACCCGCATCCAGTGCCGTCAGTTGTGCCATGACAAGTCCCCACCGTCGTTTTGCGACCCCAGGTATAAGTGTCCGCCGGACCGCACCGGAAGCAGAAGGCCCAAACGGTTAAGAACATGTTTCGCAGGTGAAGATGTGCTGAACAACTGCGCTGTATCGAACAATTGTTCGATATACTGTGGAATGTGGGGTGGAGCAACGGGCCGCCGAGCTGGGCGGAAATGGAACGGGTGCTTAACGGCAAGCCGCGCCATGCCGGGGTGCCGGCGTTCGACGCGGATGGGGACGTCCCACGGTCCCGCAAGCGCGGGGCGTACCAGCCGCCGGGCCGGGAACGGGTCGGATCGTCCGTCGCGTATGCCGAGCTGCATGCGCATTCGGCGTACAGCTTCCTCGACGGGGCCAGCACGCCCGAGGAGTTGGTCGAGGAGGCCGCCCGGCTGGGCCTGTGTGCCCTGGCGCTGACCGACCACGACGGCCTGTACGGGGCGGTGCGGTTCGCCGAAGCGGCCGCGGAACTCGACGTGCGCACGGTCTTCGGCGCCGAGCTGTCACTGGGCGCCACGGCTCGCACCGAGCGGCCGGATCCGCCCGGCCCGCACCTGCTGGTGTTGGCCCGCGGCCCGGAAGGCTACCGGCGGTTGTCGCGGCAACTGGCGGCGGCGCATCTGGCCGGCGGCGAAAAGGGTAAGCCGCGCTACGACTTCGACGCGCTAACCGAGGCCGCCGGCGGGCACTGGCACATCCTGACTGGCTGCCGCAAAGGCCATGTGCGCCAAGCGCTTTCCCAGGGTGGCCCGGCCGCGGCGCAGCGGGCGCTGGCCGATCTGGTGGACCGGTTCACCCCCAGCCGGGTCAGCATCGAGCTGACCCATCATGGTCACCCGCTCGACGACGAACGCAACGCCGCGCTGGCCGGACTGGCGCCGCGCTTCGGTGTCGGCATCGTCGCCACCACCGGGGCGCACTTCGCGGATCCGTCACGTGGGCGGCTGGCGATGGCGATGGCGGCCATCCGGGCCCGGCGGTCGCTGGACTCCGCGGCCGGGTGGCTGGCTCCGCTGGGTGGGGCGCACCTGCGGTCCGGGGAGGAGATGGCCCGGTTGTTCGCGTGGTGCCCCGAGGCGGTGACCGCGGCCGCCGAGCTCGGCGAGCGGTGCGCCTTTGGCCTACAGCTCATCGCGCCGCGGCTGCCGCCGTTCGATGTTCCCGACGGGCACACCGAGGACAGCTGGCTGCGGTCGTTGGTCATGGCGGGCGCCCGCGAGCGTTACGGGCCGCCCAAGAGCGCGCCCCGGGCGTACTCCCAGATCGAGCATGAGCTGAAAGTCATTGCCCAACTGAGATTTCCGGGCTACTTCCTGGTGGTGCACGACATCACCCGGTTTTGCCGGGACAACGACATCCTGTGTCAGGGCAGGGGATCGGCGGCCAACTCCGCGGTCTGCTATGCCCTGGGCGTCACCGCCGTCGACCCGGTGGCCAACGAGCTGTTGTTCGAGCGCTTCTTATCGCCCGCCCGCGACGGGCCACCCGACATCGACATCGACATCGAGTCGGATCAGCGCGAAAAGGTCATCCAGTACGTCTACCACAAATACGGCCGCGACTACGCCGCCCAGGTCGCCAACGTCATCACCTACCGGGGGCGCAGCGCGGTGCGTGACATGGCCCGCGCCCTGGGCTTCTCGCCGGGCCAGCAGGACGCGTGGAGCAAGCAGGTCAGCCACTGGACCGGGCAGGCCGACGACGTTGACGGCATCCCCGAGCAGGTGATCGACCTGGCCACCCAGATCCGCAACCTGCCGCGGCACCTAGGCATCCACTCCGGCGGCATGGTCATCTGCGACCGCCCGATCGCCGACGTGTGCCCGGTGGAATGGGCGCGCATGGCCAACCGCAGCGTCCTGCAATGGGACAAAGACGACTGCGCGGCAATCGGCTTGGTGAAATTCGACCTACTCGGGCTGGGCATGCTCTCGGCGCTGCACTATGCGAAAGACCTGGTGGCCGAGCACAAGGGCATCGAGGTGGACCTGGCCCGCCTCGACCTCTCCGAGCCGGCGGTGTATGAGATGCTGGCCCGCGCCGATTCCGTCGGCGTGTTCCAGGTGGAGTCACGTGCGCAGATGGCCACCCTGCCGCGCCTTAAGCCGCGAGTGTTCTACGACCTGGTGGTGGAGGTGGCGCTGATCCGCCCCGGGCCCATCCAGGGCGGATCGGTGCACCCCTACATCCGGCGGCGCAACGGCGTCGACCCGGTCATCTACGAGCACCCGTCGATGGCGCCGGCATTGCGAAAGACGCTGGGAGTGCCGCTGTTTCAGGAGCAGCTGATGCAGTTGGCGGTCGACTGCGCCGGCTTTTCCGCCGCCGAGGCCGACCAGCTGCGCCGCGCCATGGGGTCCAAACGCTCCACCGAACGCATGCGCCGGCTGCGCGGCCGGTTCTACGACGGCATGCGCGCGCTGCACGGCGCCCCCGACGAGGTGATCGACCGGATCTACGAAAAGCTGGAGGCGTTTGCCAATTTCGGCTTCCCCGAGAGCCACGCACTGAGTTTCGCGTCGCTGGTGTTCTACTCGGCGTGGTTCAAGCTGCACCACCCGGCGGCGTTCTGTGCGGCGCTGCTGCGCGCCCAGCCGATGGGTTTCTATTCGCCGCAGTCGCTGGTGGCCGACGCCCGCCGGCACGGCGTGGCGGTGCACGGCCCGTGTGTCAATGCCAGCCTGGCGCACGCCACGTGTGAGAACGCCGGAACGGAGGTGCGTTTGGGCTTGGGCGCCGTCCGCTACCTCGGCGCCGAGCTGGCCGAGAAGCTGGTCGCGGAGCGAACAGCCAACGGCCCGTTCACCTCCCTGCCGGACTTGACGTCGCGGGTGCAGCTTTCCGTGCCGCAGGTCGAAGCGCTGGCGACGGCCGGGGCGCTGGGCTGCTTCGGCATGTCTCGGCGGGAGGCGCTGTGGGCGGCCGGGGCCGCGGCCACGGGCCGGCCGGACCGGTTACCCGGGGTGGGCTCGTCGTCGCACATCCCGGCGCTGCCGGGGATGAGCGAGCTGGAGCTGGCCGCCGCCGACGTGTGGGCCACCGGCGTCTCCCCGGACAGCTATCCGACCCAGTTCCTGCGGGCGGACCTGGACGCGATGGGGGTGCTGCCCGCCGAGAGGCTGGGATCGGTGTCCGACGGCGACCGCGTGCTGATCGCCGGCGCGGTGACTCATCGGCAGCGACCCGCCACGGCCCAGGGGGTGACGTTCATCAACCTCGAAGACGAGACCGGGATGGTCAACGTGCTCTGCACGCCCGGGGTGTGGGCGCGACACCGCAAGCTCGCGCACACGGCGCCGGCGCTGCTGATCCGCGGCCAGGTCCAAAACGCCAGCGGCGCAATCACCGTCGTCGCCGAACGGATGGGCCGCCTCACCCTGGCGGTCGGCGCGCGCTCGCGCGACTTCCGGTGAACCTCTGCGCCGACAGTGAAACGGGCGACGCGACACGCCGCAAACGCGTCGTGGATTTCACTCTGGCGGCGAGCGGGGGCCAGCCCGCTCAGCCCGTGGGCGTCGTCCACACCCGGGTCGGGGTGATCTTCAGCCGGGTGCTGTAGGCGGCGATCGCCTCGGTCAGCCCGAACTTCGCGGCATCCTCGCGGTACTTGGCCCAATACGGCGCGTCGTCGCGGCAGTCGACATCGGTGGCCACCACCGCCGCCGTCCCGCCCACCACGATGATCCCGGCGCCGTTGCCGTCGGAGTCCAGGTTCAGGCTGACCTGCGGATGGGCGGTGATGTGGGCGACCTTGGCCGCCTGAGGCATGGAGTACACCGTCAGGTCGGTCCCGTCGAAGTAGAACCACACCAGCCGCGGAACCGGCTGCCCCGATCGGGCGACGGTGGTCAACCACCCGTAAAGGTCGGACGTGAGCCTGGCAGAAACCTCTTGTGTCAGTTCGACGCTCATGGCCCAACGGTAGCCTGCCCACATGACCCTCAACCTGTCCGTCGACGAGGTCCTGACCACTACCCGCTCGGTGCGCAAGCGTCTCGATTTCGACAAGCCGGTGCCACGCGACGTGCTGATGGAATGCCTCGAGCTGGCGCTGCAGGCGCCCACCGGTTCCAATTCCCAAGGCTGGCAGTGGGTGTTCGTCGAGGACGCCGCCAAGAAAAAGGCGATCGCCGACGTCTACCTGGCCAACGCCCGGGGCTACCTCAGCGGGCCGGCGCCCGAGTACCCCGACGGCGACACCCGCGGCGAGCGGATGGGGCGGGTCCGCGATTCGGCGACCTATCTCGCCGAACACATGCACCGGGCGCCGGTGCTGCTGATCCCCTGCCTGAAAGGCCGGGAAGACGAGTCGGCGGTGGGTGGCGTGTCGTTTTGGGCCTCACTGTTCCCGGCGGTGTGGAGCTTCTGCCTGGCGCTGCGCTCCCGCGGGCTGGGTTCGTGCTGGACGACGCTGCACCTGCTCGACAACGGCGAGCACAAGGTGGCCGACGTGCTCGGCATTCCCTACGACGAATACAGCCAAGGCGGGCTGCTTCCGATCGCCTACACACAAGGCATCGACTTCCGGCCGGCCAAGCGGCTGCCGGCCGAGAGCGTGACGCACTGGAACGGCTGGTAATTAGCCGGGGTTGCCGTCGGTGCCGCGACTGCCGTTAAACGCGTCCCCGCCGAGGCCGTCGCTGCCTGGCCCGCCGTTTGTGCTGTCAGCGTTACCGGTGCCGGTGCCGCCTGCGTTGCCGCTGCCGGGGGTGCCATGGGTGCCCCCGGCACCGCCGGTACCGCCGCCACCGCCATTGCCGGAGTTGGCGTGCTGGCCGGCCAGTAACCCGCCACGTCCACCGGTGCCGGCATGCCCCCCGTCACCGCCGTCGCCGCCCGTTCCGCCGTGACCAGCGTCGCCACCAGCGCCGCCGTTACCCCCGTGGGCGTCGAAGGGGATGCTCGACGTGCTCGTGGCGTTTCCGCCGCCGGCGCCGTCACCGCCGATGCCGCCATTGCCGCCGACACCGCCTGAGCCGCCGGTGCCGCCGTTGCCGCCGTTGCCGCCGTTGCCCATCAACCAACCGCTCGCGCCGCCCGCGCCGCCGGATCCGCCGTCGCCGCCACGCCCGCCGGTGCCTCCGGTGCCCCCGTTGCCGCCGTCGCCGCCGTCGCCGCCGACCGGCTGGGTGCCTAGGGCGCTGTTACCGCCCTGGTTGGCGGGGACGCCGCCGGCACCACCGGTACCGCCGATGGCGCCGTTGCCGCCGGCGGCACCGTTGCCACCGTTGCCACCGTTGCCGACCAGCCACCCGCCGCGACCACCGGCACCGCCGGCGCCGCCCGCACCGCCGGCGTGCCCGTTCGTGCCCGTACCGCCGGCACCGCCGTTGCCGCCGTCACCGCCGACGGAACTACCGGCGGACGCGGCCTGCCCGCCGGCGCCGCCCGCACCGCCATTGGCACCGCCGTCACCGCCGGCGGCGCCGTTCCCGCCGGCGCCTGCGTTGGCGATCGAGGTGTTTGCGGGGTTGCCATTGGCGTCTCCGCCCGCGCCACCGTTGCCGCCGTTGACGCCAGCACCCCCGGGCGTGCCGTCACCGCCTTGGGTGCCGATCAGGACGCTGGTTTGCGGCTCGATATTGCTGTCGCCGGCGGCGCCATTTAGCGCGGGGTTTGTGACGGGGGCCGGATTCACGCCGTCGTTGCCGGTCAGACCGTTGCCGCCTTGGCCGCCGCTGCCGCCACTGCCCCACAATCCGGCGGCGCCGCCAGCGCCCCCATTGCCGCCGGCACCGCCCGCGACGATCGCATTCCCGCCGATGCCGCCGTTTCCGCCGTTGCCGTACAACCAGCCGCCGCTGCCGCCGGCGCCACCGGCCGCGCCGGCACCGCCCGACCCGCCAGTACCGCCGTTGCCGATCAATCCGGCGTTGCCGCCGTTGCCGCCGGCCATTCCGGGCGTGGCGGCGCTGTTGTAGCCGGCGCCCCCGTTGCCGAACAGCAGACCGCCATCTTGCCCGTCGGGGCTGCTGGCGGTGCCGACAGCCCCGTCGCCAATTAACGGGCGCCCCAACAGCGCCTGAGTGGGCGCGTTAATTGCGTTCAGCAGATTCTGCTGGACGTTGGCGGCCTCGGTGAGGGCGTACGATCCGCCGGCACCGGTCAAGGCCTGGACAAACTGATCGTGTAACGCCGTCGCCTGGGCCGCGACCTGTTGGTAGCTCACAGCGTGCCCGGAAAACAGCGACGCCAGGGCGGCCGAGACCTCGTCGGCACCGGCTGCCAGTAGCCCCGTTGTGCCGGCGGCTGCCGCTGCATTCGCGGCACTTAGCGCAGAACCGATGTTCGCCACATCCGACGCGGCCGCCGCCAATGCCTCCGGGACTGCTACGACAAACGACATCACAACCCACCCCCAGGCTGCCAGCACGCAACCTGCGAGATCACAACACCCGGATGCTAGCGCAATATGGGCCAACGGGCGTGGGGTTTGCGGCAGATTCATTGACCGCAACGCCTTCGCTGCGCGCCGCCGCTGACAGCTGCGCCTGCGCTGCCGTTGTTGCCGGTGAAGGTGTCACCGCTGACGGTGGTGGTAGCTGGACGCGCAAGCTCACCGGCATCGATTTTCCCGGGATGTCGTGGTCCGATGTGATCGCCCGGGTTGCGTTCGGTGTGCTGTCACCGGTTGGGTGCTCCTGTCCGGCGCCCGACGCCGATGAGCTTCGTTGTGCGCATACCGGCTGGTTCGGTGTCACCTTGGTCGCGACTAGACCGCCCCGGCAAAGCCGTGCTGACGCCAGGCCTCGTAGACCGCGACGGCTGCGGCGTTGGACAGGTTCAACGAGCGCCGGCCCGCCAGCATCGGAATGCGCACCTGCCCGGTGATGTGCGTATCAGCCAGGGTGGCCTCGTCCAGGCCGGTGGGTTCGGGCCCGAACATCAACACGTCACCGGCCCGGTAGCCGACGTTGGTGAACAACGTCGTCGCCTGCGCCGTGAAGGCGAACACCCGCGCTGGCGACAGCGCCTCCCAGGCGTGCGCGAGCGAGGCATGAACGGTGACCGAGGCCAGGTCGTGGTAGTCCAGCCCGGCCCGTCGCAGCTTGGGTTCGGACAGGTCGAAGCCGAGCGGCTCGACCAGATGCAGTTCACAGCCGGTTGCGGCGCACGTCCGGATGGCGTTGCCGGTGTTGGGGGCGATACGCGGAGATACGAACAGCAGCCGGAACATCCGCCGATCATGGCAAAGCGCCCGGTGCCCGTTTGCCGGCCTGTCCGGTGACATGCTCGGTGACAGCGGTGGAGACCTCGGCCGTGGGCTGTCATACTCGTCGGATTGCCAGTTGTTTACGTCCGCGCCCGGCCGGCTGGGGCGGACGGCATCAAGGCATGAGCAGGAAGTCTATGAGTCTCTCCGTTTTTCGAGCGCTGCATAAGGGTGCGGCCGGTGGCACGGCCGCGGCCACGTGACCATGTTCGCCCGCCCGACCATCCCGGTCGCGGCGGCCGCTTCTGATATTTCCGCCCCGGCTCAACCGGCCCGCGGCAAACCTCAGCAACGCCCGCCGTCCTGGTCGCCGCGCAACTGGCCGGTCCGATGGAAAGTGTTCACGATCGCGCTTCTGCCGCTGGTAGTGGCGATGGTGTTAGCAGGATTGCGGGTCGAGGCTGCGATGGCCAGCACCAGCGGCCTGCGGCTGGTCGCCGCGCGCGCCGAAATGATACCCGCGATCACGAAATACATGTCGGCGCTGGACGTCGCCGTGCTGGCCAGCTCGACCGGACACGATGTGGAGGGGGCGCAGAAAAACTTCACCGCCCGCAAGTACGAGCTGCAGACGCGACTGGCCGACACCGACGTCATCGCAGACGTGCGGTCGGGAGTGAACACGCTGCTCAACGGCGGTCAGGCGCTGCTGGATAAGGTGCTGGCCGACAGCATCGGCTTGCGGGATCGGGTCACCGCCTACGCGCCGCTGCTGTTGACGGCCCAGAACGTGATTGACGCGTCGGTGCGGGTTGACAGCGAGCAAATCCGAACCCAGGTGCAGGGTTTGAGCCGAGCCGTTGGCGCCCGCGGGCAGATGACGATGCAGGAGATCCTGGTGACTCGCGGCGCCGACCTTGCCGAGCCGCAACTGCGCAGCGCGATGGTTACCCTGGCCGGCACCGAACCCTCGACGCTGTTCGGGATGAGCGCGGCGCTCGGTGCAGGCTCGCCGGACACCAAGAACCTGCAGCAGCAAATGGTGACCAGGATGGCGATCATGTCCGATCCGGCCGTTGCACTGGTCAACAACCCAGAGCTGCTGCACTCGATACAGATCACCCGCGACATTGCCGAGCAGGTGATCACCGACACCACCGAGGCGGTGACGAAGTCGGTGCAAAGCCAGGCCACCGACCGGCGGGATGCCGCGATTCGCGACGCCGTGCTGGTGTTGGCCGCCATCGCGACCGCGATCGTCGTCGTGTTGGTGGTGGCGCGCACGCTGGTCGGGCCGATGCGGGTACTGCGTGATGGGGCGCTCAAGGTTGCTCATACCGATCTCGACGGCGAGATCGCGGCGGTCCGCGCCGGCGACGAGCCGATCCCCGAGCCACTGGCGGTGTACACCACCGAGGAAATCGGTCAGGTCGCGCATGCGGTCGACGAGCTGCACACCCGGGCCCTGTTGCTGGCCGGCGAGGAAACGCGGTTGCGACTGCTGGTCAACGAGATGTTTGAGACCATGTCGCGGCGTAGCCGTTCCCTGGTCGACCAGCAGCTGTCGGTCATCGACCAACTGGAGCGCAACGAGGAGGATCCCGCCCGACTCGACAGCCTTTTCCGGCTCGATCACCTGGCCGCCCGGCTGCGCCGCAACAGCGCCAACCTGCTGGTGCTGGCCGGTGCGCAGATTACCCGTGACCACCGCGAGCCGGTGCCGCTGTCAACCGTGATCAGCGCCGCCGTGTCAGAGGTCGAGGACTATCGCCGCGTCGACATCGCGAGGGTACCCGACTGTGCGGTAGTCGGCGCAGCGGCTGGTGGCGTCATTCATCTGCTTGCCGAGCTGATCGACAACGCGTTGCGCTACTCGTCACCGACCACACCCGTTCGGGTTGCCGCCGCAATCGGCAGCGAAGGCAGTGTTCTGCTGCGAATCTCGGATTCCGGCCTGGGCATGACCGATGCCGATCGGCGGATGGCCAATATGCGGCTGCGGGCCGGCGGTGAGGTCACCCCGGATAGTGCCCGGCACATGGGTCTGTTCGTAGTCGGCCGGCTGGCCGGTCGGCACGGCATCCGAGTCGGGCTGCGCGGTCCGGTGACCGGTGAACAGGGCACCGGCACCACCGCCGAGGTCTACCTGCCGCTAGCCGTGCTCGAGGGGACGGCCCCAGCGCAGCCGCCAAAGCCGCGGGTATTTGCGATCAAGCCGCCGTGTCCTGAACCCGCGGCGGCCGATCCGACGGACGTTCCCGCCGCCATCGGGCCGCTACCACCGGTCACGTTGCTCCCGCGCCGTACCCCGGGGTCCAGTGGCATCGCCGACGTCCCGGCCCAGCCGATGCAGCAGCGGCGGCGCGAGCTGAAAACACCCTGGTGGGAGGATAGGTTTCAACAGGAGCCCAAACAACCGCCCGCACCAGAACCGCGACCGGCGCCGCCGCCCGCCAAACCCGCGCCACCGGCGGGCCCGGTTGATGACGACGTCATCTACCGGCGGATGCTCTCCGAGATGGTGGGTGACCCGCACGAGCTGGCCCACAGCCCCGATCTGGACTGGAAGTCGGTGTGGGACCACGGCTGGTCGGCGGCCGCCGAGGCCGCGGACAAGCCCGTGCAGTCCCGCACGGACTACGGCCTGCCGGTGCGCGAACCCGGGGCCCGGTTAGTGCCGGGGGCGGCGGTGCCTGAGGGACCCGATCGGGAGCATCCGGGTGCAGCGCTAGCATCCAACGGCGGACTTCATCCCGGCCGAGCGCCGCGGCACGCGGCTGCGGTACGCGACCCCGACGCGGTTCGTGCCTCCATCAGCAGCCATTTCGGCGGCGTGCGCACCGGGCGGTCGCATGCCCGCGAGAGCAGTCAGGGACCCAATCAGCAATGAAAGCCCGCTTGCCGGACAGCCCGCTTGACTGGCTGGTGTCGAAGTTCGCCCGCGAGGTTCCCGGGGTGGCCCATGCATTGCTGGTGTCGGTCGACGGGCTTCCCGTGGCGGCCAGCGAACATCTACCACGCGAACGCGCCGATCAGTTGGCCGCGGTGACGTCCGGGCTGGCCAGCCTGGCCGGCGGCGCCGCGCAACTGTTCGACGGCGGGCAGGTGCTGCAGTCGGTGGTTGAGATGCAGAACGGCTACCTGCTGTTGATGCAGGTGGGAGACGGGTCGGCGCTGGCGGCGCTGGCCGCGACCGGATGCGATATCGGCCAGATCGGTTATGAGATGGCCATCCTTGTCGAGCGGGTGGGCGGCGTTGTTCAATCCTGCCGGCGATAGACCGAAGGCGGGCCTGGTCCGCCCCTACACGCTGACCGCCGGACGTACCGGTACCGACGTCGACCTTCCGCTTCAGGCGCCGGTGCAGACCCTGCCGGCGGGACCGGCTGGCCGCTGGCCGGCCTACGACATGCGACGCAGGATCTTGCAATTGTGCATTGGCAGTCCGTCGGTCGCGGAAATCTCGGCTCGGCTGGATTTGCCGGTGGGTGTGGCGCGTGTGCTGGTCGGTGATCTGGTCACGTCCGGTTACCTTCGGGTGCACGCGACCTTGACCGACCGATCGACCCGCGACGAACGCCACGAACTCATAGGAAGGACCCTGCGTGGCCTTAAAGCACTCTGAGGCATCCGGCACCGCGTCGACGAAGATCGTCATCGCGGGCGGATTCGGGTCCGGCAAGACCACATTCGTCGGCGCTGTTTCGGAGATCATGCCGTTGCGCACCGAAGCGATGGTCACCGATGCCTCCGCCGGCGTCGACATGCTGGAGGCCACTCCCGACAAGCGGAGCACCACGGTGGCGATGGACTTCGGCCGCATCACCTTGGGCGAGGATCTGGTGCTTTATCTATTCGGTACCCCGGGCCAGCGCCGGTTCTGGTTCATGTGGGACGACCTGGTGCGTGGTGCCATCGGGGCGATCGTCTTGGTCGACTGCCGGCGTCTGCAGGACAGCTTTGCGGCGGTCGACTTCTTCGAACACCGCAACCTGCCGTTCTTGATCGCCATCAACGAGTTCGACAGCGCGCCAAGGTATCCGGTTAGCGCGGTGCGCGACGCGTTGACGCTGCCCGCACACATTCCGGTGATCAATGTTGACGCCCGCAATCGCAGGTCGGCGACCGATGCACTGATCGCGGTGAGCGAATACGCGCTGGCCACCCTGTCTCCTGCGGGCGGTTGAAAAGCGTTGCAGCAGTGGGTTGATTGCGAATTCACCGGTCGAGACTTCCGCGACGAGGACCTTAGCCGCCT
Organism: Mycobacterium tuberculosis H37Rv; assembly: GCF_000195955.2. GTDB lineage: Bacteria > Actinomycetota > Actinomycetes > Mycobacteriales > Mycobacteriaceae > Mycobacterium > Mycobacterium tuberculosis. The sequence continues at coordinate 3,773,502 of NC_000962.3, read as the reverse complement.
GCACACCGAACGGGCGATGTTCAGCGAATGCGATTTCAGCGGCGTGAATCTGGCCGAGTCACAACACCGAGGGTCGGCGTTTCGTAATTGCACCTTCGAACGGACGACACTGTGGCACAGCACATTTGCCCAGTGCAGCATGTTGGGCTCGGTCTTCGTGGCTTGCCGGCTGCGGCCGCTGACGTTGGACGACGTGGATTTCACGCTCGCCGTGCTCGGCGGAAATGATCTGCGTGGTCTCAACTTGACCGGCTGCCGGTTGCGAGAGACCAGCCTGGTGGATACCGACTTGCGCAAGTGCGTGCTGCGCGGCGCCGACCTCAGTGGTGCCCGTACCACGGGCGCCCGGCTGGATGACGCCGACTTGCGGGGCGCGACCGTGGACCCGGTATTGTGGCGGACCGCGTCGTTGGTGGGTGCGCGTGTCGACGTCGACCAAGCCGTGGCCTTTGCGGCGGCGCACGGGCTGTGCTTGGCAGGGGGCTAGATCGGTGAGCCGGGACGCGACGACGGGGTGCGTGACAGCCGTCCGATGATGCCCTGGTGATGGCCGACCTCGAAGGTGATCCACGGCCCGGTGGGCTTCCCGATGTTGATAGTCAGGCCGTCATAAATGTCGACTTCCGACACCCGCTGGCCGTCGACGAACATCCCGCTCTGCGAATCGTTGTCGATCGCGATCCAATTGCCCCGATCGAAGCGCAGCAACAGGTGCGCACGGGCGATCAGTGGGTGCGCCACGCGCATGTCGGCACGAAGATCACTCCCGACAACCACGTCGCGGCCCGCGGCGAAGCATTGCTGCGACCGATCGGACCGAACTGTCAGCACCGGTGGATGGGGTCGACTCATCGGTTCAAATTATGCTGCGCGCGGTCAATAGTGCCTGAGCCGGATTCGCGCGGGGAAGTCAACCGGATTTCCGGCACAATGGGTTGCACTTCTTCACGGTGGCGTCAATCTGGACGCTATGGAGCCCCGGTGACCACACAGTGAGTGCGGCGATAAATCGTGGCCATGCACTGATTACAGTGTGTGCACGCCGACCGCACCTGGCTGCCTTCGGCCGCGATCCGATTGACCAGGTCGGGCTCGGCGAGCAGCGCCCGAGCCATCGCGACGAACTCGAACCCTTCGGCCATCGCCAGGTCCATGGTCGTTCGGTTGGTGATGCCGCCCAGCAGAATCAGCGGGATTGTCAGCTCGGCGCGAAACAACCGAGCCTCGCGTAACAGATAGGCATCGCGGTAGGGGTATTCGCGGAAAAACCTATGGCCGGTCATCCGGATGCCCCAGCGCAGCGGTGGTTTGAACGCGGCGGCGAACTCCTTAACCGGCGCGTCGCCGCGGAACAAATACATCGGGTTGACCAGCGAGCTGCCCGCGGTGAGCTCGATCGCGTCTAGCCCGCCGTCGTCCTGCAGCCACCTGGCGGTGGTCAGTGCCTCGTCGACTGTGATGCCGCCGCGGATGCCATCGGTCATGTTGAGCTTGGCGGTCACCGCGACCTGCTGCCGGACGGCGCGGCGCACGGCCATCACCAATCCGCGAGCTACCTTCGCCCGGTTCTGCAACGAACCGCCGAACTCGTCATCACGCCGGTTGAGCAGCGGAGACAGAAACGCGCTCGCCAGATAGTTATGCCCCAAATGGATTTCGACGGCGTCGAAGCCGGCGTCGACGGCCAGCCGGGCGGCATGGGCGTGCGCGGCCAGCACATCGTCGATGTCCTCGCGGGTCGCCTTCTGGGCGAACCGCATAGCGATCGGATTGAAGAACCGCACCGGAGCCAGCGCGGTCGCCTGGTTGGAGCGGGCGTCGGCCACCGGGCCGGCGTGGCCGATCTGGGCGCTGATCGCCGCCCCCTCGGCGTGTATCGCCTCGGTGAGCCGGCGCAGTCCCGGCACCGCATGCGGGCGCATCCAGATCTGGTTGCCGCCGGTGCGTCCGCCGGGGGAGACCGCGCAATAGGCGACGGTGGTCATGGCGACCCCGCCCGCGGCCGGCAGCCGGTGGTACTCGATCAGGTCATCGGTCACCAACGCGTCAGGTGTGCGGGCCTCGAAGGTGGCGGCCTTGATGACCCGGTTACGCAGCGTGAGCGGACCGAGTTTGGCCGGGTTGAACACGTCCGGGGCTTCGCAGCTGCCGGGAGCCACATGGGGAGCTTAAGCCCGCCGGAATACCACCAGCCCCCAAATCAGTAGTGGTATCGGGCCTTCAGCATCGTGACTTCGTCGTCGCCCGCTCGATACACCAGCCGGTGTTCGTCGTCGATCCGGCGCGACCAGTATCCCGACAACTCACCTTGGAGCGGCTCGGGTTTGCCGATCCCGCTGAACGGATCACGCTGAATTTCTCCGATCAACCGGGTGATCCGACGGGCCGTTTTGCGATCAGCGGCCAGCCAGAACAAGAAGTCCTCCCAGGCATCGGGATCGAAGTTGACGCTTCTCACTCCTCGCCGCCGGCCATCTCCCGCAGCTCATCTACAGACTTGGTGAAAGCCGAGTGCCCAGCCTTATCCCGGGCAACCGCTTCCATCAACCGCCTGGCGTTCTCCGGTGAGCGCAGCAGATAGACCGTTTCCTGCCACGCGTCGTAGTCGTCGGCGGACATCAGCACCGCATCGCCGGCCCGGGAGGTGATCCGCACCGGCTGGTGATCGGTATTGACCTGTTCGATGAGTGGAAACAGGCGCTGCCTCGCCTCGCTCGCACTGATGCTCATGCGTCCTCTCTTAGAAAGATGTACGGATAATCTGTACCACAATGGTACAAGTTGTCCGTACGGTGGGCGCGTGAGCGGGTCGTCGCCATCGGCACCGCGGACACGCATGCCAGACTGGCTGGCGTGGGCGCGATCATGCTGGACGGCAAGGCTACCCGCGACGAGATCTTCGGTGACCTCAAGCAGCGGGTGGCCGCATTGGACGCGGCGGGCCGCACGCCCGGCTTGGGCACCATCCTGGTCGGTGACGACCCGGGGTCGCAGGCCTACGTGCGCGGTAAGCACGCTGATTGCGCCAAGGTGGGCATCACGTCGATTCGCCGCGACCTGCCCGCCGACATCAGCACCGCCACGCTGAATGAGACCATCGACGAACTGAACGCCAACCCCGACTGCACCGGCTACATCGTGCAGTTGCCGTTGCCCAAGCATCTCGACGAGAACGCGGCGTTGGAGCGCGTCGACCCGGCCAAGGACGCCGATGGGTTGCACCCGACCAACCTGGGCCGGCTGGTGCTGGGCACCCCGGCGCCGCTGCCGTGTACTCCGCGCGGCATTGTGCACCTGCTGCGGCGCTACGACATCTCGATCGCCGGCGCGCATGTGGTCGTTATCGGTCGTGGTGTGACGGTGGGCCGGCCGCTGGGGCTGTTGCTGACCCGGCGCTCGGAGAATGCCACGGTGACGTTGTGCCACACCGGTACCCGCGACCTGCCCGCGTTGACCCGGCAGGCCGACATCGTCGTGGCCGCGGTCGGGGTGGCGCACCTGTTGACGGCTGACATGGTGCGCCCGGGTGCCGCGGTAATCGACGTCGGCGTCAGCCGCACTGATGACGGACTGGTCGGCGACGTGCATCCCGATGTGTGGGAGCTCGCCGGCCACGTGTCACCCAATCCGGGCGGCGTGGGCCCGTTGACCCGGGCGTTCTTGTTGACCAATGTCGTGGAGCTGGCTGAGCGGCGATGACCGTGAGGGCCGTTTTCCGGCGCACTGTTGGCGCCCAGTGGCCGATCCTGCTGGTTGGGTCGATCTTCGCGGTGGGGTTCGTGCTGGCGGGGGCTAACTTCTGGCGCCGTGGTGCGCTGCTGATCGGTATCGGCGTTGGGGTGGCGGCGGTGCTGCGGTTGGTGTTGTCCGAGGAACGGGCCGGCCTGTTGGTGGTGCGCAGCAAGGGGATCGATTTCGTGACGACCGTGACGGTCGCGGCGGCCATGGTCTACATCGCATCCACGATCGATCCGTTAGGGACCGGCTAGGAGCCGCGCACGCCTAGGACCCGGGCAGCCCCGGCATGTCTGGCAGGGCCGGCAGGTTGCCGCTGGCGACGTCTGCCATCACCGAGGGGCAGTACATCGAAATCGCGATACTGGTGAAGGTTTGCGCCATGTCCTGGGACATGCCTTGGGCGCGCGCCACAACGCTGGCTACCGCGGTGTTAAACGACCCGCCGGGCTCGGCCAGGATCGGGCAGACGGACTGACCCAGCGCTTTGGCGTCGACCGGATCGCCGTAGTTGACGCCGGCATTGTTCAGCGCGGCGATGAACGCGTCGTCGACGGGGTTTGCCTGTGCTGGCGCGGCGAAGGCCGCGGCGCTGAGAATGCCCGCGGATGCCGCCAGCAGTCGCAGCGTCAGGGTCTGATGGCGCCGTAGGTTCATCTCAGGAACCTTGGTCCATGGTCGTCACATTTGGGACACGAAGTTATAAAGGTTTGCGCTCTGGCGCGTTCTGATACCGGCCGGGGTTCTCGATACGACACGATCGCGGTCGTGATGTCTCGCCAGACGTTTCTTCGCGGCGCCGTCGGAGCGCCGGCGACGTCGGCGGTCTTCCCGACGATATTGGCGCGCGCAACACCGGGTGATGGGTGGGCCAGTCTGGCCTCATCGATAGGCGGGCAGGTGCTGCTGCCGGCCAACGGCAGGGCGTTCACGAGCGGAAAGCAGATCTTCAATTCGAACTACAGCGGCTTGAATCCGGCCGCGGTGGTGACGGTCGCCTCGCAGGCAGACGTCCGGAAGGCGGTTTCGTAGCGGCGGCCAGCAAGCTCAAGATCGCTGTGCGCGGCGGCGGACATTCCTACATCGGCGCCTCGTCGGCCAATGGCGCCATGGTGCTCGATCTGCTGGGCCTACCGGGCGGGGTGCATTTCGACAGCGCCACGAGAAACGTACGGTGTCGGCCGCGACCGATCTCTATGCGGTCCATCAAGCGTTGGCCGGTGAGAGCCGGGCGATTCCGACCGGCAGCTGCCCGACCGTGGGTGTGGCGGGTTTGACCCTGGGCGGCGGGTTAGGCGCCGATTCTCGCCATGCGGGGTTGACCTGCGATGCGCTCAAGTCGGCGACGGTGGTGTTGCCCGGCGGTGATGCGGTGAGCGCGTCTGCCGACGACCACGCGGAGCTGTTCTGGGCGCTTCGTGGCGGCGGGGGCGGCAACTTCGGGGTGACGACATCGATGACGTTCGCGAGGTTCCCCACCGCGGACTGCGATGTCGTCCGTGTCGATTTCGCGCCGTCTGCGGCCGCGCAGGTGCTGGTCGGCTGACAGACGTGGCTGGCCGGGGCCGACCGCACCACGTGGGGTCTGGTTGACCCCGCGGTCAGCTCATCCGGAGGCAATTGTCATGTGCTGGCGAGCTGCCCGGCGCGGTCCGGCGCGGCTGTCGCGGATGCGATCAAGTCCGCGGTTGGAGTGCAACCCAGTGGAGTTGAGCACAAGACGCTGCGCCGTATGGACCTGGTGAGGTATCTGGCCGGCGGCCATACGACCTATCCGCCGGAGGGCTTCGTGGCTGGATCCGATGTCATCGGGACGACGAATCCGGCCGCGGCCCAAGCCATCGTCGCCGCCATCGGAACATGGCCACCCGCTGCGGGCCGCGCGTCGGCTCTGATCGATTCGCTGGGCGGCGCGGTGGGCGACATGGACCCGGAGGGCTCGGCATTTCCCTGGTGCCGCCAGTCCGCTGTGGTGCAGTGGTATGTCAACACCCCCAGCGACGGCCAGGTGGCGACGGCCAACAAATGGCTGAGCGACGCACACCACGCGGTGCAACACTTTTCGGTCGGCGGCTATGTCAACTACCTGGAGGCCAACGCCGCGGCGTCACAATACTTCGGCGCGAACCTGTCGCGGCTGACCACAGTGCGGCGCAAGTACGATCCCGACCGGATCATGTACTCGGGTCTGGATTTCTCTACCAGACAGGTCGCTGAACGACTTTTACCCGCTCTCGGCTTTCGAGTGAGGTTCGGGGTTTTGGTAATCAGGTGCGCACTGTGCACTGACACTGTGAAACGCTTGGGAACTTTGCCCAACCTTACGTGGTCGCGCTTAAAAGTGAACGTCGCAGTGACCCAAGAACAGGCTGGGGTCATGGATTTGCCGGCGCTGCCGGTTCGGCGCACGCCGCGGCGGTGAGCATGCTCGCGGACTCCGCCAGCAGTCGAAGTGTCAGGGCAGATGACGCCCTGCCGCTCGCCGGTCTGGACAGGGCATATGTGCATTTTGCTGCGGCGTCTGTGCAAAGTGCACCCAGTACCCGCGATTATCGGGGAATCGTTCTTGGGCCGTTGGCAATGCGAGCAAAATTATCGGGGCGTCGACACGTCATGTGGGGGGTGTCGGTGGGGATTGGTGTCGGGCTGGGAAGGGGAATGGGTGATGGAGTTTCCGGTGTTGCCACCGGAAATCAACTCCGTGCTGATGTATTCGGGTGCGGGGTCGAGCCCGTTGCTGGCGGCGGCCGCGGCGTGGGATGGGCTGGCTGAGGAGTTGGGGTCGGCGGCGGTGTCGTTTGGGCAGGTGACGTCGGGCCTGACGGCGGGGGTGTGGCAGGGTGCGGCGGCGGCGGCGATGGCGGCCGCGGCGGCGCCGTATGCGGGGTGGTTGGGTTCGGTGGCGGCCGCGGCCGAGGCGGTGGCCGGGCAGGCGCGGGTGGTGGTGGGGGTCTTTGAGGCGGCGTTGGCGGCGACGGTGGATCCGGCGCTGGTGGCGGCCAACCGGGCGCGGCTGGTGGCGTTGGCGGTGTCGAATCTGTTGGGGCAGAACACGCCGGCGATCGCGGCCGCCGAGGCCGAGTACGAGCTGATGTGGGCCGCCGATGTGGCGGCGATGGCCGGCTACCATTCCGGCGCGTCGGCTGCTGCCGCGGCGTTGCCGGCGTTCAGCCCACCGGCGCAGGCGCTGGGGGGAGGTGTCGGCGCGTTCCTTACCGCCCTGTTCGCCAGCCCTGCGAAGGCGCTGAGCCTGAATGCGGGTTTGGGCAATGTCGGCAATTACAACGTCGGGTTGGGCAATGTCGGGGTGTTCAACCTGGGCGCGGGCAATGTGGGTGGGCAGAATCTGGGTTTCGGGAATGCCGGTGGCACCAATGTCGGGTTCGGCAACCTCGGTAACGGGAATGTCGGGTTCGGCAACTCCGGTCTGGGGGCGGGCCTGGCCGGCTTGGGCAATATCGGGTTGGGCAATGCGGGCAGCAGCAACTATGGTTTCGCAAACCTGGGTGTGGGCAACATCGGTTTCGGCAACACCGGCACCAACAACGTCGGCGTCGGGCTCACCGGCAACCACCTGACGGGTATCGGGGGCCTGAATTCGGGCACCGGGAATATCGGGTTGTTCAACTCCGGCACCGGGAATGTGGGGTTCTTCAATTCGGGGACCGGGAACTTCGGGGTGTTCAACTCGGGTAATTACAACACCGGTGTCGGTAATGCGGGGACGGCCAGCACGGGGTTGTTCAATGCCGGCAATTTCAACACCGGCGTGGTGAACGTGGGCAGTTACAACACCGGCAGTTTCAACGCCGGCGACACCAACACCGGTGGCTTCAACCCCGGCGGTGTGAACACCGGCTGGCTGAACACCGGCAACACCAACACCGGCATCGCCAACTCGGGCAACGTCAACACCGGCGCGTTCATCTCGGGCAACTTCAACAACGGCGTGCTGTGGGTGGGTGACTACCAGGGCCTGTTCGGCGTCTCCGCCGGCTCGTCGATCCCCGCAATTCCCATCGGCCTGGTGCTCAACGGCGACATCGGCCCGATCACCATCCAGCCCATCCCGATCCTGCCCACCATCCCGCTCAGCATTCACCAAACCGTCAACTTGGGCCCGCTGGTGGTTCCCGACATCGTGATCCCCGCCTTCGGCGGCGGTATCGGCATACCCATCAACATCGGCCCGCTGACCATCACACCCATCACCCTGTTTGCCCAACAGACATTTGTCAACCAATTGCCCTTTCCCACCTTCAGTTTAGGGAAAATCACAATTCCACAAATCCAAACCTTTGATTCTAACGGTCAGCTTGTCAGCTTTATCGGCCCTATCGTTATCGACACCACCATTCCCGGACCCACCAATCCACAGATTGATTTAACGATCAGATGGGATACCCCTCCGATCACGCTGTTCCCGAATGGCATCAGTGCTCCCGATAATCCTTTGGGGTTGCTGGTGAGTGTGTCGATCAGTAACCCGGGCTTTACCATCCCGGGATTTAGTGTTCCCGCGCAGCCGTTGCCGTTGTCGATCGATATCGAGGGCCAGATCGACGGGTTCAGCACCCCGCCGATCACGATCGATCGCATCCCCCTGACCGTGGGGGGCGGGGTCACGATCGGCCCCATCACGATCCAGGGCCTTCATATCCCGGCGGCGCCGGGAGTGGGGAACACCACCACGGCCCCGTCGTCGGGATTCTTCAACTCCGGTGCGGGTGGGGTGTCGGGTTTCGGCAACGTCGGCGCGGGCAGCTCGGGCTGGTGGAACCAGGCGCCGAGCGCGCTGTTGGGGGCCGGTTCGGGTGTTGGCAACGTGGGCACCCTGGGCTCGGGTGTGCTCAACCTGGGCTCAGGGATCTCGGGGTTCTACAACACCAGCGTGTTGCCTTTCGGGACACCGGCGGCGGTGTCGGGCATCGGCAACCTGGGCCAGCAGCTGTCGGGGGTGTCGGCGGCGGGAACCACGCTGCGCTCGATGCTCGCCGGCAACCTCGGGTTGGCCAATGTGGGCAACTTCAACACCGGGTTCGGAAATGTCGGGGACGTCAACCTGGGTGCGGCCAACATCGGTGGGCACAACCTGGGCCTGGGCAATGTCGGGGACGGCAACCTGGGGTTGGGCAACATCGGCCATGGCAACCTGGGGTTTGCCAACTTGGGCCTGACCGCCGGCGCGGCGGGGGTGGGCAATGTTGGTTTTGGCAATGCCGGCATCAACAACTATGGCTTGGCGAACATGGGTGTGGGCAATATTGGGTTTGCCAACACCGGCACGGGCAACATCGGGATCGGGCTGGTCGGGGACCATCGGACCGGGATCGGGGGCTTGAACTCCGGCATCGGCAATATCGGGTTGTTCAACTCCGGCACCGGCAACGTCGGGTTCTTCAATTCCGGGACCGGCAACTTCGGCATCGGGAACTCCGGCCGCTTCAACACCGGGATCGGTAATAGCGGAACGGCCAGCACCGGGCTCTTCAATGCCGGCAGCTTCAGCACCGGCATCGCCAACACTGGTGACTACAACACGGGCAGCTTCAACGCCGGCGACACCAACACCGGTGGCTTCAACCCGGGCGGCATCAACACCGGCTGGTTCAACACCGGGCATGCCAACACCGGGTTGGCCAACGCGGGCACCTTCGGCACCGGCGCCTTCATGACGGGCGACTACAGCAACGGCCTGTTGTGGCGGGGCGGCTACGAGGGCCTGGTCGGCGTCCGCGTCGGGCCCACGATCTCCCAATTCCCGGTCACCGTGCACGCGATCGGCGGGGTGGGCCCGCTGCATGTGGCGCCCGTCCCGGTACCCGCCGTGCACGTCGAGATCACCGACGCCACCGTCGGCCTGGGTCCGTTCACCGTCCCACCGATCAGCATTCCCTCACTTCCCATCGCCAGCATCACCGGAAGCGTGGACCTGGCCGCAAACACCATCTCGCCGATTCGCGCTCTTGACCCGCTCGCCGGTTCGATAGGGCTTTTTCTCGAGCCGTTCCGCCTCAGTGACCCATTTATCACCATTGATGCGTTCCAAGTTGTTGCCGGTGTCTTGTTCCTAGAGAACATCATTGTGCCCGGCCTCACGGTTAGCGGTCAGATATTGGTCACCCCGACACCAATTCCCCTAACCCTCAACTTGGACACCACCCCGTGGACGCTTTTCCCGAATGGTTTCACCATTCCCGCGCAAACCCCCGTGACGGTGGGTATGGAGGTCGCCAACGACGGGTTCACCTTCTTCCCGGGTGGGCTGACCTTTCCGCGGGCCTCCGCCGGGGTCACCGGACTGTCCGTGGGGCTGGACGCGTTCACGCTGTTGCCCGACGGGTTCACCCTCGACACCGTGCCGGCGACCTTCGACGGCACCATCCTCATCGGCGATATCCCGATCCCGATCATCGATGTGCCGGCGGTGCCGGGGTTCGGCAACACCACCACGGCCCCATCGTCGGGGTTCTTCAACACCGGCGGCGGCGGTGGATCGGGGTTCGCCAACGTCGGCGCGGGCACGTCGGGCTGGTGGAACCAGGGGCACGACGTGTTAGCAGGGGCGGGCTCGGGAGTTGCCAATGCCGGCACGCTGAGCTCGGGCGTGCTGAACGTCGGCTCGGGGATCTCCGGGTGGTACAACACCAGCACCCTGGGAGCGGGCACCCCGGCGGTGGTCTCGGGCATCGGCAACCTCGGCCAGCAGCTGTCGGGGTTCTTGGCAAATGGGACCGTGCTCAACCGGAGCCCCATTGTCAATATCGGGTGGGCCGATGTGGGCGCGTTCAACACCGGGTTGGGCAATGTGGGGGACCTCAACTGGGGTGCGGCCAACATCGGCGCGCAGAACCTGGGCCTGGGCAATCTCGGCAGCGGGAACGTCGGGTTCGGCAACATCGGTGCCGGCAACGTCGGGTTCGCCAACTCGGGTCCGGCGGTGGGCCTGGCCGGCCTGGGCAACGTGGGGTTGAGCAATGCCGGCAGCAACAACTGGGGGCTGGCCAACCTGGGTGTGGGCAACATCGGGTTGGCCAACACCGGCACGGGCAACATCGGGATCGGGCTGGTCGGCGACTACCAGACCGGCATCGGCGGCCTCAACTCGGGTAGTGGCAATATCGGATTGTTCAATTCCGGCACCGGCAATGTCGGGTTCTTCAACACCGGCACCGGCAACTTCGGACTGTTCAACTCCGGTAGTTTCAACACCGGCATCGGTAATAGCGGAACCGGCAGTACTGGGCTCTTCAATGCCGGCAATTTCAACACCGGCATCGCCAACCCCGGGTCGTACAACACGGGCAGCTTCAATGTCGGTGATACCAACACCGGTGGTTTCAACCCGGGCGACATCAACACCGGCTGGTTCAACACCGGCATTATGAATACGGGCACCCGCAACACCGGCGCCCTCATGTCGGGGACCGACAGCAACGGCATGCTGTGGCGCGGCGACCACGAGGGCCTGTTCGGCCTGTCCTATGGCATCACGATCCCGCAATTCCCGATCCGCATCACCACGACTGGCGGTATCGGCCCCATCGTCATCCCGGACACCACGATCCTTCCGCCGCTGCACCTGCAGATCACCGGCGACGCGGACTACAGCTTCACCGTGCCCGACATCCCCATCCCCGCCATCCACATCGGCATCAATGGCGTCGTCACCGTCGGCTTCACCGCCCCGGAAGCCACCCTGCTGTCCGCCCTGAAGAATAACGGTAGCTTCATCAGCTTCGGCCCCATCACGCTCTCGAATATCGATATTCCGCCCATGGATTTCACGTTAGGCCTGCCCGTTCTTGGTCCTATCACGGGCCAACTCGGACCAATTCATCTTGAGCCAATCGTGGTGGCCGGGATCGGTGTGCCCCTGGAGATCGAGCCCATCCCCCTGGATGCGATTTCGTTGAGTGAGTCGATTCCTATCCGCATACCTGTTGATATTCCGGCCTCGGTCATCGATGGGATTTCAATGTCGGAAGTGGTGCCGATCGATGCGTCCGTGGACATCCCGGCGGTCACGATCACAGGCACCACCATTTCCGCGATCCCGCTGGGCTTCGACATTCGCACCAGTGCCGGACCCCTCAACATCCCGATCATCGACATCCCGGCGGCGCCGGGCTTCGGGAACTCGACCCAGATGCCGTCGTCGGGGTTCTTCAACACCGGTGCCGGCGGCGGATCGGGCATCGGCAACTTGGGTGCGGGCGTGTCGGGCCTGCTCAACCAGGCCGGCGCGGGGTCACTGGTGGGGACACTCTCGGGGCTGGGCAATGCCGGCACCCTGGCCTCGGGTGTGCTGAACTCCGGCACCGCCATCTCCGGGCTGTTCAACGTGAGCACGCTGGACGCCACCACCCCGGCGGTGATCTCGGGGTTCAGCAACCTCGGCGACCATATGTCGGGGGTGTCCATCGATGGCCTGATCGCGATCCTCACCTTCCCACCTGCCGAGTCCGTGTTCGATCAGATCATCGACGCGGCCATCGCCGAGCTGCAGCACCTCGACATCGGCAACGCTTTGGCCTTGGGCAATGTCGGCGGGGTGAACCTCGGTTTGGCTAACGTCGGTGAGTTCAACCTGGGTGCGGGCAACGTCGGCAACATCAACGTCGGCGCCGGCAACCTCGGCGGCAGCAACTTGGGGTTGGGCAACGTCGGGACCGGCAACCTCGGGTTCGGCAACATCGGTGCCGGCAATTTCGGATTCGGCAACGCGGGCCTGACCGCGGGCGCGGGGGGCCTGGGCAATGTGGGGTTGGGTAACGCCGGCAGCGGCAGCTGGGGGTTGGCCAACGTGGGTGTGGGCAATATCGGGTTGGCCAACACCGGCACCGGCAACATCGGGATCGGGCTGACCGGGGACTATCGGACCGGGATCGGCGGCCTGAACTCGGGCACCGGGAACCTCGGGTTGTTCAACTCGGGCACCGGCAACATCGGGTTCTTCAACACCGGGACCGGGAACTTCGGGCTGTTCAACTCGGGCAGTTACAGCACCGGTGTGGGGAATGCGGGCACGGCCAGCACCGGGTTGTTCAACGCGGGGAACTTCAACACCGGTCTGGCCAATGCCGGCTCCTACAACACCGGCAGCCTCAACGTGGGCAGCTTCAACACCGGCGGCGTCAACCCGGGCACCGTCAACACCGGCTGGTTCAACACCGGCCACACCAACACCGGCCTGTTCAACACCGGCAACGTCAACACCGGCGCGTTCAACTCCGGCAGCTTCAACAACGGGGCGCTGTGGACCGGTGACTACCACGGGCTGGTCGGCTTCTCCTTCAGCATCGACATCGCCGGCAGCACCCTGCTGGACCTCAACGAAACCCTCAACCTGGGCCCCATCCACATCGAGCAGATCGACATCCCCGGCATGTCGCTGTTCGACGTCCACGAAATCGTCGAGATCGGACCCTTCACCATCCCGCAGGTCGATGTTCCCGCGATACCGCTAGAGATCCACGAATCGATCCACATGGATCCCATCGTCCTGGTGCCCGCCACCACAATTCCCGCACAGACGAGAACCATTCCGCTGGACATCCCCGCCTCACCCGGGTCAACCATGACGCTTCCGCTCATCAGCATGCGCTTCGAAGGCGAGGACTGGATCCTCGGGTCGACCGCGGCGATTCCCAATTTCGGAGACCCCTTCCCGGCGCCCACCCAGGGCATCACCATTCACACCGGCCCTGGCCCCGGAACGACCGGCGAGCTCAAGATATCTATTCCGGGTTTCGAGATTCCGCAAATCGCTACCACGAGATTCCTGTTGGACGTGAACATCAGCGGTGGTCTGCCGGCCTTCACCTTGTTCGCGGGTGGCCTGACGATCCCCACGAACGCCATCCCGTTAACGATCGATGCGTCCGGCGCGCTGGATCCGATCACGATTTTCCCGGGTGGGTACACGATCGACCCGCTGCCGCTGCACCTGGCGCTGAATCTCACCGTGCCCGACAGCAGCATCCCGATCATCGATGTCCCGCCGACGCCAGGGTTCGGCAACACCACGGCGACCCCGTCGTCGGGGTTCTTCAACTCCGGCGCCGGTGGGGTGTCGGGGTTCGGAAACGTCGGGTCGAACCTGTCGGGCTGGTGGAACCAGGCGGCGAGCGCGCTGGCGGGGTCGGGATCGGGGGTGTTGAATGTCGGCACGCTGGGCTCGGGTGTGCTCAACGTCGGCTCGGGTGTCTCGGGGATCTACAACACCAGCGTGTTGCCGCTCGGGACGCCGGCGGTGCTGTCGGGCCTCGGCAACGTCGGCCATCAGCTGTCGGGCGTGTCTGCGGCCGGGACCGCGTTGAACCAGATCCCCATCCTCAACATCGGGTTGGCGGATGTGGGCAACTTCAACGTCGGGTTCGGCAACGTCGGGGACGTTAACCTGGGCGCGGCCAACCTCGGTGCGCAAAACCTGGGGCTGGGCAACGTCGGCACCGGCAACCTCGGCTTCGCCAACGTCGGCCACGGCAATATCGGTTTCGGCAATTCGGGTCTGACCGCCGGCGCGGCCGGCCTGGGCAACACGGGGTTCGGCAATGCCGGCAGCGCCAACTATGGTTTCGCCAACCAGGGCGTGCGCAACATCGGGTTGGCCAACACCGGCACCGGCAACATCGGGATCGGGCTGGTGGGGGACAACCTCACCGGCATCGGGGGCCTGAACTCCGGTGCCGGCAATATCGGCTTGTTCAACTCCGGCACCGGCAACATCGGGTTCTTCAACTCCGGGACCGGCAACTTCGGCATCGGTAACTCGGGCAGCTTCAACACCGGCATCGGCAATAGCGGAACGGGCAGCACTGGGCTCTTCAATGCCGGCAGCTTCAACACCGGCGTGGCCAACGCCGGCAGCTACAACACCGGCAGCTTCAATGCCGGCGACACCAACACCGGGGGGTTCAACCCGGGCACCATCAACACCGGCTGGTTCAACACCGGCCACACCAATACCGGCATCGCCAACTCGGGCAACGTCGGCACCGGCGCGTTCATGTCGGGCAACTTCAGCAACGGCCTGTTGTGGCGGGGTGATCACGAGGGCCTGTTCAGCCTGTTCTACAGCCTCGACGTGCCCCGGATCACCATCGTGGACGCCCACCTCGACGGCGGCTTCGGACCCGTGGTCCTCCCGCCCATCCCGGTGCCGGCCGTTAATGCGCACCTGACCGGAAACGTCGCGATGGGCGCATTCACCATTCCGCAGATCGACATCCCCGCACTCACCCCAAACATCACCGGAAGCGCCGCCTTCCGCATCGTTGTGGGGTCCGTGCGCATTCCGCCGGTGAGTGTCATTGTGGAGCAAATAATCAACGCCTCGGTTGGGGCGGAGATGAGGATAGATCCCTTCGAAATGTGGACTCAAGGCACTAATGGCCTTGGTATAACCTTCTATTCATTCGGATCGGCCGACGGTTCGCCCTACGCCACCGGCCCACTCGTTTTCGGCGCCGGCACGAGCGACGGAAGCCATCTCACCATTTCCGCGTCCAGCGGGGCGTTTACCACTCCGCAGCTCGAAACTGGCCCGATCACGTTGGGCTTCCAGGTGCCCGGCAGCGTCAACGCGATCACCCTCTTCCCCGGTGGTTTGACGTTCCCGGCGACCTCGCTGCTGAACCTGGACGTGACCGCCGGCGCCGGCGGCGTGGACATCCCGGCCATCACCTGGCCCGAGATCGCGGCGAGCGCCGACGGCTCGGTGTATGTCCTCGCCAGCAGCATCCCGCTGATCAACATCCCGCCCACCCCGGGCATTGGGAACAGCACCATCACCCCGTCGTCGGGCTTCTTCAACGCCGGCGCGGGCGGGGGATCGGGCTTCGGCAACTTCGGCGCGGGCACCTCGGGCTGGTGGAACCAGGCGCACACCGCGCTGGCGGGGGCGGGCTCGGGTTTTGCCAACGTTGGCACGCTGCATTCCGGTGTGCTCAACCTGGGCTCGGGTGTCTCGGGGATCTACAACACCAGCACGCTGGGGGTGGGGACCCCGGCGCTGGTCTCAGGCCTGGGCAACGTCGGCCACCAACTGTCGGGGCTGCTTTCCGGCGGGTCCGCGGTGAACCCGGTGACCGTTCTGAATATCGGGTTGGCCAACGTCGGCAGCCACAACGCCGGTTTCGGCAATGTCGGGGAGGTCAACCTGGGCGCGGCCAACCTCGGCGCGCACAACCTGGGCTTCGGAAATATCGGCGCCGGCAACCTGGGGTTCGGCAATATTGGCCACGGCAATGTCGGAGTCGGCAACTCGGGTCTGACCGCGGGCGTGCCGGGCCTGGGCAATGTGGGGTTGGGCAATGCCGGCGGCAACAACTGGGGGTTGGCCAACGTGGGCGTGGGCAATATCGGGTTGGCCAACACCGGCACCGGCAACATTGGGATCGGGCTGACCGGCGACTACCAGACCGGCATCGGCGGCCTAAATTCCGGTGCCGGCAACCTGGGGTTGTTCAACTCCGGCGCCGGCAACGTCGGGTTCTTCAACACCGGGACCGGCAACTTCGGGTTGTTCAACTCCGGCAGCTTCAACACCGGCGTCGGCAATAGCGGAACGGGCAGCACTGGGCTCTTCAATGCCGGCAGTTTCAACACCGGTGTGGCCAACGCCGGCAGCTACAACACGGGCAGCTTCAATGTCGGTGACACCAACACCGGGGGCTTCAACCCGGGCAGCATCAACACCGGCTGGCTCAACGCCGGCAACGCCAACACCGGGGTGGCCAACGCGGGCAATGTCAACACCGGCGCCTTCGTCACCGGCAACTTCAGCAACGGCATCCTGTGGCGCGGCGACTACCAGGGCCTGGCCGGCTTCGCCGTGGGCTACACCCTCCCGCTGTTCCCCGCGGTGGGCGCCGACGTCAGCGGCGGGATCGGCCCGATTACCGTGCTGCCGCCCATCCACATCCCGCCCATTCCGGTCGGCTTCGCCGCGGTCGGTGGCATCGGCCCGATCGCCATCCCGGACATCTCTGTTCCATCCATTCACTTGGGCCTCGACCCCGCCGTCCATGTCGGCTCCATCACCGTCAACCCCATTACCGTCAGGACCCCGCCCGTGCTCGTCAGTTACTCCCAAGGAGCCGTCACCAGCACGTCCGGACCAACCTCAGAGATTTGGGTCAAGCCCAGCTTCTTCCCCGGAATCCGGATCGCGCCCTCTAGCGGCGGGGGTGCAACGTCCACGCAAGGGGCATACTTTGTGGGGCCCATCTCCATCCCCTCCGGCACGGTGACCTTCCCGGGATTCACCATCCCCCTCGACCCGATCGACATCGGCCTGCCGGTGTCGCTGACCATCCCGGGGTTCACCATCCCGGGCGGCACCCTGATCCCCACCCTCCCGCTGGGCCTCGCGTTGTCCAATGGCATCCCGCCCGTCGACATCCCGGCCATCGTTCTCGACCGGATCTTGCTGGACCTGCACGCCGACACCACTATCGGCCCGATCAACGTCCCGATCGCCGGGTTCGGCGGGGCGCCGGGTTTCGGGAACTCGACCACGCTGCCGTCGTCGGGCTTCTTCAACACCGGAGCTGGCGGCGGTTCGGGCTTTAGCAACACCGGCGCGGGCATGTCGGGATTGCTCAACGCGATGTCGGATCCGCTGCTCGGGTCGGCGTCGGGCTTCGCCAACTTCGGCACCCAGCTCTCCGGCATCCTCAACCGCGGCGCCGGCATCTCGGGCGTGTACAACACCGGCGCGCTGGGTGTTGTCACCGCGGCCGTCGTCTCGGGTTTCGGCAACGTCGGCCAGCAACTGTCGGGCTTGCTCTTCACCGGCGTCGGGCCCTAACGGATTCTTAAATGCACGCCGGTGGTCACGCCGTGTGTGCGGCGGTAACTCTGGTGTGGGCGCAACGACGCTAAATTTTGCGCCGACACCGGGCCCTTGCTGATATGGGGGCTCTTCAACCTTGACCGGGCAGGTAGCTCGTTGATCTTGGTCGGCGTGTTTAGCGGCTGAGGGCCCTTGGCCTTCTGAAGTCTAAGTGTTGCGAAGCATTCAGGCCGAGGAAGGAGCCAAGGGCTGTGTCTGACGCTACGACAGTGTTGTTCGGGCTGCCAGGAGCACGGGTTGAGCGTGTCGAGCGCCGCAGTGACGGGACCCGGGTGGTCGATGTGATCACCGATGAGCCGACGGCGGCGGCGTGCCCGTCGTGCGGGGGTGGTCTCGATATCAGTGAAGGAATACGCGGTTACCTCACCGAAAGATCTACCTTATGGCGAAGACCGCATCATGGTGCGCTGGAACAAAATTCGCTGGCGATGCCGAGAAGACTACTGCAAGCTGGGGCCGTTCACCGAGGCCATCACCCAGGTACCTGCCCGCGTCCGCAGCACGCTGCGGCTGCGTCGGCAGATGGCCAAGGCGATCGGGGATGCGGCCCGCTCGGTGGGCCGAGGTCGCCCAGGCTGACGCCGTGTCGTGGCCGACGGCACATCGGGCGTTTGTTGCCTACGCCGAGACGGGTATTGACCGAGCCGTTGCCCACCCCGGTGCTGGGCGTTGACCAGACACGGCGAGGAAAACCCAGATGGGAGCGCTGCGCCAAGACTGGCCGGTGGGTACGGGTCGACCCGTGGGATACCGGGTTCGTCGACCTGGCCGGTGATCAGGGGTTTATGGGGCAGCATGAAGGCCGCGGCGGCGCGGCGGTGCTGGCATGGCTGCAAGCGCGCACACCGCAGTTCCGGGAGAGCATCCAGTACGGTGGCCATCGACCCCGCCGCTGCCTACGCCTCGGCGATCCGCACGCCCGGGCTGCTGCCCAACGCCAAGCTCGTCGTCGACCACTTCCATGTGACCACGCTGGCCAACGACGCGCTGACCGCGGTGCGCCGCCGGGTGACCTGGGCGTTCCACGACCGGCGCGGCCGCAAGATCGACCCGCAGTGGGCCAACCGACGTCGCTTGCTGACCGCCCGGGAACGCTTGTCGGACAAAAGCTTCGCCAAAATGCGGAATCGGATCAACGCCGTCGACCCCCGCGCGCAGATTCTCTCGGCCTGGATCGCCAAAGAGGAGCTGCGCACCCTGCTGTCGACCGTGCGCACCGGCGGGGACCCCCACCTGGCGCGCCATCACCTACACCGCTTCCTGCCTGGCGCATCGACTCGCAGATCCCCGAACTGCTCACCCTGGCCACCACCATTGACTAGTCACCCAAGATCAACACCTTCTTGGTCACCGGCATCACCAACGCGCGCATCGGTCGTCGGTGAGGTCGCTGAGATGCTCGGTGACATCGACGGCCAGTGCGTCCAGGTCGAGGTGCCCGTCCCAGAACGCGGCCCAGCCGGTTGCGGCGGTCTTGATGGCCTCGGCCGGGCCGGGGTGTCGGCGACACCGCGGGTGTGCGCGGCGATGACGGCGGTCAACGTGGCGGGTCGGTGCGCCGGCCAGCAAGCGGATGTCGGGCCAACGCCCCAGCACCGCTGTCGCGGTCGGTAACGACCCGGCGAACGCGGTCCACACATCGGGGAACGCCTACCGCGCCAACGACATCAACCGACGCCAGGACCGGTTCGCGTCAATCACTGCGCCGGCACGTCGGATCACCGATCGACGTAACGCCAACTGCGCGGGCGTCGGCAGTGTCAGCGGCGTCAGGTCGAACACCTCGCTGGCGCGGGTGAGAACCTCGGCGTCGATGACGTCGGACTTGCTCTTGCCCACGATCGCACCCCGCAGCCGGGCGCAATGCCGCGCGCCGGCCATGTGCATGGTGTCACCGGCATTCTCGACAGCGATCGTGAGCGGCAGCCACGTCATCGAGGTCGGTTCCACGGTGGCGTCGATATCGTCGTAACCGCTGAGCTTGTCGGTGAGGGTGCGCAGTCCGGCCAGCGTGGGTTCGACACTGAATCGAATCGACCTCGCACCGACATCATCGCGGATCGCGATGTGGTGACAGGCCGTGATCGCCGCGTCGATTCCGACCAGCGTCCGCCTGCTCCGTCCTGGATTCTCGGCAGTCACGGGTTAGCGTTGTTGTGCATGGAGGTTCTCCCCTTCATCGTCAATCATGTTGTGTTGATGAAGAGTTCACGTATTCCAGGGCCCACCCAGCCGACCGTCGTGCGTGAACTCGTTGCGGTGGGAGAACCTTCGTACACAGCACTGCCGGCCGGTCTCCCACATCATCCCCGACCACAACGCGGCGGGAGTTCACGCGCGGCTCCGGTGCTTGTCGATGATTCGATGCCTCACCCAGGTACACGTCGATGCTGCGCACTTCCGCAACCTGGCCACCAATTCCCTAAACCGGGTCAGTTCAGGAGACAAAGCTGGAGCAGACGATCTCTTTCACGGGCCCAGACACTCAGCCGAAAACGTCGAGCCCTCCAGCCTCTCCCGAGGCCACCGTACCTGACCACCACCCCGTCAAAGCGGCACTACAAGAGATACAAGCCGATATGGGCATTAATGCGCCGCAAATGTCGGCACGTTTGTACGCGATCGGGATATTGCAGATTAGTTTGTCGAAGTGCCCGCGCTCACCACGTCGTGGTGAGACGATGAGGTGTGAACGCATCGTGAGCGGCAGAGGTAGGGGCGGTTGAATTTTCCAGTTCTGCCACCGGAAATCAACTCCGTGCTGATGTATTCGGGTGCGGGGTCGAGCCCGTTGCTGGCGGCGGCCGCGGCGTGGGATGGGCTGGCTGAGGAGTTGGGGTCGGCGGCGGTGTCGTTTGGGCAGGTGACGTCGGGCCTGACGGCGGGGGTGTGGCAGGGTGCGGCGGCGGCGGCGATGGCGGCCGCGGCGGCCCCGTATGCGGGGTGGTTGGGTTCGGTGGCGGCGCAGGCCGTGGCGGTGGCCGGGCAGGCGCGGGCCGCGGTGGCGGCGTTTGAGGCGGCGTTGGCGGCGACGGTGGATCCGGCGGCGGTGGCGGTCAACCGGATGGCGATGCGGGCGTTGGCGATGTCGAACCTGCTGGGGCAGAACGCCGCAGCGATCGCGGCCGTCGAGGCCGAGTACGAGTTGATGTGGGCCGCCGATGTGGCGGCGATGGCCGGCTACCATTCCGGCGCGTCGGCTGCTGCCGCGGCGTTGCCGGCGTTCAGCCCACCGGCGCAGGCGTTGGGGGGTGGTGTCGGCGCGTTCCTCAATGCTCTATTTGCCGGACCCGCGAAGATGTTGAGGCTTAACGCGGGCTTGGGCAATGTCGGTAATTACAACGTCGGGTTGGGCAATGTCGGGATATTCAACCTGGGCGCAGCCAATGTCGGTGCGCAGAATTTGGGTGCTGCCAACGCCGGTAGCGGGAATTTCGGTTTCGGCAATATCGGCAACGCCAACTTCGGGTTCGGCAACTCGGGTCTTGGGTTGCCGCCGGGCATGGGCAATATTGGGTTGGGCAATGCGGGCAGCAGCAACTACGGCCTCGCAAACCTGGGTGTGGGCAACATCGGTTTTGCCAACACGGGTAGCAACAACATCGGGATCGGGTTGACCGGGGACAACCTGACTGGCATTGGGGGCCTGAATTCAGGAACCGGTAATCTGGGGTTGTTCAACTCCGGCACCGGCAACATTGGGTTCTTCAATTCGGGGACCGGCAACTTCGGGGTATTCAACTCGGGCAGCTACAACACCGGTGTCGGTAATGCGGGGACGGCCAGTACCGGGTTGTTCAACGTTGGTGGGTTCAACACGGGTGTGGCCAACGTGGGTAGCTATAACACGGGCAGCTTCAACGCGGGCAACACCAATACGGGTGGCTTCAACCCGGGCAACGTCAACACCGGCTGGCTGAACACCGGCAACACCAACACCGGCATCGCCAACTCGGGCAATGTCAACACCGGCGCGTTCATCTCGGGCAACTTCAGCAACGGTGTGCTGTGGCGGGGTGACTACGAGGGCCTGTGGGGGCTCTCCGGTGGATCGACCATTCCGGCGATCCCCATTGGTCTCGAGCTCAACGGCGGCGTCGGCCCCATCACCGTGTTGCCGATCCAGATTTTGCCCACCATCCCGCTCAACATTCACCAAACCTTCAGCCTCGGCCCGCTGGTCGTTCCGGACATCGTGATCCCCGCTTTTGGTGGCGGTACGGCCATACCTATCAGCGTCGGCCCCATCACCATCTCGCCCATCACCCTGTTCCCGGCTCAGAACTTCAACACGACTTTCCCCGTCGGCCCCTTCTTTGGCTTGGGGGTCGTCAACATTTCAGGAATCGAAATCAAAGATCTTGCCGGCAACGTCACCCTCCAATTAGGTAACCTTAATATCGACACCAGAATTAACCAGTCATTCCCGGTGACCGTCAACTGGAGTACCCCGGCAGTAACGATCTTCCCGAATGGCATCAGTATTCCCAACAATCCACTGGCGCTGCTGGCCAGCGCGTCGATCGGCACGCTGGGATTCACGATCCCGGGCTTCACCATTCCCGCTGCGCCGCTGCCGCTGACGATCGACATAGACGGCCAGATTGACGGCTTCAGCACCCCGCCGATCACGATCGACCGCATCCCGCTGAACCTCGGCGCCAGCGTCACTGTCGGCCCTATCCTGATCAACGGCGTTAATATCCCGGCGACCCCGGGCTTTGGCAACACGACCACCGCTCCGTCGTCGGGTTTCTTCAACTCCGGCGACGGTGGGGTGTCGGGCTTCGGGAATTTCGGTGCGGGCAGCTCGGGTTGGTGGAACCAGGCGCAGACCGAGGTGGCTGGGGCGGGTTCGGGTTTCGCCAATTTCGGTTCGCTGGGATCGGGTGTGCTGAACTTCGGCTCGGGTGTGTCGGGGCTGTACAACACCGGCGGGTTGCCGCCGGGGACCCCGGCGGTGGTCTCGGGCATCGGCAATGTTGGTGAGCAGCTGTCGGGGTTGTCCTCGGCGGGGACGGCACTCAACCAGAGCCTCATCATCAATCTCGGGTTGGCCGATGTGGGCAGCGTAAACGTCGGTTTCGGCAACGTCGGGGACTTCAACCTGGGTGCGGCCAATATCGGCGACTTGAACGTGGGTTTGGGCAATGTCGGCGGCGGCAACGTCGGGTTCGGCAATATCGGCGATGCCAACTTCGGGTTGGGCAATGCGGGTCTGGCGGCGGGCCTGGCCGGGGTGGGCAACATCGGGTTGGGCAATGCCGGCAGCGGCAACGTCGGCTTCGGCAACATGGGTGTGGGCAACATCGGGTTCGGTAACACCGGCACCAACAACCTCGGGATTGGGCTGACCGGGGACAACCAGACTGGGATCGGCGGCTTGAACTCCGGTGCCGGCAACATCGGGTTGTTCAACTCCGGCACCGGCAACGTCGGGTTGTTCAACTCCGGGACCGGGAACTTCGGGTTGTTCAACTCGGGCAGCTTCAACACCGGCATCGGCAATGGCGGAACGGGCAGTACTGGGCTTTTCAATGCCGGTAATTTCAATACCGGTGTGGCCAACCCTGGGTCGTACAACACGGGCAGCTTCAATGTGGGTGACACCAACACCGGTGGTTTCAACCCGGGCAGCATCAACACCGGCTGGTTCAACACCGGCAACGCCAACACCGGCGTCGCCAATTCGGGCAATGTCGACACCGGCGCCCTCATGTCGGGCAACTTCAGCAACGGCATCTTGTGGCGAGGCAACTTCGAGGGCCTGTTCGGCCTGAACGTCGGCATCACGATTCCCGAATTCCCGATCCACTGGACTTCAACCGGCGGCATCGGCCCCATTATCATCCCGGACACCACGATCCTTCCCCCCATCCACCTGGGCCTCACGGGACAAGCGAACTACGGCTTCGCCGTGCCGGACATCCCCATTCCGGCAATCCACATCGACTTCGACGGTGCCGCCGACGCCGGCTTCACCGCCCCGGCCACCACCCTGCTTTCTGCGCTGGGCATTACCGGACAATTCAGGTTCGGCCCGATCACCGTCTCAAACGTCCAGCTCAATCCGTTCAACGTTAACCTCAAGCTTCAGTTCCTCCACGACGCGTTCCCAAATGAATTTCCCGATCCCACAATCTCGGTTCAGATACAGGTCGCCATACCCCTTACTTCGGCAACGCTGGGCGGATTGGCCCTGCCGCTGCAGCAGACCATCGACGCCATCGAATTGCCGGCAATCTCGTTCAGCCAATCCATACCCATCGACATTCCGCCGATCGACATCCCGGCCTCCACTATCAACGGAATTTCGATGTCGGAGGTCGTGCCGATCGATGTGTCCGTCGACATTCCGGCGGTCACCATCACCGGCACCAGGATCGACCCGATTCCGCTGAACTTCGACGTTCTCAGCAGCGCCGGACCCATCAACATCTCGATCATCGACATTCCGGCGCTGCCGGGCTTTGGCAACTCGACCGAGCTGCCGTCGTCGGGCTTCTTCAACACCGGCGGCGGTGGCGGCTCGGGCATCGCCAACTTCGGCGCGGGGGTGTCCGGCTTGCTGAACCAGGCCTCGAGTCCGATGGTGGGGACGCTCTCCGGCCTGGGCAATGCCGGCAGCCTGGCATCCGGTGTGCTGAACTCCGGCGTCGACATCTCGGGCATGTTCAACGTGAGCACGCTGGGCTCCGCGCCGGCGGTGATCTCGGGTTTCGGCAACCTGGGCAACCACGTGTCGGGGGTGTCCATCGATGGCCTGCTGGCGATGCTGACCAGCGGCGGGTCGGGCGGCTCCGGGCAGCCGAGCATCATCGACGCGGCGATCGCCGAGCTGCGGCACCTGAATCCGCTGAACATCGTCAACCTGGGCAACGTCGGCAGCTACAACCTCGGCTTCGCCAACGTCGGCGACGTCAACCTGGGCGCGGGCAACCTCGGCAACCTCAACCTCGGCGGTGGCAACCTCGGCGGGCAGAACCTGGGGTTGGGCAACCTCGGGGACGGCAACGTCGGGTTCGGCAACCTCGGCCACGGCAATGTCGGGTTCGGCAACTCGGGCCTGGGGGCGCTGCCGGGGATCGGCAACATCGGGTTGGGCAACGCCGGCAGCAACAACGTCGGCTTCGGCAACATGGGCCTGGGCAACATCGGGTTCGGCAATACCGGCACCAACAACCTCGGGATCGGGCTGACCGGCGACAACCAGACCGGGTTCGGCGGCCTGAACTCCGGTGCCGGCAACCTGGGGTTGTTCAACTCCGGCACCGGCAACATCGGGTTCTTCAACACCGGGACCGGAAACTGGGGGTTGTTCAACTCGGGCAGCTACAACACCGGCATCGGTAACAGCGGAACGGGCAGTACCGGGCTTTTCAATGCCGGGAGTTTCAACACGGGTCTGGCCAATGCCGGTAGTTACAACACCGGCAGCCTCAACGCGGGCAACACCAACACCGGCGGCTTCAACCCTGGCAATGTCAACACCGGCTGGTTCAACGCCGGCCACACCAACACCGGCGGCTTCAACACGGGCAATGTCAACACCGGCGCGTTCAACTCCGGCAGCTTCAACAACGGCGCGCTGTGGACCGGTGATCACCACGGGCTGGTCGGCTTCTCCTACAGCATCGAAATCACCGGCAGCACCCTGGTGGACATCAACGAAACCCTCAACCTCGGTCCCGTCCACATCGATCAGATCGATATTCCCGGCATGTCGCTGTTCGACATCCACGAACTCGTCAACATCGGGCCCTTCAGGATCGAGCCCATCGATGTCCCCGCAGTGGTGCTGGACATCCACGAAACGATGGTCATCCCGCCCATCGTCTTCCTGCCGAGCATGACGATCGGCGGTCAGACCTACACGATTCCGCTCGACACGCCCCCGGCCCCCGCCCCGCCGCCCTTCAGACTTCCGTTGCTGTTCGTGAATGCGCTCGGCGACAACTGGATCGTTGGGGCGTCCAACTCAACCGGAATGAGTGGTGGCTTTGTCACCGCACCCACTCAGGGCATCCTGATCCATACCGGTCCCAGCAGCGCAACCACCGGTAGCCTCGCACTAACCCTCCCAACCGTCACCATCCCAACGATCACGACATCGCCTATCCCGCTCAAGATCGATGTGTCGGGCGGTCTTCCGGCCTTCACGCTGTTCCCCGGTGGCCTCAACATCCCGCAAAATGCGATCCCGTTGACCATCGATGCGTCCGGCGTGCTGGATCCGATCACGATATTCCCGGGTGGTTTCACGATCGATCCGCTGCCACTGAGCCTGGCCCTCAACATCAGCGTGCCGGACAGCAGCGTTCCGATCATCATCGTTCCGCCGACGCCCGGCTTCGGGAACGCGACCGCCACCCCGTCGTCGGGTTTCTTCAACTCCGGCGCGGGCGGGGTGTCGGGTTTCGGCAACTTCGGGGCCGGCAGCTCAGGCTGGTGGAACCAGGCGCATGCCGCGTTGGCGGGCGCGGGCTCGGGCGTTCTCAACGTTGGCACGCTGAACTCGGGTGTGCTGAACGTCGGCTCGGGGATATCGGGGCTGTACAACACCGCTATCGTGGGTTTGGGGACGCCGGCGCTGGTGTCGGGTGCCGGCAACGTGGGCCAGCAGCTGTCGGGGGTGTTGGCGGCCGGGACGGCGTTGACCCAAAGCCCCATCATCAACCTCGGGTTGGCCGATGTCGGCAACTACAACCTCGGGTTGGGCAACGTTGGGGACTTCAACCTGGGCGCGGCCAACCTCGGCGACCTCAACCTAGGGTTGGGCAATATCGGGAACGCCAACGTCGGCTTCGGCAATATCGGCCACGGCAACGTCGGGTTTGGCAATTCGGGCCTGGGGGCGGCGCTCGGCATCGGCAATATCGGGTTGGGCAATGCGGGCAGCACCAACGTTGGCCTGGCCAACATGGGTGTGGGCAACATCGGGTTCGCCAACACCGGCACCAACAACCTCGGGATTGGGCTGACCGGCGACAACCAGACCGGCATCGGCGGCTTGAACTCCGGTGCCGGCAACATTGGCCTGTTCAACTCCGGCACCGGCAACATCGGGTTCTTCAACTCCGGGACCGGAAACTGGGGGTTGTTCAACTCGGGCAGCTTCAACACCGGCATCGGTAATAGCGGAACGGGCAGTACTGGGCTTTTCAATGCCGGTGGTTTCACTACGGGTCTGGCCAACGCCGGGTCGTACAACACGGGCAGCTTCAATGTCGGTGACACCAACACCGGTGGCTTCAACCCGGGCAGCATCAACACCGGCTGGTTCAACACCGGTAACGCCAACACCGGCATCGCGAACTCGGGCAATGTCGACACCGGCGCCCTCATGTCGGGCAACTTCAGCAACGGCATCCTGTGGCGGGGCAACTACGAAGGCCTATTCAGCTATTCCTACAGCCTCGACGTTCCCCGGATCACCATCCTGGACGCGCATTTCACCGGGGCCTTCGGCCCGGTGGTCGTCCCGCCCATCCCGGTTCTGGCGATCAACGCGCACCTGACCGGCAACGCGGCGATGGGCGCCTTCACCATCCCGCAAATCGATATTCCCGCCCTCAATCCGAACGTCACCGGAAGCGTCGGCTTCGGCCCCATCGCGGTCCCCTCGGTCACCATTCCCGCCCTGACCGCCGCACGAGCGGTCCTCGATATGGCCGCGTCGGTCGGGGCGACCAGCGAAATAGAGCCGTTTATCGTCTGGACGTCATCCGGTGCGATCGGCCCAACGTGGTACTCGGTCGGCAGAATCTACAACGCCGGTGACCTGTTCGTCGGCGGCAATATCATCTCGGGAATCCCGACGCTCAGCACGACCGGCCCGGTGCATGCCGTCTTCAATGCGGCATCTCAGGCGTTCAACACCCCGGCGCTCAATATTCACCAGATCCCGTTGGGTTTCCAGGTGCCGGGCAGCATCGACGCGATCACCCTGTTCCCCGGTGGTCTGACGTTCCCGGCGAACTCGCTGCTGAACCTGGATGTGTTCGTCGGCACCCCCGGCGCCACCATTCCGGCGATCACGTTCCCGGAGATCCCGGCGAACGCCGACGGCGAACTCTACGTCATCGCCGGCGACATCCCGCTGATCAACATCCCGCCCACCCCGGGCATTGGGAACACCACCACCGTTCCGTCGTCGGGCTTCTTCAACACCGGGGCGGGCGGGGGCTCGGGTTTCGGCAACTTCGGCGCGAACATGTCGGGGTGGTGGAACCAGGCGCACACCGCTTTGGCAGGCGCGGGTTCGGGTATTGCCAACGTCGGCACACTGCACTCCGGCGTGCTCAACCTCGGTTCGGGGCTGTCGGGGATCTACAACACCAGCACGCTGCCGCTTGGGACGCCGGCGTTGGTGTCGGGCCTGGGCAACGTCGGTGATCACCTGTCGGGCTTGTTGGCCTCCAACGTGGGGCAAAACCCCATCACCATCGTCAACATCGGGTTGGCTAACGTCGGCAACGGCAACGTCGGCCTCGGCAACATCGGCAACCTCAACCTGGGTGCGGCCAACATTGGCGACGTGAACCTGGGATTCGGCAACATTGGCGACGTGAACCTGGGCTTCGGCAACATCGGCGGCGGCAACGTCGGGTTCGGCAATATCGGCGATGCCAACTTCGGGTTCGGGAATTCGGGTCTGGCGGCGGGCCTGGCCGGCATGGGCAATATCGGGCTGGGCAACGCCGGCAGCGGCAACGTCGGCTGGGCCAACATGGGCCTGGGCAACATCGGGTTTGGCAACACCGGCACCAACAACCTCGGGATCGGGCTCACCGGCGACAACCAGTCCGGCATCGGCGGCTTGAACTCCGGCACTGGCAACATTGGCCTGTTCAACTCCGGCACAGGCAATATCGGCTTCTTCAACTCCGGGACTGCCAACTTCGGGTTGTTCAACTCCGGCAGCTACAACACCGGTATCGGCAACTCCGGGGTGGCCAGCACCGGGTTGGTCAACGCCGGCGGCTTCAACACCGGTGTGGCAAACGCCGGGTCGTACAACACGGGCAGCTTCAATGCTGGTGACACCAACACCGGTGGCTTCAACCCAGGCAGCACCAACACCGGCTGGTTCAACACCGGTAACGCCAACACCGGCGTCGCCAACGCGGGCAATGTCAACACCGGCGCCCTCATCACGGGCAACTTTAGCAACGGCATCTTATGGCGGGGCAATTACGAGGGCTTGGCCGGCTTCTCCTTCGGGTACCCCATTCCGCTGTTCCCCGCGGTGGGCGCCGACGTCACCGGCGACATCGGCCCCGCCACCATCATTCCGCCCATCCACATCCCGTCCATCCCGTTGGGCTTCGCCGCGATCGGCCACATCGGGCCGATCAGCATCCCGAACATCGCCATCCCCTCGATCCACCTGGGCATCGATCCCACCTTCGACGTCGGCCCTATCACCGTGGACCCCATCACCCTCACCATCCCTGGCCTAAGTTTGGATGCTGCCGTCTCGGAGATCAGGATGACGTCCGGAAGCAGCTCCGGATTCAAGGTCAGACCCAGCTTTTCATTCTTCGCGGTCGGACCCGACGGCATGCCCGGGGGCGAGGTCTCCATACTTCAACCATTCACCGTGGCACCCATCAACTTGAACCCGACGACACTGCACTTCCCCGGATTCACCATTCCCACCGGACCCATCCACATCGGCCTGCCGCTGTCGCTGACCATTCCGGGCTTCACCATCCCGGGCGGCACCCTGATTCCCCAACTCCCGCTGGGCCTCGGTTTGTCCGGCGGCACCCCACCCTTTGATCTCCCGACGGTCGTTATCGACCGGATCCCGGTGGAGTTACACGCCAGCACCACCATCGGCCCCGTCAGCCTCCCGATTTTCGGGTTCGGCGGAGCACCGGGCTTTGGCAACGACACCACCGCGCCGTCGTCGGGCTTCTTCAACACCGGCGGTGGTGGCGGGTCCGGCTTCTCCAACTCCGGGTCGGGCATGTCGGGGGTGCTCAACGCGATCTCGGATCCGCTGCTCGGGTCGGCGTCGGGCTTCGCCAATTTCGGCACCCAGCTCTCCGGCATCCTCAACCGTGGCGCGGGCATCTCGGGCGTGTACAACACGGGCACGCTTGGCCTGGTCACATCGGCCTTCGTCTCGGGCTTTATGAACGTCGGCCAGCAGCTGTCGGGCCTGCTGTTCGCGGGCACCGGGCCGTAACCGGCCGTTGGTCACACCGGGATTGACCTCACCGCGACGTCTTCTCGAACGTCTCCGCGCTGCCGTCGACCTCGGCTTCAGGGCGGCATCACCGATCGCGTATGAAATAAGAAGTCCTCCCAGGCATCACGATCGAAGTTGACGCTTCTCAACCCTCGCCGTCGGCCATCTCCCGCAGCTCATCTACAGACTTGGCGAACGCCCTTCGCCCCGGGCGTCCTTGCTG
This sequence comes from Mycobacterium tuberculosis H37Rv, assembly GCF_000195955.2. GTDB lineage: Bacteria > Actinomycetota > Actinomycetes > Mycobacteriales > Mycobacteriaceae > Mycobacterium > Mycobacterium tuberculosis. Next base: position 3,743,484 of record NC_000962.3, on the reverse strand, counting down.
ACAAGTGTCGTGGAGCTGGCTGAGCGGCGATGACCGTGAGGGCCGTTTTGCGGCGCACTGTTGGCGCCCAGTGGCCGATCCTGGCGGGGGTCAACTTCTGGCGCCGTGGTGCGCTGCTGATCGGTATCGGCGTTGGGGTGGCGGCGGTGCTGCGGTTGGTGTTGTCCGAGGAACGGGCCGGCCTGTTGGTGGTGCGCAGCAAGGGGATCGATTTCGTGACGACCGTGACGGTCGCGGCGGCCATGGTCTATATCGCATCCACCATTGACCCGTTGGGGACGGGCTAGAACCGGGTACCTTTCGCCTGCTCCGGTGGTGCCATTGCCGACCGATCCTGGCGCGGCTGACCACGGTGCGGCAAAGCTAGCAACCGATCCAATTGATGTTCTGCGTTTTCCGCGCTCTCGGCCTTTGGTGTGCGTTATGCCACGGTGATTGGTTAAACATGTGTGCACTGTGCACTGAGATCCCGAAGACTTTCGTAATCCCCCCCTTTCCTGCGCTGGTCACGAGCAGAATAAACGCGACGAGATTGGCAGCCGGAGTGCTTCGAGATGTCTATTGCTGCGCCGCAACGCAACGACCGGGTGAATCGATCCGCTAAACGTGGCGTTCGCCCGAGAACCGCCTAGGGCCATGGGATCGCTCGGGTTGCCGCCGGCGGTCAAGGCTCGCGCGAGCCGGCTGTACGCGCCATTGGTGTTGGAGGAATGGTCATGTCGCTGATGGTGGCGCCGGAGCTGGTGGCGGCGGCCGCGGCGGACTTGACCGGGATTGGGCAGGCCATCAGCGCGGCGAATGCGGCGGCAGCGGGCCCGACGACGCAGGTGTTGGCGGCCGCCGGTGATGAGGTGTCGGCGGCGATCGCGGCGTTGTTTGGTACCCACGCGCAGGAGTACCAGGCGTTGAGCGCCCGGGTGGCGACGTTTCATGAGCAGTTTGTGCGCTCGCTGACCGCGGCTGGCAGCGCGTATGCGACTGCCGAGGCGGCGAATGCATCACCGCTGCAGGCGCTGGAGCAGCAAGTGTTGGGTGCGATCAACGCGCCCACACAGCTGTGGTTGGGGCGCCCGCTGATCGGTGATGGCGTTCACGGGGCGCCGGGGACCGGGCAGCCCGGTGGGGCCGGGGGGTTGTTGTGGGGTAATGGCGGTAACGGCGGTTCGGGGGCGGCCGGTCAAGTCGGTGGGCCCGGCGGCGCGGCCGGGTTGTTCGGCAACGGCGGGTCCGGCGGGTCCGGCGGGGCCGGCGCTGCCGGCGGTGTCGGCGGATCCGGCGGGTGGTTGAACGGCAACGGCGGGGCCGGCGGGGCCGGCGGGACCGGCGCTAACGGTGGTGCCGGCGGCAACGCCTGGTTGTTCGGGGCCGGCGGGTCCGGCGGCGCCGGCACCAATGGTGGCGTCGGCGGGTCCGGCGGATTTGTCTACGGCAACGGCGGCGCCGGCGGGATCGGCGGCATCGGAGGTATAGGCGGCAACGGTGGCGACGCCGGGCTGTTCGGGAACGGCGGCGCCGGGGGGGCCGGGGCCGCGGGCCTGCCGGGTGCCGCCGGCCTCAACGGCGGCGACGGCAGCGACGGCGGCAACGGCGGAACCGGCGGCAACGGCGGGCGCGGCGGGTTATTGGTTGGCAACGGCGGGGCCGGCGGGGCCGGCGGCGTCGGCGGCGACGGTGGTAAGGGCGGCGCTGGCGATCCGAGTTTCGCCGTCAACAACGGTGCCGGCGGTAACGGCGGTCACGGCGGCAACCCCGGCGTGGGCGGGGCCGGTGGGGCCGGCGGCCTGCTGGCGGGTGCGCACGGTGCCGCCGGCGCCACCCCCACCAGCGGCGGCAACGGCGGCGATGGCGGCATCGGCGCCACCGCCAACTCACCCCTACAAGCCGGCGGGGCCGGCGGTAATGGCGGTCATGGCGGGTTGGTCGGCAACGGCGGCACCGGCGGCGCCGGCGGTGCCGGTCATGCGGGTTCCACCGGCGCTACCGGTACCGCCTTACAACCGACGGGCGGTAACGGCACCAATGGCGGCGCCGGGGGCCACGGCGGTAATGGCGGAAATGGCGGCGCCCAGCACGGCGACGGCGGCGTCGGCGGCAAGGGCGGTGCCGGCGGTAGCGGCGGCGCCGGCGGAAACGGATTCGACGCCGCCACCTTGGGTTCGCCCGGTGCCGATGGCGGTATGGGCGGCAACGGCGGCAAGGGCGGTGACGGCGGCAAGGCCGGTGATGGCGGAGCCGGTGCCGCCGGTGATGTGACCTTGGCCGTCAACCAGGGTGCCGGCGGTGACGGCGGCAACGGCGGTGAAGTGGGCGTTGGCGGCAAGGGTGGGGCCGGCGGTGTTAGCGCGAACCCGGCCCTGAACGGTTCGGCCGGGGCGAACGGCACCGCGCCCACCAGCGGCGGCAACGGTGGCAACGGAGGTGCCGGCGCCACCCCCACCGTCGCGGGAGAAAACGGCGGCGCCGGTGGTAACGGCGGCCATGGCGGGTCGGTCGGTAACGGCGGTGCGGGTGGTGCCGGCGGAAATGGCGTCGCCGGCACCGGCCTTGCCCTCAACGGCGGCAACGGCGGCAACGGCGGCATCGGCGGCAACGGCGGATCGGCGGCCGGCACGGGCGGGGACGGCGGCAAGGGCGGCAACGGGGGCGCCGGAGCCAACGGCCAAGACTTCTCCGCGTCCGCCAATGGCGCGAATGGCGGACAGGGCGGCAACGGCGGCAACGGCGGCATCGGCGGCAAGGGTGGTGACGCCTTCGCCACGTTCGCTAAGGCCGGCAACGGCGGTGCCGGCGGCAACGGCGGCAATGTGGGCGTTGCCGGCCAGGGTGGGGCCGGCGGCAAGGGCGCCATTCCAGCCATGAAGGGTGCGACCGGCGCCGATGGCACCGCACCCACCAGCGGCGGTGACGGCGGCAACGGCGGCAACGGCGCCAGCCCCACCGTCGCGGGCGGCAACGGCGGTGACGGCGGCAAGGGCGGCAGCGGCGGGAATGTCGGCAATGGCGGCAATGGCGGGGCCGGCGGCAACGGCGCGGCCGGCCAAGCCGGTACGCCGGGCCCTACCAGCGGTGATTCCGGCACCTCGGGCACCGACGGTGGGGCTGGCGGCAACGGCGGGGCGGGCGGCGCCGGCGGAACACTGGCCGGCCACGGCGGCAACGGTGGTAAGGGTGGTAACGGCGGCCAGGGTGGCATCGGCGGCGCCGGCGAGAGAGGCGCCGACGGCGCCGGCCCCAATGCTAACGGCGCAAACGGCGAGAACGGCGGTAGCGGTGGTAACGGTGGCGACGGCGGCGCCGGCGGCAATGGCGGCGCGGGCGGCAAGGCGCAGGCGGCCGGGTACACCGACGGCGCCACGGGCACCGGCGGCGACGGCGGCAACGGCGGCGATGGCGGCAAAGCCGGTGACGGCGGGGCCGGCGAAAACGGCCTAAACAGCGGGGCCATGCTGCCGGGCGGCGGCACCGTAGGAAACCCCGGTACCGGCGGCAACGGCGGCAACGGCGGCAACGCCGGCGTCGGCGGCACCGGAGGCAAGGCCGGCACCGGCTCCTTGACGGGCTTGGACGGCACCGACGGCATCACCCCCAACGGCGGTAACGGCGGCAATGGCGGCAACGGCGGCAAGGGCGGCACCGCCGGCAACGGGAGCGGCGCGGCCGGCGGCAACGGCGGCAACGGCGGCTCCGGCCTCAACGGCGGTGACGCCGGCAACGGCGGCAACGGCGGTGGGGCGCTGAACCAGGCCGGCTTCTTCGGCACGGGCGGCAAAGGCGGTAACGGCGGCAATGGCGGTGCCGGCATGATCAACGGCGGCCTCGGCGGCTTCGGCGGCGCCGGCGGTGGCGGCGCCGTTGACGTCGCCGCGACAACGGGCGGCGCTGGCGGCAATGGCGGTGCCGGCGGCTTCGCTAGCACCGGGTTGGGTGGCCCAGGCGGCGCCGGCGGTCCCGGCGGCGCGGGCGACTTTGCTAGCGGTGTTGGCGGTGTCGGCGGCGCCGGCGGGGACGGCGGTGCCGGCGGGGTCGGCGGCTTCGGCGGCCAGGGCGGCATCGGCGGGGAAGGGCGCACAGGCGGCAACGGCGGTAGCGGCGGCGACGGCGGTGGCGGCATTTCCTTAGGCGGCAACGGCGGCCTCGGCGGCAACGGCGGCGTCTCCGAGACTGGGTTTGGCGGCGCCGGCGGCAACGGCGGCTACGGCGGTCCGGGAGGCCCCGAAGGCAATGGCGGCCTCGGCGGCAACGGCGGCGCCGGCGGCAACGGCGGCGTCAGCACCACGGGCGGCGACGGCGGCGCCGGCGGCAAGGGCGGCAACGGCGGCGACGGCGGGAACGTCGGTTTGGGCGGTGACGCCGGCTCCGGCGGCGCGGGCGGCAATGGCGGTATCGGCACCGACGCGGGCGGTGCCGGAGGGGCCGGTGGCGCTGGCGGTAACGGCGGTAGCAGCAAAAGCACGACCACCGGCAACGCCGGCTCCGGTGGTGCCGGCGGTAATGGGGGCACTGGCCTCAACGGCGCGGGCGGTGCTGGCGGGGCCGGCGGCAACGCGGGTGTCGCCGGCGTGTCCTTCGGCAACGCTGTGGGCGGCGACGGCGGCAACGGCGGCAACGGCGGCCACGGCGGCGACGGCACGACGGGCGGCGCCGGCGGCAAGGGCGGCAACGGCAGCAGCGGTGCCGCCAGCGGCTCAGGCGTCGTCAACGTCACCGCCGGCCACGGCGGCAACGGCGGCAATGGCGGCAACGGCGGCAACGGCTCCGCGGGCGCCGGCGGCCAGGGCGGTGCCGGCGGCAGCGCCGGCAACGGCGGCCACGGCGGCGGTGCCACCGGCGGCGACGGCGGCAACGGCGGCAACGGCGGCAACTCCGGCAACAGCACCGGCGTCGCGGGCTTGGCCGGTGGTGCCGCCGGCGCCGGCGGCAACGGCGGCGGCACTTCCAGCGCCGCCGGCCACGGCGGCAGCGGCGGCAGCGGTGGCAGCGGCACCACGGGCGGCGCCGGCGCGGCCGGCGGCAACGGCGGCGCCGGTGCTGGCGGGGGCAGCCTGAGCACAGGCCAGTCCGGCGGCCCACGGCGGCAGCGGTGGTGCCGGTGGCAACGGCGGCGCTGGCTCGGCCGGCAACGGCGGCGCCGGTGGTGCCGGTGGCAACGGCGGTGCCGGCGGCAACGGTGGCGGTGGCGATGCCGGCAACGCCGGCTCAGGCGGCAATGGCGGCAAGGGCGGCGACGGTGTCGGCCCTGGCTCCACCGGCGGCGCGGGCGGCAAGGGCGGCGCTGGCGCCAACGGCGGTTCCAGCAACGGCAACGCTCGCGGTGGCAACGCCGGTAACGGCGGCCACGGCGGCGCCGGCGGCAGCGGCGACACGGGCGGCGCCGGCGGCGCAGGTGGCCAGGGTGGGTTCGGTGGCACCGGGGGCAGCGGCAGCGGCATTGGCGGCGGCGCCGGCGGCAACGGCGGCAACGGCGGCGCCGGCGGCACCGGCGTCGTGCTTGGCGGCAAGGGCGGCGACGGGGGCAACGGTGACCACGGTGGGCCTGCCACCAACCCGGGCAGCGGCAGCCGCGGCGGCGCCGGCGGCTCCGGCGGCAACGGTGGCGCCGGGGGTAACGCCACCGGCTCAGGCGGCAAGGGCGGCGCCGGTGGCAATGGCGGTGATGGGAGCTTCGGCGCTACCAGCGGCCCCGCCTCCATCGGGGTCACGGGCGCCCCCGGCGGCAACGGCGGCAAGGGCGGCGCCGGTGGCAGCAACCCCAACGGCTCAGGTGGCGACGGCGGCAAGGGCGGCAACGGCGGTGCCGGCGGCAACGGGGGCTCGATCGGCGCCAACAGCGGCATCGTCGGCGGTTCCGGTGGGGCCGGTGGCGCTGGCGGCGCCGGCGGAAACGGCAGCCTTAGCTCCGGCGAGGGCGGCAAGGGCGGCGACGGTGGCCACGGCGGTGACGGCGTCGGCGGCAACAGCTCCGTCACCCAAGGCGGCAGCGGCGGTGGCGGCGGCGCCGGCGGCGCCGGCGGCAGCGGCTTTTTCGGCGGCAAGGGCGGCTTCGGCGGCGACGGCGGTCAGGGCGGCCCCAACGGCGGCGGTACCGTCGGCACCGTGGCCGGTGGCGGCGGCAACGGCGGTGTCGGCGGCCGGGGCGGCGACGGCGTCTTTGCCGGTGCCGGCGGCCAGGGCGGCCTCGGTGGGCAGGGCGGCAATGGCGGCGGCTCCACCGGCGGCAACGGCGGCCTTGGCGGCGCGGGCGGTGGCGGAGGCAACGCCCCGGACGGCGGCTTCGGTGGCAACGGCGGTAAGGGTGGCCAGGGCGGCATTGGCGGCGGCACTCAGAGCGCGACCGGCCTCGGCGGTGACGGCGGTGACGGCGGTGACGGCGGCAACGGCGGCAACAGCGGCGCCAAGGCCGGCGGCGCCGGCGGCAAAGGGCAGGCCGGCCAGCCCAACTCAGGCACGGAGCCAGGGTTCGGCGGCGACGGCGGCCTCGGCGGCGCCGGCGCAACACCCTGATCACCGGTTGACAGCGATGTTGGGAACGCACGGGAAAGGGCTGGCGGCATGAGTTTTGTCGTAATGCCGCCAGAGATCAACTCCCTGCTGATATATACCGGGGCGGGTCCGGGCCCCCTGTTGGCGGCGGCCGCGGCCTGGGATGAGCTGGCCGCCGAGCTGGGCTCGGCGGCGGCGGCTTTCGGGTCGGTGACCTCGGGGCTGGTCGGTGGTATCTGGCAGGGGCCGTCCTCGGTCGCGATGGCGGCGGCGGCCGCCCCGTATGCGGGGTGGTTGAGCGCGGCGGCGGCCTCCGCCGAGTCGGCGGCCGGGCAGGCCCGGGCGGTGGTGGGTGTGTTCGAGGCGGCGTTGGCCGAGACGGTGGACCCCTTCGTCATCGCGGCCAATCGGTCGAGGTTAGTGTCGCTGGCGTTATCGAATCTGTTCGGCCAGAACACGCCGGCGATCGCGGCCGCGGAGTTCGACTACGAGCTGATGTGGGCCCAGGACGTGGCCGCGATGCTGGGGTACCACACCGGCGCCTCGGCGGCGGCCGAGGCGTTGGCGCCGTTTGGCTCGCCGCTGGCAAGCCTGGCGGCCGCCGCCGAGCCGGCCAAGTCGCTCGCCGTCAATCTGGGTTTGGCCAACGTTGGCCTCTTCAACGCGGGAAGCGGCAACGTCGGCAGCTACAACGTGGGGGCCGGCAACGTCGGGAGCTACAACGTGGGCGGCGGCAATATCGGTGGCAACAATGTCGGGTTGGGCAATGTCGGGTGGGGCAACTTTGGGCTCGGGAATTCGGGGTTAACGCCGGGTCTGATGGGTCTGGGTAATATCGGGTTTGGTAATGCCGGCAGCTACAATTTCGGTTTGGCGAATATGGGTGTGGGCAATATTGGGTTCGCTAACACCGGCAGTGGGAATTTCGGTATTGGGTTGACCGGTGATAATCTGACCGGGTTCGGTGGTTTCAATACCGGTAGCGGGAATGTGGGGTTGTTTAATTCGGGGACCGGTAATGTGGGGTTCTTTAACTCCGGCACCGGGAACTGGGGGGTGTTCAATTCGGGGAGCTATAACACCGGGATCGGTAATTCGGGGATTGCCAGCACGGGGTTGTTCAACGCGGGTGGGTTCAATACGGGTGTGGTCAATGCGGGTAGCTACAACACCGGCAGTTTCAACGCGGGGGAGGCCAATACGGGCGGTTTCAACCCGGGCAGTGTCAACACGGGTTGGTTGAACACCGGTGACATCAACACCGGGGTGGCCAACTCCGGCGACGTCAACACCGGTGCCTTCATCTCCGGTAACTACAGCAACGGCGTCTTGTGGCGGGGCGACTACCAGGGCCTGCTCGGCTTCTCCTCGGGAGCGAACGTTCTTCCTGTCATTCCCCTCAGCCTGGACATAAACGGTGGTGTCGGCGCCATCACTATCGAGCCCATCCACATACTTCCCGACATCCCGATCAACATCAACGAAACCCTCTACCTCGGACCCTTGGTCGTCCCGCCCATCAACGTCCCGGCAATCTCGCTCGGCGTCGGCATACCCAATATTTCGATCGGCCCCATCAAAATCAATCCCATCACCCTGTGGCCGGCACAAAACTTCAACCAAACCATCACGCTGGCCTGGCCCGTCTCGTCCATAACAATTCCCCAAATCCAACAGGTCGCCCTCAGCCCTTCCCCCATTCCCACAACCTTGATCGGCCCAATACATATCAATACCGGGTTTTCCATCCCAGTAACCTTCAGTTATTCCACCCCAGCCCTCACCCTTTTCCCGGTTGGCCTCAGCATTCCCACCGGGGGGCCGCTCACCCTGACTCTTGGCGTAACGGCAGGCACCGAGGCCTTCACCATTCCGGGATTCTCGATTCCCGAGCAACCACTTCCGCTGGCGATCAACGTGATTGGCCACATCAACGCCCTGAGCACCCCGGCAATCACCATCGACAACATCCCCCTGAACCTGCACGCCATCGGCGGCGTCGGGCCCGTCGACATCGTGGGCGGCAACGTTCCGGCGTCGCCGGGGTTCGGGAATTCGACCACCGCCCCGTCCTCGGGCTTCTTTAACACCGGCGCCGGCGGGGTGTCGGGATTCGGGAACGTCGGCGCGCACACCTCGGGCTGGTTTAACCAGTCCACCCAGGCCATGCAGGTGTTGCCGGGAACGGTTTCGGGCTATTTCAACTCCGGCACGTTGATGTCGGGTATCGGCAATGTAGGTACTCAGTTGTCGGGGATGTTGTCGGGCGGCGCGCTGGGCGGCAACAACTTCGGATTGGGCAATATCGGGTTCGACAACGTCGGGTTCGGCAATGCCGGCAGCAGCAATTTCGGCCTGGCGAACATGGGCATCGGCAACATCGGGTTGGCCAATACCGGCAACGGGAATATCGGTATCGGGCTCAGCGGGGACAATCTGACTGGGTTCGGTGGTTTCAATTCGGGCAGCGAGAATGTGGGATTGTTCAATTCGGGTACCGGCAATGTCGGGTTCTTCAACTCCGGCACCGGGAATTTGGGCGTATTCAATTCGGGAAGCCACAACACCGGTTTCTTCTTAACGGGCAACAACATCAACGTCCTGGCCCCCTTCACCCCCGGCACCCTTTTCACCATTTCCGAAATCCCCATTGACCTGCAGGTGATTGGCGGGATCGGTCCCATCCACGTCCAGCCCATCGATATTCCGGCATTCGACATACAAATCACCGGGGGATTCATCGGGATCCGCGAATTCACTCTCCCGGAGATCACCATTCCCGCGATCCCGATCCACGTGACCGGAACCGTCGGCCTCGAGGGTTTTCACGTGAATCCCGCGTTTGTTCTTTTCGGGCAAACCGCCATGGCAGAAATCACCGCGGACCCGGTCGTCTTGCCGGACCCGTTCATCACGATCGACCACTACGGCCCGCCGCTAGGCCCACCCGGCGCGAAATTCCCCTCCGGGTCGTTCTACCTCAGCATCAGCGACCTGCAGATCAATGGACCCATCATCGGCAGCTACGGCGGCCCGGGCACGATCCCCGGCCCGTTCGGCGCGACTTTCAATCTGTCCACATCGTCCTTGGCCTTGTTCCCGGCCGGCCTCACCGTTCCCGACCAAACACCGGTGACCGTCAACCTGACCGGCGGCCTGGACAGCATCACGCTATTCCCGGGCGGCCTGGCGTTCCCGGAAAACCCCGTGGTCAGCCTCACCAACTTCTCCGTCGGCACCGGTGGATTCACCGTGTTCCCGCAGGGTTTCACGGTTGACCGCATCCCGGTGGACCTGCACACCACCCTTTCTATTGGCCCTTTCCCGTTCCGGTGGGACTACATCCCGCCAACCCCGGCCAACGGCCCCATTCCGGCGGTCCCAGGCGGCTTTGGCCTCACCAGCGGGCTGTTTCCATTTCACTTCACCCTCAACGGCGGCATCGGCCCCATCAGCATCCCGACCACCACCGTTGTGGATGCGCTAAATCCCCTCCTGACCGTCACGGGAAACCTCGAGGTCGGCCCCTTTACCGTCCCGGACATCCCCATCCCCGCCATCAATTTTGGCCTCGACGGAAACGTCAATGTGAGTTTTAACGCCCCGGCCACTACCCTGCTGTCCGGCCTGGGCATCACGGGAAGCATCGATATCTCCGGAATCCAAATCACGAATATACAGACCCAGCCCGCCCAGCTGTTCATGTCGGTCGGTCAGACTCTTTTCTTGTTTGACTTCAGAGACGGCATCGAACTGAATCCGATTGTAATTCCGGGAAGTTCTATTCCCATCACCATGGCGGGACTCAGTATCCCGTTGCCCACTGTCAGTGAATCCATACCGCTCAACTTCTCTTTCGGTTCCCCGGCATCCACCGTAAAGTCAATGATTCTGCACGAAATCCTGCCTATCGACGTGTCCATCAACCTCGAGGACGCCGTCTTCATCCCGGCCACCGTGCTGCCCGCAATTCCGCTGAACGTGGACGTCACAATCCCGGTGGGCCCCATCAACATCCCGATCATCACCGAGCCGGGCTCAGGGAACTCCACCACCACCACGTCGGATCCCTTCAGCGGTTTGGCTGTCCCGGGCCTGGGTGTGGGACTGTTGGGCCTGTTCGACGGGAGCATCGCCAACAACCTGATCTCGGGCTTCAATTCCGCGGTCGGGATCGTCGGCCCGAACGTGGGGTTGAGCAACCTCGGTGGCGGCAATGTCGGGTTGGGCAATGTCGGGGACTTTAACCTGGGTGCGGGCAACGTCGGTGGGTTCAATGTGGGTGGCGGCAATATCGGCGGCAACAATGTCGGGTTGGGCAATGTCGGGTTTGGCAATGTCGGGTTGGCGAATTCGGGGTTAACGCCGGGTCTGATGGGTTTGGGTAATATCGGGTTTGGTAATGCCGGCAGCTACAATTTCGGTTTGGCGAATATGGGTGTGGGCAATATTGGGTTCGCTAACACCGGCAGTGGGAATTTCGGTATTGGGTTGACCGGTGATAATCTGACCGGGTTCGGTGGTTTCAATACCGGCAGCGGGAATGTGGGGTTGTTTAATTCGGGGACCGGTAATGTGGGGTTCTTTAACTCTGGCACCGGGAACTGGGGGGTGTTCAATTCGGGGAGTTATAATACCGGGATCGGTAATTCGGGGATTGCCAGCACGGGGTTGTTCAACGCGGGTGGGTTCAACACGGGTGTGGTCAATGCGGGTAGCTACAACACCGGCAGTTTCAACGCGGGGCAGGCCAATACGGGCGGTTTCAACCCGGGCAGTGTCAACACGGGTTGGTTGAACACCGGTGACATCAACACCGGGGTGGCCAACTCCGGCGACGTCAACACCGGCGCCTTCATCTCCGGTAACTACAGCAACGGCGCCTTCTGGCGGGGCGACTACCAGGGCCTGCTCGGCTTCTCCTACCGCCCCGCCGTGCTTCCCCAAACGCCGTTCCTGGACCTCACCCTCACCGGCGGACTGGGCTCCGTCGTTATCCCCGCCATCGACATTCCCGCGATCCGCCCCGAGTTCAGCGCCAACGTCGCCATCGACAGCTTCACTGTGCCGAGCATCCCGATTCCCCAGATCGACCTGGCCGCCACCACGGTCAGCGTCGGCCTCGGCCCCATCACCGTCCCGCACCTCGATATTCCACGGGTGCCCGTCACGCTGAATTACTTGTTTGGCTCACAACCCGGCGGGCCCCTGAAAATCGGTCCGATTACGGGACTCTTCAACACCCCCATCGGCCTTACCCCCCTGGCGTTAAGCCAGATAGTCATCGGTGCTAGCTCGTCGCAAGGGACCATCACGGCTTTCCTGGCCAACCTGCCGTTCAGCACCCCCGTCGTCACCATTGACGAGATCCCGCTGCTGGCCAGCATTACCGGCCACAGCGAGCCCGTCGACATCTTCCCGGGCGGCCTCACGATCCCCGCGATGAACCCGCTGAGCATCAACCTGTCCGGTGGCACCGGCGCCGTCACCATTCCGGCAATCACCATCGGCGAAATCCCCTTTGACCTCGTGGCCCACAGCACGCTCGGCCCCGTTCACATCCTCATCGACCTTCCCGCCGTGCCGGGGTTCGGGAATACGACCGGTGCTCCGTCGTCGGGTTTCTTCAACTCCGGTGCGGGTGGGGTGTCGGGGTTTGGGAATGTCGGCGCGATGGTGTCGGGTGGCTGGAATCAGGCTCCGTCGGCGTTGCTGGGTGGGGGTTCGGGTGTTTTCAACGCCGGCACGCTGCATTCGGGTGTGCTGAATTTCGGCTCTGGCATGTCGGGGCTGTTCAACACCAGCGTGTTGGGGTTGGGTGCGCCGGCGTTGGTGTCGGGTTTGGGTAGTGTCGGTCAGCAGTTGTCGGGATTGTTGGCGAGCGGGACGGCGCTGCATCAGGGTCTGGTCCTCAATTTCGGGTTGGCCGATGTGGGGTTGGGCAATGTCGGGTTGGGCAATGTCGGGGACTTTAACCTGGGTGCGGGCAACGTCGGTGGGTTCAATGTGGGTGGCGGCAATATCGGCGGCAACAATGTCGGGTTGGGCAATGTCGGGTGGGGCAACTTTGGGCTCGGGAATTCGGGGTTAACGCCGGGTCTGATGGGTTTGGGTAATATCGGGTTTGGTAATGCCGGCAGCTACAATTTCGGTTTGGCGAATATGGGTGTGGGCAATATTGGGTTCGCTAACACCGGCAGTGGGAATTTCGGTATTGGGTTGACCGGTGATAATCTGACCGGGTTCGGTGGTTTCAATACCGGCAGCGGGAATGTGGGGTTGTTTAATTCGGGGACCGGTAATGTGGGGTTCTTTAACTCTGGCACCGGGAACTGGGGGGTGTTCAATTCGGGGAGTTATAACACCGGGATCGGTAATTCGGGGATTGCCAGCACGGGGTTGTTCAACGCGGGTGGGTTCAACACGGGTGTGGTCAATGCGGGTAGCTACAACACCGGCAGTTTCAACGCGGGGCAGGCCAATACGGGCGGTTTCAACCCGGGCAGTGTCAACACGGGTTGGTTGAACACCGGTGACATCAACACCGGGGTGGCCAACTCCGGCGACGTCAACACCGGCGCCTTCATCTCCGGCAACTACAGCAACGGCGCCTTCTGGCGGGGCGACTACCAGGGCCTGCTCGGCTTCTCCTACACCAGCACCATCATTCCCGAATTCACTGTCGCGAACATCCACGCGTCCGGCGGCGCCGGACCCATCATCGTTCCGTCGATCCAATTTCCGGCAATTCCCTTGGACCTCAGCGCAACCGGCCACATCGGCGGCTTCACCATCCCGCCGGTGTCCATTTCCCCGATCACGGTTCGCATCGACCCAGTCTTCGACCTCGGCCCCATCACCGTCCAGGACATCACGATTCCCGCCCTGGGACTCGACCCCGCAACCGGTGTCACCGTGGGCCCGATATTCAGCTCAGGCTCCATCATCGATCCATTCAGCCTTACGCTGCTGGGGTTCATCAACGTTAATGTCCCCGCCATCCAAACGGCGCCCAGCGAGATTCTGCCATTCACCGTGCTGCTGAGTTCGCTTGGCGTGACCCATCTAACACCGGAAATCACCATCCCGGGATTCCACATACCCGTCGATCCAATCCATGTCGAGCTGCCCCTGTCCGTCACCATCGGACCCTTCGTGAGCCCGGAAATCACCATTCCCCAACTCCCGCTGGGCCTCGCGTTGTCCGGCGCCACCCCCGCCTTCGCCTTCCCTCTGGAGATCACCATCGACCGAATCCCAGTGGTTCTCGACGTCAACGCGCTGCTCGGCCCCATCAACGCCGGGTTGGTCATCCCGCCCGTCCCGGGATTCGGCAACACCACCGCGGTCCCGTCGTCGGGGTTCTTCAACATCGGCGGTGGCGGCGGGTTGTCGGGCTTCCACAACCTCGGCGCGGGCATGTCGGGCGTGCTCAACGCGATCTCGGATCCGCTGCTCGGATCGGCGTCGGGCTTCGCCAACTTCGGCACCCAACTCTCCGGCATCCTCAACCGCGGCGCGGACATCTCGGGTGTGTACAACACCGGCGCGCTGGGCCTGATCACCTCGGCCCTGGTCTCCGGCTTCGGCAACGTCGGCCAGCAACTGGCGGGCCTGATTTACACCGGCACCGGGCCCTAAAGGCGGCGTCAGGCCAGAGTCGCCCGCACACAGACCGTGACGTAGGGCAGCGCCAGGCCGTTGCTATTCGCCAGCGCCGGATGGGTGGCCAGCAACTGCCGCACCCGGTCGAGCGTTTTGGTGCGGACCTGCGCCGGTGAGGTGATGCAATAGCTGCGCGAAGCCACCAGGTCGATAAGGGCTTGTGGTGTCAGGTAATTCGTCCACTCGACCTGATGGCGCTGCACCGTAGTGAACGGCTCGGGCAGCGTCACCCTGTCGCGCACCGGATCGCCGTCGCGACCGATGATCTCACCCAGCTCGCGCACCCAGCCCAGCCGTTCGTCGCGGGTGTTCCACACCAGGCCGAGCCGCCCGCCCGGACGCAACACCCGGGCGACCTCCGGAATCGCCCGGGCGGGATCCACCCAGTGCCACGCCTGAGCCACCAACACCGCGTCAACGCTGTTGTCGTCCAACGGAATCTCTTCGGCGGTGCCCAGCAGCGCGACGGTTTGCGGCAGCGCAGCACGCAGCACGTCCAGCATCTCCGGGATCGGGTCGACGGCAACCACGTCCAGGCCGCGCTCGACTAGCCGGGTGGTCAGCTTGCCGGTGCCCGCTCCCAGGTCGAGCACGCGGCGGGCGGCGGCCGGCAGCAGCCAGTCGATGGCTTCCGGTGGATACGAGGGGCGCCCGCGCTCGTAGGCGCCGACCGCGGAGCCAAACGACAGGGACATGTCGCGTCGGGAGCACGTCACCGCCGACACGCGCCTTCACGATCAGCCAATCCCAGTGTCTGGCGGATCAATTCGCCCACGGCCTCGGTTTCCACCAGGAAGCCGTCGTGTCCGTAGACCGACTCGACGACTCGCAGCCCGGCGCAGCCCGGCAGCAGGTCGGCCAGCTCCTGCTGCAGGCGCAGCGGGTAGAGCCGGTCGGAGGTGATGCCGCCCACCACCACCGGCACCGGGCAGGCGCGCAGAGCCGCGGAGACCCCGCCGCGGCCGCGGCCGACGTCGTGGCTGTTGAGCGCCTCGGTGAGAATCACGTAGCTGCCGGCGTCGAACCGGGATAACAGTTTGTCTCCTTGGTGTTCCAGATAACTTTGCACCGCGTAGCGCCCGCCGGCCGTCGGATCCTCGTTGCCCTGGTTGTGGTTGGCGAACCGGGTGTCGAGCTCGATCTCGCCGCGGTAGGTGAGGTGCGCGAAGCGGCGGGCGAGTCGCAGCCCGGCGTCTGGTGCCCTCCCCGTCTCGTGGTAGTCGCCGCTCTGCCAGTCCGGGTCGGCTTTGATGGCCGCGATTTGCGTTGTCTGCGTGCCGATCTGGTCTGCGGTGGCACGCGCACCGACCGCCAGCAGCAATCCGGCTCGGACCCGATCCGGGTAGCCGACCACCCATTCCAGGGCCCGGGCGCCGCCCATGGAGCCGCCGACGACGGCGGCGACCTCGGTGATGCCCAGCGCGGCCAGCGCCGCGACGTCCGCCTGCACCTGGTCACGTATCGAGATCAGCGGAAATCTTGAGCCCCAAGGCTTTCCGTCGCGGGCAAGCGAGCTGGGCCCGGTGGAGCCGCGGCAGCCGCCGAGCACATTGGTAGCTACCGCGCACCAGCGGGTGGTGTCAATCGGCGCACCCGGCCCGGCCACCCCGTCCCACCAGCCGGGGGTGGGGTGGCCGGGTCCGGCGGGTCCAGTGATGTGCGAGTCGCCGGTGAGCGCGTGCAAGACCACCACCACGTTGTCCCGTGCGGGCGACAATTTGCCCCAGCGTTGCACGGCGATACAGACATCGTCGATCACCGCCCCGCTTTCCAGTTGCAGCGAGCCGACGTCTATCAGGCCGATTTCGCCTTCGGCGGGCAGCGTCTGGGTGGGTACATCGGAGATCGTCATGTCAGAATTCCTCAGAACGCCGCCACGGACTGCGGGTCGGCGCTGAATCTGCGGGCCGCGGCAAAGCCAAGCTCCAGGTCGGCCAGGATATCGTCGATACCTTCGATGCCCACAGCCAAACGCACCAGGCCCGGGCTGACCCCGGTCGCCAGCTGCTCGGCCGGGCTCAGCTGGGCATGAGTGGTCGATGCCGGGTGGATCACCAGCGAGCGCACGTCACCGATGTTGGCGACGTGGCTGTGCAGCTTCAACGCGTTCACGAATGCCTTGCCGGCCTCGATGCCGCCGGCCAACTCGAAGGACAGCACGGCCCCGGTTCCCTTGGGCGCCAGCCTCTTGGCCCGCTCATGCCAGGGCGAGGAGGGCAGCCCCGCATAGTTGACCGAAAGCACGTCGTCGCGGGCGGCCAGGAACTCGGCGACGCGCTGCGCGTTGGCGACGTGCCGCTCGATCCGCAGGCTCAGCGTTTCCAGACCCTGCGCCACCAAGAACGCGTTGAACGGCGAAGCCGCCGAGCCGTAGTCACGGAGCAGCTGCACTCGAGCTTTGAGCGCAAACGCCGGTGGACCCAGCTCGGCGAACACCACGCCGTGGTAGCTGGGGTCGGGGGTGGTGAAGCCGGGGAAGCGGCCCTGGGTCCAATCGAAGTTGCCGCCGTCGACGATCACACCCGCGATGGCGGCACCGTGCCCGCCCAGGTACTTGGTGGCCGAATGCACGACGATGTCGGCGCCCTGGGCCAACGGTTGGATCAGGTATGGCGTGGCGATGGTGTTGTCGACGATCAACGGCACCCCGTTGCGATGGGCGACCTCGGAAACCGCCGGGGTGTCCAGCAGGTCGATCTGCGGGTTGGAGATGGTCTCGGCGAAGAACGCCTTGGTGTTGGGCCGTACCGCCGCCTGCCAGGTGTCCAGATCGTCCGGATCGTCGACGAAGCTGACCTCGATGCCGAGCTTGGCCAGCGAATAGTGGAACAGGTTGTAGGTGCCGCCGTACAGGCGCGGGCTGGACACGATGTGATCGCCCGCGCCGGCCAGGTTCAAGATGGCGAACGTCTCCGCGGCCTGCCCCGACGACAGGAACAGCGCGGCCACACCGCCCTCGAGCGCGGCGATGCGCTGCTCGACGACGTCGGTGGTGGGGTTGCCGATCCGGGTGTAGATATTGCCCGGAATTTCCAGTCCGAACAGGGCGGCGGCGTGCGCGGTGTCGTCGAAGGTGTACGACGTGGTCGCATAGATCGGCAGAGCCCGGGCGTTGGTGGTCGGATCAGGGTGCTGACCAGCGTGTATCTGTTTGGTTTCGAACGACCAATGCGCGGTCGGATCGGCGTCGGTGCTATTGCTGTCGGCGCTCATGAGCTTTCCCCGTCTGGTCAGGGGCCCGTCATGGCGGACCCGCGCTTGCCGCGCAGCCGGCGATGGCTACTCAACCTGGTCATCACCCGGGGCACCCCACCGCGGTTGGAGGGTTGCCGGCCAGCAAGCCGGGGCTTGACGCTGGCGCTCATGACCGACTCGAAGCCTAGCGCATGGCAGCTACTCAGTGCCAACTCAAAGCACAACTCCGGCGGTCTCAACTGGCCCTTTACCGGCCGCTAGGGGCCCGCGCGGGCTGCTAGTAATCTGATGTGGACTCCCATGTCCAACGCACCCAAGATAAAAGTCAGCGGTCCGGTCGTAGAGCTCGACGGTGACGAGATGACCCGTGTCATCTGGAAGCTCATCAAGGACATGCTTATCCTTCCCTATCTCGACATCCGCTTGGACTATTACGACTTGGGCATCGAGCACCGCGACGCCACCGACGACCAGGTGACGATCGACGCGGCGTATGCGATCAAGAAACACGGTGTGGGCGTAAAGTGCGCGACGATCACCCCCGACGAGGCCCGTGTCGAGGAATTCAACCTGAAGAAGATGTGGCTGTCGCCCAATGGGACAATCCGGAACATCTTGGGCGGCACAATCTTTCGCGAACCTATCGTGATTTCTAATGTGCCGCGACTGGTTCCGGGGTGGACCAAGCCGATCGTCATCGGCCGGCACGCTTTTGGTGACCAATATCGGGCGACGAACTTCAAGGTCGACCAACCGGGCACCGTCACACTGACTTTCACGCCCGCCGACGGCAGCGCGCCGATCGTGCACGAAATGGTGTCCATCCCCGAGGACGGCGGCGTCGTGCTGGGGATGTACAACTTCAAGGAATCCATCCGGGATTTCGCGCGCGCGTCGTTCTCCTACGGCCTCAACGCGAAATGGCCGGTATATCTGTCCACCAAGAACACCATCCTCAAGGCCTACGACGGGATGTTCAAAGACGAGTTCGAGCGCGTCTACGAAGAGGAATTCAAGGCGCAGTTCGAAGCGGCGGGGCTGACCTACGAGCATCGGTTGATCGACGACATGGTCGCCGCCTGCCTGAAATGGGAAGGCGGTTACGTCTGGGCGTGCAAGAACTACGACGGCGACGTGCAGTCGGACACCGTCGCACAGGGCTACGGCTCGCTGGGCCTGATGACGTCGGTGCTGATGACGGCCGACGGCAAGACAGTCGAGGCCGAAGCCGCCCACGGCACCGTCACCCGGCATTACCGGCAGTATCAGGCCGGTAAACCGACCTCAACAAACCCGATCGCGTCGATCTTTGCCTGGACCCGCGGATTACAGCATCGCGGCAAGCTGGATGGCACTCCCGAAGTCATCGACTTCGCCCACAAGCTGGAGTCCGTCGTCATCGCCACGGTGGAGAGCGGGAAGATGACCAAGGACCTCGCGATCCTCATCGGTCCGGAGCAGGACTGGCTGAATAGCGAGGAATTCCTCGATGCGATCGCCGACAACCTGGAAAAGGAGCTGGCCAATTAGGGCGAGCAGACGCAAAATCGCCCAATTTCGTGCCGAAATGGGCGATTTTGCGTCTGCTCGCGCCCGCTAACTGGCCCGGACATGCGGGCAGCACTCTTCGATGAAGCTGGTGATCAGCTCAGTGATGCGCCCCGGAGCCTCGAACATCGGAACGTGACCGACGCCGTCGAGCACGGTGAGCCGGTGGCCCGCCGGCAGTGAGTCGGTGAAATGACGGCTGAACCTGCTGGGAGGGACCACCCGGTCCTGCTCGCACAGCACCACGTGCGAGGGCACGGCGGTGTGTTCCAACTCCTGCAGCCCGGGCAGCACCAGCGCCTTGACCAGCAGCTGAAAATAGGCCGGGCAGTGCGCGGCGTCGTCGATGATGCCGGACAGCTCGCGCTCGCTCACGCCGTCCGGTGTGGCGCTGATCGGCAGGGTGGCCAGCAGGCGGCTGAACGGCAGCCGAAGCGCCCGTTGGCCAAGAATGTGGGCGACGGCCAAGATCGGCGCCCCTGCGATGAACTTAGCGATCACTTCGAACTTGACCGGACTCCAGCGGGTCCAACCGCCCGCCGGGGCGATACCGGTCACGCTGCGTGCCCGGCCACGTCGTTCGAGTTCGAACGCGACCCAGCCGCCCAACGAGTTGCCGACGATATGGCTGGTTTCCCAGCCCAGTTCGTCGAGCTGGCGTTCGACGTGGTCGGCCAGCACCGCCGAGGACAAAACCGGGTGCCCGAGGCCGGTCCGCCGTTGTGGCCGGCCATCGTGGGGGCAAATACCTCGAAGCGGCCGGTGTCGGCCAGCTGCTGGGCGACCTTCTCCCACACCGTTTGGGACATCAAGAACGGGTGTAGCAGTAGGACCGGCTCTCCCGAACCCACGCGTATCGGACTGCGCATAGAGCCGACACTAAAGCCGGTACCGCCGGTACCGCAAGCAGCGTGGTGACCGGTGGTCGACGGGGAGGGCACCCCGCGTGAAAGGATCGGGGCATCATGAGCACCCCTACCGGGTCCCGCCGGATCTTCTCCGGCGTGCAGCCCACGTCTGACTCGCTTCACCTCGGTAATGCCTTGGGCGCCGTCGCCCAATGGGTTGGCTTGCAGGATGACCACGATGCGTTCTTCTGCGTGGTCGACCTGCATGCGATCACCATCCCTCAGGATCCCGAGGCACTGCGGCGCCGGACCCTGATTACCGCCGCGCAATACCTGGCGTTGGGAATCGATCCCGGCCGCGCCACCATCTTCGTGCAAAGTCAGGTGCCGGCTCACACCCAGCTGGCGTGGGTGCTGGGTTGTTTCACCGGCTTTGGCCAGGCGTCGCGGATGACCCAGTTCAAAGACAAGTCGGCGCGTCAGGGCAGCGAGGCCACCACCGTCGGCCTGTTCACCTACCCGGTACTGCAGGCCGCGGACGTGTTGGCCTACGACACCGAGCTGGTGCCCGTCGGGGAGGATCAGCGGCAGCACCTCGAGCTGGCCCGCGACGTCGCGCAACGGTTCAACAGCCGATTCCCCGGCACCCTGGTGGTTCCCGACGTGCTCATCCCCAAGATGACCGCCAAAATCTACGATCTACAAGACCCGACGTCAAAGATGAGCAAATCGGCGGGCACCGATGCCGGTTTGATCAACCTGCTCGACGATCCGGCATTGTCCGCCAAGAAGATTCGCTCCGCCGTGACCGACAGCGAACGTGACATCCGCTATGACCCGGACGTCAAGCCAGGGGTGTCTAACCTGTTGAACATCCAGTCGGCGGTCACCGGGACCGACATCGACGTTCTCGTCGACGGCTATGCCGGACACGGCTACGGCGATTTGAAGAAAGACACCGCCGAGGCCGTCGTCGAATTCGTCAACCCGATCCAAGCCAGAGTTGACGAATTGACCGCAGATCCCGCGGAGCTGGAGGCCGTGCTCGCCGCCGGGGCGCAGCGCGCCCACGATGTGGCCAGCAAAACGGTTCAGCGAGTCTACGATCGGCTCGGGTTCCTTCTATAACGGGGGTAGGGCAGTCGATCATGGGCGAGCTCGCCGAGCCAGGGGTGCTTGACCGGCTGCGGGCCCGGTTCGGGTGGTTGGACCATGTCGTGCGTGCGTTCACGCGCTTTAACGATCGCAACGGCAGTCTTTTTGCGGCCGGACTCACCTACTACACGATCTTTGCGATATTTCCTTTGCTGATGGTCGGTTTCGGGGTGGGTGGATTCGCGTTGTCGCGTCGTCCGGAGCTGCTGACCACGCTCGAGGAGCGCATCCGCACCTCGGTCTCCGGTGCGGTGGGACAGCAGCTGGTCGACCTGATGAATTCGGCGATCGATGCACGCGCGTCGGTCGGGGTGATCGGTCTGGCGACCGCGGCCTGGGTGGGCCTGGGCTGGATGTGGCACCTGCGGGAAGCGTTGAGCCAGATGTGGGCACATCCAGTCGCTCCGGCGGGCTACTTGCGCACCAAACTGTCGGATCTAGCGGCCATGGTGGGGACGTTCGTGGTGATCGTGGCCACCATCGCGCTCACCGTGCTCGGCCATGCCAGGCCGATGGCTGCGGTACTGAGATGGCTTGAAATACCCCAGTTTTCAGTGTTCGACGAGATCTTTCGGGGCATCTCGGTGCTGGTATCGGTGCTGGTGTCGTGGGTGCTGTTCACCTGGATGATTGGCCGGCTGCCGCGGGAGCCGGTCGGTTTGGTCACCGCGGCGCGGGCCGGGTTGATGGCGGCGGTCGGCTTCGAGCTGTTCAAGCAGGTGGGGGCGATCTACCTGCAGATAGTGTTGCGCAGCCCGGCGGGCGCGGTGTTCGGGCCGGTGCTGGGCTTGATGGTGTTCGCGTTCGTCACCGCGTGGCTGATCCTGTTCGCCACCGCGTGGGCGGCGACGGCTTCGGCGTAAAACCCGTGGGCCAGCCCGCGTACCCAGCGACCTCTAGGCGTGAATGTCGCTGACCTCGATGGCGGTGGGCTCATCGAGGTCGCTTTCCAGGATCCAACACACCGTGGAGTGGTCGTGTTCGGTGGGCGGGCCATATGAAGCGTGGTCAAGCAGGGTCTGCAAGTGGCCTTCGAGGGCAATCAGTTCGGCGATCTGCGCGCGGACTTCGTCGATGCGGGTGCTCAGTAGTTGGCGGACGTGTGCGCACGGCGCCTCGCCGCGGTCGTGGATGGCCAGGATTTGGCGTACTTCCTGTAATGCCAGCCCGGCCGCTTGGCCCCGATGGATAAACCGCAGCCGATCCACGATCTCGGGTCCATAGTTGCGATACCCCGATGCTGTGCGTGCAGGCGGCGGCAGCAGCCCCGAGTTCTCGTAGAAGCGGAGGGTCTTGGTGCTGGTGTTGGTGAGCGCGGCTACCTCGCTGATCTTCATGCGACTCCCCTTGACCTTCTAGTGCACTAGAAGGTTAACACTGGGTACATGTGAGCCGCCAGCAGTGCGGGCGATCGTGACGAGCCTGATCTCGGTGAGCCCATACCGCTGAATTGCGGCCTGCGGAAAGGAGTTACCAGATGAGAACAACCATCGACACCGCACCGCGTGTGCCCGCGCAGGCCTGGCGCCCGACGCCACTATGACCATCCGCTGATTCCGTCGGCAGGCGCCCATGCCGACAACGGGAGCGGGATCGAAGGCTTGTGGATGAGCCTCGGCCAGCGGCTCCGGTGTGGTTCTCTGGATCTGGCTCCTCAATGCACCCATGCCCTGGTCCCCTCCCAGACTGCATCGGCGCTGTGAAACGACATCATGGCGCCGGTCAAACCTGACCAGACAGCCACACCTATGGCGTGGATCGCGATCCAAAGCCCGCCAGGTAACGGCTTTTAGCAGAACGGAAACCCCATCATGTTCACCGGCATCGCTAGCCATGCCGGCGCCCTGGGTGCCGCCTTAGTGGTGCTGATCGGCGCCGCAATTCTGCACGACGGCCCAGCAGCGGCCGACCCAAACCAAGACGATCGGTTTCTGGCGCTGCTCGAGAAAAAGGAAATCCCCGCCGTCGCGAATGTGCCTCGCGTCATCGACGCGGCCCACAAAGTGTGTCGCAAACTCGATGGCGGCATGCCGGTGAACGACATTGTGGACGGGTTACGCAACGATGCCTACAACATAGACCCGGTCATGCGCCTCTACCCTGTCCGCCTCACGACGACCATGACCCGATTTATCAGTGCGGCAGTGGAGATCTACTGCCCGAACCATCACAGCAAGATGGCGTTCGCCATGGCCAATTTCGAGCCGGGATCGAATGAACCGACGCATCGCGTTGCGGCGTCCACGCGCAGCGCGGTCAACTCGGGAAGCGACCTGCGGGCGTCGGTGTCGGACATGACCATCATGTCGCCGGGATGGCGGGAACCGACGGGTGCGATGCTTGCCTCGGTGCTCGGAGCGGTTCGCGCGGGGGATCCCCTGATACCGAATCCGCCGCCGATTCCGGTACCGCCGCCGGCGGCGCAGACCCTGATTCCACCCCCGCCGATCGTGGCACCGCCGCCACCGCGACCAGCGCCGCCGCAACAGCCGCCGCCCCCGCCGCCAGAGGTTGAGCCGCCTGCTGGTGTTCCGCAGTCCGGGGGCGCTGCCGGCAGTGGCGGCGCCGGCAGCGGTGGTGGCGGCGGTGGTGACGGACCGGTAGAGCCGTCGCCTGCACGACCCATGCCGCCGGGCTTTATCAGGCTCGCGCCGTGAGACCGTACCCGTGTCGTCGGCTACCGCCCAAGCCGGCTGCCGAGCGCTTCGCGGCGATCGGATGATTGCGGTACAAGCCGCGCGGCGCCGGTAGCCCTCGCCAGAGTGACCGGGTCGCCGGGGCAACCGTCAACGTTGACCGAGTACTCACGGTGCGAGCCTGGGCATTGTGACGGGCCTCCACGGACGCTCAGCCCACCCGCCAGTCATCGTTGACCATGACGGCCGTCACCCGCAGATCACGGTCCAGCACAACAAGATTGGCGGCATAGCCCGCCGCCAGCCGGCCCACCCCGGTGAGCCCGAGAGCGCGGGCCGGCGTCGCCGAGGTCACCTGCACCGCGGCGGCCAGCGCCACATCGCCGGCTGAGTCCGACTTCGAGCCGAGCCCAGCCACCGTCCGGAAGAGCTGATCCATGGTGGTGGTGCTGCCCGCCAGCGTCGACGCACCAGCCACCCGTGCCACGCTCGACTCGACCTCGATCGGCATTGTGCCGAGCCGGAACGCGCCATCGCCGCATCCGGCCGCGGCGATCGCGTCGGTGACCACGGCGACCCGATCGGGACCGACGGCTTCGATCACCGCGTGCACCACCGCGGGGTGCACGTGCACGCCGTCGGCGATGATTTCGACGGTCACCCGCGGGTCGCACAGCAACGCCAGCACGGGTCCGGGCGCCCGATGGTCCAGCGGCGGCATCGCGTTGAACAGGTGGGTGCCGACTGTCGCGCCCAGGTCGATGGCGTGTCGGGTCTGTGTGTAGGTCGCATCCGTATGCCCCACGGCGACAACCACTTCGGCGTCACGGAAGCGCCGGATCGCCGCATCGCTTCCGGGCAACTCGGGTGCCAACGTGACCATCCGGACGGCGCCGTCGGCGGCGGCGAGCACCGACTCGATCTCGGCGGGATCCGGGGCACGCATCCGGGTGTGGTCGTGCGCTCCGCACCGCGCTGGGCTCAGCCACGGCCCCTCCAGATGGATGCCCGCGACGACGCCGTCCCGAGTTGCCTCGGCCAAAGCGCCCACGGCGGAGAGCAACTCGGCGGGGCCCGCGGTGACCAGACTGGCCAGCGTGGTAGTGGTGCCGTGCCGCAGGTGAAACTCGGCCGCACGGGCGATGTCTGCGGCGTTGCCGTCGGCGAACGACGCGCCGCCCCCGCCGTGCACATGCATATCGACAAAGCCGGGCACCACGATCGCATCGGGGAATTCCGCGTCGGCCGGCATGGGCGGTGCCCCAGCGCCACCGGAGAGAATCCGACCATCGGCGGTGTGCACCCACCCTGGCCGGCATATCCGGCCGTCGATGACGACGGCGTCGGCGCCGAGCACGGTCACGGTTCGTCCGCCGCCGGTGACCGCTCGGCGGGCCAGCGGCCGCCGTTCTCCCAGAAGTGCCGGATCTCCTCGAGTTTGCGGCCCTTGGTCTCCGGCGCAAAGCGGTACACGACCACGAACGCGACGACGGCGAACGTGCCGAAGACCGCGAAAACGCCTGCGCCGCCGAGCACACGCAGCATGGTGAGCGAGAAGGCGGCAACGATCGCGTTGGCCGTCAGTGTCGAGGTGAGCATCGGGCTCGATCCCATCGACCGCAGCCGGGACGGGAAGCTCTCCGCGGCGTACACCCAGACCAGCGAGCCGAATCCGAAGTTGAACCCGATGATGAACAGCAGCACGCCGGCGAACCCCAACACCAGCCCCGTGCCACCATCGGAGTCGTTGGCGAATACGGTGATCAGCACGGCATCTGCGGTGATCATCGTCGCGATGCCGGACAACAGGATCGGGCGACGGCCCAGCCGATCGACCAGAAACAGCGAGGCACACACCGCCGCCAAGCCGGCGACTTGCACCATCGCGGGCAGGGCAAGCATCGCGAAATAGCCCGCGAAGCCCATGGCGGCGAAAAGTCGCGGACTGTAGTAGATGATCGCGTTGATCCCGGTGATCTGGACGAGGAAGCCGAGCGCGATGACGAACAGCGTGGCCCGCAGATACGGCCGCCGCACCATTTCGCCGATACCGCCGCCGCGTTCGTCGACCGCGGCCGCCATATCGGCCAGCTCGGCATCGATGTCGGCCTCCGGCTGGATCCGCCGCAGCGCGCTACGCGCGTCGGCGATCCGGCCCTTGAGCAGATACCAGCGGGCGGTATCGGGCATGCGCCACAACAACGGCAACAGCAGCGTGGCCGGCGCGGCGGCCAGCCCGAACATCGCGCGCCAGCCGTGCGATCCGGCCAACAGGTAGCCGACCAGGTAACCGACGACGATGCCGCTAAGCGTCGCCAGCTGATACGCGGTCACCAACGACCCACGCACCGCCGCCGGCGCCGACTCGGCCACATACACCGGCACCACCACCACCGACAGGCCGATTGTCACACCCAGCAGCAGACGCGCCACCACCAGCATCGGTACGGACACCGAGGTCGCGCCGAGCAGGGCGAACACTGCGTAGCCGGCGACGATGAGCACCACCGATTTCTTGCGTCCGATCGCGTTGGCGAGGATGCCGCCGCCAAGCGCCCCGGCGATCTGGCCGAGCACCGCCGTGGTGGTCAGCAACTCCTGTTCTCGAGTGGTGAGTTCGAATTCCTCGCTGAGAGACAGCAACGCACCCGCGATGGCGGAAAGGTCGTACCCGTAGAGGACGCCGACGCTGGCGGCGGTGAGCCCGACGAGGAGCGCCCGGCGCCCCGATCTGGTCAGTTGACCGGTACCGGGGCGCTCAGCACGTCCACCACGCGGTCGGGGTCGTCGGGCGCCCCGGCGGGCGTGAACCCCGCGTCCTGGTATAGGGCTGTAGTCATTTCGATGAGGCTGCCACAGCGTCGTCACGCGGTCAACCGCTGGTCAAGCCCCGATTTCGGTGCCGACCAAGGCCGGCTAGGATGCCCGCCCGCAAACGACGCCGAAGGTATCGGGGTAAGCAGCTAGTGCTGCGGCCGGCGGTTCATCGCCCGCGCGACCATGATCAACCCGAACACGATCAGGGCGCCGATGACGGCCACGCCAACCCGCACCGGAAGGGCGTCGGCGGCCGATATCCGCGCCGCGGCCTGGGGGTCGACTCGTTGCCGGTCGGCGGGATTGCGGTCGGTGGACATCAGCGACGGGTCGGGTTCGATCAGTGTCCCGATCTGGGTGCCTGCCGGGGTGTTGAACCCGTAGTCGAGCAGGTGCGCCGCCTGCTCCCACGGCGGGATCGGCTGCCGGGTCCCGTGCAGCAGCACCGTCATCAGCCGCCGGCCGTCGCGGTTGGCCGCGCCCACGAAGGTCTGCCCCGCGTCGTCGGTATAGCCGGTCTTGCCGCCGAGCGCGCCCGGATAGTTGTAGAGCAGCTGGTTGTCGTTCTCCAACTCGTAGCCTGGATGGTCGCCGTGCCCCGGGAAGTCGAAGGTGCGGGTCGCGACGATGTCGGCGAAGACCGGGTTCTGCCACGCGTACCGGTAGAACAGGCCGATGTCATAGGCCGACGTGCTCATGCCGGGCCCGTCCAGTCCGGACGGCGTGGCCACTCGGGTGTCCCGGCCGCCCAGCTTGGCGGCCAGCAGATTGATTTTCTCCAGCGCGGCCGGCATGCCGCCGAGCTGCCTGGCCAGCGCGTACGCAGCGTCGTTGCCGGAGTGCATCAGCAGCCCGTGCAGCAGCTGGTTGACGGTGTAGGTGCCACCGGTGTTCACCCCGACTTTGGTGCCCTCGACCGCCGCGTCGTCGGCGGTTCCGGCGACCGACTTGTTGAGGGTGAGCGTGTTGATGGACGCCATCGCCACCAGCACCTTGATGACGCTGGCCGGGCGGTGCCGGCCGTGCGGATCCCGGGCGGCGATCACCGCGCCGCTGTCCAGGTCCGCCACCAGCCAGGCCTCGGCTGAGACGTCGCCGGGCGCTGGCGCGCTGCCAGGGGCGGTGATGATGCCGCAGCCGCCCAGCGCGTTGCCGCCGACCGGGGTGGGGGGTACCACCAGCGGCAGTGGGGGTTCACCGGCCGCGGGAACCTCCGACGAGTCCACGGCGGGTGGGGTGGACACCTTGTACGGGCACGCCGCCGGTGCGGCATTGGGTTCGCCGGCCGCGGTAGGTAGACCAATTCCGGTGCCTACCGCAAACACGGCTGCTGCCAGGCACGATACCGAACGTAAGAAGGCCATCGTCTGTGCAGAGTAGGTGATCGGCGGCCCGACCGCGAGGAGCCGCGCTGTGACTGGCGGGACGAAAGTTACAGATGAAGATATTTGCGTCCGGTGTCGGTGAGCACGCTGCGCAGGATGGTTTCGATGGTGTCGAACTCGGGCTGTCCGCTAATCAGCGGGGGAGCCACCTGGACGACGGGGTCCCCGCGGTCGTCGGTGCGGCAGTACAGCCCGGCCTCAAAGAGCGCCGCGGATACCTGGCCTAGCAGTCGTGCGCGTTCGTCATCGGTGAAGGTTTGCTTGGTCGCCTGGTCTTTGACCAGTTCGATGCCGAAGAAATACCCCTCGCCGCGGATGTCGCCGACGATGGGCAGGTCGTACAGTTTCTCCAGGGTGGCCCGCAGCGCGGGGGAATTCCGCTTGACGTGATCGCTGAGACCCTCGCGCTCGAAGATGTCGAGGTTGGCCAGGCCGACGGCCGCCGACACCGGATGACCGCCAAACGTGTAGCCGTGTGCGAACATCGTCTCGCCGTCGTTGAACGGTTCGAACAACCGGTCGCTGGCGATCATCGCGCCCAGCGGCGAGTAGCCCGACGTCAGGCCCTTGGCGCAGGTGATCATGTCGGGCACGTAGCCGAGGTCTTCACAGGCGAACATCGACCCGATCCGGCCGAACGCACAGATCACCTCGTCGGAGACCAGCAGCACGTCGTAGCGGTCACAGATCTCGCGGACCCGTTCGAAATAACCCGGCGGCGCCGGGATGCAGCCGCCCGCGTTCTGCACCGGCTCCAAAAACACCGCGGCCACGGTGTCGGGGCCTTCGAACTCGATGGCCTCGGCGATCCGGTCAGCAGCCCATCGCCCGAACTCTTTGAGGTCGGTGTGCAACGGTGCTCGGTAGAAATTGGTGTTGGGCACCCGGAAGCCGCCCGGCGTCAGCGGTTCGAATGGCGCCTTGAACAATGGCAGGCCGGTGATCGCCAGCGCGCCCTGGGTGGTGCCGTGGTAGGCGATCGAGCGTGAAATGACCTTTTGTTTGCCCGGTTTGCCGGTGAGCTTGAAGTACTGCTTGGCCACCTTCCAGGCGGTTTCGACGGCCTCGGTGCCGCCGCTGGTGAAAAACACCCGGTTTAGGTCCCCGGGCGCGTAGCGGGCCAGGCGCTCGGCGAGCTCGATCGCCGGCGGGGTGGCATACCCCCAGAGCGGGAAATACCCCAGCGTGCCGGCTTGCCGCGCGGCCGCCTCGGCGAGTTCGGCCCGGCCGTAACCGACCTGCACCACGAACAGCCCGGACAAGGCGTCCAGATAGCTCTTGCCGCGGTCGTCGAAGATGGTGACGCCGTCGCCGCGGACGATGACCGGGTGTTGGATGCCGGCACCGTGCCGGGCGAAGTGCAACCAAAGGTTTCGTGTCGTCGTGTTGGCGAGCGCAGCGCTAGGCTCGGGCAATGACCTCGATGGAGGTTTCCGAATTCGAGGCACTGCGACAGCATCTCATGTCGGTCGCCTACAGGCTGACCGGCACGGTCGCCGATGCTGAGGACATCGTGCAGGAGGCCTGGCTGCGCTGGGACTCACCGGACACCGTGATCGCCGACCCGCGGGCCTGGCTGACCACCGTGGTGAGCCGGCTGGGTCTGGACAAGTTGAGGTCGGCGGCGCACCGGCGGGAGACCTACACCGGCACCTGGCTGCCCGAACCGGTGGTCACCGGCTTGGACGCGACCGATCCGTTGGCCGCCGTGGTGGCCGCCGAGGACGCCAGGTTCGCGGCCATGGTGGTGCTGGAGCGGCTGCGCCCCGATCAGCGGGTCGCGTTCGTGCTGCACGACGGGTTCGCCGTGCCGTTTGCCGAAGTGGCCGAGGTGCTGGGAACCAGCGAGGCCGCCGCGCGCCAGCTGGCGTCGCGGGCCCGCAAGGCCGTCACGGCGCAGCCCGCCCTGATATCGGGGGATCCGGATCCGGCCCACAACGAGGTGGTCGGCCGGCTGATGGCCGCCATGGCCGCTGGTGACCTGGACACGGTGGTGTCGCTGCTGCATCCCGACGTGACGTTTACCGGCGATTCGAATGGCAAGGCGCCCACAGCGGTACGGGCCGTCCGCGGATCCGACAAGGTGGTCCGGTTCATACTCGGGCTGGTCCAGCGTTACGGCCCGGGGCTCTTCGGCGCGAATCAGCTGGCGCTGGTCAACGGAGAGCTCGGCGCCTACACGGCGGGCTTACCCGGGGTCGACGGGTATCGGGCGATGGCGCCGCGGATCACCGCGATAACCGTGCGCGACGGAAAGGTGTGCGCGCTGTGGGATATCGCCAATCCCGACAAGTTCACCGGCTCTCCGCTGAAGGAACGTCGGGCGCAGCCCACGGGACGCGGCAGGCATCACCGGAATTGAAGCCTTGCTCGGTGATGCCCAGCGCCGAATTCATCCGGGCTCGCATGTTCTCCACGCCGATCTGGTAAGTCAGCTCGATCACGCCGGCCTCGCCGAAGCGGGCCCGCAGGTCGGCCACCTGCTCGTCGGTCACCGAATGCGGGTCTGCGGTCATCGCCTCGGCGTAGGCGATGGCGGCGCGTTCGTCGTCGCTGAATTTCGATGAGGTGGCGTAATTGTCGATGTCCGTGAGCCTGTCCACGTCCAGCCCGTCCAGGCGCTGCAGCATGGCTCCGAAGTCCACGCACCACGAGCAGCCGATGCTGCGGGCGGTCCAAAACACCGCCAGCTCACGGACGCTGGGCGGTAGCTTCCGCGACGCTCGCTGCAGCAGGGCTTCGTGCACCACATTGGCGATCAGCAGCCGCCGATGATGTGCGGTGACCGTGAACGGCTCGGGAACTTCGCCGAAGCGCCGCTTGGCGATCCGATACAGTGCGCGGATCAACAGGCCGGCTCGCTTGGGAGGTAGGGGCTGGATGCGGGTTTTCTGTGTCATATCCGTTAGACGAGGTGGCTCGCCGAGGTGTGACGAGCAATAGCTCCTATGGCAAGCGGCCGCGGGTTGGGTGTGTTCGGAGCTGGGCTGGTGGACGGTGCGCAGGGCCTGGAAGACGGTGCGGGCTAGGCGGCGTTTGAGGCAGCGTAGTGCTGCGCGTTTGGTTTTCCCGGCGTCTTGCAGCCTTTGGTAGTAGGCCTGGCCCCGGCTGTCGGTCATCCGGATTTGGGTCAGTGCGATGCGGTGTAGGGCGGCGTTGAGCTGGCGGTTGCCCGAGCGGCTGAGCCGCATCTGGCCGGCGGTGTTGCCCGACCACACCGGGATGGGAGCCACTGCGGCATGGCAGGCGAAGGCGGCTTCGCTTTTGAACCGGGTCACTCCGGCGGCTTCGCCGACGATTTTGGCTGCAGTCAGCTCCGCGCAGCCAGGGATTTCCAGCAGTGCGGGGGCGACCTGGTGGACTCGGGCGCTGATGCGCTGGGCTAGGGTGTTGATCTCGCCGGTGAGCCGGATGATGTCGGTCAGCTCGGCGCGCGCGAGTTCGGCGACCAATCCTGGCTGGGTGTCCAGCCAGGTCCGCAGGGCCTGCTGGTGCTTGGCGGCATCGAGCGAGCGTGCTGCCGGTGCCCGCTCGGGATCGAGTTCATGGACGAGCCAGCGCAACCGGTTGATCGCCGACGTGCGTTGGGCCACAAGGACATCTCGACGGTCAGTCAACAACTTCAACTCCCGCGACGTCTCGTCGTGGGTGGCCAGGGGTAGGTCGGTTTCACGCAGCACCGCCCGCGCCACCGCCAGCGCATCGATCGGATCCGACTTGCCCCGACTGCGCGCCGACTTGCGGGTCTGGGCCATCAGCTTGGTGGGTACCCGCACCACCTGCTGGCCGGCCGCCAGTAGGTCACGCTCCAGACGCGCCGACATGTTGCGGCAGTCCTCGATGCCCCAGATCAGCTCGAGGCCGAACTGTTCACGGGCCCACATGATGGCTGTGGCGTGCCCGGCCGTGGTGGCCTTGACGGTCTTCTCACCGAGTTGGCGACCCACTTCGTCGGTGGCCACAAAGGTGTGGCTGTACTTGTGCGCATCGGTTCCAACAACAACCATGGTGGTTGCCTCTGAACCGCCCCGGTGAGTCCGGAGACTCTCTGATCTGAGACCTCAGCCGGCGGCTGGTCTCTGGCGTTGAGCGTAGTAGGCAGCCTCGAGTTCGACCGGCGGGACGTCGCCGCAGTACTGGTAGAGGCGGCGATGGTTGAACCAGTCGACCCAGCGCGCGGTGGCCAACTCGACATCCTCGATGGACCGCCAGGGCTTGCCGGGTTTGATCAGCTCGGTCTTGTATAGGCCGTTGATCGTCTCGGCTAGTGCATTGTCATAGGAGCTTCCGACCGCTCCGACCGACGGTTGGATGCCTGCCTCGGCGAGCCGCTCGCTGAACCGGATCGATGTGTACTGAGATCCCCTATCCGTATGGTGGATAACGTCTTTCAGGTCGAGTACGCCTTCTTGTTGGCGGGTCCAGATGGCTTGCTCGATCGCGTCGAGGACCATGGAGGTGGCCATCGTGGAAGCGACCCGCCAGCCCAGGATCCTGCGAGCGTAGGCGTCGGTGACAAAGGCCACGTAGGCGAACCCTGCCCAGGTCGACACATAGGTGAGGTCTGCTACCCACAGCCGGTTAGGTGCTGGTGGTCCGAAGCGGCGCTGGACGAGATCGGCGGGACGGGCTGTGGCCGGATCAGCGATCGTGGTCCTGCGGGCTTTGCCGCGGGTGGTCCCGGACAGGCCGAGTTTGGTCATCAGCCGTTCGACGGTGCATCTGGCCACCTCGATGCCCTCACGGTTCAGGGTTAGCCACACTTTGCGGGCACCGTAAACACCGTAGTTGGCGGCGTGGACGCGGCTGATGTGCTCCTTGAGTTCGCCATCGCGCAGCTCGCGGCGGCTGGGCTCCCGGTTGATGTGGTCGTAGTAGGTCGATGGGGCGATCGGCACACCCAGCTCGGTCAGCTGTGTGCAGATCGACTCGACACCCCACCGCAAACCATCGGGGCCCTCGCGGTGGCCCTGATGATCGGCGATGAACCGGGTAATTAGCGTGCTGGCCGGTCGAGCTCGGCCGCGAAGAAAGCCGACGCGGTCTTTAAAATCGCGTTCGCCCTTCGCAATTCGGCGTTGTCCCGCCGCAAGCGCTTCAGCTCAGCGGATTCTTCGGTCGTGGTCCCGGGCCGTGCGCCGGCATCGACCTGCGCCTGGCGCACCCACTTACGCACCGTCTCCGCGCAGCCAACACCAAGTAGACGGGCGACCTCACTGATCGCTGCCCACTCCGAATCGTGCTGACCGCGGATCTCTGCGACCATCCGCACCGCCCGCTCACGCAGCTCCGGCGGGTACCTCCTCGATGAACCACCTGACATGACCCCATCCTTTCCAAGAACTGGAGTCTCCGGACATGCCGGGGCGGTTCAGTGTCCATAACAAGCGGTCGGTGCGGTTGACTTGTTGGACGCGCCAGATGCACTGTTTGACTCGCGTCGACTTCGACCTCGCCGAGGCTTTCAGCGCAGTGCACGATGAGCAATGCAGCCAGCAGGTGGCACGGTGAACGACCACGATGGGGTGCTTACCCACCTTGATGAACAAGGCGCCGCCCGAATGGTCGATGTGTCGGCGAAGGCGGTGACCTTGCGGCGAGCGCGGGCATCCGGGGCCGTCCTGATGAAACCGTCGACCCTGGACATGATCTGTCACGGCACCGCGGCAAAGGGCGATGTCATAGCGACCGCACGGATAGCCGGCATTATGGCGGCCAAACGGACCGGTGAGCTTATCCCGCTGTGTCACCCGCTGGGGATCGAGGCGGTCACCGTCACGCTCGAGCCGCAGGGCGCGGACCGGCTCTCGATTGCGGCGACGGTGACCACGGTGGCACGTACGGGTGTGGAGATGGAGGCGTTGACCGCCGTTACGGTGACAGCGCTCACGGTTTACGACATGTGCAAAGCAGTCGACCGTGCCATGACGATCACGGATATCAGATTGGACGAAAAAAGCGGTGGCCGATCGGGTCATTACCGGCGGCACGACGCGGACGTCAAACCCAGCGATGGTGGCTCCACCGAGGATGGATGTTGAATGATTACTGTCAATGTGCTCTACTTTGGCGCGGTTCGCGAAGCGTGCAAGGTCGCTCACGAGAAGATCTCACTCGAAAGCGGCACCACCGTCGACGGCTTAGTCGACCAATTGCAAATCGACTATCCGCCACTTGCTGATTTTCGCAAGCGAGTGCGGATGGCCGTTAACGAATCCATAGCGCCAGCATCAACGATTCTCGACGATGGCGACACGGTGGCGTTCATACCGCAGGTTGCCGGGGGCTCCGATGTCTACTGCCGGCTCACCGATGAGCCGCTGAGCGTCGATGAAGTGCTCAACGCGATATCTGGACCTTCCCAGGGCGGCGCCGTCATCTTCGTGGGTACCGTGCGTAACAACAACAACGGCCACGAAGTGACCAAGTTGTACTACGAGGCCTATCCGGCCATGGTGCACCGCACGCTGATGGACATCATCGAAGAGTGTGAACGACAGGCCGACGGTGTGCGAGTTGCCGTGGCACACCGGACCGGTGAATTGCGCATCGGTGATGCGGCGGTTGTCATCGGTGCTTCGGCTCCTCACCGCGCGGCCGCGTTCGACGCCGCTCGCATGTGCATCGAGCGGCTCAAACAGGATGTGCCGATATGGAAGAAGGAGTTCGCACTCGACGGTGTTGAGTGGGTGGCCAATCGGCCATGAGCGTGCAGACGGATCCGGCGCTGCGGGAGCACCCCAACCGCGTCGACTGGAACGCGCGATACGAACGCGCGGGTTCGGCGCACGCGCCGTTTGCCCCGGTGCCTTGGCTCGCCGATGTCCTCAGAGCAGGCGTTCCGGACGGTCCCGTTCTGGAGTTAGCCAGCGGTCGATCGGGTACCGCACTGGCGTTGGCCGCCCACGGCCGCCAGGTCACCGCAATCGATGTGTCCGATGTCGCGCTGCTGCAGCTGGACAGCGAGGCCGTGCGTCGAGGCGTGGCCGATCGGCTCAACCTCGTGCAGGCCGACTTGGGCTGCTGGGAACCCGGCGAGACGCGTTTCGCGCTGGTGCTCAGCAGGCTCTTTTGGGATGCGGCGATATTTCACCGCGCCTGTGAGGCGGTGATGCCAGGCGGCGTATTGGCATGGGAGTCGCTGGCTCTCAGTGGCGCCGAGGCGGGCACAGCCAGCGCGAAGCGACGTGTCAAGCCGGGAGAGCCAGCGTGTCTGCTTCCTGCCGACTTCACCGTTGTACACGAGGGGCAGGGTAACTGCGATTCGGCGCCGTCGCGGATCATGATCGCGCGGCGCTCACCGTTGCCAGGGGCATAGATGGTGGTCGTCGGCCCCTACCTCGCGTGGGAGTGCACCCACGAAGGAGATTCTCAATGCCGCGAGCGCTGGCCATCCTGTAGACGCGTTGCGCCCAGATTGGTGCGATAGCATCTGATGCATGCGCACCACGTTGTCCATCGACGACGATGTATTGCTGGCCGTGAAGGAACGGGCACGCAGGGAGAAGCGCACCGCGGGTGAAATCCTGTCGGATCTGGCCCGGCAAGCGTTAACCAACCAGAATCCCCAGCCTGCGGCGAGCCAGGAGGACGCCTTTCATGGCTTCGAACCCCTGCCTCATCGCGGTGGAGCGGTATCGAACGCGCTGATCGATCGGCTTCGTGACGAGGAGGCCGTGTGATCGATGCGAGCGCTGTTGGACGTCAACGTGCTACTGGCGCTGTTGGACCGCGATCACGTCGACCACGAGCGCGCCCGAGCGTGGATCACCGGGCAGATCGAGCGGGGATGGGCTTCCTGTGCGATCACCCAAAACGGGTTCGTCCGCGTCATCAGCCAACCGCGCTATCCCAGCCCAATCTCGGTAGCCCATGCCATCGACTTGTTGGCTCGTGCGACGCACACGCGCTATCACGAGTTCTGGTCCTGCACCGTCAGCATTCTCGACTCAAAGGTCATCGATCGTTCCCGCCTGCACAGCCCCAAACAGGTCACCGACGCGTACTTGCTGGCCCTCGCGGTCGCTCATGATGGCCGATTTGTCACCTTCGATCAGTCGATTGCGTTGACTGCGGTTCCTGGCGCAACCAAACAGCACCTGGCAACGCTGTAGACCCGGCTGCGCGAGCAGACGCAAAATCGCCCAAAACCACTGGTTTTCGGGCGATTTTGCGTCTGCTCGCGCAAGCCCTCAGCGGGTGAACATCAGCGCGCGCTTGACCTCCTGGATCGCCTTGGTCACCTCAATGCCCCGTGGGCAGGATTCGGTGCAGTTGAACGTGGTGCGGCAGCGCCACACCCCGTCGACCTCGTTGAGGATGTCGAGG
The DNA here is from genome assembly GCF_000195955.2 of Mycobacterium tuberculosis H37Rv. Lineage (GTDB taxonomy): Bacteria > Actinomycetota > Actinomycetes > Mycobacteriales > Mycobacteriaceae > Mycobacterium > Mycobacterium tuberculosis. The sequence goes on along the minus strand of NC_000962.3, from coordinate 3,707,427 downwards.
CGCTCGGCGGCGGCCTCGTCGCGGCTGTCGAAGATGAAGCGGTGCGCGTTGACGATCGCCGCCGGGCCGAAGTAGCTGCCCTCGTGCCAGAACACCGGGCAGCTGGTGGTGCAGCACGCGCACAGGATGCACTTGGTGGTGTCGTCGTAGCGGGCGCGGTCGGTCGGGCTCTGGATCCGTTCGCGGGTGGGCGGGTTGCCGCTGGTGATCAGGTACGGTTTGATCGCCCGGTAGGCGTCGAAGAACGGCTCCATGTCGACCACCAGGTCCTTTTCCACCGGCAGCCCGCGGATCGGCTCGACCGTGACGGTCAACGATTTGCCCTTCTTCTTCGGCAGCAGGTCACGCATCAGCACCTTGCAGGCCAGCCGGTTCACCCCGTTGATGCGCATGGCATCAGAGCCGCACACCCCATGGGCGCAGGATCGCCGGAAGGTGAGCGTGCCGTCGAGGTAGCCCTTGATGTAGATGAGCAGGTTGAGCAGCCGATCGCTGGGCAAACAGGGCACCCGGAAGCTCTGCCAGCCGCCGGTGGCCGCGAACGCGTCGGGGTCGTCGGGGTTGAACCGGGCGATCTTGACGGTCACCATCACCGCGCCGTCCGGTACCGGCGGTAGGGGCGGATCCAAAGTTTCGACGTCCGGCTCGACGCTCATTAGTACTTCCGTTCCTTGGGTTCGTAACGGGTCTGCACGACGGGTTTGAAATCAAGGCGGACATCGCTGCGCAGCTCGGGGCCCTCCTTATCGGCCCCAATTTCCTTGTAGGCCATGGTGTGTCGCATGTAGTTGACGTCGTCGCGGTTGGGATAGTCCTCGCGGGCGTGACCGCCGCGGGACTCCTTGCGATTCAAAGCGCCGACCACCGTGACCTCGGCCAGCTCCAGTAAAAATCCCAGCTCGATGGCTTCCAGCAGGTCGGTGTTGAAGCGTTTCCCCTTGTCGTGCACCGTGATTCGGGAGTAGCGCTCCTTGAGCGCGTGGATGTCGGTGAGCGCCTGCTTCAGGGTCTCCTCGGTGCGGAACACCGCGGCGTTGTTGTCCATCGACTGCTGCAGCGCCCCGCGAATGTCGGCGACCCGCTCGTTTCCGTGTTCGGACAGGATGTCGCTGACCCAGCCCACCACCATGGCCTCCGGGTTGGGCGGCATGTCGACAAAGTCGTGACCCTGCGCATAACTGGCGGCGGCGATGCCGGCCCGACGACCGAAGACGTTGATATCCAACAGCGAGTTGGTGCCCAGCCGGTTGGCGCCATGCACCGACACGCACGCGCACTCGCCGGCCGCATACAGGCCCGGGACAACGCTGGTGTTGTCCCGCAGCACCTGCCCGGTGACTGTGGTCGGGATGCCGCCCATCAGGTAGTGGCACGTCGGGTAGACCGGCACCAGCTCGGTGACCGGATCCACGCCCAGGTAGGTGCGGGCGAACTCGGTGATGTCGGGCAGCTTGGCCTCGAGCACTTCCTCGCCCAGGTGGCGGACGTCGATGTAGACGTAGTCCTTGAGCGGTCCGGCGCCGCGTCCCTCCAGCACTTCCAGCACCATCGAGCGGGCGACGATGTCGCGGGGCGCTAGGTCGACGATCGTCGGGGCGTAGCGCTCCATGAAACGCTCACCTTCCCCGTTGAGCAGCCGGCCGCCTTCGCCGCGCACCGCTTCGGAGATTAAGATGCCCAGACCGGCCAGGCCGGTAGGGTGAAACTGGTGAAACTCCATGTCCTCCAAGGGAAGTCCCTTGCGGAACACGATGCCGATGCCGTCGCCGGTCAGGGTGTGTGCGTTGGACGTGGTCTTATACATGCGGCCCGAGCCGCCGGTCGCGATCACGACGGCCTTGGCGTGAAAGACATGGATGTCACCGGTCGCTAGCTCGTAGGCGATCACCCCGGTGGCCACCGGGCCCGACGGCGTTTGAGTCAAAGCCAAATCCAGCGCGTAAAACTCGTTGAAGAACTCGACGTCGTGCTTGACGCAGTTCTGATACAGCGTCTGCAGAATCATGTGGCCGGTGCGATCGGCCGCGTAGCAGGCCCGGCGCACCGGGGCCTTGCCGTGGTCGCGGGTGTGCCCGCCGAAGCGGCGCTGGTCGATGCGGCCCTCGGGGGTGCGGTTGAACGGCATCCCCATCTTCTCCAGGTCGAGCACCGCGTCGATGGCTTCCTTGCACATGATCTCCACGGCGTCCTGGTCGGCGAGATAGTCGCCGCCCTTGACGGTGTCGAACGTGTGCCACTCCCAGTTGTCGTCCTCGACGTTGGCCAGCGCGGCGCACATGCCGCCCTGGGCCGCGCCGGTGTGGCTGCGGGTGGGATACAGCTTGGTCAGCACCGCGGTACGCACCCGCGGACCCGCCTCGACCGCGGCGCGCATCCCGGCACCGCCCGCGCCGACGATCACCACGTCGTATCGGTGTTGGCAGATCAACGCCGCCGCCGACGATGCAGTGGGGGCACCCCCAGCCGCGAAGCGACGAGGGGGCCGCAGCGATGAGGTGGGGGTACCGCCCGCTTGCGGGGGAGAGGTGGCGTGATCATGTGCTCCTTCCGGGCCTTTCAGGAGATGTTCGGGTCGAATGTCACTATCACGTAGGTTCCCAGCATCAGGGTGAACAGCATGGACAACACCAGCAACGAGTTCAGCCAGAATCGGGTGGTGTCTTTGCGGCTGTAGTCGTCAATGATGGTGCGCAGACCGTTGCCGCCGTGCAGCTGCGCCAGCCACAACAACAGCAGATCCCAGGTCTGCCAGAACGGCGACGCCCAGCGTTGGGCAACGAAGTTGAAGTCCAGGCGATACACGCCGTTGTCCCACATCAGCATGATGAACACGTGCCCGATCGCCAGGAACACCAACACAACACCGGAAAACCGCATGAACAGCCAGGCGAATTTCTCGAAGTTGGGCATGCCGGCACGCCGCCGTGGTGATCGTGGGTTGTCCAGGCTGGCTGGACGGTCATGGCTGCGCTGTCTGACCGGGGCGCTCATCGGAAGTGCTCCCACATGTGGATGCCCACCACCACGCCTGCCGGAACCATCAGCAAGAGGAAGACGCTGCCGATGATCCACAACATCAGCCGCTGATAGCGCGGGCCTTCCGACCAGAAATCGATCAAGATGACCCGAATCCCGTTCAGTGCGTGAAAAAGGACCGCGGCGACTAGGCCGTACTCCATCAGGCCGACGATCGGGGTCTTGTAGGTCGCCAGCACCGCGTTGTAGGTCTGCGGGCTCACCCGCAGCATGGCGGCGTCCAGGACATGGACAAACAGGAAGAAGAAAATCGTCGCGCCGCTGATGCGATGGCATACCCACGACCACATACCGGGATCTCCCCGATACAGGGTCCGAGGTGGCCGCCGCCCGCGCGAGACGGTTGTCGCCGTTGTATTCACCGCTGGCAAACCCCTTAAAAGCACTATCGAACAGCTAGAGCCGGGCAATCGAGCTTAACTTGGCCAGGTTGCCCGCGGTGTCGAACAGTCCGATCGGGATCGTGTGTGGATCCGGGGTTAGGCTGGCTTTTCTTAGTCGGCCCATCGACGAGCGGGGTTGCCGAATGCCTGATGTCGATTGGAATATGCTGCGGGGCAATGCAACCCAGGCAGCAGCCGGAGCCTATGTGCCGTATTCGCGGTTTGCGGTGGGTGCGGCCGCACTGGTCGACGATGGTCGCGTGGTGACCGGATGCAACGTGGAAAACGTCTCGTATGGCTTGACTTTGTGCGCCGAATGTGCGGTGGTGTGCGCCCTGCATTCGACCGGCGGCGGCCGGCTGCTCGCGCTGGCCTGCGTCGACGGCCATGGATCCGTGCTGATGCCGTGCGGGCGATGCCGTCAGGTGCTGCTCGAACACGGGGGTTCCGAGCTACTGATCGACCATCCGGTGCGACCCCGCCGGCTCGGCGACCTGCTGCCCGACGCCTTCGGCCTCGACGACCTCCCCCGGGAACGCCGGTGACCGACTTCGCATTCGACGCCCCGACCGTCATCCGCACCAAACGTGACGGCGGCCGGTTGTCCGACGCCGCCATCGACTGGGTCGTCAAGGCCTATACCGACGGCCGGGTCGCCGACGAACAGATGTCGGCGCTGCTGATGGCGATCGTTTGGCGGGGCATGGACCGCGGCGAGATCGCCAGATGGACGGCGGCCATGCTGGCCTCGGGTGCCCGGCTGGATTTCACCGATCTGCCACTAGCGACCGTGGACAAGCATTCCACCGGCGGGGTAGGTGACAAAATCACGCTGCCATTGGTGCCCGTCGTCGCCGCCTGCGGTGGCGCAGTGCCCCAGGCGTCGGGCCGCGGACTCGGCCACACCGGCGGCACCCTGGACAAGCTGGAATCCATCACCGGGTTCACCGCGAATCTGTCCAACCAGCGGGTGCGCGAGCAGCTTTGCGACGTCGGCGCCGCGATCTTCGCCGCCGGCCAGCTGGCGCCAGCCGATGCCAAGCTGTATGCGCTGCGCGACATTACCGGCACCGTCGAATCGCTGCCGTTGATCGCCAGTTCGATTATGAGCAAGAAGCTGGCTGAGGGTGCGGGTGCACTGGTGCTCGACGTCAAGGTTGGTTCCGGGGCCTTCATGAGGTCGCCAGTGCAGGCGCGCGAACTTGCGCACACCATGGTCGAACTGGGCGCGGCGCATGGCGTGCCCACCCGTGCCCTGCTGACGGAGATGAACTGCCCGCTGGGTCGAACCGTCGGCAATGCGCTCGAGGTGGCCGAGGCGCTGGAGGTGCTGGCCGGCGGCGGACCGCCCGACGTGGTGGAGCTGACGTTGCGGCTGGCCGGCGAGATGCTCGAGCTTGCCGGGATCCACGGCCGGGACCCGGCCCAGACGCTGCGGGACGGCACCGCAATGGACCGGTTTCGCCGGTTGGTTGCCGCGCAGGGAGGTGACTTGTCGAAACCGTTGCCGATCGGTTCGCATTCGGAAACCGTCACGGCGGGCGCGAGCGGCACAATGGGCGACATCGATGCGATGGCAGTGGGGTTAGCGGCATGGCGACTCGGTGCGGGCAGGTCCCGCCCGGGCGCACGCGTACAGCACGGTGCGGGGGTGCGGATTCATCGCCGCCCGGGGGAGCCGGTTGTGGTCGGTGAGCCGTTGTTCACCCTCTACACGAATGCTCCCGAGCGCTTTGGTGCGGCGCGAGCCGAGCTGGCCGGCGGTTGGAGTATCCGGGACAGTCCGCCGCAGGTGCGGCCGCTAATCGTCGATCGGATCGTCTGATGACCGCTGCGCCGACCCTGCAGACGATCAGGCTAGCCCCCAAGGCGTTGCTGCACGATCACCTCGACGGCGGGCTGCGGCCGGCCACCGTGCTGGACATTGCCGGGCAGGTCGGATACGACGACCTGCCGGCAACTGACGTCGACGCGCTGGCAAGTTGGTTTCGCACCCAGTCGCACAGCGGCTCGCTGGAGCGCTACCTGGAACCGTTTTCGCACACGGTGGCGGTGATGCAGACTCCCGAGGCCTTGTATCGGGTCGCCTTCGAATGCGCGCAAGACCTGGCCGCCGATTCGGTGGTCTATGCCGAGGTGCGGTTCGCGCCGGAGCTGCACATCAGCTGCGGGCTGTCGTTCGACGACGTCGTCGACACCGTTCTGACGGGCTTCGCCGCCGGCGAGAAGGCGTGTGCCGCCGATGGTCAACCCATCACCGTCCGCTGTCTGGTCACCGCGATGCGGCACGCCGCAATGTCCCGGGAGATCGCAGAGTTGGCGATCCGGTTCCGGGACAAGGGAGTTGTCGGATTCGACATCGCCGGCGCGGAGGCCGGCCACCCGCCAACCCGGCACTTGGATGCATTCGAGTACATGCGTGATCACAACGCGCGCTTCACGATTCATGCCGGTGAGGCGTTCGGGTTGCCGTCCATCCACGAGGCGATCGCCTTCTGCGGTGCCGACCGGCTGGGTCACGGGGTGCGGATCGTCGACGACATCGACGTGGATGCCGACGGCGGTTTCCAGTTGGGTCGGCTGGCAGCTATCCTGCGGGACAAGCGAATTCCGCTGGAGCTGTGCCCCAGCTCCAACGTGCAGACCGGCGCGGTCGCAAGCATCGCCGAGCATCCGTTCGACCTACTGGCTCGGGCCCGGTTCCGGGTGACCGTCAATACCGACAACCGGCTGATGAGCGACACCTCGATGAGCCTCGAAATGCATCGTTTGGTAGAGGCTTTCGGTTATGGCTGGAGCGACCTGGCGCGCTTCACCGTCAATGCGATGAAATCCGCGTTCATTCCGTTCGACCAGCGGCTGGCGATAATCGACGAAGTGATCAAGCCGCGGTTCGCGGCGCTCATGGGTCACAGCGAGTAATCAGCAAGTTCTCTGGTATATCGCACCTAGCGTCCAGTTGCTTGCCAGATCGCTTTCGTACCGTCATCGCATGTACCGGTTCGCGTGCCGCACGCTCATGCTGGCGGCGTGCATCCTGGCCACGGGTGTGGCGGGTCTCGGGGTCGGCGCGCAGTCCGCAGCCCAAACCGCGCCGGTGCCCGACTACTACTGGTGCCCGGGGCAGCCTTTCGACCCCGCATGGGGGCCCAACTGGGATCCCTACACCTGCCATGACGACTTCCACCGCGACAGCGACGGCCCCGACCACAGCCGCGACTACCCCGGACCCATCCTCGAAGGTCCCGTGCTTGACGATCCCGGTGCTGCGCCGCCGCCCCCGGCTGCCGGTGGCGGCGCATAGCGCTCGTTGACCGGGCCGCATCAGCGAATACGCGTATAAACCCGGGCGTGCCCCCGGCAAGCTACGACCCCCGGCGGGGCAGATTTACGCTCCCGTGCCGATGGATCGCGCCGTCCGATGACAGAAAATAGGCGACGGCTTTGGCAACCGCTTGCAGGACGCTTGAAGGGAACCTGTCATGAACGGCGACAGCGCCTCCACCATCGACATCGACAAGGCTGTTACCCGCACACCCGTTCGCCGGATCGTGCGTTCGGCGCTGGATCGGCTGTGGTTGCGGCAGTCCCAGCCTAGGCGCTATCGGTTCCTCGAGGACTCGTGCATGGCACGCGCGCTGAATCGACTCTGATCGGCATACCATCGCTGGTGTGCTCTTGACCGGGCCACCGCCATCGCTGCCCGAGCGCATTCGCACCGACGAGGCGGATGTGCTCATGCTGCCCGACGGGCGGGCGCTTGCCTACCTGGAATGGGGTGATAGCACCGGCTACCCAGCGTTCTACTTCCACGGCACGCCAAGTTCGCGGCTCGAGGGGGCCTTCGCCGATGGTGCCGCGCGGCGCACCGGCTTCCGACTGATAGCGATTGATCGGCCCGGGTACGGGCGCTCCACCTTTCAAGCGGGACGCAATTTTCGCGATTGGCCCGCGGACGTGTGTGCCCTGGCTGACGCGTTCGAGCTGGAGGAGTTCGGGGTGGTCGGGCATTCGGGCGCGGGACCGCACCTATTCGCCTGCGGTGCCGTCATCCCGCGGACCCGACTAGCGTTCGTCGGCGCGCTCGGACCATGGGGTCCACTGGCGACGCCGGATATCATGCGCAGCCTCAACGCGGCCGATCGGTGCTACGCGCGGTTGGCGCGAAGCGGGCCGCGGCTATTCGGTGCGTTGTTTGCCCCGCTCGGCTGGTGCGCGAAATACACGCCCGGGCTGTTTTCTACGTTGTTGGCGGCTGCGGTCCCCGCGGCCGACAAGCACCTGCTGAGCGACGAACGCTTCGGCCGCCACCTGCGCGCCATCCAGCTCGAAGCGTTCCGACAGGGCAGCCGCGGCGCAGCCTATGAATCATTTCTGCAATTTCGGCCGTGGGGTTTCGACCTCGCCGAGGTGGCCGTGCCTACCCATATCTGGCTGGGTGATCGTGACTCCTTCGTGCCACGCGCCATGGGCGAATACCTGCAGCGCGCGATTCCGCACGTTGATTTGCACTGGGCGCACGGCAAGGGCCATTTCAACATCGAAGACTGGGATGCGATCCTCGCCGCGTGTGCCCTGGACATCGGCAAGCGCCGCGGCGGCTAGCCTTCGCCGGCTGACGGTGCCTATTCGCGCCTGAGCCGCGACTCCACGAACCTTTCCAATTTCTCCCATTCACGGACAGCCGCCGCATACGGGGCCGTGGGTTTGCCGACCGAGTGGGGGTCCAACACATAGGCCACCAGCTGGCCCAGCGGGCGGGTTGTCTCGAGTGCCTTGTCGACTGCGCTGTCCTCGGAGTAGTCGCCGATATCGCGGAGCAGCTCGACGGCCAGGTCGAGCTGCTCACGGTCCACCGCGTCCGGCCCGTCGGCAAAATCGTCGACCAGCCCACTGAGCACATAGACGTTGTCGTCGGTAACGGCAACCGCCAGCGAGCCGTCGGTGGCGGCCGTGCGGATGTCGTCGTAGGTGCTCAGGTCCGACAAGTCGTGGTCGTGCTCATCGGCAAGATAGCGGGCCAATGCCCGCTCGGAGCCAAACACACTGATCCGACCATTGCGGCCCAGGAAGATCGGTCGATCATCCAGGTAACAGCGAAGCGTGTAGAAGGTGGCGGTGCCCGTCATGATCTGGATCGGGTCGATGCCCACCTGCAACCAGAAGTCCCGATCGCCGCCCAGTACGACACTGTCACCGGGTGCGTCGGCTTCCTCGTCGTCGGACTCGGCCGCCTCCTGCGTGTCCTGCGTGGCCTCCACCTCCGCCGCCACTTCCTCGGCGCCCTCGGGCTCCTCCGCCAACTCCTCGGCGACCTTTTCCGACAGCTCAGCGTCGACCTCGGGGGTGCTGATGATCTCGTCGATGGCCGCGAGCACGTCGTCCCAGCTGCGTCCGATGACCTCGGCAATCGAATTCCAGCGTTTATTGCCGGCTTTTCCGGTGAAGTGTTCGAGCCCGCCGGAAACCGTGCCCAGGATGGGATTGCCGTTGAAGAACTTCGACACTGCCGCCAGTTCGCACACCGATCCGATGGCGGATACGATCGCCAATGAGGCGGCCAGCGCGGCCACTGACTCCGCCGTCGGCTTCTCAGCCAGCAGTTCCTCGACGACGACCAGGTCGAACTGATTGTCTTCGGCCGGATTGAGGTTGTGCGCGTGGGCTCCGGTCAGGTCTTGCCATGCCGGGTGGTCGACCAGGTCGTTCTCGGTGTCGGTGCGCACGAACGCGACCAGGTCAGAGACGCTCTCGAAGCCATACAGGTCGTCGTCTTTGCCCAGGAACGCCTCCCACTCGTCGCCGGCATCCCGCCAGCGAGGAGCCCACAGCGTGTAGCGGTCACCAGCGGACAGGCTCAAGCGGATGGGTACGAGGTCAGCAACCATGCGGCACAGAATAGCGACGGCGGCTAGTCGCCCCAAATATCGGTTATTGGCGGAGCATTGGTCGCATAACCCGTCTTGGGCAGTCCGTAGATCTGCTCCAATGTGGACAGCACGTTGTAGTGGCTGATGGTCTCGTTGTAAGTTCCGGGCCGCACGTGCGCGCCGTAGAACACCGTCGGGATCTGATTGCGGCTGCTGCCGTCGTCTTCGTCCCAGGTCACAACGAGCAGGCTGTTGTTTGTCTTGGCCCAGTTGGCATATGCCGACAGGTGGCGGTTCAGCCAGGCGTCGCCTTGGGCGATCGAGCCGTCGTGCATGTCGTTGTCGGCGTTAGGGATGACAAACGACACCGTCGGCAGGCCGGGGTAATTCTGCGGCTTCGGAAATGCCGAAAACGGCACCGACAGTGTCGTCGGCACGTTACTGAAGTTGACCCACGGCACGTGTTTGCGTGCGTATTTGCCCGCACTGCACACCGTGGAGCCGACCGCAGGCAAGTCTTCGGCGAACCCCATGAATGTGTAACCGGCGCTGAGCAACTCAGAACCCAGGTTGGGCAGCGCGCCGCCGTTGACGGGGCAGGTGTTCTTCGTCAACCCGAATGTGTTGCCAGCGAACAGTGCCAGGTAGTTCGGTTCGCTCGGGTGTGTTTCGGCGAACGCCTGGGCCATCATCGCGCCGTTGGCGGCCAGCGAATTGATGAAGGGAGCCGACTTGTTACCGATGATGGCGGCCTGCGAGCGGTTCTCCTCCACCACGATGACCACGTGCGCGAAGGTCGGCAGGGCACTCGCTGCCAGACCCACTTGTGGGACAGCGCCGACCCATGAGGCCAGCAACGATGCTGCCAGGACACCGATCACCGCCAAGGCACGGTATACCCTGGTCAGGGGCCGGCTGAGAGCCTGGATTCCGCGGAGCATGCCGGGAGTATATGGACGGGGTTGACCGGTCGCGCGGATGGACGCACCCGTATCAGCCCCCTTTTAGGGGACCGAGCCACGATTGTTATATAGGGTTCAACGCCGTGCAGGTCCATGTCGTTGACCACCCACTGGCCGCGGCCCGACTGACCACGCTGCGTGACGAACGCACCGACAACGCCGGCTTCCGGGCAGCGCTGCGCGAGCTCACGCTGCTGTTGATCTATGAGGCCACCCGCGATGCGCCCTGCGAGCCAGTCCCGATCCGTACGCCGCTGGCCGAGACGGTCGGGTCGCGGCTAACCAAGCCACCCCTGCTGGTTCCTGTGTTGCGGGCGGGGTTGGGGATGGTCGACGAGGCGCATGCCGCCTTGCCGGAGGCGCACGTTGGCTTTGTCGGTGTCGCCCGCGACGAGCAAACCCACCAGCCGGTGCCGTATCTGGACTCGCTGCCCGACGACCTGACGGATGTACCGGTCATGGTGCTTGACCCGATGGTGGCCACCGGCGGGTCGATGACGCACACCCTCGGTCTGCTGATCTCGCGCGGTGCAGCGGATATCACGGTGCTGTGTGTGGTTGCGGCGCCAGAAGGAATCGCGGCGCTGCAGAAGGCTGCGCCAAACGTGCGGTTGTTCACTGCGGCCATCGACGAAGGGCTTAACGAGGTCGCCTACATTGTGCCCGGTCTCGGCGATGCCGGCGATCGCCAGTTCGGCCCGCGCTGAGTCACCACCACCGCCGCACGCTAGCCGACAGCTCATCGATCCTCGCCCGCACCAGCTGTCGGGCAGCTGGTAGGTCACCGGTCACCGCGCAGCGAATCTCCAAGTAGCACTTCAGCTTCGGTTCTGTTCCAGAAGGCCGCACCGCCACCCTGACCAACATGTTGTCGTCGCCGCCGGTGAGGATCAGCGTGTCGCCGATATCGGTGACCGTGGCGGGGAAACCGGCCAGCCGACGCGGCGGGTCCTCGCGGAGCCGTCGCATCAGGTCGGTGGTCTCGACGGCGCCGCTCACGGGGCGTGACAGGGCGGCAACCTCATGCACGCCGTAGCATCGGGCGAGCTCGTCGAGCGCGTCGGTCACCGAACGACCCTGGCCTTTGAGCGCGGCCACCAGATCGCACACCAACACCGCGGCGCTGATGCCGTCTTTGTCACGCACCGCGGTGGGGTCGACGCAGTGCCCGATCGCTTCCTCGTAGGCGTACACCAGGGTGCCGGGCAGGTTCGCATCGGCGCGCGCCAGCCACTTAAAGCCGGTGAGGGTCTCCACGTGCACGGCAGCGTGATGCGCGGCGATCGCCGCCAGCATCCGCGACGACACCACGGTGCTGGCCACCACCCTGGTTTCCGGCGGCGACGCCCGGTCGTCGGTTTGCGACAAGATGTAATCACCTAGTAGCCAACCGGTTTCGTCACCGGACAGCATCCGCCATCCCGACACCGTGGGTATCCCGACCGCGCAGCGATCCGCATCGGGATCCAGCGCGATCGCGACGTCGGCGTCCACGTCGGTAGCCAGGGTGAGCAGTGCGTCGGTGGCTCCGGGCTCCTCGGGGTTCGGCAATGTCACGGTGGGGAAGTCGGGATTCGGCGCGAATTGCGTCGCCACGGTATGCACCTCGGTGAAACCGGCTCGCCGAAGGGTCTCGACGGCCATCGCCCCGCCAACCCCGTGCAGCGGCGTCAGGGCCACCCGGACCGAACCGGCGCACCTTCGGACCCCGGCCGCACGCTGGATATAACGGTCGATCAGATCGGAGGCGCGGTTTTCACTGGGGTTGACGGTCTTCCTGGCGATCTGATCGGCCGGGGGCGCGGTGGCCATCGCGGCTTCGATCTGCCGGTCGGTAGGGGCGAGGAGCTGAAGGCCGCCGTCGACATAGACCTTGTAGCCGTTGTCGGTCGCCGGGTTGTGTGACGCCGTGATCTGTATCCCAGCGGCGGCGCCGGTGTGCCGCACCGCGAACGCCACCACCGGGGTGGGTGCGGGATCGGGCAGAAGCAGCACGGAAAAACCTGCGGCGGCAAGCACTTCGGCGGCCGCAGCGGCAAACGCCGGTGAGCCGTGCCGAGCGTCGCGCCCCACGATCACCGGCGAACCAGCCAGACCTCGATCCGTGAGCACCCGTGCCACCGCCCAGGTGGCGCGCAACACCACCGCCAGGTTCATCGCGTCCGGCCCGCCCCGCAGGTGCCCGCGCAACCCCGCGGTGCCGAACGCCAGTGGGCGGCTGAACCGCGCTTTCAGCTCGTCGGGGCCGCAGGCGGCGAGCTCGGCGGCCGTCTGCGGGTCCGGGTCGTGGGCGATCCAATTCTCTGGCGTCACGGCTTAGAACCGGGCGATCACGTCGGCTAGCAGCGCGCCCATCCGAGTCGCCGATGCGGCTCCGGCGGCGAGCACCTCGGCGTGGCTCAGCGGCTCGCCGGTGATCCCGGCCGCCAGATTTGTCACCAGGGATACGCCCAGTACCTCAGCGCCCGCCGCCCGGGCCGCGATGGTCTCGTGCACCGTGGACATGCCGACCAGGTCGGCGCCCAGTGTCTGCAACATCCGGATCTCCGCCGGTGTCTCGTAGTGCGGCCCCGGCAGGCCGGCGTAGACGCCTTCGGCCAGCTGCGGGTCGGATTGGCGGGCGAGTTCCCGCAGTCGCGGTGAGTAGGCGTCGGTCAGGTCGACGAACTCCCCGCCAACCAGTGGCGAACGTGCGGTCAGGTTCAGGTGATCGCTGATCAGCACCGGCTGGCCGACCTGAAGGTCCGCCCGCAGCCCACCGGCGGCGTTGGTGAGCACCATAATCTGCGCCCCTGCCGCACGGGCCGCCCGAACCGGATGCACGACGTAGCGCAGGTCGTGTCCCTCGTAGGCGTGGATGCGACCGGCCAGCACCAGCACCCGGTGCGCACCGATGGGCACGGACAGTAGCTCGCCCGCATGCCCGGCTGCGGTTGGCGGCACAAACCCGGGCAGTTCGGCCTGCGGCAGCACGGTGGTCGGGGAGCCCAACGCCGCAACGGCCGGTAACCATCCCGACCCGAGCACGACCGCGACGTCATGTTCGCCGATCCCGGTGCGGTCAGCGATGACCTGCGCCGCCCGCCGGGCCAGTTCGTCGGGATCGGGGCGCGGGTCAGCCACACTGGGCGAGCTTAACTGAGCCGCTCGCCGGGGAGCGGGTGCTCGTCGATGAGATACTGCGAGCATGCCAGCAGCCAGCGCATCCGACCGCGTCGAGGAATTGGTGCGGCGCCGTGGTGGCGAGCTGGTCGAGCTGTCCCATGCCATCCACGCCGAGCCCGAGCTGGCGTTCGCCGAGCATCGCAGCTGCGCCAAGGCTCAGGCGCTGGTCGCCGAACGCGGTTTCGAGATCACCACGGCCGCCGGTGGGTTGGACACGGCGTTTCGCGCCGACTACGGCAGCGGACCGTTGGTTGTCGGAGTGTGCGCCGAGTACGACGCGCTTCCCGGGATCGGACACGCCTGCGGGCACAACATTATTGCGGCCTCCGCTGTGGGCACCGCGCTGGCACTGGCTGAGGTGGCGGACGACCTGGGCTTGACCGTGGCTCTGCTGGGGACCCCTGCCGAGGAGTCCGGCGGCGGTAAGGCGCTGATGCTGCAGGCCGGGACGTTCGATGACGTTGCGGTGGCCGTGATGGTCCATCCCGGGCCGACCGATATCGCCGGCGCACGATCACTGGCCCTGTCCGAGGTCACCGTGCGCTATCGGGGTAAGGAATCGCACGCGGCCGTCGCGCCGCACCTAGGGGTTAACGCCGCCGACGCCGTGACCGTGGCGCAGGTCGCTATTGGGGTACTTCGACAGCAATTGGCGCCCGGGCAAATGGTGCACGGCATTGTGACCGACGGCGGGCAGGCGGTCAATGTCATCCCCGGGCAGGCGAGGCTGCAGTATGCGATGCGTGCGGTCGAATCGGATTCGCTGCGCGAGCTGCAGACCAGAATGTTCGCCTGCTTTGCGGCCGGCGCGCTGGCCGCCGGGTGCGAATACGAAATCGACGAGGCTGCACCGGCATACGCGGAGCTCAAACCCGACCCGTGGCTGGCTGACGTGTGCCGGGAGGAGATGCAGCGGCTGGGGCGCGAGCCGTTGCTGCCAGCCTTGGAGGCAGAGCTGCCGCTGGGTAGCACCGACATGGGCAACGTGACGCAGGTGCTGCCCGGGATCCATCCGGTGATCGGCCTGGACGCCGGCGCGGCGACGGTGCACCAACGGGCCTTCACCGTCGCTTCCGCTGGTGCCAGCGCCGACCGCGCGGTGGTTGACGGCGCGATCATGTTGGCACGCACGGTTGTCCGTCTCGCGCAGACTCCTGATGAGCGTGACCGGGTGCTGGCCGCGCAGCAGCGCAGGGCGGCGCGATGAGCCTCGCCGACGCCGCCGAATCATGGCTAGCCGCCCACCACGACGACCTGGTCGGCTGGCGCCGGCACATCCACCGCTATCCGGAGTTGGGCCGTCAGGAATACGCCACTACCCAGTTCGTCGCCGAGCGGTTAGCCGACGCGGGGCTGAACCCCAAGGTGCTGCCCGGTGGAACGGGACTCACCTGCGACTTCGGTCCTCAGCATCAGCCGCGGATCGCGCTGCGCGCCGATATGGATGCGCTGCCGATGGCCGAGCGGACCGGCGCGCCCTACGCCTCGACCATGCCCAACGTCGCGCATGCTTGTGGCCATGATGCGCACACCGCGATCCTGCTGGGTGCCGCATTGGCATTGGCTTCGGTACCGGAGCTGCCGGTGGGGGTGCGGTTGATCTTCCAGGCGGCCGAGGAACTGATGCCCGGTGGTGCCATCGACGCGATCGCGGCCGGCGCGTTGGCCGGGGTGTCGCGGATCTTCGCCCTGCACTGCGATCCCCGGCTTGAAGTCGGCAAGGTCGCCGTTCGGCAAGGCCCCATCACGTCGGCGGCCGACTCGATAGAAATCACGCTGTATTCGCCGGGCGGGCACACGTCGCGTCCACACTTGACCGCCGACCTCGTCTACGGGCTCGGCACGCTGGTCACCGGGCTGCCCGGGGTGCTGTCGCGTCGCATCGACCCACGTAACAGCACCGTGCTGGTGTGGGGCGCGGTCAACGCGGGTATGGCCGCCAACGCCATTCCGCAAACCGGAGTTCTGTCCGGCACTGTTCGCACGGCCAGCCGGCAGACCTGGGTTGACCTTGAGGAGCTTGTCCGCCAAGCCATTTCGGCGTTGCTATTACCGTTGGCGATCGAGCACACGCTGCAATACCGTCGGGGGGTGCCGCCGGTGGTCAACGAGGAAATCTCGACACGCATTCTCGCCCACGCTATTGAGGCTATTGGCCCAGGTGTGCTGGCCGATACCCGGCAGTCCGGCGGTGGTGAGGACTTCTCCTGGTATTTGGAGGAGGTTCCCGGCGCGATGGCTCGACTGGGCGTGTGGTCCGGTGACGGACTGCAGTTGGACCTGCATCAGCCGACGTTCGACATCGACGAGCGAGCCCTGGCGATCGGGCTGCGGGTGATGGTCAACATCATCGAGCAGGCCGCCGCGCATTAGCCTGGGCGCTCGCGATAATTAGGCAATAGTTCCCGGGCCGATGTTGCGGGCCGGGCGAGTACGCAAGTCATGTACGTAATCACTTGGCGCGCCCGCGATCTCAGCGGCATCGGCCATCACACCTAGATAGCGGGCCGACGGCAGGCCACCCTCCCAGGCGTCCAAAACGTACAACCACGCGAGGACGGGATCCGTTGTGGTGTCCGAGGAAATGCGCTCCACGCGGCATCGGATCTTCTGGTGGATGCCGAACTCGGAGCCTTCCCACCGGTCAAGGTTCTTCTCGTCCGCCGGGGTCATGTCGTAGAGCACGACGAACACCTTCGAATCTGGGTCTTCGACGACGGTGGCAAGCGCCCCTTCCCAGCCGATGTCCTCGCCGCCGAACGTCAGCCGCCACCCGGGTAACCAGCCGGTTCCGGCCATCGGCGAGTGGGGTGCGCGCTCGAGCATCTGCTCGGGATGCATGTTCGACCCGTAGGCGGCGTAGAGCGGCACGGGGGAAAGCTTAGACGGCGGGGGCTCGGGTGGTACCCATCGCGCCGCGCTGCGGTGCGGGTCATCGTCAAGCTGTGCTTGACTGCTCGGCTCCTCCTCACGCCGCTGCGCGGCGTGCATCGTCGCCGAGCTGTGTTGGACTGCTCGGCTCCTCCTCACGCCGCTGCGCGGCGTGCATCGTCGCCGAGCTAGGTTATGGGCTGTGGTGACCCGCATCGTGATCCTCGGTGGCGGCCCGGCCGGTTACGAGGCCGCACTGGTGGCCGCCACCTCACACCCGGAAACAACCCAAGTTACCGTGATTGACTGCGACGGCATCGGCGGGGCTGCCGTACTGGACGACTGTGTGCCGTCGAAGACGTTCATCGCCTCCACCGGGCTGCGTACCGAACTGCGCCGAGCGCCGCACCTGGGCTTTCATATCGACTTCGACGACGCCAAGATCTCGTTGCCGCAAATCCATGCCCGGGTCAAGACGCTGGCCGCCGCACAGTCGGCCGACATCACCGCCCAGCTGCTCAGCATGGGGGTTCAGGTGATCGCCGGCCGGGGCGAGTTGATCGACTCCACACCGGGTCTGGCGCGCCATCGCATTAAGGCGACCGCCGCCGACGGCTCCACCAGTGAGCATGAGGCCGACGTCGTGCTGGTCGCCACCGGCGCCAGCCCGCGGATCCTGCCGTCGGCCCAGCCGGACGGTGAGCGCATTCTGACCTGGCGGCAGCTCTACGACTTGGACGCGTTGCCCGACCACCTCATCGTGGTGGGCTCCGGGGTTACCGGTGCTGAGTTCGTGGACGCCTATACCGAATTGGGGGTGCCGGTCACGGTGGTGGCCAGCCAGGACCACGTGCTGCCGTATGAGGACGCTGACGCTGCGCTGGTCCTGGAAGAGTCGTTCGCCGAACGGGGAGTCCGGCTGTTCAAAAATGCCCGGGCAGCATCGGTCACCCGCACCGGGGCCGGGGTGCTCGTCACGATGACCGACGGTCGCACCGTCGAGGGCAGCCACGCCCTGATGACCATCGGGTCGGTGCCCAACACCAGCGGCCTGGGCCTGGAACGGGTCGGCATCCAGCTTGGCCGGGGCAATTACCTGACCGTGGACCGGGTGTCGCGGACGTTGGCGACCGGCATCTACGCCGCGGGCGACTGCACGGGTTTGCTGCCCCTGGCGTCGGTCGCCGCAATGCAGGGCCGCATCGCGATGTACCACGCGCTGGGGGAGGGCGTCAGCCCGATCCGGTTACGCACGGTGGCCGCGACGGTTTTCACCAGGCCCGAGATCGCCGCGGTCGGGGTGCCGCAATCGGTCATCGACGCCGGTTCGGTGGCCGCCCGGACCATCATGCTGCCGTTACGAACCAACGCGCGCGCCAAGATGTCGGAGATGCGTCACGGGTTCGTCAAGATCTTCTGCCGGCGGTCCACCGGCGTTGTGATCGGCGGCGTGGTGGTGGCGCCGATCGCATCGGAGCTGATCCTGCCCATCGCCGTAGCCGTTCAGAACCGCATCACCGTCAACGAGCTGGCCCAGACACTGGCCGTTTACCCATCGTTGTCGGGTTCGATAACCGAGGCGGCCCGCCGGCTGATGGCGCACGACGATCTGGACTGCACGGCAGCTCAAGACGCGGCTGAACAACTAGCCTTGGTGCCACACCACCTACCGACGAGTAACTGACAGGAGCCGGTTTCGTGAGCAACCCAATCCAGGCACCGGACGGCGGGCAGGGGTGGCCCGCCGCGGCGCTGGGACCTGCACAGCGCGCGGTCGCCTGGAAGCGACTCGGAACCGAGCAATTCGACGTCGTGGTGATCGGCGGCGGAGTAGTGGGCTCCGGATGCGCTTTGGATGCTGCCACCCGTGGGCTCAAGGTGGCGTTGGTCGAGGCGCGGGACTTGGCCTCCGGCACGTCGAGCCGCTCCTCGAAGATGTTCCACGGCGGGCTGCGCTACCTCGAGCAACTGGAGTTCGGGCTGGTGCGTGAGGCGCTCTATGAACGTGAACTGTCGCTGACCACGCTGGCACCGCATTTGGTCAAGCCGCTGCCGTTTTTGTTCCCGCTGACCAAACGCTGGTGGGAGCGTCCCTACATCGCCGCGGGTATCTTTCTTTACGACCGGCTGGGTGGCGCGAAATCGGTTCCGGCGCAACGGCATTTTACTCGCGCCGGTGCGCTGCGACTGAGCCCCGGCTTGAAGCGCAGCTCGCTGATCGGTGGTATCCGTTACTACGACACCGTCGTCGACGACGCCCGGCACACCATGACGGTCGCGCGCACCGCGGCGCATTACGGCGCGGTTGTCCGCTGCTCCACCCAGGTAGTGGCCTTGTTGCGAGAGGGTGACCGGGTGATCGGCGTGGGCGTCCGCGACTCCGAGAACGGCGCGGTTGCCGAGGTTCGCGGCCACGTCGTGGTCAACGCGACCGGGGTCTGGACCGATGAGATTCAAGCGTTGTCCAAACAGCGCGGGCGCTTCCAGGTGCGCGCATCCAAGGGCGTGCATGTGGTGGTGCCGCGGGACCGGATTGTCAGTGACGTCGCGATGATCCTGCGCACGGAGAAGTCGGTGATGTTTGTCATTCCGTGGGGAAGTCACTGGATCATCGGAACCACCGATACCGACTGGAACCTCGACCTGGCGCACCCCGCGGCCACCAAGGCCGACATCGACTACATCCTGGGCACTGTCAACGCCGTGTTGGCGACCCCGTTGACGCACGCCGACATTGACGGAGTGTACGCCGGGCTGCGGCCGCTGCTTGCCGGGGAAAGCGACGACACCTCCAAGCTGTCCCGGGAACACGCCGTGGCTGTGCCGGCGGCGGGCCTGGTGGCCATCGCCGGTGGCAAGTACACCACCTACCGAGTAATGGCGGCCGACGCGATCGACGCTGCTGTGCAGTTCATCCCCGCCCGCGTTGCGCCGTCGATCACCGAGAAGGTCAGCCTGCTGGGCGCCGACGGTTACTTTGCACTGGTCAATCAGGCCGAACACGTCGGCGCGCTGCAGGGCCTGCACCCGTACCGGGTGCGCCATCTGCTGGACCGCTATGGTTCGCTGATCAGCGACGTTCTAGCGATGGCGGCCTCCGATCCCAGCCTGTTGAGCCCGATAACGGAGGCACCGGGCTATTTGAAGGTGGAAGCCGCTTACGCCGCCGCCGCCGAGGGCGCCCTGCATCTCGAGGACATCCTGGCCCGTCGGATGCGGATTTCCATCGAATACCCGCACCGGGGCGTCGACTGCGCCCGGGAGGTGGCCGAGGTGGTCGCGCCCGTGCTCGGGTGGACCGCCGCAGACATCGACCGCGAGGTCGCGAACTATATGGCGCGCGTGGAGGCCGAGGTGCTCTCCCAGGCCCAGCCCGACGACGTTTCGGCGGACATGTTGCGGGCCAGCGCACCCGAGGCGCGTGCCGAGATCCTCGAGCCGGTGCCTTTGGATTGAAGGCTACGCCAAGCGGGTATGTCGCGCGGTGCCGCCATGGTCGATGATGGCGGTGTGGATCCGCGGCAGCACCACACGACGACTCAGGGTCAGAGAGGCGTGACACCATGCGGACGGTCTATCACCAGCGGCTAACCGAGTTGGCCGGACGATTGGGAGAGATGTGCAGCCTGGCCGGGATAGCGATGAAACGCGCAACGCAGGCTCTGCTCGAGGCCGACATTGGCGCCGCTGAACAAGTAATCCGTGACCATGAGCGGATCGTGGCGATGCGAGCCCAAGTCGAAAAGGAAGCGTTCGCGCTGCTGGCGTTGCAACATCCGGTGGCCGGCGAGCTGCGGGAAATCTTCAGTGCGGTGCAGATCATCGCCGACACCGAGCGCATGGGTGCGTTGGCTGTGCATATTGCCAAGATCACCCGACGCGAGTATCCGAACCAGGTGCTTCCTGAGGAAGTTCGCAACTGCTTCGCCGACATGGCGAAGGTGGCAATCGCGTTGGGTGACAGTGCAAGACAAGTGCTGGTGAACCGTGACCCGCAGGAAGCCGCGCAACTGCACGATCGTGACGACGCGATGGATGACCTGCATAGGCATTTGCTGAGCGTGCTGATAGATCGAGAATGGCGGCACGGCGTTCGCGTCGGTGTGGAAACGGCGTTGCTGGGTCGTTTCTTTGAGCGCTTCGCCGACCACGCTGTGGAAGTGGGCCGCCGCGTCATCTTCATGGTCACCGGGGTGCTACCGACCGAGGACGAGATTTCCACTTACTGAGAGGGTCTCGTGTGGCGTTGCGGCCAGAGGATCGTTTGCTTAGCGTGCACGACGTGCTGGGGCCGGTGCGGGTGCGACTGCTTGGCGGGTCGGTGTTAGCCGAGCTGACCGCACGGTTTGGCGTGGCGGCCCGTGCGAAGGTGCTGGCCGGGGAGGTGGTCGACGACGACGGTGCGGTGGTCGACAGTGGCACGGTGCTGCCGCCCGGTTCGGTTGTGCACCTGTATCGCGACCTGCCCGACGAGGTGCCGGTGCCCTTCGATGTCCCAGTGCTGCATCAAGACGCCGACATCGTCGTCGTCGACAAGCCACATTTCTTGGCGACCATGCCTCGGGGGCGACACGTCGCGCAGACCGCGCTGGTGCGGCTGCGTCGCGAACTGGGATTGCCCGAGCTGAGCCCGGCCCACCGGCTGGACCGGCTGACCGCCGGGGTGTTGTTGTTCACCACCCGACGCGAGGTGCGCGGCAGCTACCAGACGATGTTCGCCCGCGGTTTGGTGCGCAAGACCTATCTGGCTCGCGCACCCGTTGCCCCGGGTCTGGCCCTGCCGCGCCTGGTCCGCAGTCGCATCGTCAAGCGCCGGGGCCATCTGCAGGCGGTCTGTGAGCCCGGCGTTCCCAACGCGGAGACGCTGGTGGAGCGGATAGCGCGCGACGGTCTGTATCGGCTGACACCGACCACCGGGCGCACCCACCAGCTGCGAGTGCACATGGCGGCGCTGGGGATACCGATCATGGGTGACCCGTTGTACCCCAACGTGATATCCGTGGCCGCCCACGACTTCAGCACACCGCTGCAGTTGCTCGCGCAGCGCATCGAGTTCGACGATCCGCTGACCGGGTCGCACCGCGAGTTCGCCAGCACGCGCACGTTGACCGGTGCTACGTTGCCAACATGGTCAGCCGCGGCCGATTGCCGGCCGTGACACACATATCGGGAGTTTCGTGATGAGTGAAGACAACGCGCTGGTGCTCGTCGCCGGCTATCAGGACCTCGATTCGGCTCGTCACGATTTTCAAACCCTCGTCGATGCCGCCAAGGACAAAAGCATTCCGCTGCAGGGTGCGGTGCTGATCGGCAAGGACGCCGAGGGCAGTCCGGTTTTGGTCGACACCGGAAATCGGCTCGGCCGGCGCGGCGCCGCGTGGGGCGCCGGGGTGGGCCTGGCGATCGGCCTGTTCTCGCCGGCACTGTTGGCCTCGGCGGCGCTCGGCGCCGCGACCGGAGCATTGGCCGGCACCTTCGCCCACCATCGGATCAAGACCGGGCTGGCCGACAAGATCGGCCAAGCGCTGGCGGCGGGCCGAGCAGTGGTCATCGCCGTGACGGAGGCACAAGGCCGACTGGAAGCGGGGCAGGCGTTGGCTAGCTCTCCAATGAAATCGGTTGCGGAGCTGAGTCGTTCGACGTTGCGAAGCCTGGGTGCGGCGTTGCGAGAGGCGATGGGCAAGTTCAACCCAGACCGCACCCGGCTGCCGCTACCGCAGCGCCGCTTTGGTGGCGTGGTTGGCCGCACCATGGCAGAGTCGGTCGGCGACTGGTCGATTGTCCCCGGTCCCTTTCCGCCCGACGACGCACCGAATGTGCTGATCGTGTTGATCGATGACGCTGGGTTCGGCGGACCGGATACATTCGGCGGCGCGATCCGAACCCCGACGCTGTCCCGGCTAGCCCAGAATGGGTTGATCTACAACCGTTTTCATGTGACCGCGGTGTGCTCGCCGACCCGTGCGGCGCTGTTGACCGGGCGTAACCATCACCGGGTGGGCTTCGGGTCGGTCTGCGAGTTCCCCGGCCCGTACCCGGGGTATTCGGCGGTCAGGCCACGCAGTTGCGCAGCGCTGCCGCGTATTCTGCGCGACAACGGTTATGTGACTGGCGCTTTCGGCAAGTGGCATCTGACCCCGGACAATGTCCAGGGAGCCGCGGGGCCGTTCGACAACTGGCCGCTGGGTTGGGGATTCGACCATTTCTGGGGCTTCCCGAGCGGCGCCGCGGGTCAGTACGACCCGATCATCAGTCAGGACAACTCCGTCATAGGCATACCCGAGGGTTCTGGGGAAGACGGCCGTCCCTACTATTTCCCCGACGACCTCACCGACAAGGCTATCGAGTGGCTGCACACCGTGCGGGCCCAGAATGCCACCAAGCCGTGGATGCTGTACTACGCGACCGGCGCCACCCACGCGCCACACCACGTATTCAAGGAATGGGCCGACAAGTACCGAGGTGAGTTCGATGATGGCTGGGATGTGTACCGGCAGAAGACATTCGAACGGCAAAAGCGACTCGGGATCATTCCACCCGACGCCGAACTCACCGAGCGGCCCGACCTATTCCCCGCGTGGGACAGTATGTCGGAGGCGCAAAAACGGCTCTTTGCCCGCCAGATGGAGGTGTTCGCCGGGTTCTCGGAAAATGCGGACTGGAATGTTGGCCGGCTGCTGGACGCGATCGAGGATCTCGGCGAGTCCGACAACACGTTGGTGTTCTACATCTGGGGCGACAATGGCGCCAGCATGGAGGGCACCAACACCGGTTCGTTCAATGAGATGACGTTCCTTAACGGCCTGGATCTGGATGCCGAGCGGCAATTGGAGCTGATCGAACAATACGGCGGCATCGCCGCACTCGGCGACGAGTTCACCGCACCGCATTTCGCCAGCGCGTGGGCGCATGCGAGCAACACCCCGTTGCAGTGGGGCAAGCAGATGGCCAGCCACCTGGGCGGCACGCGCGATCCATTGGTGGTCGCTTGGCCGGCCCGGATCCGGCCAGACGGCCGTGTTCGTAGCCAGTTCACCCACTGCATCGACATCGCGCCGACCGTGTTGGCGGCCATCGGTTTACCGGAGCCGACCCATGTCGACGGCTTCGAGCAGGAACCGATGGACGGAACCAGTTTCGTGCGGACCTTCGACGACGCTGAAGCCGAAGACCGCCACACCGTGCAGTACTTCGAAAACTTCGGCAGCCGTGCCATCTACAAAGACGGCTGGTGGGCGTGCGCTCGCTTGGACAAGGCGCCCTGGGATCTGTCACCGGAGACGATGCGACGGTTCGCGCCGGGGACCTACGACCCGGACCAGGACGTCTGGGAGCTGTACTACCTACCAGATGACTTCTCCCAGGCGAAAAACCTGGCAGCCGAGCATCCCGACAAGGTCGCCGAGCTCACCCAGCTGTGGTGGCAGGAGGCCGAACGAAACCGGGTGCTGCCGCTGCTGGGCGGGCTCGCGGTAATGTTCGGCGACCTGCCGCCCCTGCCCACCACCGCACGGTTCAGTTTCAAAGGTGACGTGCAGAACATTCAGCGCGGCATGGTCCCCCGTATCTGCGGTCGTTCTTACGCGATCGAGGCACGGCTGCACATCCCCGACGGCGGCGCGCAGGGTGTGATCGTCGCCAACGCCGACTTCATGGGAGGGTTCGCGCTATGGGTCGACGAACAGCGGCACCTGCACCACACCTACTCCTTCCTGGGCGTCGAAACCTACCGGCAGGTGTCCAGCGAGCCGCTCCCCACCGGGGATGTCACGGTGCGGATGCTGTTCGATTCCCATCAACCCGTCGCCGCCTCCGGTGGTCGGGTGACGCTCTGGGCCGACGATCGGTTGATCGGAGAGGGTGAGCTGCCCCAGACGGTGCCGCTGGCCTTTACCTCCTATGCCGGCATGGACATCGGCCGCGACAACGGCCTGGTCGTTGACCGCGGCTATGAGGACAAGGCGCCCTATGCGTTCACCGGGACCGTCACCGAGGTCATCTTCGACCTCAAGCCCGTACATCCCGAAGCCGCCAGGGCGTTGCACGAGCACGCATCGGTCCAAGCGGTGGGACAGGGCGCCGCGGGCTGAGCGCTCGCGATCGGTACCTTGACGAGATGCCGTGGGCGCGAATGCTGTCGCTTATCGTTCTCATGGTTTGCCTGGCCGGGTGTGGCGGTGATCAGCTACTGGCCAGGCATGCCAGTTCGGTAGCGACGTTCCAGTTCGGGGGCTTGACCCGCAGTTATCGCTTGCACGTGCCGCCCGCTGAGCCCTCCGGGTTGGTGATCAGCCTGCACGGTGGTGGCGGCACCGGAGCCGGACAGGAGGCTCTCACCGATTTCGACGCTGTTGCCGACGCCGCCGACTTGTTGGTTGTCTATCCTGACGGCTACGACAAAAGCTGGGCCGACGGGAGGGGGGCGTCGCCGGCGGATCGCCGTCATCTCGACGACGTTGGGTTCTTGGTCGCGCTGGCCGCAAAGCTGGTGCACGACTTCGACATCGCTCCCGGGCACGTCTTCGCCACCGGCATGTCCAACGGTGGCTTCATGTCCAACCGGCTGGCGTGTGACCGTGCCGATATCTTCGCCGCGGTCGCGCCGGTGGCGGGCACGCTGGGTGTGGGTGTGACATGTAATCCGTCGCGGCCGGTGTCGGTGCTCGAAGCACACGGCACCGCCGACCCGCTGGTGCCGTTCAACGGCGGGGCGGTGCGTGGTCGCGGCGGGCTCAGCCATTCCATCTCGGTTGCGAGCTTGGTGGATCGCTGGCGGGCGGTCGATGGGTGTCAGGGCGATCCGTCGGCGGCGGAGCTGCCTGACGTCGGGGACGGAACAATGGTGCACCTTTTCGATTCCAGCTCATGTGCGGCCGGCACCGAGGTGATCTCCTACCAGATCGACAATGGCGGACATACCTGGCCGGGTGGCAGGCAATATCTGCCCAAGGCGGTCATCGGGGCGACCACGCGCGCGTTCGACGGGTCGCAAGTCATTGCCCAGTTCTTCGCTACCCACGGCCGCGACTAGGTGCTGGCTTTGATCGCCCGGTTCAGCGCTGGCAGGCCGGGCACCAATACCGCACCCGCTCGTCGGTAGTGTCGTAGGCGATGAGCGTGCCGCAGCGGCGGCAACCCTGCCCGGCCCGCCCGTAGACCCACAGTCGCCGGCCGGCCCGGGTATCGCCAGTGGTGCACCGATTCCAGCGGAAGCGGTTGACCCACAGCATGTCTCGGGCGCGGGTGACCAGGCGGCGCGGGTCGGCGACCGCGCTCACCGGGGCCGTCGGCAATACTCCGCTGACGAAGCACAGTTCGTTGCAATACACGTTGCCGATCCCGGCGAGCACCCGCTGGTCGAGCAGTGCCTCGGCGATGGGCCGGTCCGGGGCAACGATCAGGTTGGCGGCTGCACGCTGCGGGTCCCAATCGTCGGCCAGCAGATCAGGTCCTAGGTGTGCGACGACGGCGCCGTCGTTGTGCCGGTCGATGACCTCCAACAGGCCTAGGTCGACGCCGACCACCCGGATGGCCTGTTCTTGCTGGTTGGCTTCCAAAATGATTCGCGCCCGATGATCCACCCGCACCGGCCTGTTGCCGACCCGCCAGCTGCCGTCCATCTGCAGATGCGAATGAATGCTGGCTGTCCCGGTTCGGATGAACAGGTGCTTGCCCCGACTGATCACCTCGTCCACTACCTCGCCGGTGAGGTCGACGGCGGCAAACCGTGGCACTCGGATGTCGCAACGTGTCAACGTGCGACCGGCCAGATGCCGCCGCAACGTGGCCGCGGTGTGCCAGACGGTGTCGCCCTCGGGCATGGCTTACCGCCGCCGCAGACCGCGAGGTGTGCGGACGAAGCCGGCTGCCAGCAGCGCCGTCAGTGCCGCCGACGCCCGCCCGCCGGGCTGCAGCACCGGCATGCCGTCGGCCCGCTCGACCAGAATCGACGCGACGCGCCCGGCGGTGACCAGGTCGGCCAGCCCGATGGCCGCCGCGTGGTTGGCCTCGGGATCATCGGTGAACGTCAGCAACGACCGCCCGCCGCGCTCGAGGAACCAGGCCAACTCGCCGTCCACCAGAACGACCAGTGCGCCGGCTTTGCGGCCCGGCCGGGCGGTACCGTCAGCGCTCGACGCTGGCCAGGGCAACGCCGCCCCATACGGGTTGGCCGGGTCGGCAGCGGCCAGCACCACCGCGTGGTAGTCCGGCTGTTCGGGGTCGACACCGTCGAGGTAGCTACGCAGCCGGTCTACGGTCGAGGCGACGGCGAACTGAGCGCCCCCCAACGACTCGATGAAGTAGCCACGCTGGCACCTGCCGGCATCCTCGAACGCACTGAGCACCTTGTAGAGCGTCGCGAACCCGCCCGCCACACCCTCGGCAGCAACTGCGTCTTTGGTCAACACGCCGTGGCGGTTCAACAGCAGCTCGGCTTGGTAATGGGCGCGCAGCGTGGAGTCCGGTTCGGGAAGCGGCAGCGCGGACCACCGCCCGGCGACGGTCGGGTCAGCGTTGCGGGCCTGGGCGTGCGTGAGGCGGTATCGGCTCAGGCGCGGCGGTCGATGCCCGCCGTGTGCGGGAGCAGCACGCTTCCGGGTGCCCGCCCCGCCGAGTACCGCGCGTACCGGTGCGAACGTGTCGCCGGTCACTCGTCCGGCCCAAATCAATTCCCACAGAGCGGCTTTGAGTTCCGCCTCGGTCAGGCCGTCGTGGGTCAACTGGCGGAAGAAGTACGCGCCGCCAGTGCCCAGGCTGGCTAAGATCGCCCGGTGGGCGTCGGTGAAGTCGATCTCGGCCGGCTCCGCCAGCGTCATGGGCGCCGAGTCGGCGGGGTGCAGGGCGATCCAGCCGTCACTGCCTGAGATCGACCCGGCGCCCGACCAGGTGACGTCCCCGCTCGCGAGCAGCTCGTCGAGCATCGCCGGCGAGTAATCGCGGATCCGTGGGGCAAGCACCAGCGGTTCGATCGCCGAGGCCGGTATCCGGACGCCGGCGAGCTGATCGATGACCGCGGCCAGCCCGTCGATGCCCGAGTTGCCCGCGGAAACGTGCTGCCAGGCCGGCAGGAAGCGTCCGTAGGCGGCGGTGCTGACCGGCTCTGCCTGCGCCCTCAGTGCGGCCAGCGAGCGGCGCCGCAGAATTCGCAACACCTCGGCGTCACACCACTGCTCGCCGCCGGCGGATCCTTTGGCCGCGGCCACGAATTCGCCGCGCACCAGCCGGCCATCGCTGGCCAGCCGGCCCAGCACGTCGGCGGTCACCCGCAGCCCAAGACCGAACCGGGCTGCGGCCGCAGCGGTGGTGAACGGTGTGTGGGTGCGTGCGTAGCGGCCCAGTAGTTCGCCCAGCGGGTCGGCTACCGCCTCGGTGAAGCTGGCCGGCAGCCCCACCGGAACCGCCGCGCCAACGCCGTCGCGCAGCCGGCCCATGTCCTCGACGGCAACCCACCAGCTGCGGCCGGCGAAGGACACCACGAGCGCGCGTTTGGCGGCGCGTAAGCCGTCCAGCCAGCCGCTGACCTCGGGCGCGCCCGCCCGGGCAGCGATCTCGTCTTCGGTGAGCGGACCCAGCAGCCGCAGCAGATCGGCAACCCCTTCGGCGTCACGGGCTACCCGGTCGGCCGCCAGATGCTGGAGCTGGCGGCTGGTAGCGGCGATGACGTCAGGATCGAGCAGCTCGCGCAGCTCCACCCGGCCTAGCAGCTCGGCCAGCAACGTGCCGTCCAGCGCGAGCGCGGCGGCGCGCCGTTCGGCCAGCGGCGTATCGCCCTCGTACATGAAGGCGCCGACGTAGCCGAACAACAGCGATGCCGCAAATGGCGAAGGTTTGGCGGTCTCGGCTTCGGCGACACGCACCCGCCGCTGGGCGATCCGCGCCATCAGCTCGACCAAGATCGGGACGTCATAGACGTCCTGCAGGCACTCGCGGACCGTCTCCAGCACAATCGGGAAGTCGGGGTATTTGCGGGCCACTTCCAACAGCCGGGCGGCGCGCTGCCGCTGCTGCCACAGCGGCGAGCGGCGGCCGGGGTGCCGGCGGGGCAGCAGCAGAGCGCGGGCCGCCGATTCCCGGAACCGTGACGCGAACAGCGCCGAACCGGCCACTTCGGTGGTGACGATCGGGTCGATCTCGTCGGCGTCGAAAACGAACAGTTCGGCACCCGGCGGGCTGTCTTCGCCAGCGGACACGGTGTCCGGTAGGCGCACCACTATGCCGTTGTCGGAGGCGGTCGGCTTCTCGTCGATGCCATAGCGGTCGCGCAGCCGCCGGCCGACTGCGAGCGCGAGCGGTCCGTGCACCCGCAGCCCATACGGCGAATGCAAGATCACCCGCCAATCGCCCAGCTCGTCACGAAACCGCTCGACCAACAATGTGCTGTCGGTGGGTACCACTGCGGTAGCGGTGCGTTGGTCGTCCAGCAGTCGCCACAGGTTGTCGGTGGCATAGTCGTCGAAACCCAAACCCGCACAACGTGTGCCGAATGCCGTACGGTCCAGGGCGGCCAGCTCGCCGGTGAGGGCGCCGAGTGCGGCGCCGAGCTCGGCGGGGCGGCCGGCATCGTCTCCGCGCCAGAACGGCAATCGGGCCGGCTGGCCCGGCGCGGGGATCACCAGCACCCGGTCGTGGGTGATCTCGGTGATTCGCCAGCTGGTGGCACCCAGCGAGATCACGTCACCGGGGCGGGACTCGTAAACCATTTCCTCGTCGAGTTCGCCTACCCGCGACGGCCGCTCGGTAGCGAGGTAGACGGCGAACAACCCGCGATCGGGAATGGCGCCGCCGGAGGTGACGGCCAGTCGCTGGGCTCCGGGTCGCGCGGTCAGCGTGCCGGTATCGCGGTCATACACCAGCCGCGGCCGCAGCTCAGCGAACTCGGTGGATGGGTACTTGCCGGACAGCAGGTCCAGGGTGGCCTCGAACAGGCTACGCGGCAGGGTCGCGAACGGGGCGGCCCGCCGCACGGTGTCGAACCACGCGTCGGCATCCAACGGTTCCAGCGCAGCCGCCGCCACCGTGTGCTGGGCCAGAATGTCGAGTGGGTTGGCCGGCACCCGCATGGTCTCGATCTCACCGGCAAGCATGCGCTGCACGCTGACCGCGCAGCCGAGTAGGTCGGTGCGATGCTTGGGAAACAGCACCCCCCGCGAAATCTCGCCGACCTGATGACCGGCCCGGCCAATGCGCTGCAGCCCGCTGGCCACCGATGGTGGTGCCTGTACTTGGATCACCAGATCGACCGCGCCCATGTCGATGCCCAGCTCCAGGCTGGACGTCGCCACCACCGCTTTGAGTTGCCCGCGTTTGAGGTCCTCTTCGACAACGGCGCGCTGCTCCTTGCTGATCGAGCCATGGTGGGCGCGGGCCAGCACCGGCGGCGCTCCGAACGTCTGGCCCGAGCCCATGATGTGCGCCGGGGCGCCGCCGGCAACCTGCTGGTTGGTGTCTGGCGCGAGCTCAATCCCGCAGCGCGCGGCGTGAATTTCGTTGAGCCGTGCGGTAAGTCGCTCGGCCAATCGTCGCGAATTGGCGAACACGATGGTCGAGTTGTGTGATTCGATCAGGTCGACCAGCCGAGCCTCCACATCCGGCCAGATGGTGTTGTCGGTCAAGTTGGCCATGTCGGGCACCGGCACCTGCACGGACAGCTCAACGGTCTTGGCGGCCGGGGGCGCCACAATGGTCGTCGGGGACTGTCCGGACAGGAACCTTGCGAGTTCCTCGGGAGGACGTACGGTCGCCGACAGCCCGATGCGCTGCGCCCGTCGCCGGCTAGACAGGTCGTCGAGCCGTTCTAGGGATAGTGCCAGGTGTGCGCCGCGCTTGGTGGCGGCGATGGCATGAATTTCGTCGATGATGACGGTCTGCACACCGGTCAGAGTTTGGCGTGCGGCCGAAGTGAGCATCAAAAACAATGACTCCGGGGTGGTGATCAGCACGTCGGGCGGCTGGCTGACGAGCTGGCGGCGAAGTGCGGGCGGGGTGTCGCCCGAACGGACGCCCACCCTGATCTGGGGCGCGGGCAGACCCTGGCGTTCGGCGAGTCGGGTCAGTCCGGCCAGCGGAGTGCGCAGGTTGCGCTCGACGTCGACGGCCAACGCTTTGAGCGGCGACACATACAGCACGCGGGTGGCCGCCGGCCGCTCGGACATAGGTTCCGAACCGGCCAAGCTATCCAGGGCCCACAGGAACGCCGCCAGGGTCTTCCCGGATCCGGTGGGAGCGATGACCAGCGTGTTGTCGCCGTCTGCGATGGCCGCCCAGGCGCTGGCCTGGGCGGCGGTGGGCGCGGCGAAAGTGCTGGTGAACCAGTCTCGGGTGAGCGCGCTGAATCGGCTCAGTGCTGAAGGCTGCGCGAACCTCACCTAGCCATCGTGCCAACAGGCACCGACAAAAACCGCCTACCGCTCACATTCGCGCGGTTGCCATCGCGTCAGCCAGTTCGGCAGGGATCTGCGGCAGCCGGGAGATGGCGTCCAGCAGCGCGTGTGCGCAAGCATCGGCGAGCCGTTCAGCGTCGGTCGACGGGTCCATGATCCGCTGACGACACAGCTCGAAGGTGAACGCCAGCCAGCCGTGGATGATCACCCGCAGGTCGCGCTCGACCTCTGGGTCCAGGGTGTTATCGCGGTCAATCCCGCTCACGACCTCGGCGATGCGGGACATGATGTGTTCCATCTGGCGGTTCTTGGCTTCGTCGTCGATACCGAGCAGAACCGGGTCCGATCGGCCGAGGCCGACGTAGGCGGCCCACGCCGCCTCGGGGTTTTGTTGGTGGTAGGCCATATAGGCCAGCACGCCGGTTCGTATCTCTTCGAACATCGTCATCCCAGGGGCGGGCGCCTTGTTGGTCGCCGCGTACAGCCGGTCGGCCTCGTCCTTGACGACCGCGGCGAAGAACGCCCGCTTGTCCGGGAAGTAGTGATACATCAGTGCCCGCGACACCCCAGCGCGCTCGGCGATCTCATCGATGCGAACCTCGTCGTAAGGCCGCTTCCCAAAGACCTCCGCCCCCAGAGCGAGCAGTTCAGCGCGGCGGTCCTGCGGGGATAACCGCCTTCTGGCTGTCGCCATGTGACAGATATTACTCACGTAGACCACACGTTCGGCTAGGCGAGCAGGTGGTGGTGGTTCTTTCGGTGGGGTGGGTCTGCCCCGACGTCCCTGCTGCGACACCACCGGCTCCGCCAGATATCGCGAATCGGTGAGGAGATATCCGCGAATTGGCGAAGATAGTGCCGCGTATCGGCGACGGCTTTGTCGCGAATCGGCGAAAGCTAGGAACGTCGACCGCGTCGTCAAACGTGACGCGGCCGACGTCTCCAATCTCCAACGCATCGCCGACCTGCCGCGCCTCATCCGACTTCTAGCCGCACGCAGCGCGTCCGAACTTAACCTGAGCTCCCTAGCTACCGACGCCGAAATCCCCGTACGTACCCTGCCGCCGTACCTCGACCTCCTCGAGACCCTGTATCTCATCGACCGCATACCCGCGTGGTCGACCAACCTTTCCAAGCGGGTCGTCGATAGACCGAAAGTCCTCCTTCTCGACTCCGGACTGGCCGCTCGCCTCGTCAATGTCTCGCCTACCGGAGCCGGTCCACATGCCAACCCCAACGCGGCCGGAGCCATCATCGAAACTTTCGTGATCGCAGAACTCCGGCGACAACTCGGATGGTCGCAACAGGCACCTCGACTGTTCCACTACCGCGATCGAGACGGCGCCGAAGTAGACCTCATACTGGAAACCGCAGACGGCCTCATTGCCGCGATCGAAATCAAGTCGGCGGCAACCCTCCGTGGTAGAGACACCCGCTCGATCAGCAGACTCCGCGACAAAGTCGGCGCACGCTTCGCCGGCGGCGTGATCCTGCACACCGGCCCACAAGCCCAGCCATTCGGCGACCGCCTCGCCGCCGTCCCCATCGACATCCTCTGGTCGCCGTCGGGGTAGCTTGGGGATTCGCAACGGGCACTGAATGAAATGGATGAATTCCACCCCGCCCAACCCCAAGCGCGCGTCGATGATGCCCAGACGCACCCACGGGCATGGTTACCCGAACTTCACGCCCTGCGCCAGCGGCAGCTCGCTCGAGTAGTTGACGGTGTTGGTGGCCCGGCGCATGTAGGCCTTCCACGCGTCGGACCCGGACTCGCGGCCGCCGCCGGTCTGCTTCTCGCCGCCGAAGGCACCACCGATCTCCGCTCCCGACGTCCCGATGTTGACGTTGGCGATACCGCAGTCGGACTGGTCGAGGAAGTGCTCGGCCTCACGCAGGTCGGTCGTGAAGATCGACGACGAAAGCCCTTGTGGTACCGCGTTGTTGAGGGCTATCGCCTCGTCGAGGTCGTCGTAGGTGAGCACGTACAGGATTGGTGCGAACGTTTCGGTCGCCACGATGGCGGTCTGGGACGGCATTCGGACCACAGCGGGCGCGACATAGTAGGCGCCCGGTGAGCCCACCTCGCGACGATCACCGCCGATGACCTCGCCGCCGTCGGTGCGTGCCCGCTCGAGCGCTGCCACCATGTCGCGGTAGGCGGCCTCGTGGATGAGTGGGCCTACCAGCGTGTCCGGGGCCGACGGGTCACCGATCGCCAGCTGGCGATAGGCGCCGACGACGCGTGCCACCACATCGTCAGCCACCGAGCGGTGCACGATCAGCCGGCGCAGGCTGGTGCAGCGCTGACCTGCGGTGCCGGCCGCGGCGAACACGATGCCGCGCACCGCCAGCTCCAGGTCGGCCGACGGCGCCACAATGGCCGCGTTGTTGCCGCCCAACTCCAGCAGCACCCGCCCGAAGCGCCGGGCGACGCGTGGACCGACCTGCTGGCCCATCCGCACCGAACCCGTCGCCGACAACAACGCAACCCGCGGGTCGTCGACGAGTTGCGCACCACGCTCGGCGCCGCCCAACAGCAGGCCGCCCACCGCGGCCGGCGCGCCGACATCAGCGGCGGCCCGACTGAGCAGCGCCTGGCAGGCCAGCGCCGTCAACGGCGTCAGCTCCGAGGGTTTCCACACCACCGTGTCGCCGCAGACCAGTGCCACCGCGGTGTTCCACGCCCAGACCGCGACCGGGAAGTTGAACGCGGTGATCACGC
The DNA here is from genome assembly GCF_000195955.2 of Mycobacterium tuberculosis H37Rv. Classification (GTDB taxonomy): domain Bacteria; phylum Actinomycetota; class Actinomycetes; order Mycobacteriales; family Mycobacteriaceae; genus Mycobacterium; species Mycobacterium tuberculosis. The sequence goes on along the minus strand of NC_000962.3, from coordinate 3,674,034 downwards.
CCACCACTCCCAGCGGATGCCAGGTTTCCAGGAGCCGGTGCCCAGCGCGCTCTGACGCGATGGTGCGGCCGTAGAGCTGGCGTGACAGACCCACCGAGAACTGGCAGACGTCGATCATTTCCTGCACTTCGCCGCGCGCCTCGGCGGTGATCTTGCCTACTTCGACTGTGACCAGTGTCGCGAGGTCCTGCTGGTGTGCGGTGAGCAGCTCGCCGAGCCGGGCCACGAGCGCGCCGCGCACCGGGGCCGGCGTGCTTCGCCATGCCGTAAATGTTGCGGCCGCCGCGGCGATCGCGTGGTCGGCCTGCTCCGGGGTGGTCGGTGCGATGCTGAACAGCACGTCGCCGGTGATCGGTGTGCTCGCGGGCAGGCTGTGTTCGCCCGGCTCGCCAAGGGCGGCGGTTACGCCGATCGCTTGGCAGGCTTCGAGCACCTGGGCTCGTAACGCGTCAGTGGTTATCAGCGCCGCTCCTCCTGGGCGAGCGCGTCATAGAGCGCATACGGGTCGTGAATGTGTCGGCCGATTGCCCCGGCCAACCAATCGACGTTGTAGCCGGCATCGTCGGGTCCGTCACCGGTTTGCGAGTCGCGATCCAGGTTGGAGCGGAAGATGCCCGCGGCCGAAGCGGGCAGGAAGTCTTCGTAGACGATCGGCGCTGACGGGTCACCACCTCGGTAGTAGGCCAAGCCTTGAGCGGCCATCTCCGCATCCGTCGAGGGAAAGTGAGTGGCCCAGACCGCGGCCGGATCTGCGGCCGCCATCGCGGCTTCGTAGCGTTCGCGCCCTCGCGGGGTCAGCGCGACACCGCGCGCCTCGACCTCACCGAACCGCACCCGCAGGATTCCCGGCGTCACGGTACCGTCCTCGTCGCGAAACATGCGTGGTTCGGCCAGCGCGCGAAATGAGGTTTGCCGCAACAACACATCGGGTCCGTCGGTGCGGGGAGGGCCTTGGATGGTGTCGATCATGGTGATGCCGCGCTCGGTCATCCGACGGTACAGATCGTCTATGTCGAGCACCCGAGGCGTCAGATGGTTGATGTGTGTGGAGCCGACTCCAGCGATATCAGCGGCCACCGCCGACACCCTGGACAACTCGTCGTACCAGGATTTCTCGACCGGTTCCCGCGACAGCGCAAACGCGGCCACCGCCGCGGCGACGAAAGCCGGTGCGTCGTCGGCATCGCAGCCGCCGTCAGCCGCGATTGCCCGCGCCTGGGCGAGCAACGCGGGGTCAAAGAGTTGCCGGCGCGCGAGGAAGGTCTGCACTCGGGTGCGTAGGTCGGCATCGAAGTACCGCCGATCCTCGATGGCCAGCATCGAGGTGAACACCCGAAACGGGTTGTGTGCCAGCTCGTTCGCATCGATTGGGCGAAATGCGGTGGACACCACTGGAATTGGTGACTCAGCGGTGCGCAGATCGTAGTAGCCGACCGGCAGCATCCCGAACGCGGCGAACAGGTCGGCGACCGCAGCGAGTTCGGCCGGGTTGCCCACTCGGATGGCGCCGTGGCGCTCGGCGGTGACGCGCTGAAGCGACCCCAGCCGCTCGGCTCGCCGATGCCGGGTCAGGTAATCGGAGTTGACTTGTGCGCATACCTCGACCAGCGTGCCGTAGGCGGGCACCTCAGCGGCGTACATGGCTGACAACCCGGCGGCGAAGCGCGCGCGCAGCTGGCCAGTCTGCAGTCTTTTCGAGCGGCTCATGCGGCACTGCCGTTGCGATAGTCTCCGGCCATGAACGAGGCGCTCGACGATATCGATCGGATCCTGGTGCGCGAACTGGCCGCCGACGGACGTGCGACGCTGTCAGAGTTGGCCACGCGAGCCGGGCTGTCGGTCTCGGCGGTCCAATCGCGAGTGCGCCGGCTGGAGTCTCGTGGTGTGGTCCAGGGATATTCGGCGCGAATCAATCCCGAGGCGGTTGGGCATTTGTTGTCGGCGTTCGTGGCTATCACTCCTCTTGATCCGTCTCAACCAGATGATGCCCCCGCGCGCCTAGAACATATCGAGGAGGTCGAGTCCTGTTACTCGGTGGCCGGCGAAGAGAGCTACGTCTTGCTGGTGCGCGTCGCGTCCGCACGGGCGCTCGAGGACCTGTTGCAACGGATCCGGACAACGGCGAACGTGCGGACGCGAAGCACGATCATTCTGAACACTTTTTACAGCGATAGGCAGCATATACCATAATTTTTCCAGCATAAATATCAATATTCCGTAAATCCTGCTATCATAGCGTCATGGCCGCCGTCGTGAAGTCCGTCGCTCTTGCCGGTAGACCAACAACACCAGACCGGGTTCATGAGGTGCTAGGGCGCAGCATGCTGGTCGACGGTCTGGACATAGTGCTCGATCTGACCCGTTCGGGCGGTTCATATCTGGTCGACGCTATAACGGGTCGGCGCTACCTGGACATGTTCACATTCGTTGCCTCCTCGGCACTGGGTATGAATCCCCCGGCGCTGGTGGACGACCGGGAGTTCCATGCCGAACTCATGCAGGCCGCGCTGAACAAGCCCAGCAATTCCGACGTGTACTCGGTGGCGATGGCCCGCTTCGTCGAGACCTTCGCCCGTGTCTTGGGCGACCCGGCGCTGCCGCATCTGTTCTTCGTCGAAGGGGGCGCCCTGGCGGTGGAGAACGCGCTCAAAGCCGCGTTCGACTGGAAGAGTCGGCACAACCAAGCCCATGGGATCGACCCGGCGCTGGGCACTCAAGTGCTCCACCTGCGCGGGGCATTTCACGGCCGCAGCGGCTATACCCTGTCGCTGACCAACACCAAGCCGACCATTACCGCCCGGTTCCCGAAATTCGACTGGCCACGCATCGATGCGCCGTACATGCGGCCCGGCCTGGATGAGCCCGCTATGGCCGCGCTAGAGGCCGAGGCGCTACGCCAGGCCCGCGCGGCATTCGAGACCCGCCCGCACGACATCGCGTGTTTTGTGGCCGAACCCATCCAGGGCGAGGGTGGCGACCGCCATTTCCGCCCGGAGTTTTTCGCTGCGATGCGCGAGCTGTGCGACGAGTTTGATGCACTGCTGATCTTCGACGAAGTACAGACCGGCTGCGGGTTGACCGGAACCGCCTGGGCATACCAGCAGTTGGATGTCGCACCCGACATCGTGGCGTTCGGCAAGAAGACGCAGGTATGCGGAGTGATGGCCGGTCGGCGGGTGGACGAGGTCGCCGACAATGTGTTCGCGGTCCCATCACGGCTCAACTCGACATGGGGTGGCAATCTTACCGACATGGTGCGCGCCCGCCGCATCTTGGAGGTCATCGAAGCCGAGGGCCTGTTCGAGCGGGCGGTGCAGCACGGTAAGTATCTGCGCGCCCGGCTTGACGAACTCGCCGCGGACTTCCCGGCAGTGGTTCTCGATCCGCGCGGCCGCGGGCTGATGTGTGCGTTTAGCCTGCCGACCACCGCCGACCGTGACGAGTTGATCCGCCAGCTGTGGCAACGTGCGGTGATTGTGTTGCCGGCCGGTGCAGACACCGTGCGATTCCGTCCACCGCTGACGGTTTCAACCGCCGAGATCGACGCCGCGATAGCCGCGGTGCGCAGCGCGTTACCGGTGGTGACGTAAGGCAGCCGCCAAGAGCGGGATGGAGATTCGCCGATGCACGAAGTAGGTGGGCCGTCACGCGGCGATCGGCTAGGCCGGGATGACAGCGAGGTGCACTCGGCGATTCGGTTTGCTGTTGTGGCCGCTGTCGTCGGGGTCGGTTTCCTCATTATGGGAGCGTTGTTGGTCAGCACGTGCAGCGGCGTCGACACCGCGGCCTGCGGCCCGCCCCAGCGGATCCTGCTGGCGCTGGGGGGCCCGCTGATCCTGTGTGCGGCCGGGCTGTGGGCGTTTCTGCGCACCTACCGGGTATGGCGTGCGGAAGGTACCTGGTGGGGATGGCACGGCGCCGGCTGGTTTTTGTTGACGCTGATGGTGCTGACGCTCTGCATAGGCGTCCCACCGATCGCCGGCCCGGTCATGGCGCCGTGAGCCGTCGGCCAGGTCGGCCGCGGTCAACAAATAAATGGGTCAGATCCCTCCACAACCCGTTCGACGAGTTCTACCGTTGATGGTAGTGCCTGGTAATGGGCAGAAATGGCGGAATAGGACGGAAACGGAGGAGGCCATGGGCGACACCTATCGTGACCCCGTCGACCACTTGCGGACGACGCGGCCGCTTGCCGGCGAGTCGCTGATCGACGTGGTGCATTGGCCTGGGTATCTGTTGATTGTGGCCGGTGTCGTCGGCGGCGTCGGAGCTCTTGCGGCTTTCGGCACCGGACATCACGCCGAGGGCATGACCTTTGGTGTGGTGGCGATTGTCGTCACAGTGGTTGGTTTGGCGTGGCTAGCGTTCGAGCATCGGCGGATACGCAAGATTGCCGATCGCTGGTATACCGAACATCCCGAAGTCCGGCGGCAGCGGCTGGCCGGCTAGACATCCTAGTGCGGCTGGAAATCCCGGCATCGCGGGGTTTCACCGGCAGCTGCGAATGGGTATCACGGGTACACCATGATGAATCCCGACCATGTTGCGTTAGATCCCCACTACCAGCAGGTCCGACCATGACCGACCAGCTCGAAGACCAGACCCAAGGCGGGAGTACTGTCGATCGAAGCTTGCCGGGAGGGTGCATGGCCGACTCGGATTTACCCACCAAGGGGCGCCAACGCGGTGTCCGCGCCGTCGAGCTGAACGTTGCTGCCCGCCTGGAGAACCTGGCGCTGCTGCGCACCCTGGTCGGCGCCATCGGCACCTTCGAGGACCTGGATTTCGACGCCGTGGCCGACCTGAGGTTGGCGGTGGACGAGGTGTGCACCCGGTTGATTCGCTCGGCCTTGCCGGATGCCACCCTGCGCCTGGTGGTCGATCCGCGAAAAGACGAAGTTGTGGTGGAGGCTTCTGCTGCCTGCGACACCCACGACGTGGTGGCACCGGGCAGCTTTAGCTGGCATGTCCTGACCGCGCTGGCCGACGACGTCCAGACCTTCCACGACGGTCGCCAGCCCGATGTAGCCGGCAGTGTCTTCGGCATCACGTTGACCGCCCGACGGGCGGCATCCAGCAGGTGACGGCGCGCGCTGCCGGCGGTTCTGCATCGCGAGCTAACGAATACGCCGACGTTCCGGAGATGTTTCGCGAGCTGGTTGGTTTGCCTGCCGGCTCACCGGAATTCCAGCGGCACCGGGACAAGATCGTTCAGCGGTGCTTGCCGCTGGCCGATCACATCGCGCGGCGGTTCGAGGGTCGCGGCGAACCGCGTGACGACCTTATTCAGGTCGCGCGGGTCGGGCTGGTCAACGCCGCGGTTCGCTTCGACGTGAAGACCGGGTCGGACTTCGTCTCCTTCGCGGTTCCTACCATCATGGGCGAGGTCCGACGACACTTCCGCGACAACAGCTGGTCGGTCAAGGTTCCCCGGCGTCTCAAGGAACTGCATCTGCGGCTAGGTACCGCCACCGCCGATTTGTCGCAGCGGCTCGGGCGGGCGCCGTCGGCATCGGAGCTCGCCGCGGAGCTCGGGATGGACCGCGCTGAGGTTATCGAAGGTTTGCTGGCGGGTAGTTCCTACCACACCTTGTCCATCGACAGCGGTGGCGGCAGCGACGACGATGCCCGCGCAATCACAGACACCCTGGGCGACGTGGATGCGGGTCTTGACCAGATCGAGAATCGGGAGGTGCTTCGTCCGTTGCTCGAGGCGTTGCCCGAGCGGGAACGAACGGTCTTGGTGCTCAGGTTCTTCGACTCGATGACCCAAACGCAGATCGCCGAGCGCGTCGGTATCTCACAGATGCACGTGTCGCGGCTGCTGGCCAAGTCATTGGCACGGCTACGGGATCAGTTGGAGTAGCCGCCGGGCTTACTTGATCTCGGCGAGCACCGTGCCCTGGGTGATGGCCGCGCCCGCCTCGACCGCCAGCCCGGTGATGGTGCCATCCTTATGCGCGGTGACCGGGTTTTCCATCTTCATCGCCTCGAGGACCACCACTAGGTCGCCGGCCACGACCTCTTGCCCTTCTTCGACCGCGAACTTAACTACGGTGCCCTGCATAGGCGCGGTCACCGCGTCACCGGAGGCCGCCGCGCCGGTGTGCGCACCCCGCTTGCGCGGCTTGGGCTTGCGCCGGATGACACCGACCGGGTCGCAACCGCCGCCATTGGACAGCGCGAGATCAGCCGGCAGCGAGACTTCGACGCGGCGACCGTCGATTTCGACGACCACCTTCTGACGCGGCCGGGCGTCCTCGTCGAGAGGTTCGCCGTCGGTAAAGGGCTCGATGGTGTTATTCCACTCGGTCTCGATCCAGCGGGTATGTACCGAAAAGCCGTTCGCGTCGCCGATGAATGCCGGGTCGGACACCACGGCGCGGTGAAACGGGATGACCGTCGCCAGGCCTTCGACACCGAACTCGTTCAGCGCGCGCCGGGCCCGCGCCAGCGCCTCGGCGCGGTCGGCACCGTGCACGATCAGCTTGGCCAGCATCGAGTCGAACTGGCCGCCGATCACCGAGCCGGTCTCGACACCGGAGTCCACCCGCACACCGGGGCCGGACGGCGGGTGGAACTTTGTCACCGGCCCGGGCGCCGGTAGGAAGTTACGCCCCGCGTCCTCGCCGTTGATCCGGAATTCGATGGCGTGCCCGCGCGGGGTGGGATCCTCGGTGATGTCCAGCTTTTCGCCGTTGGCGATCCGGAATTGCTGCAGCACCAAGTCGATGCCCGCGGTTTCCTCGGTGACCGGGTGTTCTACCTGAAGGCGCGTGTTGACCTCCAAGAACGAGATCAAGCCGTCCTGACCGACCAGGTATTCGACGGTGCCGGCGCCGTGGTAATGGGCCTCTTTGCAAATCCGTTTGGCCGAGTCGTGGATCTCTTTGCGTTGAAAGTCGGTCAGGAACGGTGCGGGCGCCTCCTCGACCAGCTTCTGGTAGCGGCGCTGCAGCGAGCAGTCCCGGGTGCCGGCGACGACGACGTTGCCGTGCTGGTCGGCGATCACCTGTGCTTCGACGTGGCGCGGCTTGTCGAGATAGCGCTCCACGTAGCACTCACCGCGGCCGAACGCGGCCGTGGCCTCGCGCACCGCCGACTCGTACAGCTCCGGAATCTCGTCGATGGTGCGGGCCACCTTCATGCCCTTGCCGCCGCCGCCGTGGGCGGCCTTGATCGCGATCGGCAGGCCGTACTCCTCGGCGAATGCCACCACCTCGTCGGCGCCTTTGACCGGATCGGGGGTACCCGGCACCAGGGGCGCCTGAGCGCGGGCCGCGATGTGACGGGCCGTGACCTTGTCGCCCAGGTCGCGGATCGACTGCGGGCTGGGGCCGATCCAGATCAGGCCGGCGTCGATCACCGCCTGGGCGAAGTCGGCATTTTCCGCTAGGAAGCCGTAGCCGGGGTGGATGGCGTTGGCCCCGGACTTGGCTGCCGCGTCGAGGATCTTGGCGAAGTCCAGATAGGACTCCGCCGAGGTCTGGCCGCCCAGCGCGAACGCCTCGTCGGCCAGCCGAACATGCGGGGACTCGGCGTCGGGTTCGGCGTACACCGCCACGCTGGGCAGGCCGGCGTCGCGGGCCGCCCGGATCACCCGCACTGCGATCTCGCCGCGATTGGCGACGAGAACCTTAGAGATCCGAGCGATCCTCGAGCCGGCGTGACTAGCCACTGCGCCTCCTGTCGGGCTGATTCTTCGTCTCTAAGAGATTTTCTTACAAGTCTTGTCGGGGGAAGTTTAAGCGTCGCGCCGCTGACCCGCTCACGCGGTTCCTCGATTCAGTCCGCTTCGCGCAGCCGGCGCTTGATCCGGGCCAGCATCGCCGACATTCCCCGCAACCGCAGTGGGCTGATCAAGGCAGCCAGACCCAGCTCGGTGTAGAAATCCTCGGGCACCGCCAAGATGTCGGCGGCCGGTTGCTCGTCTAGGCCGGCGGCCAGGATCGAGGCGAACCCGCGCGTGGTTGGCGCTTCGGCCGGCGCGCTGAAATGCAGGCGCACCCGGTTGGGGTCACTCGCGTCGACGTGCAAAAACAGCGGAGACTGGCACTCGGGGACCGGCTCCATAGCGGACTCGGCCAGGTGCGACGGAAGCGCCGGCAGCTCGTTGGCGAATTCCAGCAACAGCCTCAGCTTGTCTTGACCCTGGACTTCGGCGAAGTCGGATACCACCTCTGCTAGCGGCGCGGGCAGGCTCGCGGGCGCGGTCATACGACGGGTACCACTCCTGGTTCTTCGCCCGCGACGATCGGCACTCGCACGGCGTTGCCCCACTCGGTCCACGAGCCGTCGTAGTTCCGTACATCTGCCTTGCCCAGCAGGTGTGTGAGCACGAACCAGGTATGGCTGGAGCGTTCACCGATGCGGCAATAGACGACGGTTTGGTCGTCCGGGTTTATGAAGTCATAGAGCCGTTCCAATTCCTCGCGGCTGCGAAACCGTCCACTTTCGTCGGCGGCCTTCCCCCACGGAATGTGCACCGCCGTGGGGATGTGACCGGCCCGCAGCGCCCCTTCCTCGGGGTAATCGGGCATATGGGTGCGCTTGCCGGTGTACTCCTCGGGAGAGCGTACGTCGATCAGCGGCTGAGCGCCCAGGATGGCCAGCACGTCGTCTCTGAATGCGCGGATGGGTGCATCGTTGCGCTGCACGACGGGATAACCGGTGCAGGTCTTGGTCGGGACGTCCAAGGTGGTTTCCCGGCGCTCGGCGAGCCAGAGGTCACGGCCGCCGTTGAGGAGTCGCACGTCGGCGTGACCGAACAGCGTGAACACCCACAACGCATAGGCGGCCCACCAATTGCTCTTGTCGCCATAGATCACCACGGTGTCATCGCGGGCGATGCCCTTGCGGTCCATCAATTCGGCGAACTGCTCGCCGTTGATGTAGTCGCGCACCCGTGGGTCGTTGAGGTCGGTGTGCCAGTCGATCTTGACGGCGCCGGGAATATGGCCGACGTCGTAGAGCAAGACGTCCTCGTCGGATTCGACGATCGCCAGGCCCGGCGCGCCCATGTGTGCCGACAACCAGTCGGCGGTCACGAGCCGTTCGGGATGGGCGTAGGCCGACAAGGTGGGGCTAGGGTCTGCGGGAAGCGGCACATCATCGAGCCTACCGCTGGCGACCTGGCCCAGTCCGAAGCTACTGCTGCTTGTGCGCTGGGCCGCCCGCATTTCCTGCCCACAGTGCGGCGACGGACAGCCCGCATCGCTGCACGAGCGACCGCAGCAACGGCAGGCTCAAGCCGATCACATTCGACGGATTGCCCTGCACGCCGTCGATGAACCAGCCGCCCAGACCGTCCAGGGTGAATCCACCCGCGACCCGCAGCGACTCCCCACTGGCCAGGTAAGCCTCCAGATCGGAGGCCGAAGGTGTTCCGAAATATACTGTGGTTATTGCTGTTTCAGCAGCACGGTACACGGTTTTGTTGTCCTGCAACCGGATAACACCGTGGCCCGTATAGAGTTGGCCGGCCCGGCCCGCCATCGACCGCCACTGCTCGCGCGCCTCGTCGATTGACGCTGGCTTGCCGAGTAGCCTGCCTTCGATGTAGAGCATCGAATCACAGGCAACGACAACGCAATCCGCGGCCACAATGCGTTGCGTTCCGGTCAGCGTGGTCGCGACCTGCGCGGCCTTTGCCGCGGCCAGTACGCACACCACATCGCTCGGGACCGCGTCCGGCCCCAGCGCCGCGATGACGACATCCTCGTCGACGTGCGAGGCGATGACCAGCGGCTCAATGCCGGCATCACGAAGGACTTTGAGCCGGCCAGGGGAGGCGGACCCGAGCACCAGCCGGGTCATCGGCGCATGTGCGTCATTTCTTGCAGTGTGATGCGCTGCCAACTGAAGACGGGGTACCGCAACTGGTCGACCGGCAGCCCCCACCGGGTGGGCTCGGGTTGCGCGGGCGGGGTTGAACCGCTGATACTGCCCAGCACCGCGATCAACGCGGCCAGCTCCTGATCGGTGGGTTGTCCCCGCAGTATCTCGATGTGGGGCTCGTGCGGATGCAGCGGCTTCTCGGTCACAGGGGCCGGATTGTTCGTCTCGTTCCCGTCACTCACTTCGTTCGTTCCGCTCACTCGACTCACAGGGGCCGGATTGTTCGTCTCGTTCCCGTCACTCACTTCGTTCGTTCCGCTCACTCGACTCACAGGGGCCGGATTGTTCGTCTCGTTCCCGTCACTCACTTCTGCCGGATTGTTCGTCTCGTTCCCGTCACTCACTTCTGCCGGATTGTTCGTCTCGTTCCCGTCACTCACTTCGTTCGTTCCGCTCACTCGACTCACAGGTTCGTTCCGCTCACTCGACTCACAGGGGCACGTTCCCATGCTTTTTGGGCGGCAGCTGCGCGATCTTGCGTTCCAGCAGCCGCAGCGCGGTCCCGATGTAGCCGCGAGTATGCGACGGCGGGATCACCGCGTCGACGTATCCGCGTTCGGCGGCCACGTACGGGTTGACCAGTGTGTCCTCGTACTCCTGCTGGAGCCGCAGCCGCAGCTTGTCGATGTCCTCGCCGTTGGCGGCGGCCTCGGCCAGCTGCTGGCGGTACACGAAGCCCACTGCGCCGGAGGCGCCCATCACCGCGATCTGCGCGGTCGGCCACGCCAGGTTGACGTCGCAGCCCATGTCTTTGGAGCCCATAACGCAGTACGCACCGCCGTAGGCCTTGCGGGTGATGACCGTGATCTTTGGCACGGTGGCCTCGCCGTAGGCGTAGAGCAGCTTGGCGCCGCGCCGGATGATGCCGTTGTATTCCTGGTCGGTGCCCGGCAGGAAGCCCGGGACGTCCACCAGCATGACGATGGGGATATTGAAGCAGTCGCAGGTCCGCACAAACCGGGCCGCTTTCTCCGAGGCGTTGATATCCAGGCAGCCGGCGAAGTGTGTCGGCTGGTTGGCGACAATGCCGACTGGCCGGCCGTCGATGCGCCCGAACCCCACCACGATGTTTTGGGCGTAACCGGCCTGTATCTCCAGGAATTCGTCGTCGAGGAGCCGGGTGATCACCTCGTGCATGTCATAGGGCTGGTTGGGCGAGTCCGGGATCAGCGTATCCAATTCGAGGTCCTCGTCGGTGAGGTTCTCCTCGATGGGCCCTGTCGGGGCTGCGGCTTGGTATCGGGGCGCGTCGGTGGAGTTGTTGGGCGGCAGGTAGCTCAGCAGCTCGCGAACGTAGTCGAAGGCGTCCTGTTCGCCCGATGCGGCGTAGTGTGCCGTACCCGACTTGGCCATGTGGGTGTGGGCGCCGCCGAGTTCTTCCATGGTGACTTCCTCGCCGGTGACGGTCTTGATGACGTCGGGCCCGGTGATGAACATCTGGCTGGTCTGATCGACCATGATCACGAAGTCGGTCAGGGCGGGGGAGTAGACGTGCCCACCGGCGGCGGCTCCCATGATCAACGAGATTTGCGGGATGACGCCGGAGGCCAGGATGTTGTTGCGAAAGATACGGCTGTACAGGCCCAGCGAGACGACACCTTCCTGGATGCGCGCGCCAGCACCGTCGTTGATGCCGATGAGCGGACGGCCGGTCTTGATCGCCAGTTCCTGGACCTTGACGATTTTCTCGCCGTACACCTCGCCAAGGCTGCCGCCAAACACCGTGGCGTCCTGGCTGAAGATGCACACGTCGCGCCCGTCGATGGTGCCGTAGCCGGTGACCACGCCGTCGCCGAGCGGGCGTTTTTCACCGAGATTGAAGTTGGTGCTGCGGTGTTTGGCCAGCGCGTCCAGCTCGACGAACGAATCCTCATCCAGCAACGCGTAGATACGCTCGCGAGCCGTCAGCTTGCCCTTGGCGTGTACTTTTTCGACGGCATCCTCACCGACGGGGTGCAGCGACTCTTCCCTGCGTTTGTGCAGCTCCGCCAGCTTGCCCGCGGTGGTGTGGATGTCGATGGTGTGCTCGGTGGACCGCTCTGCGGAATGAGCCGAGCGGTCGGTAACGCTTGTCATGGGAGTCGATGTTATCGGCTGCCGCACACTACTTCCTTAGGCTGGGGCGGTGACCGACCGCGATCGGCTCAGGCCGCCTTTGGACGAACGCTCACTGCGCGACCAGCTGATCGGTGCTGGATCCGGGTGGCGCCAACTTGACGTCGTGGCCCAAACCGGTTCCACCAACGCCGACTTGCTGGCCCGGGCGGCATCCGGGGCCGATATCGACGGGGTGGTGTTGATCGCCGAGCATCAGACCGCTGGGCGGGGGCGTCATGGCCGCGGCTGGGCGGCCACTGCCCGAGCGCAGATCATCCTGTCGGTCGGTGTGCGTGTGGTCGACGTCCCGGTGCAAGCGTGGGGCTGGCTGTCACTGGCCGCGGGTCTGGCGGTGCTCGATTCGGTGGCCCCCCTGATTGCAGTCCCGCCGGCCGAAACGGGCCTCAAGTGGCCCAATGACGTGCTGGCCCGGGGTGGCAAGTTAGCCGGCATCCTGGCCGAGGTCGCGCAGCCGTTTGTGGTACTCGGTGTGGGACTCAACGTCACCCAGGCCCCCGAAGAGGTTGATCCCGACGCGACCTCATTGCTGGACCTCGGAGTGGCGGCACCGGACCGCAACCGCATAGCCAGCAGGCTGTTGCGCGAGCTCGAAGCTCGGATCATCCAGTGGCGCAACGCCAACCCACAACTGGCGGCCGACTACCGTGCTCGCAGCCTGACCATTGGGTCGCGCGTGCGCGTCGAGCTCCCCGGTGGCCAGGACGTCGTCGGGATCGCGCGTGACATCGATGACCAGGGTCGGCTGTGTCTGGACGTCGGCGGTCGAACGGTAGTTGTTTCAGCGGGCGACGTGGTGCATTTGCGTTAACTCGCGCGGAGCTGGCGTCCCCAAAAGATTAAGGTCGCGGGCATGAGCTATCCGGAGAATGTCCTGGCCGCTGGCGAGCAGGTCGTTCTGCACCGCCATCCGCACTGGAATCGCTTAATCTGGCCCGTCGTGGTGCTGGTCTTGCTGACCGGGTTGGCGGCGTTCGGGTCCGGATTCGTCAACTCGACACCTTGGCAGCAGATCGCTAAGAACGTGATTCACGCGGTCATCTGGGGGATCTGGTTGGTGATCGTCGGCTGGCTCACGCTGTGGCCATTCCTGAGCTGGCTGACCACACATTTCGTGGTGACCAACCGGCGGGTGATGTTCCGGCATGGTGTGCTGACCCGCAGCGGGATCGACATACCGCTAGCACGGATCAACAGCGTGGAGTTCCGGGACCGGATCTTCGAGCGGATTTTTCGCACCGGGACGTTGATTATCGAGTCCGCGTCACAAGATCCGCTCGAGTTCTACAACATTCCGCGCCTGCGGGAGGTGCATGCGTTGCTGTATCACGAGGTTTTCGACACCCTGGGCTCCGACGAGTCGCCCAGCTGAGCGAACCGGTTGGCCCGGTTACGCCAGGCCCGCAGCAGGGTGACGTTGCCGTCCTCGAAGCCGCCCTCCAAGACGTCCTCGAAGACTTCGGCGATGCCGCCCGCGGTAAGGGCGGATTCCAGGGCCTTGTCGGGGTTGCGGGCGAACTCGTCGGGGAACACCCAGCGCCGAAACGCCCAGAAGCGGAACGCCATTTGCAGCAAGTTGCCAATAATGTAGGCCGAGATGAAGTCGGCGATGTTTTCCATGGTCAGTGACACCGTTGGCACCCGTAGCTGCAGGATGTAGCTGGAAAACCACAACGGCGCCATGCTCAGCAGCACTCCCACGCCGCTGAACGCAAAGAACAGCAGCGCCTCATGGTGGCGCTCGCGACCGCCGCGGTCGCGGAAGCTCCACTCCCTGTTCAACACGTAGGACGCGATGACGGCGACGATGCCGGCGATCACCTTCGCGGTCACCGGCTTGGGTTCGAGAACCGTCAGCTTGAGGGTGTAGAAAATTGCTGTGTCGATGATGAATGTGGTGCCGCCGACGATGGCAAATTTGATCAGCTCATGGTGGCGCTGCGCATAGGGCTGGACCACCCCGGGAAGGCGCGCGATGGTGGCATCGGCAAAGGACACAACAAGTGAGTGTACGGACGAACACAAAATCGACGCAAAATGATACGTAACGGTTTGGCTGCCGTGGCCGGCAAGTACGCCGGTCAGATGCCGTGACACCATGATGGCCGTGGCGAGCTCACGCACCCCGGCGGTCACCTCGTTCATTGCCCCCCTCGTTGCGATGGTCGGTGGCGGTCAGCTGGCCCGGATGACCCATCAGGCTGCCATCGCGCTGGGGCAGAACCTCCGTGTATTGGTCACCTCGGCAGATGACCCTGCCGCGCAGGTCACCCCCAACGTGGTGATCGGCTCGCACACCGATCTTGCCGCCTTGCGCCGCGTTGCGGCCGGCGCCGACGTGCTGACCTTTGACCACGAGCACGTCCCGAACGAGCTGTTGGAGAAGCTAGTCGCCGATGGCGTCAATGTCGCACCGTCGCCGCAGGCGCTGGTGCACGCCCAGGACAAACTCGTCATGCGGCAGCGTCTGGCTGCAGCAGGCGTCGCCGTGCCCCGCTACGCGGGCATCAAAGACCCCGACGAAATCGACGTCTTCGCCGCACGTGTCGACGCCCCGATCGTGGTCAAGGCAGTGCGCGGGGGTTACGACGGCCGGGGCGTTCGGATGGCACGTGATGTGGCGGATGCCCGTGATTTCGCTCGCGAATGCCTGGCTGACGGCGTGGCGGTGCTGGTCGAGGAACGGGTGGACCTGCGCCGCGAGCTGTCGGCACTGGTGGCGCGTTCGCCGTTCGGCCAGGGTGCGGCGTGGCCGGTGGTCCAGACGGTGCAACGTGACGGCACGTGTGTGCTGGTGATCGCGCCGGCGCCGGCGCTGCCCGACGACCTGGCCACCGCGGCGCAACGGTTGGCGTTGCAGCTGGCCGACGAACTCGGTGTGGTCGGCGTGCTCGCCGTCGAGCTGTTCGAGACGACCGACGGGGCGTTGCTGGTCAACGAGCTCGCGATGCGGCCACATAATTCCGGGCACTGGACCATCGACGGGGCGCGCACCAGCCAGTTCGAGCAGCATCTGCGCGCGGTCTTGGACTACCCGCTCGGCGACAGCGACGCCGTGGTGCCCGTGACGGTGATGGCCAATGTGCTCGGCGCCGCGCAGCCGCCGGCCATGAGCGTCGACGAGCGGCTGCACCATCTGTTTGCGCGAATGCCCGACGCCCGGGTTCACCTCTACGGCAAGGCCGAGCGACCCGGTCGCAAGGTGGGGCATATCAACTTCCTTGGCTCCGATGTCGCCCAGTTGTGTGAACGCGCTGAGCTGGCGGCACACTGGTTGTCCCATGGGCGGTGGACTGACGGATGGGACCCACACCGCGCCAGCGACGATGCAGTGGGGGTACCACCCGCGTGCGGGGGACGAAGCGATGAGGAGGAGCGGCGCCTATGACTCCTGCCGGCGAGCGGCCCCGGGTCGGGGTGATCATGGGCAGCGACAGCGACTGGCCGGTGATGGCCGACGCTGCGGCGGCGCTGGCCGAGTTCGACATTCCGGCCGAGGTTCGGGTTGTTTCGGCCCATCGCACCCCTGAGGCGATGTTCAGTTATGCGCGCGGCGCGGCCGAGCGCGGTCTCGAGGTGATCATCGCCGGAGCGGGCGGGGCCGCGCACTTGCCCGGTATGGTCGCCGCCGCGACGCCGCTGCCGGTGATCGGGGTGCCGGTACCGCTGGGCAGGCTGGACGGCCTTGACTCCCTGCTGTCGATCGTGCAAATGCCGGCCGGGGTTCCGGTGGCCACGGTGTCCATCGGGGGCGCCGGTAATGCCGGACTGCTGGCGGTGCGGATGCTGGGAGCCGCCAACCCCCAGCTGAGGGCCCGGATCGTCGCATTCCAGGACCGGCTGGCCGACGTCGTGGCGGCCAAGGATGCGGAACTGCAGCGGCTTGCGGGTAAGTTAACCCGCGACTAGCACGGAGATTAGGAGGGCTCCAAGATGGTTGGATGGGCCGGAAACCCGTCGTTCGATCTGTTCAAGCTGCCCGAGGAACACGACGAAATGCGATCGGCGATACGGGCTTTGGCGGAAAAGGAGATCGCTCCGCATGCCGCCGAGGTGGACGAGAAGGCGCGGTTCCCCGAAGAAGCGCTAGTGGCGCTCAATTCCTCCGGTTTCAACGCCGTCCACATTCCGGAGGAGTACGGCGGTCAGGGTGCCGACTCGGTAGCTACCTGCATCGTGATCGAAGAGGTGGCCCGCGTCGACGCGTCCGCGTCGTTGATCCCCGCGGTCAACAAGCTGGGCACCATGGGCCTGATCCTGCGGGGCTCCGAGGAGCTGAAGAAGCAGGTGCTGCCGGCGTTGGCCGCCGAAGGGGCGATGGCTTCCTATGCATTGAGTGAACGCGAGGCCGGCAGTGACGCGGCGTCCATGCGGACGCGGGCCAAGGCCGATGGGGATCACTGGATTCTCAACGGCGCCAAGTGCTGGATCACCAACGGCGGCAAGTCGACCTGGTACACGGTGATGGCGGTGACCGATCCCGACCGGGGCGCCAACGGCATCTCGGCGTTCATGGTGCACAAGGACGACGAGGGGTTCACCGTCGGTCCGAAAGAACGCAAGCTCGGGATCAAGGGGTCACCGACCACCGAGCTGTACTTCGAGAACTGCCGCATCCCCGGCGATCGCATCATCGGTGAGCCCGGTACCGGTTTCAAGACCGCGCTGGCCACGTTGGACCACACCCGTCCCACGATTGGCGCGCAGGCCGTGGGTATCGCCCAGGGCGCGCTGGATGCTGCCATCGCCTACACCAAGGACCGCAAGCAGTTCGGTGAGTCGATCAGTACGTTTCAGGCCGTGCAGTTCATGCTGGCCGACATGGCGATGAAGGTGGAGGCGGCTCGGCTGATGGTTTACTCCGCCGCCGCCCGCGCCGAACGCGGTGAGCCGGATCTGGGCTTCATTTCGGCGGCCTCGAAGTGCTTCGCCTCCGACGTCGCGATGGAGGTCACCACCGATGCCGTACAACTGTTCGGCGGCGCCGGCTACACCACCGACTTCCCGGTCGAGCGGTTTATGCGCGACGCCAAGATCACCCAGATCTATGAGGGCACCAATCAGATTCAGCGGGTAGTGATGTCGCGGGCGCTACTGCGCTGATTCGTGGTCGACGGGGCGGTCGGCCGGCTCGTCCGGGCAGATGATGCCGTTCGGACCCACCTCGTATACCCGGGCGGTCGAGATGTCGAAGAATATGCCGATGACCTGTAGATCAGCAGCGGCGACCGCGGTCGCCAAGATCGGGTGGCGGGTCAGCCTTTCCACCTGAACGGCAACGTTTACGATGCTCAGCTGGTCGGCTTCGGGGTAACCGGCGGATTCGGCGCTGCGGCGTGCCGGGTGGTGATTGCGGAACACCACCAGGCTGTCGTGGGCATTCTCGAGCCAACGCATCATGGGAGTCGTCGTGTTGGCCGGGTCGTCTTCCAGGAGCGCCGTCATCGCAGCACACGACGAATGTCCGCAGACGACAACCGAGCTGACGCCGAGCTGGTTGACGGCGAAGTCGAGTGCCGCGTCAACCGATCGGTCGTCCGGATCGGTCGGCACCAGGTTGCCGAGGTTGCGGACGGTGTACAGGTCGCCGGGGCCGCTGGCGGTGATGACGTTCGGCAGAATCCGCGAGTCGGCACAGGTGAGGAACAGCTCATACGGGTCCTGTGAATCGGTCAGCCCGGCGATATGCGGGTGCAGCACGGCCGCGCCATTGCGGTGATACTCGTCGATGCGGTCGAGAACCGAAGCGCTGCCGCGGTCTTTGCCGCGCGCTGATCGCCACGGAACCAGTCCAATCGGATCAGACGCGAAGTGGCGCTTCGGTGGTCGGGCGTGTGCGTGGTGCAGTTTGGCCGGCGACGTTTCCACGATCGCTACCACTCCGCCCCTCGTCTCGTGGGCGCGCCGCCAATCGGAGATGGCCTCGGAAACGGAGTCGTCGATGTAGTCTGCGTTCAGGTTTAACGTCACCTCCGACCCTTCCGGCAGCTTCGAGAGCACCGTGGTCAGGCGGGGCAGCAGCAGGAAGCTCAACGTGCCGTCGATATCGACCCGCCATCGCTTGGACTGCTCGCCGCCGACCGGCTTGACCTCGACGGGCGCGCGTACCACCCGCACCAACAGGAATACGATCGCCACGACCAGCCCGATGGCCACGCCTTCCAGCAGATTGAGGAACACCACACACACGATGGTGATGGCGTAGATTACGAAATTTCCTGTGCGCCAAGCTAGTTTGATGTGCGCCAGCTTGACCAGCTGGGCACCGATCACGATGAGCAGGCCGGCCAGCGCCGCCTTGGGAATCAGTTCCACCAGGTTGGTGAACAGTGACGCAAACAGCAGGATCCACACTCCGTGCAGGATCGTCGACATCCGGGTTCGGGCGCCGGCGGCCACGTTGGCCGAGCTGCGCACGATGACACCGGTGATGGGCAGCCCGCCGAGCAATCCGGACACCACGTTCGCGCTGCCCTGCCCGACCATCTCCCGGTTGAAGTCGGTGCGCGGGCCGTGATGCAGCTTGTCGACACCGACCGCCGACAGCAGCGATTCGACGCTTGCGATCAGCGCAATGGTGAGGACACCGAGCGCGATGGCGCTGATCTCATGAGACCACGGCTGTCCTCCCGGGGACATTTCGGCAAGTTTGGGCAAGCCAATCGCGTCGAAGAAGTTGCCCTGCAGGTCGATTCGTTCGGTTTGTAGCACGGGTAGCAACGCAAGCACGGTCGCGCCCGCGATGGCTACCAGTGGGCCGGGAATGATACGCACCTTGGCGGGCAGCTTTGACCACATCAACAGGATCGCGATAACCGTCCCGCCGACGATCACTTCGTGCAGTTCGTGATGGAGGATGCCGTCCGGCAACGCTACGATGTTCCGCCACGCCGAGCTGTGCGACGTACCACCGAGCAGAACATGAATTTGCTGCAGCGCGATGGTGATACCGATGCCGGCCAGCATGGCGTGCACCACGACCGGGGCGATGGCCAGCGCGGCGCGCGCCATCCGACTTAGGCCGAACACGATCTGCAGTGCACCCGCGGCGATCGTCATCAGACACAGCATCGGCCAACCGAGCTCATCGATCAGCTCGGCGACCACCACGGTCAGACCCGCGGCCGGGCCGCTGACCTGAACCGGCGACCCACCGACCGCCCCGGCGACAATGCCGCCTACGACGGCGGCGATCACACCGGCGATTATCGGGGCCCCGGAGGCGATCGCGATCCCCAGCGAAAGTGGCAACGCAACAAGGAAGACGACAAGTGATGCGGGAACATCGTGCCGCAGATTAGCCAGCATCCACTGTGATCGCGATGCGGGCGCCTCGGTGCAGCTGTTGACTGCGGTGCTCATGTGTTGACTCCTCGGAATGGTCACAGCGTCAGGGCCGGGCCAGAAACACGGCATTGTGTTCGCCGGCGGTGGGCGGGGGATCGGTGACGACCGCGCGGAAGCTGGCGTAGCGCGCCGGTGTGCGGATCACCGTGATGGTGTCCGCCCCGCGACCGACTTCCAGGGTGAGGTCGTTCTCGGCGAAAAGGGGGGTGTCGACGACCTGTTTCCAGGTATGGGCGAGGCAGGCCATGAGGCCGTTTGCCTGCAGCAACTGGACCCATTCGGTGGCGGTCTTGCTGGCCAGTGCCAATTCCAACTCGGCGGTCAACTCGGCGTAGTTGATCGACCGGGAGCGTTGTTCGGCAAATCGTTGATCTTCAACGAGGTCAGGCCGGCCGATGAGGTAGCACAGCTTCTGCCAGTGTTTGGGCACATATGCGCTGATGACGATGTACCCATCGGCGGTGCGAAACGCGTCCGATGGCTGGGTAGCGAAGCCGACTCCCTTGCGCCGCTTGGCCTTCGGTGCCGGTTCAGGCTTCGGCTGGTCGCTAGCGGCCCGATTGAGATGCATCATCAGCTGGTTGGCTTGTAGTCCCACCGCGACGTCGTACATCGCGACCTGGACGACGTCGGCCACCCCGTTCCGCTCGCGGTGCAGCAGCGCGGCCAGCACGGCCTGGGCCAGCACGTGACCGCTGGCGTTGTCGACGAGCTGAAATGGGATGATCTGTGGCTTGCCCTCAGGCGTGGGCATTCCGGTGGTCATGCCGGCCTCGGCGGCCACCACCAGGTCGATTCCCGGCCGGCTGCCGTGCGGGCCGTTGCCGCCGTAAGCGGTTAGGCGCGCGTAGATCAGGTTGGGGTTACGAGAGCGCAAGTCATCAGGGCCTAGGCCCAGCTTTTCCATGGTGCCGGGCCGAAACGCCTCCAAGACAACGTCGGCGGTGTCCGCGAGCCGCAGCATCTGCTGCTTGGCCTGCTCGGTGGTTAGGTCCACCGTCACCGACTTCTTGCCACGATTGTTGGGCAGAAAGTAGGTGGCCAGGGGCGGGCGTCCGGGTAACACCGAGGTGATCTGACGGGCCGCTTCACCGCCGGGCGCCTCCACCTTGATGACTTCAGCCCCCAGGTCGACCAGCACCTGCCCGGCCAGCGGCCCGGCCACGTTCTGGGTGAAATCCAATACCCGAAACCCGTCAAGTGGTTTGGCGGGGTTGCTGGTCGGCATCGGTGGTGACCTTCCCTGGCGTGCGGCATCCTCCCTGAACCATACGGGTTCGCGACGCCGCGGCGACCGCCCGGCATGTCTTGCCTCTACCATCGTCGGGATGGAGACGACGACGGAACACCGCGATGAATCCACGCTGGATTCGCCCGTGTCGGTGGCGCGAGAGGCCGAATGGCAGCGGAACGTTCGGTGGGCCCGCTGGCTGGCGTGGGTCAGCCTGGCGGTATTGCTCACCGAAGGTGCCGTGGGGCTGTGGCAGGGTATTGCGGTCGGATCCGTCGCGTTGACCGGGTGGGCGCTGGGTGGCGGATCCGAGGGCCTGGCCAGCGCGATGGTGCTCTGGCGGTTCACCGGCGACCGCACTTGGTCCGCGACCGCGGAGCACCGCGCACAGCGTGGAGTTGCGGTGTCTTTTTGGCTGACGGCCCCCTACCTCGTTGCCGAATCCATCCGCCACCTAGCCGGCGAGCATCGTGCCGAGACCTCGGTGATCGGCATCGGACTGACGGCCATCGCCCTGCTGCTGATGCCGGTCCTGGGCTGGGCCAACCACCGAGTGGGTGAGCGGCTGGGATCGGGGGCCACCGCGGGCGAGGGCACCCAGAACTACCTGTGTGCTGCTCAGGCCGCCGCGGTTCTGCTTGGGCTGGCGATCACTGCCGTGTGGTCGAACGGCTGGTGGATTGACCCCGCGATCGGGCTGGCCATCGCCGGTATCGCGGTCTGGCAGGGCATCCGCACCTGGCGTGGTCACGGCTGCGGCTGCTAGCGGTCCAGGCGGTAGCGGATCAACCGGGAACTGTTGGCCACCACCGCCACCGACGACGCGTTGTGCAGGATCGCCGCCAGCACCGGCGAGAGCGCACCGCCCGCGCCGATCAGCAGCCCGGCCGCGTTGACGGCGATGGACATGCCGTAGTTCTGCCGGATTACATCCACTGCCCGCTCGCCCAGGTCCCCAACGTCGAGCAGGCGGTGCAGGTCGTCGTTGGCCAGCGCGACATCGGCGGTCTCGACGGCGACGTCGGTTCCGGCAAGGCCCATGGCGATCCCGATATCGGCGGCGGCCAGCGCCGGGGCGTCGTTGATGCCGTCGCCGACCATCCCGACGACGTAGCCGTCGTCCTGCAGCTCGCGCACCGCCGCGAGCTTGTCCTCCGGCATGACCTCGGCGCGCCACTCATCAATCCCCAGTTCGTCGGCGACAACCTGGGCGATCTCCGGGTGGTCGCCGGTGAGCATGACGATCCGGCGAATCCCATTGGCCCGCAGCTTCGTCAGCACCTGGGCCGCCTCCGGACGCACCTCGTCGCGCAGGCTGATCAGGCCGACCAGCGTGCCGTCCACCGCGAGCAGCAGCGGGGTCTCCGCCTGGCGGCGCAGCTTGTCGACCCACTCCGACGCCTTCTTGGACACCCGAACTTTTTCGGCGCGCAGCAACGACGGACTGCCCAGCAGCAGGGTCCGACCGTCGGCCCAGGTCCGCATGCCCAGGCCGACCAGCACCTCGCACTCCTCGTGTGGTGGGATGCTGATGCGGCGTTCCTCCGTCGAGCGGATCACCGCCTCGGCCAGCGGATGACGTGAGTGGATCTCCGAGCTGGCGGCATAGGCCAGCACTTGCTCGGGCTCCCAATCTTTATGCATGGCAACGATATTGGTGACCACGGGGCGGCCCACGGTCAACGTCCCGGTCTTGTCGAACACGATGGCGTCGACGCGGCCCGCCTGCTCGAGGTGGGATCCGCCCTTGATCAGGATGCCACGGCGCGCGCCGTTGCCGATCGCTGCGCTGATCGCGGTCGGGGTGGACAGTCCCACCGCGCACGGGCATGCGATCAACAACATGGTCATCGCGCGCCGCACGTCGCCGGTGATCAGCAACGCGATGGCCGAGACGATGAACGAGGTGGGAACGAAGCGGCGGGAGAAGTTCTCGCCCACCGTCTGGATGGGTGCCCGGTCGAGCTGAGCCTCTTCGACCCTGCTAATGATGCGACCGATGGTGGTTTGGTTGCCTACCGCGTGGGCGCGCACCACCACGCGTCCGCGCACCACGACCGAACCGGCGTGCACGCGCGTTCCGACCACGACGCTGACCGGCAGGTTTTCCCCGGTGATCGCGGACTGATTGACGATCGCTTCGCCGTCGACCACCTCACCGTCGACCGGTATCGCGACGTGCTCGTGGACCACCACCTCGTCACCGATCTGCACGGTGTCGATCGGGACCTGGATTTCGGTGGCCGCGTCGGAGCCTGCAGAAGGATCGGTGAGGCGCACCCAGGCCGTGTCCTGGTTGCCGCGCAGCAGCTCCGAGATGGCCCGCCGGGTCCGCCGCAGCGTCAGATCCTGCAGGTACTCACCGATGTTGAGCAACCACAGGACGGTGAGTGCGACCACGTTCTCGCGCAGGATGAGGCTTGCCACCGTCGCCGCGGAGACCAGGGCATCGGTGCCGGCCTTTCCGGAGCGCAGCGAGCGCAGCGCGCCACGCAGGAACGGATACCCGGTGAAAATGGTGACACCGGTGGCCACCGTCCGCCCGGTGGTTCCGAGCAGCGGTGGCCGCGCGAACACGTAGCGGCGCACCCCGAGCAAGGCCAGTGCCACCCCGCCGATGACCATCCGGAGCACGTCGGTGTTGCGGATCTCGGCCGAGTGCGGCGCACGCGCGGGGATCAGTTCGGCGGCGACGTGCGCGGCGCCCTTGATCGCCGCCAGCACCGCCGCGCGGTCGGCGCGTCTGGGTGAATACCACACGACCACGGACCCGGTGCGCGGGTAGGCGTGCACGACGCGCACACCGTTCTGCTTGGCAACGGCCTCTTCGACCGCGACCGCGCGCCGGGAATCGCAACGGACCCAGTCGACTTTGACCCGCATGCGTCCGGCCGCGTCCGATACCACTTCCAGGGTCATGGCGAGGCGCTCAGTGGTCGTGGTCGTGCAGGTCGCTGATCGCTGGAGTGGGCGATTCCTCGCCGATGCGCTCACGAGCCTCGGCCATCACGTCGGCCACCTTTAGGCGGGCCGATTCCGCGGCTTCCTCGGCCTTGCGGGTTCCGCGCAGACCCAGCGCTGCTGCCGATACCGCGGTCTGACGAAGCGGCGCTTTGGCCGCGGCCTTTTTTAAGATCTCGTAGGCGGTCACGCCGGCCAAGCCGGTGATCACCGTCGTTGTCGCCTTCGCCAAGAACACTTGTATCGCCATTGCCTGTACCTTTCTTCCGGGTCTGTAATTGCAGCGGCAGCTCGTTGCAGTGACATTAACATCTATATATCGCGATATCAATATGTATTGCTCTGATGCCTTCGCCTGCTGGACGCGGCCTGCGTCACAGGACGCGGGTGACCTTTTCGGTCGCAATCCTGCGCTGCAGCATCGCCGGATCGGGATTGGCCACCTGCACCAACGACGCACCGGCGGCCAGGATCGCCAGCAGGCCGTCCACCAACTCATCGGGTCCGGCCCAGGAAGCGGTGGACAGCACCCGATCCGCCGCCGTCAAACCCCTGGCGGCCGCGGACGCCGCGCAGTCGCGCAGGATCTGCTCGACGGATCTACCGGCAAGCACCGGACCGGGGTTGTGTTCGGGAACTATCTGGTCGCCGTGTACCCGCACCGCGGTCGCATAGTCGGTGACGCCGACCGGCAGGCCGGTTGCCGGTCGACCGAATGGATCCAGCGACAGCACGGCTACCTCGCCGGCTACCGCCGCGCTGTTGACGACGGCGTCGGCTTCGGCCAGACGGTCGGCGGTGCACAGTGCCACATCGGCGGGAGAATCGTCGAGTATCGCTTGCGCACCGATCCACCACACGCCGAACAACACCGCCGCGGTCTGCCAATGGGCCGGTAATAGGATCGCGACTCGGCTGGCGGGTCCGGCCGCCAGCTCGTCGCGCAACAGGTTGCCGGTCTTGGCGGCCCAGTTAGCCAGTGTCACCGCGGATAGCTCGATGCGCTCACCGGTGGCATCGTCATAGTAGGTGATGCGCGGGCCGACCGGGTCGGCGCGCAGCATCGGATCCAGGATCGCCCCGCTCAGGGTGGTCGGTGTGGTCAGTTGATGCACTCCGGCGCGTCGGAGCCGGCGGTAAGGATTGGCGACGGCGGGGGAGTCGTGTCGTCGGCGGACCCGAGGTTGAACGCGCGGGCCGGCGATACGACGCCGTTCGGATCACTACCCCCCAGCCCGGAGCCCGGACCGCTGTAGTCGTTGGCCAGCACCACCCGCACCGACCCAGGCGCGATTGACGCATCGGCGACCACCGGCAACCCGCCCAGTTCCTTGGCGACCTGCTGTGCGCCCAGGTCGTCGGCCTTTGCGGCCCGCACCTGGCTGCCAGGCACGTGGTCGCCGTCGTTGTTGCCGACGGATCCGGTGGTAAACCCCTTGGAGCTCAACACCTTTGACACCGCTGCCGCAAGCCCGTTGATATCGGTGTCGTTGACCACGTTGGCCGTGGTCTTGGCGGGTGTGTAGGCCAGCTCGTCGGTCTTGCCCTGGTCCTGCTCGTGCAGCAGGCCGACGACCCAGTCCTGCACCTGACGCGGATCCACCCGCACCACGCTTTGCATGCCGTCGTCGCTCCAGCCGGCGCCGTCGAGCACCGGGATGGTGGCGAAGGCAACGTTACCGCCGGCCAGCTTCTGCAATTGGCGGACGAAATCCATGATGTCCCACCCGGAGGACAGCACCACCGAGCGCTGCACGGCCTGCTCCAACCGCTTCAGCGTGGCGGGGCTGGATAGCGTCTGTCCGGAGATGACCCGGTGGGCCAACGCCGCCATCACCGCCTGCTGACGTACCACCCGGTCCAGGTCGCCGCGGGGCAGATCATGCCGCTGGCGAACGAAGCTGAGCGCTTGCGGACCGTTGAGCTTTTGCCGCCCGGCTGGAAAATCGGCACCCGAAAGTGGTTCGTATACAGGCTCTTTGAGGCAGACGTCGACGCCGCCGAGTGCGTCGGCGATCAACGCGAAACCGAGCAGCCCGATCTCGGCGTAGTGGTCGACGGTGACGCCGGTCAGATCGGCGACCGTCTTGATCAACGCCTCACGCCCGGCCTCGGTGCCGGCGGCGGCCGCTTCGGTCGGCGAGGCACCGGCTTGGACCAGGCCGGCCCGCTTGGTCTCTCTGGTTTGCCCGTAGACGCCGTTGATCTTGGTCTTACCCAGACCGGGAGCCGCGACGTAGGAGTCCCGCGGTATAGAGATTGCGGTCGCCGACTTTCCGTTGTTGGGTACCCGGATCAGGATGATGGTGTCGGTGTTGGTGGCTTCCTCGTCGCCGGCGTGCAATGTCGCCAATTCCTCGGCGCTCAACGGGTTGCCGTGCGCGTCGGTACGGCTGTCCAGGCCGACCAGCAAAATGTCGATCGCGCCGTCGTCGCCGCCGTGCCCCAGCGAGGGCGCCGACATGTGGAAGATGCCGTCTTCGAACGACCGGACACTGCTCCACGCCACCCCGGTGCCAAGGACGATCGCGACGGCCAGTGCCGTGGAAATAGCCCGAGCGGTACGAACCGTACGAACCACACGTTGCGCAGACATCACACTAGACTACTTGTGTAACGGCGCCCTGTCGGGTAGCCAACCCCGGCGTGCCCGAGGCGTGCCAGACTCAAACACATGGCGGGCAGGTCAGAAAGGCTAGTCATCACCGGTGCGGGCGGGCAGCTGGGCAGCCATCTGACGGCACAGGCCGCCCGGGAAGGCCGCGATATGCTGGCGCTGACTTCCTCGCAGTGGGATATCACCGACCCCGCTGCGGCCGAGCGGATCATCCGACACGGTGACGTGGTGATCAATTGCGCCGCCTACACCGACGTCGACGGCGCCGAGAGCAATGAGGCAGTCGCCTATGCGGTCAATGCCACTGGCCCGCAACACCTCGCCCGTGCGTGCGCTCGTGTGGGTGCTCGGTTAATCCACGTCTCCACCGACTACGTATTCGATGGCGACTTCGGCGGCGCCGAGCCCCGGCCCTACGAGCCCACCGATGAAACCGCGCCGCAGGGCGTGTATGCCCGCAGCAAACTCGCCGGCGAGCAGGCTGTGCTGGCAGCGTTCCCGGAGGCTGCCGTGGTACGGACCGCCTGGGTCTACACCGGCGGGACCGGCAAGGATTTCGTCGCCGTCATGCGCCGGCTGGCCGCCGGACACGGTCGGGTGGATGTGGTCGACGACCAGACCGGGTCGCCGACCTACGTCGCCGACCTGGCCGAGGCGCTGCTGGCGTTGGCCGACGCGGGCGTGCGCGGACGCGTGTTGCACGCCGCTAACGAGGGCGTGGTCTCCCGGTTCGGTCAAGCCCGCGCGGTGTTCGAAGAATGCGGTGCCGACCCACAGCGGGTGCGTCCGGTCAGCAGCGCGCAGTTTCCGCGGCCCGCGCCGCGTTCGAGCTATTCCGCGCTGTCGAGCAGGCAGTGGGCGCTGGCGGGCTTGACGCCGCTACGGCACTGGCGCAGCGCACTGGCCACGGCGCTGGCAGCACCTGCGAACTCAACTTCGATCGATCGACGGTTACCCTCAACGCGTGACTGACGTCCTGCCGGTGGTAGCGGTGACCTACTCGCCGGGGCCCCATCTAGAGCGGTTCCTGGCGTCGTTGTCGCTGGCCACCGAGCGGCCGGTCAGCGTGCTGTTGGCAGACAACGGCTCCACCGACGGCACCCCGCAGGCCGCGGTGCAGCGCTACCCCAACGTGCGGCTGCTGCCCACAGGGGCCAACCTCGGGTACGGAACCGCGGTGAATCGGACGATCGCCCAGCTCGGTGAAATGGCGGGCGATGCCGGCGAACCCTGGGTCGATGACTGGGTGATCGTGGCCAACCCGGACGTGCAATGGGGCCCGGGCAGTATCGATGCACTACTGGACGCCGCCTCCCGCTGGCCCCGCGCGGGCGCGCTGGGCCCGCTGATTCGGGACCCCGACGGGTCGGTGTACCCGTCGGCGCGGCAGATGCCCAGCCTGATCCGCGGCGGCATGCACGCAGTGCTCGGGCCGTTCTGGCCGCGCAATCCGTGGACGACGGCCTACCGGCAGGAGCGGCTGGAGCCCAGTGAACGGCCGGTGGGTTGGTTGTCGGGGTCTTGCCTACTGGTGCGCCGGTCGGCGTTTGGCCAGGTCGGCGGATTCGACGAACGTTACTTCATGTACATGGAGGACGTCGACCTTGGCGACCGGCTTGGCAAAGCCGGTTGGCTGTCGGTGTATGTGCCGTCAGCCGAGGTTCTGCACCACAAGGCGCATTCGACGGGTCGCGACCCGGCAAGCCATCTGGCCGCCCATCACAAAAGCACCTATATCTTCTTAGCCGACCGACATTCTGGTTGGTGGCGGGCTCCGCTGCGCTGGACCCTGCGGGGATCACTGGCGCTGCGTTCCCACCTCATGGTGCGCAGTTCACTGCGCAGGTCCCGCAGACGGAAACTGAAGCTGGTAGAAGGGCGGCACTGAGTTGGCAACTCACCAAGTCGATGCGGTGGTCCTGGTCGGTGGCAAGGGTACCCGACTGCGGCCGTTGACGCTGTCGGCGCCCAAGCCAATGCTGCCTACCGCCGGACTGCCGTTCCTCACCCATCTGCTGTCGCGGATCGCCGCAGCGGGCATCGAGCACGTGATCCTGGGTACGTCCTACAAACCCGCAGTCTTCGAAGCGGAGTTCGGCGACGGGTCCGCACTGGGCCTACAGATCGAATACGTGACCGAGGAGCATCCCTTGGGGACTGGCGGCGGCATCGCCAACGTTGCCGGCAAGCTGCGCAACGACACCGCGATGGTGTTTAACGGCGATGTGCTCTCGGGCGCGGATCTGGCCCAACTGCTGGACTTCCACCGAAGCAATCGAGCCGATGTCACGCTGCAACTGGTGCGGGTGGGCGACCCGCGGGCATTCGGCTGCGTACCCACCGACGAGGAGGACCGCGTAGTCGCCTTTCTGGAGAAGACGGAGGATCCGCCGACCGACCAGATCAATGCCGGCTGCTATGTCTTCGAACGCAACGTCATCGACCGGATTCCGCAGGGCCGGGAGGTTTCGGTGGAACGCGAGGTGTTCCCGGCCTTGCTCGCCGACGGCGACTGCAAGATCTACGGCTATGTCGATGCCAGCTATTGGCGGGACATGGGCACACCGGAAGACTTCGTTCGCGGATCGGCGGATCTGGTGCGCGGCATCGCCCCGTCTCCGGCCTTGCGTGGTCACCGCGGTGAGCAGTTGGTGCACGACGGTGCGGCGGTATCTCCCGGTGCGTTGCTGATTGGCGGCACCGTCGTGGGGCGTGGTGCCGAAATCGGCCCCGGCACCAGATTGGACGGCGCGGTCATCTTCGATGGTGTCCGGGTGGAGGCCGGGTGCGTGATCGAGCGTTCGATCATCGGCTTCGGTGCTCGCATCGGACCGCGGGCGTTGATCCGCGACGGTGTGATCGGTGACGGGGCCGACATCGGCGCGCGCTGCGAGTTGTTAAGTGGTGCCCGGGTATGGCCCGGTGTCTTTCTTCCCGACGGCGGGATCCGTTACTCGTCCGACGTTTGAGCTTCTTGCGCCGAGATCGACATCGTTGGCCGGGCACGCGAGGCGCTCACCCGCCGCGGTTATCGCCGAGATCCGCGCTTGGTCCTGCGGTCGCGGAGCGTGAGCCATGCCGCTCGGCAACCTGCGACCAGGCGCGGCGACAAGCCGAGCCCGTCGATCAGAACGTGACGGTCCACGACGTCGAGCGCCTTGTCGATCTCGTTTGCTTTCAGCAGGAGATCAACATCCTGGGCAAGTTCTGCGCTCCCGTACGCCGGCGGTGGCATAGGTAGTTGCTCGGCTTCCCTAGGCTCCAACTCCAAGATGCCGCCCCCATAACTGCGGCCCATGATCTCGGCGAACGCGAATGTCGCGCTGTTGTGGAACACCGCGGCAAGAGTTGCCGGATCGACGTTCGGGTCGAGCCGGACCCGGTGCACGGTATCGGTGCTGGTCGCCGCGGCAGCGTTGACGGTCAGCCGCGGGGCGAAGTGGATCTGGCGCAGCATAAAGAGGTCGGGCATCCACAGCGATGGTGTGCTCCACCATGGCTTGCGGATCGAGCACTTGTAGCCGAGGTGGACGCCGGCCGCTTCACCCGCGGTGATGTGAGCGACGAGAGCTGGATCGGTTGGATAGTCCGCGGCGTCGAGTAGCCACGTTCGGTGGTTGCCGGCGACATCGCATGCCCGGCAATCCTCGTCATAGATCAGCCCGCTGAGTTGGGCGCTGCGAGAGACCAGGGGAACGCAGTGCGCTCGCAATCCCAGCGCTTGTGCCTTGGCATCGGTGAACGTGAAGAAGCTGTTGCGGCCGGTCACGATGCCCACATCCACGTCGGCCAGTTCGCCGAGCCTGATCATAGTGGCGGACTGTTTGAGTCCTCGCAGTAGCCGGATTTGAGCGGGGTCGAGGAAGTACTTGGTCCACTTCTCCTTTTCGTGGAGAAGCGCCGGCGCTGACTCATTGGTGAAGTCCTTGTCCCCCAGCGCGTTCAGATCGTTCGCATCGCCGAGCCTGACGGTGCGTATGTGTGCAGGACCGGGACCGACGACGCCGCAGAACAGCACAACTTCCTGCAGGATTCCGTCGAACACCAGCCGCTCGAAGGTAACCAGGGTGATCTCCCGATAGCGGCTCAGCAGGAATTCGCGTAGCTGCGCCGCGTAGGTGACTTGAAGCAATTCCGCCGGGACCACCAGGCCCACTCGGCCGCCGTCACGCGCTAGCGTCGTGCTCGCCACGACAAACGGGACCCAGGCATTGGTCAGTTTGGTCGGTCGTAGGCCCACACGCCGCATCAATTCGAGTGCCGGATCCCGTTGTTCGGATGCCCAGTTTCCGAAGCGGATGTAGGGCGGGTTGCCGGCAACGCCATCCCAGCTGCCGAGTTGGGTCTTGTGCAGCCAGGTAAAAAGGTTCTCAGTGTCGACGGACGCGAAGTCCCGCGACTTTTTCGCCTCGCGCGCAACGAGTTCCACACCGTGCGCGTGGTCTGTGATGGCGGAGAGTTCGCGCAGGATTCGGCCATCGCCGCAGGATGGTTCGAGGATCTTCGGCCCCGCCTGGTGAACCCAGTGGGCAAGGAATCGGGCCACCGCCGGCGGCGTGTAGTAGCCCCCGCGCACCTTGTCAGCGGACGCAGCCGTTTTGCCGGCGAACGTCGTCATGGGACAAGTATCAAGGGAGCTACCGACATATCTGATGACCGCACCAGGGCGCGTCGGATGACTAGGTTGCATGGGGTGGCTGTCCCTGGAATCGGGCCGGATAGCAGCGGTACACGTCGGCGCTTGGGAAGGTTACAGCTGGTTGGCGTTCGGAACCACCAATGGGATGTTGCCGAGCATCACCGACAGTGCGCCGCCCACAGCGGCATCTATCACGGCGCCTAAGTCCTGTCGTCCTTCTTGGAGAATTTCGAGCCGAGGAGCCACTTTTGACCGAACGCGGTGAATTGATCCGTCGGGAGGTTGATGGTTGGCATCGGCTGCAGGACCGCCATGTCTGGGTAGCCTATCGTCGCTAGAGCGAATGTCACTTCAGGATCAGCAAATCGGCGGCAGGCACCGGGTCGCGCAACCCGGACGGCTCGTCGGCATATCCGATCGCGATGGCGCCCAACGGCTCCCAGTCGACTGGCAGGTCCAGCTCGTCGCGGACCAGGTCAGCGGCAAAGATCGTCGAGCCGATCCAGCAACTGCCCAGCCCGCGCACGGCCAGCGCGACCAGCAAGGCTTGTACGGCCGCTCCGACGGCGACCGTGAACATGGTGTGCTCGGCGTCGGTGCGGGCGGCATCGGGGTAGCTGTGTGCTCCGTCGGGCACCAGCATCGGTATGACGACTTCGGGTGCGTCATAGAGGATCTGGCCGCGTGCCACCCGGCGTTCTATCGCGTCGGCGGGCAAGCCGTCACTGGTGAGATCAGACCGCCACTTGTCTTTCATCCGATCTAGCAGCCGCGCGCGGATGGCCGGTGTCTGCAGCCACACGAATCGGGTCGGCCGGGTGTGATGTGGGGCTGGCGCGGTGAGGGCCTCGGCGACCGCAGCCTCGACGAGGTCGCCCGGCACCGGATCGGTGCTAAACCGGCGAACGGACCTGCGCAACAGTTGGGCTTGCTGGCGACCCAGCTCGAGCGCTTCGGCGGTCCCGAGCCAGAACAGGTCGTTGGCGCCCGGCCGCAGCAGTTGCCGGGCTGTCGAGCCGTCGTCGGACACGCCGAACCCACGCACCACCGCCACCGGCGTCGCGGTCAGTTTGCCTTTGACCAAGTCGGCGGCCGCGGCGATCTCGTCGGCGACTGCGACCTCGGTGACCACCAACTCATTGCCGTATGGGTCGCGGACACCGGCATAGTTGCGCAGCACCGCCAGACCGGCAGCGCCGACTGCGGCATCGGTCTGGCCGTTGCGCCAGGCGCGTCCCATGGTGTCGGTGATGACCACGGCGACGGTGACGCCGAGCCGCTCGCGCAGCCCGGCGCGCAAGGTTGCGGCACTGGCGTCAGGATCGACCGGCAGCAGCGCTAACTCGGACCGGCCGACGTTGGATCCGTCCACGCCGGCGGCCGCCTGAACCAGCCCGAGTCGATTCTCGGTGATCAACGTGCGGTCCTTGCGCGCCAACACGCGCACTGCCTCATCCTCGATCAGCTTGCGGCGCAATCGGTCTCTTTGCTCGGGGTCTTCGGGAGCCGGAACCAGCCGGCCCTCGCATTTGGACACCACCTTGCTGGTAACCACCACGACGTCACCGTCGCGTAGCCACGGTGCCGCCGCGGCGACGGCGGCGCTCAGATCGTCGCCGGGACGGAATTCGGGCAGCCCGATGACGGGCAGGATCTCGATGGTCGAGGCGGAGCCATGTTCGGGGCCGGTCAAGCTACCACTCCCGCAAGGTCGCACCCGGCGCGAACCATCTCAGCCGTCGCGTTCGGGTCGGTCATCAGCAGCGGCACCGACCGCACCGTCACCCCGTCAATCTCAGCGTGGTCGCCGTCGTGCACCAGCCAGCAGTCCAGTATCCCGGTGGCGCACCGCGCGCCGTAGTGCCGGCCCACAGCGGCCGCGGTGGAATCCACCCCGATAACCGAAAGGCACGTATCGGCCATGCCGCGCAACGGCTTTTCGCCGATGATCGGCGAGTAGCCGACGATCGGTGCGGTTGCTTCCCGCAACGCCGCGCGAATCCCGGGGACGGCCAGGATGGCGCCGATGCTGACCACCGGATTAGACGGCGCCAGCATGATGATGTCGGCGTCGGCCAGGGCGGCGATCGCTTCGGTTGCAGCGCTGGACTTTTCAGCGCCGACAAAAGCAAAGCTGTGCGTCGGCACCTGGGCACGGTAGCGCACCCACCACTCCTGAAAATGGATCGCCTTGCGGCTTTCGTCGACCGGGTCGGTGATCACTACATGGGTTTCGCAACGGTCGTCGGTGGCAGGCAGCAAGCGGGCGCCCGGTTGCCAGCGATCGCATAGGGCCTCGGTGATCTGTGACAGGGGGTAGCCGGCCTGCAGCATCTGGGTGCGCACCAGATGGGTGGCCAGATCGCGGTCCCCGAGCTCGAACCAGTCGGGCTGCACGCCATAGCGCACCAGTTCCTGCATGGCGTGCCAAGTTTCGTCACGCTGGCCCCAGCCGCGCTGGGGGTCCACCCCGCCGCCCAGGGTATACATGCAGGTGTCCAGATCCGGGCAGACACGCAGCCCGTGGATCCAGGCGTCGTCGCCGACGTTGACGACAGCGCTCAGTTGGTGGTCGGCGTCCGAGTGGGCAGAATTGGCAGCAAACTGGCCCAGGCCGAGCAGCTGCTGGACCCCGAGCAGGAAGCGGGCGCCGCCGACTCCACCGGCCAGAACGGTGACCTTCACATCGCAGGACAGTACCTCCCGGCGCCCATCACCAAACGTTGGTTACGAGTCACGCTCGACACGCCGGGACCCAACCACAACAGAACCGCGGAAATTTTATTACGAGATGATATGGAAATGCGCCGGCACACTTGACCCGCGTCCCCAACTTGTGTCTAATCACATCAGTGTCATTTCGCGGTTGGCCGGCCGGTTTCGGTGTCGCAGACCGAGATTCGATCACTTGTTCGAATTGGGTTAACTGTACATCAAAACAGTGGGAAACCATTTCACTATCTATCGAGTGAGGAGGCGGAGGCATGTCCTATGAACACCTTCGGGGTGTAATGGGAGGCACACCGCATACCACTACCGGATCGGCTACCGCATCAGCAACGGCAGTTTTGCGACCGCATCTGAGTTTGGTTCCCGAGGCGCCGGCGCCATTCGAGGAACCTCTGCCGCCGGAAGCCACCGACCAATGGCAGGACCGTGCGCTATGTGCGCAAACGGATCCCGAAGCGTTCTTCCCGGAGAAGGGCGGCTCCACGCGTGAGGCCAAGAAGATTTGCATGGGCTGCGAGGTGCGGCACGAGTGTCTGGAGTACGCCCTGGCTCATGACGAGCGGTTCGGCATCTGGGGTGGTCTTTCCGAACGCGAGCGCCGCCGCCTCAAACGCGGGATCATCTGACCCGGCCGCCGGAGTCGGCGGCGCGAACTAGTCGTCGATCGTCGGGTCGATGACGGATGGGTCGACGTCCAGGTAGATGGCCACCTGGGCCACCAGGATTTCGTGCAGCAATTCACCAAGTTCCTCGGTGTCCTTGGCCCGTCGTTCAATTGGTTTGCGAAACAAGACGATTCGCGCGCGCGTCGCATTTCCGCGGACGTCCACGCCGGCCGGGATGAGCCGGGCCAGCGCGATCGGTCCGTCGGCGATGACTTCCGGCGGCCACTGCACACTTTCGGGATCTTTGGCTGCGATCCTCGGGATCTCGTCGACCGCGATGTCCAGCTGCGACACCCGCTCCTGCCAGCGTCGCTCGATGGGTTCGTAGGCTTCCAGCACTGCCATGTCGAACCGCTCGGCCCGGCTGCGCCACCCCGGGACTGTCGGCGGCAGCAGTGGCCCGCGCATCTCGCGGCCCCGCCGGATTGCTCGCCGCGCTACCGACCCGCCCCGCGACCGACGGCTCCACGAGGAGCTGCGGGAATCGCTCACGCGCCGATGGTAACGGTTAAACATCGCGGCGTGGACGGATGCGCGTGTCCGGCGCTTCGGCGGCGTTGGTGCACGATAGCCTTTCGGTCGTGAACGTACCCCGTCGCTGCTGCCGGCCCGGGTGTCCGCACTATGCAGTGGCGACGTTGACGTTCGTCTACTCGGACTCGACGGCGGTGATCGGTCCGCTTGCCACTGCGCGGGAGCCCCATTCGTGGGATCTGTGTGTCGGCCATGCCGGTCGCATCACTGCACCGCGCGGGTGGGAACTCGTGCGTCACGCCGGGCCGCTGCCCAGCCACCCCGACGAGGACGACCTGGTGGCCCTGGCGGACGCGGTGCGCGAGGGTGGCCCGAGCGCGGGGCGCCGGCATCATCCAGGCGGAAATGGCGCGCCACTGCATGGTTTCGACGATTTTCCCGCTGCGGCGACCGGAGCGCCCACCGGGGGTGGCGTGCTTGCGCCGCCCGAGCCTGGGGCCGGGCGCCGGCGCGGACATCTACGGGTGTTGCCCGACCCCGCCGACTAGTCTTCCCATGCTGTTCGAGACCGATTCGGCCCGCGTCGTTCGCGGGCCGATAGGCTGGCGGCCAAGAGTCGCAGAAAATCTAGGTTGTCAGGAGCCCGCGCATGTCTTGGCCCGCCGCGGCTGTGGACCGCGTTATCAAGGCTTACGACGTACGCGGGCTGGTCGGCGAAGAGATCGACGAGTCGCTGGTTACCGATCTCGGCGCCGCATTCGCGCGGTTGATGCGGACCGAGGATGCGCGACCAGTGGTGATCGGTCACGACATGCGGGACAGTTCGCCGTCGCTGGCCGACGCGTTCGCGGCCGGGGTGACCGGGCAGGGCCTCGACGTGGTGCGAGTTGGTTTGGCGTCCACCGATCAGCTTTATTTCGCCTCGGGGCTGTTGGACTGCCCGGGAGCGATGTTCACCGCGAGCCACAACCCGGCGGCATACAACGGCATCAAGATGTGTCGGGCCGCCGCCAAACCAGTCGGAGCCGATACCGGGCTGACCGCCATCCGTGACGACCTGATCGCCGGCGTCGCACGATACGACGGGACGCCCGGAACCATTGCCGACCAGGACGTGCTGGTCGACTACGGGGCGTTCCTGCGATCGCTGGTGGACACCTCGGGGCTACGTCCGTTGCGGGTGGCCGTGGACGCCGGCAACGGCATGGCCGGTCACACCGCGCCGGCGGTCCTTGGGGTGATCGACTCGATCACCTTGTTGCCCTCGTATTTTGAGCTCGACGGATCGTTTCCCAATCACGAGGCCAATCCGCTGGACCCGGCGAACCTGGTGGATCTGCAGGCCTATGTGCGTGACACCGGCGCCGATATCGGGCTTGCTTTCGACGGCGACGCCGACCGCTGCTTCGTGGTCGACGAACGCGGCCAGCCGGTCTCGCCGTCGACGGTTACCGCATTGGTGGCCGCGCGGGAACTCAACCGGGAGATCGGCGCCACCATCATCCACAACGTGATCACCTCCCGCGCGGTGCCCGAGCTGGTCGCCGAGCGCGGCGGTACGCCGCTGCGTTCGCGGGTTGGGCACTCCTATATCAAGGCACTGATGGCCGAGACCGGGGCGATTTTCGGTGGTGAACATTCGGCGCACTATTACTTCCGTGACTTCTGGGGTGCCGATTCCGGAATGCTGGCCGCACTGCATGTGCTGGCCGCCCTCGGTGAGCAGAGCAGACCGCTGTCGGAGTTGACCGCGGACTACCAACGCTATGAATCCTCCGGCGAGATCAACTTCACCGTGGTCGACTCTTCGGCCTGTGTGGAGGCCGTGTTGAAATCGTTCGGCAACCGGATTGTCAGTATTGATCACCTCGATGGCGTGACCGTTGACTTAGGCGACGACAGCTGGTTCAACCTGCGCAGCTCAAACACCGAGCCGTTGCTGCGGCTCAATGTGGAGGGCCGCAGCGTCGGGGACGTTGACGCGGTGGTACGTCAGGTCAGCGCTGAAATCGCTGCCCAGAGCGCACATGCGAAGGCCGGACCGTGAACGTCGCCCGGGCGATCGATCTCGAGGACACCGAAGGCCTGATCGCTGCCGACCGGGGTGCCCTGCTGCGGGCCGCATCGATGGCCGGCGCACAGGTGCGTGCCATCGCTGCCGCGGCCGACGAGGGCGAACTGGACTTGCTGCGCGGTAGTGACCGTCCCCGCTCGGTGATCTGGGTGACCGGCCGGGGGACCGCTGAGACCGCCGGGACCATCCTGGCCTCGACGCTAGGTGCCGGGGCCGCCGAGCCGATCGTGCTCGCCAGTGCGGCGCCGCCCTGGGTCGGGCCGCTTGACGTGCTGATCGTTGCCGGCGACGACCCCGGCGACCCGGCGCTGGTCGGGGCCGCCGCGATCGGGGTGCGCAGGGGCGCGCGGGTTGTCGTGGTGGCACCGTATGAGGGTCCGCTGCGGGACAGCACGGCCGGTCGCGTCGCGGTGCTGGAACCGCGGCTGCGGGTTCCTGACGAGTTCGGGTTGTCCCGGTACCTGGCCGCGGGTCTGGCGGCCTTGCAAACCGTGGATCCCAAGCTGCGCATCGATCTGGCGTCGCTGGCAGACGAGCTGGATGCTGAGGCGCTCCGCAACAGCGCCGGCCGAGAGGTGTTCACCAACCCGGCCAAGGCACTTGCCGCTCGCGTTTCCGGTTGCCAGCTGGCCCTGGCTGGAGACAATGCCGCGACGCTGGCGCTGGCCCGGCATGGGAGTTCGGTCATGCTGCGGATCGCAAACCAGGTTGTGGCCGCTACCAGGCTTTCGGATGCGGTTGTGGCGCTACGTGCCGGGACGCCGCCGGATGCGCTGTTCCATGACGAGGAAATCGATGGGCCGGCACCGCAGCGGCTGCGGGTGTTGGCGCTGGCGCTGGCCGGCGAGCGGACGGTGGTGGCCGCTCGGGTTGCCGGGCTCGATGACGCCTATCTGGTCGCGGCTGAGGATGTGCCGGAGCTGCTCGACGCCCCCGTGGGATCCGGGGGGGCGGTATTGGCCGTTCGGCTGGAGATGGCCGCCGTGTATCTGCGACTGGTGCGAGGATAGATCGCCGGTGGAACTGCTACGTGGCGCGTTACGCACCTACGCTTGGGGATCGCGCACCGCTATCGCCGAATTCACCGGGCGTCCGGTGCCGGCCGCTCACCCCGAGGCCGAACTATGGTTCGGTGCACACCCGGGTGATCCGGCTTGGCTGCAGACGCCGCATGGCCAAACCTCGTTGCTCGAAGCGTTGGTCGCGGATCCGGAGGGGCAGCTCGGCTCCGCGTCGCGCGCGCGATTCGGCGATGTGTTGCCGTTCTTGGTCAAGGTGTTGGCGGCCGACGAGCCACTATCGTTGCAGGCCCATCCGAGCGCCGAGCAGGCGGTTGAGGGCTACCTGCGGGAAGAGCGAATGGGCATTCCGGTGTCCTCACCCGTCCGCAACTACCGCGACACCAGTCACAAGCCAGAGTTATTGGTGGCGCTGCAGCCGTTCGAGGCGCTGGCCGGATTCCGGGAGGCGGCTCGCACCACCGAGCTGCTGCGGGCGCTGGCCGTATCCGACCTCGACCCGTTCATCGACTTGCTGAGCGAGGGGTCCGATGCCGATGGTTTGCGTGCGCTGTTCACCACCTGGATTACCGCACCCCAGCCCGACATCGACGTGCTGGTGCCTGCCGTGCTGGACGGCGCTATCCAGTACGTCAGCTCCGGCGCAACGGAATTTGGCGCCGAAGCCAAGACAGTGCTGGAACTCGGCGAACGTTATCCCGGCGACGCCGGTGTGCTGGCGGCGTTGTTGCTCAACCGCATCAGCTTGGCTCCTGGGGAGGCGATCTTCCTGCCGGCCGGCAACCTGCACGCCTATGTGCGTGGTTTCGGTGTGGAAGTGATGGCCAACTCCGACAACGTGTTACGCGGTGGACTTACCCCTAAGCACGTCGATGTGCCCGAGTTGTTGCGGGTGCTGGACTTCGCCCCCACGCCGAAGGCTCGGCTGCGGCCCCCGATCCGGCGCGAGGGGCTGGGGCTGGTCTTTGAGACGCCCACCGATGAGTTCGCGGCCACGCTACTGGTGCTCGACGGCGATCACCTCGGCCACGAGGTCGACGCGTCGTCCGGCCATGACGGTCCACAGATCTTGTTATGCACCGAGGGTTCGGCGACGGTGCACGGGAAGTGCGGGTCGCTCACGCTACAGCGCGGCACGGCCGCCTGGGTGGCGGCCGACGACGGCCCGATCCGGCTGACCGCCGGCCAACCCGCCAAGCTGTTCAGGGCGACCGTCGGGTTGTGACGGGTTGCCGACGCTCACGCTGCTCTTTTAGCCACAATCGCAGATTGTGAGCAATGGCGCGACCGATGATCGGTACCGACGGCACCATGTACAGGCTGTCCAGCAGCGAAAACCGTCGCAGAAACCATTCGGCGAGAACAGGATCGGTTTCTGCGGCCCCGAGGAATTGGTCGAACAGCGAACCGGCTGGGCGCCACCATCGGGGAAGGGGCTCAGCGGTGGCGTGGTGGAAACTGATGTCGCCGATTGCGTTCATCATCCACACCGGATAGGTGGTCTTGGCGGTGGCCCGATTGAGTTCGGCGGCCAGGTCGCCTTTCATAGCTGAGTTGCGGGCTTTGAGCGCCCGTCGTAGGTGGCCGGCTTGCAGTGAGGTCATCGTCATGCCCTGCCCGAAGGTGGGATTGAAGCTGGCCACCGCATCGCCGAACGGGACGATTCCGCGCGGGAAACGTTCCAGCTTGTCGTAGCGACGCCATCTGCTGGCTGGGAAAGCATGAAACGCCGGACAGCCGATCGGTT
Source organism: Mycobacterium tuberculosis H37Rv (assembly GCF_000195955.2). Classification (GTDB taxonomy): domain Bacteria; phylum Actinomycetota; class Actinomycetes; order Mycobacteriales; family Mycobacteriaceae; genus Mycobacterium; species Mycobacterium tuberculosis. Next base: position 3,634,518 of record NC_000962.3, on the reverse strand, counting down.
GGGCTTGCGCCAGCGCGGCGGTGAAGCGGGCCGGCAGCAGTTTGTCCGCGAGTGCACGCATCTCGTCGAAAGTCGGCGGCGGTTTGGCATCGGCCACCCCGAAGGTGGTGAGGACCCAGGTGCCGTCCTCGTAGCACAGCATGCCTAGCCCCAGCGACTGATCGTGTGAGGCGCCGGCGACCACCACCTTCTCGGCGATCAGCCCGTCGGGAATGCGAAATTGGTGGCTGGCATAGCTGATGCCGATGTCCACGGTGTCTTCGGCCGGCCGCCGATATCCCCACTGCGTCAACCAAACCGGCAGTCGGGTACCCCGGCCGGCTGCGTCGACGACAAGGTCGGCAGCTATGAACTCTTCGCGTTCCCGATCTTGGCCGCTACCAGGGGAATCCAGCAGCACGCCGACCACTCGCTGCTGCCTGCGCTCGAACTGTGGCTCGGTGACCAGGCGCCGCACAATCTGGACGTTGGAGAGCTGCAGGACCCGTCGCCGCAGCTGCCATTCCAGGTGCGGCCGGCTGGGCACGTAGGCGGTGAACTCCTTGCGCAGGGTATGCCCCGTCCCGAGGACATGGCCGGCGGCGCCCAAGTAGATACAGTCCGGCCGGTTCTCAAGCATGGGCACGCCCGCGGCCACCATGTCGTGCAACAGGCCGGGGAACAGGCTGTCGAATTCCTGCGCCCCGCGGGCCATCAACATGTGCAGGTGTCGGTCTTGAGGGACCGTGGCCCGGTTCGCCGGCGCTTCCGGCAACTCGTCGCGCTCGAAAACCGTCACCGTGGAGTAGAAGTCCGAGAGCACCCGCGCGGCGCACAACCCGGCGATGCTAGCTCCGATCACCACGGCGTGGTCCTTCGGGTTCCCTACGCGACCCGTCATCCTCGCAGAGTACCCAGTACTGTGCGGTCACAACGAGTGCGAGAGGACGGGTGCATGGCCGGTCGACGGCGCATGAAGTCGGTAGAACAGTCAATCGCCGACACCGACGAGCCCACCACTCGGCTGCGCAAGGACCTCACCTGGTGGGACCTGGTTGTTTTCGGCGTCTCGGTGGTGATTGGCGCCGGAATATTCACGGTTACCGCGTCGACCGCTGGCGATATCACCGGCCCGGCCATCTGGATATCGTTTCTGATCGCGGCGGCGACCTGTGCGCTGGCCGCGCTGTGCTACGCCGAGTTCGCCTCGACGCTGCCGGTGGCCGGCAGCGCCTATACCTTCTCTTATGCCACCTTCGGGGAGTTCTTGGCCTGGGTGATCGGCTGGAATCTGGTGCTGGAACTGGCGATGGGTGCGGCCGTGGTCGCCAAAGGCTGGTCCAGCTACTTGGGCACCGTGTTCGGATTCGGTAATGGCACAGGCCATCTCGGATCGCTGCAGCTCGACTGGGGTGCGCTCGTGATCGTCACGTTGGTGGCGACCCTGATCGCGTTGGGCACCAAATTGTCGTCGAGATTTTCCGCGGTGGTCACCGCAATCAAGGTGTCGGTGGTCGTCTTGGTGGTGGTCGTCGGTGCCTTCTACATCAGGGCCGCCAACTACTCGCCGTTCATTCCCGAGCCCGAAGTCCAGCACCACGGCGGCGGGCTCGATCAATCCGTCTTCTCGTTGCTGACCGGAGCCCAAGGCAGCCACTACGGATGGTACGGCGTGCTGGCCGGGGCATCGATCGTGTTCTTCGCGTTTATCGGGTTTGACATCGTGGCCACCATGGCCGAGGAGACCAAGCGTCCTCAACGAGACGTCCCTCGAGGGATTCTCGCGTCGCTGGGGGTCGTGACCCTTCTCTACGTCGCGGTATCGGTGGTGCTGTCGGGCATGGTTCCATACACCCAACTGCGGACCGTACCGGGCCGCGGGCCGGCAAATCTGGCCACCGCGTTCCAGGCCAACGGGGTGTACTGGGCCAGCGGCATCATCTCCGTCGGCGCGCTGGCCGGGCTTACCACGGTGGTGATGGTGTTGATGCTCGGGCAATGCCGCGTGCTGTTCGCCATGGCGCGCGACGGCTTGGTGCCGCGGCAATTGGCCAAGACCGGTTCGCGCGGCACCCCGGTCCGGGTCACGGTGCTGGTCGCGGTGTTGGTGGCCACGACGGCGTCGGTGTTTCCGATCACCAAGCTTGAGGAGATGGTCAACGTCGGGACACTGTTCGCGTTCATCCTCGTCTCGGCCGGAGTGGTCGTGCTGCGCCGGACCCGACCCGACCTTCAGCGGGGGTTCACAGCTCCGTGGGTGCCGTTACTTCCGATCGCCGCAGTGTGCGCGTGCCTGTGGCTGATGCTGAACCTCACCGCGTTGACTTGGATCCGGTTCGGGATCTGGCTGGTGGCCGGAACCGCGATTTATGTCGGCTACGGGCGCCGGCACTCGGCGCAGGGCCTTCGGCAAGCTCGAGAGAGCGCGACCCGGAGGTGTTGAACTAGCTTCGCCGCGTATTTACAAATTGCGTTATATGTCTAGACATAAGACGCAAACTGCTCTATTGTCAAATCCCAACGTGGTGTGGCTCATGAGGAGGTTTGGCATATGACCACGCAAATCGGCTCTGGTGGACCCGAAGCCCCCCGGCCGCCCGAAGTCGAGGAGTGGCGGGACAAGAAGCGTTACCTGTGGCTTATGGGCCTCATCGCCCCGACGGCCTTGGTGGTGATGCTGCCGCTGATCTGGGGGATGAACCAGCTCGGCTGGCACGCCGCCGCGCAGGTGCCGCTGTGGATCGGACCGATCCTGCTCTACGTCTTGTTGCCGCTTCTTGACCTACGCTTCGGGCCCGACGGGCAGAACCCGCCCGACGAGGTGACCGACCGGCTGGAGAATGACAAGTACTACCGCTACTGCACCTACATCTACATCCCGTTCCAGTACCTCAGCGTGGTGCTGGGCGCATACCTGTTCACCGCCGCAAACCTCAGTTGGCTCGGCTTTGACGGCGCCTTGAGCTGGGCGGGCAAGCTTGGGGTGGCGCTGTCGGTCGGTGTGCTTGGCGGCGTCGGTATCAACACCGCCCACGAAATGGGGCACAAGAAGGATTCGCTGGAGCGGTGGCTGTCCAAGATCACCCTCGCCCAGACCTGCTACGGGCACTTCTACATCGAGCACAACCGTGGCCATCACGTCCGGGTGTCCACACCGGAGGACCCGGCGTCGGCGCGGTTCGGCGAGACGTTGTGGGAGTTCCTGCCCCGCAGTGTTATCGGCGGCTTGCGCTCGGCCGTTCATTTGGAGGCCCAACGGCTGCGTCGGCTCGGCGTCAGCCCCTGGAATCCCATGACGTATCTGCGCAACGACGTGCTCAACGCGTGGCTGATGTCGGTGGTGTTGTGGGGTGGGCTGATCGCGGTCTTCGGCCCGGCGCTGATCCCGTTCGTCATCATCCAGGCAGTCTTCGGCTTCAGCCTGTTAGAGGCCGTCAACTACCTCGAACACTACGGACTGCTACGGCAGAAGAGCGCCAACGGCCGCTACGAGCGCTGCGCCCCGGTGCACAGCTGGAACTCCGACCACATCGTCACCAACCTGTTCCTCTACCACCTGCAGCGACACAGCGATCACCACGCCAACCCCACTCGCCGCTATCAGACACTGCGGAGCATGGCGGGTGCGCCCAACCTGCCCAGTGGGTATGCATCGATGATCTCGCTGACCTACTTCCCGCCGTTGTGGCGCAAGGTAATGGATCACCGGGTGCTGGAGCACTACGGCGGCGATATCACTCGGGTTAACCTGCACCCGCGCGTGCGGGAGAAGGCACTCGCCCGTTACGGAGCCTCGGCATGATGGCCGCCTACCGGTGCCCGGTCTGCGACTACGTCTACGACGAGGCCAACGGTGATGCCAGGGAAGGCTTCCCAGCCGGCACAGGCTGGGATCAAATTCCCGACGACTGGTGCTGCCCGGACTGCGCGGTGCGCGAGAAGGTCGATTTCGAAAAGATAGGAGGGTAACTAAGTGAACGACTACAAACTGTTCCGCTGTATCCAATGCGGCTTTGAGTACGATGAGGCGCTGGGTTGGCCGGAGGACGGCATCGCGGCCGGCACCCGCTGGGACGACATCCCCGATGACTGGAGTTGCCCGGATTGCGGTGCGGCAAAGTCGGATTTCGAGATGGTGGAGGTGGCTCGCTCGTGAGCACTCCAAGCGCTACTGTCGCGCCTGTGAAGCGGATACCCTATGCCGAGGCCTCGCGGGCCCTGTTGCGGGATTCGGTGCTGGATGCGATGCGGGATCTGCTGCTGACCCGCGACTGGTCCGCCATCACGCTGTCCGACGTGGCCCGCGCGGCGGGCATCAGCCGGCAGACCATCTACAACGAATTCGGTTCCCGGCAAGGCCTGGCGCAGGGATACGCGCTGCGCCTGGCCGACCGATTAGTGGACAACGTCCATGCATCGTTGGACGCCAACGTCGGCAACTTTTACGAAGCGTTCCTGCAGGGCTTTCGGTCGTTCTTCGCCGAGTCGGCGGCAGATCCGTTGGTCATCTCGCTGTTGACCGGTGTCGCCAAGCCCGATCTGCTGCAACTGATCACCACCGACAGCGCGCCGATCATCACCCGCGCGTCGGCCCGGCTGGCGCCGGCCTTCACCGATACCTGGGTGGCCACCACCGATAACGACGCCAATGTGCTCTCGCGTGCGATCGTGCGGCTGTGCTTGAGCTACGTGTCGATGCCGCCCGAGGCCGACCATGATGTCGCAGCGGACCTAGCACGGCTAATAACGCCGTTCGCGGAGCGTCACGGTGTGATCAATGTCCCCTGACCTGCGGGGCTGACCGACGGCGGCTACAGTGACTGCAAGAGCGTACCTAGGCTAAGTAGCCCGCTCGGATCCCTGTGAGCCCCCAAAGAAGGATGAAAGCCCCTATGACCGGAAATTTGGTGACCAAAAATTCGCTGACCCCTGACGTTCGTAACGGCATCGACTTTAAGATCGCCGACCTGTCACTAGCGGATTTCGGCCGCAAAGAACTCCGGATCGCCGAGCACGAGATGCCCGGCCTGATGTCGCTGCGGCGCGAGTATGCCGAGGTGCAACCCCTGAAGGGGGCCCGGATCTCGGGTTCGCTGCACATGACGGTGCAGACCGCGGTGTTGATCGAAACCCTCACCGCGCTGGGCGCCGAAGTCCGCTGGGCCTCGTGCAACATCTTCTCCACCCAGGATCACGCCGCCGCCGCCGTCGTGGTCGGCCCGCACGGCACCCCCGACGAGCCCAAGGGTGTCCCGGTGTTCGCGTGGAAGGGCGAGACGCTCGAAGAGTACTGGTGGGCCGCCGAGCAGATGCTCACCTGGCCGGACCCCGACAAGCCGGCCAACATGATCCTCGATGACGGCGGTGACGCCACCATGTTGGTGCTGCGCGGCATGCAGTATGAGAAGGCCGGCGTGGTGCCGCCCGCCGAGGAGGACGACCCCGCCGAGTGGAAGGTCTTCCTGAACCTGCTACGGACCCGCTTCGAGACCGACAAGGACAAGTGGACCAAGATAGCCGAGTCGGTCAAGGGCGTCACCGAGGAGACCACCACCGGCGTGCTGCGGCTCTACCAATTCGCCGCGGCCGGGGATCTGGCCTTCCCGGCGATCAACGTCAACGACTCGGTGACCAAGTCCAAATTCGACAACAAGTACGGCACTCGGCACTCCCTGATCGACGGCATCAACCGCGGCACCGACGCGCTGATCGGCGGTAAGAAGGTCCTCATCTGCGGCTACGGCGACGTCGGTAAGGGCTGTGCGGAGGCGATGAAGGGCCAGGGAGCGCGGGTCTCCGTCACCGAGATCGACCCGATCAACGCGCTGCAGGCCATGATGGAGGGCTTCGACGTGGTCACCGTCGAGGAGGCCATCGGGGACGCCGACATCGTCGTAACCGCGACCGGCAACAAAGACATCATCATGCTCGAGCACATTAAGGCGATGAAGGACCACGCGATCCTGGGAAATATCGGCCACTTCGACAACGAGATCGACATGGCCGGGCTGGAGCGCTCCGGGGCGACACGGGTCAACGTCAAGCCTCAGGTCGACCTGTGGACCTTTGGCGACACGGGCCGCTCGATCATCGTGCTGTCCGAGGGGCGGCTGCTGAACCTGGGCAATGCCACCGGGCACCCCTCGTTCGTGATGAGCAACAGCTTCGCTAACCAGACGATCGCCCAGATCGAGCTGTGGACCAAGAACGACGAGTACGACAACGAGGTGTACCGGCTGCCCAAGCACCTCGACGAGAAGGTGGCTCGAATCCATGTCGAGGCCCTTGGCGGTCACCTGACCAAGCTGACCAAGGAGCAGGCCGAATACCTCGGCGTCGACGTCGAGGGTCCCTACAAGCCGGACCACTACCGCTACTGAGTGCCTCCCACCCGCGAGCAGACGCAAAATCGCCCATTTTCATGACGAAAAGGGCGATTTTGCGTCTGCTCGCGCCGCCACCGACAGGGCCGCGCCGTGCTAATCGCGATTGAGGGCGTTGACGGCGCTGGCAAGCGGACGTTGGTGGAAAAGCTGTCCGGGGCCTTTCGAGCAGCCGGGAGATCGGTGGCCACACTGGCGTTCCCGCGCTACGGACAGTCGGTGGCCGCCGACATCGCAGCGGAGGCGCTGCACGGCGAGCACGGTGACCTCGCATCGTCGGTGTATGCGATGGCGACGCTGTTCGCGCTCGACCGCGCTGGCGCGGTCCACACGATCCAGGGGCTGTGTCGCGGCTACGACGTGGTGATCCTGGATCGCTACGTCGCCTCCAACGCGGCCTACAGCGCGGCGCGCCTACATGAAAACGCGGCCGGGAAGGCAGCGGCCTGGGTTCAGCGGATCGAATTTGCAAGACTCGGGTTGCCCAAGCCCGACTGGCAGGTGCTCCTTGCGGTCTCTGCCGAGCTCGCCGGGGAACGATCCCGCGGCCGTGCCCAGCGTGACCCCGGTCGGGCGCGCGACAATTACGAACGCGACGCTGAACTTCAGCAGCGCACCGGTGCGGTCTACGCCGAGTTGGCGGCCCAAGGGTGGGGCGGCCGGTGGCTGGTTGTCGGCGCCGATGTTGATCCGGGCCGACTAGCGGCGACTTTGGCGCCTCCAGACGTGCCAAGTTGAGGGTATTTGCCCTAATCAAGCAAGAAACGCCCGTGTGGTGCGCCAGTTTTGTCCCGATGTGGTGACACCATGGACACCATGAGGCAAAGGATTTTGGTCGTTGACGACGACGCTTCGTTGGCTGAGATGCTCACCATCGTGCTGCGGGGGGAAGGCTTCGACACCGCGGTCATCGGCGACGGTACTCAGGCTCTGACCGCGGTGCGCGAGCTGCGCCCCGATCTGGTGTTATTGGATTTGATGCTGCCCGGTATGAACGGCATCGACGTGTGCCGGGTGTTGCGCGCCGATTCCGGTGTTCCGATCGTGATGCTCACCGCAAAGACCGACACCGTGGATGTGGTGCTGGGTCTGGAGTCGGGCGCCGACGACTACATCATGAAGCCGTTCAAGCCCAAGGAGCTGGTTGCGCGGGTGCGGGCGCGGCTGCGCCGCAACGACGACGAACCCGCCGAGATGCTGTCCATCGCCGACGTAGAAATCGACGTACCGGCGCACAAGGTCACTCGCAACGGTGAGCAGATCTCGTTGACACCGCTGGAATTCGACCTGTTGGTCGCATTGGCGCGCAAGCCGCGCCAGGTGTTTACTCGTGATGTGCTGCTCGAACAGGTATGGGGTTACCGGCACCCAGCCGATACCAGGCTGGTGAACGTGCATGTCCAGCGTCTGCGGGCCAAGGTCGAAAAGGATCCCGAGAACCCGACTGTGGTGCTGACCGTTCGAGGAGTGGGGTACAAGGCCGGACCTCCGTGATCCGCGCCGGCGACGATGCAGAGCGCAGCGATGCTAAGGAGCGGCGCCGATGATCTTCGGCTCGCGCCGACGCATTCGGGGTCGCCGGGGTCGCTCTGGCCCGATGACACGGGGCCTCAGTGCGTTGAGTCGAGCCGTAGCTGTCGCGTGGCGCCGATCGCTGCAGCTGCGGGTCGTGGCGCTGACCCTTGGACTGTCGCTAGCCGTCATCCTGGCGCTTGGCTTTGTGCTGACCAGCCAGGTCACCAATCGTGTCCTCGACATCAAGGTCAGGGCGGCGATCGACCAGATCGAGCGGGCACGCACCACCGTCAGCGGGATCGTCAACGGTGAGGAGACGCGCTCACTGGACAGTAGCCTGCAGCTTGCGCGCAACACTCTGACGTCGAAAACCGACCCCGCTTCGGGGGCTGGCCTCGCCGGTGCGTTCGATGCGGTGCTGATGGTGCCGGGTGATGGGCCGCGCGCTGCCTCTACTGCCGGACCCGTCGATCAGGTGCCCAACGCGCTGCGCGGCTTCGTCAAGGCCGGGCAGGCCGCCTACCAGTACGCCACGGTGCAGACCGAAGGTTTCTCCGGGCCGGCCCTGATCATCGGGACTCCGACGTTGTCGCGGGTGGCCAACCTGGAGCTATACCTGATCTTTCCGCTGGCGAGCGAGCAAGCCACGATCACGCTGGTGCGTGGCACGATGGCCACCGGCGGCCTGGTACTGCTAGTCCTGCTCGCCGGCATTGCGCTGCTGGTGTCGCGTCAGGTGGTGGTGCCGGTGCGGTCGGCGTCGCGGATCGCCGAACGTTTCGCCGAGGGACATCTGTCCGAACGCATGCCGGTGCGCGGCGAGGACGACATGGCCAGGCTGGCGGTGTCGTTCAACGACATGGCCGAGAGCCTGTCCCGACAGATCGCCCAGCTGGAGGAGTTCGGCAACCTACAGCGCCGGTTCACCTCCGACGTCAGCCACGAACTGCGTACGCCGCTGACCACGGTGCGGATGGCGGCCGACTTGATCTATGACCACAGCGCCGACCTCGACCCCACGCTGCGGCGGTCCACCGAGTTGATGGTTAGCGAGCTGGACCGATTCGAGACGTTGCTCAACGACCTGCTGGAGATCTCGCGGCATGACGCCGGGGTGGCCGAGTTGTCGGTTGAGGCGGTCGACTTGCGCACAACGGTCAACAACGCGCTCGGCAATGTGGGCCACCTGGCCGAGGAGGCCGGTATCGAGTTGCTGGTGGATCTGCCCGCCGAGCAGGTGATCGCGGAGGTCGATGCGCGTCGGGTAGAACGGATCCTGCGCAATCTGATTGCCAATGCCATCGACCACGCCGAACACAAACCGGTGCGGATCCGGATGGCCGCCGACGAAGACACGGTCGCCGTCACCGTGCGTGACTACGGGGTTGGGCTGCGGCCTGGTGAGGAGAAGCTGGTGTTTAGCCGGTTCTGGCGCTCGGATCCCTCACGGGTACGTCGGTCCGGCGGCACCGGGCTGGGTTTGGCGATCAGCGTCGAGGATGCCCGATTGCACCAGGGTCGGCTTGAGGCGTGGGGCGAACCCGGCGAGGGCGCCTGCTTCCGGCTGACGCTTCCGATGGTGCGCGGCCACAAGGTCACCACCAGCCCGCTGCCCATGAAACCGATCCCGCAGCCAGTTCTGCAACCGGTCGCGCAACCGAATCCGCAACCGATGCCACCGGAATACAAGGAACGTCAGCGCCCACGTGAGCACGCGGAGTGGAGCGGTTGATGCGGCTGACAATTTTGTTGTTCCTTGGTGCAGTGCTGGCCGGCTGTGCCAGTGTGCCCAGCACGTCGGCCCCGCAAGCCATCGGAACCGTCGAACGTCCGGTGCCGTCGAATCTGCCCAAACCGAGCCCGGGTATGGATCCCGACGTGCTGTTACGCGAGTTCCTCAAGGCCACAGCCGACCCGGCCAACCGGCACCTGGCGGCGCGTCAGTTCCTCACCGAATCGGCTTCCAACGCCTGGGACGACGCCGGCAGCGCGTTGTTGATCGACCACGTGGTGTTCGTCGAAACCCGAAGCGCCGAGAAGGTTTCGGTGACCATGCGGGCAGACATTCTCGGCTCGCTCTCGGATGTGGGGGTGTTTGAGACCGCCGAGGGTCAACTGCCGGATCCGGGCCCGATCGAGTTGGTCAAGACGTCCGATGGTTGGCGCATCGATCGCCTACCCAACGGGGTTTTCCTGGACTGGCAGCAGTTCCAAGAAACGTACAAGCGCAACACCCTGTACTTCGCCGACCCCACCGGCAAGACCGTGGTTCCCGATCCGCGCTACGTCGCGGTGTCCGACCGCGACCAGCTGGCCACGGAGCTCGTCTCCAAACTGCTGGCGGGTCCACGCCCGGAGATGGCGCGCACGGTGCGTAATCTGCTCGCTCCGCCGCTACGACTGCGCGGGCCGGTGACTCGGGCCGACGGCGGAAAGAGCGGAATCGGCCGCGGGTACGGCGGCGCGCGAGTCGACATGGAGAAGCTGTCCACCACCGATCCGCACAGCAGGCAATTACTTGCCGCACAGATCATCTGGACCTTGGCCAGGGCCGACATCAGGGGGCCGTACGTGATCAACGCCGACGGCGCCCCGCTGGAAGACAGGTTTGCCGAGGGGTGGACCACTTCCGATGTCGCGGCCACCGACCCGGGGGTGGCCGACGGTGCCGCCGCGGGGTTGCACGCCTTGGTGAACGGATCACTGGTGGCGATGGACGCACAGCGAGTCACCCCCGTGCCCGGGGCCTTCGGACGGATGCCGGAGCAGACGGCGGCCGCCGTATCACGCAGCGGGCGTCAGGTGGCCTCGGTGGTGACGCTGGGGCGCGGGGCTCCGGATGAGGCGGCGTCTTTGTGGGTCGGCGACCTCGGCGGCGAGGCGGTGCAGTCCGCCGACGGGCACAGCCTGTCGCGGCCCAGCTGGTCGCTGGACGACGCGGTCTGGGTGGTGGTCGATACCAACGTCGTGCTGCGAGCGATACAGGACCCGGCATCGGGGCAACCCGCGCGGATTCCGGTGGATTCGACCGCGGTGGCCAGCCGCTTCCCGGGGGCGATCAACGATCTTCAACTGTCCCGTGACGGGACGCGCGCCGCGATGGTGATCGGTGGGCAGGTGATCCTCGCCGGCGTCGAGCAGACCCAGGCTGGCCAGTTCGCCCTGACCTACCCTCGGCGGCTGGGTTTCGGGCTGGGTTCCTCGGTGGTGTCGTTGTCCTGGCGAACCGGTGACGACATCGTGGTGACACGCACCGACGCCGCCCATCCGGTGTCTTATGTAAACCTCGACGGGGTGAACTCCGACGCGCCGTCCCGCGGGTTGCAAACTCCACTGACGGCGATCGCGGCCAACCCGTCGACTGTGTATGTCGCCGGCCCGCAAGGGGTGTTGATGTACTCGGCGTCTGTCGAAAGCCGACCAGGCTGGGCGGACGTACCGGGGCTGATGGTGCCGGGGGCGGCGCCGGTATTGCCCGGATGAGTGCTGTGCCTGCGTTTTTCGCGACCTGAGCACACCGGCTACCCTCGCAGTGAGGAGGCGCTTGTTGATGTCGCCAAGAGTTCCCCGGCTGCGTTGGGATGATCCCTTCCGTGCCTTGGACATGCTGGCCTCGCTGTGGTCGTCGACCGGGATGTCGCTGGTCAGCGCGGGAGCCGCCCAGGCAGTTGCGGCGCCCTACCGGACGTTGTTCACCACCTTGCAGCAGCTGCTCATCGGCAAGGAAGTCACGGTTCGGATTGGGGACCATGACGTGGTGCTGACCGTCACCGAGCTGGACTCGGCACTGGAACCGCAGGGGCTGGCCGTCGGCCAGCTGGGCGAGGTTCGGGTGGCCGCTCGCGGCATCAGCTGGGATCAGCATCATTTGCACAGCGCCGTTGCCGTCCTGCGCAACGTGCACATCCGCCCGGGTGTGCCGCCGCTGGTGATCGCCGCTCCCGTCGAGTTGTCGTCCGCCCTGCCGACCGAGATTTTCGATGATGTGCTCCGTCAAGCGACGCCGCAGCTGCGCGGTGAGTTGTCCGAGAGCGGAGCGGCCCGGCTGCGCTGGGCGCGCCGGCCCGACTGGGGAGGTCTTGAGGTCGACGTCGACGTGGCGGGCACAACCTCCCAGACGACACTGTGGCTGCGACCGCGCACCGTGATCACCGGACAACGGCGGTGGACACTGCCGGCACGGACACCGGCCTACCGAGTTCCACTGCCTGAGCTGCCGCATGGGCTGCGCATCACCGACGTCAGCCTCGCAGCCGATTGTTTGCAGCTCTCTGCGTTGCTTCCGGAGTGGCGAACGGAGCTGCCGCTGCGTTATCTGGAAAGCGTGATTACCCAATTGAGTCAGGGTGCGCTCAGCTTTGTCTGGCCGCCGCTGCGCAGCGGCGCCGATTGACAGCACTGCTGTCACCGGTGACCGCGACACTTGGTGTGTGCTTGACCTCGTCCTGCCGCTGGAATGCGGTGGCTGCGGTGCGCCGGCGACCCGCTGGTGTGCCGCCTGTGCCGCCGAGCTGTCGGTGGCTGCCGGTGAACCGCACGTGGTGAGTCCTCGTGTTGACCCACAGGTGCCGGTGTTCGCGCTCGGCCGCTACGCGGGCGTGCGTCGTCAGGCGATCCTCGCTATGAAAGAGCACGGCCGTCGCGACCTCGTCGCGCCACTGGCGTGCGCGCTGATTGTCGGTGTCGACCACCTGTTGTCCTGGGGCATGCTCGAAAACCCGCTGACGATGGTGCCTGCGCCGACGAGACGGTGGGCGGCGCGACGGCGTGGGGGTGACCCCGTCAGCCGGATGGCGCGGATTGCGGGTGCCACCCTTGGGCGCCACCATGACGTCACCGTCGTCCCGGCGCTGCGGATGCGAGCGCTAGCCCGGGACTCGGTAGGTCTTGGGGCGTCCGCGCGCGAGCGCAACATCACGGGTCGGGTGCTGTTGCGGGGCCAGCGGCCGCGCAACGAAGTCGTGCTCGTCGACGACATCATCACCACCGGGGCGACGGCGCGCGAGTCGGTCCGGGTCTTGCAGGCCGCCGGTGTGCGGGTGGGTGCCGTGTTGGCGGTCGCGGCCGCGTGAGGATCTGCCTGAGCCGGTGCAGTTGCCAAGACAACGTGAAGAACTCGAAACAGGTCGGTCAATTTGGTGGCACGGTGAGCCGAACACGGGCTAACGTCGAGATCAACCTTTAACGACTCACGCTCGCGCTTCCCAGGTTGAATCAGTATCCCGCGATAGGAGGTGAGCAATCGACATCTTGCTCCGGCGGGCAGCCTGCGGCGGTAACTTCTCCAACCGCTCCCACCCCGTCGGCGCGTCTCCCCGAAGGCCAGGCACGCAGGGCGCGTGTGACGTGGAAAGAGAAACGAGTTGTCACGTATGTCAAGGCTAGCCGTGGATTCAGGTCAGGTTCTGGCCGAACCGAAATCAAACGCTGAGATCGTGTTCAAGGGCCGTAATGTCGAGATCCCCGACCACTTCCGCATCTACGTTTCGCAGAAACTCGCCCGCTTGGAGCGGTTCGACCGGACCATCTACCTGTTCGACGTCGAACTCGACCACGAACGTAATCGCCGCCAGCGCAAGTCCTGTCAGCGCGTGGAGATCACCGCGCGTGGGCGAGGGCCGGTGGTGCGAGGTGAGGCCTGCGCCGACAGCTTCTATGCCGCGCTTGAATCAGCGGTCGTCAAACTGGAGAGCCGGCTGCGCCGCGGTAAGGATCGCCGCAAGGTGCACTACGGCGACAAAACCCCGGTTTCGCTGGCCGAGGCGACCGCGGTGGTGCCAGCGCCGGAGAACGGCTTCAACACCAGACCAGCCGAGGCACACGATCACGACGGTGCCGTCGTCGAGCGGGAGCCTGGGCGGATCGTTCGCACCAAAGAACACCCGGCCAAGCCGATGTCGGTCGATGACGCGCTCTACCAGATGGAGCTGGTTGGACACGACTTCTTCTTGTTCTACGACAAGGACACCGAACGGCCGTCGGTGGTCTACCGCCGGCACGCCTACGACTACGGCTTGATCCGTCTGGCGTGATCGGCGGCGCGCGCCGCGTCGTCACCTACCATGGGAGTCGCCTTATCTAAAGACTCCTACACATGCGGGGACATAGCTGTGCTGTCGAAGTTGCTGCGCCTTGGCGAAGGTCGCATGGTCAAGCGCCTCAAGAAGGTGGCCGACTATGTCGGCACTTTGTCCGACGATGTCGAGAAACTCACCGACGCCGAGCTGAGGGCGAAAACCGACGAGTTCAAGCGGCGGCTGGCCGACCAGAAAAACCCAGAAACCCTCGACGACCTGTTGCCCGAGGCCTTCGCCGTGGCCCGCGAGGCCGCCTGGCGGGTGCTGGACCAGCGGCCGTTCGACGTGCAGGTGATGGGTGCGGCCGCCCTGCACCTGGGCAACGTTGCCGAGATGAAGACCGGTGAAGGCAAGACCCTGACCTGTGTGTTGCCCGCTTACCTCAATGCGCTGGCCGGCAACGGCGTGCACATCGTCACCGTCAACGACTACCTGGCTAAACGCGACAGTGAGTGGATGGGCCGCGTGCACCGCTTCCTCGGGCTTCAGGTCGGGGTGATTTTGGCCACCATGACACCCGATGAACGCCGGGTGGCCTATAACGCCGACATCACCTACGGCACCAATAACGAGTTTGGGTTCGACTACCTGCGCGACAACATGGCGCACTCACTGGATGATCTGGTGCAGCGCGGGCACCATTACGCCATTGTCGACGAGGTCGATTCCATCCTGATCGACGAGGCCCGCACCCCGCTGATCATCTCCGGTCCCGCCGACGGCGCCTCCAACTGGTACACCGAGTTCGCCCGGTTGGCGCCGCTGATGGAAAAGGACGTCCACTACGAGGTCGATCTACGCAAACGCACCGTCGGCGTGCACGAGAAGGGTGTGGAATTCGTCGAAGACCAGCTCGGCATCGACAACCTGTACGAGGCCGCCAACTCGCCGTTGGTCAGCTATCTCAACAACGCTCTGAAGGCCAAAGAGCTGTTCAGCCGCGACAAGGACTACATCGTCCGCGATGGTGAGGTGCTCATCGTCGACGAGTTCACCGGCCGGGTGCTGATCGGCCGCCGCTACAACGAGGGCATGCACCAGGCCATCGAGGCCAAGGAGCACGTCGAGATCAAGGCCGAGAACCAGACGCTGGCCACCATCACGCTGCAGAACTACTTCCGGCTCTACGACAAGCTCGCCGGCATGACCGGCACCGCCCAGACGGAGGCGGCCGAGCTGCACGAGATCTACAAGCTGGGCGTGGTCAGCATCCCGACCAACATGCCGATGATCCGTGAAGACCAGTCCGACCTGATCTACAAGACCGAGGAGGCCAAGTACATCGCGGTGGTCGACGACGTCGCCGAGCGCTACGCGAAGGGACAGCCGGTGCTGATCGGCACCACCAGCGTGGAGCGCTCGGAGTATCTGTCGCGGCAGTTCACCAAGCGGCGCATCCCGCACAATGTGCTCAACGCCAAGTACCACGAGCAAGAGGCGACCATCATCGCGGTGGCGGGCCGCCGCGGCGGCGTCACCGTCGCCACCAACATGGCCGGTCGCGGCACCGACATTGTGCTGGGCGGCAACGTCGACTTTCTCACCGATCAGCGGCTGCGCGAACGCGGCCTGGATCCGGTGGAGACGCCCGAGGAGTACGAGGCGGCCTGGCACTCCGAACTGCCCATCGTCAAAGAGGAAGCCAGCAAGGAGGCCAAGGAAGTAATCGAGGCCGGCGGCCTGTACGTGCTGGGCACCGAGCGCCACGAGTCGCGGCGGATCGACAACCAGTTGCGTGGCCGGTCCGGCCGCCAGGGGGACCCCGGGGAGTCGCGCTTCTATTTGTCGCTGGGTGACGAGCTGATGCGCCGCTTCAATGGCGCGGCCTTGGAGACCTTGTTGACCAGGCTGAACCTGCCCGACGACGTGCCGATCGAAGCCAAGATGGTCACCCGGGCCATCAAGAGCGCCCAGACCCAGGTCGAGCAGCAGAACTTTGAGGTCCGCAAGAACGTCCTCAAATACGACGAGGTGATGAACCAGCAGCGCAAGGTCATCTACGCCGAGCGCCGGCGCATCCTCGAAGGCGAAAACCTCAAGGACCAGGCGCTGGACATGGTCCGCGATGTCATCACCGCCTACGTCGACGGCGCGACCGGCGAAGGCTATGCCGAAGATTGGGATCTGGACGCGTTGTGGACGGCACTCAAAACCCTCTATCCGGTGGGGATCACCGCCGACTCGCTGACCCGCAAGGACCACGAATTCGAGCGCGACGATCTCACCCGCGAGGAGTTGCTGGAGGCACTACTCAAGGACGCCGAACGTGCCTATGCCGCACGGGAAGCCGAACTCGAGGAAATCGCCGGCGAGGGTGCGATGCGCCAGCTGGAACGCAACGTGCTGCTCAACGTCATAGACCGTAAGTGGCGTGAACACCTCTACGAGATGGACTACCTCAAGGAGGGTATCGGGCTGCGCGCGATGGCGCAGCGCGATCCGTTGGTCGAGTACCAGCGTGAGGGCTACGACATGTTCATGGCCATGCTCGACGGCATGAAAGAGGAATCGGTCGGCTTCCTGTTCAACGTCACCGTGGAGGCGGTCCCCGCCCCGCCGGTTGCCCCGGCTGCCGAACCCGCAGAGCTTGCCGAATTCGCCGCCGCGGCCGCAGCCGCCGCGCAGCAACGCAGCGCGGTCGATGGTGGCGCGCGCGAAAGAGCTCCAAGTGCATTACGCGCCAAGGGTGTTGCCAGCGAGTCGCCCGCTTTGACCTATTCCGGTCCCGCGGAGGATGGCTCGGCTCAGGTGCAGCGCAACGGCGGTGGAGCCCACAAGACGCCGGCCGGAGTGCCGGCCGGTGCTAGCCGGCGCGAGCGGCGCGAAGCCGCCCGCCGACAAGGCCGCGGCGCCAAGCCGCCGAAATCGGTCAAGAAGCGTTAGCGCGTAGGTTGCAGATGGGTGTATCGGTTTCTCAGTTCCCAGAAGTCACTTCCCGGCACACCCCGCGCCCCGGCGCGCATGCACATTTCGTTGCACGGCGGCAAGGGGTTCGCTAATCTCACCCGTCGTCGCCGACCTTCGTCGGCGTCGGTTCTGCTGGTAGCGGGGTTCGGCGCTTTCCTGGCGTTTCTCGACTCGACAATCGTCAACATCGCGTTCCCGGATATCCAGCGTTCCTTCCCGTCCTACGACATCGGGAGCCTGTCCTGGATTCTGAACGGCTATAACATCGTCTTCGCCGCCTTCATGGTTGCGGCCGGCAGGTTGGCCGATTTGCTGGGCCGCAGACGGACATTCCTGTCCGGTGTGCTGGTGTTCACCATTGCGTCCGGGCTGTGCGCCGTCGCCGGCAGTGTCGAGCAGTTGGTGGCGTTCCGGGTGCTGCAGGGCATCGGGGCTGCGATACTCGTGCCTGCTTCGCTCGCACTGGTCGTTGAGGGCTTCGACGCGGCGCGCCGCGCGCACGCTATCGGCCTGTGGGGTGCGGCGGCAGCGATCGCGGCTGGCCTGGGCCCGCCGATCGGCGGGCTCCTCGTGGAGTGGGCCGGCTGGCGGTGGGTGTTACTGGTCAATGTTCCGCTGGGCATCGTCGCGGCGATCGCCACCAAGCGCATGCTCGTCGAGAGCCGCGCCTCGGGCCGGCGCCGCATGCCTGACTTGCGCGGTGCGCTGCTGCTTGCGGTAACGCTCGGGTTGGTTACCCTCGGTTTGGTCAAGGGGCCGGACTGGGGTTGGTTGAGCGTGGCCACCGTCGGTTCGTTCCTGGCCAGCGTCCTGACCTCGGTTGGGTTCGTGCACAGCTCGCGGTCGCACCCCGCGCCGCTGGTCGAGCCGGCGCTGTTGCGTAGCCGGTCGTTCGTGGCGGGCAACCTGCTCACGCTGGTCGCCGCAGCGGGTTTTTACTGCTATGGCCTTACCCATGTGCTTTACCTCAACTATGTGTGGCACTACTCGCTGCTGAAGGCGGGTTTCGCGATCGCGCCCGCTGCGGTGGTGGCTGCCGTGGTGGCGGCGGCGCTGGGTCGGGTTGCCGGTCGGCATGGGCATCGCGTCATCGTCCTCGTTGGTGCGCTGGTCTGGGCCGGCAGCCTGGTGTGGTATTTGCAGCGTGTCGGGTCCGAGCCGGATTTCCTCCGCGTGTGGCTGCCGGGCCAACTGCTGCAGGGCATCGGTGTCGGCGCGACGTTGCCGGTGTTGAGCAGTGCAGCGCTGGCCGAGGTCGCCAAGGGCGGCAGCTATGCCACCTCGTCGGCGGTCGTTAGCACCACTCGCCAGCTCGGTGCGGTGCTCGGTGTCGCGGTGATGGTGATCTTGATCGGTAAGCCGGAGCACGGTACTGCCGAGGAGGCGTTGCGGCGCGGATGGGCTATGGCTGCCATCTGTTTCATCGCGGTGGCTGTCGCGGCCGCGGTGCTGGGTAGAACCAACCGCAACCCCGTCCAGATGCCGGCGCCGGAGCCCGCGATCGCGCCGCGGTTGGAGCCACCGATTCCCCAGCCGGCGGCCGCGCCGATTGAGCATTGGGCGGCCGGTGACGCCGATCCGCTGGGGAATCTGCCGCTATTTGCCGGCCTGGACGCGGCCACCTTGGCACAGCTCGGGGAGCACGTTGAGGACGTCGAGTTGGAGGCGGGTTGCTATCTCTTCCACGAAGGTGACCCGTCCGATTCGCTTTACGTGATCCGCACGGGTCGCGTGCAGGTGCTGCAGGACAGCATCGTTCTCAAAGAACTGGGTCGCGGGGAGGTTCTCGGGGAGCTTGGGCTACTTATTGACGCGCCCCGGTCCGCGACGGTCCGGGCGTTGCGCGACACCAAGCTAGTGCGGCTCACCAAGGCACAGTTCGACGAGATCGCCGACCATGGTGCGCTGGCGGCGTTGGTAAAGGTGCTGGCAACGCGGCTGCGGGAGGCACCGCCACCGGCGACTGACTCGACGTCGCCTGAGGTGGTCGTTTCGGTGATCGGAGTGAGCGGCGACGCGCCCGTGCCGGCAGTGGCCGCTGGCCTGCTTACCGCGCTGTCGGCGCGGTTGCGTGCCGTTGACCCCGGCCGGGTCGACCGCGACGGCCTTGATCGCGCGGAGCGAGTCGCCGACAAGGTAGTGCTACATGCCGCGGTCGAGGATGCCGGCTGGCGGGACTTCTGCCTGCGCGTCGCCGACCGGATAGTGCTGGTCGCGGGAGATCCCAACCCACAAGCCGCGCGGCTGCCGGCGCGTGCGCGGGGTGCCGACCTCGTGCTGGCCGGTCCGGCCGCCAGCCGGGAGCACCGGCGTCAGTGGGAGGAATTGATCACGCCGCGATCGGTTCATGTGGTTCATTACCGACGCATCTTGGAAAACGTACGCCCGCTCGCCGCACGCATCGCCGGCCGCTCGATCGGTCTAGTCCTCGGCGGCGGTGGCGCGCGCGGCTTTGCGCACCTCGGGGTTCTTGACGAGCTAGAGCGGGTCGGGGTCACCATCGACCGGTTCGCCGGCACCAGCATGGGGGCGGTTATTGCGGTGTTCGGAGCGTGCGGTATGGACGCGGCAACAGCGGACGCCTACGCATACGAGTACTTCATTCGGCACAATCCGCTCAGTGACTACGCGTTTCCGGTCAGGGGGCTAGTCCGTGGTCGACGGACGCTGACCCTATTAGAAGCAGCGTTCGGGGACCGACTGGTCGAGGAGCTGCCAAAGGAGTTCCGTTGCGTTAGCGTCGATTTGCTTGCCCGCCGACCGGTCGTACACCGCCGAGGCCGACTCGTCGATGTCATTGGGTGTTCCCTTCGGCTGCCGGGCATCTATCCGCCCCAGGTCTACAACGGTCGACTGCATGTGGATGGCGGTGTGTTAGACAACCTTCCGGTCTCGACCCGGGCAAGTCCTGATGGCCCATTGATCGCGGTGAGCATCGGCTTAGGTGGTGGCGGGCCGGGCTCGGCTCGACAGGACGGCTCGCCAAAAGTGCCAGGAATCGGCGACACCTTGATGCGCACGATGACAATCGGCAGCCAGCGTGGGGCGGATGCCGCACTCAGTCTTGCGCAGGTCGTTATCAGACCCGACACCGGTGCTGTTGGGCTGCTGGAGTTTCACCAGATCGACGCCGCCCGCGAGGCGGGACGCGTTGCGGCCCGCGAGGCCATGCCGCACATCATGGCACTGTTGAATCGCTGATTGGCGCCAATCGGGCCGAACGCCCCAGCTGCACACTCCTGCGGAGCAGAATCAGGTTATGAAGCGTTATTTGACGATCATTTACGGGGCCGCGAGCTATCTGGTATTCCTGGTTGCCTTCGGGTATGCGATCGGTTTCGTCGGCGACGTAGTGGTGCCACGAACCGTAGATCACGCGATCGCGGCGCCGATCGGCCAGGCGGTCGTGGTCAACTTGGTGCTGCTGGGCGTGTTCGCCGTCCAACATAGCGTGATGGCACGACAGGGTTTCAAACGCTGGTGGACTCGATTCGTGCCGCCCTCGATCGAGCGCAGCACCTATGTACTGCTGGCCAGCGTTGCGCTGTTGTTGCTGTACTGGCAATGGCGAACGATGCCGGCGGTCATCTGGGACGTGCGGCAGCCGGCTGGCCGGGTGGCGTTGTGGGCGTTGTTCTGGCTCGGGTGGGCCACGGTGTTGACGTCGACTTTCATGATCAATCATTTCGAATTGTTCGGCCTACGGCAGGTGTATTTGGCTTGGCGCGGAAAGCCGTACACCGAGATCGGTTTTCAGGCTCATCTGCTCTACCGGTGGGTACGCCACCCGATCATGCTCGGATTCGTCGTCGCGTTCTGGGCGACGCCCATGATGACGGCGGGGCACTTGCTTTTCGCGATCGGCGCGACGGGCTACATCTTGGTCGCGTTGCAGTTCGAAGAGCGCGACCTACTCGCGGCGCTGGGCGACCAATACCGCGATTACCGCCGCGAGGTGTCGATGTTGTTGCCGTGGCCGCACCGGCATACCTGAGTCAACGAGATTGCCCGTACCGCTTCTATCTTGGCCGCATTTCGTCAAGGATTGACTCCTATGGACGTCAAGGAGGTGCTGCTGCCGGGGGTGGGCCTGCGATACGAGTTCACCAGCTATCGCGGTGACCGGATCGGCATCGTTGCCAGGCGCAGTGGCGGTTTCGACGTCGTCCTGTATGGCCGCGATGATCCGGACGAAGCCCGACCGGTTTTGCGGCTCACCGATGAAGAGGCCGAGGCGGTGGCTCAGATTCTGGGTGCGCCGAGGATCGCCGAGCGATTTACCGAGCTGACGCGTGAGGTGCCCGGGCTTAAGGCCGGTCAGATTCACATCCGGGCGGGTAGCTTGTTTGTGGACCGGCCGCTGGGTGATACCCGTGCGCGCACCCGTACCGGCGCGTCGATTGTGGCGATCGTGCGTGACGAGGATGTGTTGGCCTCGCCGGGCCCGACTGATGTGCTGCGAGCCGGAGATGTCCTCATCGTGATCGGCACCGAGGACGGGATCGCCGGGGTCGAACAGATCGTCGAAAAGGGCTGAACCGGTGGAGGTTTCGAGGGCGCTGTTGTTTGAGCTCGGCGTCCTGTTGGCGGTGCTTGCGGTGCTGGGTGCAGTGGCACGACGATTCGCGTTGTCGCCGATTCCGGTGTATTTGTTGGCGGGTTTGTCGTTAGGCAATGGCGGCATCTTGGGGGTGGCCGCCGCCGGTGAGTTCATCGCTACCGGTGCGCCCATCGGTGTCGTGTTGTTGCTTTTGGCCCTGGGTCTGGAGTTTTCTGCGACCGAGTTCGCCAGCAGTCTGCGCCACCACCTGCCGTCGGCGGGTGTCGATATCGTCCTCAACGCCACGCCCGGTGCGGTGGCGGGCTGGCTTTTGGGGTTGGACGGTGTTGCCATCCTCGGTCTGGCCGGGGTCACCTACATTTCCTCCTCGGGTGTGATCGCGCGGCTGTTGGAGGACCTGCGTCGGCTCGGCAACCGGGAAACGCCGGCTGTGCTGTCGGTGCTGGTGCTCGAAGACTTCGCGATGGCGGCCTACTTGCCGCTGTTCGCGGTTCTCGCGACAGACGGCAGCTGGCTCGAGGCGGTCGTGGGCATGACGGTGGCGATCGCCGCTTTGCTTGGGGCGTTCGCGGCGTCGTATCGTTGGGGTCATCATGTCGGCCGGTTGGTGACTCATCCTGATTCCGAACAATTGTTGTTGCGGGTGCTGGGCATCACCTTGATCGTGGCGGCGGTGGCCGAGTCGCTGCACGCGTCGGCGGCTGTGGGTGCGTTTCTGGTAGGCCTCACGCTTACCGGGGAGACCGCAGACCGGGCACGCATGGTGCTGACTCCGCTGCGTGACTTGTTCGCCACGATCTTCTTCCTGGGAATCGGCCTGTCGGTTGACCCGGGAAAGCTCGTTTCAATGCTTCCGGTAGCGCTGGCCCTGGCCGCTGTCACCGCAGCGACCAAGGTGGCCACCGGGATGTTCGCTGCCCGGCGGGAGGGAGTGGCACGGCGTGGGCAGCTGCGTGCTGGCACCGCGCTCGTTGCCCGGGGGGAGTTTTCTTTGATCATCATCGGGCTGGCCGGTGCCTCGATCCCGGGGGTTGCCGCCTTGGCCACGGCGTATGTGTTCGTCATGGCGATCGTCGGTCCGATACTGGCCCGCTACACCGGCGGTGGGCTGCCGGCCGCCGCAGTAGCTTCGAACTAGGGTGTGGGCCGGCGATCTCACCCGATGTGCAGGGCGACCATCAGCCATCGGGTTTCGTTACCGGCGGGCCGTTGTTCCACCCGGCAGGCGATCGCATGGATCCGGTCCCCGCGACTGTAGGTGCCGAAGACCTCGGCGGCGGTGTCCGCGGTGTCGGGTCCGGCCGGTGTCAGCCGGATGCGGCGCAGCATGGCCGCGCCTTGTTGGTGTCCGGCCGCCGTGCGGCTCACCGCGAGCACGGAGTCGACGAGGCCGGGTGCCAGCAGGGGGCGCAGCTGGCCCACCGGGCGGCGGCGGTCGATGACCTCCAGCACTCGGCGTAGCGCGGCATCGGCGAAGGTCCCCGCTTGACGCAGCCGCGGTGACTTGGCCGTGGAGGTGACCGCTGCCGGTGCCCGGCCGCTCGGCCTGATTGGTTGTCGGCGAGCTAGCTGCGGGGTGTGCGGCCGCCGGGCTGCGTGCGATGATTGCCCGCACGGCGGGATGTTTCGCGGCGGCGGCTCGTACTCGACGACGGGTGTGACGGCGAAGGTGTCGCCCGGTGAGTTCGCGATAGGACTGATGGTCAAGGGGCACCCTCCAGCATCATCGATCGAACGAGGAGCCTGCTGGAGAGTGGCAGACGAGTGTTGCGCAGCGGTTTGGTTGCTGGCCATCATCGCACAATGCGGGCTTGCGTGTACCCGCGCCGTGAAGTGGTCGGGCTAACCGTTAGCGTGGGCGACGACGTGACTCGTCGCGACGAATTGACAAGGAGGACAGGGCCGTAGTGGTCACCCGGTTGTCTGCATCGGACGCCTCCTTCTATCAGCTGGAGAACACAGCCACCCCAATGTATGTCGGGTTGCTGTTGATCCTGCGCCGTCCGCGTGCCGGATTGAGCTACGAGGCACTGCTGGAAACCGTCGAACAGCGGCTGCCGCAGATACCGCGCTATCGTCAGAAAGTCCAGGAAGTGAAATTGGGCCTGGCCAGGCCGGTGTGGATCGACGATCGCGACTTCGACATCACCTACCACGTCCGGCGGTCGGCCCTGCCGTCGCCGGGTAGTGACGAGCAACTGCACGAGCTGATCGCACGGCTGGCCGCTCGGCCGCTGGACAAATCGCGGCCATTGTGGGAGATGTATCTCGTCGAGGGTCTGGAAAAGAATCGCATTGCCCTCTACACCAAGTCGCACCAAGCCCTGATCAACGGGGTGACCGCGCTGGCGATAGGCCACGTGATCGCCGACCGGACGCGGCGTCCACCGGCGTTTCCGGAAGACATCTGGGTCCCGGAACGGGACCCCGGCACCACGCGGTTGCTGCTGCGCGCGGTCGGGGACTGGCTGGTGCGGCCGGGCGCACAACTACAGGCCGTCGGATCCGCGGTCGCCGGGTTGGTAACGAATTCCGGCCAACTCGTCGAGACGGGCCGCAAGGTTCTCGATATCGCCCGCACGGTGGCACGGGGCACCGCGCCCAGTAGCCCGCTCAATGCCACCGTGTCGCGTAATCGGCGATTTACGGTTGCCCGTGCAAGTCTTGATGACTATCGCACGGTGCGGGCTCGCTACGACTGTGACTCCACGACGTGGTGCTGACGGTGATTGCCGGTGCCTTGGGCAACTGGCTGATGTCACGCGGTGAAGCTGTGGCACCGACCGCGACTGTTCGGGCGATGGCGCCGCTGTCGGTCTATGCCGACGACCAACTCGACTCAACCGGCCCTGGTCAGGCGATCAGCCAGGTGACACCGTTCTTGGTTGACCTCCCGGTGGGGGAGGGCAATGCCGTAGTGCGGTTGTCGCAGATCGCGCACGCCACCGAATCCAACCCGACCGCCGCCAGCCTGGTCGATGCCAGGACTATCGTCACGTTGTCGGGGTTAGCACCGGCCACTTTGCACGCCATGGGGGTGCGGGTCGCCACTAGCTT
This sequence comes from Mycobacterium tuberculosis H37Rv, assembly GCF_000195955.2. Classification (GTDB taxonomy): domain Bacteria; phylum Actinomycetota; class Actinomycetes; order Mycobacteriales; family Mycobacteriaceae; genus Mycobacterium; species Mycobacterium tuberculosis. Next base: position 3,610,039 of record NC_000962.3, on the reverse strand, counting down.
TTCGGCACGGTTGTTCAATCTGTTGATCACCAATGCCCCCGGAACCCAGTCGCAGATGTACATTGCGGGTACCAAGCTGCTGGAGACCTACTCCGTGCCGCCGCTACTGCACAACCAGGCGCTGGCCATCAGCGTGACGTCGTATAACGGGATGTTGTATTTCGGCATCAATGCCGACCGCGACGCGATGAGCGATGTCGATCTGCTGCCGGGGCTGTTGAGCCAAGCACTGGACGAGCTTCTGGAGGCTTCGCGGTAGTTGTTAGGGGTCGATGGTGATGTGTGGATATACCATCCGTTGATGTGAGCACCGCGACCAACGACGGCGCGTCGTCGAGAGCGAAGGGACACAGATCAGCTGCGCCGGGCCGGCGCAAGATCTCCGATGCCGTCTACCAAGCCGAATTGTTTCGGCTGCAAACAGAATTCGTGAAGCTGCAAGAGTGGGCCCGGCATTCGGGTGCGCGTCTGGTGGTCATCTTCGAAGGCCGTGACGGAGCTGGTAAGGGTGGCGCCATCAAACGGATCACCGAGTACCTCAACCCGCGAGTGGCTCGTATCGCGGCATTGCCCGCGCCGACGGATCGCGAGCGGGGTCAGTGGTACTACCAGCGTTATATTGCCCATCTTCCCGCCAAAGGTGAGATAGTGCTCTTCGATCGGTCCTGGTACAACCGCGCCGGTGTGGAGAAGGTCATGGGTTTCTGTACGCCGCAGGAGTATGTGTTGTTTTTGCGGCAGACCCCGATTTTCGAGCAGATGCTGATCGATGACGGGATTCTGCTTCGCAAATACTGGTTTTCAGTCTCAGACGCCGAACAGTTGCGCCGATTCAAGGCTCGACGGAATGACCCGGTCCGGCAATGGAAGCTCAGCCCAATGGACCTGGAATCGGTGTATCGGTGGGAGGACTATTCGCGCGCAAAGGACGAGATGATGGTGCATACCGACACCCCCGTCAGCCCCTGGTACGTGGTGGAGTCTGATATCAAAAAGCACGCGCGGCTGAACATGATGGCCCACTTGCTGTCCACGATTGACTACGCAGATGTGGAAAAGCCAAAGGTCAAGCTGCCGCCACGGCCGCTTGTGAGTGGCAACTACAGGCGTCCGCCCCGCGAGTTGTCGACATACGTCGACGACTATGTGGCCACGTTGATCGCCCGGTGACGCAGGTCTACATCCCGGCCACCCTGGCCATGTTGCAGCGACTCGTTGCCGATGGCGCGTTGTGGCCGGTCAACGGCACTGCTTTTGCAGTGACGCCGACGTTGCGTGAGTCGTACGCCGAGGGTGACGACGAGGAGCTTGCCGAGGTGGCGCTGCGCGAAGCGGCGTTGGCGTCGTTGCGTCTGCTAGCGGCGGACATCGGCGCCACCGCAGACGCCCTGCCGCCCAGACGCGCGGTGCTGGCCGCCGAGGTCGACGATGCCACGTACCGTCCCGATCTTGATGACGCGGTCGTCAGGCTGGCGGGGCCAATCACGATCGATCAGGTTGTCGCCGCATATGTCGACAATGCCGGCGCTGAGCCGGCCGTGATGGCGGCGATTGCGGTCATCGATGCCGCTGACCTGGGCGACGAGGACGCTGAGCTGGTGGTCGGTGACGCCCAGGACCACGATCTCGCCTGGTACGCCAACCAAGAGCTGCCATTTCTGCTGGACCTGCTCTGACGATGCCGTGGGTGTGACGCAGTCTGCGCGTCCGGGCCTAGATACGGAACCGTAGGTTACGGTACCGTAGCTTTGTTGGGCGGAAGCTAAGGCCGAGCAGGAGCTTCCTATGAGCAAGAAACACACGACGCTTAACGCCAGCATCATCGACACCAGGCGCCCCACCGTCGCCGGAGCCGACCGGCATCCGGGCTGGCATGCGCTGCGCAAGATTGCCGCGCGCATCACGACGCCATTGTTGCCCGACGACTACCTTCACCTGGCAAATCCGCTGTGGTCCGCGCGGGAATTGCGGGGGCGCATCCTAGGGGTCCGCCGAGAGACGGAAGACTCCGCGACCCTGTTCATCAAACCGGGCTGGGGCTTCAGTTTCGACTACCAGCCGGGCCAATACATCGGGATCGGGCTGCTGGTCGACGGGCGCTGGCGCTGGCGGTCGTATTCGCTGACGTCGAGTCCGGCGGCATCCGGGTCCGCGCGCATGGTGACCGTCACGGTGAAGGCGATGCCCGAGGGCTTCCTGTCCACCCACTTGGTGGCCGGGGTAAAGCCAGGGACCATTGTGCGGCTGGCTGCGCCCCAGGGCAATTTCGTATTACCGGATCCGGCGCCCCCGTTGATTCTGTTTTTGACTGCCGGGTCGGGGATTACGCCGGTAATGTCGATGCTTCGAACGTTGGTGCGCCGCAACCAAATCACCGACGTAGTGCACCTGCATTCGGCGCCCACCGCAGCTGACGTGATGTTCGGTGCCGAGCTGGCTGCCCTGGCGGCCGACCATCCCGGTTATCGGTTGTCGGTGCGCGAGACGCGCGCCCAGGGCCGGCTGGACCTGACCCGGATCGGTCAGCAGGTGCCGGACTGGCGTGAACGCCAGACCTGGGCGTGCGGGCCGGAGGGCGTGCTCAACCAGGCCGACAAGGTCTGGTCATCGGCGGGTGCCAGCGACCGACTGCACCTGGAGCGGTTCGCAGTGTCCAAAACGGCGCCCGCTGGAGCGGGCGGGACCGTCACGTTCGCCCGAAGTGGCAAGAGCGTAGCCGCCGATGCTGCCACGTCGTTGATGGACGCCGGTGAGGGCGCCGGCGTGCAGCTACCCTTCGGCTGCCGGATGGGCATCTGCCAGTCGTGTGTGGTCGACCTGGTGGAAGGCCATGTTCGGGATCTGCGCACGGGCCAGCGGCATGAGCCCGGAACCCGGGTCCAGACCTGCGTGTCGGCCGCCTCGGGTGATTGCGTGCTGGACATCTAGTGTTACTCATAGGTAACCTACGGAATCGTAAGTTACGATAGCGTAGGTCATCGGCCGTATGACGCAGGGAGAAGACGATGGCGATCACTGACGTCGACGTATTCGCGCATCTGACGGACGCCGACATTGAAAACCTGGCCGCCGAGCTAGATGCCATCCGCCGAGACGTTGAAGAATCGCGCGGCGAACGCGATGCCCGCTACATCCGCCGCACCATCGCCGCACAGCGGGCGCTCGAGGTGTCCGGTCGGCTACTGCTGGCTGGCAGCTCACGACGCCTCGCCTGGTGGACAGGTGCCCTGACCCTTGGCGTGGCCAAGATCATCGAAAACATGGAGATCGGCCACAACGTCATGCACGGCCAGTGGGACTGGATGAACGACCCGGAGATTCACTCCTCGACGTGGGAGTGGGACATGAGCGGATCGTCCAAGCACTGGCGCTACACCCACAACTTCGTGCACCACAAATACACCAACATCCTCGGTATGGATGACGACGTCGGATACGGCATGCTGCGCGTCACCCGTGACCAGCGCTGGAAGCGCTACAACATCTTCAACGTGGTGTGGAACACCATCCTTGCGATCGGCTTCGAGTGGGGAGTTGCGCTGCAGCACTTGGAGATCGGCAAGATCTTCAAGGGTCGGGCCGACCGCGAGGCCGCTAAAACCCGGTTGCGTGAATTCTCAGCCAAAGCGGGCCGCCAGGTGTTCAAGGACTATGTCGCGTTCCCGGCGCTGACCTCGTTGTCCCCGGGGGCGACGTATCGGTCCACTTTGACCGCCAACGTGGTGGCCAACGTGATCCGCAACGTGTGGTCCAACGCGGTGATCTTCTGCGGCCATTTCCCGGATGGCGCAGAGAAATTCACCAAGACGGACATGATCGGTGAGCCGAAGGGCCAGTGGTACCTACGGCAGATGCTGGGCAGCGCAAACTTCAACGCTGGGCCGGCGCTGCGGTTCATGAGCGGCAATCTGTGCCACCAAATCGAGCATCACCTCTATCCGGACCTGCCGAGCAACCGGCTTCACGAGATTTCGGTGCGGGTGCGTGAGGTCTGCGACAGATACGACTTGCCATACACCACGGGCTCGTTCTTGGTGCAGTACGGCAAGACCTGGCGCACCCTTGCCAAGCTGTCGTTGCCGGATAAGTACTTACGTGACAACGCTGACGATGCACCCGAGACCCGCAGTGAGCGGATGTTCGCTGGTCTGGGGCCGGGTTTCGCGGGCGCCGATCCGGTGACCGGACGTCGTCGGGGGTTAAAGACCGCGATTGCCGCCGTGCGGGGTCGGCGGCGCAGCAAGCGTATGGCTAAGTCGGTCACCGAACCCGACGATCTGGCAGCCTAAGATTGCTCGGCGCGCGACGAGCATGCGGCTAGTCAAGTCTGGCTGAGCACTGCCAGTAGTCGCCGGGCGGCCGCGGCGCGGCGGGCAGCGGGCCCGGACAAGGTATCCAACGCGCATTCGGGATCGGCCGGCGGTCCCATGTGCCCGCACCCGCGCGGACACTCGCGGGTTGCCTCGGCGAGGTCAGAGAAAGCCAATAGCACGTTGTCGGGCTGGATATGAGCCAACCCGAATGAGCGGATTCCTGGGGTGTCAATCACCCAGCCGGAACCGGACAGCGTATCTCCCAACGGCAGCGCCACCGACCGAGTCGACGTGTGCCGTCCCCGGCCGATCTCGGTGACCTCACCAACCGCCCGATCAGCTTCGGGTACAAGACGATTCACCAATGTCGACTTGCCGACCCCGGAATGCCCGAGCAGGACGGTGATCTTGCCGGCCAGCAGGTCCGCCACCGCGAGCAGAGGATCATCGACGCCTGCGGCGGTTACGGTCAATTCCAGGTCGGCGAACTGCTTGCCGAACGGTTCCGCCGGGGCGAGGTCGGTCTTGGTCAGGCAGAGAATCGGGGTCAGCCCGCCGGCGTAGGCGGCGATCAGCGCCCGGTCGACCAGGCCGGTGCGTGGCGGCGGGTCTGCCAGCGCGACCACGATCAGCAGTTGGTCGGCGTTGGCGACCACCACCCGCTCGGTGGGGTCGGTGTCATCGGCGGTGCGTCGCAACACGGTTCGTCGCGGTGCTCGCCGCACGATGCGGGCCAGGGTGTCGGGCCGCCCGGACAGGTCACCGACCACGTCCACGTCGTCGCCGACCACGATCGGGGTGCGGCCGAGCTCGCGGGCGCGCATCGCCGTGATTCGGCGATCGGGGCGGCCGCCCAGCACACACCCCCAGCGGCCGCGGTCGACGCTGACCACCATGGCGGCCTCCGCGTCGGCGTGCTCGGGACGGGTCTTGGTCCGCGGCCGCGAACTCCTGCCGGAGCGCACCTTGACGTCGGACTCGTCGTAGTCGCCGGGCCTCAACCGCCGGACCCCTGCCCGGTTGCCCGCCTCGCCCGCTGGCCGCTGCGCGGCTGGGGGTACCCCCACCCCTGGCCGGGTCCGACCATCTCGGCCCACAGCCGCGGAAACTCCGGCAGCGTCTTGGTGGTGGCGGCGATGTCGTCGACCTCGACTCCGGCCACCCGCAGCCCAATGATCGCGCCGGCCATCGCCATTCGATGGTCCGCGTATGCCCGCCAGATGCCGGGCCGCAACGGCGTCGCGGTGATCACCAGACCGTCGGGTGTTTCCCGGCAGGTGCCCCCCAACCGGTTGATCTCGGTGCTCAGCGCGGCGAGCCGGTCGGTTTCGTGGCCCCGCAGATGGGCAATGCCGCTTAGTCTGGACACCGATCCCGGGGATGCCAGCGCCGCCAGCGCCGCGACCGATGGCGTCAGCTCGCCGACGGCGCGCAAGTCGACGTCAAACCCGTCGTATCCCGTTGGACCGCGCACCTCGAGGGATGAATCAGCATGAATGACAACGGCATTGAGCTGCCGCAAAATTGCCAAGATGTGGTCGGCGGGTTGCACGCTGACTCTAGGCCAGCCGGTGATGCGCACGGTGCCGCCGCTGACCACGGCCGCTGACAGGAAAGCCACCGCGTTGGTCAGGTCCGGTTCGATGTCCCAGCGCCGCGCCGCCACCGGACCGGGGCGCACCTGCCAACGGTTCGGTGTCGAGTCGTCGATGTCGACTCCGGCTTGCCGCAGCATCGCCGCCGTCATCGCGATGTGCGGCGCAGACGGCAGCGACGAACCGGTGTGTTGGACGGTCAGGCCATCGGTGAACGATGCCGCGGACAGCAGCAGCCCGGACACGAACTGTGAGGACGCCGACGCGTCGATGGCCACGGTGCCGCCGGCGAGCGACCCGTTGCCGCGAACCCGAAACGGTAGACCGGTGCCGTCGACGGCGACGCCGAGCTCGCGCAGCGCATCCAGCAGCGGTGCGATGGGCCGTCCCCGGGCTTGCTGATCGCCGTCGAAGGTGACCGGGACGGAGCCCAGCGCCGCCAGCGGCGGAACAAACCGCAACACCGTGCCCGCCAAGCCACAGTCCACCCGAGCGCCGGGCCCCGGTTCGATTCGGCCGCTGACCGTCAGTTCCGAACCCACACCGTCGACGCGCAGGCCCAGGGTCTGCAGCGCGTCCAGCATCAGTTCGGTGTCGCGGCTGCGCAGCGCGCCGGAGATGGTCGATGCGCCCCGGCCTTGTGCGGCCGCCAGCGCCGCTAGCACCAGCGCCCGGTTGGTCTGCGACTTCGAGCCTGGAACGGTCACGGTAGCGCGCACCGGCGTCGGCGCCGTTGGGGCTGGCCATGTCTTCACCGCTTCATCCTGCCGTGTCGGCGGGTGTCGTGGGTACCAGGCACCATAGGAAGCATGTGCGGACGGTTTGCGGTCACCACTGATCCGGCCCAGCTGGCCGAGAAAATCACGGCCATAGACGAGGCCACCGGGTGCGGTGGCGGGAAGACGAGCTACAACGTGGCACCCACCGACACGATCGCGACAGTGGTGTCCCGCCACAGCGAGCCCGACGACGAGCCCACCCGCCGGGTGCGGCTCATGCGCTGGGGACTGATTCCGTCGTGGATCAAGGCCGGGCCCGGCGGCGCACCCGATGCCAAAGGCCCACCGCTGATCAACGCCCGCGCCGATAAGGTCGCCACGTCGCCGGCGTTCCGGAGTGCGGTCAGAAGTAAGCGTTGCCTGGTGCCGATGGACGGCTGGTACGAATGGCGCGTCGACCCCGACGCCACCCCGGGGAGGCCGAACGCCAAGACGCCGTTCTTCCTGCACCGCCACGACGGCGCCCTGTTGTTCACGGCCGGGCTGTGGTCGGTTTGGAAGTCTTACAGGTCCGCCCCACCGCTGCTGAGCTGCACGGTGATCACCACCGATGCCGTGGGCGAGCTGGCCGAGATCCATGACCGGATGCCGCTGCTGCTGGCCGAAGAGGACTGGGACGACTGGCTGAATCCAGACGCCCCGCCGGATCCTGAGCTGCTGGCCCGCCCGCCGGATGTGCGCGACATCGCGCTGCGCCAAGTGTCCACGTTGGTCAACAACGTGCGCAACAACGGGCCTGAGCTGTTGGAGCCGGCCAGGTCGCAGCCCGAGCAGATCCAGCTGCTGTGAGGGTCTGTGCCCACGCGTGTGACGCTGCGGCGAATCCAAGCGCGATTTCTTGCCGCGCCATTACGCTCGCCGGGCGCTCGCGGCAGGTTTGCCTGAAGCCAGTGTGAGTCCGACAATCGCGGGGTGCGCTTTGCGAAGCTGTCCGACGGGCTATCAGACGGGATCGTCACTCTATCGCCACTGTGCCTGGACGATGTCGATGCGCATCTGGCTGGGGGGGACGAACGGCTAGTGCGTTGGCTTAGCGGTATGCCCTCGACTCGAGCAAGCGTCGAAGCGTACATCCGGCACTGCCGCGAGCAATGGGTGACCGGCGGGCCGCTGCGCTCTTTCGGCATCAGGACGGTTGCCGAAACAATAGTGGGTACGATTGATCTGCGTTTCGACGGCGAGGGGCTGGCTAGCGGGCAGGTCAACGTTGCCTATGGGCTCTACCCCAGCTGGCGAGGGCGTGGACTCGCCACTCGCGCAGTCGATCTGGTGTGCCAGTATGCGGCCGAACACGGCGCGACCGAAGCGGTGATCAAGGTGGAGCCGGAGAACTCCGCATCGGCGAGGGTGGCGTTGCGGGCGGGCTTTGCTTTCGTGCGGCGGATCTGTGAGCAGGACGGAACCGTCTTCGACCGGTACGAACGTGTCCTAAGGGCAAAGATGCACGCCGATGAGGTGGATATCGACGAGGATCTGGTGCGGCGTCTGCTGCGTGCACAATTCCCACAGTGGGCGGATCTACCCATTGCACCGGTGCGCTCGGCGGGCACGGACAACGCAATGTACCGGCTAGGCGAGGACCTGGCCGTGCGCATCCCGCGCATTGGCTGGGCCATCGAGAGCCTTCGGACCGAGCAACAGTGGCTGCCGCGGATCGCTGCGCATCTAGGCGTTGCCAGCCCAGTTCCGGTGGGGTTGGGGAGCCCGGCTGAGGGGTTCGGTTGGCCGTGGTCAGTGTGCCGCTGGGTTGCGGGTGAGAACCCGTCGGCAGCCGAGTTCGTCGAGCCCAATCGGGCCGTCGAGGACCTGGCTGACTTCATCACCGCCTTACGGGCCACCGACCCCATGGGCGGGCCGCCCGCCAAGCGGGGTGCGCCGCTGGGGGAGCAGGATGCCGAGGTACGCGCAGCGCTGGCGGCCCTCGACGGGATCATCGACGTCCACGCGGCAACTGCCGCGTGGGAATCAGCCCTACGCGTTCCTCCGTATGCGGGGCCGCCGATGTGGTTCCACGGTGACCTGTCCCGGTTCAACATCCTGACAGCGCAAGGACGCTTGACGGGCGTCATTGACTTCGGTCTGATGGGCGTCGGTGACCCCAGCGTCGACTTGATCATCGCGTGGAACCTCCTGTCGGCGCCCGCCCGTGCTCAGTTCCGCGTCGCGGTCGGCGCCGCCGACGACGACTGGATGCGCGGGCGCGGCAGAGCTCTGGCCATCGCCTTGATCGCGCTCCCGTACTACCAAGACACCAACCCGCCGCTGGCGGCCAGCGCGCGCTACGCCATCGGTGAAGTCCTCGCCGATTTCCGGTACGGCGCTAGGCCCGGATGTTAGCGATGATCGCGCTGATCAAGGTGATCAGGTCCGGCGGGGCCACCGTGACGGCCCAATGCCGTTTGCCGGCACCGCAGTACCCGGTCCCAGCTCAAGGCCGACACATCGACCACGGTCCGCAGCCGCTTGCGCTGACCGAACGGGGAGATGCCGCCGACCACGTAGCCGGTGGCTTGTTCGGCGGCAGCGGGTTTAGCCATGGCCGCTTTGGGCACCCCTAGGGCCGCCGGCCGCCTTCAGCGACAACTTCGACGGCACCGGCACGATCGCGACGGCCCGCTCGTCGGGCAACTCGAGGATCAGGGTTTTGCTGTCGCTAGGCCGGGAGGTACCCCGGCGGGTTGGCGTCTTCCACCCACAGGTCGACGCCGAGCGTCGCACCTGGGACGCAGTCGTAGACCGACAAGTCGGTGACGCCGGATTCGACGAGCACGTCCTCGCACAGCAGCGTCTTGCCGGTGTATTCGGTGGCGGGCTTGTTGACGATGACGTAGGCCGCGTCGGCGTATACCTCGGGCTTGCGGGACCGCGCCATCGCCTCGTCGCCGCCCAGCAGGTTCTGTACCGCCGCGGTGGCCACCATCGTGCGTGGCCACAACGTGTTCGACGCGATGCCGTCGGCGCGCATCTCCTCGGCGATTCCCAGCGCGCACAGCGTCATGCCGTACTTGGCCATCATGTAGGCCGTCGGCCGCAGCCACTTCTTCTCCAGCAGGATCGGCGGGGACAGCGTCAGGATGTGCGGGTTCTCACGGCCTTTCATATGGGGAATGCACGCTTGGGATACTGCGTAGGTGCCACGCACCTGGATGCCGTTCATCAGGTCGAAACGCTTCATTGGCACCTCGGTGATGGACCCTAAGTTGATCGCCGAGGCATTGTTGACGCAGATATCGATGCCCCCGAACTGCTCCACGGTGGTGGCCACCGCGGACGCGACCGCATCCGGGTCGCGGATATCCCCGACGATCGGCAGTGCCTGGCCGCCGGCTTCCTCGAGTTCCTTGGCGGCCGTGAACACCGTGCCTGGCAGCTTTGGATGCGGCTCGGCGGTCTTGGCGATCAAGGCAATGTTGGCGCCGTCGCGCGCGGCCCGCTTGGCGATCGCAAGGCCGATACCGCGACTGGCGCCAGAGATGAACATGGTCTTGCCGTTGAGTGACATGGCGTCACCCTAACGCCCTGCTCGATTCCACCGGACTGCGGGACAGGCCGCATGCGATTCAGCGCTGGAAATAACCCGCTGGCGAACACGGTTGATTGGTTCGGTTCCTGCAGCCACGTGGCTGGCCAGACCGGTGCAGACAGTGTCGGTCGCGGCCTCTACATTGGGACGAGGGGAGTCTGGTGTCAACGGCGACGAGCCTGTTGGGTGAGAAGCGGTTGGCTCGCATGCTCGCACGTCCGGTGTCCGCGCCGGTGCTGTCCGGCGACACCGCAAACGAAGGGACCCAGTTAATCAAGATGGCCGACATCGATGGTGTAACCGGTTCGGCGGGTCTGCAGCCTGGGCCGTCTGAGGAGACAGACGAGGAGTTGACCGCGCGTTTCGAGCGCGACGCGATTCCCCTGTTGGACCAGCTGTACGGCGGTGCGCTGCGGATGACGCGCAATCCGGCCGACGCCGAGGACTTGCTCCAGGAGACGATGGTGAAGGCCTATGCGGGATTTCGTTCGTTCCGGCACGGTACCAATCTCAAGGCCTGGCTCTACCGGATACTGACCAACACCTACATCAACAGCTATCGCAAGAAACAGCGGCAACCGGCGGAGTATCCGACCGAGCAGATCACCGATTGGCAACTGGCGTCCAACGCCGAGCATTCCTCGACCGGGCTGCGCTCGGCTGAAGTCGAAGCGTTAGAAGCGTTGCCGGACACCGAGATCAAAGAGGCGCTGCAGGCATTGCCGGAAGAGTTCCGGATGGCGGTCTACTACGCCGATGTCGAAGGTTTCCCCTACAAGGAGATCGCCGAGATCATGGATACTCCGATCGGCACCGTGATGTCGAGGCTTCATCGCGGCCGACGTCAGTTGCGCGGTCTTTTAGCCGATGTGGCCAGGGATCGGGGGTTTGCCAGGGGCGAGCAGGCGCACGAGGGGGTGTCGTCATGAGCAGCCCGGTGTCAAGCCGCCGTTTGGCGAACTTGGTCAAGGAGAGCCTGCAGGGCTCGGTGTTGGGTGGGGTCGTAAGCGATGCCGTCTTGCCAGCGGTGTCAGATGACGTAAAGCCAGGCGCGGGCGAGGATGCGTACCGCGTGCCGGTGGTCGTGGCCGCGGGCTCGGGTGCGGTTGTGCAGGTCGGCGGCCTAGAGGTTGGCTCGGCGGCTGTCGCCGGCGAAGTCGCAGACACCGTTGCGGAGTTGTTTGTCTGCCGCCCAACCGAACCCGACGTGGGTGACTTTGTCGGACTAGCCGGTGGAGCGGGCGACGCCGGCCAAGCAGGCCAGCAATTCGGGCTGGGCGTCGGCGTGCGGGGCGAGTCGTTCGGCGCTCGTCGGCGCTTGGCCCTGTCGACGGTCGGCGCGTCCGGGGCAACCGCCGGACTCCGCAAAACTCATGATGGACATCACGGCTGTCAAGCGCGCGGGGCGCTAACCCAGCGGCGCCTCTACATCGGCAATCCATCCGAGATCACCGACACAAGGATGGTGCACCAGTGAGCGAAAATTGCGGTCCGACCGATGCGCACGCGGACCACGACGATTCCCACGGCGGCATGGGTTGCGCGGAAGTGATCGCCGAGGTGTGGACCCTGCTTGACGGTGAATGCACCCCGGAAACCCGCGAGAGGCTGCGGCGACACCTCGAGGCCTGCCCGGGGTGCCTGAGGCATTACGGGCTCGAGGAACGGATCAAGGCGTTGATCGGGACCAAGTGCCGAGGCGACAGGGCCCCCGAGGGCTTGCGGGAGCGTCTTCGGCTAGAGATCCGCCGGACCACCATCATCCGTGGAGGGCCCTAGCGCAGTGCGTTAGGAATTGGGCCGCTTGCCGTGGTTGGCCTTGCTGTACTTGCGGTCACGCTTCTTACGGCCACGCTTGGCCATCGGAACCTCCGTCATTGCTCAGGTGCGGGCAGGCAGCGGCCGCCCGGTCATTGCCCAGTTTCTCATGCGGCGTCGCGCGCGACCCCAATAGCCCGCGTGCCGCGCTCCCCAGGGTTCTTATGGTTCGATATACCTGAGTTTGATGGAAGTCCGATGACCAGCAGTCAGCATACGGCATGGCCGAAAAGAGTGGGGTGATGATGGCCGAGGATGTTCGCGCCGAGATCGTGGCCAGCGTTCTCGAAGTCGTTGTCAACGAAGGCGATCAGATCGACAAGGGCGACGTCGTGGTGCTGCTGGAGTCGATGAAGATGGAGATCCCCGTCCTGGCCGAAGCTGCCGGAACGGTCAGCAAGGTGGCGGTATCGGTGGGCGATGTCATTCAGGCCGGCGACCTTATCGCGGTGATCAGCTAGTCGTTGATAGTCACTCATGTCCACACTCGGTGATCTGCTCGCCGAACACACGGTGCTGCCGGGCAGCGCGGTGGACCACCTGCATGCGGTGGTCGGGGAGTGGCAGCTCCTTGCCGACTTGTCGTTTGCCGATTACCTGATGTGGGTTCGCCGCGACGACGGTGTCCTGGTGTGCGTTGCGCAATGCCGGCCGAACACCGGGCCGACGGTGGTGCATACCGACGCGGTAGGCACCGTCGTCGCCGCCAATAGCATGCCGCTGGTCGCCGCGACCTTCTCCGGTGGTGTCCCGGGACGGGAAGGCGCTGTCGGCCAACAGAATTCATGTCAACACGACGGCCACAGTGTCGAAGTCTCCCCGGTGCGCTTTGGCGATCAGGTGGTGGCGGTGCTGACACGGCATCAACCCGAACTGGCGGCGCGACGTAGATCCGGCCACCTGGAGACCGCCTATCGGTTGTGCGCCACAGATCTTCTCCGGATGCTGGCGGAGGGCACCTTTCCCGACGCAGGGGACGTGGCGATGTCGCGATCTAGCCCGCGCGCGGGTGACGGCTTCATCCGTCTCGATGTCGACGGTGTGGTCTCTTACGCCAGCCCCAATGCCCTATCGGCTTACCACCGAATGGGTTTGACCACCGAGTTGGAGGGCGTCAATCTCATTGACGCGACGCGCCCGCTGATCTCGGACCCGTTCGAGGCGCACGAGGTAGACGAGCATGTGCAGGACTTGCTGGCCGGGGATGGAAAGGGTATGCGGATGGAGGTCGACGCCGGCGGCGCCACGGTGCTGCTGCGGACTCTGCCGCTGGTGGTAGCTGGTCGCAATGTCGGCGCCGCGATATTGATCCGCGACGTGACCGAGGTGAAGCGGCGCGACCGAGCCCTGATATCCAAGGACGCCACGATCCGGGAAATCCATCATCGGGTTAAGAACAACCTGCAGACGGTGGCCGCGCTGTTGCGGCTGCAGGCTCGCCGGACGTCCAACGCCGAGGGGCGGGAAGCGCTGATCGAGTCGGTGCGCCGAGTGTCGTCGATTGCCTTGGTCCACGATGCGTTGTCGATGTCGGTGGACGAGCAGGTGAACCTTGACGAGGTCATCGACCGGATTCTGCCGATCATGAACGATGTGGCATCGGTGGACAGGCCGATCCGGATAAATCGGGTTGGCGACCTCGGTGTGCTCGACTCCGACCGCGCCACGGCGCTGATCATGGTGATCACCGAGCTGGTGCAGAACGCGATCGAGCATGCGTTCGACCCGGCGGCGGCGGAAGGGTCCGTGACGATTCGAGCGGAACGCTCTGCGCGTTGGCTCGATGTCGTCGTGCACGACGACGGGCTTGGTCTGCCGCAAGGTTTCAGCCTGGAGAAGTCGGACAGCCTGGGCCTGCAGATCGTGCGGACCTTGGTCTCTGCGGAATTGGACGGCTCGTTAGGTATGCGGGACGCCCGCGAACGTGGCACCGATGTGGTGCTACGGGTACCGGTCGGACGCCGGGGACGGTTGATGCTGTAGCGCGCTACGCAACAGTGCGGCCCCGACGTATGTCGGGGCCGCACTGTGCAGAACTGAGTCGTCAGACCCCGGTACGGGCTTTCGTGCGGGCGTTGCGACGCTTCAGCGCGCGCCGCTCGTCTTCGCTCATGCCTCCCCAGACGCCCGAGTCCTGGCCGGTATTCAGTGCCCAGCTGAGGCACTCTGTGGTGACCGGGCACCGATTACAGACCAGTTTCGCGTCAGCGATCTGCGCAAGTGCCGGACCACTGTTTCCTACCGGGAAGAACAGTTCCGGATCCTCGTCACGACAGACCGCCTTGTGGCGCCAATCCATTAGTCGTTACTCCTCACTATGTGCGCAGCGGTACGCACAGGCGTTTCTTCTTGGCTGGTAACGGGTGCACAAGAAAGGCTTCTGTACCCCTACATTTCTCTACATGCAACCTTTTGATCGTTTCACAGGCTCAACAGATGTCAATAGTGTTACGTAAGCGCGTGGGCTATCTCACTCTGGCGATCTCGTTCCACAGCCCTTACCCAGTTGTACTACACTACGCTGCCAGTTTCGCCCAACGTTTGTGTCGCACACCCATCACATCTTTGTTTCTGCAGCTCAGATCCGCTTTCTTGCGGGCGGGGCAACTACGGCGAGGGCGTCGGGAACAGCTCGGAACGTCATCGTCTCGCGCACGCCGAGGTAGTCCCCGTCGAATTGGCTGGCGATCGGGGGCCCCATGGAGGTGACGCGTAGACACGCGACGTCGTCGTTGTTGATGACGTGGTTGAACTCGAACTTGGGCTGTTTTGCGAACATCTGCCGAACCACCCTCAGGGTCGGGACCACCTTCATGCTGGTGGTGGCGAACACTCCCAGCCCCGACTCGAACCTGCAGTCGGGATTGGTCCATACCGGCCGGTTGTTTGCGTAAGTCCACGGACTGGAGTTGGACACGAACACAAAGTGCACTCCGGTAATTGGATCGCGGTTGGGAAGTTGCAGCGTAAGAGCCGGTTCGCGACGAGTGCAGGCGAGCACCGCGCGCACCGCAGCGCGAATATAGCGCCACGCCGTAACCTTGCCGCCTTTGTCGCGTTCGGCCTCTACCGCGGCCACGACCTCGGCGTCGACGCCCATGCCGGCGTTGAACACCGCCCACCGCTCACCGCAGTCGATCAGCCCGATGCGGCGCCACTGCTGGTGGCGGCCGTAGTCGTCGAGCAGCTGGATGAGTTGGTTGGTGGCAGCGATCGGGTCCGCGGAAATCCCTAGCGCGCGAGCTAGTACGTTGGCCGAGCCGCCGGGCACAACCGCAACGGCTGGCACCGGTCGGACCGGCGTCGTGCCGGGGCGCCCCAGCATGCCGTTGACTACGGCGCTTACCGTGCCATCGCCGCCATGCACCACGACCAGGTCCACCCCGTCGGCTACCGCCGCCTGTCCGAGTTCGGTCCCGTGACCGCGGTGGTTGGTGTGCTCAACCGTGAGCTGAAGGCGGCTTTCGAGGGCGTGCGCCAGCAGGTCGCGGCCGGCTGGTGTGGTGGCGGTCGCAGTGGGGTTGACGATCAGCACTGCACGCATGACGCACGAGCTTAGGCCGTGTGACGATGCGGGCCGGGTCGGCCCGTTGAGGAGGACGGCAATGGGCTTAGGCCGTGTGACGATGCGGGCCGGGTCGGCCCGTTGAGGAGGACGGCAATGGGCCTAGGCCGTGTGACGATGCGGGCCGGGTCGGCCCGTTGAGGAGGACGGCAATGGGCCTGGGTGGTGTGACGATGCGGGCCGGTCACGGCCGGGTGACTACGCTGATGCTGTGCCTGTTCGAGCCCCGGCCGCCGTGCGCGGCGCCGGACTGATCGTCGCCGTGCAGGGTGGGGCCGCCCTGGTGGTGGCCGCGGCGTTGCTGGTGCGCGGACTCGCGGGCGCCGACCAGCACATCGTCAATGGCCTGGGCACCGCAGGTTGGTTCGTACTGGTCGGCGGAGCAGTGCTCGCCGCCGGATGCAGGCTGGCGGTTGGCAAGCTTTGGGGTCGCGGGCTGGCGGTGTTCGCCCAGCTGCTGCTGCTGCCGGTGGCGTGGTATCTGATTGTGGGTTCGCATCAGCCGGCGATCGGGATCCCGGTGGGAATCATCGCGCTTGGCGTGCTGGTATTGCTGTTCAGTCCGCCTTCGATCCGCTGGGCCGCCGGGCGTGATCAGCGTGGTGCGGCCAGCGCAGCCAACCGCGGTCCTGACAGTCGATAGATAGTCCACTCGTGCTGCGGTTGCCCGCCGATGCGGTCATACAGTGCGATTGCATCGGAATTCCAGTTCAGCACCGACCAGGCCAACCGCGTGTAGCGGTTGTCGACGCATTCTCTGGCCAGCGTCGACAGCAGGCCACGGGCCAAGCCGCGGCGGCGAAACCTCGGCCAGACGAACAAGTCCTCCACATAGATGCCCGCGACGCCGTCCCAGGTGGAAAAGTTCAGAAACCACAGCGCCATCGCGGCAACTCCGCCATTAACCTCAGCGACGTGGCCTCGCATCGTCGGGAAATCTCCGAAAAGTGCTGTATGTATTTGTGTTTCGGTGACAGTGCATTGATCGGCGGCATACTCGAATTCCGCCCAGCGCGTGAATCATGGCCACGATGTCGGCGGTATCCGCCGGTGTAGCGCGGCGGATGGTATCGGTCACTGCTCAACTCCCAGTGCGGTCAATATCGTGGCGAACTTCGTTGTGGTTTCTTCAAGTTCGTCATCGGGGTCTGATTCGGCGACGATGCCACCGCCAGCGTGCGCAAGGGCTGCGCGTCGATCAGCCGAAAGTTGCGCGCACCGGATAGACACCACCCAATGGCCGTCGCCCCGGCCGTCGCACCAACCAACCGCGCCGGCGTAGAAGCCACGGTCGCCCTCGAGTTCGGCGATGAGCTCGGTGGCAGCTTTTGTCGGGACCCCACCAACCGCCGGGGTGGGATGTAGCGCCAAAGCCAGATCGATTGCCGTCGTCGAGATGTTGCGCAGCCGGCCGGTGATCGCGGTGCACAGATGCCAAACGGCTGCGGTGCGGTTCAACTGGGGCTGGGCTGGGATTGTCAGGTCCTCGCATAGTGGCTCTAGGGCTACCCGCATCGTGTCGACGACCAATTGGTGTTCGTGTCGGTTCTTGGCCGAACTGGCTAGTGCGGCCGCGTTGGCGGCGTCGAGTTTGGGGTCGGCGGCGCGTGGGGCTGAGCCGGCAAATGGCTTGCACATGACGCGATTGCCGGATCGTGCGACCAGAAGCTCTGGGCTGGCGCCGACCAGGGCTGCCCCGGTGTCGTCGTTGCCCGCAGAGGTGAGGTCGACGAGATAGCCGTAAGCGGTCGGGTCGGCGACGACCAACCTGCGCAACAGTACCCGCGCGTCCAGCGGAGCATCGGCGGTCAGTTGCACGGCGCGCGCGAGCACCACTTTGTGCAACGGGCCGTCGAAGGCGGCCAGCAGATCCCGTGCGCGGCCGATCCGGGTCAGGTAGTCGGCAGGTGGCGGAAGGGCGGCGGCGACGCGTACCTTGGGCAGCGGGCCGGTCGGCCAGTCAGGCAGCTTCCGGGCCCGCAGCACGCCATCCGGCACCATCAATGCGGCGGGTCTGCTCACGTCGAAAGGCAACGCGCCCAACAGTATTGGTGCTGTACCTGAGCGAAGTGCCGCTTGCGCGGCCCGCACGTCGCAGTATCGTGTCCGCACCCCGCGGGCAATCAGGGTGCCTCTTGGTCCGCACAGTGCGAACGGTGGTTCTGGGTGCAAGGTTGCCACGTGTGCGCTCACCCGGCTGCGATCGGCTGCGGATGACCGGTCAACCCGAGCACGGCGAGCTGACGCACGCCGTGCTCGAACCCGCAGATCCCGATCGAGGCGGTGGGCATCGCGAAACGGCTGCCTTCGGCGAGCGGTAGCTGGACCCAGCGCGTGATCACCGCGCGGGAGAAGTGGCCATGGCTGACAAACAACACGTCGCGTGAGGACATGTGCTCCAGGGCCAGCGCGACGGCGCTGTCAGCGCGATCGTTTACCTGTGCGACGCTTTCTCCAGCTGGGCAGCCGTGCGTCCACACCAGCCAATCGGGTTCGGATTCCCGGATCTGCGGCGTCGTAAGGCCCTCATAGGAACCGTAATCCCATTCGGCGAGCAGCCCAGTTACCTCATTCACCGTCAGGCCGGCCAACTTGGCAGTATCCAACGTCCGTCGACGCGGGCTACAGATGACAATCGGGTCGTCAAGTTCGAGTTCACCCAGCAGCTGACCAGCCAGCTCTGCCTGCGTTCGCCCGGTATCGGTCAGCTCGACCTCGGTACCGCCGGTGTGCCGGCCCAGCGTCGACCAAGCGGTCTCGCCGTGGCGGAGCAGTAGCAATCGGTGGTTGCGCACGCCCATACCGACAGATTGTGCCCGACGACATCCTAGGCCTGTCGCCCGAACCACTGTGCGAGCAGCATGCCAGGATGACACTGTGACTGCGCGGGCGACGACGAAGGGAGAGCACGATGAGGTGGGGGTCCCTGCCGCTTGCGGGGGAGAGCGGCGCCTATGACTGATACCCGGGTGCTAGCGGTGGCCAACCAGAAGGGCGGGGTGGCCAAGACGACTACGGTCGCCTCGCTCGGTGCGGCGATGGTGGAAAAGGGACGGCGCGTGCTGCTCGTCGATCTGGATCCGCAAGGTTGTCTGACCTTCTCCCTTGGTCAAGATCCCGACAAACTACCGGTGTCTGTGCACGAGGTGTTGCTCGGTGAAGTCGAGCCCAACGCCGTGCTGGTCACCACCATGGAGGGAATGACGTTGCTGCCGGCCAACATTGACTTGGCGGGCGCCGAGGCAATGCTGCTGATGCGGGCAGGCCGTGAGTACGCGCTCAAACGCGCGTTGGCCAAATTCTCCGACCGGTTCGACGTGGTCATCATCGACTGTCCGCCGTCGCTGGGTGTGCTCACCCTCAACGGGCTGACGGCCGCCGACAAGGCCATCGTGCCGCTGCAGTGCGAGATGCTGGCGCACCGGGGTGTCGGCCAGTTTCTGCGGACGGTCGCCGATGTCCAGCAGATCACCAATCCGAATCTGCGGTTGTTGGGTGCACTGCCGACGCTGTACGACTCTCGAACCACCCACACCCGTGACGTGTTGCTCGATGTCGCCGACCGCTACGACCTACAGGTGCTGGCTCCGCCCATCCCCCGTACTGTGCGCTTCGCTGAGGCCAGCGCCTCGGGCTCGTCGGTGATGGCTGGGCGCAAGAACAAAGGCGCGGTGGCCTACCGCGAGCTGGCGCAGGCGCTGCTCAAACACTGGAAGACAGGTAGGCCGCTGCCCACCTTCACGGTGGACCTGTAGCGCGACAGACGCAAAATCGCCCGAAAGCCATCGGTTTCGGGCGATTTTGCGTCTGCTCGCGCCAACATAGGCGATCAACCCAGAGCGACTAGTGTGTCGCCACGTTGCTCAATGACCCTGGATCCAGAAACTGCCGGGATCACTGCTGACGTGCTTGGCGGCCGGGTCACCGGGATATAACGGTTGTTGGCACCGCTGACCGGGTCATAGACACCGATCCCGCCGGTGACCGGCACCAGGAGTTGACCTGCCATCATCACCCCTGGCCCCACCGGCGCAGTCGTCTCGCCAGCGGCAATGGTGTAGCGCTGGGTCAGGTTGCCCGCGTCGAAGACCAACAACGCGTCGCCCGTCCACCAGGTCACCAGGTTGCCGGTCCGCGACGCCACGGCCGAAGTTGACGGTGGCTTGGCCAGCAGCGTGCTCGAAACTGTGGCGCCGGTCTCGTCGATCACGTCGACTCTCGGTTGCGCGCCTGATCTTGCAGGCAGGTACACGGCGGTGTTGTTCTGCGATACCACCAATACCCGGGCGCCCGAACCCGGCCGGACCCCCGGTTCCGGGACAATGCGCTGGATGGGCTCGTCGTCCTCCTTGCCCGGGCGTAACAGCACAAGCCGCAGGTCAGCCTGGTTCGTACACGCTTCAAGCACCGATACGGCCGCCGAGCTGGCCGCCGCCGACTCCAGCGTGCACCCGGACTGCAGGCCGCGGTTCGACGGTTTCACCCGGGCATCGATCTCGCCGTAGGCCAGCATCCGGACCATGTCTGAACGCCACAGTTCCAGGCGCGTGTCCCCGGCCGACAACACCGTGGTGCCGTCGGAAAAAAGACGCACCCGCGGATCCGCGTAGCCGCTGCGGGCGGCTCCCCGGCGACCGGTGGATCCATCGATGGTGCTGACCTGACCGCAACCCCGGTCGTACCGATAGACCGCGACGGCGTAGTGGTAGACCCAGGTCACCCCACACAGATCGGTGTCTCGGGCGTAACTCCAGAGCGACTCACCGGTGGCTGGGTCGCGCCCGTCCACCTGGCGTCCGTCGCCAGTAGCCACTGTTCCGCCCACCACCACGGGAACGCGGGTGGCTGGGCTGGCGGCGGTCCACAGCTGCTTCAGCGAGGTCGGGACCTCGCGAGCCGGGGCCGGGGTGGGCACCGCAACCGCCGCCGGCCGGCTGATGGTGGCGCGGGCGTCGCTGGTCCACCAGATCAACGACGCGGCCACGGCCACCACGACCGCGATCGTCGCGGCGGCCGCGATATCGGTCTTGGTGCGGCGCTCCGGTTTAACCATGCGGTGGGCGGGTCAGTTAGCCCGCGCGGCGAAGCCGTCCTGGGCGTGCGTCGGGCGTCGGCGGCGGCGACGACGGCGTCGCGCAGCTTCGCCGTTGCCGGACCGGGAGCCGGACACAACATCGGACCCGGAATCTGATGCGGTGCCGGAGCCCGGCTCCGAGGTGGCGTCGCCGCCCACGATTGGGCTGCTGATTGGGTTGGTGCCGGGGTGTCCGGTGACGGGTTTGCCGCCGCGGGTGCGCCGACGCCTGGGGGTATTGCGGGCGTGCTGTGCCGTTTTCTGGCCGTCGCAGTCGGTGTCACGTCGCCTGCCCTGCGATTTGCGCGCCGGGCCGACGGTACCGCCGGCCGTGGCCGGGATGGCCAGCTCGGCATACAGATGCGGCGAGTTGGAGTATGTCTCGGCCGGATCGGGGGAGCCCAGGCCCAGTGCTTGGTCGATCATGCTCCAACGGGGCAGCTCGTCCCAGTCCACCAGGGTGACCGCGACCCCGGTTCGGCCGGCACGGCCGGTGCGACCGATGCGGTGGACGTACATCTTCTCGTCTTCGGGGCACTGATAGTTGATCACGTGGGTAACGTCGTCGATGTCGATGCCGCGGGCGGCCACGTCGGTGGCCACCAATACGTCGATGCCGCCAGTGCGAAACGCCTTGAGCGCCTTCTCGCGTGCCAGCTGTCCGAGATCACCGTGCACGGCGCCGACTGCGAAACCGCGCTCGGTCAACTCGTCGGCGACCTTCTGGGCGGTCCGCTTGGTGCGGGTGAAGATCATCGTCGCGCCGCGGTCACGAGCCTGCAGCACCCGGCTGACTAACTCCACTTTGTCCAACGCATGGGCGCGGTAGACGAACTGCTCGGTCGCGTCGTGAACCGCTGAGGAATGTGGTGCCTCAGCCCGGATATGCGTGGGCCGGACCATGAACGTTCGGGCCAGCGTGATGATCGGGTCCGGCATGGTCGCCGAAAACAACATCGACTGTCGGTCGGCGGGAATTTGCCGCAGGATTCGCTCGATATCGGGCAGGAAGCCCAGGTCGAGCATCTCGTCGGCCTCGTCGAGCACCAACACGGATAGCCCGCCCAGCTGCAGGTGGCCCTGCTGGCACAGGTCGAGCAGCCGACCCGGGGTGCCGACCACGACGTCGGCGCCGGCGCGTAGCGCCTCGATCTGCGGCTCGTAGGGCCGTCCCCCGTAGATGGACACCACCGACAGCCGGCGCCGTACCGCGGCAGCGTCGTCTGTGTCGGGGCCGGCGGTCAGGTACTTGCCCGCCGTGGCCAGGTCATCGGTGACCTGTAGACACAGCTCGCGGGTGGGGACTACGACCAGGGCCCGCGGAGCGCCAGTGAGCGGTCTCGTGCCGTCGCCGGAGGTGATGCGCTGCAGCAGCGGCACGCCAAAAGCGAACGTTTTGCCCATGCCGGTGCGGGCCTGGCCGATCACGTCCTCGCCGTCGAGCGCGAGTGGCAGGGTGAGTTCCTGGATAGCAAAGGGCCGTTTGATGCCCTCTTCCCCTAATGCGCGGACTATTTCGTCGCGGACTCCAAGTTTGGCAAATGTTGATTCAGTTGTGTGTTTCACTGCGGTCATACGAGGGTAAGCGGCCTTTCGGTGACGGTGTCGGTCGTGTGTCGGTGTTTCTCTGTCGCGGTTCACGCGCGCATGAGTTCCGACTCCGATTACGTCGCCGAGTCGCCGGCCCCTAGCACAGTCCAGGCGGGGCAGACTCCATGCACGCACATTTCGCCGGTAGCGGCAGTCGAACCAATGCCGCCACCTAACGAGCATGATAGCTGGTCGGCCAGCAGGTTCCCATTTGCCGCTGAGCCTGCCTACTAGAGTGTTGCCATGCCATCGCCCTCATCCGCCGATCAGGTGGCCGATTCACCCAGGCCACGGCTGCCGGCGGATCATCCCGGCGTCAACGAATTGTTCGCGTTGCTGGCCTACGGCGAAGTTGCCGCCTTCTACCGATTGACCGATGAGGCGCGCATGGCCCCGGATCTGCGGGGAAGGATCTCGATGGCATCCATGGCCGCCGCCGAGATGGGGCACTACGAGCTGCTGCGCAATGCGTTGGAACGTCGCGGCGTCGACGTGGTGTCGGCGATGTCGAAGTACACCTCAGCGTTAGAAAACTACCACCGGCTGACGACGCCGAGCACATGGCTGGAAGCCCTGGTGAAGACCTATGTTGCCGATGCGTTGGCCGCCGATTTGTATCTGGAGATCGCCGACGGGCTGCCTGACGAGGTTGCTGACGTGGTGCGGGCGGCGTTGTCGGAGACCGGGCACTCTCAGTTCGTCGTCGCCGAAGTGCGCGCAGCGGTGACGGCCAGCGGCAAACAGCGCAGCCGACTGGCGCTGTGGTCGCGTCGTCTGCTCGGCGAGGCGATAACGCAGGCCCAGCTGGTGTTGGCCGACCACGACGAGCTGGTCGACCTGGTGGTGTCCGGTAGTGGTGGACTGAGCCAGCTTGGTGCCTTCTTCGACCGGTTGCAGCAGACCCACGACCAACGCATGCGGGAACTGGGTCTCAGCTAGATCCCAGATCTAGCGAGTGCATGTCGCGATGATCGCATTGTTGGTTGACGCCACCACCGTCTGAGCGCCGGTATTGACGATCGAGCAGTTGAGACGACTGTAAAGGCTGGTCGCGACGACCGATTCGGTTTGCACGCCGGGGTTCAGAACGACCATCTTCGTCCACGGCAGCGACACGTTGAAGTCGGTCACCGGGAAGCCCCGCGCATCGGTGTAGACGACGTTCACCAGGTCGAACAGCTGCTTGGTGCCGGTCACGCGGTAGACGACGGTGCGCGGATTCAGCGGCGCCGGCGGTGGCACAGCAGTCTGAGGTGGCGCGGCGGTGGGGGTTCGCGTCGGCACGGTAGTAGGCCCGGTGCCCGGCGGTGCCACCGTGGTGACCGTCTCCGGCGGGAGCTGCGGCCGCAAGGTGCTGGGCGAAGGGTGGGGTGACGTGCTGGTCGGGGCCGTTGGTCGTGGCGAGGTGGATATCACCGTGCGCGGGGCTGGTGCCCCGACAATGGCCTTGGTCGACGTGCTATCTCCGCTGTTGATAATGACTGCGGTCGCGACCGCGCCAAGCGCCACCACACTGCCGAGGATCGCAGCTACCGGGCGCCATCGGCGGTCAGCCGCCCAGGCAAACTCGCCTTCCGAACAGGTCCGGCCAGCCCCGAAGCCGCTCGAGCTCTCGTCGTCCGGGTAGTCCTGGACTTCCCGGACGTTCCGAACGCACTCGTAGAGGTCGTTAACTGTGTTACCGATGGTGCTGATGTTATCGAGCCCCTGCCGGCGGATGGGGTGTCTGGCGGCGTGTCGGGCTGGCCTAGACCTAACCGTTATGGGGGCCAGGGGCGTCTACTAGCCTGCTGGTGACACGCCTGTGACGGAATGCCAATGGAAGGGGCCACCGTGGAGGTCAAGATCGGTATCACGGACAGTCCGCGCGAGCTGGTGTTCTCCAGTGCGCAGACGCCCAGTGAGGTAGAAGAACTCGTCAGCAACGCGCTGCGCGACGACTCTGGTTTGCTGACCCTGACCGACGAGCGGGGCCGTCGCTTCCTAATTCACACCGCCAGGATCGCCTATGTCGAGATCGGTGTCGCAGACGCCCGCCGGGTGGGCTTCGGCGTCGGGGTGGACGCCGCAGCTGGGTCCGCCGGAAAGGTTGCTACGAGCGGGTAAGCGGGACGTGGGACAACCCGCCCCAGGCGAACTGCACGGTGCCCTCGACGGCGTCGGACTTGGAAATCGGCTTGTCGGCGTCCAGCCAGTATCTGGCGCAGTCGACGCTCATTCCGACCAAGCCCACCGCGATCATCCGGGCGCGGTGCGGGTCCAGTCCGGAATCGGCGCTGATCAGCGCGAACACTGCGTCGATGCACGATTCGGTGGCCACCCGCACCTGTGCGGCGACCTCGGGCTCGGTGACGAAGTCGTTCTCGAAGATCAGCCGGTAACCCTGGCTGTCGTGCTCGATGAAGTCGAAGAACGCCTGGACGGCCACGTGCAACCGCTGCCGGTTGTCGGTAGTCGTGCTCAGCGCCTGATGCACGCCGGACACCAGGTTTTCCACGTGCCGATGAAGCACAGCCAGGTAAAGTTCTAACTTGCTCGAAAAATGTTGATACAGAACGGGTTTACTGACTCCCGCCCGATCCGCGATCTCGTCCATACCGGCCGCGTGGTAACCCCGATCGACGAAGACGTCACTGGCAACGACAAGCAATTGGCCGCGGCGCTCGTCGCGAGGCAGTCGGTTGCCGCGCCGGTTCGGGGCCGGAACGTCTTCGTCTGGCCGAGCGCTGCCGGACGATCTGAGGGCACGTCGCTGCGCTGTCTTGGCGAGATCGCTCATCAGTCCTCAATCTGATCACACTAATTCGAGGGCCACTGTGCCAACCCCCACCGCCGCGCGTCTGTCGGAATGACATTACTACCTGCGGCATCGGTAGCGGCGGGATAGTTTGTTGGGTGTTGCATTCGGGCGCGCCAGGGTCGCGACCCGGGCCAGCTGTGTCATCCTGAGGAAATGACGTCTCCGTGGCCCGCCGGAAGCACGAGTCGAGTACCCGTGCTGCGTGACGAGTGGCGTGAGCCGCTGCGGGCCCTGCGCGACCCGCTCGCCGCGACTGACAGACGGGTCCGGGCCCGCCGCGACCGGAAGCGTCAATGGCGCAAACAAACCTGGTTGGGGCGGTTCGTGTCCACGTACGGCTGGCGCGCCTACGCCCTGCCGGTTCTGATGGTGCTGACCACGGTGGTGGTGTACCAGACGGTGACCGGGACGAGCACGCCAAGGCCCGCGGCGGCCCAGACCGTCCGGGACTCGCCGGCCATTGGTGTGGTGGGGACCGCGATCCTCGACGCACCGCCTCGCGGTCTTGCAGTGTTCGATGCCAATCTGCCGGCCGGGACGCTGCCGGATGGCGGCCCGTTCACCGAGGCTGGTGACAAGACCTGGCGTGTCGTTCCGGGCACTACTCCCCAGGTCGGTCAAGGCACCGTCAAAGTGTTCAGGTATACCGTCGAGATCGAGAACGGTCTTGATCCCACAATGTACGGCGGTGACAACGCATTCGCCCAGATGGTCGACCAGACGTTGACCAATCCCAAGGGCTGGACCCACAATCCGCAATTCGCGTTCGTGCGGATCGACAGCGGAAAACCCGACTTCCGGATTTCGCTGGTGTCGCCGACGACAGTGCGCGGGGGGTGTGGCTACGAATTCCGGCTCGAGACGTCCTGCTACAACCCGTCGTTCGGCGGCATGGATCGCCAATCGCGGGTGTTCATCAACGAGGCGCGCTGGGTACGCGGAGCCGTTCCATTCGAAGGTGACGTAGGTTCCTATCGGCAATATGTGATCAACCACGAGGTCGGTCATGCCATCGGTTACCTGCGCCACGAGCCGTGCGACCAACAAGGCGGTCTGGCTCCGGTAATGATGCAGCAGACGTTTTCCACCTCCAATGACGACGCGGCCAAGTTTGACCCCGACTTCGTTAAGGCGGATGGAAAGACCTGCCGATTCAATCCCTGGCCCTACCCGATTCCCTAACCCGGGGAAGCAAAGGTGGCAAGCTGGGCGTTGAGGTATTTGCAGGACGACGCGCAGCAGACGTTTCGGATATAACCGAGGAGATATTCGGTGTCGACATCCTTGCCGCCACTAGTTGAGCCAGCATCCGCGCTCAGCCGTGAAGAGGTAGCTCGCTACAGCCGCCATCTCATCATTCCTGACCTGGGTGTTGACGGGCAGAAGAGGCTCAAGAACGCGCGAGTACTGGTGATCGGCGCCGGCGGGCTCGGAGCGCCCACGTTATTGTATCTGGCCGCCGCCGGCGTCGGCACCATCGGCATCGTCGACTTCGATGTGGTTGACGAGTCGAACCTGCAGCGCCAGGTCATCCATGGGGTAGCTGACGTCGGGCGCTCCAAGGCTCAGTCGGCGCGCGATTCGATTGTCGCGATCAACCCGCTGATCCGGGTGCGACTACACGAGCTGCGGCTTGCGCCGAGCAACGCCGTCGACCTGTTCAAGCAGTACGACCTGATCTTGGATGGCACCGACAACTTCGCCACCCGGTATCTGGTCAACGACGCCGCGGTGCTGGCTGGCAAGCCGTACGTGTGGGGGTCGATTTACCGCTTCGAGGGCCAGGCATCGGTGTTTTGGGAGGACGCCCCCGACGGGTTGGGTGTCAACTACCGCGACCTGTATCCCGAGCCGCCGCCGCCGGGCATGGTGCCGTCCTGTGCTGAAGGCGGGGTGCTGGGCATTATCTGTGCCTCGGTCGCATCGGTGATGGGCACTGAGGCGATCAAGCTGATCACCGGGATAGGTGAAACACTGCTTGGCCGGTTGCTGGTGTACGACGCGCTGGAGATGAGCTATCGCACGATCACCATCCGCAAGGACCCATCGACACCGAAGATCACCGAGCTGGTCGACTACGAACAGTTCTGCGGCGTGGTTGCTGACGATGCCGCCCAGGCGGCCAAAGGTTCCACCATCACGCCGCGCGAGCTGCGCGACTGGCTGGACTCCGGCCGTAAGCTGGCACTGATCGACGTTCGCGATCCCGTGGAGTGGGACATCGTGCATATCGACGGAGCCCAACTGATTCCGAAATCGTTGATCAACTCGGGTGAGGGTCTGGCCAAGCTCCCCCAGGACCGCACCGCCGTGCTGTACTGCAAGACGGGCGTGCGCTCGGCCGAGGCATTGGCTGCGGTCAAGAAAGCCGGTTTCTCCGACGCGGTACACCTGCAGGGTGGGATCGTCGCGTGGGCCAAGCAGATGCAGCCCGACATGGTGATGTACTAGGACCGATACAGGCCCAATACACCCCGATGGGCTCTACTAGGCTGACCGGTGTGAATGTCGAGCCGCCGCCCGAGCACGTGTTGGTGGCGTTCGGTTTGGCAGGTGCGCAACCCATCCTGTTGGGTGCCGGTTGGGAAGGTGGCTGGCGATGCGGCGAGGTGGTGTTGTCGATGGTGGCCGACAACGCCCGCGCGGCCTGGTCGGCCCGGGTGCGCGAGACGTTGTTCGTCGACGGCGTACGCCTGGCTCGGCCCGTCCGATCGACCGACGGCCGGTACGTGGTGTCTGGTTGGCGGGCAGACACGTTCGTCGCCGGCGCGCCGGAGCCTAGGCATGATGAGGTCGTCTCGGCGGCGGTGCGGCTGCATGAGGCCACCGGAAAACTGGAACGCCCCCGATTCTTGACCCAGGGACCCGCGGCGCCCTGGGCCGAGATCGATGTGTTCGTCGCCGCAGACCGAGCTGGGTGGGAGGAGCGGCCATTACAGTCGGTCCCACCGGGCGTGCCGACCGCCCCCCCGGCAGCGGACCCCCAGCGATCGATCGATCTGATCAATCAGCTTGCCGGGTTGCGTAAGCCGACCAAGAGCCCGAACCAGCTGGTGCACGGAGATCTTTACGGTACAGTGCTTTTCGCGGGCACCGCCCCTCCAGGGATCACCGACATCACGCCCTACTGGCGGCCCGCATCCTGGGCGGCCGGGGTGGCCGTCGTCGACGCGCTGTCCTGGGGTGCGGCCGACGACGGGCTCATCGAGCGGTGGAACGCGCTGCCGGAGTGGCCCCAGATGTTGTTGCGCGCGTTGATGTTCCGCCTAGCAGTGTACGCGCTGCACCCACGATCCACCGCCGAAGCGTTTCCCGGCCTGGCCCACACCGCGGCCCTAGTGCGGCTAGTGCTCTAAACCTACTCAGCCCGGCGGAAACTCATAGCGGATCTCGCTCAGCGCCACCCGGCCGTCAACACTGAGAACGCCCTCTGCGCGCAACAACTCCAACTGCCGGGTGGCCAGGTGCTGTGCTGGGCGCCCGGAGGCTCTGATCACCCGGTGCCAGGGCAGATCCGAGGAATCGGTCCGCATAATCCAGCCGACAATACGCGGACTGGAAAGCCCTGTGAGAGCTGCGATGTCGCCGTAGGTGGACACCCGGCCGAGTGGGATGGCCGCGACCAGTGAGCGCACCAGCTCCACCTGTTCGTCGGTCACCGGCGCCATGGCTAGCGCGGTCCCAGTCGACTGCGGATCACCGCCGCGACCTCAGTGGGCTTGGCTTGGGGCACCATGTGCCCGCAGTCGAAGTCTAGTAGCTCAAAATCGGCTCCTAGCCGTTTGTCCAGGGCCGCGAGCAGCTGGTCGCTGACGTACGCCGGTGACGCACGGACCGCCCGAACCAGCGTGGTTGCCGTTCCCACCGGCGGCAGCACGATGTCGCGGGCCAGTTCGCTCCAGTAGCACACCATCGCCGGCAGGCTGATACGCCAACCGTACCGACCGTTGGGCAATGCGACGAGGTGCTCGTCGAGTTCGGCGTCGAGCACTGGGGGGTCCACGTCCGCCCAGGCACCGGTCGCCTTCTCGGCCCGGGCCTCGGCGGGGTCCAGGTAGTCGGGAGAGGCCAGCATGGCGTCGACCACCTCGCGTACCCGGGACCCGTCCAGAGCGACCGCCGGGTCGAGCAACACCAGCGCCGCGACCTGGTCTGGGCGGGCCGCGGCCAGGTGCATAGCGACAGCGCCGCCGAAGGAGTGTCCGACCACCACTACCGGACCGTCGCCCTGATTGTCGAGGAGTGCTGCCAGGGCGGACACGTTGGCGTCGATGGTCCACGGCGCGGCCCATGGTGACCTACCGTGGCCCAGCAGATCGGGTGCGGCGATGGGGATTTCGGGCAAAGTGATGGGCTAACCGGTGCCAGATGCGCCCGTGCTCGGTCACTCCGTGGATGGTCAGCACCCGCGCGGGCCCTGACGGGCCGTAGCGCTGTACGTGAAGGTCGATGATCACGCGTCGATGATGCCAGCCCGGCGACGCCTGCTACCGGTCGATTTCTTCGTCGTCGGCGACCGGAACGACGAAGGCTTGGTCGACGACGTCGGCTTCGCTGGCGTCTCGGTCGCCGGCGCCGCCGCTGAGGTAGGCGGTGTCCAACCCGGCTTCGTCGTCGAAATCGACAGCACGCCCTTGCTCCACCGCATCGGCTTCGGGTATTTCGTCCTGTGGACCGCCGCCTACGACCGCCGCCATGGTAGCCACCCCTCACATCGCGTTTTCGGTTTTCTTGCCAGCTCCAGTATCCGAGCTTGTCAGACCCTCGTGATGTCATGCGGCTATGTCACATATCTGGGGTGTCGAGGCGGGTGCGGCCCTCGCGCCGGGTTTGCGCGGTCCGGTGCTTGTGCTGGGCGGCCCGGGCACCGGTAAGAGCACACTGTTGGTTGAGGCCGCGGTCGCTCACATCGGCGCCGGCACCGACCCGGAGTCGGTTCTGCTGCTGACCGGTTCCGGCCGAATGGGCATGCGGGCCCGCAGTGCGCTGACGACGGCGCTGCTGCGGTCGCGCACCAACGGCCCTTGCCGGGCGGCGATCCGCGAACCGGTGGTACGCACCGTGCACAGCTACGCCTATGCGGTCTTGCGCAAGGCCGCACAGCGCGCCGGTGACGCCTTGCCGCGGCTGCTTACCAGCGCCGAGCAGGACGCCATCATTCGGGAACTGCTGGCCGGGGACGCCGAAGACGGACCGGCCGCCACCACCACCTGGCCTGCGCATCTGCGGCCCGCGCTGACTACCGCCGGCTTCGCCACCGAGCTGCGAAACCTGTTGGCACGTTGCGCCGAACGCGGCCTGGACCCGCTGGAGTTGCAGCAACTGGGCCGTCGCCGCGGCCGTCCGGAATGGATCGCCGCCGGTCAATTCGCCCAGCGGTACGAGCAGGTGATGTTGTTGCGGGGTGCGGTGGGGCTGGCGGCGCCGCAGGCCACGGCGCCGGCGCTGAGTGCCGCCGAACTGGTGGGGGCAGCTTTGGAGGCCTTCGCGGTCGATCCTGAGTTACTGGCCGCCGAACGCGCCCGGGTCCGGACCCTTTTGGTCGACGACGCCCAACAACTTGATCCGCAGGCGGCACGCCTGGTCCGGATGCTGGCGGCGGGCACCGAGCTGGCCCTGATCGCCGGTGATCCGAACCAAGCGGTGTTCGGGTTCCGCGGCGGCGAGCCCACCGGCCTGCTGGCCGACGATCCGCCGCCAGCAGGTGGTGCCCCCATTCCGTCGGTGACGTTGACGGTCTCTCATCGGTGTGCACCCGCCGTGGCGCGGGCCGTCACCGGCATCGCACGACGGCTACCGGGTCGAAGCGTCGGTCGGCGAATCGAGGGCACCGGGACCGAGGTCGGATCGGTGACGGTGCGCCTGGCCGGTTCGGCGCACGCTGAGGCAGCGATGATTGCCGACGCGCTGCGACGCGCGCACCTGATCGATGGGGTGCCTTGGTCGCAGATGGCGGTGATCGTCAGGTCGGTGCCGCGCGCTGTGCGGTTGCCGCGCGCTCTGGCCGCCGCCGGGGTGCCGGTGGCCCCACCTGCAGTTGGCGGGCCGTTGTCCGCGGAGCCGGCGGTACGGGCGCTGCTCACGGTGCTCGAGGCGACGGCTGACGGGCTCGACGGCGACCAGGCGCTGCTCCTGCTCACCGGGCCGATTGGTGGTGTGGACCCGGTATCACTTCGCCAGCTGCGCCGGACTCTGCAACGCGCACGTCCCGGCCAGACTTCGAGGAAGTTCGGCGACCTGCTGGTGGAAGTGCTCGGCGGCGACGCGCCGCCATCGGGGCCAGGGTCGCGGGCACTGCGGCGCGTGCGTGCCGTGCTGACCGCGGCCGCGCGCTGCCACCGCTCAGGAAGTCTGGGTGGCCAGGATCCGCGCCACACGCTATGGGCTGCCTGGCAACGGTCGGGTCTGCAACGCCGCTGGCTGGCGGCCAGCGAGCATGGTGGTGCGGCGGCTGTCCAGGCCACCCGGGACCTGGAAACGGTGACCGCCTTGTTCGACATCACCGACCATTACGTGTCCCGCACCTCGGGTGCGTCCCTGCGCGGACTCGTCGAGCACGTCACCGCGCTGCAGCTGCCGGTTGTGCGACCCGAACCGGCAGCCCCGACAGAGCAGGTCATGGTCCTTAGCGCACATGCCGCGCTGGGACACGAATGGGATCTGGTAGTTATCGCCGGCCTACAGGACGGCTTGTGGCCCAACACGGTTCCACGTGGCGGTGTGCTTGGCACCCAGCGGCTGCTGGACGAACTCGACGGTGTCACGAAGGATGCCTCGATGCGCGCGCCGTTGCTGGCCGAGGAGCGCCGGCTGCTGGTGACCGCGATGGGGCGGGCCCGGCGGCGGTTGCTGGTGACCGCCGTAGATAGCGACGCGGGCGGGGGCGGGCACGAGGCGGTGCTGCCATCGGCGTTCTTTTTCGAGATTGCCCAGTGGGCCGACGGCGATGGCGAACCCGTCGCGATGCAGCCGGTCTCGGCGCCGCGCGTGTTGTCGGCTGCGGCGGTGGTAGGCCGGTTACGCGTTGTGGTGTGCGCGCCTGCCTGCGCGGTAGATGACGCCGATCGCGATTGTGCGGCAACGCAATTGGCCCGGTTGGCCAAAGCCGGTGTGCCAGGTGCCGACCCGTCCGAGTGGCATGGCCTGGCCCCGGTCAGCACGAGTGATCCGTTGTGCGATAGCGACGATCTCGTCACGTTGACGCCGTCGACTTTGCAGGCACTCAACGACTGCCCACTGCGCTGGCTGGCCGAGCGGCACGGCGGAACAAACACCCGCGAGCTGCCGTCTGCCGTCGGATCGGTGTTGCACGCACTGTTTGCCGAGCCGGGCAGGAGCGAATCCCAACTGCTGGCTGAACTGGACCGGGTGTGGGGCCATCTGCCGTTCGGCGCTCAGTGGTATTCGGCCAACGAGCTTGCCCGGCACCGCGCGATGATCCAGGCGTTCGTACAGTGGCGAGCTCAGAGTCGATCCGAGCTGACCGAAGTTGGCGTGGAGGTCGACATCGATGGGGCCCTCGAGGACGGTAGCGGTCAAGCCAGAAAAATTCGGTTGCGTGGCCGGGCGGATCGGCTGGAACGCGACCCGGCCGGCCGCCTGGTGATCGTCGACATCAAAACCGGCAAGACACCGGTCAGCAAGGACGATGCCCAGCAGCACGCCCAGCTGGCGATGTATCAGCTGGCGGTGGCCGAAGGCTTGGTGCGCGCCGGGGACGAGCCCGGCGGTGCCCGGCTGGTCTATGTCGGCAAAAGCGGGGCCGCTGGCGTCGCCGAACGCAAACAGGATCCACTCACACCGGCCGCGCGCGACGAATGGCGCAACCTCGTCCGGCAGCTGGCCGCGGCGACAGCCGGTCCCCAGTTCATCGCTCGGCGCAACGACGGGTGCACCCACTGCCCGCTGCGGCCGGGCTGTCCGGCCCACGTCCGAGGGTCGGCGCCATGACCCAAACCGCGGCACCGGCACGCTACAGTCCAGCTGAACTAGCCTGCGCGCTAGGACTTTTCCCGCCCACCGCTGAGCAGGCCGCGGTAATCGCCGCACCTCCCGGCCCGCTGGTCGTCATCGCGGGAGCCGGCGCCGGAAAAACCGAAACGATGGCTGCCCGGGTGGTGTGGCTGGTTGCCAACGGCTACGCGGAACCCGGCCAGGTGCTGGGATTGACGTTCACCCGCAAGGCCGCGGGCCAGCTGTTGCGCCGCGTTCGGTCCCGTCTGGCCAGGTTGGCCGGTATCGGCCTCGGCTGCGGCGACCCGGCGGCCTGCGCTCCGGTAGTCAGCACCTACCACGCCTTTGCCGGCTCGCTACTACGCGACTACGGCCTGCTGCTACCGCTGGAACCCGATACCAGGTTGCTGAGCGAGACCGAGCTGTGGCAGCTGGCATTCGATGTGGTCAGCGGGTACGACGGCGTGCTGTGCACCGACAAGAGCCCGGCGGCGGTCACCTCGATCGTGGTGCGGTTATGGGGCCAGCTTGGCGAGCATCTGGTCGACACCCGCGCGCTTCGCGACACCCACGTCGAGCTGGAACGGCTGGTCCACGCTCTGCCGGCGGGCCGCTATCAGCGTGACCGCGGCCCCAGCCAGTGGCTGCTGCGGATGCTGGCCACCCAGACCCAGCGCGCGGAGTTGGTGCCGTTGCTTGACGCGTTGGGTGAGCGGATGCACGCCGGCAAAGTGATGGATTTCGCCATGCAGATGGCCTCGGCCGCACGGTTGGCGGCGACCTCTCCCCAAGTTGGCCAGGATCTGCGGAGGCGCTACCGGGTGGTGTTACTGGACGAATACCAGGACACGGGGCACGCGCAGCGCGTTGTGTTGTCGTCGCTGTTTGGCGGCGGCGTTGATGACGGGTTGGCGCTGACGGCTGTCGGTGACCCGATTCAGTCGATCTACGGGTGGCGCGGCGCTTCGGCGACGAACCTGCCCCGGTTCACCACCGACTTCCCCTTATCGGACGGCACCCCCGCGCCGGTGCTGGAGCTGCTGACCAGCTGGCGCAACCCGCCGCAAGCGCTGCGCGTGGCCAATGGCATATCGGCGGAGGCGCGGCGGCGCTCGGTTGCGGTGCGCGCGTTGCGGCCGCGTCCGGATGCCCCGCCTGGAGCCGTCCGCTGCGCGTTGCTTCCCGACGTGCAGGCCGAACGCGAATGGATCGCCGACCACTTGCGGATGCGTTACCAGCGGGCAGAAGCGGACGGTGTCAAGCCGCCCACCGCGGCGGTGCTGGTACGCCGCAACGCCGACGCCGCCGCTATCGCTGATACCCTGCGGGCCCGCGGAATCCCGGCTGAAGTTGTCGGGCTGGCCGGCCTACTGTCCATCCCCGAGGTCGCCGAGGTGGTGGCCATGCTGCGCCTGGTTGCCGACCCAACGGCCGGGGCGGCCGCGATGCGGGTGCTGACTGGCCCACGGTGGCGGCTCGGCGCCCGGGACCTCGCCGCGCTGTGGCGGCGTGCGCTGACGCTGAGTGGCGAATCACCGTCAACGGCGTCGCCCGAATCGATCGCGATGGCGGCCAGCGCGGACGCCGACAATCCGTGTCTGGCCGACGCCATCAGCGATCCAGGTTCCGCCGAGGGGTATTCGGTGGCGGGATATGGGCGCATCGGCGCCTTGGCCGGTGAACTGAGCGCGCTGCGCGGTCGCCTCGGTCATTCCCTGCCCGACCTAGTAGCCGAGGTGCGCCGCGTGCTTGGCGTCGATTGCGAGGTGCGGGCCTCGGCCCCGGTCTCAGGTGGCTGGGCCGGACCCGAGCACCTTGATGCGTTCGCCGACGTGGTCGCGGGGTACGCCGAACGGGCCAGCGCTAGGTCCAGCGAGGCGTCGGTTGCGGGCCTGCTGGCTTATTTGGACGTCGCCGAGGTGGTCGAGAACGGTTTGCCGCCTGCCGAGTTGACCGTCGCCTGCGACCGGGTCCAGGTGCTGACCGTGCACGCCGCCAAGGGCTTGGAATGGCAGGTGGTGGCGGTGGCACACCTGTCGCGCGGAGTGTTTCCGTCGACGGTGTCGCGCAGCAGCTGGCTTACCGACCCCGCCGAACTACCGCCGCTGCTGCGTGGGGATCGCGCCTCGGCCGGCGCGCACGGCATCCCCGTACTGGACACGTCAGCTGTCGCTGACCGAAAACAGTTGTCGGACAAGATCTCCGAACATCGTCGCCTGCTCGATCGGCGGCGCGTTGACGAGGAGCGTCGACTGTTGTACGTGGCCGTTACCCGGGCTGAGGACACTCTGCTGGTGTCCGGCCACCATTGGGGGCCCACCGGGACAAAGCCGCGCGGGCCATCGGAATTCCTGTGCGAACTCAAGGACATCATTGACCGTTCGGCCGCTGCCGGTGATCCTTGCGGAGTCGTCGAGCAGTGGGCGTCGGCGCCCGCCGGCGATGAGCGAAACCCATTGTGTGACAACGCTATCGAGGCGGTTTGGCCCGCTGATCCGTTGGCCGCACGTCGCGGCGATGTGGAGCGGGGCGCGGCGCTGGTGGCGGCGGCCATGTCGGCCGACTTGCCCGGAAGCACCACCGACATCGATCATCCCCCGCGCCCGGGCGATGCCCCCTGGTCCACTGACGTCGATGCACTGTTGGCTGAACGTGCGCACGCGGCGCGGGGAGCACCTGCCCGTGGTCTGCCGAACCATTTGTCGGTCAGCAGTTTGGTGGAGCTGGTCGGCGACCCGGTCGGTGCGCGGCAGCGGCTGATGTGTCGGCTGCCAAAACGCCCGGACCCGCACGCGTGGTTGGGCGATGCATTTCACGCCTGGGTTCAGCAATTTTACGGTGCTGAACTGCTGTTTGACCTGGGTGACCTGCCAGGTGCAGCGGACCGCGAGGTGGGCGATCCTGAGGAGTTGGCCGCGTTGCAGAGGGCGTTCACCGCATCATCGTGGGCGGCTCGCACCCCGGCGGCGGTCGAAGTGCCGTTCGAAATGCCGATCGGCGATACCGTGGTGCGCGGCCGCATCGACGCGGTGTTCGTCGACCCCGACGGCGGTGCCACCGTGGTGGACTGGAAGACCGGCAAGCCGCCGCACGGGCCGGCAGCCATGCGGCAGGCCGCTGTCCAGCTCGCTGTCTATCGACTGGCCTGGGCCGCATTGCGGGGATGTCCGACATCCTCGGTGCGTACCGCCTTCTATTACGTGCGCAGCGGCATCACGGTCGTCCCCGACGAGTTACCCGCTCCCGGCGAGTTGGCCATGCTACTGACCGACTGCGCCGGTCGGCGGTCGGACACCTGACGTGGTTACCATTTGTGTCGTGCGTTTGGCGTGCATTGGGGCTAACCGGTGACGGATTTCGGTGGCCGGTAGCTGGCGGCGGTTGCGGGGGCTCAACGAGAAGCTGACCGCGCAGCCTGGTTACGCGCTTGTCGGCGTGCTGCGCATTCCCCAAAGGCGGGCCAGTCCAGCTCGCGTTATTTCACGCCGGGTGGTCGTCGCTGTGGTGGCGTTGCTGCTCACCGCCGGGATCGTCTACGTCGACCGCGACGGCTACCTCGACGCCCAGGGCGATCGGCTGACGTTTCTGGATTGCCTCTACTACGCTGCGGTGACGCTGTCGACGACCGGCTACGGCGACATCACGCCCATTTCCGAATTCGCGCGAGCGATCAACATCTTCGTCATCACACCGCTGCGGATTGCGTTCTTGATCTTGTTGGTCGGCACGACTCTCGAAGTCCTCACGGAAACATCCCGTCAGGCGTACAAGATCCAGCGTTGGAGGAGCAGAGTGCGCAACCATACCGTCGTCATCGGCTACGGCACCAAGGGCAAAACGGCGGTGGCCGCGATGGTCAGTGACGAGTTAGTTCCGGGTGAAATTGTGGTCGTCGACACCGATTCGGGTGTCCTCGAACGTGCCGCGGCAGCCGGTCTGGTCACCGTGCATGGTGATGCCACCAAGTCCGACGTGCTGAGGTTGGCCGGCACTCAGCATGCGTCTTCGATCATCGTCGCCACCAGTCGCGACGACACCGCTGTGCTCGTCACGTTGACGGCGCGCGAGATTGCGCCCAAAGCCAAGATCGTGGCGTCCATCCGGGAGGCCGAAAACCAGCACTTGTTGCGGCAGTCGGGTGCGGACACGGTGGTGGTCTCCTCCGAGACCGCCGGGCGGCTGCTCGGCATCGCTACCACGACGCCCAGCGTCGTGGAGATGATCGAGGATCTGCTGACCCCGGAAGCCGGCCTGGCCGTTGCCGAACGTGAGGTGGAGCAGGCCGAGGTGGGCGGGTCTCCGCGGCACCTGCGCGACATCGTGCTCGGCGTGGTACGTGACGGCCAGCTGCTGCGCATTGGGGCGCCCGAGGTGGACGCCATCGAGGCCAGCGACCGGCTGCTCTATATTCGCCAGGTGGGGCGCTAGTGGCGATCGCAAGCGCGGCGGAGCCGGGCGCGGCGGGTCGCCACCAGGTGGGGCGCCAGTGACGAACGTAAGCGGCGTGGATTTTCAGCTGAGAAGCGTTCCGTTGCTTTCGCGCGTCGGCGCCGACCGGGCCGACCGGCTGAGGACCGACATGGAGGCGGCCGCCGCGGGATGGCCAGGCGCGGCATTGCTGCGGGTGGATTCCCGCAATCGCGTGCTGGTCGCCAACGGCCGGGTGTTGCTTGGCGCGGCCATCGAGCTGGCCGACAAGCCACCGCCAGAGGCGGTATTCCTGGGTCGCGTCGAGGGCGGCCGCCACGTCTGGGCGGTGCGGGCAGCGCTGCAGCCGATCGCTGATCCCGACATACCAGCCGAGGCGGTGGACCTTCGTGGGCTCGGCCGAATCATGGACGACACCAGCAGCCAACTGGTGTCGTCGGCATCGGCGCTGTTGAACTGGCATGACAACGCACGATTCAGCGCCCTAGACGGCGCGCCGACGAAACCGGCCAGGGCCGGCTGGTCACGGGTCAACCCGATCACCGGTCATGAGGAGTTCCCCCGTATCGACCCGGCGGTGATCTGCCTGGTTCACGACGGCGCTGATCGTGCCGTGTTGGCTCGCCAGGCGGCGTGGCCGGAACGGATGTTCTCGCTGTTGGCTGGCTTTGTCGAGGCCGGAGAGTCGTTCGAAGTCTGCGTCGCCCGGGAGATCCGCGAGGAAATCGGCCTGACCGTTCGCGATGTGCGCTATCTGGGCAGCCAGCAGTGGCCGTTCCCGCGGTCGTTAATGGTTGGCTTTCATGCCTTGGGTGACCCGGATGAGGAGTTCTCGTTCAGCGACGGCGAAATCGCCGAAGCCGCGTGGTTCACCCGCGATGAGGTGCGCGCAGCGCTTGCCGCCGGCGATTGGTCCAGTGCGTCGGAGTCGAAACTGCTACTGCCCGGGTCGATCTCGATCGCCCGCGTGATCATCGAATCGTGGGCAGCGTGCGAATGAAAGTCCACGTCGTTAACCCGCGATCTTTACCAGCTTCGCTTTGACCTCGTCCGCGCTCGGGTTAGTCAGCGTCGACCCGTCGGCGAACTTCACCGTGGGAACAGTTCTGTTGCCGCCATTGACCGAGCCGACGAACTCCGCGGCCGCACGGTTGTGTTCGATGTCGACCTCGTCGTAAGCGATTCGGTTGGCCGTGAGCGCTGTTTTGAGTCGAAGGCAATAGCCACACCATGATGTCGTATAGATGGTGAGCGCAGCGGTGATCATGACACGCTAACCTAGCGCGGCGACGACCCGGGCGGTGTGGCGGCTCGGCAGTTGTTCATGTCGCACGCCCCACGGCGTGGCGACACGCCCGGTCTGTCATCTACCGCTGCCAAGATGGACGTCATGTCGATAGCCAGCGACCCATTGATTGCCGGGCTGGACGACCAGCAGCGCGAAGCCGTACTGGCTCCGCGTGGACCGGTGTGCGTGCTGGCCGGTGCCGGAACCGGCAAGACCCGCACCATCACTCACCGGATCGCTTCGCTGGTCGCGAGCGGTCACGTCGCCGCCGGGCAGGTGCTGGCTGTGACATTCACCCAGCGCGCGGCGGGCGAAATGCGCAGCCGGTTGCGCGCACTCGACGCCGCGGCACGGACCGGTTCGGGCGTCGGCGCTGTGCAGGCGCTGACCTTTCACGCGGCCGCGTATCGCCAGCTGCGGTACTTCTGGTCGCGCGTAATCGCTGACACCGGCTGGCAGCTGCTGGACAGCAAGTTCGCCGTGGTGGCCCGCGCCGCCAGCCGCACCAGGCTGCACGCCAGCACCGATGATGTGCGTGACCTGGCCGGCGAGATCGAGTGGGCCAAGGCGTCCCTGATCGGCCCCGAGGAGTATGTGACCGCAGTGGCGGCCGCACGCCGAGACCCCCCGTTGGACGCCGCGCAAATCGCGGCTGTCTACTCCGAATACGAGGCGCTCAAGGCCCGCGGCGACGGCGTCACCTTACTTGACTTCGACGACCTGTTGCTGCACACCGCGGCCGCGATTGAAAACGACGCCGCGGTGGCCGAGGAGTTCCAGGACCGGTACCGGTGTTTCGTCGTGGACGAGTACCAGGACGTCACCCCCCTGCAGCAGCGGGTGCTCTCGGCCTGGTTGGGTGATCGGGACGACCTGACCGTCGTCGGCGACGCCAACCAGACCATCTACTCGTTTACCGGGGCTTCGCCTCGTTTCCTACTCGACTTCTCGCGGCGGTTCCCGGACGCCGCGGTGGTGCGGCTGGAGCGTGATTACCGGTCAACTCCGCAGGTGGTGTCATTGGCTAACCGGGTGATCGCCGCCGCCCGGGGCCGTGTTGCCGGCAGCAAGCTACGGTTGTCCGGCCAGCGTGAGCCGGGTCCGGTCCCGTCGTTCCATGAGCATTCCGACGAGCCCGCCGAGGCTGCCACGGTGGCGGCGTCAATCGCCCGGTTAATCGCATCGGGCACTCCGCCATCCGAGGTAGCCATTCTCTACCGAGTCAATGCGCAGTCAGAGGTTTATGAAGAGGCGTTGACCCAGGCGGGTATCGCCTATCAGGTTCGCGGTGGCGAGGGGTTTTTCAACCGTCAGGAAATCAAGCAGGCGTTGCTTGCCTTACAGCGTGTGTCCGAACGTGATACCGATGCCGCGTTGTCCGACGTGGTTCGCGCGGTGCTCGCACCACTGGGGCTGACGGCACAACCGCCGGTCGGCACCCGCGCCAGGGAACGCTGGGAAGCGCTCACCGCGCTGGCCGAGCTGGTCGACGACGAGCTGGCGCAGCGTCCCGCACTGCAGCTGCCAGGCCTGCTTGCCGAGCTACGCCGGCGGGCGG
This sequence comes from Mycobacterium tuberculosis H37Rv, assembly GCF_000195955.2. Lineage (GTDB taxonomy): Bacteria > Actinomycetota > Actinomycetes > Mycobacteriales > Mycobacteriaceae > Mycobacterium > Mycobacterium tuberculosis. The sequence continues at coordinate 3,569,755 of NC_000962.3, read as the reverse complement.
AGGCGCGGCACCCACCGGTGGTGCAGGGCGTCACGCTGGCCTCACTGCACGCCGCCAAGGGACTGGAATGGGACGCGGTGTTCCTGGTCGGATTGGCTGACGGCACGCTGCCCATCTCACATGCGCTGGCACACGGCCCCAATAGCGAGCCCGTAGAGGAAGAGCGTCGGCTGCTCTACGTCGGAATCACACGGGCCCGAGTCCATTTGGCGCTCAGCTGGGCGCTATCACGGTCCCCGGGCGGGCGCCAGAGCCGCAAGCCCTCGCGGTTCCTCAACGGCATTGCGCCGCAGACGCGCGCCGATCCGGTGCCGGGCACATCCCGACGCAACCGGGGCGCCGCAGCGCGCTGCCGGATCTGTAACAACGAGCTGAACACTTCGGCGGCCGTCATGCTGCGGCGGTGTGAGACGTGTGCAGCCGACGTCGACGAGGAGTTGTTGTTGCAGCTCAAGTCCTGGCGTCTGAGCACCGCCAAGGAACAGAACGTCCCCGCCTATGTCGTTTTCACCGACAACACCCTGATCGCGATCGCCGAGCTGCTACCTACCGACGACGCGGCGCTGATCGCGATCCCCGGCATCGGTGCCCGCAAGCTGGAACAATACGGATCGGACGTGCTGCAGCTGGTTCGCGGTCGGACCTGAACCGGGCCTGTACCGGCAAACGCGCAGGTCAGAAAATCGGTTGTGGTCAGCTGCTGCCACCGGTTAACCTCCAGGTCGCATTCTGCTGCCAGCCTGGAGATGGCATTGGGGGGCTGGCAACCGCGCGCGACACGAGAGGAGGGCGGCCGCGGTGATTGACAACAACGCATTTGGTGTCGGCGCGGCTGCCGCGGTGCCAACCGCGGGAACCCCCCATAGCAAGAACCGTGTCGCCGCCGCGACTGACGAGTCCGTGGAGCGGGGCTCTACGTAAGCGCTACGTAATCAGCCCCGTTTCGCCAGATGGCCACGGACCCGAAGTCACAGGATCCGTGGCCAAACTTTCGGGACATCTGCCCACCGCAGCATCCCTGGTCCGGATCACTTTCGAAGAACCGCCACCAGACCAGGAAGCAGGTGAAACAGGACGTGTCGGTACTGACAGTCCCCAGACAGACCCCCAGACAAAGATTGCCGGTTTTGCCGTGCCACGTCGGTGATCCCGATCTGTGGTTCGCCGATACCCCGGCCGGTCTCGAGGTAGCCAAGACACTGTGTGTGAGCTGCCCGATCAGGCGGCAGTGCTTGGCCGCGGCGCTTCAGCGGGCTGAACCCTGGGGCGTTTGGGGTGGTGAGATATTCGACCAAGGCTCGATCGTGAGTCACAAGCGTCCGCGCGGACGTCCGCGCAAGGATGCTGTTGCATAGCCCGCGATGGTGCGCCCGCCGGCGCGAGCCGGCTCAGACGACGATCGCGTCGGGCTCGGCGAAACCCGGGATCAGCTCCTCCGACAGGGCCTTGATCGGCACATGCGCGTCCAGCTGGCATAGGATCGCGCCCACCGATGCGATAACCCGCATCGGAATCGCGAGCTTGGCCGGCAGGTCCATCTGGCGCGCCGTTCTGATCTGCGCAACCGAGCGGTCGATCTGACTGACGGTCATTTTCTGTAACCACTTGCGGGTGTAGTGGAAGACCTCGACCTGGATGGGCTCGACGTATTGGCGCAGCATCTCGTCGATCTCGCGAACCGACACCTGTCGTCCTCGCTGGATCAACCCGGCCTTCTCCATCGTCGGCAACAGGAGGTCGTAGTTCTTCTCGCGGGCCAGTCGAATCGTCATCCCGAGCTCTATCGGGAAGCCGCCGGGCATCGGTGCCACGGCACCGAAGTCGATGATGCCCATCCGGCCGTCGGGCAGCAGCATGAAATTACCGGGGTGGGCGTCGCCGTGCATCAACCCCAGCCGCCGTGGTGCGTCGAAGGTGAGCTCGGCGAGCAGCGTACCGATCAGATCACGCTGCTCGGTGGTCCCGTGACGGATGATCTCTGCCATCGGCACACCTTCGATCCACTCCTGGATCACCACCTTCGGTGCGCTTGCCACGACGTGAGGCACCTGGAAGCGCGGGTGGTCGTGGTACGCCTTGGCGAAGGCGCGCTGGTTGGCGGCCTCCAGCCGGTAGTCGAGTTCCATTTCGGTGCGTTCAACCAGTTCGTCGACCACCCCTTGGACGTCGGCGCCGGGTGAGAGCTGTTTGAGCACGCCGACCATGCGCTGCATGGTCTTGAGGTCCGCGCGCAGCGCCTCGTCGGCGCCGGGATACTGGATCTTGACGGCCACTTCTCGGCCGTCCGACCAGATTGCTTTGTGCACCTGGCCGATGCTGGCAGATGCCACTGGGGTGTCGTTGAACGAGCTGAACCGCTCCCGCCATTTGGTGCCCAGCTGTCCGTCGAGTACCCGGTGCACCTTACTGGCGGGCAGCGGTGGGGCGTCCTTCTGCAGCTTGGTCAGTGCTTCCCGGTAGGGTTCGCCGAACTCGTCGGGAATGGCGGCCTCCATCACCGACAGCGCCTGGCCGACCTTCATCGCGCCACCCTTGAGTTCGCCGAGGACGGTAAACAACTGATTGGCGGCCTTCTCCATCAGCTCGGCGGTAACCTCGTCTTTTGACTTACCGGTCAGTCGCTTGCCGAGCCCGAGCGCCGCCCGACCGGCGAAGCCGACCGGGATGCTGGCCAGCTTCGCATTGCGCGCGGCGCGGCCCCGTTTGATATCTGACACACTCCCATCATCCATGACGGTTATCCGGTCGGGGTGTTGATCTGGTAACAACTGCCTGGGTGCGGACGGTTGAGCTTGCCCCGAGTCGACAAGCGTCGACAAGCGCCGACAAGCGTTGTGGTGTTGGCCGCATCAGTGAAATGTGCAGGAGGGTGGACCGCAAGAAACCATGTCAGCAAGATCAACGCAGCACGACGCTGCCGACGCCCTGTTCAGAGCGATCATCGAAACGCTGGACAAGCACCGCAACGAGCGCACCCTGACAGAGGACGTGCTCGACACCTTGGCCAGAGCCTATGCGTCAATCTCGACCAACGTGCCGGAGCAGGGACGACTGGGTTAGACGTAACGTCAACAAAAACACCGCGGATGCCTGGTCCATTGTCGCGCCACGATAGAGCCAGCGTTGAGATCGAACTCCAAGGTGGTGTTCAGCGCCGACGGGGGCTCAGGGGTCGCCTCCTGTCCACGCACGGCGGCGATCACCCGGTTCACTTGGCTGAGCGCCAGCGCCGCCGTCGCTAACAACGTGGCCCGGTCGGCCACCCCGACGGTGTCCCGCAATTGGGCGGCGATGGCCGGCCACGCGGCGTCGCGGTCGCTGCGATGCAGGTCAGCGCAACCGAGACAGCTGGTCACGCCGGGGACCACCAGGGGCCCGACCATCCCGGTGCCGTCACGAACCCGAACGGGAAGATGCGGAACTCTCTCGGTGTGCAGATCGCGCACCATGTGCGGATCGGCCACCAGATAGTCCGACAACACCACCAGATCCACGCCCGCGGGAGTCACCGCCGCATGTGGTTGGCTGCTGTGCCTGATCCGGGCACCGGAGCAGCGCAGCGCCTGGACGAGCAGGTCTGACAACGGCCCGCGACCGTGGACCCGGATGGACGCGGCGCGACGCCGGGAATCCAGGTTTCCGGGGTTGGCTAGGGGGGTCGCTACACCCGCGCCAACCAGTTGCGCGACAAGGTTCGCCATGGCGTCACCGTCAACCAATCCACGCTCGGCGGCTTGGCGCTGCAACTCGGTGATTGGTATCGGTGATCGCATGGACCGCAGCAGCGCGGCCAAACCTGTCGCGGTTAATCCACGCGGTGGACGGACGAGCACAGCCCGACGAGGATCCCAGCCCACTTGCACGGCACCGTCGGGTCTTAGCAGCACCGGCATCGCAGGATTCAACGAATACAGAGCAGACGCAGCCCGCCGCATGACCTGAGACGGTGCCACACTGCGAGCAGACACACCGCTCAGTTATCCACAGGACCGCCATCGTGGCCGGAGTCGTCGGCGCCGCGGGCCTGCTGGTCCCGCTCGAGTTCGGCGATCGCTTCGTCGATACCGCTGGTGTCGCCGCCGATGACACGGTCGATAAAGGCGGCCGGGTCGTCGAGATCGTCAGTGGCGGGCAGCAGGTCCGGGTGCTGCCAGACGGCGTCGCGGGCGTCCATGCCGACGGCCCGGGTGAGGCGCTCCCACAGCGCTCCGGCCTCCCGCAGTTTGCGTGGCCGCAGCTCCAGCCCGACCAACGTCGCAAAGGTCTGTTCGGCGGGGCCGCCACTGGCTCGGCGTCGGCGCAGCGTCTCGCTGAGCGCTGCCTCACCCGGAATTCGCTCGCCCAGCGCCGCAGTCACCACGGTCTGCACCCAGCCTTCGATCAGGGCGAGCAGTGTTTCGAGTCGTTCCAATGCCTGCGTCTGGGCCGGCGTTGCCTTGGGCTCGAATACTCCCTGGCTCAGCAGCTGTTCCATGGCGGCGGGATCGGCCAGCGACGTCGGATTGATATCGCGGGCCAGCTCCTCGATTCCGGTCATATCGATCTTCATGCCCATGGCGTAGGCCTCGACGGCGCCGAGCAGTTGACTGGCCAGCCAGGGAACGTGGCTGAACAGGCGGTGATGTGCGGCCTCACGGGTGGCCAGGAACGTCAGAATCTCGCTGCGCGGTTGCTCGAGTCCGGCGGCAAACGATTCGACGGCGCCGGGCAGTATTGCGGCCACCCCCTTGGGCCCCAGCGGTAGACCGATGTCGGTAGACGTCAGCACCTCACGGGACAGCCGGCCCAGCGCTTGGCCCAGTTGCGAACCAAACGCTATGCCGCCCATCTGCGACATGATCGACAGCAGCGGGCCGGCCATGCTCTTGGCCTCTTCCGGCAGCGACGACGCCCAGACCGTGGAGATCTGCTGGGCCATGGGATCGCACAGCCGTTTCCAGGTAGCCAAGGTGTTGTCGACCCAGTCGGTGGGGCTCCAACCCACCGCCTTGGTGGCGCCAGCGGGTAGCGAGGTTGCCCCGTCAAGCCAGGTGTCGGCCAGATGCACCGCGTCGGCGATCGCCGAGTTCGTGGCCGCCGGGATGGGCGCGATGAACCCGATCGAGCTCGACGCGACCTGCCGGGCCAAGTCGTAGTTGACCGGTCCTGAGGTTTTGCCCGCGGCCATCGCGGTGCCGACGCCGCCGAACATCTCTCCTAGGCGGGTGAAGATTTGCCCCAGGTCGGCCATGTTGAATTCTCCACCGATGCCGAACGCGCCCAACGGATTGGCGCCCGATCCGGAATCGGCACCGTCCTTCCCGCGCTTATCGCGCCCAGACGGATCTTCCGGGGGGTCGTCTCCGGAAGAGAAGCCGAAAGGCAGGTCACCCATGACCTCACCGGTACTCACCGCGGGAACAGAAGGTGCGATCAGCGGTCACGCTCGCAGCTGAACCAGCCCGGCCAGGTCCGTCTAGTGTATGCGGCGTGAATAGGCGGATATTGACCTTGATGGTCGCGCTGGTGCCGATCGTGGTATTCGGCGTGTTGCTCGCCGTGGTAACCGTGCCGTTTGTGGCGCTGGGACCCGGCCCAACGTTCGACACGCTCGGCGAGATAGACGGCAAGCAGGTGGTCCAGATCGTGGGCACCCAGACCTACCCGACGTCAGGTCACCTCAACATGACGACGGTCTCCCAGCGCGACGGTCTAACCCTGGGTGAAGCCCTGGCCCTGTGGCTTTCGGGTCAAGAACAGTTGATGCCACGCGACCTCGTCTACCCTCCGGGCAAGTCGCGGGAAGAGATCGAAAATGACAACGCCGCTGATTTCAAGCGCTCCGAGGCCGCCGCTGAGTACGCCGCTCTGGGGTACCTGAAGTATCCGAAAGCAGTCACCGTCGCCTCGGTCATGGATCCAGGGCCATCGGTGGACAAGCTGCAGGCCGGTGACGCCATCGACGCCGTCGACGGCACTCCGGTGGGCAACCTCGACCAGTTCACCGCGCTGTTGAAGAACACGAAACCGGGCCAGGAGGTGACGATCGACTTCCGCCGCAAGAACGAGCCGCCCGGCATCGCGCAGATCACGCTGGGCAAGAATAAGGATCGCGACCAAGGCGTCCTGGGCATAGAGGTGGTGGACGCGCCGTGGGCGCCGTTTGCCGTGGACTTCCACCTCGCCAACGTCGGCGGCCCTTCGGCCGGACTGATGTTCAGTCTGGCCGTCGTCGACAAGCTCACCAGTGGCCACCTGGTTGGGTCGACGTTCGTCGCAGGCACCGGCACGATCGCCGTCGATGGCAAGGTGGGCCAGATCGGTGGCATCACCCACAAGATGGCCGCTGCTCGAGCGGCCGGCGCGACGGTGTTTCTGGTGCCCGCGAAGAACTGCTACGAGGCAAGTTCCGACAGCCCGCCCGGTTTGAAGTTGGTGAAGGTCGAGACGCTTAGCCAGGCGGTGGACGCGCTGCACGCGATGACGTCGGGCTCGCCGACGCCGAGCTGCTAGCTCGCGCCGGCTGCTGCGGATGGTTGCGGTGCGTAGAGTTATGACCGTCGAGAAAGTCTCAACCAGCCAGAACGATCAGGGAGCGTAGCTAGTGGGAATGCGGTCCGCCGCAAGGATGCCGAAACTGACACGGCGCAGCCGGATTCTGATCATGATCGCACTGGGTGTGATCGTGCTGCTGCTCGCTGGCCCGCGTTTGATCGACGCTTACGTCGACTGGCTGTGGTTTGGTGAGCTTGGCTACCGCTCAGTGTTCACCACCATGCTGGCTACCCGCATCGTGGTGTGCTTGGTTGCCGGGGTGGTGGTCGGCGGCATCGTGTTCGGCGGGCTCGCCTTGGCCTACCGCACTCGCCCGGTGTTCGTCCCGGATGCCGACAACGATCCGGTTGCACGGTATCGCGCCGTCGTGCTGGCACGCCTGCGGCTAGTCGGCATCGGAATCCCCGCGGCGATCGGCTTGCTGGCCGGCATCGTCGCCCAAAGCTACTGGGCTCGGATCCAGCTGTTCCTGCACGGCGGTGACTTTGGGGTTAGGGATCCGCAGTTCGGGCGGGACCTCGGCTTCTACGCGTTCGAGTTGCCGTTCTACCGGCTGATGCTCAGCTACATGCTCGTTTCGGTATTTCTGGCATTCGTGGCGAATCTGGTGGCGCACTATATCTTCGGTGGCATTCGGCTATCCGGACGCACCGGTGCGCTGAGCCGCTCGGCGCGCGTCCAGTTGGTTAGCCTGGTCGGGGTACTGGTGTTACTTAAAGCCGTTGCTTATTGGCTGGATCGGTATGAGCTGCTGTCGCACACGCGTGGCGGCAAGCCGTTCACCGGTGCCGGGTACACCGATATCAACGCCGTCCTGCCGGCGAAGCTGATTCTGATGGCGATTGCGTTGATTTGCGCGGCCGCAGTGTTCTCGGCGATCGCCCTGCGGGACTTGCGGATTCCGGCGATCGGCCTGGTGTTGTTGCTGCTGTCGTCGCTGATTGTCGGCGCCGGCTGGCCGTTGATCGTCGAGCAAATCAGCGTCAAACCCAACGCTGCGCAAAAAGAGAGCGAATATATCAGCCGAAGTATCACCGCAACTCGGCAAGCCTATGGCCTGACGTCTGATGTGGTGACCTATCGCAATTACAGCGGTGATAGCCCGGCTACCGCGCAACAGGTCGCTGCCGACCGCGCGACTACCTCGAACATCCGGCTACTCGACCCGACAATCGTTAGCCCGGCGTTCACCCAGTTCCAGCAGGGCAAGAACTTCTACTATTTCCCGGACCAGCTGTCGATCGACCGCTACCTCGACCGCAACGGTAACCTGCGCGACTACGTCGTCGCGGCCCGCGAACTCAACCCGGACCGGTTGATCGACAACCAACGGGACTGGATCAACCGGCATACCGTGTACACCCACGGGAACGGGTTCATCGCCTCACCGGCCAACACCGTGCGCGGTATCGCCAACGACCCGAATCAAAATGGCGGTTACCCCGAATTCTTGGTCAACGTCGTCGGGGCCAATGGCACCGTGGTGTCTGATGGGCCGGCGCCACTGGATCAGCCGCGGATCTACTTCGGTCCGGTGATCTCTAACACGTCCGCGGACTATGCGATCGTTGGACGCAATGGCGACGACCGCGAATACGACTACGAAACTAACATCGACACCAAGAGATACACCTACACCGGAAGCGGTGGAGTCCCGCTCGGTGGTTGGTTAGCCCGTAGCGTGTTCGCTGCGAAGTTCGCGGAGCGAAACTTTTTGTTCTCCAATGTGATTGGCTCCAACAGCAAGATCTTGTTCAACCGCGATCCGGCGCAGCGGGTGGAGGCGGTCGCGCCGTGGCTGACGACAGACAGCGCTGTGTATCCCGCGATCGTCAACAAGCGACTGGTGTGGATCGTCGACGGCTACACCACGTTGGACAATTACCCGTACTCCGAGCTCACCTCGCTGTCCTCGGCGACCGCGGACTCCAACGAGGTGGCGTTCAACCGGTTGGTCCCGGACAAGAAGGTTTCCTACATCCGCAATTCGGTGAAGGCCACTGTGGATGCCTACGACGGAACGGTCACGCTGTACCAACAGGACGAAAAGGATCCGGTGCTCAAGGCCTGGATGCAGGTCTTCCCCGGCACGGTAAAGCCTAAGAGCGACATTGCGCCGGAGCTTGCCGAGCACCTGCGGTATCCCGAGGACCTGTTCAAGGTGCAGCGCATGTTGTTGGCCAAATACCACGTCAATGATCCGGTGACGTTCTTCTCCACATCGGATTTCTGGGACGTGCCGCTGGACCCGAATCCGACCGCCAGCAGTTATCAGCCGCCGTATTACATCGTCGCGAAAAACATTGCTAAGGACGATAATTCAGCCTCATATCAGTTGATCAGCGCGATGAACAGATTCAAGCGTGACTATCTGGCCGCCTACATCAGCGCCAGTTCCGATCCCGCGACCTACGGCAATCTCACGGTGTTGACCATCCCAGGCCAGGTCAACGGGCCCAAGTTGGCCAACAACGCGATCACCACCGATCCGGCGGTGTCCCAGGACCTCGGTGTCATCGGACGCGACAACCAAAACCGCATCCGCTGGGGCAACTTGCTCACGCTCCCGGTGGCCCGGGGCGGACTGCTCTACGTCGAACCGGTCTATGCATCCCCGGGAGCCAGCGACGCTGCTTCGTCCTACCCGCGGCTGATCCGGGTGGCGATGATGTACAACGACAAGGTGGGATACGGCCCCACGGTGCGGGATGCGCTCACCGGCTTGTTCGGGCCCGGGGCCGGTGCGACGGCTACCGGGATCGCGCCCACGGAGGCAGCGGTACCACCGAGTCCCGCTGCGAATCCACCGCCGCCTGCCAGTGGACCCCAACCGCCGCCGGTGACTGCGGCGCCCCCGGTTCCCGTCGGGGCGGTCACCTTATCGCCGGCCAAAGTTGCTGCGCTGCAGGAGATCCAGGCTGCCATCGGCGCGGCGCGGGATGCGCAGAAGAAGGGCGACTTCGCCGCCTACGGGTCGGCGCTGCAGCGACTTGATGAGGCCATCACCAAGTTCAACGACGCCGGGTAGTCAGTCGGGGCGCTCGCGGCGAGCAGACGCAGAAGTCGCCGATTTCACCGGAAATCGGGGACTTCTGCGTCTGCTCACGGGTGCTCGTCGGCTCCCGGATCCGCGTGGTCGTCCCCTCGAACCCGGCCTCGCCCCACACCCCGTCGGCCACCTCGCCGCATCCACGGATTCACCGCGGCCCAGCGGGGCTGGGACCGGGGGGGTCAATGCGCGCCGGGCTCCATTGGGCAGTGATGAAGTCGGGATTGTCGAACTCGCCGTGGTGATCCGGTGTCCCGGTTTGGAAAACGGCGAAGCACGCCTTCACGGCCAGCAGGTAGCGCAGCCGCGGACCGGGACGGTGGAAGGCCATACCGTATCGGTGCACCACATTCTTGCGAACCTGCGTGCCCAGACCGAGCTGGAACTTCCCGCTGGTAGCTTCCTGGAGCTCCCACGCCGCGGCTGCCGGGACGAAGGGACCGCGCGGGAACGCCAACGCGATCCCGGTGGACAGCTCAAGGCCGGGCGCGGCCGGCGAGGCGACAGTTGCGTTTGAGATCGACGGTGCGGCCGTTTTCGGGGAACAGAGAACCCTGCGGCCTGGGCGACGCGCCAGGTCACCGAGCTGGCTGAGCGGCTGCGGAATCATCATCGCATCGACGCGTACGGCGCAGCTGTATGCCCGAGCTCCGCTGATCTGGGCGGTCGTACTCCGGCACCCGCGATTTGGCGAGCTTCGTGCGTGTTCGGTAGCCTGGCATTTACCGACGCGGGGTGGAGCAGCTCGGTAGCTCGCTGGGCTCATAACCCAGAGGTCGCAGGTTCGAATCCTGTCCCCGCTACCAGCGGAAATGACCCCAGAGGTGCGACCTCTGGGGTCATTTTCATGCCCGATGGGAACGGATTTGGGAACATTAGTCTTGCTAATTGCTTGGCTTGCTATTTAGCTTGCTTGCGGTCTGAACGTCAGTCTTCGCCGATCAGGACTGCGGCTGCTGTCCTGGGCTGCTTAGCGGTAACCCGGGTTTCGGGCGTGCGGATCGGTCTGTAGGGGCCTCTGAAATCGTCTCGGGCCAGCCCCGTTTGGCGGGCGTGGTGTTTGCGAGAGCGGGCGCGATGATGAGGTCTCGTCGGTGATGCGCGCGGTGGTCAGGTGAGGTGATAGCCGAGGCGTCGAGCGGCGCGCCAGCATTGCTAATGCGAAGGCTGCCGCAACGCGCAATGGTTATCGGTGGTGGCGCCCATCCGGTTCGCAGCGCCCCGCGCCGCGCCAGGTATGTCGGAGTGCGCGGCTATCGTGACCCGCCGGGAGGACCGGGAGATGGGAAAGCAGGGAGACCGCAAGGCTAGAAAGCAGCGTGCTCAGGAACGGGAGCAGCACCGTCGTCAGGCGAGCGCCAACCGCGAACCGTGACGCGGCCGGTGGCGGCATCAAGATGCCGCCACCGGCCGCGCCGGATGCCCCTGTACAACGGCCCGACTACTCCGAAACCGACTGGGACGCGCTACGGGCCGCTTATCCACGTGACGCTGAACGGGTGAAGCGGGCCATGTTCATTGTGTCAGCGGCAACCGAAAACTGATCAGGTGTCGGCAAGGTGGTTTCTAGGCGGTGTCGCAACACATCTCTAGGTTCTGGAGGTTGTGTTGTCATCGTCTCGTCGCGTGAAAAAGGGTCCGGGCCGGCGCCCACAGTCGGCCAAGCGTCAACGGTTTATGGAGCTGCGGGCTCGGGGCTGGTCCATCTCGGCAGCGGGTCGTGAAGTTGGAGTATCCCGGACTGCAGCAAACAATTGGGCGCGGGGATACAAGACCTATCGGCGTGGCGAAGCCGTCGGATTCGTGCCCGCGCTCGATCGTTTGGCTGTGCGCCAAATTAGTAGTCGCTATCTGTCCGAGGAGGAGCGGATCAACATCGCCGATCTGCGCCGCTCGGGCCTAAGTATCCGCAAGATCGCCGACCAGCTCGGACGGGCACCCTCGACGGTGTCGCGGGAGCTACGCCGCAACAGTCGCCGCGATGGCCAGTACCGGCCGTTCGAAGCGCATCGCTGGGCGGTTCAACGCCGAGTCCGCCGTCACCGGCGTCGGATCGACAAAAACCCCGACCTTTGTGAGCTGATCGCCGAGCTGCTGGCCCAGCGGTGGAGCCCGCAACAGATCGCCCGGCATCTGCGACGGAAATACCCCGATGACCGGTCGATGTGGTTGTGCCACGAAAGCATCTATCAGGCCGTCTATCAGCCTCAATCACGATTGATCCGGCCGCCGCAGGTCAAGTCGCCACACCGTGGCCCTCTGCGCACGGGACGAACTCATCGCCGCGCCCATCTGCGTCCTGGCCGTCGCCGCCCGCGCTTCGCCCAGCCGATGTTGTCGATTCACCAGCGGCCGTTCGATCCCGCCGACCGCTCCGAGCCTGGCCACTGGGAAGGAGATCTCATCGTTGGTAAGAACCAGGGCTCGGCGATTGGCACCCTCGTCGAGCGACAGACACGTCTGATTCGGCTGCTGCACCTGCCGACCCACGACGCTTACTGCCTGCGCATCGCGATCACCGAGACCATGAGCGACTTGCCGGTGACGCTGGTCCGGTCCATCACGTGGGATCAGGGCATCGAAATGGCCCGGCACATCGACATCACCGCCGACCTGGGCGCGCCGGTCTACTTTTGCGACTCCCGCTCACCGTGGCAGCGAGCCAGCAACGAGAACTCCAACGGTCTGCTACGGCAATACTTCCCAAAGGGCACCAGCCTCAGCACCTACACGCCCGACCATCTGCGGGCTGTCGAATACGAGATCAATAACCGACCCCGCCAAGTCCTCGGGCACCGCAGTCCCGCTGAACTTTTCACCGCGCTGCTAACCTCACCAGACCATCAATTGTTGCGACGTTGACTAGAACCCACCTTGCCGCGCTCTGGTCAGTATTCAGTTGCCGCCGACAGGAAGAGGGTATGTGATGCAGTGACCACCTCGGCAGACCCCACCAGCGTTCGGAGGGTGAGGATCAGCGGGTAAGGCGGCATTCGTAACAGGTCGCCGGTGAAGTTGGAGGCGCGTGTATGTTCGGCGATGCTGGCCCATTCCCGCTCAGTAGGATGATCCATTCCCCGGGGGCCCCTTCCCCAATCCTCTAGTCGTTCAGCTCAGGCGGCTGAGCAGGCCCTTACCCTCGCTTCGCTGCAGAGCGATGACTTGGGCCTCGAGTTCCTTCAGCGCCTCGTATAGCGCCTCAGTGACGGTAGGTCCGCCCTTGTTGTATCGCTGGGCGATATCCCAAACCGATGCCGAAAGCGGAAGACGATCGGGCCTCGCATCCTTGAATCCGTTCATATCGAGAACAGTAATCATGACCCCCGACAAGCTCGTCGAAGGATTCCGGCACCCCGGAGAACCCCGTCGCCACCCACGACGCGACGTCGGCTACGGCCCGGTGGCTCCGCTGGCTGCATTGCATCGCGGCACGCCGCCGAAACGCCTCCGTAGCCGCGTCGGGGATGAGCACTATCTTCGGGTAAGTGGAGTATGTTCAGCTGTTTTCCAAGGGGCGCCTCAACGATCTCGCTGGCTCCTTAGCCGGATTTCTCGGAAAGGCGAGCCAAGCCACGGCGCAGCGTCTTCAGAGCTGGGACGCCGACGACCTGCTGAACACGCCCGTTGATGACGTCGTCGAACAGCTCGTCGAATTGGGTTCGGTCGAATGCCCCGATCTGCGCGTCGACGACGCTTTCATGCTGCCAGCCACCGAGGTCGACCAGCAGTACCGGGATTGGGGCGAACAGCGCACCCGACGCGTGACGAGGCTCGTTCTCGTGGTGCCCTTCGAGGGGCATAAGGACATCTTTAACCTTCGCCCGGACCAGTTCACGACCATGCCGCCGCAGGTACTGCGGCTACAAGGTCACGAAATCCACCTGGCGATCGACAATCTGTCGAATGACGCCGCGGCGATCAACGCGGCGTTTCATAAGCAGATCGCGAATATTGAGAAGTACCTCGGTTGGTCGCGCCGGCAGATCGACTTGCACAACCAAGGACTGCGCAACGAGCTACCGGGCATGGTGGCGAGGCGCCGTGAGCAGCTCTTAGCGACCCGAAACCTCCAGGCCGAGATCGGCTTCCCTGTACGCCGCAGGAAGGACGCCGACACATACGCAGCTCCGATCAGTCGGAAAAGCGTGCGTCCGCGGCCACACCGCCCAGCGGGCGCGAGGGCAGCATTCAAGCCGGAGCCTGCAATGCAGGATGAGGACTACCAGTCCGCACTTCGGGTGCTCCGTAACCAGCGGAACGCGTTGGAGCGCACCCCATCTGTCGCCGCCAAGCTCGACGGGGAAGAAATCCGAGACATGCTGCTCGTCGGCCTCAACGCACAGTTTGAAGGCGATGCCGGGGGCGAACTCTTCAACGGCGCAGGCAAGACCGACATTCTCATTCGCGTCGACGACCGCAACATCTTCATTGGCGAATGCAAAGTGTGGTCGGGCCCAAGAACCATGGACGATGTGCTGAAGCAGCTATTCGGCTACCTTGTGTGGCGCGACACCAAGGCCGCGATCTTGCTCTTTATCCGCAACAAAGACGTGACCGCGGTCATCGATAACGCCATCGCCAAGATCAAAGAGCACCCGAATCATAAGCGCTGCCCCGCACATCGGGCCGGTGCAGACCAGTACGAGTTCACCATGCACGCCGACGGTGATCCCGAACGCGAGATTCACCTGACATTGATTCCCTTTGCATTACGCCCGACAGCAGAGGTGCCAACGACGACCATTCCGTGAGCCGCCCCAGTCGCGCAAAGCCACCGCGACGGCGGCTAGGCCATTCCGTTGTCTGATCGCGTCCTCGCATCAAGTGGGGCTTTGGTCAACGAAGCGTTAAGTGCTCAGACCATCCGCCACACAGTTGAGGAACCTACAGCCCGTCCGGTCTCGAAGCCTTTAACGTCGTCGGCGCCGGATTGCTTCGGCTCCTGCACGTGTCAGCGTTGCAAGCAATCTGCGCACGGAGTCGGGCATGTGTTCGTGCGGACGGATCAGCGGGAGTAGGTTGGCGAGCCGCGGAGGCGGTTGACGGACCTCGGATCGCTCGGGCTCGATGTTGGGCAGTGCGTGAACGAACACGGCAAGTGTTTGACAACCGGGGAGCGCCGCCGCCGGGGCCAGTACGGCGTCGAAGTTGGCATCGCGGGCGGCGGCGATGGCCTGGGTGGTGGTGTAGTCGTCGGACAGAAGATCTGTTTCGTCCACACCTAGATGGGATCGAGTCCTCTCGTCTGTGAGGTCGAGTACCTGGAGTGTGACCGCCACTCGACCGACGCGGCGACGGACCTCGAATGGATCGACCCCGTCATCGACGAAGTGGCGGAACAACTCCGCCCATGCACCTTGCTCTTTGTTCGATGCGTACCAGACTCCCGGCTCGCCCGTTCGGTGGTAACGGCCAGGACCTCGGGCGGGGTCGGCGCAGGAGGTCACAGGGTGACGTGTGGGGCCTTGGTGCCAGTAGGTGCCTTTGAGCGTTCGCCGCGGTGCGGTGGCGATCGCGTCGGCAAGCTTCACACGTAGGCGCCGTCGATAAATGACTCCGCCGCGCTTCGCACATCCTCGTAGCGATCCTTGGCGAGCAGGTCAACCGGGCGCTGCCCGTCGAGGAGCCGGTTTTTGGCGTGCAGCCACTGGCCGACACCTCGGGGGGTAAGCGAATCCGAGAGCAGGAGGACGAGGTCACGAAGCTGCGCCAGCCGGTCGTACCGCTCAGGGCGGATGTCGCCGGTCCGCCACCCGCGTACCGCCCGATCGGACACCTGTATGACCGCGGCGACGTCGACCTGGGTGACGCCGAAGGGTTTCAGGGCATCGACGATCTCGCTGGCCTCGACCGCCCGGTCCAGGGTGACCGCCATCGTGGTTCCTCCGCAACTTCCGGTTCTACTACCGTAAACGCTACCGCTTATCGACCATGATGACAACGGAGGCGCCCTAAGTGGTGCTGCCGATGGACCCTCACTAGCTCCGCGACCACATGGAGGCGAGGTGCTGTAGGTCCACCAAGAGTCTGACCGATTTCGGCCTGGGATTGCTGCTGATTGCTGTGTTGGGAACGGATTTGGGAACAGAACAGGCCGAAACGAATTGAACCGCCCCGGTGAGTCCGGAGACTCTCTGATCTGAGACCTCAGCCGGCGGCTGGTCTCTGGCGTTGAGCGTAGTAGGCAGCCTCGAGTTCGACCGGCGGGACGTCGCCGCAGTACTGGTAGAGGCGGCGATGGTTGAACCAGTCGACCCAGCGCGCGGTGGCCAACTCGACATCCTCGATGGACCGCCAGGGCTTGCCGGGTTTGATCAGCTCGGTCTTGTATAGGCCGTTGATCGTCTCGGCTAGTGCATTGTCATAGGAGCTTCCGACCGCTCCGACCGACGGTTGGATGCCTGCCTCGGCGAGCCGCTCGCTGAACCGGATCGATGTGTACTGAGATCCCCTATCCGTATGGTGGATAACGTCTTTCAGGTCGAGTACGCCTTCTTGTTGGCGGGTCCAGATGGCTTGCTCGATCGCGTCGAGGACCATGGAGGTGGCCATCGTGGAAGCGACCCGCCAGCCCAGGATCCTGCGAGCGTAGGCGTCGGTGACAAAGGCCACGTAGGCGAACCCTGCCCAGGTCGACACATAGGTGAGGTCTGCTACCCACAGCCGGTTAGGTGCTGGTGGTCCGAAGCGGCGCTGGACGAGATCGGCGGGACGGGCTGTGGCCGGATCAGCGATCGTGGTCCTGCGGGCTTTGCCGCGGGTGGTCCCGGACAGGCCGAGTTTGGTCATCAGCCGTTCGACGGTGCATCTGGCCACCTCGATGCCCTCACGGTTCAGGGTTAGCCACACTTTGCGGGCACCGTAAACACCGTAGTTGGCGGCGTGGACGCGGCTGATGTGCTCCTTGAGTTCGCCATCGCGCAGCTCGCGGCGGCTGGGCTCCCGGTTGATGTGGTCGTAGTAGGTCGATGGGGCGATCGGCACACCCAGCTCGGTCAGCTGTGTGCAGATCGACTCGACACCCCACCGCAAACCATCGGGGCCCTCGCGGTGGCCCTGATGATCGGCGATGAACCGGGTAATTAGCGTGCTGGCCGGTCGAGCTCGGCCGCGAAGAAAGCCGACGCGGTCTTTAAAATCGCGTTCGCCCTTCGCAATTCGGCGTTGTCCCGCCGCAAGCGCTTCAGCTCAGCGGATTCTTCGGTCGTGGTCCCGGGCCGTGCGCCGGCATCGACCTGCGCCTGGCGCACCCACTTACGCACCGTCTCCGCGCAGCCAACACCAAGTAGACGGGCGACCTCACTGATCGCTGCCCACTCCGAATCGTGCTGACCGCGGATCTCTGCGACCATCCGCACCGCCCGCTCACGCAGCTCCGGCGGGTACCTCCTCGATGAACCACCTGACATGACCCCATCCTTTCCAAGAACTGGAGTCTCCGGACATGCCGGGGCGGTTCAAATCCGTACAACCGCGACGCGGCGGAACAGGCTGGACGGCGGAATAGAGGCTGATCTGGACGTATGAGACCGACCGCGATGGGAGAGATTGCGACTGGTTAGCTCATAACCCAGAGGTCGCAGGTTCGTGAACCGCCCCGGTGAGTCCGGAGACTCTCTGATCTGAGACCTCAGCCGGCGGCTGGTCTCTGGCGTTGAGCGTAGTAGGCAGCCTCGAGTTCGACCGGCGGGACGTCGCCGCAGTACTGGTAGAGGCGGCGATGGTTGAACCAGTCGACCCAGCGCGCGGTGGCCAACTCGACATCCTCGATGGACCGCCAGGGCTTGCCGGGTTTGATCAGCTCGGTCTTGTATAGGCCGTTGATCGTCTCGGCTAGTGCATTGTCATAGGAGCTTCCGACCGCTCCGACCGACGGTTGGATGCCTGCCTCGGCGAGCCGCTCGCTGAACCGGATCGATGTGTACTGAGATCCCCTATCCGTATGGTGGATAACGTCTTTCAGGTCGAGTACGCCTTCTTGTTGGCGGGTCCAGATGGCTTGCTCGATCGCGTCGAGGACCATGGAGGTGGCCATCGTGGAAGCGACCCGCCAGCCCAGGATCCTGCGAGCGTAGGCGTCGGTGACAAAGGCCACGTAGGCGAACCCTGCCCAGGTCGACACATAGGTGAGGTCTGCTACCCACAGCCGGTTAGGTGCTGGTGGTCCGAAGCGGCGCTGGACGAGATCGGCGGGACGGGCTGTGGCCGGATCAGCGATCGTGGTCCTGCGGGCTTTGCCGCGGGTGGTCCCGGACAGGCCGAGTTTGGTCATCAGCCGTTCGACGGTGCATCTGGCCACCTCGATGCCCTCACGGTTCAGGGTTAGCCACACTTTGCGGGCACCGTAAACACCGTAGTTGGCGGCGTGGACGCGGCTGATGTGCTCCTTGAGTTCGCCATCGCGCAGCTCGCGGCGGCTGGGCTCCCGGTTGATGTGGTCGTAGTAGGTCGATGGGGCGATCGGCACACCCAGCTCGGTCAGCTGTGTGCAGATCGACTCGACACCCCACCGCAAACCATCGGGGCCCTCGCGGTGGCCCTGATGATCGGCGATGAACCGGGTAATTAGCGTGCTGGCCGGTCGAGCTCGGCCGCGAAGAAAGCCGACGCGGTCTTTAAAATCGCGTTCGCCCTTCGCAATTCGGCGTTGTCCCGCCGCAAGCGCTTCAGCTCAGCGGATTCTTCGGTCGTGGTCCCGGGCCGTGCGCCGGCATCGACCTGCGCCTGGCGCACCCACTTACGCACCGTCTCCGCGCAGCCAACACCAAGTAGACGGGCGACCTCACTGATCGCTGCCCACTCCGAATCGTGCTGACCGCGGATCTCTGCGACCATCCGCACCGCCCGCTCACGCAGCTCCGGCGGGTACCTCCTCGATGAACCACCTGACATGACCCCATCCTTTCCAAGAACTGGAGTCTCCGGACATGCCGGGGCGGTTCATCGAATCCTGTCCCCGCTACCGGCGAAATGGCCCTCGGAGGAGACTCCGGGGGCCGTTTTCATGGGCGGGAACACTTTTGGGAACATGCGCATAGCTAAGGATCTGGTTGGGAACAGATTGGGAACACGAGCTGTGCTGGGGCTTGGGAGATCGAGACCGGCCGGAAGTGTGGGCGTGAGTTAGCTCAGGCGGTCAGCTCGACAGTATTTTCGCCGAACTCAGCGACGATGCGCAGGTGCCCGCCCAGGGCGGCAACGTAGGCCTGCAGGGTGCCGAGTTCGGTGTGGGACAGGTCGCCGCTCTCCAGCTTGGAGACACGGGCCTGAGAGACCCCCATCAGCGCCGCGACGTCGGCCTGACGTGCGTGGCCTAGCGCCTTGCGGATCTCGGCCAGGCGGTGCGCCAGGACGGCATCGCGCATCTCCTCGCGTGCCACGGCGGCCCGCTGCAGATCCACGCGGCCCTGCGCGACGGCATCGGCGCGAATGTCACGCCAGTTGCGGGCCATGGTCATCCACCTCCGTGCTCGCTCGCCAGCCAGTTCTCGGAGCGCTGGTCAGCGATTGGAATGTTGTTGTCGTACCAGCGTTTCCAGTTGCCTGCCTTGTCACCGCCCAGCAGCAGGATCGCCTGCCGGGCCGGGTCGAAGGCGAACAGGATCCGGATGCTGGTGCCGGCGGGGCGCAGCTCCTTCATGTTGTGAAACGTTGAGTCGTTCACTTTGTCGACCACCGGGCGGCCCAACGTCGGCCCCTCCATTTCGAGCAGGTCGATGGCGCCGGTGACCGAGGCCATCGCATCCCTGTTGAGCGCGAAGAACCACCGTTCGACCTGCGGGAGCAGGATCACGGCCAACGCTTCCGCACCAGTATAACCTCTAGGTTATATCTCGTGGTGGCGGCGGTGCGCGGTCATCGTCGGGCCAACTGTCACCGAGCAGGAACGAGGCAGCCTGCTCGGCCGCTGCAAGCTAAACCCGGCGTTCACCACCGAGGCGCTGCCGTCGCCATGCAGCTGACCACAAATGCCAGCTGCGCCGAAGGCCCAGCGCGGACGGCAAACACCTTCCGTTGCAACACCTTCGGATGCAGCTTGGACGGAAGGTGACCAGTCACCACGACATCGACCGTTTCGGCGTCGCCAGCACCGCGGACGAATCGGTGTACCGGCCGTTGCCACCTCGCCTCCGGCTTGCGCAGGTCAATCTCTCACGTCGTCGTTGCCGCACGCAGAGTGATATGTACAAATCACGGTTCAGTGAGTGTACAGTTCAAAGTGTGGATGTATCCGTGACCGAGTTGCGCGCGCACCTCAGCGATTGGCTCGATCGAGCTCGGGCCGGTGGCGAGGTCGTCATCACCGAACGTGGGATTCCGATCGCACGACTCGCTGCGCTGGACAGCACAGACACCTTGGAGCGTCTCACGGCCGAAGGCGTGATTGGCAAGGCGACCGCGCAGCGGCCCGTAGCCGCGGGACGGCCCAGGCCCCGACCGCAGCGGCCGGTGTCTGACCGGGTCAGCGACCAGCGGCGCTGACCGTGCCGCTCGTCTACTTCGACGCCAGCGCCTTCGTCAAACTTCTCACCACCGAGACAGGGAGCTCGCTGGCGTCCGCTCTATGGGACGGCTGCGACGCCGCATTGTCCAGCCGCCTGGCCTACCCCGAAGTCCGCGCCGCACTCGCTGCAGCGGCCCGCAATCACGACCTAACCGAATCCGAGCTCGCCGACGCCGAGCGTGACTGGGAGGACTTCTGGGCCGCCACCCGCCCAGTCGAACTCACCGCGACGGTTGAACAGCACGCCGGCCACCTCGCCCGAGCACATGCCTTACGCGGAGCCGACGCCGTTCATCTGGCCAGCGCATTGGCAGTCGGCGACCCCGGCCTGGTAGTCGCCGTTTGGGACCGACGCCTGCACACCGGAGCCCATGCCGCCGGGTGCCGAGTCGCCCCCGCCCAACTCGACCCGTGATCCGACCGCTTGACGTTAGCCATATCGGGTTTGGGGACCGCCGCCCCAGGGCATCCGCGGCCGACGGCTCCGCGTCGGTTGTTCAGCTCCCGAAAAGGGGTGACGTGAAGTCTGCCGAGGAGATCATGGAGATTTTGGAAGCCTACGATTTGACCGGTTCGTTGCGTGATGCGCGGAGCTGGTGGGGTGCTTGCATCACACGGTCGCGGGTATGTGGCCGCGCGGGAGCTCGGTGTGAGCTGGTTGAATAGCGCGTCGACTAGCGCTAGAGCCGCCCATCGTTGCCGCACGATGATTGGGGGCAGAAGCTCCAACCTGCTCTTGAAATATGGCGATCGGTATGCGCCTACAGGCTGGAGACGGATTGTCCGTTCCAGAGGAGATTGATGGGTAGAGCCATCAACCGGTCGCCGAACGGCAAAGCCCGGGCACCAGTGTAGAAGAGAACTCCGGTGATGAATTCGTCGCCGAGTCGGTCACGCGCGAATGACAAGTGTCGGAAATCATGGACGTTCACTGTCGCCGAGGCTTTGACCTCGACACCGACGACGCGACTGTCTGGGGTCTGAAGAATGCAGTCGATCTCCCGTCCGTCTCGATCGCGAAAGTGATACAGGTCAACCTCGAGTTCGGTCGCCGCACGTAGCTTCATCAGCTCGTTGATCACGAACGTTTCCATGATCGGGCCCGCGCCCTCCGCGGTTGGCCTGGCCAGGGAGTCGGCGCTTTGCCCGCGCAACCAGGCCGCGAAGCCACTGTCGACGACGTGGATCTTTGACCGCTTCTTGATCTTCGCGGTCAGATTCCGCGACCAGGCGGGCAGGCGATGTACCAGATAGACCGTCTCGAACAACGCCAGATCCGAACGGATCGTCCCCGCGTCGACCCCGATGACCCGCGCCGCTTCGGCCACGTTCAGCTCCTGCGCGGTGATAGCGGCCAGGTAGCGCATGAACCGCGGCAGGCGATCCGTCTGCTCGATCCGCTTCAGCTCGCGCACGTCGCGCTGCGTCACCGTGCGCAGATAGTCCGAGAACCACCGGCTGCGGGCGCGACCCGCCGGGCGCTGCACAACTTCCGGAAAGCCACCCGCGCAGGCCAGCTGCAGATACTCATGTCGCGTGACCGGGGCGGGCTCCGTGCCCAGGACCACTTGGGGTTCAGTGAACAGTTGCGCAATGATCTCCGGCCGGACACCCGATCGTTCAGCGACAGACAGCGGCCAGAGGTCGAGGATCGCAACCCGTCCGGCCAGTGATTCCGACAGCGTCGGCACCGTCAGGAATCGGGTCGACCCCGACAGGAAGAACTGTCTGGGCCGGCGGTCACGATCGGTTGCCGTCTTGATCGCCAGGATCAACGGATCCCCGGCGCACTGGACCTCGTCCAAGAACGTCGGGCGCGGCGCGGACATGATGTACCCCTCGGGATCGGCTCGCGCCGACGCGCGTTCGACGTCAACATCCAACGAACGCAGCCATCCGCCTAGCTCGGCGTGCAATTGTTGGAGCAGCGTCGTCTTACCAGCCTGCCGTGGACCATTGATCAGCACGACACGGGTGTACTCCGCAACCTCGCGCAACTGTTCGAGCATGTGCCGCTCGATCAGCTCGTGACCAGCCTCATCATGCACCACAACGTCAAAGTACTCCTGTTTTGTCGTACATCTGATCCCGATTTGTCGAATAGTTTGTCCTGTTTTGTCGACCATTGGATCTTGTTTTGTCGAAAGACGTATCTTGATCTGTCGACCATCGTCGGGCTTGTGGCTGTAGTCGACCTTCCAGGGGCTGGTGATTGGTCCCAGGCAGCGATGGCCGTGAGCACACAATGCCGGTGCAGGCCGATATCCTTATGCCAGCGATGATCCCGACTGGATCCCCGTTGTCGGTGACCGCGGTTGGGTGGACATCACTCATGCGATCAACGGTGTGTTGCTGGCTCAACGCCAGTTCCGTCGGCAATGTCCCTTTGGTGCACCACATCACGCCGAGCACCGTCGTCCGCCCCAACGCCAGCGGGGTTGCGCAGATTCGAGCAGGCGGTTCTTGAGGGACCGGCTCGTAGCGTAATGAGCTTTTTGCGAACGGATTCGGAAACGTCGTCCGTCAACAGGCCCTCGTACGCAACATCGACCGGAAGCTGAAGTAGCTCCTCGAGTTCGATCCGGGTTCCGGACAGCCGAAGCCGCTCTTCTTTGTCCTCGGCCGCCGTCACCAGGCCGCCGGGTCAGCGGAAGCGGACGTTCAACGTCGCCTGGCCAAAGGTCTTCCGGCCGCCAGTCATCGCGGCGACGGTGACGACACCCGTGGGAGTTGCCGGGTCCAGCGACTTGATTCGGCCGCTGTATTCGATGTCTGCTCCCTCGGTGGCCTAGCCGATCGCGGTGCCGAAAGCACCCCGTAGCGGGTAACCGCACCGGGATCGCTCGACCACGCGGAGCAGGCCGACGCCTATTAGCGTGGCCGCAAGATGATCACCGGAATCCCACGCTCGGTCCAGCTTTGGCAAGAATCGAAGTCGGCGTAGGCGTCTACTGGGCGCGGCCATAGGCGCGCCCGCTCGTCCGAGCTGGCCACGACGGCTCTCACCGGGCGGCGATCGGATCCGATCTGAATGTGGGTGTCGGGATTGGGCGGCAGGTTGCGATACCACTGCGGGTTTTCTGCCTGCCCAAGGGCAGAGGCAACGACGATGACATTGTTACGGTCGGTGATGTAAAGCAGTGGTGCGACGAAGTTCTTGCCGGACTTGCGGCTCCGGTGTTCGAGTAGCAGTGTCGGCACCGGTTTGCGGAATCCGGCGCCGAGTCGCAACTTGCAGCCGACTCGTCCGCCGGTGCGGTGATAGATCCATGGGTGCGCTCTGCCGATACCGCGAAACGGTGGGGAGGAGCGGCGAATCCAACTGGTCTGGGCGTGGCTTTGGTGGTCATGCGAAATCGCTTCACGACTCGAGAAACTGCAGGGCATCGTCCACAAACTGTGCGTGGTGCTGGAATATCCCGCCGTGGCCGGCGTCGGGATAGATGCGCAGCGTGGCGTCGGGCAGCCGGTCAGCGAGGTCCAACGAGTTGCTGGTGGGCACCATCGTGTCGTCGTCACCGTTTGCGATCAGGACCGGATGGCCGATGCTCGTCAAGTCCGAAGGCTTTTGCGTGCCCCATGCATGGATGGCCTTGAGCTGGGAGCGGAACGCGCGCACTGTAATCGATTTGTCGCGATTGTCCTTCCGTTCCTTGAGCCGCTTCACGAACTGTCGCGCCGCCGATTTGCCGCTGTCGGTTCGCGTGAAGAACCGCAACTCCTTGGGATCCCTGAAAGTCAGTGTGGCCTTGATGCTCTCGCGGATCGTCCCGAAAGTAACCTTGCCGATGCCGACACCACCGGCCGGTCCGGTACCCGCGAGGATGATCTTGCGAACGAGCTGCGGTTCTTGCTGCGCGATCACCTGCGCGACGAAGCCGCCCAACGAGAATCCAAGGAGATCAACCTGATCGAACCCCAGGGCACGGACAAAGGCGATCGCATCGTCGGCCATGGTGGTCACGGTGTCCGGCGTCTGGCCTTCCGAAGCGCCGACACCGCGGTTGTCGAAAGTGACCACTGGATGCTTGGCGGCGATGCCGTCGACGACCCGTGGATCCCAGTTGTCTAAGACCGCGCCCAAGTGGTGCAGAAAGATCACCGGCACGCCGGCATCAGCACCGAGCCGCCGGTAGACAAAACGCGTTCCGCCCACATTGATGCTCTTCGTGGGCGCGTCCTGGTATGTCGCGCCGATGTCGCCGGCCTGTCTCTGGGGCACGCCGACTCCTTGTATACTGATCGGTGTACTTATAACCGACACTGTACATCGGTTAATGCGACACGTAAACTTATCGGTGTACTTTGGTTGCGGAGATGCACCGACATGGACCTCGACAACCTCCGCCAACGGCTAGCGAGCGCGCGATGACGCACCGGGCGAGCGCGCTCATCAGCGCACAGGAGTGGTTCTCCGCTGGGGAGAGGGTGGGCTACGACGCTGAGCGGCCGGGCATCAACCCACGTTCGCCGCTGCGCGCGTTCATACGGCGCGCTGCTGGGACGGGGGTCACGCGAACGTTCCTGCCTGGCTGGCCGGATGGTTCCTACGGTTGGGCGAAGGTGGAAGCTTTCTTGAGCTCGCGATTCCACTTCCCCCGCATCTACCTGGACTACATCGGCCACGGCGACTCCGACAAACCCCGGGATTACCCGTACTCGACCTTCGAGCGCGCGGATCTCGTCGAAGCCCTCTGGCACGCCGAGGGGATAGCGCAGACCGTCGTCGTTGCCTTCGACTACTCCTGCATCGTCAGCCTTGAGCTGCTGGCGCGGCGGATCGATCGCGAGCGGGCGGGAAACGATCAGCGGACCCGAATCACGGCTTGCCTGCTCGCCAACGGCGGCATCTTTGCCGACGGCCACACCCACGCCTGGTATACGACGCCGCTGCTCACATCGCCGCTCGGCGCGGCGATCACGCCGATCGGCCAGCGCTCATGGCGCATGTTCGCCCCATTCTTGCGCCCCGTCTTCTCGCGCGGATACCCATTAAGCGCAGCGGAGATGAAGGAGCTCCACGACGCGATCAGCCGGCGCGACGGCGTGCGCGTGCTGCCCGCCACGGCGGGCTTCGTGGACGAGCATCGCGAGCACGCAGCGCGCTGGGACCTGGCGCGGATCATTTCGGCGCTGGGCGATGAGGTCGCCTTTGGTGTGGTGGGCAGCGCCGAGGATCCATTCGAGGGAGAGCAACTGCGGCTCGCCCGAGAGCGGCTTGCGGATTCGGTGGAAATCACCGAGCTTGCGGGCGGCCACCTGACGACAGCGGAGCAGCCCGATCGGCTCGCCGAGGTTATTGCGGCCCTGCCCGAGCGTTCCTAAAGAGGGGGAACGCGGAAGCCGCCTAGGACTTCGGTGAGCAGGGCGGCGAACTCTACGGTGGTGCGGTCTCCGCCCGCGGGCCCCATCGCCTGGATGCCGATCGGGAGTCCGGTAGCTGTGGTGGTGATGGGCATGGTGGTGGCCGGGGTGCCGGCGATGTTGGCCAGCGCGTTCCATTTGAGTTGGTCCCAGTACGATCGTGAGACGCCGTCGACGTCGATGGTGCGGCCCAACCGGTCGTGGTCCTTGTTGTGGTGGAGCGGCGCGGGGGTGGGCGTGACGGGCAGGAGCAGCACGTCGAACTCGTTGAAGAATCCGGCCCACCGGTCGCGCATTTCGTGGCGCGCCGCATCGGCGAACAACCACGCACGGTGGCTCTGTAGCGTCGCACCCAGGGCGTTGGCGGCTTCGCCCCGAGGATGCCGAACCGCGCGTAATCCGAGCGCGGCGGCGGAGGCTGGGCTGAGGGTGGACCGGTCGACAGCGAAGGCGCCGAACACCAGACTCTGGAAGATGTTGTGCGACACCGCCATATCGACCGGGATGGTGGCGGGCTGCTCAACGACGTGTGCGCCCGCGGCGCGCAGCGCGGCGACAGCATCATCCATGGCCCGACGCACGTCGGCGTCAATTGGGCAATGCGGGTCCTCGGCCCAGACCGCGACCCGGAAGTCTTTGAGCGCGCCGGCTCGTGGCGGAGCGAGCGCATACGAGAATCCTCCGTCCGCCCGCATCGGCCCGACGGTCGCCTCCAGTGCGGGGATGATGTCGCGGGCACCGCGCACCTGCACGCCCGCGCAGGCCATGTCGGCTTGCCCCCATCGCCCGGGATTACCTGGTGCGCTGGGAATGTGCCCGACCAGAGGAACCGAGCGCCAGGTCGATTTGTGGCCGTACAGACCGCAGTAATGAGCCGGGATCCTGGTAGAGCCGCCGATCTCCGAGCCGTAGTCGAAGCTGGTCAGCCCGGCCGCGGTGGCGGCCGCCCCGCCGCCGGCCGAGCCGCCGGACGTGCGCGCGGCGTCCCATGGGTTGTTGGTGCGGCCGAAGACCGGATTGCTGGCCTGGACGTCCTGGTTGCCGGTGGGCATGTTTGTCTTGCCCATGATGATCGCGCCGGCCCGGCGCAACCGGGCGACCGCCTCGGCGTCCTGGGTGGGTACATAGTCGGCAAGGTCGCGGCGACCGCAGGTCGTGCGCATGCCGGCCGTCTCATAGCTGTCCTTGACGGTGATCGGCAACCCATGCAACGGGCCGAGTTCGTCGCCGCGGGCTCGTGCCGCATCGGACCGCTTGGCGACGCGTCGGGCGGCGTCGGGGTCAACGGTGACGATCGCGTTGAGCGACGCGTTGTACGTGTCGATTCGGGAAAGATACAGCTCGACTAACTCCGCGCTGGACACCTTCTTGGCGGCGAGCACCGCGAGTTGAGCGGTCGCCGGTAGCCAGGCAATATCGTCTGAGGCCTTGGCGGACATGGCCATATCGACTTTCGGACTCAGTTACCCATCAACCGCGCGATACGTTCCCGCGCAGGGACATTCAGCGACGCGCGCACCTGACGGCTCATCTCGTCGGCCAGCACGTCCTCCTTGCCAGCCTCTATTCCGTCGAGCACCTGGCGGACCACATCGGCAGGATCGGACTTCGGCGCGTCGGCGAATCGACCCATGTCGGTGTCGACCAGCCCCACGTAGACGCCCACCACCTGCACACCGCGCGGCGCCAGCTCGATACGCATCGACTCCGTCGCGCTCCACATCGCCGCCTTGGACACTCCATAGCTCATGCCAAGGGGAAGCCAGGCGAGTACCGAGGAAACGTTGACGATGGCACCGGATCTCTCGGCGATGCGGTCGGCGAACGCGGAGGCCAGCGCGAGCGGTCCGAACAGGTTCGTCTCCAGCTCGCCGCGAAGCGCGGATGTGTCCTTGTCGAGCACCGAGGACGCCCGGGAGATGCCGGCATTGTTGATCAGAATGCCGACATCGGTTGCTAAGTCGGCTGCCTCGGCGACCGACACCGCGTCGGTGACGTCGAGTTGGAGCGGAATCACGCGCGGATCGCTAACGTCGATTGCCAGCGGGTTGCGGGTAGCGGCATAGACCTTTGCCACTTTGCGACCGAGAAGCTGAGCGACGTATTCGCGGCCCATGCCGCGGTTGGCGCCGGTGACGAGCACGGTCCGCTCGGCTAGTGAAGTCATGAGACCTCCTACAGTAAACCGATTGGTGTACTTTGTGCTTTGACGGTACACGCGCTAAGGGGTGTTGTAAACAGGTCGGTATACTCAGCACTATGCCGCCGGTCACCAGAACAACGGAACCCCCCAGGCGCGGGGGCCGCGGCGCTCGTCAGCGTATCTTGAAGGCGGCTGCAGAGCTGTTCTACTGCGAGGGCATCAACGCCACCGGGGTCGAACTGATTGCGAACAAGGCTTCGGTATCCAAGCGGACTCTCTACCAACACTTTCCGAGTAAGTCCGCGTTGGTGGAGGAGTACCTGCGCGGGCTCCGGCAAGCCGCCGGCGAGGCCGACAAGATGCCCAAGGCATCCAACGCGACACCACGCGAGCGGCTGCTCGCATTGTTCGATCGTCCAAACAGGGGCGATGGGCGGATGCGAGGTTGTCCATTCCACAACGCGGCGGTCGAGGCGGCCGGGGAGATGCCCGGAGTCGAGCGGATCGTCCACTCGCACAAACGCGACTACATCAAAGGCCTCGCCCGGCTGGCCCGAGAAGCCGGCGCAGCGCATCCGCGCAGCCTGGGCAATCAACTCGCCGTGCTGTTCGAGGGCGCGGCCGCACTGTCCACCTCCCTCGACGATGCCGGCCCCTGGGCGCACGCCCGAGCGGCAGCGGAGGTCCTGATTGATCAGGCAACGGCCCGTCCGGTCTGAACTCGTCATCGCAATGGATGGGGATTCGTCCACGCTCACGTTGTGAGATGGCCGGCGGCCAGGGTTTAGGATCGCCGAATGTCCGTTGCGCTGCTTCGGGAAATGTTCGATCGGATGGTCGTCGCCAAAAACGCGGAGCTGATCGAGCACTACTACGACCCAGACTTCCTGATGTACTCCGACGGGCTGAGCCAGAGCTTCGCAAAATTCCGCGATAGCCACCGCAAGCTCTACGCCACGGCGATCAGCTACGCGGTCGAATACGACGAGCACGCATGGGTAGAGGCCCAGACAAGGTTGCCGGGCGGGTGTGGATCACCACGTCGCGACCTGGCGAGGAGCCGACCCGCATCGAGGTGGTACTCATTGCCGCCTACCGCAACGGCCGAATTCACCGGATCTGGGAGACGACGTGGCCGAGTTGGCGCAACGTGGCCGCCCTCGACGATTACTGAGACGACTACTGATCGGCTGGCGATGCGAAACCAGCTGAGAGCAGGGGCCGCGACGTTATTATTCTGTGATCCTATGCTTCAGCGATTTCCAGCTACCCGTAAGTAACTGCACGCTAGAGTGGGCGACATCCGGAAGGCGGCAACGGGGCCGCGTCGAAGGGGGAGCGGCGATGAGTGCTCGGAGACCCACTCGAAGCAGCGGGGCTACCCAGATTCCAGACGTCCTACCGCCTAGCCGCACCTTGACCGTCCGTGCGGCGGACGGCACCCCGTTACACACCCAGGTGTTCGGGCCGCCTCACGGCTATCCGATTGTGCTGACGCACGGTTTCGTCTGCGCCATCCGGGCCTGGGCATACCAAATCGCCGACCTGGCCGGCGACTACCGGGTGATCGCCTTCGACCATCGCGGCCACGGTCGAAGCGGTGTCCCACGGCGTGGCGCCTACAGCCTCAATCACCTTGCGGCCGACCTCGATTCGGTGTTGGACGCTACGTTGGCCCCGCGCGAGCGTGCGGTGGTCGCTGGGCACTCGATGGGCGGCATTACCATTGCCGCCTGGTCGGACCGCTACCGCCACAAAGTCCGCCGCCGCACGGACGCCGTCGCGCTGATCAACACCACCACCGGCGACCTGGTGCGCAAGGTGAAACTGCTGTCGGTGCCACGCGAGTTGTCCCCGGTTCGGGTGCTGGCCGGCCGGAGCCTGGTCAACACGTTCGGCGGGTTTCCACTCCCCGGCGCGGCCAGGGCCTTAAGCCGGCACGTGATCTCCACGCTGGCGGTCGCCGCCGACGCGGACCCCAGCGCCACGAGACTGGTCTATGAGTTGTTCACCCAGACGTCTGCCGCGGGGCGCGGCGGCTGCGCGAAGATGCTCGTCGAGGAAGTAGGGTCGGCACACCTCAACCTGGATGGTCTGACGGTGCCAACCCTGGTGATCGGCGGCGTACGTGATCGACTAACGCCGATCAGCCAGTCCCGCAGGATTGCGCGCACCGCGCCCAATGTCGTCGGCCTCGTTGAACTGCCCGGCGGCCACTGCTCGATGCTGGAACGGCACCAAGAGGTGAACAGCCACCTGCGGGCGCTGGCCGAATCGGTGACCCGGCACGTCCGGGACCGGCGGATCAGCTCATAGCAGGGCGGCGACCTCGGCGGCGGCACGCTGACCGGATCTGACGGCGCCGTCGAAATACCCGGTCCATTCGTCCGCGGTCTCAGTGCTCGCCCAGTGAATCGGACCGACCGGCTCACGTAACCAGTGACCGTATTTCGTCCACGACCCCGGCGGTACCGCCGCGGTCGGACCACCCGGCGCGAATTCCTCTGTACCCCAACGATAGTCAACATAATCAAGGGGGTCGAGCGCTTCGTCGCCGAACAGCGACGCAAAGCAGCGCAATGCATCGCGGCGGCGCTCTTCGATGGGTAGCGAGTCGAACCCGCGAGCATCGACGAACCCCATCAGAATGCCTGGCCCGTCGGCGTGCGGACTGACGTCGAAGGTGATGAACACCGGCGCCTCATCGGACAGCGCCTGGCCGGAATACCCGCTGGCCCGCCAGAACGGCGTCGAATAGGCCGCGTAGGCCTTGCTCAGCCGGCCCTGCGGCCAATGGTGGGCGAGCTGCTGATATTCCGGCGGCAGCGGGGGATCGAACTCGATGGCCACGCGATGGGCCGGTGGAATGGCGACGATGACGAACCCGGCCTCGGCCTGACCCTGATCGGACGTGACCGTCACACCCGCTCCGTGCCGGTCGATGCGACGCACCGCGGCGTTGAGCAGGACGCGTGCGCCGAGTTGGGCGGCGGCCGCCTGGGCGATCTGCTGTGTCCCCCCCGGCACACGGTCCTGCTGGGCACCATTTTTGACGTCGAGCAGCCGGTCCAGGCCGCCGGCCGCGCGTACGTAGCGGGCGGCGTGCAGCATCGAGACATCGTCGGGCTCACAACCCCAGGTCACCCGGGTCATGATGGCCATCAGGTTCCGCGAGGACGATGTGGCGCGCACCAAGCGCAACCACTCCCCGAGCGACACGTCGTCGAGTTCACGCGCGCGCCGCGCATCCCAGGGGGCGGCCACCGGAACGCCGCGGGCAATTCGCTCGAATTGCCAACGCAACCGGCCGATGTCGATGAGCCCGGTCAGCGACAGCTTGGGGATGGTGCCACGATAGCTGCGTGCCGATCCCCGCCACTGGATGACGTTTCGGCCGTCGCGGTGGGTCGGGGTTGTCGGGATCCCCAGCTCGGTGGCCAACGCCAGCACGGCGTCTTGGGTCGGGCCGATGAACGAGCCGCCCATATCCGCGGGCACCCCTGCCACGCGACCGGTTAACGAGCGGCCGCCCACCCGATCGCGGCCTTCGAACACCAGCACCTCGTGACCCTGTCGCGTCAGCTCGCGGGCCGCGGCCAGCCCGGCGAAGCCCGCGCCCACCACGACAACATCGACAGTCCACGGTGGGTTTGTCACCGCTCTAGTCAACCGCATTTCGGCGGTTCCGGTCGGCTATTCCGGCTGCCGTCGTTTTCGGGCCGTTTCCCGGCCGGCGCCCAGGAACCCTGGACTCGCGAATGCGGATAGCCTCACCGGTGCCGAAGTAAGCCTGAAGCGCCTAGGGCGCCAGCGTAGACCAGTCGGCGAACCCCGATGGGTCGTGGCGGCCCAGCGCCCCGTGTTCAAACAGACCCCAGCCCTGCACTGGATTCCCGTCGCCGTCGCGGCATAGCGCGCGACCGACGTGGTCGATGACGCCGAAGCCGGCCCGCGCGATGATCGTCGGATCGGTCATGTCGTAGGTTCTTCGCTCGACGAACTTCTCGCCCTTCCACATGCCATGTGACCAGTCCGAGTCACCCCCGTAGCCGCCACCGACATGGGTCGGCACCGCCAGTTTGGACTCCACGTCGAAGTGCACCGGCGCGCCGTCGGGGGTGCTTGCCTCGATCGTCGCCCCGGTCGGGATGCGGGTGCCGGAGCGGTAGTGGATCCGCACCCGCGGCCAGCCCAGCTGCTCGACGTGGCCGTCACGCCAGATCCGGGTGCAGTCGTTGAGCGAGCGGAACCCGTCGGGTTCTTCCTGGATGATCAGCACGACGGCGAAGTCGTCGAAGGCCAACGGCACATACAGCCACCACATGCCCTCGAAGGGTGGGTCGGCGGGCCGGCCCGCCGGTTCTGGTTCCCCCACCGGCCGGATGCCCCAGGACCGGTCCCGGCTGCCGAGCCAGGTCGCCGGATCGACGGCGATCCGTTCGCCGTCGACGACGATGCGGCCGCTCCAGGTGCCCAGCTGCGCGAAGCGCTGCGCATCCAGGGTCACCCGGTTGCCGGAGCGCAAGACGTGCGGCTGTTCCTGGACGACGTCGAACAGGCCCTCCCAGGTGAGATCGGCCGCCACACCTTCGGTTTCGTCGAGCACGATACGCAGTTTTCGCAGCGGCTCGACGACCTCCACCCGGTAACCGTTGACGTGCTGGTGTAGCCGGTCGGAGTCGATGGCATCCGAAAGATGCACCGCGGTCTGTATGTCCGCACGCCTGATCAGCACGAACGCGTCTTTCACGCCCAGGTTAGGGTAGTAGCCGATACCGGTGATCAGAAAGATGTTCCCGGTGCGGTCGTGGGCGTTGAAGTAGGAGCGGTCGTAGAAGTTGCGGTCGGAGGAGCCCGGCCAGGCGATCGGCTGGGGAAGCTGATGTAGCGGGTACTCGTCGAGTGGGCCTAGCATTTGCGGCATTAGTGCTCCTCTCCAAGAAGATGCTTCATCAAGCCGGCGTGATAGAACAGCGACTCCACATCGTCGGGCTTCTCGATCTCGCCGAAGTGCACTCGCCGCGCACCGGTGCGCATGAACACGCATGCCCACATGACCCCGGAGTACACGTAAAACCAGTGCAGGTCACCAAGTTCCACGCCGGTAAGCGCCTGGTAGGTGGCGCGCACATCGTCCTCACGCATCACCTCCGGCAAACCCGGCAGCGTCGCCAAACCGGCAAGCTCCTGAAATACCCTGTGCGCAAATATCATCCACGCGACGTCGAGTTCCCGTGGACCCAGCGCCACCATTTCCCAGTCCAGCACCGCCACCGGCTGAAAGTCTCGGTACAAGACGTTGCCCACCCGCGCGTCCCCCCACAGCAACACCGGCTCGCGCGCGGCAGCGTCGTCCGGCCAGTGGCTTTGCAGCCACTCGAAAGTCCGTTCCAGTAGTGGGGATCGACCGATGCCTTCCACCGCGAAGTCGTACCAGGACCGTACCCAGTTGAAGTGCCGGTGCAGCGTGGTATCGCTGGTGCGGCCCTGGGTGAGGAAGCTAAACGTGTTCTGGGCGTTAGGGATTGAATGTAGTGTGGCCAACGCTGCGACGGTGGCGTCCTGCAGTTGGCGCTGGCGCTCGGCGGGCGCGTCGGCGAACCAGTTGTCACCGAACGTGTACGGCATGACGTCGGGCGGCACCACGCCCTCGACGTAGTCCATCAGAAAGAACGGAGTTCCCAGCACGTCGCCGGTGGTCTCGATCCAGCGCACCCGCGGGACGGGAACGTCGGTCAGCTCTCCGACCAGCCGGATCACTTCGAATTGGTGGTCAAGCCGATACGTCGGGAACACCGGCACGTCCTCGGCGGCCGGCGCCACCCGCGCCACCAGCTTCTGCTGGATCGATCGCCCGTCTTGTTGCCACCGCGCGGTCAAGATGATGGTTTCCGACGACATGCCGGTGGAGTCCACGCCACTTTCCACGGTCACCTCGGGTGCCGCCCCACCGGGCAACACGCTCGACAGCCAGCGCGATATCACCGCCGGCAGGGTGGTCACGTCGCGGCTCGAGCGCTGGAGTCGGTCGATGGCTCCGATTGCCGGTTCGTTGGCCACAAGCGCCTCCCTGGTGCGGCAATTACGCTACTTTAGGTAGCGTTATGAAAGCAGACCTGCCCTCCCTTGACAAGGCCCCCGGCGCCGGGCGGCCGCGTGATCCGCGCATCGACTCGGCGATCCTGTCGGCGACGGCGGAACTGCTTGTGCAGATCGGGTATTCGAACCTCAGCTTGGCCGCGGTCGCCGAACGCGCCGGCACCACCAAATCGGCGTTGTACCGGCGGTGGTCGAGCAAGGCCGAACTAGTGCACGAGGCCGCGTTTCCCGCCGCGCCCACCGCGCTGCAGGCTGCGGCCGGTGATATCGCCGCCGACATCCGAATGATGATCGCGGCCACCCGCGATGTGTTCACCACCCCGGTGGTGCGGGCCGCGTTACCCGGTCTGGTAGCCGATATGACCGCAGACGCTGAACTCAACGCCCGGGTGCTGGCGCGTTTTGCCGACTTATTCGCCGCGGTGCGCATGCGCCTGCGCGAGGCCGTCGACCGCGGCGAGGCGCATCCCGACGTGGACCCGGACCGGTTGATCGAGCTGATCGGGGGCGCCACCATGCTGCGGATGCTGCTGTACCCGGACGACATGCTGGACGACGCGTGGGTGGACCAAACCACCGCGATCGTCGTGCGAGGGGTCCACCGCGCCGCTCCTGGCGGCAGTGTCGTCTGACGTGCCAGTATGAACCAAGCCAGGTTGAACCAACCCCCAGGCCGCAACGGCGGCAGGCAACCGGTCGAGTGGTGTGCGTATGCCCGGTACTAAGCCCGGTAGTGACAAACCGACAGGGCGCGTCGTCGTCGTGATCGTGCTCTTGATGCTTGCTGGCGCTGCCCTGCGCGGCCACCTGCCGGCCGACGACGGTGCACCGCTCGCGGCGGCCGGCGGCAGCCGGGCGGCGCTGATGTTCATTGTCGCCGCACTTGCCGCGACGCTCGCGCTGATAGCGCTCGCCATCATCACCCGGTTGCGACATCCGCTCCCGGTGGCGCCCAGCGCGGGGGAGCTCTCGGCAATGCTTGGCGGTGCAGCAGGGCGTCCGAACTGGCGTGTGCTGTTGCTCGGACTCGGGACAATCCTGGCCTGGCTGCTGATTGCGATACTGCTGGCACGGTTGTTCGTGCCCGATGATGTCGGTCCTGCTGCGCCCATACCGGATTCAACCGCTACGCCGGATGCTTCCAGCACCACGCCGTCGCGCCCGCAACCGCCGCAAGACAACAATGACGACGTGCTCGGCATTCTCTTTGCCAGCACAATCGGCCTGTTCTTGATGGTCGTCGCGGGGTCGCTGATTACCTCGCGACGACAGCGCAAGTCGGCACCGGCTCGTATCAGTGGCGATCGCATCGAGTCTCCGGCGCCCTCGGCGCGTTCGGAATCACTGGCGCGTGCCGCCGAGATCGGACTGGCCGAGATGGCCGACCTCCGCCGCGAACCACGGGAGGCGATAATTGCGTGTTACGTGGCGATGGAGCGTGAACTGTCGCATGTTCCCGGTGTTGCCCCTCAGGACTTCGACACCCCGACCGAGGTGCTGGCCCGAGCCGTCGAACACCGTGCGCTCCATGGTGCTAGTGCCGCCGCGTTGGTGAGCCTGTTCGCCGAGGCGCGTTTTAGCCCGCACGTGATGAACGAGGAGCACCGTGAGGTGGCGATGCGTTTGCTTCGACTGGTTCTTGACGAACTGAGCACTCGGACCGCTATATGAAAAGGCTTATCGCCCTGGGGATTTTCCTCATCGTGGGGATTGAGCTGCTGGCGCTGATACTGCACGACCGTCGGCTCGTGCTCGCCGGGTCGGGGCTCGCCCTGGCTCTGGTGCTGCTCAACGTCCGCCGGATGCTGGGCAACCGGGACGAACTCACGGCTGCGCCGGACTCCGACGATCTGGGGGAGGGGTTGCGCCGGTGGCTCTCCAACACCGAGACGACGATCCGGTGGTCGGAGTCCACTCGAGCCGACTGGGACCGGCATTTGCGTCCGATGCTCGCACGACGGTTCGAAATCGCCACCGGCCATAGACAGGCCAAAGACCCGGTTGCCTTTGCTGCCACCGGCCGAATGCTTTTCGGCGACGAATTGTGGGAATGGGTCAACCCGAACAATGTGACGCACACCGGCGACCGTCAACCAGGCCCCGGCCGTGCGGCACTGGAAGAAATTCTGCAGAAGTTAGAACAGGTATGACTCAACGATGATTATGCCGGCCGCGACGACCACCGCCCACTGCGAGGCGGTGCTCGACGAAATCGAACGTGTGGTGGTGGGGAAGCGCTCTGCACTGACACTCATCCTCACCGCCGTGCTCGCCCGTGGCCACGTGCTCATCGAAGATCTCCCCGGCCTCGGCAAGACGCTGATCGCGCGATCCTTCGCCGCCGCGTTGGGGCTCGATTTCACCCGAGTGCAATTCACGCCTGATTTGCTGCCGGCCGATCTGCTCGGCTCGACCATCTATGACATGCAGTCCGGTCGTTTCGAATTCCGGGCCGGGCCTATTTTCACCAACCTGTTGCTCGCCGACGAGATCAACCGGACGCCGCCGAAGACGCAAGCGGCACTGTTGGAGGCAATGGCCGAGGGCCAGGTGAGCATCGATGGCCAAACCCATAAACTGGCAATGCCATTCATCGTTCTGGCGACCGACAATCCGATCGAATACGAGGGCACATATCCACTGCCGGAGGCGCAACTGGATCGGTTCGCGATCCGGTTGGAACTGCGCTACCTCTCCGAGCGAGACGAGACCTCGATGCTGCGCCGTCGCCTGGAACGCGGTTCTGCGGATCCGACGGTGAATCAGGTGGTGGACTGCCACGATCTGTTGGCCATGCGTGAATCGGTCGAGCAGGTCACCGTGCACGAGGACGTCTTGCACTATGTGGTGTCGTTGGCCAACGCTACCCGGCACCATCCGCAGGTGGCCGTCGGCGCCAGCCCGCGAGCCGAACTCGACCTGGTCCAGCTCTCCCGTGCCCGCGCTCTGTTGCTCGGCCGGGACTACGTCATACCCGAAGATGTCAAGGAACTTGCGACCGCGGCCGTCGCGCATCGGATCACATTGCGCCCGGAGATGTGGGTGCGCAAGATTGCGGGCGCTGATGTGGTCTCAGAGCTGTTGCGGCGTCTGCCTGTTCCCCGAATTAGTGGAACGTAGCGGGTTGGCTGGATGAACTACGGCGCGATGTGATCCAAACGTGTGAAGTCGAGTTGCGCTGGCGTGCATCACAACTGACGCTGGCGATTGCCACCTGTGCCGGAGTTGCGCTAGCCGCAGCGGTCGTCGCTGGTCGTTGGCAGCTGATTGCGTTCGCGGCGCCGCTGCTCGGCGTGTTGTGCTCGATCAGCTGGCAGCGTCCGGTCCCGGTGATCCAGGTGCACGGTGACCCGGATTCGCAGCGATGTTTCGAGAACGAACATGTGCGAGTGACCGTGTGGGTCACAACGGAATCCGTGGACGCCGCGGTCGAACTCACGGTATCGGCGTTGGCGGGAATGCAGTTCGAAGCTCTGGAATCCGTGTCACGCCGGACGACAACGGTTTCCGCGGTGGCGCAACGCTGGGGGCGCTATCCTATCCGGGCCCGGGTCGCCGTCGTCGCACGCGGTGGGTTGTTGATGGGAGCCGGAACCGTCGACGCCGCCGAAATCGTCGTGTTTCCGCTGACACCGCCGCAGTCGACGCCACTGCCGCAGACCGAATTGCTCGACCGCCTGGGAGCTCATCTCACCCGGCACGTCGGGCCGGGTGTCGAATACGCCGACATTCGCCCATATGTCCCGGGCGACCAGCTACGTGCCGTGAACTGGGTGGTAAGCGCGCGCCGTGGCCGACTGCACGTGACAAGGCGGTTGACCGACCGGGCCGCTGACGTGGTGGTGTTGATCGACATGTATCGACAGCCGGCGGGTCCGGCGACCGAGGCCACCGAACGAGTCGTGCGGGGTGCTGCTCAGGTGGTGCAAACCGCGCTGCGAAACGGTGACCGTGCTGGGATCGTTGCGCTGGGCGGCAATCGGCCGCGATGGCTGGGCGCCGACATCGGGCAGCGCCAGTTCTATCGGGTGCTCGACACCGTGCTCGGCGCCGGGGAAGGGTTCGAAAACACCACCGGGACGCTGGCTCCGCGCGCAGCTGTTCCCGCAGGAGCGGTTGTCATTGCGTTTTCCACGCTGCTGGATACCGAGTTCGCGCTGGCGTTGATCGACCTGCGTAAACGCGGCCACGTCGTGGTTGCTGTCGACGTTCTTGATAGCTGTCCGCTCCAGGACCAACTGGATCCCCTGGTGGTCCGGATGTGGGCGCTGCAGCGCTCCGCGATGTATCGCGACATGGCCACCATCGGGGTCGACGTGCTGTCCTGGCCGGCGGATCACTCGCTTCAGCAGTCGATGGGTGCGTTGCCCAATCGCCGTCGTCGCGGACGGGGCAGAGCTAGCCGGGCGAGGCTGCCATGACCTCGTTTGCGCACCCGGGTACTCGTGGGCTCTCCACGGTGTTCGGACTGATGATGGTGGGGTCGGCCGCTGTGGGATCGCACGGGCTGGCTGTTGTCGTGGGGCTTGCCGCGGTGATTGCGGTAGGGGTGGCGGCGGTGTTTCGCCTGGCGGCAACGCTTGCCGTGGTGTTGTCGGTGGTGATGATCGTGGTGTCCGGCCCGACGCATGTGCTTGCCGCATTGTCGGGGTTTTGCGCCGCCGTCTACCTGGTGTGCCGATACGGGGCCGGTGTTGTCGCCGGGAGCTGGCCGACGACCGTTGCCGCCGTTGGTTTCACGTTCGCTGGGTTGGCTGCGACGTCGTTCCCGCTGCAAGTGCCATGGCTGCCGTTGGCGGCACCGTTGGCCGTGTTGGCTACCTACGTGCTGGCCACCCGTCCGTTCTCGAGGTGAACCGCCGGCTGGCCGGTCGGGCCGGTGCGCGCTGTTGACAATCGGTTATCAGTCGATAACATGGAGGGTATGTTATCAACTGATAACCGAGCCGAGCTCGGAGACATCCTTACCGACATCGGGGATTACCTCGACGACAATCCACCGGCGCTAAGCCTGCCGCCGGCCGCCTACACCTCATCGGAGCTGTGGCAGCTGGAGCGGGAACGGATCTTCAACCGGTCCTGGATGCTTGTCGCGCATGTCGACCAAGTCGCCAAGACCGGTGACTACGTCACCGTGTCCGTCGCAGGGGAGCCGGTCATGGTGGTGCGGGACGTCGACGGGCAGCTGCACGCTCTTTCGCCGATCTGCCGGCACCGGTTGATGCTGATGGTGGAACCCGGTGCGGGGCGCATCGACACGTTGACCTGCCAATACCACCTGTGGCGCTATGGGCTGGATGGCCGGTTGCGCGGAGCGCCCCATATGGCCGCCAACTTAGACTTCAACCGTAGGGAGTGCCGGCTTCCGCAGTTCGCCGTGGCCACCTGGAATGGATTGGTGTGGATCAACCTGGATGCCGATGCCGAACCAATCGCGGCGCATCTGGACCTGACTGACGACGAATTCGCCGGCTATCGGCTCGGTGAGATGGTGCAGGTCGAGTCGTGGTCGCATGAGTGGCGAGCTAATTGGAAGGTGGCGGCGGAAAATGGTCATGAGAACTACCACGTGCTCGGCCTGCATCGCCAAACCCTGGAGCCGTTCGTTCCTGGTGGGGGCGATCTGGACGTTCGGCAGTATTCGCGGTGGGCGTTGCGCCTCAGGGTTCCCTTCACCGTTCCAGTAGAAGCGAAGTCGTTGCAGCTCAACGAGGTTCAGAAAAGTAATCTGGTCGTGTTGTGGACGTTTCCGAACAGCGCGCTGGCCATAGCGGGCGAGCGGGTGGTGTGGTTCGGCTTTATTCCGCAAAGCATCGACCGGGTGCAGGTGCTCGGCGGCGTGCTCACCACCCCCGAGTTAGCCGCCGATGCGGCAGCAACAGCTCAGACGTCGCAGTTCGTGATGGCGATGATCAATGACGAGGACCGGCTCGGACTGGAGGCCGTGCAGGTTGGGGCGGGCTCGCGATTCGCCGAACGGGGTCACCTTAGCTCGAAAGAATGGCCCGGCATGCTCGCGTTCTACCGGAACCTCGCCATGGCGCTGGTTGGCGACCACCCAGGTGCCAGCTAGCCTTGCCGGCATGCCGAGGCAGGCCGGCCGCTGGAGCCCAACGGCACTCCGCATCCTGGGGGCCGCTGCCGAGCTCATCGCGCTGCGGGGTTACAGCTCCACCTCGACGCGAGACATTGCCGCAGCCGTCGGGGTGGAGCAGCCGGCCATCTACAAACACTTCTCGGCCAAACGCGATATCCTTGCGGCCCTGGTGCGGCTCGCCGTGGAGTGGCCGCTTGAGCTGTTCGGTCACATCACCGCGATGCCGGTTCCGGCGGTGGTCAAGCTGCACCGCTGGCTGACGGAATCCCTGGACCACCTGCATGCTTCGCCCTATGTGCTGGTTTCCATCCTCATCACCCCGGACCTGCATCAGGAATCCTTCGTCGCGGAGCGGGAGCTAGTCGCGGAGATGGAACGCGCGCTGGTTGGCCTGATCGAGACCGGCCAAGGCGAAGGTGATGTGCGCGCAATGCATCCGTTATCGGCTGCCAGGCTGGTGCAGGCGTTGTTTGACGCTCTGGCGCTGCCGGAATTCGCGGTCAGCCCGGACGAGATCGTCGAGTTCGCGATGACGGCGCTGTTGTCGGACCCTGATCGGCTAGCCGAGATCCGGGCAGCAGCAGATGCTTTGGAGATCCAGACCGCACCCCCCGACCGCGGGCTCTAGGCGTGCGCAAACGAGGTGGCCGAGGGTGGCGTGCTTCTGACGGGAACCAGAATTTTCACGAAATCGCCGTTATTCGTCGCGCCGTTTTCCTACAGTTTGTTCTACGAGTACAGAGACGTGCACCGTTGCCTGAGTCATTGGCCGGGACGTCCTGTAGGGGAAGGGGCTGGGCTGATGAATTATTCGGTGTTGCCGCCGGAGATTAATTCGTTGCGGATGTTTACCGGTGCGGGGTCTGCGCCGATGCTTGCGGCATCGGTGGCTTGGGATCGTTTGGCCGCGGAGTTGGCGGTGGCGGCGTCCTCGTTTGGGTCGGTGACTTCGGGGTTGGCGGGTCAGTCCTGGCAGGGTGCGGCGGCGGCGGCGATGGCCGCGGCGGCGGCGCCGTATGCGGGGTGGTTGGCTGCTGCGGCGGCGCGGGCCGCTGGCGCGTCGGCTCAGGCCAAGGCGGTGGCCAGTGCGTTTGAGGCGGCGCGGGCGGCGACGGTGCATCCGATGCTGGTGGCGGCCAACCGTAATGCGTTTGTGCAGTTGGTGTTGTCGAATCTGTTTGGGCAGAATGCGCCGGCGATCGCGGCCGCTGAGGCGATGTATGAACAGATGTGGGCCGCCGATGTGGCCGCGATGGTGGGCTATCACGGCGGGGCATCGGCGGCCGCGGCGCAGCTGTCGTCGTGGTCAATTGGTCTGCAGCAGGCGTTGCCAGCTGCGCCATCGGCGCTGGCCGCCGCGATCGGCCTCGGCAACATCGGCGTCGGGAACCTGGGCGGCGGGAACACCGGTGACTACAATCTGGGCAGCGGAAATTCCGGCAACGCCAACGTAGGTAGCGGAAACTCCGGCAACGCCAATGTGGGCAGCGGAAATGACGGTGCCACGAATTTGGGCAGCGGAAATATCGGCAACACCAATCTCGGCAGCGGAAACGTTGGCAATGTCAATCTGGGCAGCGGAAACCGAGGCTTTGGAAACCTCGGCAACGGAAACTTTGGCAGTGGGAACCTGGGCAGTGGAAACACCGGAAGTACCAACTTCGGCGGCGGAAATCTCGGTTCCTTCAACTTGGGCAGTGGAAACATCGGCTCCTCCAACATCGGTTTCGGAAACAACGGCGACAATAACCTCGGCCTCGGGAACAATGGCAACAACAACATCGGTTTTGGGCTCACCGGCGACAACTTGGTGGGCATTGGCGCGCTGAACTCGGGCATCGGGAATCTAGGTTTCGGGAACTCGGGTAACAACAACATCGGTTTCTTCAACTCTGGCAACAACAACGTGGGCTTCTTCAATTCGGGCAACAACAACTTCGGCTTTGGAAACGCGGGCGACATCAACACGGGCTTCGGAAACGCCGGCGACACCAACACGGGCTTCGGAAACGCCGGCTTCTTCAATATGGGCATCGGGAACGCGGGCAACGAAGACATGGGCGTCGGGAACGGCGGTTCCTTTAACGTGGGCGTTGGCAATGCGGGCAACCAAAGTGTGGGCTTTGGCAACGCGGGCACCCTAAACGTGGGCTTCGCAAACGCGGGCAGTATCAATACGGGATTCGCGAACTCGGGCAGCATCAATACGGGCGGTTTCGACTCGGGCGACCGGAACACCGGGTTTGGAAGCTCGGTCGACCAATCCGTTTCGAGCTCGGGCTTCGGCAACACCGGCATGAATTCCTCAGGCTTCTTTAACAC
Source organism: Mycobacterium tuberculosis H37Rv (assembly GCF_000195955.2). Lineage (GTDB taxonomy): Bacteria > Actinomycetota > Actinomycetes > Mycobacteriales > Mycobacteriaceae > Mycobacterium > Mycobacterium tuberculosis. The sequence goes on along the minus strand of NC_000962.3, from coordinate 3,527,643 downwards.
GGGCAATGTTTCGGCTGGCTATGGGAACAACGGTGACGTTCAGTCGGGCATCAATAACACCAACTCCGGCGGCTTCAACGTCGGCTTCTATAACTCGGGTGCCGGCACCGTGGGCATCGCAAACTCTGGCCTGCAGACCACAGGCATTGCGAACTCGGGCACCCTCAACACGGGTGTGGCGAACACGGGTGACCACAGCTCGGGGGGCTTCAATCAGGGCAGTGACCAGTCGGGCTTCTTCGGTCAGCCCTAACGGATTCAGCGCAGCAACTGGGCGGCCTGGTCGGCCAGGTCGAGCACCGGCTGCGGGGCGATCCCCAGCACCACGGTGACTACCGTGCATACCGCAATGGCGGCCTTGCTCAGCACGCCGGGTGCCGCCACGTGTGGTGTGTCACCGGATTCTTCGGTGAAGAACATGCTCACGATCACCCGCACGTAGAAGTAGGCGGCGACGCCGCTGGAGATCACGCCGACGATTACCAGCGGCACCGCGCCGGCGGAAGCGGCGGCCCTAAACACCGCGAACTTGCTGACGAATCCACTGGTCAACGGGATGCCGGCGAAGGCCAGCAGAAACATCGACAGCATCACGCCCACGATAGGTGAACGCTGTCCCAGCCCGGCCCAGTGGGACAGGTCGGCATCCTCTGAACCTGCTGAGCCGTCGGCGCCTCGGACCAGACCCACGATGGCAAACGCACCCATCGTGCTGAAGCTGTAGGCGACCAGATAGAACAACGTCGCGGAAAGACCCGCCGGATTATCGGCGATCACGCCGGTAAGTATGAAACCGACGTGCGCGACCGATGAATAGGCCAGCATACGCTTGACGTTGGTCTGGTTTACCGCGGTGACGGTGCCCACCGTCATGGTGAGGATGGCAATCGCCCACAGCACCGGGCGCCACTGATCGTGCAGCGGCGGCAGCGCGACATAGACCACCCGGAGCAGCGCACCGAACGCCGCGACCTTGGTGGCGGCCGCCATGAACCCGGTGATCGGGGTGGGTGCGCCCTGGTACACATCGGGAATCCAGGAGTGGAATGGCACCGCGCCGACCTTGAATAGTAGGCCGACCGCGAGCAGCGCGACGCCGGCCAACGCCATTGAGTCGTCGGTGCGCGCTGCCAACGCATCCCGAATACCCGGCAAGGTCAGCGTGCCGGTCGCGCCGTATAGCAACGCGACGCCGTAGAGGAAGAACGCCGACGAGAAGGCGCCCAGCAGGAAGTACTTCATCGCGGCTTCCTGCGACAGCAGGCGGCGATTCCGGGCCAGCCCACACATCAGGTACAGCGGCAGCGATAGCACCTCCAGCGCAACGAACATCGTCAACAGGTCGTTGGACGCGGGAAACACCATCATGCCGCCGACGGACAGCATCGCCAGCGGGAAAAGTTCCGTCTGGGTGGCTCCCGCCCGTTCCGCTTGGCGCTCAGCATCGCTGCCGGGCACGGCGGAAGCCTGCGGGGTAAACGAATCGAGTCCAGGGAGCCGCGCCACAGCGAGGGTGTTCTGGCGTTGCGGACTCACCCGGGCGCTGCGTTCGGCCATGAAGACGACTGCCATGATCGTGACCAGTAGTACGGTGCCTTGCAGAAACAGGGTCGCTCGATCCACGGCTATGGCCCCCAGCACCGCGGCGTGACCCGACCCGTGAATCGACCTGGCCACCACGATGACCGCGATGAGTGCCACTGCCGACCCGCCAAGGGCGAGCGTCACTTGGGCGCCATAGCGCCACCGGCGCGGCAGGAAAGCCTCGGCCAGCACACCGGCGACCGCAACCGAAAAGACGATGAGCATCGGAGCGAGCAGGAAGTACTCGACGTGCGGGGCGGGCAGGATCATGGGTGCGGTCCTTCGGCTGTCCGGGAGGCGCCCACGGCCGGAACCGGGTGTGCCACGCTGGGCGCGGGATCATGCTGGCCGATGGTGGTCATGGTGTTCTCGACCGCCGGATTGATGATGTCGAGCACAGGTTTGGGGTAGACCCCAAGCACGAGTAACAGCGCGATCAACGGTGCCACCACGATCATCTCGCGGCCCACCAGATCCCCTATGCGTTCGTTGCCTTCGGCTACCGGACCGGTCATCACCCGCTGGTAGAGCCACAGCATGTAAACGGCCGAGAGGACCAGTGCGGTAACGCCGAACGCCGCCGCCAGCCAGTAGCGGCTGAAAGTGCCCAGCAGAACCAGGAATTCGCTGATAAACGGGGCTAGGCCGGGCAGCGATACGGTGGCCATGGCCGAGACCATGAACGTGCCGGCCAGGATGGGCGCCACCTTCTGGACACCGCCGTAGTCGGCGATCGATCGGCTGCCGCGCCGCGCTATCAAGAAACCGGCGATCAGGAACACCGCCGCCGTGGACAGGCCGTGGTTGAGCATGTACAGCGTCGACCCGCTCTGGCCCTGGGTGGTCATGACGAAGATGCCTGCGATGATGAACCCGAAGTGCGAGATCGAGGTGTAGGCGATCAGCCGCATCATGTCGGTTTGGCCGATCGCCACGATCGCGCCGTAGATCACCCCGATGATGGCCAGCGTCACGATCAGCGGACGGAAATACGTTGACGGGTCAGGAAACAGCTGCAGGCAGTAGCGCAGCATGCCGAAGGTGCCGACCTTGTCCATCACCGCCATCATCAGCACCGCGGTCGCTGGGGTGGACTCGACGGCGGCGTCCGGCAGCCAGCGATGGAACGGCCACAGCGGAGCCTTGATCGCGAACGCGAACATGAAGCCCAAGAACAGCGCCTTGAACACCGCCGGGTCCGCTCCGTAGCGGCCCGCCGCCACGCCGGCCACGATCTCACGGAAGTCGAAGGTGCCCGAATCGTACTGTGCGGTCACCACATACAGCCCGATCACCGCCGCCAGCATGATCAACCCGCCAAACAGGTTGTACAGCAAGAACTTCACCGCGGCACGCGAGCGTCCGGCCCCCTGGCCGAAGCCGCCGATGAGGAAGTACATCGGGATCAGCATGGCCTCGAAGAACACGTAGAACAGCAGCACGTCCAGCGCGATCACCGACATCAGCACCATCGACTCGATGGCCAGCGTCAATGCCACGTAGGCGTGCACGCCTCGGGTGCGTTCGCCACCTGACGATCGCAAGCGCGGCGGAGCCGGGCGCTGGGGGTACCTCCCGCTTGCGGGGGACAGGTCGTCAGCATCGGTTGCGTCGTTCCAGCCGGCCACCAGCAGCAACGGAATCAGCACTGTGGTCAACAACACCAGCACCACTGCGATGCCGTCCACACCAAGGGTATAGCCGGCGCCGAACGCCGGTATCCAGGAATGCTTTTCGACGAACTGATACGGCTCGGCGCTGGGCTTGAATTCGGCCGCGACGACGATCGACACCGCCAACGTCAGGACGCTGACAACCATACCGGCCCACTTGGCGAGTCGGCGCCGACCGGGTGGTAGCAGGATGATCAGCACCGCACCTGCCAGCGGCACCAGCCAGAGCACGCTCAGCCACGGCACGTTATTCACCACAGCTGCACCACCAGCAGCGCCGCCGCCACTAACACCGCTCCTACCAGCATCGATAACGCGTAGTTACGGGCGAAGCCGGTTTGCATTTGCCGCAGGCGATTCGAAGTCTGGCTCACGAGCGTCGCCAGCGCGTTAACCGAGCCGTCCACACCCGCGTCGTCCACCGCGACCACCGCGTTGGTCAATTGCGCACCAGGGCGCATGAACACCTCCTCGTTGAAGGCATCGCCGTACAGGTCCGCACGTGCGGCCGCGGTCAGCGCCGACACCCGAACCGGGGCAACCCTCGGGATCGGCGCGGTGCCGTACATCCGGTAGGCCACCGCGATACCGACGGCGACCACACCGAGCGCCAGGGTGGTGGCGACCCAGGTCGGCAGCGCATGGGTGGCCTCTTCATGAGATCCGACAACTGGCTGCAGCCAATGCCGCAACGTGCCACCCACCGCGAGCAGGCCACCGGAGAACACCGAGCCGACGGCGAGCAAGATCATCGGCCAGGTCATCACGGCCGGTGCCTCGTGCGGATGGGCGCCTGGCGTCCAACGCTTTTCGCCGAAGAAGGTCATCAGCATCACTCGCGTCATGTAGAACGCGGTGACGCCCGCACCCAGCAGCGCGGCACCGCCCAGCAGCGAGCCCCGGATGCCGCCGGCGCCCAATGCGGCCTCGATGATCGCATCCTTGGAGAAGAAGCCCGCGAACGGCGGTACCCCGATAATCGCCAGATACGCCAGGCCGAAGGTTGCGAACGTGACCGGCAGGGCGGCGCGCAGACCACCGTAACGGCGCATGTCCTGCTCTTCGTGCATCGCGTGAATCACCGCGCCGGACCCAAGGAATAGGCCGGCCTTGAAGAAACCGTGAGTGAGCAGATGCATGATCGCAAACGCGTAGCCGGCCGGACCCAGGCCCGCGGCCAGCACCATGTAGCCGATCTGGCTAATGGTCGAGGCTGCCAGCGCACGTTTGATGTCGTCCTTGGCGCAGCCGATGATCGCCCCAAACAGCAGCGTCACCGCGCCGACGATGACGACCGCCAGTTGGGCGGTGGGCGCCAGGTTGTACAGCGGGCCCGACCGCACAATCAAATACACTCCGGCGGTCACCATGGTGGCGGCGTGGATCAGCGCGGACACCGGGGTGGGGCCCTCCATCGCGTCGCCAAGCCAGGCTTGCAGCGGAACCTGCGCGGACTTGGCGCACGCCCCCAACAGCATCAACAACCCGATCGCGGTCAGCACTGCGCGACTTGCGGCGGGTACGCCGGCGAACACGCCGGCATACGACAGGGTGCCGAAAGTGCTAAACGTCAAGAACATACCCACCGCTAGGCCGGCGTCCCCAACCCGGTTCATCACGAATGCCTTTTTGGCCGCGGTGGCCGCCGACGGCTTGTGGTACCAGAAACCGATCAACAGATACGACGCCAGGCCCACACCCTCCCAGCCGACGTACAGCAACACATAGTTGTCGGCGACCACCAGCAGCAGCATCGAGGCCAGAAACAGGTTGAGATAGCCGAAAAACCTGCGCCGGTCCGGGTCCTCGGCCATGTAGCCGACCGAATAGATGTGAATCAGCGATCCGACCCCGGAGATCAGCAGCACGAAGCACATGGACAACTGATCGATCTGCAGCCCGAAGTCGACTTGGAGTCCGCCGGCGGGTATCCAGGTGAACACCTGCTGATGGATCGCGCGCTCGAGCCCATCGCGACCGAGCATGTCGGCCAGCAGCATCGCGCCCACCCCGAATGCCGCCAGCGCTGCGGCACAGCCCAGCAGGTGGCCCCACGCATCGGTGCGTCTGCCGCCGAACAGCAAGATTGCGGCACCCGCCAGTGGCAGTGCCACCAGCAGCCAGGTGTAGTGAGTCCCCAAGGAAGTTGTCACGGTGGCGTCGTCAGCCTTTGAGTAGATTCGCGTCGTCGACCGACGCCGATTTGCGGGTACGGAAAATCGTCATGATGATGGCCAGGCCGACGACCACTTCGCAGGCGGCCACCACCATGGTGAAGAACGCGATCATCTGGGCGTCGAGATGGCCATGCATGCGCGCGAAGGTGACGAACGCCAGGTTAACGGCATTGAGCATGAGCTCGACGCACATGAACATCACGATCGCGTTGCGTCGCAGCAGCACACCGGAGGCTCCGATGGTGAATAGCAGCACCGAAAGATAAAGGTAGTTGGCCGGATTCATGATGCACCGCCTTCTAAAGAGCCGGAGACGGCTCCGGGCGAGGGTGTTTGCAGGCCGTCGGCCCCGCGGGTGCGCAGCATCCGGGGGACCGACAATTCGGAATAGGAACCGTCGGGGAGCAGGGCGGCAACGTCGACCGCGTTGTGGCGCGCGTAGACACCCGGGTTGGGCAGCGGGGTGGGGTGCCCGCCGGGACGGAAGCGTTCCTGGGAGAGTTCGCGCTGGGTCTTGCGGCGCTCGAAACGCTCCCGGTGCGCTAGCACCATCGCCCCGACGGCGGCGGTAATCAACAGCGCACTGGTCAACTCGAACGCCCACAGGTAACGGGAAAAAATCAGCGCGGCCAAGCCTTCGACGTTGCCGTTGGCGTTGGCGACGGTTAGTCCGGCAAAACCTCGGGTCGCCACCTGGCCGATGGTGCTGATCAGGAGAACGCCGAACCCGACACCGGTCAGCACCGCGGCGACCCGCTGCCCGCGCAGCGTCTCCTTCAGTGATTCCGCGGAGTCCACACCGATCAGCATCAGCACGAACAGGAACAGCATCATCACCGCGCCGGTGTAGACAACCACCTGGACGACACCCAAAAACAGCGCGTCCTGGGCCATGTAGAACACCGCCAGGATGATCATGGTCATCGCCAGAAACATCGCTGAGTACACGGCGTTGACGGCCAGCACAACCCCGACCGCGCCCAGCAGCGCCAACGCACTGAGCACCCAGAACATCACCGCTTCCCCGGTGGAGGTGCGGACGATGACATCTGAAGCCAGCACCGCGGTCATCGGGAATCTCCGGTGGTCTGGCTCTCACGCACGCCCCGCAAGCCCTCGGCGGTCACATTGCCTAGGTAGTAGTCCTTATCGGTGGCACCGGGCGTCCGCGGATGCGGCGGCGCGGCCATCTCGGGCAGCAGCGGGGCCAGCAGCCGGTCCTTCTCGTAGATCAGGTCGGCGCGGTTGTCGTCGGCCAGTTCGTAATCATAGGTCATCGTCAGCGCCCGCGTCGGGCACGCCTCGATGCACAAACCGCAACCGATGCAACGCAAATAGTTAATCTGGTACACCCGGCCGTAGCGTTCGCCCGGCGAAAACCGCTCCTCTTCGGTATTGTCCGCGCCCTCGACATAGATTGCGTCGGCCGGGCAGGCCCAGGCGCACAACTCGCAGCCGATGCATTTCTCCAGGCCGTCCGGATACCGGTTGAGCTGATGACGGCCGTGGTAGCGCGCTGCTACCGGACCGGGCCTTTCCGGATACTCCTCGGTGACCGTCTTTTTGAACATCGAACCAAGCGTTACCCCGAATCCGGCTACGGCGTCCAGTAACTTAGTCCGGCGACGACGCGGGCCGGAGTCAGCCCGAGATGGGGGTACCGCCCGCTTGTGGGGGAGAGCCGGACGATCAGTGTTAGCCACCTGCATTCTCCTTGGTTGCACCGGCTAGCAGCGGTGGTGTCGGAAATGCCGGTTCAGGGCTGGTGCCTTCGTCCCCGCGTTGCCGTGCCGATGCGCGAGCGCCGGGAGCGCTCAACGGCTTTCGCAACAACAGCACCATGGCAGCGGCAACGACAATGCTGCTAAACACCAGAGTCGGGGTCCAGTACTGGTAGCCCTGGTTGCGTAGTGAGCGGATGATCGCGGCGACCATCACCCACACCAGCGAGACGGGGATCAATAACTTCCAGCCCAGCGCCATGAACTGGTCGTAGCGCAGCCGCGGCAGCGTAGCCCGCAGCCAGAAATAGATGAACAGAAAGCCCCACACTTTAGCGGTGAACCAGATCAGTGGCCACCAGCCGGTGTTGGCGCTCGCCCACATGTTCAGCGGCCAGGGAGCATGCCAGCCACCGAAGAATAGGGTCGCGGCCAGTGCCGAAACCGTAGTCATATTGACGTACTCGGCGAGCATGAACATCGCGAACTTCAACGACGAGTACTCGGTGTGGAATCCCGCGACCAGCTCGCCCTCGGCTTCGGGCAAATCGAACGGCGCCCGGTTGGTTTCACCCACCATAGAAATGAGATAGATGACGAATGACGGCAACAACAGGAAGGCATACCAGACACCGTCTTGTGCGGCCACGATCTGCGACGTCGACATGGTGCCGGCCATAAGGAACACCGTCGCGAACGACAGGCCCATCGCGACCTCGTAGGAGATGACCTGCGCGGTGGAGCGCACCCCGCCCAGCAGCGGGTAGGTGGACCCGGACGCCCAACCGCCCAGCACGATGCCGTATACCCCGATCGCCGACAGTCCCAGGATGAACAGCACGGCGACGGGAAGGTCGGTTATCTGCAACGGTGTCCGGTGGCCAAACACCGACACCTCGGGACCAAACGGGATGAACGCGAAAGCGGTGAATGCCGGAATCACCGAAATGATCGGCGCCACAAAATATACGAATCGATCGATGCCACCGGGTGTGATGCTCTCTTTGAGCGCCAGCTTGATGCCGTCAGCCAGGCTCTGCAGGGCTCCTTTTGGGCCAACCCGGTTGGGGCCGGGCCGCAACTGCATCCGGCCCAGCAGCTTGCGTTCGGCCAGGATCGCCACCAGCACCGTCAGCATGAGGAACACGAATACCGCGATCGCTTTGGCCGCCACCAGCCACCAGGTGTCGTGGCCGAACGTGGTCATGGCCGCCACTCCTTGCGCGAGGGTCCGCACTGGTACATCAAAATCGGTGTGTCGGCGTACTGGGGGCACCTCCCGCTTGCGGGGGAACACGCGCGCTCGCGGCAAGGGGAGACGCTCATGAGCCCGCTCCGATTTTCACGATGCTGCCGATTGTCACCCTCAGCTGTCGGTGCACCGTCGAGCCCGCCGAGTTCAGCGGAAGCCACACGACGCGGTCGGGCATGTCGGTGACACTGCACGGCAAGGTGATTGAGCCGCGTGACGTGCTGACCGTGACCGCCTCGCCATCGGCGGCGCCGATCTCGGCTGCCGTATCCGGCGACAGCCGTACCACGGGTGTGCGCGCGGTACCGGCCAGATATGGTTCGCCGTCCTGCAGGCGGCCCTCGTCGAGGAGCATCCGCCACCCGGTCAAGATCGCCTCACCAGCTTCGGGTTGGGTCGGCCCGGTGGCCGCGATGTGGGGACCGGCAGCGTGTTTGCCGTCCCAGATACCGAGCGCGGCCAGCTCCTCGCGGGCCGCCTCCACGGTGGGCACGCCCAGATGGACACCCATGTCGTCGGCCAACGCGTCCAGCACCCGGTGATCCGACTGGCCAGCTTGCAGTGTGCTGCCGCGCAGCGCGGGTTCGAATGTACGGTAGCGACCCTCCCAGTTGACGAACGCGCCGGCTTTCTGGGTCGTCGGCGCGACCGGGAACACCACGTCGGCGCGTTCGGTGACCGTACTGTGTCGCAGCTCCAGGCTGACCACGAAACCGGTGGCGTCCAACGCGGCCAGCACGGCGTCCGGGTCGGCGAAGTCCGCGGGTTCGATACCCCCGACCAGCAGCGCAGCCAACGTCTCGTCGGCAGCGGCGGCCAGGATGCCGTCGGCGTCCCGTCCAGCCGCGGCAGGCAATTCGGCGATATGCCACGCCGCACACACCTGCGCGCGGGCGACCTCGTCGGCCAGCGGGCGGCCACCGGGTAACAGCGTGGGCAACGCTCCGGCTTCCAGCGCTCCGCGTTCCCCCGCCCGCCGCGGCACCCACGCCAAACGGGCGCCGGTCGTATCGGCCAGCCGAGCGGCCGCCGACAATCCGCCCGGTACCGTGGCCAAGCGCTCCCCGACTATGATGACCGCGCCCGGGGTGGCCAGCAGGTCGCCCACTGCACCGGTGGCCAGATCGTCCAGCGCCGCGGGTTCGCCACCAGGAACGGTTTTGATCAGCCGGCCCGACATTTTGTGCAGGCCACCAGTGGCAAAGGGGGCGATCGTGTACACCGGGACGCGGTGTCTGCGAGCGGCCTTGCGTAACCGCAGAAACACGATCGGCGACTCGTCTTCGGGCTCGAATCCCACCAGCAGCACCACCGGAGCCGATTCCAAATCGGCATAGCTGACCGCCATATGCCGCCCGGCGATGCGGGCCGCCAGGAAGTCGGCCTCCTCGGCCGAGTGCGGCCGGGCGCGGAAGTCGATGTCGTTGGTGCCCAACGTGATCCGCGCGAACTTGGCGTACGCGTAGGCGTCCTCCCAGGTCACTCGGCCGCCGACCAGCACCCCGGTGCGGCCCCGCGCTGCCGCCAGTCCCTGGGCGGCCACCGCCATTGCGTGCGACCACGAGGTGGGCACCAGCGCGCCCTTGGGGTCCCCACCGTCGCGGATCAGGGGAGTGGTGATCACGTCCGGCTGGGTCGCGTACGTGAAGGCCCACCGGCCCTTGTCGCAGTTCCACTCCTCGTTGACTTCCGGGTCGTCACCGGCCAGCCGCCGCAGCACCTTGCCGCGGCGATGGTCGGTGCGTTGCGCGCAGCCCGACGCGCAGTGCTCGCAGACGCTGGGGCTGGAGACCAAATCGAACGGACGCGCGCGGAACCGGTAGGCGGTCCCCGTTAGCGCCCCCACCGGGCAGATCTGCACCGTGTTGCCGGAGAAGTACGACTCGAACGGTTCATCGGCGTAGATACCGACCTGCTGCAGGGCGCCGCGCTCCTGCATATCGATGAACGGATCGCCGGCGATCTGGTCGGAGAACCGGGTGCAGCGGGCGCACAGGATGCAACGTTCGCGGTCCAGCAGCACCTGCGCGGAGATGTTGATCGGTTTGGCGAAGGTACGTTTGGCCTCGGTGAAGCGAGAATCCGTGCGGCCGTTAGACATTGCCTGGTTTTGCAGCGGGCATTCACCGCCCTTGTCGCACATCGGGCAATCCAGCGGATGGTTGATCAGCAGCAGTTCCATCACACCGTGCTGGGCCTTGTCGGCAATCTCGGAGGTGAGTTGGGTGCGCACCACCATGTCGTCGGTGGCCACGGTGGTGCACGACGCCAGCGGCTTGCGTTGCCCTTCGACCTCGACCAGGCATTGCCGGCAGGCGCCGACGGGCTCCAGCAGCGGGTGGTCGCAGAATCGCGGGATCTGGATTCCCATCAGTTCGGCGGCGCGAATCACCAACGTGCCCTTGGGGACGCTGATTTCGACGCCGTCGATGGTCAGTGTCACCATCTCCGGTTGGCCTACCCGGATGTCAGTGTCGGCCGCCTGGGTCACGCGTCCACTCCGTTCGCGACGAGCATGGAGTCTCGGGGGTCGAATGGGCAACCGCCTCCTTCGACGTGGGCCAGGTACTCGTCGCGGAAGTGCTTGATCGACGACATCACCGGACTCGCGGCACCGTCGCCCAACGCGCAGAACGACTTTCCCAAGATGGAATCGGAAATGTCCAACAGTTTGTCAATGTCTTCATGGCTACCCCGGCCGGTTTCCAGCCGCTCGTAGATCTTATCCAGCCAGAAGGTGCCCTCCCGGCACGGCGTGCATTTCCCACACGATTCGTGCTTGTAGAACTCGGTCCAGCGGCGCACCGCGCGCACCACGCAGGTGGTCTCGTCGAAGATCTCCAGCGCCTTGGTCCCCAGCATCGAGCCGGCCGCACCCACACCCTCGTAGTCCAGCGGCACATCCAGATGCTCGTCGGTGAGCAGCGGGGTCGACGAGCCGCCCGGTGTCCAGAACTTCAGCCGGTGCCCGGCGCGCACCCCGCCTGCGTAGTCGAGCAACTCGCGCAGCGTAATGCCCAGCGGCGCCTCGTACTGGCCGGGGCGGGTGACGTGGCCGGACAGCGAATACAGGGTGAAGCCAGGCGATTTCTCGCTGCCCATCGACCGGAACCAGTCGATGCCGCCCAGGATGATCGATGGGACACTGGCGATCGTTTCGACGTTGTTGATCACGGTCGGGCAGCCATACAGACCGGCCACCGCGGGGAAGGGGGGCCGCAGCCGCGGCTGGCCGCGCCGGCCTTCCAGCGAGTCGAGCAGGGCGGTCTCCTCGCCGCAGATGTAGGCGCCCGCGCCGGCGTGTACCACCAGCTCCAGATCGAATCCGGAACCTCCGATGTTGCGGCCTAGGAAGCCGGCGGCATAGGCCTCGGCCACCGCGTTGTGCAGCCGGCGCAATACCGGCACCACCTCACCGCGTACGTAGACGAACGCGTGATGGGCGCGGATCGCGTAGGCGGCGATGATGACGCCTTCGATGAGCACATGTGGCGTCGCCAGCATCAACGGAATGTCTTTGCACGTACCGGGTTCGGACTCGTCGGCGTTGACCACCAGGTAGTGCGGCTTGGCCGCGGCGCCGGTGTCGCCCTGCGGGATGAACGACCACTTGGTCCCGGTGGCAAAGCCCGCGCCGCCGCGTCCGCGTAACCCGGAATCCTTGACGATGCTGATCACGTCGTCGGGCGGCATCGTCAGGGCTTTCTGCAACGCCTGATAGCCCCGATAGCGATCGTGGCGTTGATAAGTGGCCAGGGTCCACGACTCCGGGTCGTCCCAGTGGCGGCTGATCACCGGGGTCAACGGGGTGGCCTGCGTGGTCATTCGTCCGCTCCGGGGGTTGGTGGCGCCTGCATGTCGTTCTTCCTTGCCACCTGCAGCCCGGCCAGGGTGGGCGCGCCGGGACCGCCCTGGCCTTCGTCGGGACGCTGGTCGGGTAGACCCGCCAGGATGCGCGATGTTTGCCGGAAGCCGCACAGCGGCGCGCCGCGGGTGGGCGCCTTCGGTGTGTCGGAGCGCAGCGAGTCGACGAGTTCGCGCGCGGACTCCGGCGTCTGGTTGTCGAAGAATTCCCAGTTGACCATCACCACCGGTGCGTAATCGCAGGCGGCGTTGCATTCGATGTGTTGCAAGGTGACCACACCGTCGGAGGTGGTTTCGTCGTGGCCGACGCCGAGATGCTCTTTGAGGCGGTCGAAGATGGCGTCGCCGCCCATGACGGCGCACAGCGTGTTCGTGCACACACCCACCAGGTACTCGCCGGTGGGGCGCCGGCGGTACATGGTGTAGAAGCTGGCCACCGCCGACACCTCGGCCCCGGTCAGCCCGAGTTGATCGGCGCAGAACCGCAAACCCGCCGGCGTCAGGTAGGAATCCTCGCCCTGCACCAGGTGCAGCAACGGCAACAGCGCCGAGCGCCTGTCGGGATAGCGGCCGATGATCTCCTTGGCGTCGACCTCCAGCCGCGCCAGTACGTCCGGCGGATACGACCGCGGAGCGCCCTCGACGACAAACTGGTTGGGTTCGTCCGGTGGCGGTCCGAGCCGGATGAACACCGGCTGACCGGGTGGCTGTGTCACCGGTCCACCCCGCCCATGACCGGGTCAATGCTGGCGACCGCCGCGATCAAATCGGCGACCATCCCGCCTTCGCACATCGCGGCGACGGACTGCAGGTTGGTGAAGGAGGGATCCCGGTAGTGCACCCGGTAGGGGCGGGTGCCACCGTCGCTGACCATGTGTACGCCGAGCTCACCACGGGGGGACTCCACCGCGACGTAGACCTGGCCCGCCGGCACCCGGATGCCCTCGGTGACCAGTTTGAAGTGGTGGATCAGCGCTTCCATCGAGGAGCCCATGATTTTGGCGATGTGCTTGGGTGAGTTGCCCAGGCCGTCGGGCCCCACCTGCAGGTCGGCCGGCCAGGCGAGCTTGCGATCGGAGATCATGGTCGGGCCGGGTCGTAACTTGTCCAGACACTGCTCCACGATCTTCATCGACTCCCACATCTCTTTGACGCGAATCATGTAGCGCCCGTAGGCATCACAGCTGTCGTCGGTGATCACATCGAATTCATAGTGCTGGTATCCGCAGTAGGGCTCGCTTTTCCGCAGGTCGTGGGGCAACCCAGTGGAACGCAGTATCGGGCCGGTGATGCCCAGTGCCATGCATCCGGTCAGATCCAGGTATCCGACGCCCTGGGTGCGGGCCTTCCAGATGGCGTTTTCGTTGAGCAGCTCGCCCATTTCGCGCAGTGGTTGGCGCAACTGCTTGAGTGCTTCCGCGATTTCGGTGGCCGCGTTGGGCGGTAAGTCCTGCGCCACGCCGCCGGGTCGGATGTAGGCGCTGTTCATCCGCAAACCGGTGATCTTTTCGAACAGCGTGAGCACGATCTCGCGTGCCCGGAAGCCGACGAACATCGGAGTCATGGCGCCCAATTCCATGCCCCCGGTCGCCAATGCGACCAAATGCGACGAGATCCGGTTGAGCTCCATCATCAGCACGCGGATGACGTTGACCCGCTCGGGTATCTCATCGGTGATGCCGAGCAGCTTCTCCACGCCGAGGCAGTAGGCGGTTTCGTTGAAAAACGGTGACAGGTAATCCATTCGGGTCACGAAGGTGACGCCCTGGGTCCAGTACCGGTATTCGAGGTTCTTCTCGATTCCGGTGTGCAGGTAGCCGATTCCGCACCGGGCTTCGACGACTGTTTCGCCCTCGATCTCCAGGATTAACCGCAACACCCCGTGGGTAGACGGGTGCTGGGGCCCCATGTTGACGACGATGCGTTCACCGGGATCCGCGCTGCGCGCGGCGTCCACGACCTGCTGCCAGTCCTGCCCGCCAGCGACCAGGACGGTCTCGCCGGCGCCGCCAGCCGAGTCGGCGATTGCCGTCATCAGTTGTAGCCCCTCCGCTCGTCGGGCGGGGGTATCTGCGCGCCCTTGTATTCGACCGGGATGCCGCCGAGAGGGTAGTCCTTGCGTTGCGGATGCCCCTGCCAGTCATCGGGCATCTCGATCCGGGTCAGGGCCGGATGGCCGTCGAAGATGATCCCGAAGAAGTCGTAGGTTTCCCGCTCGTGCCAGTCGTTGGTCGGATAGATCGCGAACAGGGAAGGGATGTGCGGATCACTGTCCGGCGCAGACACTTCCAACCGGAGGCGACGGTTGTGGGTGATCGACTGCAGCGGGTAGACGGCATGCAGCTCCCGACCCGTCTCGTGCGGGTAGTGCACCCCGCTCACCCCAAGACACAGCTCGAATCGCAATTCGGGTTCGTCGCGCAGCCGCTGGGCGACCCGCGGCAGTAGATCCCGGCGGACGTGCAGGGTCAGTTCATCGCGGTAGACCACGACTTTCTCGACGGCGTCCTCGAATTCGACGCGCTCGTGCCGCAGTGCCTCGGCCAGCCGGTCGACGATATCGTCGAAGTAGCCGCCGTAGGGCCGGGGGCTGCTGCCAGGGAGGACGACTTGGCGCACCAACCGTCCGTAACCGGAGGTGTCACCGGTGCCCGAGACGCCGAACATGCCGCGGCGAACGTCGACCACCTCCGCGGTGGGGGAGTCCGGGCGGCCTTCCTGGGCGTCTTGGTTCGGCGGGCTCATCGCAGCAGTCCGCGCATCTCGATGGTGGGCCGGGCCAACAACGCCGCCTCTTCGGCCTCGGCGATAGCGCGTTCCCGGTTGATACCTAATGGCATCTGCTGAATCTTTTCGTGCAGCTTCAGGATTGCGTGCAGCAGCATCTCCGGGCGCGGCGGGCAGCCGGGTAGGTAGATGTCGACCGGAACAACATGATCCACGCCCTGCACGATCGCATAGTTGTTGAACATCCCACCTGACGAGGCGCACACACCCATGGCCAGAACCCATTTCGGCTCCGCCATCTGGTCATAGATCTGGCGCAGTACCGGCGCCATCTTCTGGCTGACCCGGCCCGCCACGATCATCAGATCTGCCTGCCGCGGCGTGGCCGAGAACCGTTCCATCCCGAACCGCGCAATGTCAAACCTTGGTCCCGCGGTCGCCATCATCTCGATCGCACAGCACGCCAATCCGAATGTTGCCGGCCACAGGGAGTTTTTGCGGACATAGCCCGCCACCTTCTCGACGGTCGACAGCAGGATCCCGCCGGGCAGCTGTTCTTCCAGTCCCACGCCCTACCTCAATCCCACGTCAGGCCCCCGCGGCGCCACACATACGCGTAGGCCACGAACACCGTGAGCATGAATATCGCCATCTCGACCAGCGCGAACGTGCCCAGCGAGTCGTAGCTGACCGCCCACGGGTAGAGGAACACAATTTCGATGTCGAAGACGATGAACAACATCGCGGTCAGGTAGTACTTGATGGGGAACCGCTGCCCGCTCGCCGCGCCGGGGCCAATGGAGGTTCTGGCTCCAGTGCTAGCGGGCTCGATCCCGCATTCGTAGGCGGCCTGCTTTGACCGGTTGAACCGCGACGGGCCGACCAGGCTCGCGATCACCACCGACACCACGGCGAAGGCGGCGGCCAGCGCCGCCAGTACCAGGATGGGTATGTAGACGTTCAACTCGCTCCATGATCCGTCGTACGGGGCCGCCAGCGCGGCGGCCGGGCGGTGACCGGGCTGCCGTGACGAACCGGGGCTTCGGGCCGTCACAGTGACCTTCAACATAGTCGCGCAACGGCCACCCCACATTCCCGGGGTCAGGCTGGTGCATACCTGTGCGAGTCGAAGCAGAACCCGTGGCTGGGTCCGGCGTCGGTCGCTGCGAAGCAAAACTGGGGATTGCGCGTCCCGGCGAATTGTATGAATGTTGGTCTAACCCCCTGATAAGCGCAGCATTTGTTGTTAATCTCGGCATTTGCCGGTTAATCGTTGGCCGTATTGAGGTCGGCGTGGCATCGAGCAGCGAAGCGGAAGGACGGGAGCTGTGAGTTTCGTCGTGCTGCCGCCGGAGATCAATTCCTTGCGAATGTTCATCGGTGCAGGCACTGCGCCGATGCTGGCGGCGGCGGCAGCCTGGGACGGGCTTGCCGAAGAGTTGGGGACCGCGGCGCAATCATTTGCGTCGGTCACGGCCGGGCTGGCGGGTCAGGCGTGGCAGGGTCCGGCAGCCTTGGCGATGGCGGCAGCGGCGGCTCCCTACGCGGGGTGGTTGACCGCGGCAGCGGCTCAGTCGGCCGGGGCGGCGGGACAGGCGCGCGCAGTGGCCAGCATCTTCGAGGCGGCGCAGGCGGCGACGGTGCTTCCGGCGGCGGTGGCCGCCAACCGCGACGCATTCGTGCAGCTGGTGATGACGAATTTGTTCGGGCAGAACGCGCCGTTGATTGCTGCCGCCGAGGGTGTGTACGAGGAGATGTGGGCCGCGGATGTGGCCGCCATGTCGGGGTACTACTCCGGGGCATCGGCGATTGCCGCGCAAGTGGTGCCGTGGGCGAGTTTGCTGCAGCGATTTCCGGGTTTGGGTGCCGGCGCCACCGGCGCTACTGGCGGTGAGAGCGTCGGCACCGGCGCTACTGGCGGCGAGAGCGTCGGCACCGGCGGCGGTGAGAGCGTCGGCACCGGAGGTGCAACCGCTAGCGGCGGGGGCGTCGGCTACGTCGGAGGCGGCGTGGCTAGCGCCGGGTTAGCGGCCGGTGATCCGGCCCATGGCAGTGTAGGCCAAGGGAATTTCGGCGGTGGCGATGTTGGCGCCGGAGACGTCGTCGCGTCGAGCGCTACCAGTGCCCATGCCGGCGTTGTGAGCCCCGGCTTCATCGGTGCCCCGCTCGCGCTCGCCGCTCTGGGTCAGATGGCACGTGGCGGCACTAACTCTGCCCCGGGAACTGCCACCGAGTCAGCTCGAGCGCCAGAGCCGGCGGCTTCCGCGCCACCGGAAGCCGTTGTGGAAGTTCCAGAACTTGAAGTTCCAGCAATGGGGGTGCTGCCAACTGTGGATCCGAAAGTTGCGGCCAAGGCCGCTCCGCTGTCGACAACGCGGGTAGGCCAATCCGCGGGTTCTGGAATTCCGGAATCGACACTACGCACCGCGCAAGGTCAGCAGGCTTCAGAGACTTCAGCGGCGGAGGAGACAGCGCCGTCGTTGCGGCCGGAAGCGGCAGCGGGCCAATTACGACCTCGGGTAAGAAAGGACCCGAAGATTCAAATGCGGGGCGGCTGAACGTTCGCGCCGCGAATGCCGGCCGCGTCCGGTTAGTGGGCGGGTGCGCGCAACAGTGAGAGCACCGTGCGGCCCAGCACGATGGGGTCGACGGGATGCGGCACTGCGGCCTCGGCCCGCGACCAGCTGGCCAGCCAGGTGTCGTCCGGACGGCCGGTGAGCACCAGGATGGGCGGGCAACTGGCAAGTTCGTCTTTGAGCTGTTTGGCGATTCCCATGCCTCCGGTCGGTGTCGCCTCACCGTCGAGGATGGCCAAGTCGATGCCCCCCCGATCCATCTGGCGTATCACCATCGGACCGGTAGCCACTTCGACGTAGGTCAAATCGGGCAGATCCGGGTGCAACCGTTTGCCCAGGGCCCGCATCACCCGTTCGCGGGTCTGGACGTTGTCGCTGTAGACGAGGATCCGCAATGCGGTGCTGGAGTCGGGCACGGTGTCAGATGGTACTGGTGTCCATCGGACGCCTAGGGTGTAATCCCGCACGAGATTTCGGCGGTTGTGTACGTGACATATGGGCACAACAAGGCCAGAGTGAATATATGACCGAACAGGAAATGACCGAGCAGTGGTTAGAGGGCTGTGCGGTTCAGCGGATTATGTTCCGCGACGGTCTGGTGCTGAACTTCGACGATTACAACGAGCTGGTCATCTCGGTACCACTACAGCTGACTCTGCCGGCCATCGAAACCTCGCCCGCAGAAGTGGTCGCCATCGACCCAAACGACCCAGCCGACCACGAGCGTCCGCTCTTCGATTTCGCCGGGGCAACCTGCACAGCTTTCGTCTGGTATGACACCGGAGATCTCCATCTTGAGTTCTCCGACGGTCATCAGATCGACGTGCACCCCGATGATCGCGTCACCGCATGGGAACTGTATGGCAAATACCACGGATACGCCGCGTGCCTGGCGCCAGGCAAGCTGCGAGTTGTGCGGCATGACGTAGCCGACGCCAACGGCGACCAGTGAGGAAGCGGCAAATTGGCCAGAGCACGCCGGCGACGCGTCCCGGGAGGGGCGTTAGTCGCGCACGCGTAGTACGACCTTCCCCTTGGCGGTGCGATTCTCCAGCGATGCAATCGCCGCAGCGGCTTGGTCCAGTGGGTAGACCACTGGTTCGGGAGGAGGCAGCTTGCCCGAGCGTAGCAGCCGCTCGAGTTGTGACCACTGCTGGGCCAGCGCATCGGGGTGGGTCAGCGACCAGGCGCCCCAGCCTACCCCGACAACGTCAATGTTGTTGAGCAGAAGGCGGTTTACCTTCACGGTGGGAATCTCGCCGCCAGTGAAGCCGATGACCAACAGCCGTCCTCCCGCAGCAAGCGAGCGCAGCGAATCGGTGAACCGGTCGCCGCCGACCGGGTCTACGACGATGTCGACACCACGGCCGTTCGTCAGCTCCTGTACCGCGTCCTTGAACCCCTCGGCCAACACCACATCTGTCGCCCCGGCCACTGTCGCAAGCTCGGCCTTCTCCTGCGTGCTGACCACCGCGACGGTGCGAGACGCCCCGAGCGCCGGCGCTAGTCGCAACGTCGATGTGCCGATCCCGCCTGCCGCCCCGTGCACCAGCACCGTCTCACCGGCCTGCAGCCGGCCCCGGACCGCCAGCGCGAAGTACACCGTCAGGTCGTTGAACAGCACGCCCGCGCCCGCCTCGAAAGTCATGTTGTCCGGCAGCTTGAACACGCGCTCGGGCGACAATACCGCGACTTCGGCCATGCCGCCGGTGAGCATCGTGAGGCCGACAACCCTGTCTCCGGAACGCACTTGGCTGTTATCCGGCGCCGATCGAACCACTCCGGCGATCTCGGCGCCGAGCACGAATGGCGGCTCCGGGCGGTACTGGTAACGGCCACGGGTTAGCAGTGCGTCCGGGAAGGCCACGCCGGCAGCGTGCACCTCGATGACCACACCGGCGCTCGTGGGTTCCTCGACCTCGGCCACCTCGACCGCATCTGGTCCCTCCAGCCGAGTCACCCGTACCGCGCGCATGCCGACCAGCCTACTGGCGGGGGTGCAGACGGGCGCCAGCAGACGCAAAAGCCCCCGATTTCACTGAAATTCGGGGGCTTTGACGTCTGCTCGCCGAGGCTATTTGAGCTCGGACGACGACAGGCCCAACAGTCGGCGTGCGACCACCAGCTGCTGGATCTGCTGGGTGCCCTCGAAGATGTCCAGGATCTTGGAGTCGCGGGCCCACTTCTCCAGCAGTGATTGCTCGGAATACCCGGTAGTTCCTGCCAATTCGACGGTTTTGCAGGTGACGTCGCTGGCCATCCGGCCCGCCTTGGCCTTGCTCATCGAGGCTTCTTTGGAGTTGGGGATGTTGTTGTCGGCCTGCCAGGCTGCGCGCAGGGACAGTAGGTAGCTGGCCTCCCAGTCGGCCTCCATCCGCAGGAACTCGGCGGCCGCGGCGCTCTGGGTGTGTGAGGGCTTGTCGTAGGAGATCTCCACGCCGGCCCCGGTGAGGACACTACGGATTTCCTCCAGTGCGGCACGGCCGATCCCGACGGCCATGGCGGCCACAATCGGCCGGGTGTTGTCGAAGGTCTCCATCACCCCGGCAAAGCCCTTGCCGACCTCGATTTCCGGGTTCCCAAGTAGGTTGCCCTTGGGGATACGGGCGTTGTCGAACCGGATCACCGCAGTATCAGAACCCTTGATGCCGAGTTTGTGTTCAAGTCGTTCGACGGTCACGCCGGGATGCTCACGGGGCACGATGAACGACTTAATCGCCGGGCGGCCCAAGGATTTGTCCAGCGTGGCCCAGACCACGATGTGGGTGGCGCGGGAACCGGCGGTGACAAAGATCTTCTCGCCGTTGATCACGTACTCGTCGCCGTCGAGGGTGGCGGTCGTCGACACTGCCGCCGAGTCCGATCCGAATTCCGGTTCGGTGATGGCCATCGCTGCCCACACTTTGCCCAGCCGCTCCAGCTGCTCGTCGGTGGCTACCGCGGAGATGGCTGCGTTACCCAGCCCCTGATAGGGCAGCGACAGCATCATCGCGACGTCGCCCCAGCTGGCCTCCATCGTCTGTACCACGGCGGCCATGTTGGCACCGTTGTGGTTTTCGTCCTTGCCTTCGTCCTCGTCGCGAAGCGAATGGGCTCCGGCAAAGTTGAACGATTCGGCGGCGCCCTCGAACAAATTGATCAGGGTGTCGAGTTCGACCGGGTAGGCATGTTCCTTCAGGTCGTACTTGCGGGCTATCGGCCGCATCATCTCCGCAGCGCCCTGATGGGTCTTGACGATGATCGCCTGCAGCTTGCGCGGCAGTTCCAGATTTATTGCCATGATTGATCTTTCAGCTCGTTCTAGATGACAACAACGCCCTCGGCGACGCCGATGGCTCGCAGGTCGCGGTACCAGCGCTCAACCGGATGCTCCTTGGTGTAGCCGTGGCCGCCCAGCAGTTGCACCCCGTCCAGGCCGATCTGCATGCCCTTGTCGGAGCCAAGCCGCTTGGCTAGCGCCGCTTCCCTTGCGAACGGCAGACCCTGCTCGGCACGGGACGCCCCGCGCCAGGTGATCAGGCGCAGGCCGTCGAGCTCGATCGCGATGTTGGCGCACATGAACGCCACCGCTTGGCGATGAGCGATCGGCTCGCCGAAAGCCTGGCGTTGTTTCACATACGGGACGACGTAGTCGAGCACGGCGTGAGAGGTACCGACCGCCAGCGCCGCCCAACCCAACCGGGCCAGCGCAAGCGCCTCGGAATAGTCGTTGTCGCTGGCTTCGTCCTCGCCCAGCCGGGCGTTAAGCGGGACCGACACCCCGCAGAGTTCGACCTGGCCCAACGCCGCGCCGCGAATCCCCATGCTCGGATCCGCCTTGACGGTCAGGCCGCTGGCCGCGGACTCGACAATGAACAGTGCGGGCTTGCCGCCCAGCTGCGCGCCGACAATAAACAGCTCGGCGTCGGCGGCGGCCGGGATCAACGACTTCACGCCGTCGAGCCGGTAACCGGACGGGGTGCGCACCGCGGTGGTCTTCAGCCGGGTGGGATCGAATAGTGGCTGCGGTTCGGTGATGGCCACGCAGGCCTGCGGAACGTTCTCGCCGGCGAACTCTTTGAGATAGGTGGCCTGCTGATCGGCGCTGCCCCAATGGGTGAGCGCGGACGCCACCCCGCCAGGCGCCAGGATCGGCAGTGCCAGGCCCATGTCGCCATACGCCAGTGCCTCAGCCACCAGCACGTTGGTGACGCTGGAGCGGTGTTCGGCGATACCGTCGAAGTCCTCGGGGATGTTGATCGCGGTAATGCCCAGCTCGGCGGCCTTGGCGGTCAAGTCGGACGGGTAGGTCGCGGCGTCGTCGGCGTCGTGCGCGGCGGGTCGCAGTACCTCTTCGGCGAATTCGTCGACGGTCTCGATGATCAGCTTCTGGTCGTCATCGGGCGTCAGATCGAAGTAGTCTCGGCCGCTGGACTTCAGCCGGGTCGGTCCGCCCCGCAGGCCTTGCACCCGCTGGAACTGACGGGTGGCGGCGCCGGCAGTGGCAAACATCGTCTTCACGCCGTAGCGCAGTGATCGGTTCAGCGGATCGCGCAGGCGGTATTTGTCCAGGAACTCCTGGCCGACAATCGGGGTTAGCAGCGCCAGTGCGACGTCGATGCCGGTCCGTTTGTGGGGCGCCAGGCCGACACCGGTCGTGCGGCCGCGTCTATCGGTGCGTGCGCCGGAGGGTTTTGCAGCATTTGCAGCAGAGGTGGTGTTGGTCATACGGCAGCCTCGGTCATCGGGGTGATAGCGGACCACCCTATCTTACTCCGGAGTAAGATAGGGGTGCTTGTTAAGTTGTTCACATCCGGGACAAGCTGGTCAGCAAGGGCAGCCGGCGCTGGCCCCAGTGTCCGGCCGGTCCGTCGTACACGCCAGGCATCTGATAGCCGCATGCTTGGCAGCGGCCGTCCTCGGTGAGGGCGTAATGTCGTATCGAATACCAGTCGCGAACGATCACCGTTGCCCGGCAGCCTGGGCACGAGGTGCTGCCACCCACGGCATCGTGAACGTTTCCGGTGTAGACGAAGCGCAGGCCTTCGCCAATGCCGATCTCGCGGGCTCGGGTCAATGTGGCGGTTGGTGTAGCCGGGGTGTCCATCATCTTGTAGTCGGGATGGAACGCGGTGAAATGCACCGGCACGTCGACGCCCAGGTTTTCGCGGATCCATCTGCATTCGGCAGCGACTTCCGCGTCGCTGTCGTTACGTCCGGGAATCAGCAGGGTGGTGATCTCCAACCACACATTCGTCTGGTGCCGCAGGTAGGCCAGGGTGTCCAGGACGTTGCGCAGGTGACTGACGCAAACCTTGCGATAAAAGTCTTCGGTGAATGCCTTTAGGTCGACGTTGGCGGCGTCGACACGCCGGTAGAATTCCGCGCGGGGCTCAGGACACATGTACCCGGCCGTCACCGCGACGGCTTTGATTCCCTGGTCGTGGCAGGCGTCGGCTACATCGGCGGCATACTCCCAGAAGATCGTTGGGTCGTTGTAGGTGAATGCCACGCTGCGGCAACCCAATTCGTGTGCGGTCCGGGCGATGTCGGCCGGGGCCGCCCGACTGGCCAGGACGTCGATCTCGCGGGACTTGGAGATATCCCAGTTCTGGCAGAACTTGCACGCCAGGTTGCACCCGGCGGTGCCGAAAGACAGCGTCGCCGAACCTGGCAAGAAGTGGTTGAGCGGCTTTTTCTCGATCGGATCGACACAGAATCCGCTAGAGCGTCCGTAGCTGGTGAGCTTCACTTGATCGTCAAATCGGCCGCGGACGAAACACAGGCCACGCTGTCCCTCGTGAAGTTTGCATGCGCGTGGACATACATCGCACTGGATCCGGCTGTCGTGCAGTCGGTGCCAGTGTTTGGTTGCGATGGTGAACGGGTCGCTCATGGCGCTCTCGAGCGCCAGGTTACCCGGCGTTGAGCCGTGTCAGCACCTCGTCGTGCAACAGACCGTTGGTTGCAACGGCGCTGCCCCCGTGTGGGCCGGCGACGCCGTCCAGGCTGGTGAGCCGCCCGCCCGCCTCACGCACCACGATGTCCAGTGCCGCCAGATCCCATACCGACACTTGCGGTTCGGCGGCAATATCGACGGCGCCCTCGGCCACCAGGCAGTAAGACAGAAAGTCGCCGTAAGCACGCACGCGCCACACGGTATCGGTCAACCCGATGAAGCGTTCACGTAGACCCGGCCGCGCCCACCCGGACAGACTGGAAAACGACAAGCTCGCCGAATGCAGCTCTGCCACAGAGGAAACCGACAGCCGGTGTGGACGCGCACCATCGACGGATGCGAACGCGCCCCGGCCGCGTGCCGCCCACCACCGCCGTTGCAGCGCCGGCGCACTCACCACACCGACCGACGGGACGCCATCTTCAAGCAGCGCGATCAAACTGGCCCACACCGGCACCCCGCGCACAAAGTTTTTGGTGCCGTCGATCGGGTCTACGATCCACTGCCGTCCGGTGAAGGTCGTTGATCCGCCGAACTCCTCGCCCAAGACGCCGTCGCCGGGCCGGTCGCGGCCCAGCGTCTGGCGCACGTCGGATTCGACCGCCCGATCGGCGTCGGTCACCGGCGTCAAATCCGGTTTGGTGTCGATGCGCAGATCGAGCGCCCCGAACCGGACCCGCGTCAATTCGTCCGCACGGTCGGCCAGAGCCAGCGCAAGCATTAGATCGTCGTGGCTCACTGGTGCACCATCCTTTCGCCGAGCGTGTACCCAGTGCGATTTTTCGCGTGCGTTCTTGCACTGAGTTCACGCTCGGCGTAATAACGGCTCATGCCAGCAGTCCTACCATGGCCGGGTGGGATGGGAGTTTGGCGTGCTACTCATACTGATCGCGGTCCTAGCGGTATTTCTTGCTCCGCGGCTTATCCCGCGCGGCCCGCGGGGAGATCTGGCCAGCGGCACGCTCCTGGTGACCGGAGTCAGCCCGCGACCGGACGCAGGCGGCCAGCAGTATGTCACCATCGCCGGGATCATCACTGGGCCCACGGTCAATGAGTACGCCGTGTATCAGCGCATGGCCGTCGACGTCGACCAGTGGCCGACCGTCGGTCAAATACTTCCGGTGGTGTACTCGCCGAAGAATCCTGACAATTGGACGTTTACGCCCAACGGGCCGCCTGTCGGTTAGGCGCCGGGTTACCCTGCCGCGGGTGGGTGGGCCATCACCGTGAGCCGAACCCCGTATCGAGGTAGGACGCCGGAGGCTCGCCCTGCTGCCACTGGCACCCCCGGTACACCTGGCATCCCGTGCTCGGCCACGTCGGTCCCCGGGAGTGTGGTCAGGCCGGCGGGCGACAATGCCGAGACAGGGCGCGTCGAGGGCGCGGCCCAGCTCGGTGGGACCGATAGTTGCCCAATCGAGTTTGCCCGGCCGACACTCGCGAGCACCGTGTTGCCGACGCTCGCCGCACCGCCGGCACCCGACGCAGACACCCCACCGCCGGGACTGGTCGCGGAAACCAACTCGCCGATCCCAAAGTCGCCCGGTGTCACCTCCGCGGGATTCTCGTCGCCGACGTTCAAAAGGCCTAGGTTGCTCTCGGCCCCGATGGTCCCGGCAACAAAGGACTCGACATCCTGCGTCACACCTACCGTGGCATATCCAGCGAATATGGCGTCAAGGAAGGTGAAGTCCTCAGGGATGAAGCTCGGAATCGTCAGCGCTTGCAGCGCTTGGGTCACCGTCTCAATCAGCAGCGACAGTGGGTCGGTGGCCTGGCTGACCGCGGCGGCCTGAGCGGTCAGGCCGGCCGGGTTGGTGGTCTGCCGCGGCGGGGAGAACGGTGTCAGCAGGGCCGCAGCCGCTGAGGCGGTGGCGTAACCGTACATCGCGGCGGCGTCCTGGGCCCACATCTCGGCGTACTGTGCCTCGGTGGCCGCGATCGCCGCAGTGTTCTGGCCGAAGAAGTTCGTCGCGATCAGTGCTAGCAGCTGTATCCGGTTGGCCGCTACCACCGGTGGCGGCAGGGTCATTGCGTATGCTTGCTCGAAGGCCAGCGCTGCCGCCCTGGCTTGGATCGCTGTTTGCTGTGTCTTTTCGGCGGTCGTGTACAGCCAACCGATATAGGGAGCGGCCGTCACCGCCATCGATTCCGCTGCCGGTCCACGCCAATGCAAGGCGGCCAGTCCGGACAGCACCGATCCATATGCCTCGGCTGTGGTGGCCAACTCGGCGGCCAGCGAATCCCAGCCGCCCGCGGCAGCCAACAGCGATCCTGCCCCAGGGCCGGTGTACATCCGGGCGGAGTTGACTTCCGGTGGTAACAGTGCGAAATCCATTGTGTCTCAGCTCCTTACATTTGTGCGGATACGGTGTCGTGCTGGTCGAGAACTGAATGGGTCAAGGTGGAGTGCCAGCGGTGTTGCTGGCACTGGCCGTTTCGACGACGATGGCACCCCGGATGCCTGTGACCAACGCTGGGGGCACCGTCATCGCATGAGCCTGCTCGAATGCCGCCGCCGCCGCTCTGGCTTGGGTAGCGGTCTGCTTGGTCTGCGCGGCGGTCCGCTCCAGCCATTCCACGTATGGAGCCGACATGGCCAGCATCGACGTGGACGCCGGGCCCCACCAGTGCATACCGGTCAGACGCGCAATCACCGAGCCGTAGTTCTCTGCTGCGGATGCTAACTCCGCGGCCAGCGCATCCCAGCTGGCCGCGGCAACCAACATTGAATTCGGTCCGGGACCGCTGTACATACGCGCGGAGTTGATCTCCGGTGGTAAGAACGCGTAGTCCATTACTCCGCAGGCCCCTAACGTCGATTGCGCACCCAGCCCAATTCGGACCTCGGTGTGGGCATGCGGGAGACGGCAGTGGCTCCCCCCATGGTCACGAGCGGCTCCGAGTGGGCTCCGCTCGGGCGCAGGCCGGCTGATACTTGTTGACCAGTGCGGCAACTCGTGCCGCGGCCAGTGTACAACTGGGCGGGCAGGTTGTATGGCAGTCGACTGACGGCGGATCGGAGATTGATCGACGCCGTGCCGGCCGCATCGAGATGCGCTCTCACAGCGCGGCTATGCCCAAATATTCTGTGGGTCAAGCGATATGCAGCCGATGGACGGCCGCTGGTTCGGCAGCTGTCGGCAACTGTAAGCCATTTCTGGGACTTTGCTGTGAAAAGCTGGGCGATGGTTGTGGACCTGGACGAGCCACCCGTGCGATAGGTGAGATTCATTCTCGCCCTGACGGGTTGCGTCTGTCATCGGTCGATAAGGACTAACGGCCCTCAGGTGGGGACCAACGCCCCTGGGAGATAGCGGTCCCCGCCAGTAACGTACCGCTGAACCGACGGGATGTATCCGCCCCAGCGAAGGAGACGGCGATGAGCGATCCTCGGCCAGCTCGGGCAGTGGTCGTTGGTATCGACGGGTCAAGGGCGGCAACGCATGCGGCGTTGTGGGCGGTCGATGAGGCGGTGAACCGAGACATTCCGCTGCGACTGGTGTACGTCATCGATCCGTCCCAACTGTCCGCCGCCGGCGAGGGCGGTGGGCAATCAGCGGCCCGAGCGGCGCTGCACGACGCCTCTCGGAAGGTCGAGGCCACCGGGCAACCGGTCAAGATCGAAACGGAGGTTCTGTGCGGCAGGCCGCTCACCAAGCTGATGCAGGAGTCCAGGTCCGCGGCGATGCTGTGCGTCGGTTCGGTGGGGCTTGATCATGTCCGCGGTCGCCGGGGTTCGGTCGCGGCGACCCTGGCTGGGTCGGCCTTATGCCCCGTGGCGGTGATTCACCCGTCGCCGGCCGAGCCAGCGACAACCTCCCAGGTCAGCGCGGTTGTCGCGGAGGTGGACAATGGTGTGGTGCTGCGGCACGCATTCGAGGAGGCCAGGCTGCGCGGAGTTCCGCTGCGGGCCGTGGCTGTCCACGCTGCTGAAACACCCGATGACGTCGAACAGGGCAGCCGGTTGGCGCATGTACACCTGAGCCGTCGGCTCGCCCACTGGACCCGGCTCTACCCCGAGGTGCGGGTGGATCGGGCCATCGCCGGCGGCAGTGCGTGCCGTCATCTGGCCGCCAACGCAAAGCCGGGTCAGCTGTTCGTCGCGGACTCACACTCCGCGCACGAATTGTGCGGTGCATACCAGCCCGGATGCGCCGTACTTACGGTACGCAGTGCCAACTTGTAGGGAGCGGATCTTGGGAGTGGTGCCCTGGTGGTAAAGGTCTTCTTGGTCGATGACCACGAGGTGGTGCGTCGTGGTCTGGTTGACTTGCTTGGGGCCGATCCCGAGCTTGACGTCGTAGGTGAGGCGGGTTCGGTCGCCGAGGCGATGGCCAGGGTTCCTGCCGCGCGCCCAGATGTCGCGGTGCTGGATGTCCGGTTGCCCGATGGCAACGGCATTGAACTGTGCCGCGATCTGTTGTCCCGCATGCCCGATCTGCGCTGTCTGATCCTCACGTCCTACACCTCTGACGAGGCCATGCTAGATGCGATTCTCGCCGGTGCCAGCGGATATGTCGTCAAAGACATCAAGGGAATGGAGTTGGCGCGCGCCGTCAAAGATGTGGGCGCTGGACGGTCGCTGCTGGACAATCGGGCCGCGGCCGCGCTGATGGCCAAGCTGCGCGGTGCCGCCGAGAAGCAGGACCCGCTATCAGGCCTTACCGACCAGGAGCGGACGCTACTGGGCCTGCTTAGCGAGGGCCTGACCAACAAGCAGATCGCCGACCGAATGTTCCTAGCCGAAAAGACGGTGAAGAACTACGTGTCGCGGTTGCTGGCCAAGCTGGGCATGGAACGTCGGACGCAAGCCGCGGTATTCGCGACGGAGTTGAAGCGCTCGCGGCCACCCGGTGATGGACCATGACAACAGGGGGCCTCGTCGACGAAAACGACGGCGCCGCAATGCGTCCACTGCGTCACACGCTCTCCCAACTACGCCTGCACGAGCTGCTGGTCGAGGTGCAGGACCGGGTCGAGCAGATCGTCGAGGGCCGGGACCGCCTCGATGGTCTGGTGGAGGCCATGCTCGTGGTCACAGCGGGCCTGGACCTGGAGGCAACCCTACGCGCTATCGTGCATTCAGCGACCAGCCTTGTCGATGCGCGCTATGGCGCTATGGAGGTGCACGACCGGCAGCATCGGGTATTGCACTTTGTCTATGAAGGCATCGACGAGGAGACCGTTCGGCGGATCGGCCACCTACCGAAAGGCCTAGGCGTCATCGGGCTGCTCATCGAAGATCCCAAACCGTTACGGCTGGACGATGTTTCTGCGCACCCGGCCTCGATTGGTTTTCCGCCGTATCATCCGCCGATGCGTACCTTCCTCGGGGTACCGGTTCGGGTGCGCGATGAATCGTTCGGCACTCTGTACCTGACTGACAAGACCAACGGGCAACCGTTCAGCGACGACGACGAGGTTCTGGTCCAGGCGCTGGCGGCCGCCGCGGGTATCGCAGTCGCGAATGCCCGGCTCTACCAGCAGGCTAAGGCGCGTCAGTCGTGGATCGAGGCCACCCGTGACATCGCCACCGAGTTGTTGTCCGGCACCGAACCCGCGACGGTGTTCCGGCTTGTCGCCGCGGAGGCGCTCAAGCTGACGGCGGCTGACGCTGCCCTGGTAGCCGTTCCCGTCGACGAGGACATGCCTGCCGCTGACGTGGGGGAGCTGCTGGTGATTGAAACAGTCGGCAGCGCTGTGGCTTCCATTGTTGGGCGAACGATTCCGGTGGCGGGCGCGGTGCTGCGGGAGGTCTTCGT
The DNA here is from genome assembly GCF_000195955.2 of Mycobacterium tuberculosis H37Rv. Classification (GTDB taxonomy): domain Bacteria; phylum Actinomycetota; class Actinomycetes; order Mycobacteriales; family Mycobacteriaceae; genus Mycobacterium; species Mycobacterium tuberculosis. The sequence goes on along the minus strand of NC_000962.3, from coordinate 3,498,366 downwards.
CAACGGCATTCCGCGACGGGTCGACCGGGTCGATTTGGAAGGCCTGGACGAACTGGCCGACGCAGGTCCGGCGCTGCTGTTGCCGCTGCGGGCCAGAGGTACCGTAGCGGGTGTCGTTGTTGTGCTGAGTCAAGGCGGTCCAGGGGCTTTCACCGACGAACAACTCGAGATGATGGCCGCGTTCGCCGACCAGGCCGCGCTGGCTTGGCAATTGGCCACTTCGCAACGTCGGATGCGCGAACTCGACGTACTGACCGACCGGGATCGTATCGCCCGTGACCTCCATGACCATGTCATCCAGCGGCTCTTCGCGATTGGCCTGGCTTTGCAGGGTGCTGTCCCGCACGAACGTAATCCTGAAGTGCAGCAACGACTCTCGGACGTGGTAGACGATCTGCAAGACGTTATACAGGAAATCCGGACCACCATTTATGACCTGCACGGAGCATCGCAGGGTATCACTCGGCTCCGGCAGCGAATCGATGCGGCCGTAGCCCAATTTGCCGACTCGGGGTTGCGCACCAGCGTTCAATTCGTGGGTCCATTGTCGGTGGTCGACAGCGCGCTCGCCGATCAGGCCGAGGCGGTGGTTCGGGAAGCGGTCAGCAACGCGGTTCGCCATGCGAAGGCCAGCACGTTGACCGTCCGGGTCAAAGTCGACGACGACTTGTGCATCGAGGTGACCGACAACGGCCGCGGGCTGCCCGACGAGTTCACCGGAAGCGGCTTAACGAACCTGCGGCAGCGGGCAGAGCAGGCCGGCGGCGAATTCACCCTCGCGAGCGTACCGGGCGCGAGCGGAACAGTGCTGCGATGGTCAGCACCGTTGTCGCAGTAGCTCTTCCGGCCACTCAACGACCTGGGACAGTTCGCGCCGTGGCGTCGGTGGCAACGGGTCGGCATTGATCGGTGCCCAACCCACTCGCAGCAGCATCTGGGGGTAGCCGCCGGCGCCGAACACCTCGGCACGGACCGCGTCGCGGGTCTTGGCGATCTCCAGCGGTTCGGTGATCGGGCAGCACGCCAGCCCCATTGCCGTCGCGGTCAACAAGACGATGCTGGCGGCCTCGCCGGCGCGCAGCCGGGCCAACCGGTCGTCTGTCTCGGTGCCTAGTGCCAGGATCGCGGCGCCGTCGTCAGCGGGTAAGACGTCGGACGGCTGAGACAGACCGGGCCCGGCGAACAGGCGACCGGGGATCGGGGCACTGGGGTCTGATGGCGGCTCGTTGCGGGCGGGAACCCCGGCCACTGAACCGTAGCGCCCACTCCAAATGGTGAGCTCGCGCAGATATTCCTCGTCGGTCACGTGGTCCAAGACAGCCTGCGCCACAATGGCTTTCATTCGGTCTAGGGCACTGACCTGCCGCAGCATGACCCCGCCACGGGCTGCTCTTGCGGCCATCAACGCGATGTCACCTCCTGGCACCGGCCAGCAACTGTAGGCGCGCCGATCGGTGCGTCGCCGCGGTATGGCCGCCGCCAAGGCGACATCGGCCTGATCGGGAACAAGCGGTTGTACCCCGATGGTGGCCAGATGGCAGCGGTCCTTGGGATCGGGGAAACGGTTTACCTTGGCCTGCCAGCCCAGCGACGCCAAAGCGACGACGCAGTGGTGCAATGCCACACCACAGCTGAGGATCAACTCACGCCCGTCCGGATCGGTGCTACGCAGCTGCATATCGGGTCTAGAGAACAGCTCCAGACTCGTCGGGCATACCCGCCACCGCCACGGCTGCGTGTTGTGGATGGAGGGGGCCCGGACGGCCAGGGTGAGAACCGTTCGCACGGTTTCGGCGTCCGGGAAATGGGTGTTCATGGCTGCCGGGCCTTTCCCATCAACGGCTGCGGTCATCTATTAAGGATCGCGCGTCGACAGCCGCGGTGGCAGAGCACGAAGGCTCGCCAGCGGAGGACCTTTGGCCCTGCCTCAACGGCTCCTCGCAGCGGAGAGTGGTACTGACGGTTGCAGATAATCCGGATCACCGGGGAAGGCGCTGACCATGAATCACCTAACGACACTTGACGCCGGGTTTCTCAAGGCAGAAGACGTGGATCGGCACGTGAGTCTGGCAATCGGCGCTCTGGCGGTCATCGAGGGGCCGGCTCCCGATCAGGAAGCCTTCTTATCGTCGCTCGCTCAACGCCTACGTCCCTGTACCCGGTTCGGGCAGCGGTTACGCCTGCGCCCGTTCGACCTCGGTGCACCCAAATGGGTGGACGATCCCGACTTCGATCTTGGCCGTCATGTGTGGCGCATCGCCTTGCCGCGGCCTGGCAACGAAGACCAGTTATTCGAGCTGATCGCCGATCTGATGGCGCGTCGTTTGGACCGGGGTCGACCGCTGTGGGAGGTCTGGGTCATCGAAGGCCTGGCGGACAGCAAGTGGGCGATCCTGACCAAACTGCACCACTGCATGGCCGACGGAATCGCGGCGACTCACCTGCTAGCTGGGCTCTCCGATGAAAGTATGAGCGACAGCTTCGCGAGCAACATCCACACGACCATGCAGTCGCAATCCGCATCTGTGCGGCGGGGTGGATTCCGTGTCAATCCAAGCGAGGCGTTGACCGCGTCGACCGCCGTGATGGCAGGCATCGTTCGCGCGGCCAAGGGTGCCAGTGAGATCGCGGCCGGCGTGCTAAGTCCCGCCGCGTCGTCGTTGAACGGGCCGATCAGTGATTTGCGTCGCTACAGCGCAGCAAAGGTCCCTCTCGCCGACGTCGAACAGGTGTGCCGGAAATTCGACGTCACCATCAATGATGTTGCGCTTGCCGCGATTACGGAAAGCTACCGCAACGTCCTCATCCAGCGGGGTGAGCGGCCTAGGTTTGATTCGCTGCGTACGCTAGTGCCGGTCTCGACGCGTTCCAACAGCGCTTTGAGCAAGACCGATAACCGTGTTTCGTTAATGCTGCCCAACCTGCCGGTGGATCAAGAGAACCCGCTGCAGCGGCTGCGGATCGTGCACTCGCGGCTGACTCGGGCCAAGGCGGGGGGACAGAGACAATTCGGAAATACTTTGATGGCGATTGCCAACCGCCTTCCGTTCCCCATGACCGCATGGGCGGTCGGGCTGTTGATGCGGCTGCCGCAGCGTGGTGTTGTCACCGTGGCGACAAATGTGCCGGGTCCACGACGGCCGCTGCAGATTATGGGCAGACGGGTGCTTGACCTATACCCGGTTTCGCCGATCGCGATGCAACTGCGCACCAGTGTCGCGATGCTCAGCTACGCCGACGACCTGTACTTCGGGATCCTGGCCGACTACGACGTGGTAGCAGATGCCGGCCAGCTGGCGCGAGGAATTGAAGACGCCGTCGCACGGCTGGTGGCGATCAGTAAGCGGCGCAAGGTGACTCGCAGGCGCGGAGCGCTATCGCTGGTTGTGTGACGAGGCCTCGCAGGCAAAGGTCTGGCTGCGGTCCGGTTCCGGACCGAACCTGAAGTGGCGGCCGGTGATCTCCCACGGGATCACCCGCACACAGTGACGTTTCAGCGTCGCGGTCCACGGTAGTAACTGGGCGCGTTCGGCTTCGCGGACCCCCGCGTCGGTCGTCAGCACCTGGGCGCGAACCTTGACGATCACGCTCCAGCCCTCGGCAACGTTGTGGTCGTCCGCCTCGAAAGCCACCGCGCACTTCGCGACGGCTGAAAATAATTTGGCGCCCTCCGCGGTACGAAACAGCACGGTGCGGCCTTGCACCACGAAATTGACTGGAAGATCCCAGGCTCATCAGCAAAGGTGGTAACTAGCCGACCGAGTGCAACGCTGCCCAGCCGGTGCCAACTTTCGTCTTCTGACAGCACGGTAACGGAATCGTCGATCATGGCTCAACCGTTCGACTTGACTCACCAAGAATGCCCGCGAAACACCCTCGGTGCCTCACGTAAATATGCCCGCGACATGGTGACCGTCGTGAGGCATGGGAAGTGGGTTGTCGATGAGATCTCGCGCGGAGGTCACCAGCAGGTACGCCAAGGCGTATGTGCAGGCTTTGAAGAAGAGCCGGGGCCGGATTTTCGACCAGGTGGTTGACCTGACGGGCTAGTCACGTGATAACGCGCGGCGCCGGCTTGTCGCAGCGGCCAAGCTATCGCCGGGGCTGGGCCGCAGTGTTGCCAAGCGGCGGCGCAAACCGCGTTCGCTGAAGTACTCCTATGACGCGCTGAAGGTGTTGCAGAGGGTGTGGTCCGCCTCGGGTGGGCAGTGCGGGAAGTATCTTGCCGCCTCGATGGTGCTGCAGCTTGATGGGTTGGAACGTCACGGTGTGTTGGAGTTTGGGCGTGACCGCTATGGCCCCGAGGTGCGTGAGGAGCTGTTGGCGATGAGTGCGGCCAGCATCGATCGTTATCTGAAGACCGCGAAGGCCAAAGACCAGATATCGGGTGTGTCGACGACGAAACCCTCACCACTGCTGCGTAATTCGATCAAGGTTCGCAGGGCCGGCGATGAGGTCGAGGCGGAGCCGGGGTTCTTCGAGGGCGACACCGTCGCCCATTGCGGTCCGACGCTCAAAGGCGAGTTCGCCCACACCCTGAACTTGACCGACGTGCACATCGGATGGGTGTTCACCCGCACCGTCCGCAACAACGCCCGTACCCACATCCTCGCCGGGCTCAAAGCTTCTGTCACCGAGATCCCGCATGGGATAACGGGTTTAGATTTCGACAACGGCACCGTGTTTCTCAACAAGCCGGTCATCAGCTGGGCCGGCGACAACGGTATCTACTTCACCCGCTTTCGCCCGTACAAGAAAAACCACTAGGCCACCATCGAGTCCAAGAACAACCACCTGGTCCGCAAGTACGCGTTCTACTACCGCTATGACACCGCCGAGGAACGCGCCGTGCTCAACCGGATGTGGAAGCTGGTCAACGACCGCCTCAACTACCTCACCCCGACCATCAAACCGATCGGGTATGCCAGCAGCGCCGACGGCCGCCGCCGACGCCTCTACGATGCCCCACAGACGCCGCTGGACCGGCCACTGGCCGCAAGGGTGCTCTCCGCGGCCCAGCAGGCCGACCTGATCACCTACCGAGACAGCCTCAACCCCGCCCAGATCGGCCGCAAAATCGCCGACCTGCAGAACCGACTCCTCATCTTGGCCAAGGAGAAAACCGAGCAGCTCTACCTCGCTAACATCCCCACCGCCCTACCCGACATCCACAAAGGCATCCTGATCAAGGCGGGCTGAACCAACCCGTTTCACGGGCATTTCTATCTGAGGCATTACGCCCTTTCTCGGGCGTCTGGCGAATCTGCAAGACGCTGTCCAGCGGCCGCCGTGGTGTGGGGGCGGGAACTGCTGCCAACGGCGGGGCTATCCCTACCCGGATCAAGGCTTGCGGCTCGCCTCGCTGCCTCGTCAGGCCCCGCACGATGTCACGACTGTCACTGGATTCGATCAGATGGGTCAACGTGCAGGTAGCCATGCCGGCCATGGTGCACTCGAGTAGGATGGTCGACAGCACTTCGCCACACCTCAGTGCGTCGGCTCGCGTGTCGCTAGGGGTCGACAGCACAAGGACTTTCGATCGGTCATCAGCTAGCTCGGCACGGCGATTCTGGTAGCTCCGGACCGGGAAGTCACGGCCCAGGTCAACCCGCAAGCGTTCGGCGTCTGATGCCAGCGTATCCGGCGGCACACCATGGGCCAGCACGAACGGTGAAGTCCACCATTCGAGTTCGGCGTGATAGTACGGATCGTCCCGCCGCAGGACTTCGCTGAGTTGTGACGCTACCACCAGTCGTGTTCGCTGGTCGTCGGATACCACATCAAGCATCGCAACGTCTTTGTCGACGGCGTCGCGCAGCGCGGGCTCAAACAGGTGCCAGTACATCGGGCTGTCAAACGGAAGCCGATCGGTTCGGCGCTGCAGAATCGCCTGGGCGCGGTTTCGCTGTCCCGCCGTGACGTGATCGATGGGACTGAATTCGACGGTGGCCAACTGGTCAGGTTGGTTCGGCTGGGGAAAGCGAGTGATATTCGCCTGCCAGTGCGCGGCCGTCATGGCGATGCGAAGGTGATCGAGTACGGCACCGCAACTGATGATCGCTTGCCGGCCGGAATGGTCGGTGGCCGGCACCGTTCGGTGGCGGTTGACGAACAGGTGCACAGTAGTGTGCTCGGAGCCGCTTTCGGCCACCCAACGCCAGGGCTGGCTGTTGTGCACCGACGGCGCCCGGCATGCCAGCAAGACTGCGTTCTTGAGCACCTGTATGTCCACAACGTTGACGGTATGGTCATCCGGTTTGATCAAATAGGGTCATTGGTCCTCTCAATGAAATCCCTTGCGTCACTGTCGTTTCAGCGGTGTCTGCGCGAGAATTCTAGTTTGGTCGCGGCGCTGGACCGGCTCGATGCTGCGGTCGATGAGCTGAGCGCTTTGTCGTTTGATGCGTTGACCACTCCGGAGCGGGATCGCGCCCGTCGCGACCGGGACCATCATCCTTGGTCCCGCTCCCGCTCGCAGTTGTCGCCACGAATGGCGCACGGTGCAGTGCACCAATGCCAGTGGCCGAAGGCGGTTTGGGCTGTCATTGACAATCCATGAAGATGCCTGCCGCATCATATCCGTTGTGCTCGTTGTTCTAGAAGTCCGGCGTGCTGAGCCATCGGTGCGTCACGATGTGTCGATTCATTCGGTAACGATTGTTTAGTTAACCCTTGTACGAGACCCTTCTGGGCGGCTGATTGGGCTGGGGTTGCGATGGTTTTGGGCTTTTCGTGGCTGCCGCCGGAGATCAACTCGGCGCGCATGTTTGCCGGAGCCGGCTCGGGGCCGTTGTTTGCGGCGGCCTCGGCGTGGGAGGGGCTAGCCGCGGATTTGTGGGCATCGGCATCGTCGTTTGAGTCGGTGCTCGCCGCGTTGACGACTGGGCCGTGGACCGGTCCGGCGTCGATGTCGATGGCTGCTGCCGCGTCTCCGTATGTCGGGTGGTTGAGCACGGTGGCGTCGCAGGCGCAGCTGGCGGCCATTCAGGCTCGCGCGGCAGCGACGGCGTTTGAGGCCGCGTTGGCGGCCACGGTGCATCCGACGGCGGTGACGGCGAATCGGGTGTCGCTGGCGTCGTTGATAGCGGCGAACGTTTTGGGTCAGAACACCCCGGCGATCGCAGCCACGGAGTTCGATTACCTGGAGATGTGGGCTCAGGATGTGGCTGCGATGGTGGGCTATCACGCTGGGGCAAAGTCCGTGGCGGCGACGTTGGCGCCATTTAGTCTGCCGCCGGTGAGCTTAGCCGGGTTGGCCGCGCAGGTGGGTACCCAGGTTGCCGGGATGGCGACGACGGCGTCGGCTGCCGTGACGCCGGTGGTCGAGGGTGCGATGGCGTCGGTGCCGACCGTGATGAGCGGGATGCAGTCGCTGGTGTCGCAGCTGCCGTTGCAACATGCGTCGATGTTGTTTCTCCCGGTCCGCATCCTGACGTCGCCGATAACGACGTTGGCGAGTATGGCGCGTGAAAGCGCGACCAGGTTAGGTCCGCCGGCTGGCGGGTTGGCTGCCGCGAATACGCCGAACCCGAGTGGTGCGGCTATTCCGGCGTTCAAGCCGCTAGGCGGTCGGGAATTGGGTGCGGGGATGTCCGCTGGCTTAGGGCAGGCTCAGTTGGTGGGGTCGATGTCGGTGCCGCCGACGTGGCAGGGGTCGATACCCATTTCGATGGCTTCTTCAGCGATGTCCGGGTTGGGTGTGCCGCCTAACCCAGTCGCGCTGACGCAGGCGGCCGGGGCCGCCGGTGGTGGTATGCCGATGATGCTGATGCCAATGAGTATTAGCGGTGCCGGCGCTGGTATGCCCGGTGGGCTGATGGATCGTGATGGTGCGGGTTGGCATGTCACGCAGGCACGTCTCACTGTGATTCCACGAACCGGGGTTGGCTAGCAGCGCGGGTCAGTATTCGTAGTCCGGTCTGTGTGACGGAGGTCGGAGCGGGCTCCGGCTCGACAACATCGAATCAGCTCGCTTGCATTGAGGGGCGTAGTTATGCCAAACCGATGGGAAGGAGATCCTTATCGCTCTCGGTCAGTTCCTCTACCTTAGCGCCGTTGCCGCCACGCAAGTCAACCCTGCCACGCGTGACTCGGCCGACGAGATCGTCCATGGGCAATTGGCGAAGAATTTTGTGGTAGAGCGCACGTATCGTGGGTGCCGGCTCAACACCGAGTTCCTCTGCGAGCGTGGACTTGAGTCTATGATATGCGTCGATTGCCGCGGACTGGTATTCGTTCACGTAGTAGCCGAGCATTAACTGCTTCCATAACGACTCGCGATAAGGATGCATCGCAACGAGTCTTTCCAATTTAGGGATAACGACGTCGGCGCGTCCGCAGGCGATTGCAGCTTCGGCCAGCTTCGTATGGACGAGGAGCTCATCTTCGGTCAACGCCCTGCTGAACATTTGGACAAACATAAAGCTGCGTAGGTCCCCCAGTACTGGACCGCGCCAATTCTGCAAGGCCGAATCTAGATAACGGATCGCCTCGCTAAAATATCCTTTGGCAGAAGCGCGCAGTCCCGATTCTTTCGCTGCCACGAAACGGTCGAGATCGCATTGCTGTCGATCTCCAATGAGAAGGCGATAGCCCGGCGGCTCACTAACCAAGATGTTGCGCGAATCAACGCCTGCATCGCTCAGGGTCCGGCGAAGGTTGCAAATGTACGTGTGGACGGTGCGTCGGGCTCGTGCAGGTGGCGACTTCTCCCAGATTGCCTGGACCAGTGCGTCGGCCGCTACGACTTGGTTCCGGGATAGCAACAGCATGGCGAGCACGGCACGTTGTTTCGGCGTTCCCAATGGCAGTTTGGTGCCCCGGAGGTTTAGTTCCAGTGGTCCTAAGACGTTGAATTGCACAGCACCTGCCGTCGTTGCGTTCAAAACTCCACTCCTGTGATTGGGCGAAAACGGCCGTTGCCCCACAAGATCCCGCCGGCTTGTCCGGTGCCGGGGGCCGATCGGCGCCGTTGCCGATCAACGGGGGCCCAACAAGAGTCGCCGCCGCCACCCCTACCGACTCCGGGGCCACGCTGACAAACAGCATCGAAACCTCCTACCGCCAAATGTCGACGACTCGGCCGCGCTCACCGTCCGCTTCCGCCGAGGTGGGCAACCGGCCAACCCCAACGATCCCGAACGCGCCACGGACGGGCGCAGGAACAAACCTCACCAACATCGCCAGAATGTGGTGCACAATGCACCTGGTGCCTCGATCTCATCTCGTGGTAGTGCCGAGACCCTCACAGCGCGGACGAGCGCGGCGGACCCCTGAACCACTCCGGGTTTCATGCACACTTCGTTACGTGTGACCGGTGTGCTGCCCGATCGGTTGTTGAACCAGCGTTTCGATGTCGCCGGAGTCGAGGTCGACCAGCCGGGCGGTCAGCCAGTCACTGTGGTGTTCGCCGAGGGCGGGTGCGAGCTGGCCGGCGAGGTCGTGGACGTGCTGGCGAGCGTGGTAGAGGTCCACGATCGGGGTGGCTTCGGGCAGGATCGCGGTGGCCAGGTTCCAGATCCAGGGGGCGCCATCCCACGCCCGCAGGTGCGGCAGTGGTAGCAGGCGCGGAGCAACCGGACCCGGTCCAGCACGGTATCGAGGTTCTTGTCGCGGTAACCGACGAACCACGCGCAATGCCCTTGCCCGCAATCGATGCGCTGGCCCCGGTGCCCGGTGTCGGCGCCCAGCAGCTGCTCCAGCAGCGAGGAGCCCAGCCGGGTCATCGCAGTGCGGATCGCCAACTCCACTGCGACCAGGTCGGCACCGAGGATCCCAGCGCACCGACCGCGAGCGCAACCAGCCGCTCTACCTCGGCGGTGAACTCCGCCGCGATCTGGTCGCAGAGCCCCCTTTTTTGTGCCCCGTTGTGCCGGCCGGGGGCGCCGTGGCCGCCGGGTTCGGTGGGCGGGCCTCGCAGATCGCCTCGTTGACCGCCACGATCTGCTCACTGACCTGCGCGAAACGGTGATAGTTGGCCAACTCGGCGCGCACCTTGTCCACCTCCTCGACCGAGAGCTGCCGCCCCTTGGTACCCCGCCCGGCCACCGTGCGCGTCCACAAATATCGCGGCCCATGCCCGGGGTGACCCTCTTGCGCGCACACACAATTGGGCTTGCCGCAGCGGCGATAGTTCTCACTGATCGAGCCGCGCCGGAAATCGCCGGTCGCGGCCAACTGGTCATACAGTCGCGCTCGCCGCTGCTCCAGATCCTCCAGCGAGTCCTCGCCCACCCGCGTCTCCCCATTCTGGTTGTTTATCCAACAACCAGAATACACCGCGCCCAGCCTCAACTCCCGCTACCTACATTCGTGTTGCACACCCACCCCGCGCCGGGGCTGTGCCTTCATCACTCGCAAAGAGATGCTCGACCCCGGCTCCGCCGCGCCGAGGCGGGCACACCAAGATCCTGCACCGCCTGATGAGCCGCCAACCGATCATGGGCCCAACCCCAATTAGGGGCCGTCGGTTGCGGGTAGTGCGTGAGGAGTTTGCGTGGTTGCGGTCCCGGCTGCCGACGTTGTGGACGAACTCGTATTTTGTGGCCACCGTTGGCGGTTTCGGCTTGAGTTGACCGAGGAGCAGGAGCGGTTGGATATTCCAGGGCGGCTTTCATCCGTCGGAGAAGTCAACAGTCCCTTGCTGGCACGCGGGGTCACGTCGGCCAGGTAACAAGGAGTTCCTTGATCCCCACCGAATGTAGGCCCTTACCCCGTCGTTCCAAATCCTCAAACGGTCTTGCGAGTTGAAGTTGCGGAAATCGCTGGGTAAGCGAGGTGAAGAACGTCGTCAAGCACATGCGTGAATACGCTGAGGCCGGGCAAGCATGTGGACCATATCCAAATGCTATGTGTTCGTTCGGATTACGTTCGACATCAAACTCATCGGGGTCCAGGAATTGGTCGGAGTCGCGGTTAGCCGAAGTGATAGAGGTAAATGCTGGGCTCCCCGCCGATAGCGCGGTTCCGGCAATGACGACATCCTCGGTGACAACTCGCAAGTGCTCAATTTCAGTTGCCGGATTAAACCGGACTATTTCTTCAACCGCACGAGCGACACGGCCTGGGTCTTCAACGAGCCGTTCATATTGATCGCGGTGGTGCAGCAGGCTCGCCAGCCCGTTTGTGATCACGGCGATCGGTGTGTCGACTCCTCCGATCACGACGGTGAGGAGCATGCCGACAACCTGCTCGTCGGTCATGGTGGACTGTTGCCGGTTCGCCTGGGCGATCGTGCTAAGTAGGTCATCACCCGGTTCGGCGAGCTTGCGGTGCAGTATGTCGATGACCATCGTGCACAGTGCTGACCACCGCCGGCTCACCTCCTCGTCGCCGATCTCACACACGGACATCGCCGCATCCACGTGCGCCGCGAGCTCGTGCACGGTTTTGGGCTCGACCCCGAGTAGCTTGGCCATGAGCTGTTCTCCGATAGGGACACTTACTATTTCCTGGAAGTCCACCGGTGGTTCCGCGGCTGCCAGATCGTCGAGCGCATTGTCGACGATCTGTTGGACAACGGGCCGCATGCGTGCGATGAAGCCGGGATTTAGGCCCTGCGCGAGCAGACGGCGGGCCGCGGTGTGTTGGGGCCCATCGATGCTCAACAAGCTGGGGCAAAGCTGCACGAACGGCACGAACGGGGGCGACGACGGGTGCGCTGCCGCCCTGCAGCTGAAACGCTTGTCGGACAGCACTCCCTTTACATCGTCAAAGCGAGTGACGAGCCATGCTGTGTGCCCCGAGGGCAACTCTATCGGGGCTACCGGACAGCTGTTTCTCAGTTCCGACAGCATTGGGGACGGCTCCGTCGGGACCGGCCGGTCGAACGGGAACGTCGGAATCGAGGTGCTTGTCATCGCACTCCTCTCGGATCGTTATCGCATGCCACGTTTTGCTCTTCCGGGTACATCGACATCCCGCCAACCCATCGCCCTGGGGCGAGATCCTCAAACGGGAACGTCACCCAACCTCGCTCGAATCGCGCGACATCGCGAGCCCAACGTGCCCATTGTCGTGGGAACCTCTTCACAGATTGTCAATTAACCGGGCTGCTGAACCGCCCCGGTTTCATGCACACCTCGTTAGCTTCCGCGGGTGGGAGGCGGCGCGGTCGGTGCATCAGACTGGCGGTATCGGAGCGGTGCGAAACGGGTTCTCAACAAAGGACGTGCGCATACAACCAGGGACCGTTCACAGTGACCGTTGGGCGATGATGCGCCGCGACGGCTCTGAACCATCGGTGTCGACCACCCGAATCACCGTGAAGCCGGCGGGAAGTTCAGACTCGGGCTGGCCTGGCTTCAAGCACCATTCGGCTCGACGGGTATCCCGAGCGACATCGATGGGCCGCCGCCATGCCTCCCACGCCACTACACCGCCCGGCGCCACAGCCTCGCAAGCCTGGCGAAAAGTGGGCGGATGCCAGAATAGTCGGCAAAGTACCAGAGCAAAGCGTCCATCCCCCGACTGCCAGGAGCAGAGATCGGCGTGCACCAGTGTGAGGCGATCGGCCAATTCCCGTCGGGTCGCTTCGAGCTCGAGCTGAACCAACGCGGTATCGGAAACGTCGATCGCAGTCACGCAGCGGCCCGCCGCGGCTAGCCCCAGCGCGGTGCCGGACCGACCGCACGCCAGTTCCAGAACCGGCCCTTCTGGCACCCCGAACTGCAGCACGTCGCCGAGCCAGGATATGGGCGCAAATACCGCCTCCGTGGGGTCAGCGCACTCGTATTTCGCGTTCCAACGAATGCGGTCCGGGTGGTCGGCGAGCAGGGCCGATGGAGACGGACTCATGGTCTATCGCCGACCCATTCAGCACCGGTCGAGCTGAATTCCTTCTTCCAAATCGGCACTTCCTGCTTAAGCAACTCGATACACATACGCGCGGCGTCAAATGCCTCCGCACGGTGGGGAGCTGACGCGCCAATAACGACCGCGGCATCACCGATTTGCAATTCACCGGTCCGGTGCGCGACAGCAACGCGGACACCCTCGGCCTTGTCTTCACACCGTCCGATGATCGACATCAATGTCCGAATCACCATCGGCGGATACGCCTCGTAGAACAACCGCGTGACATCATGCCCGGCATTGTGGTCACGCACGTTTCCCACAAATATGACAATGCCGCCTTGTTCGGGGCCCGAGACGGCGGCTAGCACTTCGTCCACACTCAGCGGCTGATCAGTGAGCCGACAGTAAGGGTAGGCACCTTCAGCTACCACATTGGCCATTCAGACATCCTTCCTAGCTATCAGGTGATCTTGACGTCTACCTCGTGGATGCCCGCGCCCGAGGGCTGCACCACCGCGTCGCCGTTGCCGGCCGCCGACAGCGCGCGCAGCGTCCAGGATCCGGGCGCGGCGAAGAACCGGAAATCGCCGGTGGCCGACGCGACGACCTCCGCGGTGAACTCGTCGGAGGAGTCCAGCAGCCGCACGAACGCGCCGCCCACGGCCTGGCCGTCACCGTCCACTACGCGGCCGGTGATCACCGTTTCTTTTTCCAGGTCGACGCTGGCCGGCAATGTCAGTCCTTGCTTGGGTCCAGAGCACATATCAGCTTCCCAACTCGATCGGGGCGCCCACCAGGGAGCCGTATTCTGTCCAACTGCCGTCGTAGTTCTTGACGTTTTGGTGTCCGAGTAATTCCCGCAACACGAACCAGGTGTGCGAGGACCGTTCCCCGATTCGGCAGTAGGCAATCGTTTCCTTGCTGTTGTCTAGGCCGGCGTCGGCGTAAAGCTTGGCCAACTCCTCATCGGACTTGAAGGTGCCGTCCTCGTTGGCGGCCCTGCTCCACGGCACGTTGATGGCACCAGGAATGTGTCCGGGCCGCTGGCTTTGTTCCTGCGGCAGGTGCGCGGGGGCCAGGATCTTGCCGGAGAACTCGTCGGGAGAGCGCACGTCGATGAGGTTCTTGACGTTGATGGCCGCCAGGACCTCGTCGCGGAATGCCCGAATCGTGTTATCCGGCGGGGAGGCGGTGTAGGAGGTCACCGGCCGGCTGACCGGGTCGCTGGACAGCGGGCGTCCGTCGAGCTCCCACTTCTTGCGGCCGCCGTCGAGCAACTTGACCTTCTCATGGCCGTAGAGCTTGAAATACCAGTACGCGTAGGCGGCGAACCAATTGTTGTTGCCGCCGTACAGGATCACCGTGTCCTCGTTGGCGATGCCACGCTCGGACAGCAGCTTGGAGAATTGCTGGGCGTCGACGAAGTCACGTTTGACCGGATCCTGCAGGTCGGTGCGCCAGTCCAACTTGATCGCGCCGGCAATATGGTCACGGTCATATGCACTGGTGTCCTCGTCCACTTCGACGAAAACGACCTTCGGCGCGTGCAGATTGCTCTCAGCCCAGTCGGCGGAGACCAGGACATCGCAGCGTGCCATGGCGGGAATCCTTTCGCATAGTTCGGTGCTAGTACACCAACAAGGAGGAGTCGATGGTTCGTGTCCACTCCGCGATACCGCCGTCGAGATGCTTCACGTTGTGCAGTCCGGCTGCTTTCAACGTGGTTAGCGCCTGGGCCGATCGGATTCCACTCTTGCAGTACAGGACAATTTCCTTGTCCAGCGGTAGCTGGGCTAGGCCCGCCGCCGAGCCGATTTCGCCTTTGGGTATCAAGATGCTGCCCGGAATGTGCGCGATGTCGAACTCGGCGGGCTCTCGCACGTCGACCAAGAGGAAGTTCTGGTCCGACTGCTGTTTGGTTCGCAACTCATCACAACTGATCACTAGTTCGGGATCCACCGATTGTGTCGATGCGCAGCTGACGCTGTCATCTACCAATTCGGTGATCGTGGGCGCATCGCCGCAAATGGCGCAGTCAGGATTCTTCGCGATCCGGATTTGATGGTATGTCGCGTCGAGAGCTTCATACATGAGCAGGCGACCGACGAGGGGAGTTCCGACTCCGGTAAGGAGCTTCAGCACTTCAGTTACCTGGATCGACGCAATCGTGGCGCAGATGGCACCGAGTACACCGCCTTCAGCGCACGACGGCACCAATCCGGGCGGGGGCGGAGCTGGATGAAGGCATCGATAACACGGCCCCCGGCCGGGCCAAAACACACTGGTCTGGCCGTTGAATCGGTAGATCGACCCCCAAACATATGGTTTGCCGGCCAAGACCGCGGCATCATTGATCAGGTAGCGCGTCGTGAAGTTGTCTGTGCCGTCAACAATGAGGTCGTGATCGCCAAAAATTTCCAGTGCGTTGTCGTGGGTGAGCATTTCGCGATATTGCGTCACCCGGACGTGCGGGTTGATTTCCGCCACCGCCTCGGCTGCTGATTCTACTTTCGGCCTACCCACGTCGGATGTGCCATGAATGATTTGGCGTTGCAGATTCGACTCATCCACGTGGTCTCCATCGATGATGCCGATGGTACCGACTCCGGCGGCCGCAAGATACAGGAGAGCAGGCGAACCCAATCCTCCGGCGCCGATACACAATACGCGCGCATCCTTCAGCCGCTGTTGGCCGTTGACGCCGATATCCGGGATGATGAGGTGCCTGCTGTACCTGCGCACCTCATCGCGGGTCAGCGATATCTGCGACGGTGCCGGGATCAAGGCTTCAGTCATGATTGCTCTCCTCCTGGCCAAGGCCAGGGACGTGGTGTACGAGTGAAGGTTCCTCGCGTGATCCTTCGGGTGGCAGTCTAGGTGGTCAGTGCTGGGGTGTTGGTGGTTTGCTGCTTGGCGGGTTCTTCGGTGCTGGTCAGTGCTGCTCGGGCTCGGGTGAGGACCTCGAGGCCCAGGTAGCGCCGTCCTTCGATCCATTCGTCGTGTTGTTCGGCGAGGACGGCTCCGACGAGGCGGATGATCGAGGCGCGGTCGGGGAAGATGCCCACGACGTCGGTTCGGCGTCGTACCTCTCGGTTGAGGCGTTCCTGGGGGTTGTTGGACCAGATTTGGCGCCAGATCTGCTTGGGGAAGGCGGTGAACGCCAGCAGGTCGGTGCGGGCGGTGTCGAGGTGCTCGGCCACCGCGGGGAGTTTGTCGGTCAGAGCGTCGAGTACCCGATCATATTGGGCAACAACTGATTCGGCGTCGGGCTGGTCGTAGATGGAGTGCAGCAGGGTGCGCACCCACGGCCAGGAGGGCTTCGGGGTGGCTGCCATCAGATTGGCTGCGTAGTGGGTTCTGCAGCGCTGCCAGGCCGCTGCGGGCAGGGTGGCGCCGATCGCGGCCACCAGGCCGGCGTGGGCGTCGCTGGTGACCAGCGCGACCCCGGACAGGCCGCGGGCGACCAGGTCGCGGAAGAACGCCAGCCAGCCGGCCCCGTCCTCGGCGGAGGTGACCTGGATGCCCAGGATCTCTCGGTAGCCCTCGGCGTTGACGCCGGTGGCGATCAAGGTGTGCACCCCGACGACGCGGCCTGCCTCGCGCACCTTGAGCACCAGGGCGTCGGCGGCGAGGAAGGTATACGGGCCGGCATCGAGCGGGCGGGTCCGAAACGCCTCTACGGCTTCGTCGAGCTCTTTGGCCATGATCGACACTTGCGACTTGGAAAGCTTTGTCACACCAAGTGTTTCGACCAGGCGCTCCATCCGGCGAGTGGATACTCCCAGCAGGTAGCAGGTCGCCACCACGCTGGTCAGTGCGCGTTCAGCTCGCTTGCGGCGCTGCAGCAGCCAGTCCGGGAAATAGCTGCCCTGGCGCAGCTTGGGGATCGCGACGTCGATGGTTGCGGCACGGGTGTCGAAATCACGGTGGCGGTAGCCGTTGCGCTGATTGGACCGCTCATCGCTGCGTTCGCGGTAGCCCGCCCCGCACAGGGCGTCGGCTTCAGCCCCCATCAAGGCGGCGATGAACGTCGAGAGCAGCCCGCGCAGCAGATCCGGGCTCGCCTGTGCGAGTTGGTCAGCCAGAAGCTGCTCGGCGTCGATAAGATGAGAAGAGGTCATTGCGTCATTTCCTTCGATTGACTTTTGCTGGTCGTTTCGAAGGATCACGCGATGACCGCCCACTACTGGGCTACGACACGCCCACCGGCCTTACCTGCCCGTACACCACACCCCTGGACGTAACTCTCCTCCTGGGTCAGTGAGGTAGTCGGCAAGCCGAGTCAATGCGATGGATCGGTCCAGGGGTTCATTGCTCGTCGGTTTTCGGAGTTCCGGTACAACAAGTCCGTCTTGTGGCTGAGGAAACCGCTATACACCGATGGACGCGTGGGACGAGTGGAGGCCGCCACCACATCCGAAGCGCTGATGCGGATTTGGAACCAACCGCACTGGATAAGGGTCTCGATTGATGTGCCGAAGATGATGGCTCTCACTCCGCTGAGCACGCTGGCCGCCGCGCACATCGGGCATGGCTCGGCGGTGGATATCAGCACGTGATTTGAAAGCTCCGGCAATGTGCTCATTGCGGCCCGTAGAACGTTGGTTTCGGCGTGAGCGAAGCGATCCCCCGATTCAAAATAGGTGTTGCCACCCGAGAATGCTCGGAGTGTCGTAACATCAAGCAGCGCAGCGCCAAACGGTGCCGTGGCATGTCGCGCTGTGTCGATCGCAAGTTCCATCGCTGCCTCGATGATGTCGGCTGTCACCCCACTGTCGGCTGACCATCCGAACGGCAGGCGCGCCGCCACCACCTGCGTACCTTCGTCGTCAATCACCGTCGCCACCCGCGTACTGCAGTGCTTGCTTCAGCGAACTCGCAACGAAGGGCTGCAACTGTTTGAGCATGACTCGGTCGGGTGGCTGCAGTGAAGCTCCGGTGACCAAGACGGAAATGGCTCCGACCGCGCTGGCAGCAGCGGCGTCCTCAAGCGAATCGCCGATGTGCACCACGCGAGTGGGATTCAGAGAGCGCTGCATGATCAGTTCTGCCAGCATCATGGGTTTTTCTTGGTCGGGCCGAGTCCGGCCACGGATTCCGTTGAACCACTTGGCAATCCCGTATTTTTGGACGAAGTGCATAAGCTCGTCGTGAGGCGCCAGCGATAATAAGAACTGCCCAGCGGCGCTGCGGTTTCCCTGCGCCAGAACGTCGTACGCATCTTCGACGAGTGTGACTTCAGCTTCTCGCGATCGATAGATTCGGCGAAAGGTGGATTGGACGCGTTCCCACTCGGACGTCAAGAGATCTCGACCGCACGCATTCTCGAAAAACGTTCGTAGTGGGCGTGCGAACCGTTGGATCAGCTGCTGTTGCGAAAGAGGCTCGAATCCCTCGTTGACCAGCGTCTGCCCAACCGCGTCGAGAAGAATTGTCCGGTCGTCGCACAGCGTCCCGTTCCAATCCCAAACGATGGTGAATCCATCCCTGCTGGTCATCTATGCGACCCGACTATTCGGGTGCGGCGAATTTCGGTCGTTCTGCACGCCGGCACTGGAACTCCCACGTTGCCGAACAGCGGCGACGATGAGAGCGCATTCACGGCCGGTCATCCCCTTGTTCAGCCTCCGGCTACCTGCGGGATGAAGGCGACCTCATCACCATCGCCGAGAACGGTCGACAGCGGCGCGATGAATTGGTTGACCGCCATCTGTACTCGCTGACAATGATCGCGAAGGCGAGGGTATTTTTGCTGGAGTTGATCAACAAGATTCCCGACATCGGTACCGTTCTGAACCTCTACTTCCTCCCGAGGCGTTTCGTCACACGCCTCACGAACGGCACCGAAGTAAAGAACATTCACTTTAATCATTCAGACACTCACCTACTTATCGGGACTGACAGGCCAAATCAGAAGCACTTCGGCGATAAACTCCGGACCGGCCGCCGCTTTTCTCTTGGAGCACGATCTGAGAAATCTCCATGGCTCGATCGACGGCTTTGCACATGTCGTAGATAGTCAAGGCGGCGACTGAAACTGCGGTCAACGCTTCCATTTCCACGCCGGTACGCCCCAGCGTGGTGGTTGTCGCCAGAATCTTCACCCGGTCAGGCTCGCACGGCGTGATAGTGACGCTGACAGCGTCGAGCCCTAACGGGTGGCATAGCGGAATAAGATCACCCGTACGTTTCGCCGCCGCGATGCCAGCTATCCGGGCCGCCGCCATGACGTCACCCTTAGCAGCGGCACCGTCGGAAATCATCCTCAAGGTAGACGGCTTCATGATCACGAGCCCTGACGCTTTGGCAACCCTCAAAGTCACGGGTTTCTCGGACACATCGACCATTCGTGCCGCACCACGCTCATCGATATGTGTCAGCGCGAGTGCATGGTCGATCATCGTGCTGGCCTGTCAGCGAATTCTGTCGCATACATCGCCTCGACGGACGCCGCAAGATCGAAGTCGATGTCGGTCAGATAGCCCAGCTTGCGCGTCCACGCCGTCACGCGCACCGAACGCTTGTCCAGTACAGCGATATCGGGATGGTGATTGATATCGTTTGCTATTGATGCGACCCTATTCATGAAGTCAATGGATTGGTCGAAATTTGTGCACTGAAAAGCGCGGCTGAGTCGCATGTCGAGAAGCTGCCAGCCAGGTAGTGCTCCGAGTTTCTCTGACACGGCCGCGTCGGCAAGTGCGGCCAGCCTCCCCTGACATACGTTGTGCTTTCCCTCGGATGCATCGTGGGATGCTCGTTGCTCGTGTTGCTCAGGGGTGCTGACCGTCATGGTTCCTTCCTCAACTGTGGAGTCGTTGATCAATCGACTGTTCGTTCGGCTTACCCGCCCCTGGTGTGCATCTCCAGATGCGGGTCGGCCTTTAACGTGCTTAATGGCAGGAACACTCCGCGCTCGCGTTGGGCAAGACGCTGCTCTGCTCCGCGATCCGTTCGTCGCCGCCATCCGGTTGTCACGGTTTCCACCAAGTCATCGTGAGTCGCGCCTGCACGCAGCGGCTCCCTTAGGTTGATACCCGATATTGCGTACAAGCAATGCAGCCATAAGCCATCGGCGGTCAACCGTGAACGGTCACAGGTTGCGCAGAATGGCTCCGTTGTCGACGCGATAATTCCGAAGGTAGTTCCGTCCGGAAGCGCATATCGATTGGCGGGCGCCGTATCATGTTTGGGCAAAGGCTCAATACGTCCATACCGTTTCTCAAGGGACTCGAGCATGTTCGCTTTGGTAAAGACCTTCTCCCATGCCCAGTGAGTTGCGCCGCCGACGTCCATGTACTCAATGAACCTGACTTCCGCGTTAACAGTCCGAGCGAATTCGATCAGATCAGCCAGCTCATCGTGATTGGCACCACGCATCACCGTTGTGTCTATTTTTGTGTCCGTAAATCCCGCGGCTGCGACAGCCTTGATACCCGCGATGACCTTATCGTGGCTATTACGCTGACTTATCGCCTTGAAGCGCTCGGGTTGCAACGTATCAAGACTGACAGTGATGCGTTTCATACCCGCAGCCTTCAGGCCGTCAACGCGGTCGGCGAGAAGGACGCCGTTCGTCGTGATCGCTAAGTCTCTCAGACCTGAATCTTCGCCGACCTTTGCGCTCAATGTCCTCACTATTTCCGGCAAATCTGGGCGGATCAGCGGTTCGCCACCGGTGATTCGAACTTTACTTACCCCAACGGAAAGGAAAACATCTACAATGGCGCTGATTTCTTTGACGGATAGCAAATCTTGCCGCGGCAACCATGTGTAGTGCTCTTCGGGCATACAATAACGGCATCGCAAATTGCACTGATCGATAACGGAAAGGCGTAGGTCCCCCATCATCCGGCGACAACGGTCTTTTACTCGCACTCTCGGGGATGGAGCTACCATATCAGGCAGCGTAGGCGTACTCATTTTCCTATCATCTTTTCGATCCTCCACTTTGGACGCAGTCGGTTAGAGCGCCTCAAGAGAGTTTCGTACAAGGGTTAACTAACAATCGTTACCGAAATGCATCGGCGCATCGTGGCGCAGCGCATGAGCCTGCGTTTATGGCGCGTTGTTAGGGCGGAATCCGACCACTCATGTGCGAGCTTTCGTTCAGACCAGGTGAGCGGCTGCAGCGCGCGAGGGGTTCCGGATATGGGGTCGCCGGGTGGGCAGGCTCAGCACGTCGGACTTCTAGAACAACGGGCACAACGGATATGATGCGGCAGGCATCTTCATGAATTGTCAATGACAGCCCGAACCGCCTTCGGTCACAGGCATTGGTGCGCCGCATCGTGCGCCATTCGTGACGACAACAGCGAGCGGGAGCAGGCCAAGGATGACGGTTCGTCGGCTCATCGCTGCTTGCATTGTGGTAGTCAGCTGGCATCCTGAAGGGCATGCCAGGCAAGGAAATCGATCGAGTCCGGGCGACCAGTGCCCTCGCAGTGATTAGGCAGCACCCGGTAATGGTGTTCTTCGCGCTGTCGCCGGTACTCGCCGCATTGGGTGTCATGTGGTGGCTAGCCGGTGCTGGATGGGCTATCGTCGCGGCCCTGGTGCTGGTGGTCGTCGGCGGAGCCATGATCGTCCTCAAACGCTGACACCATCAGCATGCGTTCGTGGTGGGGTTGGGGCACAGTCGAGGACGCGCTCTCCGATCAGGAGACGCAAGCGCTACAGTCGCGAGTCGCGGCACTGGTGTCCGGCCATGACCTGAGCGACCACCCGCCGCCGGACCTGACCGCGCTCGGTTTGGCGGCCCCACGGGTCAGCCCGCCGGCATCGCTGGCCGCGCTCTGCTCAAGCGATCTCGTCGATCGGGCCGGACACGCGCGCGGCAAAGCGTATCGCGACATCGCACGCAACCTGCAGGGCCAGCTCGACCACCTGCCCGACCTCATCGCCCGACCCCGCAGCGAGCAGGACGTGATCGACGTGCTGGATTGGTGTGCGCGCGAGGGGATTGCGGTCATCCCATACGGTGGTGGCAGCTCGGTGGTTGGCGGTGTCGAGCCGCGCTTCGATGAGCCGGTGGTCACGGTCGACGTCACTGCCATGAGCGCGGTGCTTGAGATTGACCGTGTCAGCCGTGCCGCGCGCATCCAGGCGGGTGCGTTCGGCCCCTCGATCGAGCATCAGCTTCGCCCACACGATTTGACACTGCGCCATTTCCCGCAGTCCTTCGGCTTCTCGACTCTCGGTGGCTGGTTGGCCACCCGCTCCGGCGGACACTTCGCCACGCTCTATACCCATATCGACGACTTGACCGAATCGCTGCGGATTGTCACCCCGGTGGGGATCAGCGAGTCCCGGCGGCTGCCCGGAAGCGGTGCCGGACCATCCCCGGACCGGTTGTTCCTCGGGTCCGAGGGGACGCTTGGCATCATCACCGAGGCGTGGATGCGGCTGCAACACCGTCCGCGATGGCAGGTCACGGTGTCCGTGGTGTTTGACGACTGGGCCGCCGCGGTCGCCGCGACCCGGACGATCGCTCAGGCGGGGCTGTACCCGGCCAACTGCCGGCTGTTGGATCCGGCCGAGGCGTTGCTGAATGCCGGCACGTCCGTTGGTGGCGGGCTGTTGGTGTTGGCGTTCGAGTCTGCCGACCACCCGATAGACCCGTGGCTGCACCGGGCGGTGGCGATCACCGCCGAACACGGCGGCACGGTGACCGCGCAACGTAGCCGCGGAACTACAAGCGACGCAACGGAACACAACGCAGCCGCGAACTGGCGCTCGGCGTTTCTGCGCATGCCGTATCAACGAGACGCGCTGGTTCGCCGCGGAGTTATCGCCGAAACATTCGAAACCGCTTGCACCTGGGACGGATTCGATACTCTACATGCCGCGGTGACCGATGCCGCTCGGACCGCGATCTGGAAGGTATGCGGGACCGGAGTAGTGACCTGTCGATTCACCCATGTCTACCCGGACGGCCCGGCTCCTTACTACGGCATCTATGCCGGCGGGCGCTGGGGGTCGCTCGACGCGCAGTGGGACGAGATCAAGGCTGCCGTGTCCGAGGCGATCAGCGCCAGTGGCGGTACCATCACCCACCACCATGCGGTCGGTCGCGACCACCGCGCTTGGTATGACCGGCAGCGTCCCGACCCGTTCGCGGCGGCCCTGCGGGCGGCGAAGTCCGCACTCGACCCGGCCGGGATCCTCAACCCAGGGGTGTTGCTCGGTCGCTGATCAGCCGAGCCCAATCCGCAACAGCTCGGCCAGGCTGGCCAACTTGACCCGGGGACGCCCGTGCGGCTCGCCGGCGGCCCGCTCGAAAGCGTCGATCACCTGCCAGTGGGCCGACGTGACCAGCTTCGGCTGGCGTGCTGCTAGCCAGTCGGCCACCTGGTCGGCATGATCTTCCGGAAAGCTCTTGCACTCGGCGCCCTCCTTGGCGTTGCCAAGATTCTTGATCAAGGTGTCGACGGTGTCTTGGGCGTCCTTCTTGTTGGTCCCGATCACCCCGGTCGGCCCGCGCTTGATCCACCCGACGACGTATTCGTTGGGGCTGCCGTTGATTCGGCCGCCGACGTTGGGGATGGTCCCGCTCTGGTCGTCGAACGGCAGCCCGGGCGTGGGCACCCCGCGGTAGCCGACCGACCGCACGACCAGCTGAGCTGGCAGCTCCTCGCGCTCGCCGGTGTCCTTGGCCGCCACTCGCCCGCTGCCGTCGGAGACCAGCTCGTTGCGGCCCAGCACGATCCGCTCCACTTTGCGCTTGCCCTTGATCTCGATCGGAGAGGTCAAGAACCGGAACACCATGCGGCGGTGTCCCGGGCGGGGTTCGCGGTCCGCATAGCCACGCAGCACCTTGATGTTCTGCTTGCAGACCTTGCCCACCGCGGCCGCGTCCTCGTCGGTAATGCCGTCCAGCTCCGCCGGATCGATCACCACGTCAACCCCGTCGAGGTCGGCCAGCTCGCGCAACTCCAACGTGGTGAACGCGGCCTGCAGCGGACCTCGGCGCCCGACGATCACCACCTCCTGGATACCGCGTGGGCGTAGCGATTCCAAAGCGTGATCGGCGATATCGGTGCGTGCCAACACGTCGGGATCGGTGAGCAGAATCCGTGCCACGTCTAGCGCGACGTTTCCATTGCCGATAACTACGGCCCGGGCGCCCGACAGATCGGGTGATACCTGCTCGAAGTGTGGATGTGCGTTGTACCAGCCGACGAAATCGACGGCGGCGATACTGCCCGGCAGGTCCTCACCGGGGATGTTCAACATGCGATCGGACTGCGCGCCGACGGCGTAGATCACGGCGTCGTAGCGCTCGGAGAGCTCGCCGGGCTGGACGTGTTCGCCGACGACCACATTGCCGAAGAAGCGGAAGCGGGGGTCCTCGGCCGTCTTTTCGAATTGCTTGCTGATCGACTTGATCTTGGGGTGATCCGGCGCGACCCCGGAGCGCACCAGCCCCCAGGGAGTCGGCAACATCTCCAGCATGTCGACGGCCATGTCGAGGTCCTCGGTCGTGTCGGCGGCCTTCAGCAAGGATGCCGCGGCGAAGAACGCCGACGGCCCGGAGCCCACGATGGCGATGTAATAGGGACGCATACTCGAGCCTCTGTGTTGTGCCCGGCTGCGGCGCAAGGGGCTGCGAATGGGCTGGGCCGCAGTCGTGCGGTGCACATGACGGTCATCTGATGCTAGACGCTGATGCCGGTAACCTTGGCTGCTGTGGACCCCGACCGTCAAGCCGACATCGCCGCCTTGGACTGCACCCTGACCACGGTGGAGCGGGTGCTCGACGTCGAGGGTCTGCGCAGCCGCATCGAGAAGCTCGAGCATGAGGCATCTGATCCGCACTTGTGGGACGACCAGACCCGGGCGCAGCGGGTGACCAGCGAGTTGTCGCACACCCAGGGAGAGCTGCGGCGCGTCGAGGAGCTAAGGCGCCGCCTGGACGACCTGCCGGTGCTCTACGAGCTGGCCGCCGAGGAAGCGGGCGCGGCCGCCGCCGATGCCGTCGCCGAGGCCGACGCGGAGCTCAAGTCGTTGCGCGCCGACATCGAGGCCACCGAGGTGCGCACCCTGCTGTCGGGGGAATACGACGAGCGTGAGGCGCTGGTCACCATCCGGTCCGGCGCGGGTGGGGTGGACGCCGCAGACTGGGCCGAGATGCTGATGCGGATGTATATCCGCTGGGCCGAGCAGCACAAATACCCCGTCGAGGTGTTCGACACCTCCTATGCCGAAGAAGCCGGCATCAAAAGCGCCACGTTCGCCGTGCACGCACCGTTCGCCTACGGCACGTTGTCGGTCGAACAGGGCACCCACCGGCTGGTGCGGATCAGCCCGTTCGACAACCAGAGCCGGCGACAGACGTCGTTCGCCGAAGTCGAAGTGCTGCCGGTGGTGGAGACCACCGACCACATTGACATCCCCGAGGGCGATGTCCGCGTCGACGTCTATCGCTCCAGCGGGCCCGGCGGGCAATCGGTGAACACGACAGACTCAGCGGTGCGGCTCACCCACATTCCCAGCGGTATCGTGGTCACCTGCCAGAACGAGAAGTCCCAACTGCAGAACAAGATCGCGGCGATGCGGGTTCTGCAAGCAAAGTTGTTGGAACGCAAGCGCTTAGAAGAACGCGCCGAGCTCGACGCGTTGAAGGCCGACGGCGGCAGCTCCTGGGGTAACCAGATGCGTTCCTATGTGCTGCACCCATATCAGATGGTCAAGGATCTGCGCACCGAGTACGAGGTCGGCAATCCGGCGGCCGTTCTGGATGGAGACCTCGACGGATTCCTGGAAGCCGGGATCCGGTGGCGCAATCGACGTAATGACGACTAGCGGCACAGTTCTGGCCACCTCGATAGCACAGCACTGGCATAACTTCTGGCGCGGTGAAATCGGCGACTGGATCCTCAACCGGGGCCTGCGCATCGTCATGCTGCTGATCGCAGCGGTGCTGGCGGCCCGCTTCGTGACTTGGCTTGCCAACCGGGTGACCCGGCGCCTCGACCTGGGGTTTACCGAAAGCGACGCGTTGGTGCGCTCGGAGGCAACCAAGCACCGCCAGGCCGTAGCGTCGGTGATCTCGTGGGTGTCGATCGTCCTCATCTATGTCGTCGTTGTGTACGAGGTCATCGATGTGTTGCCGGTTCCGGTCGGTGCGTTGGTGGGGCCGGCGGCGGTGCTCGGCGCCGCGCTGGGCTTCGGTGCCCAACGCCTGGTGCAGGACCTACTCGCCGGGTTCTTCATCATCGTGGAGAAGCAGTACGGGTTCGGCGATTTGGTCGAACTCAGCATGGTGGGGTCACCGGAGAACGCGGCCGGCACGGTGGAGGACGTCACGCTGCGGGTGACCAAGCTGCGTTCCAGCGAGGGTGAGGTGTTCACCGTTCCCAACGGGAACATCGTCAAGTCGGTCAACCTGTCCAAGGACTGGGCCCGCGCGGTCGTGGACATCCCCGTCCCGACCAGCGCCGATCTCGGCCGCGTGAACGAGGTCTTGCATCAGGAGTGTGAGCACGCGCGCCACGACTCGCTGCTGGGAGAGCTGTTGTTGGATGAGCCCACGGTCATGGGCGTGGAGCGCATCGAAGTGGACACCGTCACCCTGCGACTGGTGGCCCGCACCCTACCCGGCAAGCAGTTCGAGGCGGGCCGGCAGTTGCGGGTGCTGGTGATCCGCGCGCTCACCCGCGCCGGGATAGTCACCGCGGCCGATGCGCGGGCCGCGGTGGCAGAAAGTCCGGAGCAGTAGCGTGAAGCTCAGCAACCAGAAACGGCACTGGCCGGGCTATCTGTTCGGCCGGATCCGCACGTCGACCCTGGTGTTGATCGCCGCGTTCCTGGCGGTGTGGTGGATTTACGAGACCTATAGGCCACAGGCACCAGGTCCTGGTGACTCTCCGCCGACCCAGGTGGTGCCGCCGGGCTTCGTGCCCGATCCTGACTACACCTGGGTGCCGCGAACCAGAGTGCAACCACCCACCGTCAAGGCGACGCCGACCACCACGTCGAGCACACCGCCGGTCAGCCCGCCCGAAACCACGACCGATTCGGCTGTCCCGCCGCCGTTTGAGTTGCCGCCGCCGTTCGGCCCGGGCACCACGACCCCAACACCACCGGCACCGCTACCGCAGCCCGGGCCGGGTCCGACGGCCGGCACCTACCCCAAATCCGAGCCACCGACCCGTTGATTTCGCCTGCCCGCTAATCTCACCGCTACACTGGCGTGCCGTGATGATCACCCTGGACCATGTCACCAAGCAGTACAAATCGTCGGCGCGTCCGGCGTTGGATGACATCAACGTCAAGATCGACAAGGGTGAGTTCGTCTTCCTGATCGGCCCGTCGGGTTCGGGCAAGTCAACCTTCATGCGGCTGCTGCTGGCAGCGGAGACGCCGACCAGTGGTGATGTCCGGGTCTCGAAGTTTCATGTCAACAAACTCCGCGGTCGCCACGTACCGAAGCTGCGTCAGGTGATCGGCTGCGTCTTCCAGGACTTTCGGTTGCTGCAGCAGAAGACGGTGTACGACAACGTCGCCTTCGCATTGGAGGTCATCGGCAAACGCACCGACGCGATCAACCGGGTGGTCCCCGAAGTGCTCGAGACGGTCGGTCTGTCCGGCAAGGCCAATCGGCTGCCAGACGAGCTGTCGGGCGGCGAGCAACAGCGCGTTGCGATCGCCCGCGCCTTTGTCAACCGGCCGCTGGTACTGCTGGCCGACGAGCCCACCGGAAACCTCGACCCGGAGACCAGTAGGGACATCATGGACTTATTGGAGCGGATCAACCGCACCGGCACGACGGTGCTGATGGCCACGCACGACCACCACATCGTCGACTCGATGCGCCAACGGGTGGTTGAGTTGTCCCTGGGCAGGCTGGTACGCGACGAACAGCGTGGCGTCTACGGGATGGATCGCTAAGTGCGTTTCGGTTTCCTGCTAAATGAGGTCCTGACCGGCTTTCGTCGCAATGTCACCATGACGATCGCGATGATCCTGACGACCGCGATCTCGGTCGGATTGTTCGGCGGCGGTATGTTGGTGGTCCGGTTGGCCGACAGCTCCCGGGCCATCTATCTCGACCGGGTGGAATCTCAGGTCTTTCTCACCGAAGACGTTTCCGCCAACGACTCGTCCTGCGATACCACTGCGTGCAAAGCGTTACGGGAGAAGATCGAAACGCGATCCGACGTCAAAGCGGTGCGTTTCCTTAACCGCCAGCAGGCCTATGACGATGCCATCCGCAAGTTTCCCCAGTTCAAGGACGTGGCGGGCAAGGATTCGTTCCCGGCGTCGTTCATTGTCAAGCTGGAGAACCCCGAGCAGCACAAGGACTTTGACACCGCTATGAAGGGGCAGCCCGGCGTCTTGGACGTGCTGAATCAAAAGGAGCTGATTGACCGGCTGTTCGCGGTCCTTGATGGTTTGAGCAATGCCGCGTTCGCGGTCGCGCTGGTTCAGGCCATCGGGGCGATTCTGTTGATCGCCAACATGGTCCAAGTGGCTGCCTATACGCGGCGCACCGAAATCGGCATCATGCGCTTGGTCGGTGCCAGCCGCTGGTACACCCAGCTGCCGTTCCTAGTGGAGGCGATGCTGGCCGCGACGATGGGTGTCGGCATCGCCGTAGCGGGCTTGATGGTGGTGCGGGCTTTGTTCCTGGAGAATGCGCTCAACCAGTTTTATCAAGCCAATCTCATTGCCAAGGTTGACTATGCGGACATCCTCTTCATCACGCCGTGGCTGCTGCTGTTGGGCGTGGCGATGTCGGGGTTGACGGCTTACTTAACGCTGCGCCTCTACGTGCGGCGATAGCTGTGTCCAAGTCGTCGCGTGGCGGCCGGCAGATCGTTGCCAGCAATCGCAAAGCCCGGCACAACTATTCGATCATCGAGGTGTTCGAGGCCGGGGTTGCGCTGCAAGGCACGGAGGTGAAGAGCCTGCGGGAAGGGCAGGCGTCGCTGGCCGATTCGTTCGCCACCATCGACGACGGCGAAGTGTGGCTGCGCAACGCGCACATCCCGGAATACCGGCACGGCAGCTGGACCAACCACGAGCCGCGACGCAACCGCAAACTGCTGTTGCATCGCCGCCAGATCGACACCTTGGTCGGCAAGATCCGCGAAGGCAACTTCGCCCTGGTGCCGTTGTCGCTGTATTTCGCCGAAGGCAAGGTCAAGGTTGAGCTTGCGCTGGCCCGAGGCAAGCAAGCCCGCGACAAACGCCAGGACATGGCCCGTCGTGATGCCCAGCGTGAAGTGCTCCGCGAGTTGGGTCGGCGCGCTAAGGGCATGACCTGATCGAGAACTGGGCAATGTGAGGTTTAGCATCACTTTGTGACCACACCGGGCCGTCCCCTTACCACACTGGACAAGTCCGACG
Organism: Mycobacterium tuberculosis H37Rv; assembly: GCF_000195955.2. GTDB lineage: Bacteria > Actinomycetota > Actinomycetes > Mycobacteriales > Mycobacteriaceae > Mycobacterium > Mycobacterium tuberculosis. Next base: position 3,469,218 of record NC_000962.3, on the reverse strand, counting down.
TGCTGGCCGGGCTGTTCGCCGTTTGGCACTCCCTGGATGCGCTGCTCGATGGACTGCTCGAGACGGACTGGCAGGCAACGAGTCCGCTGCCCGGTTGGGACGTCAAGGCCGTGGTGTCGCACATCATCGGCACCGAGTCATTTCTGCTCGGCATCGCCGCACCAGAACCAGACACAGACGTCTCTGCGCTTGCGCATGTCCGCAACCCCATCGGCGTGATGAACGAGTGCTGGGTGCGTCATCTGGGCACAGAATCGGGTGTGGGCTTGCTGGAGCGGTTTCGCGCAGTGACTAGCCAGCGCCGCAAGGTCTTAGCGAGCCTTTCCGATGACGAATGGAATGCGCCGACGACCACCCCCTCGGGCCCCGACAGCTACGGGCGGTTCATGCGGATACGCATCTTCGACTGCTGGATGCACGAACAGGACATCCGCGCGGCGGTGCAGCGCCCGTCGTCCGACGACGAACTCGGCGGGCCGGCGTCACCGCTGGTCCTCGATGAGATAGCGGCCACCATGGGGTTCGTCGTCGGCAAGCTGGCCAAAGCGCCCGACGGCTCCCGCGTGCTGTTGGAGCTGACCGGCCCGCTGTCTCGCAGCATCCGCGTTTCCGTGGACGGTCGAGCGCGGGTGGTCGACGACTTCGGTGGGCCGGCGCCGACGGCGACGATCCGCCTGGACGGACTGCAGTTCACCAGGCTCGCCGGCGGGCGCCCGATGAGCCCGGCGCGCAGCCAGGATGTGGAACTCGGCGGCGACAAGGAGCTGGCCGGTCACATCCTCGAGCGCCTGAACTTCGTGATCTGACCGGGAAGTTAATGGCGTTGCCGGTTGTTGAGAGCGGCGTAGGATTGATGGTCCTGCCGAAGGTCGGCAGGGATGCGAGGGGCTGAACGGTTTCGACTTCGCGCATCGAATCAAGGGAAGCGTGCCGGTGCAGGCAAGAGACCACCGTAAGCGTCGTTGCGACCAAATAAGCGCCGATTCACATCAGCGCGACTACGCTCTCGCTGCCTAAGCGACGGCTAGTCTGTCAGACCGGGAACGCCCTCGGCCCGGACCCTGGCATCAGCTAGAGGGATCCACCGATGAGTCCGGTCGCGGGACTCCTCGGGACAACCACAGCGACTGGGATCGTCATCTCGGCTAGTTCGCGTGACCGGGAGATCCGAGCAGAGGCATAGCGAACTGCGCACGGAGAAGCCTTGAGGGAATGCCGTAGGACCCGGGTTCGATTCCCGGCAGCTCCACCGAAGGGCCAGGTCGGTGGCCCATTTGCAGATGCGACGGCCATCACAGACCAAGGTATCGTGCCACGGCGTGTTCCACCTTGGCCATTTGGTCACGGTCCAGATAGTCGACCGGATCGCCGTGCACATAGACGATGCCGATCGTCCGGATCTGATCCACCAGGAACCGTGTCTTTGTTCCCATGACTTCCAGCTCTGGTCGGAAAACCGCAGGTTGGGCGCTTGTCGACGTCGGCACCACGGTTACTACACTCCACGGCATCGAGCCGGGGCTGATGACCACGGCGTAGCGCCGCCCGCGTTGCTCGTGGCCTCGCTTCGCATCGCCGAAGTCGACCCTGTAGACCGCTCCCCGAATCACCACGCGTCCGGTTCAGTGGAGACATCCTCGTCTCGAAGTCGCTCAGCGTCGGTGCGAGCTTGCTTGATCCACACTTCCCGTTCGAGCAGCTGCAGTGCCCGCCGGATGACGTCGCTCTTGCGCTCGCCGCTGCGCATTGCGGCGTTGATGATCTGCTCGTCTTTTTCAGTAGGTCGGAAGCCGATGGTCGCGGTCATGAGTACGACGATAGCTGATGTTGCACAATCGTATAGCAATTGTTCAACGCATAGCGGCACCCCAACGCCCGCGTTCGCCGCCTCATTCCTTCTTGACGCCATCAACGCCCCGCGCGTAATCGCAGGTCGTTTTGCGTCGGAGAGTGTTCGATTCCCGGCGGCTGCACCACACGGATCGGTGCCGTCACGTTTGCCGGTCTAACTTTGGGAATTCGCGCAAACTGGCACGTGACTACTCGGCGTGGGCATAAGCTCCGGCTACTCGGCGATCGGTAGTGGCTGGGCAACTGGGGAAGTTGCCGTGAGGTGGCGGGAGCGGCGTGGTGTCTTATGTTGTTGCGTTGCCGGAGGTGATGTCCGCCGCGGCCACAGACGTGGCTTCGATTGGTTCGGTGGTCGCGACGGCGAGCCAGGGTGTCGCGGGTGCCACCACGACGGTATTAGCCGCTGCCGAGGACGAGGTGTCAGCCGCGATCGCGGCTTTGTTTTCCGGCCATGGTCAGGACTATCAAGCTCTTAGCGCACAGCTTGCGGTGTTTCATGAGCGGTTTGTGCAGGCATTGACAGGCGCGGCCAAGGGGTATGCCGCCGCCGAGCTGGCCAACGCTTCGCTGTTGCAGAGTGAATTCGCCAGCGGTATCGGGAACGGTTTTGCCACGATTCACCAGGAAATTCAGCGGGCCCCCACGGCGCTGGCCGCCGGATTCACGCAGGTTCCGCCTTTCGCGGCGGCGCAGGCAGGGATCTTCACCGGCACGCCGTCAGGGGCTGCCGGATTCGACATCGCTTCGCTGTGGCCGGTGAAACCCCTGCTGAGTTTGTCTGCGCTCGAAACTCACTTTGCAATCCCAAACAATCCACTTTTAGCGCTCATTGCCAGCGACATACCGCCGCTGTCGTGGTTTCTTGGCAACTCCCCACCGCCGTTGCTGAACTCGCTGCTGGGACAGACGGTCCAGTACACCACCTATGACGGGATGAGCGTCGTGCAGATCACGCCGGCTCATCCAACCGGCGAATACGTGGTTGCCATTCACGGCGGCGCGTTTATCCTGCCGCCGTCAATCTTCCACTGGCTCAACTACTCGGTGACGGCTTACCAGACCGGCGCGACCGTGCAAGTGCCGATTTACCCGTTGGTGCAGGAAGGAGGCACTGCCGGGACGGTAGTACCGGCGATGGCCGGGCTCATCTCCACGCAAATCGCGCAACACGGGGTCTCCAACGTCAGCGTGGTCGGGGACTCCGCGGGCGGCAACCTCGCACTGGCGGCCGCCCAATACATGGTGAGCCAGGGCAACCCAGTACCGTCGTCCATGGTGTTGCTGTCCCCGTGGCTCGATGTGGGGACCTGGCAGATCAGCCAGGCGTGGGCAGGCAATCTTGCGGTCAACGACCCGCTGGTCAGTCCGCTGTATGGGTCGCTGAACGGTCTTCCGCCGACGTATGTCTATTCGGGCTCGCTTGATCCGCTCGCACAACAAGCGGTTGTCCTCGAGCACACAGCCGTAGTCCAAGGAGCGCCGTTCAGCTTCGTACTGGCCCCCTGGCAAATCCACGACTGGATACTGCTCACCCCCTGGGGTTTGCTGTCCTGGCCGCAGATTAACCAGCAACTCGGTATCGCCGCCTGATCCGGTTCCGCCAGGCCGACCGCGCACATGGTTTTCAGTAGGTGTCGGGCTCGCATTCGGCGAGCCGCGCCCAATGCGGGCTGGGGAAAGCCTAGTCCTGGCTCGGCATCCCGTTCAGCTTCCGAATCGTTTGAACTTCGCCGTCCCGATACGGCCGGCCGTTGGGGTGTAGCAGGTCGTGAAACCACACCTTCGGGGGCGCGCGGTAGGGGTGATCCCACGAATCCCACGGCAAATAGGTCTGAGTCTTTCCCGCCACCAAACCCCAATTGAACGCACCAACGTTGTGCCGCTTAGCAATCGGCAGGATTCCCTCGACAGTGCTGCCTTGGGACCGCGCCAGGTACTCGGTGCACAGGATTGGCCGCTGCAACGGAGCGAGCTCAGCGATGCGGCCCTCGAATTCGGCCGGCGCGGCGTAACTGTGGAAGGTGATCACGTCGGCGTTGTCGAGTTGAATGGCGCTGATGGTGCTGCGGCGTCCGGGATCTCCCCAATTCCCTTGCCAGACACCACTGGTCAGCGGTTGAACCGGATCGACCGTGCGGGCCCATCGGAACACTTGGGGGAGGAGCTCCGCGACGCGCTCGAGCTTGTCTTTCCTTTCCACCTTGCGATACACGCGCGCGGGATTGTCGGGTTCATTCCACAGGTCCCAACCCAACACGCGATCGTCGTTGCGGAATTGGCCCAACACACCCGTGACGTAGTTGTACAGCGTGCTGGCATAGCGGCGGTCATCGAGGCGTTCAGCACCCGGACTTTGCACCCACCCGGAGTTGTGCACCCCAGCCCTTGGCGCCCGCTGCCGACCCGGTCTGGGGAGCGGGTCCCAGCAGGAGTCGAACAGGACAAAGAGCGGTTTGATGTGGTATCGCGCCGCGATGGCGACGAACTGCGCGAGCCGGGTTTGGAAACCGGGCGCGTCTTGGGCCCACAGCAGGTCGTGGAGGAAGACTCGCACGGTGTTGAACCCGTGAAACCGCGCAAGGCCCAGCTCGTTGTCGATGCGCCGGGGATCGTATGTGCCTGGCTGGAACATCTCGAGCTGGTTGATGGCGTTCGAGGTGATGTAGTTTGCACCGACGAGCCAGCCGTGCGCTTGATACCAGCGATGTGCGCGGTCGGCCGACCACCGGCCTGGTTCTTCGGCGGCGGCCCGCGGCGCTTGGCCCAGCACCGTGCCTGCCGCCAGCAGCAGCGGGAGCTTCAGGGCCGTTCGACGGTGCACAAAATGACGATAGTTTCCCGGCCAAGGTGTACGGCCTTGTTCGGCGACGTGGTTCGGCTTGCATTATCGATTCGCAACAATTTGAGGTTGGGAATCGTTATGAGGACGCCAGCTTGGCTTTAAAGCCCGGCCCCGGTTCAGGTGTCACATTGCGCGCGGTGATCTCCTCGCCGCAGTGGGTACAGATCAGGCGTGGGTCGGCGTGCTCGCCGCAGGTGTGGTGGCGCAGCTTGATCGGTGGTCCTTCTGGGCGTGGCAAGTACTCATCCCCCCACTGCATGAGGACGACGATCGCGGCGAACAGATCGCGGCCCGCTTCGGTGAGCCGGTACTCGTGTCGCTCGGGGTCGGAGGAATATGGCACCCGGTCAAAAAGACCCACCTCGACGAGCATCCGCAGCCGCGAGGACAGCGTGGGCCGCGGAATGCCAAGGTTCCGCGCGAGCTGACCGAACCGCCGCACCCCGAAGAACGCCTCACGCAGGATAAGCAGCGTCCAGCGTTCACCGACTAGCTCGAGCGCCCGGCCGACCGACTCCCCTTCGAAGCGGTGGGATAGATCGGAAACGGCCATGGTCCACCAACTGTACCTGGTTCAATGACTGAACCAAGGGTGGTAACTTCATTGAACCGCCACCGTCATCAGGAGCCGCCCGTGAACCAAAGCGAAACCGAGATCGAGATCCTCGCCGAGAAGATCGCGCGGTGGGCCCGAGCGCGATCCGCGGAAATCGAGCGCGATCGTCGGCTGCCAGACGAGCTGGTGACCCGGCTGCGCGAGGCCGGCTTGCTGCGCGCCACCATGCCGCGTGAGGTTGCGGCGCCGGAGCTGGCACCCGGGCGGGCGCTGCGGTGCGCCGAGGCGGTGGCGCGTGGTGACGCGTCAGCGGGATGGTGTGTGTCGATCGCGATTACCAGTGCCCTGCTGGTCGCCTACCTGCCGGCGCGCAGCCGCGAGGAAATGTTCGGCGGGGGGCGGGGTGTCGCGGCGGGGGTGTGGGCGCCACGTGGCACGGCCCGGTCCGTCGACGGCGGTGTCGTGGTGTCCGGACGCTGGCCGTTTTGCAGCGGGATCAACCACGCGGACATCATGTTCGCCGGCTGCTTCGTCGACGACCGGCAAGTGCCGTCGGTCGTCGCGCTGAACAAGGACGAGCTGCAGGTCCTCGACACTTGGCACACATTGGGTTTGCGTGGCACCGGCAGCCACGACTGCGTTGCCGACGACGTCTTCGTGCCCGCTGATCGCGTGTTCTCGGTGTTTGACGGACCAATCGTGGACCGGCCGCTGTATCGCTTTCCGGTGTTTGGATTTTTCGCGTTGTCGATTGGCGCGGCTGCGTTGGGCAATGCGCGCGCCGCGATTGACGATCTGGTCGAGCTGGCCGGCGGCAAGAAAGGGCTTGGGTCCACTCGGACCTTGGCGGAACGTTCGGCGACCCAAGCCGCGGCGGCAACCGCCGAGTCGGCGCTGGGCGCCGCCCGCGCCCTGTTCTACGAGGTAATCGAGGCGGCCTGGCAGGTCAGCCACGATGCCGAGGCGGTACCGGTGACGATGCGCAACCGGCTGCGGTTGGCGGCCACGCACGCGGTACGGACCTCGGCCGACGTGGTGCGCAGCATGTATGATCTGGCGGGCGGCACCGCCATCTACGACAACGCACCGCTGCAGCGCCGGTTCCGCGACGCATTCACCGCTACCGCCCATTTCCAGGTCAACGAGGCATCACGCGAACTGCCCGGGCGTGTCCTGCTCGACCAGCCGGCCGACGTGTCGATGCTATGACCGATATCGAAGTCGCCCTACCGTTCTGGCTTGACCGCCCCGACCACGAGGCAACCGATGTCGCGCTCGCGGCCGCTGACACGGGTTTCGCTGCGCTGTGGATCGGCGAAATGGCGACCTACGATGCGTTCGCGCTCGCGACCTCGATCGGGCTCCGCACGCCAAACATGACGCTGAAGGTCGGACCGCTAGCCGTCGGCGTTCGCGGTCCGGTGGGGCTGGCGCTAGGGGTCAGTTCGGTCGCTTCTCTCACCGGCTGTCGGGTTGACCTCGCGCTGGGAGCTTCCAGTCCGGCGATCGTGGCCGGCTGGCATGGCCGACCTTGGGCGCACCACGTGCCGGTCATGCGCGAAACCATCGAATGCCTGCGGTCGATATTTACCGGTGCGCGGGTCGAATACAGCGGCCGTCACGTCAACAGCCGCGGATTCCGGCTGCGCGGTGCGGCGCCCGATACGCGAATTGCGTTGGGGGCGTTTGGACCTGGCATGATTCGCCTGGCCGCGCAGCACGCCGATGAGGTCGTGCTCAACCTGGCATCGCCGTTCCGTGTCGGGCGGGTTCGTGCGGCGATCGACAGCGCAGCCGCCGCGGCCGGCCGTGCCGCGCCGCGCCTCACGGTGTGCGTGCCGGTCGCCGTCAACCCCGGTGCGGCCGCGCACTCCCAGCTGGCAGCTCAGCTGGCGGTGTACCTCGCCCCGCCCGGCTATGGCGAAATGTTCAGCGCGCTGGGTTTCGACGGCCTGGTCCGTAGCGCGCGGTCCCGGGCTACTCGCCGCGAACTGGCGGTCGCTGTCCCCAGCGAACTGCTCGACCGGGTGTGTGCGTTGGGTAGCCCCGATCGAGTGGCGGCCCGGCTCCGCGCCTACGCGGATGCCGGTGCCGATTGCGTCGCGGTCGTGCCCGCCACCGCTGAAGACCCGGGGGGCCGGGTGGCTCTGCGAGCGCTGCGACCCGGCGGGCTCTACGGCACCGCTGGCGACAACGACGGCAGACGGTAACCTCGATCGTGATGGCGGAGTCGCGATGAGCGGCGGTCTGTTCGGACTGCTGGACCATGTCGCGGTTCTTGCACGGCTGGCCGCCGCCTCGATTGACGACATCGGCGCCGCCGCCGGTCGTGCGACGGCAAAGGCTGCGGGAGTGGTCATTGACGACACGGCGGTGACGCCGCAATACGTCCACCGGATCACCGCTGAGCGTGAGCTGCCGATCATCAAACGCATCGCGATCGGGTCGGTGCGCAACAAGCTGCTGCTCATCCTTCCCGGTGCATTGCTGCTCAGCCAGCTCGTGCCGTGGCTGTTGACCCCGCTGCTGATGTTGGGCGCCACGTATCTGTGCTACGAGGGCGCCGAAAAGGTGTGCGGCGTCATCGGCGGCCGTGGCCACGACGCCGCGCCGCAGGTCGCCGAACGCGAGCTGGTGGCCGGGGCGATCCGGACCGACTTCATCCTATCCGCCGAGATCATGGTGATCGCCCTCAACGAGGTGGCCGACCAGCCATTCGTGCCGCGCCTCATCGTCCTCGTCATCGTCGCCCTCGTCATCACCGCCGCGGTGTACGGTGTCGTCGCCGTCATCGTCCAAATGGACGACGTCGGCCTGCGCCTCACCCAGACCGCGTCCCGATTCGGGCAGCGGATCGGCGGGGGCCTGGTCGCGGGGATGCCCAAACTGCTATCGGCGCTGTCAGCGGTCGGGATGGGAGCCATGCTCTGGGTGGGCGGCCACATAGTGCTTGTGGGCAGCGACCACCTCGGCTGGCACGCCCCGTACCGCCTGGTTCACCACCTAGATGACCACCTGGTGGGGTCTGCTGGTGGCGCGCTGACCTGGTTGGTCAGCACCGCGGCGTGCGCGGCGACTGGGTTGGTGATCGGAATCGTTGTTGTTGCACTTGTGCACCTGGTTTGCTTTCGACCGCCGAGGTCGCGTTCCCTGTAGCCGTCGCTAGGTCAGGTGGCGGCTTCGCCATCGCCGAAACCGGCCCGTCGGCGCCTGAATCGCGGCCATCACGGCGCTCATCGACGAGGCCGCCGACTTTGTGCGTTCCTTGGGTTCGGCGGCGGGGGGCCTGTCGCCTTCCCACCACGTCGGCTCCAGCAGCGCCGATGTCACCGCAATCGCCGGTTCGACGCTGTCGCGCCCCCACCGGCAAGCCCGGTCGATGGCCGCCGCGGACGGCGCCAGGTTCACCGGCGACAGCGTCGGCTCGAATCGGACGAGGTGGTCGGCGTAGGGCAGGTTGCGCACCATCTGCAGCTGGACCGCCTGGGTGATCGGTACCAGCCACAGATGTCGGGGGTCCCAGTGCGGATGGAAGCAGTCGAACGCCAGATAACACGCGTTGCGGGTGCCGAGCCGCCCGTCGCGGACCCGCTCCCACGCCAATTCGACCGGGACGTTGCTGGCCGCGCCGCCGTCGACCATCGCCGCGACGTCCTGGTCGGCGCACAACTCGTCGAGGATTGGCAGCATCCGCGGGTCGCTGGTTTCGTGGTGCAGCACACCGGGGATGGCCGACGAGAAAGACGCCGCGTCAACGACGTTGACGTCGCGTGTCGCGCCGTCGGCGCTGATGACGATCGGCTTGACCACCCGCAAGTCGATGAAGGCCGCGACTTGCCACATGCGTGCCGCCACCCACGGGCCGATACCGATCGGCAGAAACGGCAGCGACCGCAACGTCAGTGTAGACCGCTCGCGATGGCGGAACCTGGACGGCAGCGCCGCATAAGGCTGCCTGCGCACACCGGCGACGACGACATCGAACGGGATTGCCAGATCCGACATGCGCATCCGTTCGCCGTCCGCACGGCTGAGCAGGGTATGGGCGAACTGGTCGAAGCGCAGGGTGAACATTCCGGCCAACCCGTGGCGGCTGCGCCGCCGCTCCGGGCCCAGGATGGCGCGGTAGGACACCGTTTTGGCCCACTCGGCGTACTCGTCGATCGGCACCGGCAGTTCACGGGCCACCAGGCTGCCGATGATCGACCCGAACGACGAGCCGATCATGTAGTCGGGCACCTGGCCGGCCGCCAGCAGCCGTTGCATGCCGCCGATGTAGACGAAGCCCGCGCCCCCGCCGCCGCCGAGGACGGTCACCAGCTTCTTGTAGCCGACCTCGGCGTCGAGTTCCGTCGCGGAGAAGTCGCTGCCGTGGCGCTCGATGAGCACTCGACGCTGATCGTCCTGGTCGTCGACCAGCGTCGCCAGCACGTCTTTCGCGCCCTCCAGCGCCGTGACCGGATCGGGCTCCTCGCGCAGCGGTGCGTACAACGCGTCGACGACCCGGGACCGCCAAGGCGCGACTTGGCCGCCCACCGAGATGTCCCCGCGACCGCGGCTTCCGCCCGGCCCCGCGGCCCCCGGTTCGAAGTCGGCCAGCCTGGCGAAATTGAGGATGTAGCGCAGCTTGCGCAGCTGTTCGCCGCTCAACACGTCCGGATTGGCTAGGTGGTGCCGGACGAGGCGGTTCTCCATCTTCTGCAGCAGCAGGGCCGGTTCGGCGGCCAGCAGGTCGGCGGGGCTCAGGGATGCGGGGGGCTCCCCGGACTCGTCCTCGAACTCCTCGATCAGGTCGAGCGCTGCCCCGCGGCGACCCAGCCGGCTGAGCATCCCATCGGCAAAGGGGATCGGCATGGGGTCAATCTTCGCGGTTACCGTCCCGGCACTGCGATGGTGGGTAGCGCTGAGCTTCCCGGCCAGCAACCCAGCGGGCTGATTCCCTTGTTGATCGCGGCCGTAATGCAGTTCTGCACCACCACGTTGGGGTCGTCGCTGATCGAGCGGGACAGGATCTCGTTGGCCTTGGCCTGGGCCTCGGCAGTTCGCTGTGCTTCCAGGGCGATCGAGGTCTGCGCGCGCTGCTGGTTGAGCTGGTTGATCTTGTCCTCGGTGCTCTGGTCGTACTGGATGGTGGGCACATTGACATCGAAAATGTCGACCTGCCCGCCCACGTCCTGGCGCAGGATGTCGGCGGCGCGCTTGGCCAGCGAAGGCAGCGGGGACACGTCGAGGTTTCGCGGGTCCAGCGGGTTGAAGCCGGCGAACACCTCGTTGAGCGCCACCGAGAGGTTGCGCTCGATCAGGTTGACGCGCACGTTGTCGAAGGTCTTGTACTGCTGGAACAGTTCCGGGGCAGCGGCCTGCTTGAGTTGCCAGCGGATGCTGACGTCTGCCAGCGCGGTGGATTGATTGCCCAGCCGCACCGTGATGCGCTGATCGGTGTTGCCTTCCTTGACGTACTTGTCGATCTGCACCGCACCATCCATGGGATGGGTCATCTGCCAGGGCCACTTGCCGTGGAAGCCGTTGTTCAGGCTTACGCCGGTGGGACGGCCGAAGGTGGTCATAATCGCGAACTGGCGGGTGCCAACGATGGTGAAACAGCCCAAGAAGAAGAACACGGCCGCCGCTGCCACGGCGGCTATTGTCACTGTTTTGGCCCGGCTGCGCGTCGTGTCATCGGAGGGGAGTCGCCAGAACAATGCCGCGACGCCGGCGACGATCACGCATATCACGACGAACACGATCTGCCATGTCATTCCTGGACTCCTTTGCTGGGTCGGGGAGTACGCGGGCCAGGTGCGTGAAGAATACTGCGCCGCAGACACGTCGGCGGGCTTGGTAGTCGCACTGCAAGGTGAGCGGTGGTAGTTCGAAGAGTCCCGATGGAGGCCCCGGGTGCGCCTATCCTCGATCGCATTTGGAGCCGAATACTGGCTGGCCCCCAGCGGTTTTACGCGCGCACCACAAAACTCGGTTGATCGCTTCCTGTTCAACGTGCCTGGAGCCGTCGACGCGCTGTGCGTGACCCAATCCCGAAGACGTGAAGAGGGTCTTCACGGCGAGCAACTCGGTCCTTCAGCTGACCCCGGCGATGGACCGGCTCACCACGCGATCTTCGGCGAGCACACGCTGGTCAGCATGGAAGGCACCGCGCCGACCGGCGCTACGCCAGCCCGCCCTTCCGCGGAAAGGCGCTGAGGTCCTACGAGCGGGCCATGGAACGCGTGACCGAAAGGCGCTCGCCACCTGGCCAATGGGCGAGGAGGTCCGTTTCCGAGACCGCGCCGGCCCGATCGCGCTCGACATCGTCGCCGAGGTCATCTTCGGGGTCGCCGACAACCCGCGCGCCGAGCGGGTGCGAGCGCGGGCAATCGCCTGGCTGGACACCAGCCGCAGCACGCGGCGGGTGATCCAAACCGCATGGGGCGACAAGCCGCGGCGGCCGCTGGACCCGAAGCTACGACCGGATCACCGGCTCGCGGCTGGCGGTCGAGGCCCTGGTGCAAGAGGAGATCGACGAGCGCCGCCGCATGAACGGGCAACTCAAACACACTCAACGGCAACGGATTACCGGTCGCTGCGCCGGAGGGCCCGATCCCGCTCGATGACGACGAGGGGCTGCGTGCGTACGTTGCGCGCTACCTCGTTCCCGGCATCGTGCGGCTCGCGCCGTCCTAGCGGCTCGGGCCGTGCATCACTTCGGCACCGTCGCCGAATACTGTTCGCGCAGCACCGTTTTGAGGATCTTGCCGGTCGGGTTGCGGGGGATGGCCTCGGCGAAGATCACCTTCTTGGGCAGCTTGTAGCGTGCGAGCCTGGTTCCGCAGTACTCGACGATCTGCTGCTCGCTGACCTCGTTCTGGTCGGCAACGACGATGGCGGCGGCGATCTCGCCCCACTTCTCGTCGGGCAAGCCGATGACCGCCACCTCGCTGACCCCGGGAACGCCGATGATCACACTTTCGATCTCGGCCGGGTAGACGTTCTCGCCGCCGGAAATGATCATGTCCTTCAGCCGGTCCTTGATGTAAAGATAGCCCTCATCATCGATTTCGCCGATGTCGCCGGTCCGGAACCAACCGTTGTCGAAAGCGTCGCGGGTGGCCTCCGGGCGATTCCAGTATTCCTTGAGCAGGATGTCGGACTTGATCACGACTTCGCCTTCGCCGTGCTCGCGGATCACGCCGTCGTCACCGCGCACGGCCACGTCGGTGAACATGGTGGCGCGTCCGGCCGAGCCGGCTTTGCGCAGCGCGTCTTCGCTGAGCAGCAGGGTGCCGCCGCCACAGGATTCGGTGAGTGCGTAACCCTGCACGACCTCGATGTTCTTGGCGGCATAGATCTTGATCAGGGCCTCCGGCATGGGCGCGCCACCGGTGATGAAGTAGCGGAAGTCGGGCGCGTCGAGTTCGGCGAACTCGGGCACCTGGCGCATGAAGTTGAGGATCGCCGGCACGGCGCCACCGATACAGACCCGCTCCTCGACGATCAGTGACCACACCTTCGTCGCATCGAACTGCGGCATCGAGATCAGCGTGACGCCGCGCATGGCGCTGAAGATGACCGTCGTCAACGCCGCCACGTGGAACATCGGCAGCGGTAGCAGCAGGCGGTCGCGGTAGCGCACGTCGATCGTCGAGGCCCAGGAACTGGCCGCCGAATGCACCGATTCGTGGGTATGCACCACTCCCTTGGGATGTCCGGTGGTGCCCGAGGTGTACATGATGAACAAGTTGTCATCGCCGCCGCATTCGACCGCCGGCTCGTCTGCGGCCGCCGACCTCAGGCGTTCGGCCAACGAGTCGGCGCCTATCCAGTCGGTGACCGTGCCCGGAGGGTCGGCCTGCGCCCTGATGGCGTCGATCACCGGCGCCGACGGCGCACCGTAGATCACCACCTTGCTGCCGCTGTCGGACAGGATGAAACTCACCTCGGGTGCGGCGAGGCGGGTGTTGATAGGGACCGCTACCGCGCCGAGCTTGGCCGCGCCATAGAACAGGCAACAGAACTCGACGCTGTTGGGCATCAGCAATGCCACGCGGTCGCCCTTGGCGATCCCCAGCGCGGTGAGCACGTCGGCGCACCGGTTCGCCAGCGCGTTCATCTGCGCGTAGGTCATCCGGACGTCGGTGGACGGCTCGACGTAGGCTTGCAGCCGCGGCGAGACGGTCGCGCGTTGTCTGAGCATCCAGCCAATGTTCTTCATGGGGTTCTCGACTTCGATGTTGTGGGACTCGTTGTGCCGGCTTCGGTTTGGAGCTCGGTGAATGCCCGTTGCATCAGTTCGGCCAGCCGGGAGGGTTCGTGCACGGCTTCCGGTGCCGCGCCGATGGCGATGCACAGCGCGGTGTTGATGCTGGCGAAGGTGACGTTAAGCCCGGCGCCCGGCGGCACGATGGGCAGGCCACTGAACGCCACCAGCGGCGCACCGGCAAGGTAGAGCTGCTCGGTGGGCCCCTTCATGTTTGATATCACCACATTCGCGCTCGGCAACTTGCCGAGCAGGGGCAGGGCGTCCGCCACCGTCAGGCTGCCGAGCAGTAGCAGCGCGTAGGCCTGGCGGGACGTCGTTTGCATGCCGCGCCCTTTGTCCTTCGCGCGTGTGGTCGCCGCGTTGATTTCCTTAAGGCGCTCAACGGGACTCGCCTTGGGTGCACCCATCGGGACCAGTTCGGCGCTCACCCGGTTGCCACCGCCCTCGCCCGACTTCTCACGCAGCGACATCGGCATGAACGCCACCAGCGGCCGGTCGGTGGACGCCTGGTGTTCGGCGAGGTAGTGGTGCAGCGCGTCGTCGATGACCGTCATCACCACGTCGTTGACCGAGGTGCCGGTCGCCTTGGCCAGGGCCTTGACGTCGGCGAGCGGCAACTCGACGTTCCCGTACGCGCGCGCCGCCGATTTCGCCGTGTTGTTGAACAGAGTGCGTCGCGCCGTGAAGGGCAGGGACGCCTTGCGCGCCTTGAGGCTCAGTGCCTGCGCACCAAGGTCCGCCGCGTCCGCGCTGACGCCGAACAGGCCGCTCGGCAGCTTGGTCAGCCCCTTGATCATTCCTTGCAGTTGTCCTTGCAGTTGCGCCCTGCGCGACACCGTGGCGGGGGTGCGCCGTGGCCGGTCGGCGCCCTGCGCCGACATCCAGGGACCGGCCAGCGTCGTGTCGTCCGGTGAATCGGAGAGGAAGTTGCGCATCGCGCGCAGGCCGCCTTCACCGTCGATGAGCGCGTGGTGCACCTTGAGCAGGATCGCGATCCGGCCGCGCTCGATGCCGTCGATGATGTAGCACTCCCACATCGGGTGGCCCCTATCGAGCAGGCCGGTGTTGAGGAACGAGACCGTTTCGTGGAACTGCTGCATGGAACCCGGTGCGGGCAGGGCGAGGTGTCGAATGTGATAGCCCATGTCGGGCTCGACGGTTTCCCACGCCGCAACATCTGTGCCCAGCCATTTCAGCTTGTGATTGAAGGGCTTGGCCGCCTGGCTGTGCCGGTAGGCATCGAACAGGCGCGGCCCGAACGACGATTTCTGTCCTTTCGGCTTTTCGAAGATCGTGTAGGCGGCCATGTGGTTGGGCCGGTTGGCCCGCTCCAGCAGCAGGAAGGACAGATCGATCGGATTGATGCGGGTCATGTGGCCATCTCCTTGGGCGTGGCTTGGGCACGGGCCGCCGCGAGCAGCTCCTCGTGCGAGGCGCGGAAGCCGCCGAGCAATTCCCAGGTGTTCCGAACCGCGACTGCGTCGGCCATTACGCACAGGTTGAACTGGTCGCAATAGCTCCAGACGGTCATGTTGAGCGTGGCGCCGTGGGAGATCTGCCCGGTGGAAAACCACTGGTCGACGCGCCAGCGGCCGAGATACCGCGGCTCACGCGGCCCCGGCACGTTGGACACGACCACGTTCTTGAAGGTGTCGAAGCGGCCCTTGGTGCGCGCGTTGGCACGCGCCAGGCCCGAGATGAGGCGTTCCGGCAGCAGCTCGACCACCGCGCCGACGTCGGCGTCCTTGGTCTGGGCGAAGTGCTGCTTGGTGGCCTCGGCGGCGAGGTGGGTCGCGTGTAGCCGCTCGAGCGGGTCGGCGATGTCGGCGCGTAGCCAGACGTAGTCGACCGACGAGTAGTTGCCGGGGTGGGCGCGCTCGGCCGCCGGGGTGACCGCGAGCGGCATCGTGGCCACCATCGCGTCGGTGGGAGGGGAGCCGCAACGCTCCAGATAGCGACGAACGGCACCGGCCACACACGCCAAAAAGACGTCGTTGATGGTGACGCCCAGCGTCTTGCTCACCTCGCGAACCTCGGCGAGCGGGAACGATTCGCAGGAGAACCGCCGGCTGCGCGACAGCCCGCGCTGAAACGGGCCCGGCGGTGCGGAGCGGTCGAACGTGGGCGGGACGCGCCGGTCGCCGTCTTTGGCGAACTCCCGTTCGATGCGCACCCGATCACGAACGGCCCGCACGGTCGGCGCGATCTTGCCGAGCCTGGAGGGCAGGTCCCGCAGGGCCCAACCGAGGCGTTGCCGGGTGGACGGCAGCGGCGGCGGCTCCCACGGGGGCGCAACCACGGGGGCCTCGTCAGGCGTGTCGTTGTAGAACGCGGCGAGCATGTCCAGCACGCCGACGCCGTCGGAGTAGGCGTGGTGCAGCAGCGTGACCAGGGCGACGCGGCCGCCGTCGAGGCCCTCGACCACCCAGGTCTGCCACAGCGGGCGGTCGCGATCCAGCGGGTGGGCGTAGATCTGCTCGACGAGCGCGCAGAATTCCGCCATCCCGCCCGGGGCGGGACAGACGACCCGGCGCACGTGCGCGTCGAGGTCGAATTCGGGATCCTCGACCCAGATCGGGTGATGCAGGCCCAGCGGTGTGGGCAGGTACCGCAGCCGGAAGACCGGAAGCAGGTGGGCGCGCTCCTCGAACATCTGCCGCGCCTTCGGCCACGACCAGCCGTCCGGGTCGGTCGACGGGTCGAGCACGCTGATCTTGAGGGTGTGGTTGTAGGCGCTGCCGCCGTCGAGATACAGCATCAGCGCGTCAACGCCGTTGAGCCTGCGCATCATCGTCCTCTCTGGATTCGTGGTTGGTGGAAGCTGGTCAGTGCACGATCACGCCCCGAATGTTCTTGCCGTCCCGCAGATCCTGGTAGCCCTGGTTCACCTGTTCGAGGTTGTAGGTGGTGGTCACGAGTTCGTCCAGCATCAGCTGGCCGGCGTCGTAGAGGCGCAGCAGCCGCACGATGTCGTATTGCGGATTGCAGGAACCGAACAGCGAGCCCTTGATCGTTTTCTCGTGCAGCGTCAAATCGGTTCCGGAGACGTGCACGGTGAGTTTGGCCGGGTCCGCCAGCCCGGTGATGACGACGGTGCCGCCCTTGCCGATCACCGCGGTCGCGGCCGAGACCACCTCGTCGTCGACGGTGCCCACCAGGATCAGCGCCGCGTCGGCGCCCTGCCCCCAGGTGAGTTCGTCGACCTTGGCCGCCGCGCTGGCGGCGTCGGCGAAGGCATGGGTGGCGCCGAACTTGAGCGCGGTCTCGCGCTTGAAAGCCACCGGGTCCACCACCACGACGTACTTACAGCCGGCGGCGGTCGCGCCCTGGACCGCGTTGATGCCCAGGCCGCCGACGCCGTAGATGACGGCGGTGTCGCCGGCCCGCAGGTTTCCGGCATTGACCGCGGTGCCCCAACCGGACGGCACGCCGCAGCCCACCAGCACCGCGGTTTCCAGTGGCAGCCAGTCGTCCACCTTCACCACCGAATGCTGCGAGACGGTGGCCCGCTCGGCGAACGTGCCCAGCATGCACATGGCGCCGAAATCTGTTCCCTGGGAATGGAATCGGAAACTGCCGTCCGGCATGCAGCCCTCCAGGATGGTGGCCCCCATGTCGCACAGGTTCTGCCGGCCGGTGCAGCAGTAGCGGCAAGTCCCGCAGTTCGGGATGAAGCTGCACACCACGTGGTCTCCGGGCTTGACCCTGGTGACGCCGGCACCCACCTCCTCGATGACCCCGGACCCTTCGTGGCCGCCCACGATCGGGAACCGCGGTGGTAAATCACCATCGGTGAGGTGCAGGTCGGAATGGCACAGCCCGGCGGCGGTGTATTTGACCAACACCTCGCCCGGACCCGGCCCGTCGAGATCGAGCTCCATCAGCTCGAACGGTTTGCCCGCCTCGAACAGTACCGCCGCGGTGGTTTTCATCGTGGTGTCCCTTTCTAGAACTCTATGGGCCTACTTGGCCCAGGGGAAGAACTTGGCGACGCCGGCGGCAACCAGCCGCTGATACGACGAGCCCATGATGCGCGCGAGCACATCGACGGCTTTGGCCTCCAGGCCGACCACGACGCGGGCCTGGCCCTTGGCGACTCCGTTGACGATGGTTTTGGCGGCCATCTCCGGCGAATGCAGCGCCAGCCGGCGGTCGAAGAACTCCGCGAACGTCTGCTGGTCCTCGCCGTCGGCCACGGTGGCGTTGCGCGCGACGGCGGTTTTGATGCCGCCGGGATGCACGCACGTCACCTTGACCGGATGCCTGGCGACCAGCATCTCCTGGCGCAGCGCCTCGGTGAAGCCGCGCACCGCGAACTTGGCCGCGTTGTAGGCGCTTTGCCCGGGCACCGCGATCAGCCCGAACAGGCTGGAGATGTTGACGATGTGTCCGTCGCCGGAGGCAATCACGTGCGGCAGAAAGGCTTTGGTGCCGTTGACGACGCCCCAGAAGTCGACGTCGATGATGCGCTCGATGTCCTTGAACTCCGACTTGTCGACGTTGCCGTTGTACGCGATGCCGGCGTTGTTGTAGACCTGGTGCACGGTGCCGAAATGTGCGACGACGGCGTCGGCGTGGGCCAGCACCGCCTCGCGTTCGGCGACGTCGAGCCGGTCCGACTTCACCTGCGCGCCGAGCGCTTGAGCCAGGCGCACGGTTTTGGCCAGCCCGTCGGTGTCGACATCGGAAAGGGCAAGCTTTGCGCGCTTCTCGGAGAGGTTGAGTGCCAACGCTCTGCCGATGCCCGAGCCGGCCCCGGTGATGACGGCGACCTTGCCTTCGAATGAGCTCATTTGACTACTCCCCGTGGTTGTCCCTGCGATTGGTGGAGGTGGCCGCGCAGCCTTGCCCCGAGGTCGGCGATCGCGTCGCGGGCTTCGGGGAGCAGACTGACCTGCAGATGGAAGTCGTGCCACATGCCCGCGAACCGGCGATGCTCGATGCTTGTTTTCGAAGCGGCGCAGGCGGTTTCGATCTTGTCCGCGTCAACGCAGATCGGATCGTCGCCCGCGGTCTGCATGACGATGGGCGGCAGGCCGCTCATGTCGCCGTAGACCGGGGAGATACCGGGCAGCCGCGGATCGGAGGACCCTACGTAGCGCGGCGCCCATTCGGTGCACATCGACGGAAGAATGAGCGGATCGCGCAGCGCCGGTCGCGTCGCTTCGATGTCGACGGCGAGATCGGCCCACGGGCAGATCAGGCCGAGTGCGGCCGGGGCCTGGATGCCGCGATCGCGCAGCGCCATGGCCAGCGCCAGGGTCAACCCTCCGCCAGCCGAATCACCGGCGATGACGGTCGTTTTCGGGTCGAGCCCGTCGTCGAGCAAGCGGGTGTACACCGCAGCCATCTCTTCGAGGGCCACTGGATAGTGGGCGTGCGGTGCGCGGGTGTAGTCGGGGACCAGCGCCGTCATTCCGGCCGCCGCCGCGAGCTGGGCGGCCAGGCCGCGGTAGCCCCGGGCGCTGCCCAGGGCGTAGGCACCGCCGTGCAGGTAGATCAGCGTCCCGCTGGTTGCCGCATGGGGGGGTTGCACCCGCTGGACCGGGACACCGGCGATGCTGACGCGCTGAAAGCGGGTGCCCTTGGGGGCGCGCGCGCCGGCCGTCAGCGTCGCCAGCAGGACTCGACGGCCGGCAATACCCAGCCGGCGGGAAGCGAACAGTGGCCGGGCACCACGTAATACGGACCGGATGACGTTTTTGCGCAGGTTCATGATGCTCAGGCCGCCGCGTGGTCTTGGGCCGCTGCGGCGAAGTGCAGCACGCCGTCATCGATGGGGTCTTCGAGCAGGATCTTGGCGTCCTTCTCGTAGTGCATGAGCACCCTCCACGGATGCTTGGAGCCCTGGCGCGGCATGATGTCCTGGCCGCGCTTCACATAGCCGGAGTTCAGCTGGTCGAACATGCCAACGTCCAGCGCGCAGTCCTGCGCATCGCGCGGCGTTGCCACCGTGTAGCCGTTGTCGGCCATGTGCCGCAGCAGCCGGCACAGGTAGGCGCCGGCGATGTCGGACTTCAGGGTCCATGACGCGTTGGTGTAGCCGATGATCCAGGCCAGATTGGGGGCGTTTTCCAGCAGCACACCCTTATAGGTCATCTTCTCCGGCAGCTGGTATTCGGCGCCGTCCACGATGAGTCGCATCCCGCCCAGCATCTGGATGTTCAGACCGGTCGCGGTGACGATGATGTCGGCCTCGATCTCCCGGCCGGACTTGCACAGGATGCCCTTCTCGGTGAAGGTCTCGATCTGATCGGTCACCACCGACGCCGCGCCCGAGGCCAGCGTCTTAAACAGATCGCCGTTGGGCACGGCGCACAACCGCTCGTCCCACGGCAGGTAGTTCGGGGTGAAGTTGCTCATGTCCACGGAGCGGCCGAGGCGGCGTCGTACCTCCCACAGCAGCAATCGCCGCATCAGCTTGGGCCAGCGCCGGCAGGCCTGGTAGAGCTTTCGCTGGATGGCGATGTTGCGCCTGCGGCCAAACTCGTAGACCCAGCGATCCGGCAGGAAGCGGCCCAGGACTTCGGAGATCTTGTCGACCGCCGGCAGCGAGAAGATGTACGACGGGGATCGCTGCAGCATCGTCACGTGCGCGGCACTGCCGGGGTTGGAGCCGGCCATCGCCGGAACCAAAGTGACCGCCGTTGCGCCGCTGCCGATGACGACGACCTTCTTGCCGGAATAATCGAGGTCTTCGGGCCAGTGCTGCGGGTGCACGCACCGGCCGCCGAACCGGTGCACGCCGGGGAAGTCCGGCAGATAACCCGCGTCGTAGTTGTAGTAGCCGGTGCAGCTGATGAGGTAATCGCAGGTGTAGGTCCGGGTTTCGCCGGTCGCCTCGTGCACGCCCGCGACGGTCCAACGGCACTGCCGGCTCGACCACTCGGCGGTGTTGACCTTCAGGCCGTAGTGAATCTTCTCGTCGACGCCGAACTCCGTGGCGGTGTCGGCGATGTACTGCCGGATCGACGCGCCGTCGGCGAGCACCTTCACGTCGCGCCACGGGCGGAACTTGTAGCCGAAGGTGAACATGTCGGAGTCCGAACGAACTCCCGGGTAGCGGAACAAGTCCCAGGTGCCGCCCAGGCGCTCCCGTCGTTCCAGGAGGGCGATTGTCTTGTCGGGGAACTCGGCCGTCACGTGACAGGCCGTCCCGATGCCGGATAGGCCGGCGCCGATGATCAGGACGTCGAAATGCTGGTTCATGGCTCCAGCATGGTGGAGGACCCCCGCCACGTATTGACACTTTGCGACAGCCTTTTATCATTTTCCGACAGGAGGTGATGGAGCTGGGCAGCCTCATCCGCGCCACCAACCTGTGGGGGTACACCGACCTGATGCGCGAGCTCGGCGCGGACCCGCTGCCGTTTCTGCGGCGCTTCGACATCCCGCCGGGCATCGAACACCAAGAGGACGCGTTCATGTCGCTGGCCGGGTTCGTGCGCATGCTGGAGGCCAGCGCCGCCGAGCTCGATTGCCCGGACTTCGGACTACGCCTTGCACGCTGGCAGGGCCTGGGCATTCTCGGCCCGGTAGCGGTGATCGCGCGCAACGCTGCCACCTTGTTCGGCGGGCTGGAGGCGATCGGTCGCTACCTCTACGTCCATTCGCCCGCCCTGACGCTGACGGTTTCATCAACTACCGCACGGTCCAACGTCCGGTTCGGCTATGAGGTGACCGAACCGGGGATTCCCTATCCGCTGCAGGGATACGAGCTGAGCATGGCCAACGCCGCCCGGATGATCCGCCTGCTGGGCGGACCGCAGGCGCGGGCGCGCGTTTTCTCGTTCCGACATGCGCAACTGGGCACCGACGCCGCCTACCGCGAAGCGTTGGGTTGTACCGTTCGGTTCGGCCGGACATGGTGCGGGTTCGAGGTGGACCACCGGCTCGCCGGTAGGCCCATCGACCATGCGGATCCGGAAACCAAGCGCATCGCCACGAAATATTTGGAATCCCAATACCTTCCGAGCGATGCCACGCTCTCCGAGCGGGTCGTCGGGTTGGCCCGCCGCCTGCTGCCGACCGGCCAATGCAGCGCCGAGGCCATCGCCGACCAACTCGACATGCACCCACGAACGCTGCAGCGGCGCTTGGCTGCCGAGGGCCTCCGGTGCCATGACCTCATCGAGCGCGAACGCCGTGCGCAAGCGGCAAGGTACCTCGCCCAACCGGGGTTGTATCTGAGCCAAATCGCGGTGCTGCTCGGCTATTCCGAGCAGAGCGCGCTCAACCGGTCGTGCCGGCGCTGGTTTGGGATGACACCCCGGCAGTATCGAGCCTATGGTGGGGTCAGCGGTCGGTGAAACGGGTGGTGAAACCCCAGCCCCGACTGACAGAAGCGGTTCGCATTGGGGACGCCCGAATCATGGATAATCCATGACACTGGGGTGCTGCGCGCGGCGGCCGCGGCTTCACTGCTAGTGGTCTGCTATTGGTTGAGGAGGTCCTCGACGAGGAGCCTCGACCGGTCGGTGATGGTTTCGGCGGGAAAGTAGCGTGCGACAATCTCCCATACGCCGGCCGCGCTGGTGATTCGCAGCCGATCGAGCAGGAGGCGAATGTCTTCGCCGTCACGCACGCCGCGTGCCGCAACGACTTTCATCGCGAGAAGGTGCTGCGCGGGTGTGGCTACGACATGCAGGAATGGGTGATCGAAAACGGGGGCGCCTTCACCTGGTGTGCGGGAGACGTAACCGCTGGCCTGATTGTTGAGCCACGTTCGCGGCCAACCCATTTCGTCAGCGACCTCACGAATCGCTTCGAGCATAGGCCCGTCAGTTGAGAACAACGCGTCGATATCGCGAGTGGTGACACGGGAGTTGTAGGCGAGTAGCATCGCCGCCCCGCCGACAACGTGCACCTGACCGACAACGCCTCTGCGTTCCAGCTTGGCCGCCAGGGCAGTGAACGCCCGCTGGAGCTCGGTTCGGTTGAACACCGGTTCGGGCATGACACACACTCCATCGCTCGTGAGGTCGTGGCGATCTAGGTAAATGCCGCGGCGCCGGAACGGCGCCGGCGTCCACACGGCGGCAAACGCTCGTGCCGACGGGAGGTCGCTGACCCACCAGGCCGTGTCCAGAAACCGTTCGATACTCACCGACCACAAGGGTCCAGGCCGGCCCCAGCGCGCCGAAATGTATTCCGCAGCCGCGGCCAACAAAGCATCGAACCGGTGCTCACCGATCAGCGCGGGCTCGTCAACGATGAGATCGAGCGCGGATGTCCCGGTCTCATCGGCGCCGCGGAGGAACTCGAAGAAAATGCGCAGTCGTGCCCGCTCATCTTCGGTCTCTCCGATCGCGGCACCCGTCTCGGCCATGGTGAACGCTTGTGCGGCCGGCACGAGATGGTTGGCGGTTTTGAGGTCGGTGCGCGCACCCTGGCGCAGGGTGACCGCCTTGATCGCCTGCGCGGGGTAGCCGCTGACCCGGTGAATGTGGCGGCTCGACAGGATAGCGCGAGCGCGCGACGCGCTCACGCCCCAATGGCGCGCCGCGCGTTCCACCGTCCACAGATCGCTCGGCCCCATCAGCGTCAACATACGAGCGAACTGCTCGTATGTCAACTGGTGCCGGTCCTTCCCTCCGTTGGTCTGGGAACGGAGCTTTTGCGTGCGGTGGGTATCGAGCCGCGACGCCGCGGCTTGGCGATAGTGTGGGGTCACCGGCGATGAAACTGGTGGTGATACCCTCCCGGCCGAGGATAGTGACCGTCGATGACCGACGTTGATCCGCACGCGACGCGGCGGGACCTGGTCCCGAATATTCCCGCGGAACTGCTTGAGGCTGGATTCGACAATGTCGAGGAGATCGGGCGCGGCGGATTCGGCGTCGTCTACCGCTGCGTCCAGCCCTCGCTGGACCGCGCCGTCGCCGTCAAGGTATTGAGCACCGACCTGGATCGGGACAATCTCGAGCGCTTCCTGCGCGAGCAGCGGGCCATGGGCCGCCTTTCCGGGCACCCGCACATCGTGACCGTCTTGCAGGTGGGCGTGTTGGCGGGTGGGCGGCCCTTCATCGTGATGCCCTACCACGCCAAGAATTCGTTGGAGACGCTGATTCGCCGGCACGGGCCGCTGGACTGGCGCGAGACGCTGTCGATCGGCGTCAAGCTCGCGGGAGCGCTGGAAGCCGCGCATCGCGTCGGCACCCTGCACCGTGACGTGAAGCCGGGGAATATCCTGCTGACCGACTACGGGGAACCGCAGCTGACCGATTTCGGAATCGCCAGAATCGCCGGGGGTTTCGAGACGGCGACCGGGGTGATTGCCGGTTCCCCGGCTTTCACCGCGCCGGAAGTTCTCGAAGGAGCATCGCCGACGCCCGCCTCTGACGTGTACTCCCTGGGCGCGACGTTGTTCTGTGCGCTGACCGGCCATGCCGCCTACGAGCGCCGCAGCGGTGAGCGGGTGATCGCCCAGTTCCTGCGGATCACCTCGCAGCCGATCCCCGACCTGCGGAAGCAGGGACTGCCCGCGGACGTGGCCGCCGCCATCGAACGGGCGATGGCCCGCCATCCGGCGGATCGTCCCGCGACCGCGGCAGACGTTGGCGAGGAGCTTCGCGACGTTCAGCGCCGCAACGGCGTCAGCGTCGACGAGATGCCCCTCCCCGTCGAGCTGGGCGTGGAACGCCGACGCTCGCCCGAGGCGCACGCGGCGCATCGGCATACCGGCGGCGGCACCCCGACGGTCCCGACGCCTCCGACACCCGCGACCAAGTACCGGCCGTCGGTGCCCACCGGCTCGCTGGTCACCCGCAGCCGGCTCACCGACATCCTGCGCGCCGGCGGACGGCGCCGGCTGATCCTCATCCACGCGCCCTCGGGATTCGGCAAAAGCACCCTGGCGGCGCAATGGCGGGAAGAGCTCTCGCGCGACGGCGCCGCGGTCGCCTGGCTGACAATCGACAACGACGACAACAACGAGGTGTGGTTCTTGTCGCACCTGCTCGAGTCGATCCGGCGGGTCCGGCCCACGCTGGCCGAGTCGTTGGGGCACGTGCTCGAAGAGCATGGGGATGACGCCGGCCGCTACGTGTTGACTTCGCTGATCGACGAAATCCACGAAAACGACGACCGGATCGCGGTGGTGATCGACGACTGGCATCGGGTGTCCGACAGCCGCACCCAAGCTGCCCTGGGTTTCCTGCTGGACAACGGATGTCACCACCTGCAGCTCATCGTGACCAGCTGGTCTCGCGCCGGTTTGCCGGTGGGCAGGTTGCGGATCGGCGACGAACTAGCCGAGATCGATTCGGCTGCTTTGCGCTTCGATACCGACGAGGCCGCCGCGCTGCTGAACGATGCTGGTGGTCTGCGATTGCCGCGCGCAGACGTGCAGGCGCTGACTACCTCTACCGACGGGTGGGCCGCGGCGCTGCGGCTGGCCGCGCTGTCGCTGCGCGGCGGGGGCGACGCGACCCAACTCCTGCGCGGACTTTCCGGCGCCAGTGACGTGATCCACGAATTCCTGAGCGAAAACGTGCTGGACACCCTGGAACCCGAACTGCGCGAATTCCTACTGGTGGCATCGGTCACCGAACGCACGTGCGGCGGGCTGGCCTCGGCGCTGGCCGGGATCACCAATGGGCGGGCGATGCTGGAAGAGGCCGAGCACCGCGGCTTGTTCCTGCAACGGACCGAAGACGACCCGAATTGGTTTCGCTTCCACCAAATGTTCGCCGACTTTCTCCACCGTCGCCTCGAACGTGGCGGGTCGCACCGGGTGGCGGAACTGCACCGCAGGGCATCGGCCTGGTTCGCCGAGAACGGCTACCTGCACGAAGCCGTCGACCATGCACTGGCCGCGGGCGATCCCGCGCGCGCCGTCGATCTTGTCGAGCAGGATGAAACGAACCTGCCGGAGCAGTCAAAGATGACCACACTTCTGGCAATCGTGCAGAAACTGCCGACGTCGATGGTGGTTTCACGGGCCCGGCTCCAACTCGCCATCGCGTGGGCGAACATTCTGCTGCAACGGCCGGCGCCGGCCACCGGTGCCCTGAATCGTTTCGAAACGGCCCTTGGCCGGGCCGAGCTTCCCGAGGCGACGCAGGCGGATCTGCGGGCCGAGGCAGACGTGTTGCGGGCGGTCGCCGAGGTGTTCGCAGACCGGGTCGAGCGCGTGGATGACCTTCTCGCCGAGGCAATGTCGAGACCGGACACCCTGCCCCCGCGAGTCCCCGGGACCGCCGGCAACACCGCGGCGTTGGCCGCGATCTGCCGCTTCGAGTTCGCCGAGGTATATCCACTGCTGGACTGGGCCGCGCCCTACCAGGAAATGATGGGACCGTTCGGCACCGTTTATGCGCAGTGCTTGCGCGGCATGGCGGCCAGGAATCGGCTCGACATTGTCGCTGCGCTACAGAACTTCCGAACGGCGTTCGAGGTCGGCACGGCAGTGGGGGCCCACTCGCACGCGGCGCGGCTTGCGGGTTCGCTGCTCGCCGAATTGCTCTACGAGACCGGCGATCTGGCCGGGGCTGGTCGTCTCATGGACGAGAGCTATCTGCTGGGTTCCGAGGGGGGTGCAGTGGACTACCTGGCCGCCAGGTACGTGATCGGCGCGCGGGTCAAGGCGGCCCAGGGGGATCATGAGGGTGCGGCTGATCGCCTGTCCACCGGAGGCGATACTGCCGTCCAGCTGGGGCTGCCGCGCCTGGCTGCCCGAATCAACAACGAGCGGATCCGGCTGGGCATCGCGCTACCTGCGGCGGTGGCCGCCGATTTGCTGGCACCCCGCACCATCCCCCGCGACAATGGAATCGCCACCATGACAGCCGAACTCGACGAGGACTCCGCGGTGCGCCTGTTGTCCGCCGGCGACTCCGCCGATCGTGACCAAGCCTGCCAACGGGCCGGTGCTCTCGCCGCCGCCATCGACGGTACGCGCAGACCGCTGGCGGCGCTGCAGGCGCAAATACTTCATATCGAAACGCTTGCCGCCACCGGACGGGAATCCGATGCGCGAAACGAACTGGCGCCGGTAGCCACGAAGTGCGCCGAACTCGGGCTGTCACGTCTGCTGGTCGATGCGGGACTGGCCTAACTCGCGGCCGGCCGTATCGTCGTGCAGATCTTGCAGCCACAAGACGATGGGAGCAAGCATGCAATTCGGTGTCCTGACGTTCGTCACCGACGAGGGAATCGGCCCGGCGGAGCTGGGTGCGGCACTCGAGCACCGCGGGTTTGAGTCGCTGTTCCTCGCCGAGCACACCCATATTCCCGTCAACACGCAGAGCCCCTACCCGGGCGGTGGCCCAATTCCGGAGAAGTATTACCGCACCCTGGATCCCTTTGTGGCGTTGGCGGCCGCGGCAGCTACCACCCAGTCACTGGTGTTAGGCACCGGCATCGCGCTGATCCCGGAACGCGATCCGATCGTCACGGCCAAGGAGGTCGCCTCGCTGGATCTGGTGTCGCAGGGACGGTTTCGCTTCGGCGTGGGTGTGGGCTGGTTGCGCGAAGAAGTCGCCAACCATGGTGTGGACCCTGCGGTGCGCGGACGTGTGATCGATGAGCGGTTGCGCGCGATAATCGAGATCTGGACGCAGGAGCAGGCGGAATTCCATGGGACATATGTGGACTTCGATCCGATCTACTGCTGGCCGAAGCCGGTGACAAAGCCCTATCCTCCGCTGTATGTGGGCGGGGGACCGGCGAACTTCCCGCGGATAGCCCGGCTCAATGCCGGGTGGATCGCGATCAGTCCATCACCGCAGCGGCTGTCGGGTCCGCTTCAGCGGTTGCGCGCCATGGCCGGGGGCGACGTGCCGGTGACCGTGTGCCAGTGGGGTGAAGCGGCGGCTAAAGACCTTGAGGGATACCGGCATCTAGGGGTGGAGCGGGTTTTGCTGGAGCTGCCGACCGAGCCTCGCGACCCGACGCTTCGATATCTGGACAAGCTTCAGGCCGAGCTAGCGCGGCTGGCGTAGTTGGACGGGTCGCCGTCAGAGGCCAATGATGACGATGACCACGCCGATCACGATGGCCACCGAGAGGGACAACAACAGAAAGCTGACGAATCCCTCCTTGGCGGCCGGGGCTTTGTGGTCGCCGGTCGCGATGGGCGCGAATTTACGGCCCGCTCCCCAGGCCGCCGCGAGCAGGGTCGCCAGCCAGTTGGCGTAGGCGGAGTAAACGATCAGCGCCACCGCGATAACCTGCCATGCCTCGGGCAGATCGATGTGCGGCCAGAGCAGGCCGAGCACGACGAGGAACATCCCGTTGAGGACCCCCTCGAGGTGGCTCGACAGCGCCATGCGCGGGTTCTTCAGTGCCGGGATGACCAATCCGGTAAGCAGGCCGATCAGGAACAGGGCCAACCCGATGGTGAATAGCAGCTTCTGCAATTAGCGCACGAACCTTCCCAACACTCGCCGCACCAAACCGTTGGATGCCCCGCTCGGCGGCAGTCGATGAGCATACGGCCACGGTTGGTTGCGTTCCGGTACCGATACCGCACGTTGCTGTTTGAGCAGCATCCGCAGATGCTGTCGCAGCTCGTGCAGTTGTGGGTCGGTCCACCGGTTGTATGCCTCGATGGGATCGGCGGTCAGGTCGTAGAGCTCCCACTGGTCGTCCAGTGGATCGGTGCGATAGGCGTCGCCGCCCATGCCGTTGGTGGCCAGGTGACGCACACCGGGTTCGGTCCAGGTGGCCGGGTCGTCGAAGGTACGCACCAGTTTCCACAGGTGCCCGGCACCACCGGCGGCGTCGGTGTCATCGACCCGTACGACTAATCCCTCGAAGTTGGCGGCGACGTGGGCGGGCACCTTGATGCGCAGCGGTGCAGGCGGATTCACGATACGGCCCAGTTGCCGCGACAGCAGGGACGCGCCGGTGTCGCCTTCGAGCACGTTGTCACGCGTCATCAGGTAGATGGCCCGACCCTCGTCGGCCGAAGCCCCGTCCACGACCGGCATCAGGTCACGACCGGGCAGCGGATGCACCTCGGAGAACGATTCGGCCAGGGCCGCGGCCACCACGTCTACGTCCACGCCGGCCGCGCTAAGCAGCGTCGGCACCAAGTCGACATGCGAGGTGGGCGCCGAGACCGTGCGCGGTTGGGTTGCCTTCTCGCCGATGCGGGCAATGACGAACGGCACCCTGGTTGCCTCGTCATAGAGGTTGAACCACTTCTGGTGCAGTCCGCCATGCGCTCCGAGCAGATCGCCATGGTCGGAGGTGCGCACCAGCATGGCATCCTCGGATCCGCCCTCGGTGACCGCGCGGCCCACACGGTCGATCGGCCCGTCGACCTCGGCGTGCAGGCGGTAGTAGAGGTCCCGGTAGCGCTGCGCGTTGCGGGCATAGTTGCGGCTGACCATACGCGTTAGGCCGTATCCGGAGTAGTACGCCTCCCGGTAGGCGACCTGCGCGGCCGGCTTGGTCGACAGGTCCTCGTCGGCGGTCGGCGCCGCCGGTACGTGTGGCGGGTCCAGTGGGGAGGGCTTTAGCGGGCTGCGCCACACCCATGCCGGGAACAGCACGATGTCGTGCGGGTTGACGAAGCTGGCCACCAGCAAGAACGGGCGCATCGCGGCGGTGTCACCGGCGCGCCGCCGGGCGTAGCGCTCGGTCAGCCACGCGACGACACGATCGGCGACCAGCGGGTCGCGACGAAAACCGCTGTTGGCCAACCCCGCCCCATGGGGCTCGGGGCCCACCCACCCGGAGAAGCCGTATGGCCCGAGCGGGTCGGCGTCGAGGTAACGCCGCACCGCGGCCGAGTCGACGACGCCCTCGTTGTCGTTGGTGGCCAGTGGTGCACCGGTCGCGGGGTCTTCCAGATCGGCGTGCGAGATGTGCCACTTGCCGTCGTAGTGAGTGTCATACCCGGCCGCGCGAAACCAGTTACCCAACGTCGGCACCTCGCCGGCCCGTAGCCAGCGCAGCCGCGAATCATCGAATCGCTTGCCGATGCCGTCGGTCTGGGTGACGCCGTGCAGATCCGGATATTGGCCGGTGAAAATCGTCGGGCGGCTGGGCACGCACGCCAGCGAACCGGTGTAGTGCCGAGTGAAACTGATCCCGTGCTCGTCGAACCAACGGCGGCCGGTCAAGCTGCGTTGACGCCAGGCGAGCACCTCGGCCGACTCGTACGGCGGCACCGCACGTTCCTCGTCGGTCATCACGATGATGATGTCGGGACGGTTAGCCATGTTTGTCCTCCAATCGTTGTGCCAGCCCGGCGAGCATCGTGTTGGACCGCTTGGCCATGGCGCGGCCGACGACAAGTTCGGCCAGACGCGCCAGCGGGTTGCCGCCGATTTCGATCGTGCTGGTCAAGGTGACCACCGTCACCGCGCCTACAGGATCGGCCGGCCGTAGTGTCCAGCGGTTGGTGACTTTGCGCAGCCGGGCGGGCAGGCCCTCGATGCGGTAGGCCAGTGTCGTGGGTGGGTCGAACTCGATGACACGCTCCACCAGCGTGTTGCGGCCGACCTGCACGCGGCGGGTGCTGCCTAGAGCTCCGCCGTCGGGACCGTGGTTCAAGACGCAGGAGTGGTCGACGCCCTCGACCCATGAACTCAAGGAACCAAAGTCGGCCAGGACGTCCCAGATGGTTTGCTGCCGGGCCGCTATCGTCCGGCTGCGGCGAGTGTCGGACACCACGCCATCCAACACCATGGACGTGGGTTTTGCGGGGCATCCTGCCAATCCGATTTGCGACGTCGCTACGGTTTAAGGAGAACAATGTCGACATCGACTGAGCGAAGAGACACTAGATGACCTCAATGTATGAACAGGTCGATACCAACACGGCGGATCCGGTGGCCGGGTCTCGTATCGATCCGGTTCTCGCGCGGAGTTGGTTACTGGTCAACGGCGCGCACGGCGACCGGTTCGAGTCCGCCGCGCACTCACGCGCCGACATCGTCGTGCTCGATATCGAGGACGCGGTCGCTCCCAAAGACAAGCATGCCGCCCGGGACAACGCCGTGCGTTGGTTTGGTGACGGAAACGCTGACTGGGTGCGCATCAACGGCTTCGGCACACCTTGGTGGGCGGACGATCTAGCGATGTTGGCCGATAGCCCCGTTGGCGGAGTGATGCTGGCGATGGTCGAATCGGTGGACCATGTCACCGAGACCGCGAAACGACTACCTAACGTGCCGATCGTTGCACTGGTCGAAACGGCGCGGGGTCTGGAGCGCATCAACGAGATTGCTGCGGCCAAGGGCACCTTCCGGCTCGCCTTCGGTATCGGCGACTTTCGCCGGGACACCGGCTTTGGCGAAGACCCGGCAACATTGGCCTACGCGCGGTCGCGCTTTACCATCGCGGCCCGGGCCGCCGGTCTGCCCAGCGCGATCGACGGGCCGACCATCGGCTCCAACGCGCTCAAGCTGATCGAGGCCACGGCCGTCTCCGCCGAGTTTGGCATGACCGGCAAGATCTGCCTTTCGCCGGACCAATGTCCGGTGGTGAATGAGGGGCTATCCCCGTCGCAGGACGAAATCGTCTGGGCGAAGGAATTTTTCGCTGAGTTCGCCCGCGACGGGGGCGAGATCCGCAACGGGTCTGACCTGCCGCGCATTGCCCGGGCCACCAAGATCCTCGATCTGGCCCGCGCCTACGGCATCGAAGTGTCCGACTTCGAGGACGAACCGGTTCACATGCCGGCTCCGACTGACACCTACCACTACTAGGCGGCGTATCGAGCGAGCGCGATGCCGATTCGGACCTCGAGTTCGCTGACGGTGACCGCAGGCAGGTGCGGCGGGGCGCCGGACCGGTGTCGACTGCCTGTCGGGGTAATGAATTCGGCTGTGTGCGTGTGATTTTCGTCGACACTTGTGCTGACCCGCCAGCCGGGGGCTTGTTTGGCGTAGTTGCAGCGTTCGCAGGTCCCAAGCCCGTTGTGCGCGCTGGTCGGGCCGCCGTCGGCCCAGGGGTGGGCATGGTCGCGGTGTCGGATCGGCGCGTCACAGTAGGGGGTGCGGCAACGCTGATCGCGCAGCTCGATGAAGGCGGCCAGACCGCGGGGAAACAGCCGCGCCCGTGATTCCATCGACACCAGCGCCCCGGCCTGAGGATGAGCGTAGAGCCTGCGCAGGGTGGCCCGCGATCTCTGGTCGGTGACGGCGCTAGCGACCATGGTCCGTGCCACGGCCGCAGGAATGGGACCGTAGCCGCACAGCTGCGCCGGTGTGTTGGCCGCACCCAGCAGCGTTTCATCCGACATGACCAGGTTGACCGCGATCGGGGTCGGGACCGCCGCGTCGCGGCCGGTGACCCGTTCGACCAGGGTGTCGGCCATGACTTGGCCGCGGGAGCGCCCGTCGCAGCGGGTGTCTGCCGCTCGGGTCAGCGCCGCATACACCGACACGCCTTGGGCGACTGGCAACAGGGCGGTCAGATACGTCATGGTGTCCGGTGCCGGCCGAATGGTGACCGTACGGTCATTTTCGGCGTTGGCCGCCCGGTCGACGACGGCCTGCGGGTCCAGCCGATAGGCGATCGCCCTGGCGGCCGCGACCACCCGCGCATCGCCCATCCCCTCCAAGTCGCCGGGGTCGCCACATAACTCGGCATCTAATGCGCGCCGGTCCGCGACATCCAGACATGCGCTTTCGCGCACGATCAGGGTGGCCCGCCACTCCGAGAGGGCGCCGCAGTCCAGGGCGGCCAGCGTGTGTGGCATCTCGTAAACCAAGGCCTTGGCAAACCCCAGATGCCGGCTGCCCCGGGCTGGTGAATCTCGTCGAGCCAGGGCAATCTCACTGGCCAGCCCACGTCCACGGCGCGCAGCCGGCACCCCGGCAGCTCCTTCGGCGGCTCTGCGGGCGGCGTCCACAGCGGCCGCCGCCCGCGCCTGGCCAGCCGCGGCTGCCGACTTAAGCCGCTCCAGCTCGGCGATTCGCTCGATCAACGCCGCTTCCTCGGCATCCGGGTCGATCGCGGTCAATGTCTCGAACATGTGTTCGAGAATAGCAGCCTGCACAGACCGGGACAACTGGTGGCGCCGGTGGCTGTGGATAAGCCCCCGCGGTAACGGCTATACGCTGGCACAATGGTGCGCGAGACACGGGTGCGGGTGGCCCGCGTCTATGAAGACATCGATCCCGACGACGGCCAGCGTGTCCTGGTCGATCGCATCTGGCCGCACGGAATCCGCAAGGATGACCAGCGGGTGGGCATCTGGTGCAAAGACGTCGCACCATCCAAAGAGCTGCGCGAGTGGTACCACCACCAGCCGGAGCGGTTTGACGAATTCGCGTCGCGCTACCAGGAGGAGCTGCACGACAGCGCGGCACTAGCCGAGCTGCGCAAGCTGACCGGGCGCAGCGTTGTGACCCCGGTGACCGCGACGCGCCACGTGGCACGCAGCCATGCGGCCGTCTTGGCGCAGTTGCTCAACGGCCGCTAATGCCAATTGGCCTGTGTGAGACGCTCGTGCGATGTGACTGGGACTGCACGCGCTGGAATAGGTGCCGGCGCCGACCCGGCGGTCGTCGATGCCGTCGCGGTTGCGGCGGACGACTGTGGCTTCGCCACCTTGTGGGTCGGCGAACATGTCGTGATGGTGGACCGGCCCGCGTCGCGTTATCCCTACTCCCGCGACGGCGTCATCGCGGTTCCGGCACAGGCGGATTGGCTTGACCCGATGATCGCGTTGAGTTTCGCCGCTGCCGCCTCGTCGCGGGTGGACGTCGCGACGGGCGTGCTACTGCTGCCTGAGCACAACCCGGTGATAGTGGCCAAAGAAGCGGCGAGCCTGGATCGGTTGAGTGGTAGGCGGCTGACACTAGGCGTGGCGTCGGATGGTCCAAGGAGGAGTTCGACGCGCTCGGAGTGCCATTCGAGCGGCGCGCAGAGCGCACCGCCGAATACGTCGCTGCAATGCGCACATTATGGCGCGACGACGTCGCATCGTTCGACGGCAACAGTCGGGTCGTGATCGTGGCGAACTGCGGCTGGCCGTGGCCCTGGCTAATCCTCAGGTTGGTGATGTCGATGTGCTCGCGAACTGGGCGTTGACGAGTTGGTGTTGGTCGAGGTGCCACCGGATAATCCTGAGGTCGTAGCGGGCTGGGTATCGGCGCTGGCCGACAAATGGATGTTCGCATCGCGGGTTGGGTAAGCGTCCCCGACGTGGGATCTGACCAATCTGGCGGCTGGCACTCAGTAGTCGTAGCGCGCCAGTGGGGTTTCACCGGTCTTTTGCGTGCCATCCCGTGACCCGGTGAGTGACACGGCCGCAGGGACCATCTCACTGGTTACCAGCCCGTGCCAGTTCGTCAGCTCATCGACGATGTCGAAGCTGCGCGCGATAGCCTGGGGTGTGTCGACGATGATCGTGGTCACCGGCACCCTACGCACCAGCTGAAATAGCTTGTCCCCATGGGGTTTATGGTCGCCGTAAAAGCCCCAGATGCCGCGCAGCGCGGTAGCGCCCCGCGCCGTTTCGGACTGCATCAGTCGATGGACAAGCGCTCGGTGGATCGGCAGCCCCTCATGATGGGTTGCTTCGGCGGTGTGAACCATGAGCTTTTGCCACAGGGTGCGTCCCTGGTCATCGGTCTGCGGCAGCTGTTGGGGGCGGGCGAACAACTCGCCGTCGCGCTTGCACAGCCGCACCCGTTCGATGGTCAGCAGCGGGTTAGGCAGTGCTGCGGTGAGTTCCATTGCGGCCACGGCAACCTGTGCAGGCGTTCCGACGGCAATGATCATCAGTGGAACATTGACGTTGCGGCCGAAGAACCGGGCCCGGCGGCGCCGACCGTGTGCCGTGCCGTCGACGCCGAGCAGCACTGTGGCACCTGCGAATCCATGTCGATGCAAAAGCTCGCAGATGGTGTAGTAGGCCGGCGCCCCGGCAACCCGCACCTGGCGGCCGGCGTAGATGGTGAGCTTGGCGGCATCTCCGTTTCGGCTGTCGATGTCGCCGAATTCCTCGGCGCCGCTGTGCCGGGTGACCAGTCGCGCCCGTTCCAGGGTCACCAGGCCGCGGTCGGTCATCGCTGTGACGTCGTCGACCAGGGAGCGGATTTTCGATTCGATGTCGACGGCGGCGACGGTCACCGGCGGGTCCTCGGACAGGCTCAGCGATTGATCGCAGCGAAACTCGTGCTTTGGCCCGAAACTGGTGGTACCGCGCAGCATCACGCTGGTCGCGACGTTATGGGAGCCGAACAGATCCAGCATCGCATCGGCCAGAAACCTCCCCGCCCCGCCGACAGCGCGTTGCCGCTCGCCGAAATACGCGGTCAGCTTCAGGCATTGCTCGTTCATATCTGGGCGATCCACTGACCGAGTAGCGCCGCGGCTAGACCGAGCACAACGCTGACGACGATATTGGCCAATGCCGAAACCATCTGGCGGTCCTCTCCCAACCGTTGGGTTTCTAGCATCCAGGTGGAAAAGGTGGTGTAGGCGCCGACGAACCCCGTGCCGGCCAGTAAGGCTGCGTCTTTCGGCAACGCCAGGCCGGCCAGAAACCCCAGCAGCGCGGCTCCGGTGATGTTCACCGTCAGTGTGCCGTAGGGAAAAGTCCGGGCCAGCCGGCGGGCCACCGAGCGATCGACCAGAAAACGCAACACGGACCCAATACCGCCGATGAGCATCACGCCGATCCAGATTGCCACCGTCAGGGCCGTCGAGGCCGTCATCGGCGTATCCGCACTCGGCGTACCAAGACCGTGGCCAGGTGCACCGCCAGCAATCCGAGGGTGATGCTGACGACGGAGTAGGCAGCGGCCAAACCCCAATGACCGTGTTCGATCATGCTGATCGTCTCGACCTGCATCGTCGAGAAAGTGGTCAGTCCGCCGCACAATCCGGTGCCGAGCAATGGGCGTCGATAACTCGACAGGGGCAATCGCTCCAGCAGCCGGGTGGTGAAATAACCCACCAGGAAGGCGCCGACGACGTTGACCGTGAACGTCGGCCATGGCCACCGGGCTGGGTCGGGGATGGCGAGTGCGCTCAGCGCTGCTCGGGCCAGCGCACCCAACGCTCCGCCGGCGAAAACCGCAGCCAACTCGCGATAATCGTGGTTTGGCACTGGTCGATCCCTCTCGGTGTGCTAATGCTGCGCTTCGCACTGTAGGGCCTGTGGGCAGAATTGGTAGCCATGGTGGCCAACCCACGAGCCGGTCAACCGGCCCAGCCCGAAGACCTCGTCGACCTGCCCCATCTGGTGACTGCGTACTACTCGATCGAACCCGATCCCGACGACCTCGCTCAACAGGTCGCTTTCGGCACCTCAGGGCACCGGGGCTCAGCCCTGACCGGAACGTTCAACGAACTACATATTCTGGCCATCACCCAGGCTATCGTCGAATACCGCGCCGCCCAGGGGACCACCGGGCCGCTGTTCATCGGCCGTGACACCCATGGCCTTTCGGAACCGGCATGGGTATCGGCGCTGGAGGTACTCGCCGCCAATCAGGTGGTGGCCGTCGTCGACTCCCGCGACCGCTACACGCCGACGCCGGCAATCAGCCACGCCATCTTGACCTACAACCGCGGCCGGACCGAAGCGCTGGCCGACGGGATCGTTGTGACGCCGTCGCACAACCCGCCGTCCGACGGCGGCATCAAGTACAACCCACCCAACGGTGGCCCGGCGGACACCGCTGCGACCACCGCAATAGCCAAGCGTGCCAACGAGATTCTGCTCGCTCGGTCGATGGTGAAGCGGTTGCCGCTGGCCCGCGCGTTACGCACCGCCCAGCGACACGACTACCTGGGCCACTATGTCGATGACCTGCCGAACGTGGTCGATATCGCCGCCATTCGCGAGGCCGGGGTGCGGATCGGCGCCGACCCGCTCGGCGGGGCCAGCGTGGATTACTGGGGTGAGATCGCCCACCGGCATGGCCTAGACCTGACCGTGGTCAATCCGCTGGTCGACGCAACCTGGCGGTTCATGACCCTGGACACCGACGGGAAGATCCGGATGGACTGCAGTTCACCGGATGCGATGGCTGGGCTCATCCGAACGATGTTCGGCAACCGGGAGCGCTACCAGATCGCCACCGGCAACGACGCCGACGCCGACCGACACGGCATAGTCACCCCTGACGAAGGGCTGCTGAATCCTAACCACTATCTGGCCGTGGCCATCGAATATCTCTACACCCACCGCCCGTCCTGGCCGGCCGGCATCGCCGTGGGCAAGACGGTGGTCAGCTCGTCGATCATCGACCGGGTGGTCGCCGGGATCGGCCGTCAACTCGTTGAGGTACCGGTCGGATTCAAATGGTTCGTCGACGGTCTGATCGGCGCCACCTTGGGCTTCGGCGGCGAGGAATCGGCGGGGGCATCATTTCTGCGACGGGACGGATCGGTATGGACCACCGACAAGGACGGCATCATCATGGCGCTGCTGGCCGCCGAGATCCTGGCGGTCACCGGGGCTACGCCGTCGCAGCGATATCACGCGCTGGCCGGCGAGTACGGTGGGCCGTGCTATGCGCGGATCGACGCGCCCGCCGATCGGGAGCAGAAAGCCCGCCTGGCCAGGCTGTCGGCCGACCAGGTGAGCGCCACCGAGTTGGCCGGTGAGCCGATCACCGCAAAGCTGACGACCGCGCCCGGCAACGGTGCTGCGCTGGGCGGATTGAAGGTGACGACGGCCAATGCGTGGTTTGCCGCGCGTCCGTCGGGCACCGAGGACGTCTACAAGATCTACGCGGAGTCCTTCCGTGGACCGCAACATCTGGTCGAGGTGCAGCAGACCGCCCGCGAAGTGGTCGATCGGGTCATCGGGTGAGGCTCGCTGACCTGGGGCTTTGAACGCTTTCCGGCGGTGGTGTAGCTTCGATGGGCATCACTTCATGGGGCTATGGCGCAGCTGGTAGCGCACCACACTGGCAGTGTGGGGGTCAGGGGTTCGAGTCCCCTTAGCTCCACTCAGGATCCCGGTGGCAGCACAGCGTCGTACTTCGGACAATACGTGCGAATCGAGACGGCCACGTAAGCGGTTGTCCGGTCGCCAAGTGCAGGGCTGCTACTCTGCAATGCCTCGACCACCTGCTGCACGGTCATGCCGCCGCCGAGATTGGTGCAGACCATCTTGCCGTTGTAGACGGCGGCATCGGGGTTGGTGAACGAGATGCCGCGATCGTGCAGGTTGCCAAGAAAGACGCTGTCCAGGTCTGGGCTTTGCAGCGTTGACGGCGGGGCGGCGGTGGGCGCGGACCGTGTTGTTAGCCCCGCAGGGGGTGGTGTCGCGGCCGCCCCAGGCTGGTCCGGGTGCCGGTGCGCTAACGTGAACCACCCGAGGAGGATGGCCGCGCCTATCCCGACGCCGACCGTCAGCAATGCTGCGGCGCTTCCCCAGACGACCCGCCAGGACTGGTATTCGGCGGTTACTTCGTATTCGCGGGCGGTGTCAATCTCAGGTGCCGCACCGGTGGTGGGAGCCGCTGCGGTGTCAGTCGGGGGTTCGTCCCGCATGGGCAGATTGTCCCACTTCGCGCTGTTCCGGGCCGTCCGCAACCAGCCTGGCGATGGCATCGGTGAGCTCATCGGTGCTCAGCGGGGTACCGGTGATAAGCGCGTGCAGCGTAGCGCCGTCGAAAAACACGGTGACCGCGTTGGCGGCTCGTCGACCGATGCGCGGTTCGAGCAGCGCGAGTAGACCATCTGGCCACAGCCGGGCCAAGCGCTGCAGTTCCGGTCGATGAGCTGCCGCCATGTACAACTCGTTGAGCGTGCGATAGCGGTCCTGGTCGGCCAGGTAGACGGTGGTGAGCCGGGCCAGGGTCGCGGCCAGGTCGCGGTCCTTGTCGAGGTCGCTGCGCCACTGCGCCAACAGGTCGGCCGAGGCGTTTGCGGCGTGCGCGAGCGCGGCTTCCCGCAGCGCGTCGAGGTCATTGAAGTAGTAGGTCGTCGACCCGACCGGTACATTGGCCTCCGCGGCAACCCTGCGGTGGCTCAGCCCGCCAAGGCCCTGGCGAGCGATCACGCGCTCGGCCGCCTCGACGATCGCCTGCCGGCGACCGGCTGGGTCGCGTGGACGGCGGTCGGAGCCTGCGGTCAATGGGCACCCGCCAGGTTCAACGTGACCACGCCGACGACAATCAGGCCGACGCCAACCACCTTCATCACAGATATCGGCGAGCCGAGAAACAGTACGGCGACCAGCACAATGGCGGCCGTACCGATTGCCGACCACAGCGCATAGGCGACGTCCGTCTGCATGCCGTGCGAGATCGACAAGGCCAGCAGCGCGAAAGCGATGCCATAACCCACTAGACAGCCCACCGTGGGCCACAACCGAGTGAACCCTTCCGTGCTTTTGAGCAGGCTGGTTGCCACCACTTCCGCGAAGATCGCGCACAAGAGGTATAGGTAGATCAAGACCCCTCCTTTGTGTACATTTGTACATGTACAAATGTACACAAAGGAGGCTCGTGCGTCCACACGTGAGTAGGCACACCGGTGGGAGACAAAATCCGCCCAGCGTTCGCGCGGTCGATCCCCGTAACGTCGTGTCATGGTGAAAGATCTCGACCGTCGGCTCGCCGGCTGTTTGCCGGCTGTGCTGAGCCTCTTTCGGTTGGTATACGGGCTGCTGTTCGCCGGCTACGGATCGATGATCCTTTTCGGCTGGCCCGTCACCTCGGCTCAACCCGTCGAATTTGGATCCTGGCCCGGCTGGTATGCCGGGGTCATCGAGTTGGTGGCAGGTCTGCTGATCGCAACCGGGCTGTTTACCCGCGCTGTGGCGTTCGTTGCCTCGGGCGAAATGGCGGTCGCCTACTTCTGGATGCATCAACCGTATGCACTGTGGCCGATCGGCGGTCCACCGGACGGCAATGGCGGAACTCCGGCGATACTGTTCTGCTTCGGCTTCTTCCTGCTGGTGTTCACCGGTGGTGGGATCTACTCAATTGATGCTCGACGCACTGTCACTGCATAAGGCTGGTCAGGCTACCCAAGCGTCCATTGTGGCGGGGCGTCAGGGCACGTCCCTATAGGTGCCTTCGAATCCGTTTACCTGGAATCGTCGATGATCGGGGCTAGCGGATCAGGTTCCAATGGATCCTCGCGAGCGACACCACCGCCGCTCGTGAGAGCCATCGTGCCCAGCAGACCGGCCATGAGTCCCCGAGCGAACCGATAACGTCTCTTGGTCGCCCTCTCCGCCGGCTGCCGCGAATCGCGGGTTGGACCCACGCCTACTCGCCGTCTGATTGCGGCGCCGGTACCACTGCAGCGGGAGGGCTAGTCGGGCGCCGCGACGGAAGCCGAGGCCGGCGCGCCCAAACGTCGTTGCAACTTTCGCTCTGCGGCTGTAGGAATCAGGCCAGCGGGCGCGAACAACGTCGACGGCGCCGGATCGTCCTCGGCCAACGGTATGCCGCGGCCGCGAATTGTCTTCAGCGCCACTATGACTCCGGCGACAACAACCAGCACGACGACCACCACGAAGACGATCGACAGGGTGCCCTGGACGAATGTGTTCCGGACGACGTCGTTGATCTCATCGGCGTTGGTGGCCGAGCCGAACGCGGTCTCGCCTGCGTGCTGGGCTGCCGCGTAGTGAGCATGCTGAGTCCAGTAGCCGACAGAAGGATCAGCGGAGAAGATCTTCTGCCACGATGCGGTCAGGGTGACCGCCAGATCCCACAGCAGTGGAATACCCGGTATCCAAGCCCACTTCAGTCGCCCCTTCTTGATGACGACGACGGTGATGACGGTCAGCGCAATTCCGGCAAGCAACTGGTTGGCAATGCCGAACAGCGGGAACAGCGTGTTGATGCCGCCCAGCGGATCGGTCACACCGAGCAGCAGGATGCTGCCCCACGCCGCGACGACCACCAAACGGCAAGCCCACGCACCGGGACGCCAGCTCGGATTCTGCAGTTTGCGCAGCACACCGCCAAAGTTGCCCAGCGCATCGGAGATCATGAAGCGCGCGGCCCTGGTGCCGGCGTCGACGGTGGTGAGGATGAACAGAGCCTCAAACATGATCGCGAAGTGATACCAGAACGCCTTGAGGCCCACACCGCCGACCACTCGATGCAGCATCTCCGCCATGCCGAACGCCAGCGTCGGCGCACCGCCGGTGCGCGACACGATCGTCTGTTCGCCGACGCTGGCGGCGGCCTGGCTGATGTGGTCTGGGGTCACCGGTGAGCCCGTCAAACCGAGCCCGTTGACGTACTTGGCGGCGGTGGCTGCGCTGTCGTGGGTATGCAGGGACGGCGCGTTGAGGGTGAAGTATAGGTGCTGGTCGAGGATCGCCGCGGTGAGTAGTGCTATGACGGCGACGAAGGACTCGGTCATCATGCCGCCGTAGCCGATCACGCGCATCTGGCCTTCCTTCTCCAGCATCTTCGGCGTCGTGCCCGAGCAGATGAGCGCGTGGAATCCAGACAGCGCCCCGCACGCGATGGTGATGAACAGGAATGGAAACAGTGAGCCGGCGAACACCGGGCCGTTGCCGCTACCGGCGAATTTCGACACCGCTGGGGCCTCGATGATCGGGTGAGCCGCACAAACACCGATCGCGAGAAGCGCGATGGTGCCGACCTTCATGAACGTTGACAGGTAGTCGCGTGGCGCGAGCAGCAGCCACACCGGCAGCACCGAAGCTGCGAAGCCATAGCTGATG
Organism: Mycobacterium tuberculosis H37Rv; assembly: GCF_000195955.2. Taxonomy (GTDB): domain Bacteria; phylum Actinomycetota; class Actinomycetes; order Mycobacteriales; family Mycobacteriaceae; genus Mycobacterium; species Mycobacterium tuberculosis. The sequence continues at coordinate 3,428,126 of NC_000962.3, read as the reverse complement.
AGAAGCCAACACAGTGTCACCGGTGACAAGCTGAACCACGCTGCGCCCCAGGAGGTATGGGCAACCCAATCACCGGAGACAACGGCGAGCAGCAGCAGTCCGATCCCGATCAATGAAACTTCCGACACCCGCCCGGGACGTAGGAACCGCAAGTAGCAGCCCATGAAGATGGCGATGGGGATGGTCATGGCGATCGAGAAGACGCCCCATGGGCTCTTGGCCAGGGCCCGCACGACCACCAGCGCCAGCACCGCGATCACAATGGTGATAATGACCGGGATTCCAACGAGGGCGGCCACTCCGGCGGTGGCGCCGAGTTCGTCGCGAACCATCTGACCCAGGGAGCGGCCACGCCGCCGCACGGAGATCCACAACACCAGGTAGTCCTGGACACATCCGGCCAGCACCGCGCCGACGACAATCCAGATGCTGCTGGGTAAGTAACCCATCTGGGTGGCCAGTACTGGTCCGACAAGCGGCCCGGCACCGGCGATGGCGGCGAAGTGGTGTCCGAATACCACCCGCCGGTCGGTGGGCACGTAGTCGGTGCCGTCGTCGAGGATTTCGGCCGGGGTGGCGTGATCGTCGCGGGGACGGACGACTTTCATTTCGATCAGCCGCGCATAAAACCGGAACCCGATGATGTAGGTGCAGCCCGCTGCGACCACGATCCAGACCGCGTTGACCGGCTCGTTGCGGAAGAACGCGACGACGGTCCAGGCGAGAGCGCCGATCACGGCAACGGCCACGAAGAAGATCTTGTGCCGAAGCGTGATGGGGGAGCGACCGAGGATGGCCACGGGTGGCAGGTCGGCATCGGCGCGGACGCAGCTGGCGTGTCCGGAGCGTTCTTCGATCCGATTCGACGGGGTCGGCGCTGCCACCGTCACCTCCCTCAATCACGGGTGCGATCTCCGTTGATCCTTGCAGCTGCTTGTCCCGCCCGCTTGGTCGACGAGCGTGAATCTGGCGACGCCCAGCCGGCGTGTCCCGTCGCAGGAGTCACTCTCGCCGTGCGATCAGTAGAGCGCGCGCACGGCATCGATGGTGTCGGCCTCGGCCGGGTCCTTGTCGGCGCGGTAGCGCACCACGCGGGCAAACCGCAATGCCAGCCCGCCCGGGTAGCGCGACGACCTTTGCACGCCGTCGAGGGCTACCTCGACCACCTGCTCGGGCCTAAGTTGGACGACGTAGCCGTCTGTCGGACCCACCGCGATCTCGTGAAACCTGGTGGTCTGCCAGTCCAGCATGGCGTCGGTCATTCCTTTGAAGGTCTTGCCCACCATCACGAATCCACCGGTAGCCGGATCGCGTGCGCCCAGGTGAATATTGGAGAGCTTGCCGCGCCGGCGTCCCGAGCCCCATTCCACCGCGAGCACCACCAAGTCGAGTGTGTGCACCGGCTTGACCTTCAGCCAGCCCGCTCCGCGGCGACCCGCAAGGTAACGAGCGGCCGGTGCCTTGGCCATCACCCCCTCGTGGCCGGCGGCCAGCGTCGCATCCAGGAAGTTGGCCGCGTCCGTTGGATCGGACGTGATCAGCCGGTCCACGCGGTGCCGAGCCGGCACCAGTGCGTCCAGGGCGGCCAGCCGCTCGGTGGTCGGCGCTTCGAGCAAGTCGGTACCATCCCGATGCAGGATGTCGAAGAAGAACACCGAAAGTGGCTGCGTCGCGCGGGCAGCCGCAACATCGACCGATCGGCCGAACCGTGATGCGGTGACCTGGAAACGCTGCGGCCGGTTGTCCGGGCACAGCGCGATCGCCTCGCCGTCGGCCACTAGATCCCGGACCGGCAGTGCCAGTGTTGCCTCCACCACCTCGGGCAGCCGGGCAGTGACGTCGTCCAGGCTTCGGGTGTAGATCCTGACCTGGTCGTTTGCCCGGTGGATCTGCACTCGCGCGCCGTCTAGTTTAGCCTCGAAAATGGTTGTGCCGCCGTGACGTTCGAGTGCATCATGGACGCTGGTCGCGGTCTGTGCCAGCATCGGGCCTATCGGTCGGCCCACTCGCAGGGTGAAGGTGTCCAGCGCCGCGCCGGACAGGCCGGCCGCCGCCGCTGCCGCCAGGTCGCCGCCTAGCATCGCGGCGCGTTGGACCGTCGCGGCCGGGAGCCCGGCGGCCTGGGCGACCGCATCGGCCATGATCCCGCCCTTTGCGCCCTGGCGCAGTTCACCGCCGAGCAGTCGCAACAAAAAGGTTTGCTCAGCTTCGGTTGCGGCGGAGAACAATTCCGCAACGAGTGCCGCGCGCTGCGCCTGAGACCCTTTGCCCGGTAGAGTGCCGATCTTAGAGAGGGTGGCGTCGACACCGGTGACGGTCAACGCCGGTTGCGGCGCGGGCGGCGGTAGGGACCGCAATGCCGCCCACCCGACACCGATATGGCGTTGCGGCAGCTCGCCGGAGAGCCACGACACGATGATCGTGACCAGCTGTGTGTCTGGCGCGGCGCGGTGCAACAGGGCGGCGATGCGCGCGACCTTGGTCAGCCGCGACGAGGTGGCGGCCACGTCCATTGAGGTGATGGCCACGTCGTGAAGGAGCACGGTTCAGCTTGGCATGTCTCGCCGACATCGTTGGCGAGGGCAAGGCTGGCGTGCCCGAGCAAGCCGTGTCTCGCGGCCGCGACAGACAATTAGTATACTCTTTACCAATACCGCCTGGGGGCTATGTGGGTCCGGTAGTGCCGCTAGGAGGCCTTGATGGGTATTGCATTGACCGACGACCATCGCGAGCTCTCCGGGGTGGCTCGCGCGTTCTTGACTTCGCAGAAGGTGCGCTGGGCGGCGCGTGCATCACTGGACGCGGCGGGGGACGCCCGCCCGCCGTTCTGGCAGAACCTCGCCGAGCTGGGCTGGCTCGGCCTGCATATCGACGAGCGACACGGTGGCTCTGGCTATGGCCTGTCCGAGCTTGTGGTGGTGATCGAAGAGCTCGGTCGTGCGGTGGCACCGGGGCTGTTTGTGCCGACCGTGATCGCCTCAGCGGTGGTCGCCAAAGAAGGTACTGATGACCAACGGGCACGGCTGTTGCCGGCGCTGATTGACGGAACCCTGACGGCGGGTGTGGGACTGGATAGTCAGGTGCAGGTTACCGACGGTGTTGCCGACGGTGAGGCGGGAATCGTGTTGGGCGCCGGGCTTGCCGAGCTGCTGTTGGTTGCCGCCGGTGACGACGTGCTGGTGTTGGAACGCGGCCGCAAGGGCGTCTCGGTTGATGTGCCGGAAAACTTTGATCCGACCCGGCGGAGTGGCCGCGTGCGCCTGGACAACGTGCGCGTCACGACCGACGACATCCTGCTTGGTGCGTATGAATCGGCTTTGGCCCGCGCGCGCACATTGCTGGCCGCCGAGGCCGTCGGTGGGGCGGCCGACTGCGTGGACAGCGCCGTGGCCTATGCCAAGGTGCGACAGCAATTCGGCCGTACCATCGCCACGTTTCAAGCGGTGAAGCATCACTGCGCGAACATGCTGGTGGCCGCCGAGTCGGCGATCGCCGCGGTCTGGGATGCCGCGCGTGCGGCAGCAGAGGATGAGGAGCAGTTTCGGCTGGCCGCCGCGGTCGCTGCGGCCCTGGCGTTTCCGGCCTATGCACGCAATGCCGAGCTCAACATCCAGGTGCACGGCGGTATTGGCTTTACCTGGGAGCATGACGCGCATCTGCATCTGCGCCGGGCGTTGGTGACCGTGGGATTGTTCGGCGGTGATGCGCCCGTCCGAGACGTTTTCGAGCGCACCGCGGCTGGCGTTACCCGGGCGATCAGCTTGGACCTGCCGGCACAGGCCGAGGAGCTGCGCGCCCGCATCCGTTCGGACGCCGCTGAAATCGCTGCTCTGGAAAAGGATGCACAGCGCGACAAGCTGATCGAGACGGGCTATGTGATGCCGCATTGGCCCAGGCCGTGGGGTCGTGCCGCGGGCGCGGTGGAGCAGTTGGTGATCGAGGAAGAGTTCAGCGCGGCGGGCATCGAGCGCCCGGATTACTCGATCACCGGGTGGGTGATCTTGACGCTGATTCAGCACGGAACGCCTTGGCAGATTGAAAGATTCGTCGAGAAAGCGCTGCGCCAGCAGGAGATATGGTGCCAACTGTTCTCCGAACCTGACGCGGGGTCTGACGCGGCCTCGGTCAAGACCCGCGCAACTCGGGTGGAGGGCGGCTGGAAGATCAACGGGCAAAAGGTGTGGACCAGCGGAGCGCAGTACTGCGCGCGTGGCCTGGCTACCGTGCGTACCGATCCGGATGCCCCCAAACACGCTGGCATCACCACGGTGATCATCGACATGTTGGCCCCCGGTGTCGAGGTGCGGCCGCTGCGGCAGATCACCGGCGACTCGGAATTCAACGAGGTGTTCTTCAACGATGTCTTCGTCCCCGATGAGGACGTTGTCGGGGCGCCGAACTCCGGGTGGACGGTGGCGCGGGCAACGCTGGGCAACGAGCGGGTCAGCATCGGCGGCAGTGGCTCGTACTACGAAGCAATGGCGGCGAAGCTGGTGCAATTGGTCCAGCGGCGGTCAGATGCGTTTGCGGGCGCCCCAATTCGAGTCGGCGCTTTCCTCGCAGAGGATCACGCACTGCGGCTGCTGAACCTGCGCCGTGCCGCTCGCAGCGTCGAAGGAGCCGGCCCTGGTCCGGAGGGCAACATCACCAAGCTCAAAGTGGCAGAGCACATGATCGAGGGCGCCGCCATCGCGGCCGCGCTATGGGGGCCCGAGATTGCGTTGCTGGACGGCCCCGGCAGGGTGATTGGCCGAACGGTGATGGGCGCCCGTGGCATGGCGATCGCCGGCGGCACGTCGGAGGTGACCCGCAATCAGATTGCCGAGCGGATCCTGGGCATGCCGCGTGATCCCCTGATTAGCTAGGGCCCAGCTCGCGCCCTTGACTCAGCCAATACAGTACACTCTATTGAAATGAGCACCGAGCCGGACGCGGTCTGGACGGACAAGCGAGCGTCGAAGATCGCCCGCCGCATCGAGGCGGACATCGTCCGCCGCGGCTGGCCGATCGGAGCATCCTTGGGTTCGGAAAGCGCTTTGCAGCAACGCTTTTGCGTGAGTCGATCGGTGCTGCGCGAAGCTGTGCGTCTGGTTGAGCACCATCAGGTGGCAAGAATGCGTCGTGGACCGAACGGCGGGCTGTTCATCTGCGAGCCAAATGCCGGGCCCGCTACCCGCGCCGTGGTCATCTATCTCGAATACCTGGGCACCACCATCGGTGACTTGCTCGGCGCGCGTCTGGTGCTCGAACCCTTGGCGGCCTCTCTTGCCGCAGAGCATATCGACGAACCCGGCATCGAAAGGCTGCGAGCGGTCTTGCGCGCAGAGGAACGGTGGCGGCCCGGTTTGCCCCCGCCGCCTGAGCAGTTTTACCGCGTGCTCGCGGAGCAATCGAAAAACCCTGTCCTACAGCTGTTTATCGACATCTTGATGCGGCTGACCAAGCGATACGTCCAGAAGTCAGGTACCCAATCCGCAGGTGAGGCCGTCGAGGCGGCCGGTCAAGTGCACAACGAACATTCCGATATCGTCGCGGCCGTCACGGCGGGTGATTCGGCGTGGGCCAAAACCTTAAGCGAACGACACGTTGAGGCGGTAGCCGGCTGGCTGCAGCAGCACCAGCGCGGCAACGATGCGGCCGTCCGCAACGGGGGCCGGGCGCGTGAGCCGCGCCGGGCCCAGCAGCTGATCCTGGGCGCGCCCCGCGGCAAGCTGGCCGAGGTGTTGGCGGCCACCATTGGCGACGATATCGCCGCCAGCGGCTGGCAGGTCGGGTCGGTCTTCGGGACCGAGACAGCGCTGTTGGAACGCTACCAGGTGAGCCGCGCGGTGCTTCGGGAAGCGGTGCGGCTGCTGGAATATCACGCGATCGCGCACATGCGCCGCGGACCCGGCGGCGGGTTGGTCGTCACCACCCCCCAGCCACAAGCCAGCATCGACACCATCGCGCTCTATCTGCAGTACCGCAAGCCGAGCCGCGAAGACCTACGGTGCGTCCGGGATGCCATCGAGATCGACAATGTCGCGAAAGTTGTCAAGCGCCGCAGCGAACCTGAGGTTGCGTCCTTCCTCGATACGCTGGGGCGGCCGAGGTTGGATAACCCCACCGACGATGTACGCGCGGCCGCCGTCGAGGAGTTTCGGTTCCACGTCGGACTGGCGCGAGCGGCCGGCAATACGATGCTGGATCTGTTCCTGCTGATACTGGTCGAGCTGTTCCGCCGGCACTTGTCGAGCACAGAGCAGGCGCTGCCGACATGGAGCGACGTGGTCGCTGTGGGACATGCCCACGTACGGATTCTCGAAGCGATCGGCTCTGGTGACGACAGCCTGGCCCGTTGCCGCACCCGCCGCCATCTGGACGCTGCCGCTTCCTGGTGGCTCTAAGCACCAAAGTACGGATGAGTGTGTCCGCGCTCGTCCGCACCGTGCCCGACGGCGACGTGACTGCCCCATCGGGTAGTTAGCAGCTACCCTGAGGCCGGACCTACCGCCTTAACTCCTGCTGCGGGAGAGGTGGCTGAGGCATCTGGATTGTGCATCCCACCGCTGTCAGGGCAAAAGCAGCGACCAGTGCTGCGCCCAGCAATTGCCCTACCCGGATCCGCCTGTTGCCTTTTGCGATCATCGGTCGCGCCCTTCTTGCTCCTGCATGTGCGTGGTTGCGCTGCACCCGTCCGGCGAGGTCGCAGAGCAGCTAACCGAGGCTTTGAGGAATTAACTCCGATTCCGGCAGAACCGTGGGAACGCGCTGGGTAGCGCAGCCCGCTGCTAGTACTGCAACTACCGCAGCCAGCGCCGCGACCAGTGTCTGAAACGCCCGCAAACCCTTGCTTTTAGTCGCGCTCATCGATTGAGCCTTTCGTCGCTGGAGCACACCCATATTCCGCGGTTTCCACACCGTCATCAGATGCTATCGCCAGGTTCCACCGCAGCGAGGGTTTTCTGCAACAGGGGACGTCCAAATTCAAACGGTCGTCATAGAAGTCGAAAGGGCTTGCACCGTCGGCGCACGATAGCGACGCTGACCATTCGCGCGACCCGCGGCGGGATCTGATCCAGACCGACTCCCGCCGCGGGTCGAAAGTGGGTGCGGGCTGCGCACTGGCACTTTCATCTGCGGCACCGGTGGATTGGCGGAATCCGCCGAAGAGGGCCTACCTGGGACGCAGCACGATCGGCATCCCGTCCATCGGGATCGGCATGGCACTGTAGTCCCAGCGGGGCTGGTAGTCGGGACGGGACAGCTCCAGCCGGTAGCGGCGCAGCAGCCGGTGCAGGATCGTCTTTATCTCCAATTGGTCGAACACCATCCCGATGCACTTGTGCACGCCGCCGCCGAACGGCGTGAACGCATAGCGGTGCCGCTTGTGCTCGTTGCGCGGCTCGGTAAACCGTTCCGGGTCGAATGTCAGCGGGTCTGTCCAGATTTCCGGCAGGCGATGATTCATCCCTGGGTATGCGATCACGTTGGTGCCCTTGGGTAGGTAGTAGCCCAGCAGTTCGGTATCGCGCACCGTCTGCCGCATCGCCCACTGGACCGGCGTCACCAACCGGATCGACTCGTTCATCACCAGGTCGAGCGATTCCAGCTGCTCTAGGGATTCGATGTCGAGCGGCCCATCGCCATGCCGGTCCGATTCGTCGCGGCAGCGCTGCTGCCATTCCGGGTGGGCGGCCAGCTGGTAGGCCATCGTCGTGGCCGTTGACGTCGAGGTATCGTGGGCGGCCATCATCAAGAAGATCATGTGGTTGACGATGTCGGCGTCGGAGAACCGGTTGCCGTCGTCGTCTTCGGTCTGGCACAACACCGTCAGCAGGTCGTTGCCCGACGCTTCGCGGCGCTCTTTGACTCGGGCGGTGAAGTAGTTTTCCAGCAGCTCGCGTGCTCGCAGTCCTCGCCACCAGGTGAACGGTGGCACGCTGGTGCGGATCACCGCGTTGCCGGCACGGGTGGTAATCGTGAACGCCTTGTTCACCTTGGTGACCAGTTCGTGATCGGTGCCGGGTTCGTGGCCCATGAAGACCATCGAGGCGATGTCAAGCGTGAGCGCCTTCATGGCCGGATAGACAAGGAAGCGTGCGTCGTTGACGACCCAGTCGTCGGCGACCACCCGCGAGACGACCCTGTCCATCTGCTCGAGGTAGCCGGCGAGCCTGGACCGGACGAACGCCTCCTGCATGATCCGTCGGTGGAACATGTGCTCTTCGAAGTCGAGCAGCATCAGGCCGCGGTGGAAGAAGGGCCCGATCACGGGCACCCAGCCCTGCTGCGAGTAGTCCTTGTTGCGGTTGGAGTAGATGACCTGCGCCGCGTCAGGGCCCAGTGCTGCGACACCCGGCAGCACAGCTGAGTCGCCGAATACGACCGGACCCTTCGTCTTGTACAGGAACATCAGATAGTCCGGTCCGCCGCGCAACATCTCGATCATGTGCCCAAGGATCGGCAGCCCCGCGTCACCGACGACCGGCTTGAGCCCGCTGCCTGGCGGCGGTTCGGCGAGTTTCTTCTCCGGGAATTTGGTGTTCAGCAGCATGTGTTCGACAAGACTCATGCCGGGAAAGTTGTTGAACGACGGCGTGAAGCGACGCTTGGCTTGGTCAAGGAGGTATGCCGGGGGGTGGATCGTCGCCATTGGCGCTCCTTACCGGTGGTGGCTGTAACTGAAATCTATCCTTCTGGTCAATTTGACGGCTACCGATGTTCCGTTTTCAGACGCCATGGTGCAAGGTCAAGGGGGTGATCAAAAGGTGACCAGTCATGCCGCAGACGAGAAGCAGGCTGCGCCGCCGATGCGACGGCGTGGTGACAGGCATCGCCAGGCGATTCTGCGGGCCGCACGCGAACTGCTGGAGGAGACACCGTTCGCGGAATTGTCGGTGCGCGCTATCAGCCTTCGCGCAGGGGTAGCCCGCTCCGGTTTCTACTTCTACTTCGATTCCAAATACTCGGTGCTCGCCCAGATCTTGGCCGAGGCCACCGAAGAACTCGAAGAAGCCAGCCAGCATTTCTCCGCCCGTCAGCCAGGGGAGTCACCCGAGCAGTTCGTCAACCGGATGATCGGCAGCGTCGCCGCCGTTTACGCGAACAACGACCCGGTGCTGCGGGCCTGTAATGCGGCACGCCAGAGCGACATGGAGATCCGCGATATTCTCGAGCGGCAGTTCCAAGTGCTGTTGCGTGAAACCATCGGCGTCTTCGAGGCTGAGGTGAAGGCCGGCACTGCGCATCCGATCAGCGAAGACCTCCCGACGCTCGTCCGCACCCTGGCAGCTACCACCGCGCTGATGCTGACCGGTGACGCTTTGCTCGTCGGCCCCGACAGTGACGCAGCGCGCCGGGTTCGGGTGCTTGAACAGATGTGGCTCAACGCGCTTTGGGGTGGCGGCAAGGCCCCATAGCTATCGGGGCGCATCGATCGTCCTACCGGAGGGGGTGTCGGTACCGCCGGTATCGTCACGACCATGTTGCAGAGGGGAGCCGGACAGTATTTCGCGGGTAAGCGGTGCTTTGTCACCGGCGCGGCCAGTGGCATCGGTCGCGCGACCGCGTTGCGCCTCGCGGCGCAAGGTGCCGAGCTGTATCTGACCGACCGCGACCGTGATGGCTTGGCGCAAACCGTGTGTGACGCCCGTGCACTCGGCGCTCAGGTGCCCGAGCATCGAGTTCTGGACGTCTCCGACTACCAGGACGTGGCGGCATTCGCGGCCGATATCCACGCCCGTCATCCCAGCATGGACGTGGTACTAAACATCGCCGGTGTGTCGGCCTGGGGCACCGTTGACCAGCTCACGCACGATCAGTGGAGCAGGATGGTCGCGATCAATCTCATGGGCCCAATCCACGTCATCGAGACCTTGGTCCCACCGATGGTCGCCGCCGGTCGGGGCGGGCACCTGGTCAATGTGTCCTCGGCGGCCGGGCTGGTTGGCTTGCCGTGGCATGCGGCCTATAGCGCTAGCAAGTACGGGTTGCGGGGACTTTCTGAGGTGCTGCGCTTCGATCTGGCCCGGCACGGCATCGGGGTGTCGGTCGTGGTGCCTGGCGCCGTCAAGACCCCGCTGGTCAATACGGTCGAGATCGCCGGAGTGGATCGCGACGACCCGAGGGTCAACCGCTGGGTCGAACGGTTCAGTGGTCACGCCGTGACGCCGGAGAAGGCGGCCGACAAAATTTTGGCCGGGGTCACAAGGAACAGATACCTGGTCTATACGTCGGCGGACATCCGGGCGCTGTATGCGTTCAAGCGATATGCGTGGTGGCCATACACCCTGGTGATGCGACGAGTCAACGTGTTCTTCACGCGCGCGCTTCGGCCCGGGCCATAGCGGCCGGTGCGGTCAAGACTTCGCGCCGCCCAGGTGCGGTGTGCCCGCCGGTTCTAGGCCAGTTCTAACCGCACTCCCAGCAACCGGACGGGCCGATCCAGCTCGAATAGGTCAAGAACGTGCCGGGCGGCAGCGGTGATGACGTCGGGATCGGTGCTGGGAGCTTGCAGCTTTCGGATCTTGGTGCGGGTGTAGAACGTCGCCGTGCGCACGGTGACCGCGACTCGGGTGACGGTTCGCGACGAAGCCACCACCTCGTTGAGTGTTCGCTGCGCCAATTCCGTCACGGCCGATTCCATTTCGGATCGGCAGGTGAGGTCTCGTGGAAAGGTGACGGCGTGGCTGCGCGAGCGTGGAACCCAAGCTTGGGCACTGACTTCGGTATCGCCTCCGCCTTTGGCCAGCAGCAGCCACAGCGCGGTTCGCGGACCGAACGTGGACATCAATAGCCCGGAATCGGTGTGTGCAAGTTGGTAAACGGTGTTGATCCCAAGCTTTGCCAGCCTTTTCGTAGTCTTGGGCCCCACACCCCACAGTGCTTCGACGGTACGGTCACCCATGATGGCCATCCAGTTGGCATCGGTGAGCTGATAGATGCCAGCTGGTTTCGCCAACCCGGTAGCGATCTTGGCGCGCTGCTTGTTGTCACTGATACCTATCGAGCAAGACAGCCCGGTTTGCGACAAGATGACTTTTCGGATCTCTTCGGCGACTTCGATGGGGTCGTCGGGAGTCCCGGGCGCCACCGCGAGGTAAGCCTCGTCCCAGCCCCATACCTCGACCGGGTATCCCAGGTCGCGCAATAACGCCACCACCTCCTCGGACGCCGCGTTGTAGGCGGCTGGGTTCGACGGCAAGAAGGTGGCCTCAGGGCATCGTCGGGCGGCGGTCCGCAACGGCATGCCGGCGCGCACACCGTAGGCGCGGGCCTCATACGACGCACAGGTGACGACCTTTCGCGGTTCGGTCGGATCACCGTTGCCGCCGACGATGACCGGCAAACCTGCCAGTTCGGGGTGGCGGAGCAGTTCGACCGACGCCAAAAACTGGTCGAGGTCTACGTGCAGGATCCATCGCGGTGCTGCTGTCGGCATAGTGATCGATCATCGTCCGCACAGTTTTCGCGCCAGGCTCTCCCATGCGTCGCCCAGGGTTTGCAGGGTATGGCCGCCGGCGTTGAGTTGGTGCTCGACATAGTCGACGTCGAGCAGCGCTAGCAGGGCATCGGTCTGGGCATCCAGGTCGCCGGTGGTCGGCGCCGAGGCCAGCAGTACCCGCAAATGGGTGCGCAGTACCGATAGCGCCGCGCTGTGGCGGGTTTGTGGATCCCGGTTGGCTTCCGACAGCAGCTGGTGATGGGCATGGACGAAGCGCATTCGCTCCCGACCGAATGCGATCAGGCGGTCCAGCGGCGGAGCATCCGGGCCCAGCGGTGGCGGGCCGAACAGGAAGGCCTGCTGACTGGCTCGCTCGTCTTCATCGAGCAACACCATCATCAGGCCGGCACGGCTGCCGAAGCGGCGAAACAAGGTGCCTTTGCCGACGCCAGCGGCCGCGGCAACGTCGTCCATGGTGATTGCGTCCGCACCGCTTCGGGCGATCAGGCGGCGCGCCGCCTCCAACAGGAGTGCACGATTGCGTGCCGCGTCGCCCCGCTCTGGTACGGGCTCTTGCCTCGCGAACACAGGCAAGTCACCCAACCGCTCGGCGCCGCTCACCTTTGCACTGTAACGCGATCGGAATAAATCGGACCATGGTCCGGTTGGCTCGTGCAAGGACGTGGACCAACAAGCGGAAAGGAACGTAGCAGTGTCAGATACCAAGTCCGACATCAAAATCTTGGCCTTAGTGGGAAGCCTGCGCGCGGCGTCGTTCAACCGCCAGATCGCCGAGCTGGCTGCCAAGGTCGCTCCGGACGGCGTCACCGTCACCATGTTCGAGGGGCTGGGGGACCTGCCGTTCTACAACGAAGACATCGACACAGCGACGGAGGTGCCGGCGCCGGTGAGCGCGTTGCGGGAGGCCGCGTCTGACGCGCACGCTGCCTTGGTGGTCACGCCGGAATACAACGGCAGCATTCCGGCCGTGATCAAGAACGCGATCGACTGGCTGTCCAGGCCATTCGGCGATGGCGCGTTGAAGGACAAGCCGTTGGCCGTGATCGGCGGCTCCATGGGCCGCTACGGCGGGGTATGGGCGCACGACGAGACTCGCAAGTCGTTCAGCATCGCTGGCACGCGGGTGGTCGATGCGATCAAACTGTCGGTGCCGTTCCAAACTCTGGGCAAGTCGGTCGCGGACGACGCCGGGCTGGCGGCGAATGTGCGCGACGCCGTCGGCAACTTGGCCGCTGAGGTCGGCTGATCCCTGGGCCGAGGCGGGTCAGCCAATAGCGGCTCCATCGGCTTTGCTGGTAGCGGTTCGGCGGGAAGCTAGCGGCGACGTTGTCGGTGGCCGGTGATATATTGGGTCAGACGGGTATGGCGGCGGCTGAGGTGATCTGCGACACGCCGCCGCGGTGCTCGAGCCAGGCTTACGACCAGGGAATTTCGAAAATGTTATTCAGAACATCTTGTATCTCTTCTCCGTGCCACCCCCTAGGTGCCACCCCCTAGGTGTAGTGTTTTCGAGTACCGGCAGATCCCAGGTTCACCAGGTCTCACCAGATCCACGGGGCGCGATGAACTTCCCGGCATCGGCATCGCCAGGTCGACGGACGTGGTCGCGCTATGACGGGAATCTGGAGCCTTGTCGGGCCGCTCAACATATCGAAGATGCACTACTTGAGTCGTTGCCAGATCCTGTCAGATTCCCGATTTCCGCAAAGGAGCGGTACGCCCATGACCGTGACCGTTTACACTAAGCCCGCGTGCGTACAGTGCAGTGCCACCTCCAAGGCGCTGGACAAGCAGGGCATCGCCTACCAGAAGGTTGATATCAGCCTGGATTCCGAAGCGCGGGACTACGTGATGGCGCTGGGTTACCTACAAGCACCCGTCGTGGTCGCCGGAAACGACCACTGGTCGGGTTTCCGCCCCGATCGCATCAAGGCGCTCGCCGGGGCAGCGCTGACCGCCTAGCGCGGCAGACATAGATAAGGAAGATTGCGGTGCCATGGATATCGCGGGGCGCAGCCTGGTCTATTTCTCCAGCGTGTCGGAGAACACCCACCGCTTTGTGCAGAAACTGGGTATTCCCGCCACGCGGATACCGCTGCATGGCCGGATCGAGGTCGACGAGCCGTACGTGCTGATACTGCCCACCTACGGTGGCGGCCGGGCCAACCCGGGTCTCGATGCCGGCGGATACGTCCCCAAACAGGTCATTGCCTTCTTGAACAACGACCACAATCGAGCGCAGCTGCGCGGGGTCATCGCTGCCGGCAATACCAACTTCGGTGCCGAGTTCTGCTACGCCGGCGACGTCGTCTCCCGAAAATGTAGCGTTCCCTACCTATACCGCTTCGAACTGATGGGCACCGAGGACGACGTCGCCGCCGTCCGCACCGGTCTCGCTGAATTCTGGAAGGAACAGACGTGCCACCAACCGTCATTGCAGAGCCTGTAGCCTCCGGCGCGCACGCCTCTTACTCTGGGGGGCCGGGCGAAACGGACTATCACGCGCTGAACGCGATGCTGAACCTGTACGACGCGGACGGCAAGATCCAGTTCGACAAGGATCGGGAAGCAGCCCACCAGTACTTTTTGCAGCATGTCAATCAGAACACGGTCTTCTTCCATAATCAGGACGAGAAGCTCGACTACCTGATCCGCGAGAATTACTACGAGCGTGAGGTTCTCGACCAGTACTCGCGCAACTTCGTCAAGACGCTGCTAGACCGCGCCTACGCCAAAAAGTTCCGGTTTCCGACGTTTTTGGGTGCGTTCAAGTACTACACCTCCTACACGCTGAAAACCTTTGACGGGAAGCGCTATCTGGAGCGCTTCGAGGACCGCGTGGTCATGGTGGCGCTAACGTTGGCCGCCGGCGATACCGCACTTGCCGAGCTGCTGGTCGACGAGATCATCGACGGCCGCTTCCAGCCCGCCACACCGACGTTTTTGAATTCTGGCAAGAAGCAGCGCGGGGAGCCCGTGAGCTGTTTTTTGCTTCGCGTCGAAGACAACATGGAGTCGATCGGACGGTCGATCAACTCCGCGCTGCAGCTATCCAAGCGTGGCGGGGGAGTGGCGTTGCTGCTGACCAACATTCGCGAGCACGGCGCGCCGATCAAGAACATCGAGAACCAGTCCTCGGGCGTCATCCCCATCATGAAGTTGCTGGAGGATGCGTTCTCCTACGCCAACCAGCTGGGCGCTCGTCAAGGTGCCGGCGCGGTGTACCTGCACGCCCATCACCCCGACATCTACCGATTCCTGGACACCAAGCGTGAGAACGCCGACGAGAAGATCCGGATCAAGACGCTGAGTCTGGGGGTGGTGATCCCCGACATCACCTTCGAGTTGGCCAAGCGCAACGATGACATGTACCTGTTCTCGCCCTACGATGTCGAGCGGGTCTACGGTGTGCCGTTCGCTGACATCTCGGTCACCGAGAAGTACTACGAAATGGTCGATGACGCGCGCATCCGCAAGACCAAGATCAAGGCACGGGAGTTCTTCCAGACGCTGGCCGAGCTGCAGTTCGAGTCCGGCTACCCCTATATCATGTTCGAAGACACCGTCAATCGCGCTAATCCAATTGATGGCAAGATCACGCACAGCAACCTGTGCTCGGAGATCCTGCAAGTGTCTACGCCGTCATTGTTCAACGAGGACTTGTCGTATGCCAAAGTGGGCAAAGACATTTCGTGCAACCTGGGGTCGCTGAACATCGCCAAGACGATGGACTCGCCGGACTTCGCGCAGACGATCGAGGTGGCGATCCGCGCGTTGACCGCGGTGAGCGACCAAACCCATATCAAGTCGGTGCCCTCAATCGAGCAGGGCAACAACGACTCCCACGCGATCGGGCTAGGACAGATGAACCTGCACGGCTACCTGGCCCGGGAACGCATCTTCTACGGATCCGACGAAGGCATCGACTTCACCAACATCTACTTCTATACGGTGCTGTATCACGCGTTGCGGGCATCCAACCGCATCGCGATCGAACGCGGCACGCACTTCAAGGGTTTCGAGCGGTCCAAGTACGCGTCCGGGGAATTCTTCGACAAGTACACCGACCAGATTTGGGAGCCGAAGACCCAGAAGGTACGCCAGCTGTTCGCCGACGCCGGCATCCGCATCCCAACGCAGGACGACTGGCGTCGGCTCAAGGAGTCGGTGCAAGCGCACGGCATCTACAACCAGAACCTGCAGGCGGTGCCGCCGACCGGGTCGATTTCCTACATCAACCATTCGACGTCGTCGATTCACCCGATCGTGTCGAAGGTCGAGATCCGCAAGGAAGGCAAGATCGGGCGGGTCTACTACCCGGCGCCGTATATGACCAACGACAACCTGGAGTACTACGAAGACGCCTACGAGATCGGTTACGAGAAGATCATCGACACCTACGCGGCGGCCACCCAGCATGTGGATCAAGGGCTTTCGCTGACGTTGTTCTTCAAAGACACCGCCACCACCCGCGACGTGAACAAGGCGCAGATTTACGCCTGGCGCAAGGGGATCAAGACGCTGTACTACATCCGGCTGCGGCAGATGGCGTTGGAGGGCACCGAGGTCGAGGGTTGCGTGTCCTGCATGCTGTAGCACCGGCGCGCCAGAGTGAAAGTGGCGACGGCTTCGCGGCGTGTCGCGTCGTGAACCTCACATTCAACCAAGCCTGGCGTGGCCAGTCTGCCCAGGTCAGCGCTTGCAACGCGGTAAGGTGCTTGATGTGGTCAGAATCCCCCGACCCCACCCCAGTGCAAAGCCGGGGGTGAAAGTCGACGCCCGCAGTGAACGGTGGCGTGAGCACCGCAAGAAGGTGCGCAACGAAATCGTCGACGCGGCGTTCCGCGCTATCGACCGGCTGGGCCCCGAGCTGAGTGTGCGCCAAATCGCCGAAGAGGCCGGCACCGCCAAGCCCAAGATCTATCGGCATTTCACCGACAAGTCCGATTTGCTCGAGGCTATCGGGATGCGACTGCGTGACATGCTGTGGGCGGCGATCTTCCCGTCGCTCGACTTAGCCACCGACTCTGCCCGCGAAGTTATCCGGCGCAGCGTCGAGGAGTACGTCAACCTCGTCGACCAGCACCCCAACGTGCTGCGGGTGTTCATTCAGGGCCGCTCGGCAAAGCAGTCCGAGGCGACGGTACGCACCCTCAACGAAGGCCGGGAGATCACGCTGGCCATGGCCGAGATGTTCAACAACGAGCTGCGCGAGATGGAGCTGAATCGAGCCGCGCTCGAACTCGCCGCATTCGCGGCGTTCGGATCGGCCGCATCGGCAACCGAGTGGTGGTTGGGCCCCGAACCCGACAGCCCGCGCCGCATGCCGCGTGAGCAGTTCGTGGCGCATCTGACCACCATCATGATGGGCGTGATCGTCGGCACCGCCGAAGCGCTGGGCATCGCGGTCGACCCTGACCAACCGATCCACGACGCGGTACCCAACAATCCCGCCGTGCGTTGAGCGCGGCGGCCGTTGACATCGCTGCGGCAATCAACAACACTCGTCATATCCGATACCCTGGGTACTGGGTATTTGCGCCGGCGAGGGTGACTGAAGCGCCAAACTCGCCGCTGAACAGGAAGACCGATCCATTGTGAGCATTGCCGATACGGCTGCCAAGCCGTCCACGCCAAGCCCGGCCAACCAGCCGCCGGTACGTACCCGCGCCGTCATCATCGGAACCGGATTCTCCGGTTTGGGCATGGCCATCGCACTGCAAAAGCAAGGAGTGGACTTCGTCATATTGGAGAAAGCCGACGACGTCGGCGGCACCTGGCGCGACAACACCTACCCCGGCTGCGCGTGCGACATCCCGTCGCACCTGTACTCCTTCTCGTTCGAGCCCAAGGCGGACTGGAAACACCTGTTTTCCTACTGGGACGAAATCTTGGGCTACCTCAAAGGGGTCACCGACAAGTACGGCCTGCGCCGCTACATCGAGTTCAATTCGCTCGTCGATCGCGGCTACTGGGACGACGACGAATGCCGCTGGCACGTGTTCACCGCCGACGGGCGTGAATACGTCGCGCAGTTCCTGATCTCCGGGGCCGGTGCGTTGCACATCCCGTCCTTCCCCGAGATCGCAGGTCGCGACGAATTCGCCGGCCCCGCTTTCCATTCCGCCCAGTGGGACCACAGTATCGACCTGACCGGCAAGCGGGTGGCGATCGTCGGGACCGGTGCCAGCGCGATCCAGATCGTGCCCGAGATCGTCGGCCAGGTCGCCGAACTTCAGCTCTATCAGCGCACCCCGCCGTGGGTGGTCCCGCGCACCAACGAAGAGCTGCCGGTGTCGCTGCGCCGGGCGTTGCGAACCGTCCCCGGGCTACGGGCACTGTTGCGCCTCGGCATCTACTGGGCCCAGGAGGCGCTGGCCTACGGCATGACCAAGCGGCCCAACACGTTGAAGATCATCGAGGCCTATGCCAAATACAATATTCGTCGATCGGTGAAGGATCGCGAGCTGCGGCGCAAGCTGACGCCGCGGTATCGCATCGGCTGCAAACGGATCCTGAACTCCTCTACCTATTACCCCGCGGTGGCGGACCCGAAGACCGAACTGATCACCGACCGCATCGACCGGATCACGCACGACGGGATCGTCACCGCCGACGGCACTGGCCGTGAGGTCTTCCGGGAAGCCGATGTGATCGTGTACGCCACCGGCTTCCACGTCACCGACTCCTATACCTATGTGCAGATCAAGGGGCGTCACGGCGAGGACCTGGTCGACCGCTGGAACCGTGAGGGCATCGGTGCACACCGCGGGATCACCGTCGCCAACATGCCCAACCTGTTCTTCCTGCTGGGGCCGAACACTGGGCTGGGACACAACTCCGTGGTGTTCATGATCGAATCGCAGATCCATTACGTGGCCGATGCGATCGCGAAATGCGACCGGATGGGCGTGCAAGCGCTGGCCCCCACCCGCGAGGCGCAAGACCGGTTCAACCAGGAGCTGCAGCGCAGGCTGGCTGGGTCGGTGTGGAACAGTGGCGGCTGCCGCAGCTGGTATCTCGACGAGCACGGCAAGAACACCGTGCTCTGGTGCGGCTACACCTGGCAATACTGGCTGACCACCCGCTCGGTCAACCCCGCCGAGTACCGGTTCTTCGGGATCGGCAACGGTTTGTCGAGCGACCGCGCGACGGTCGCTGCGGCGAACTAGCCGGCGAAACAGGCGAGCGGATTCGCGACACGCAAACACAACTTCTTGTGTTGCAGTACCTTGTCGGACCCCAGGGGTAGTGTTTGAGGCCTAGCAAGGCAGCTTGTTGTCCTGGTGAAGTGGGGTTCTGGTGACTGGAAACGCAAAGCTAATTGATCGAGTCTCAGCGATCAACTGGAACCGACTGCAAGATGAGAAGGACGCCGAGGTCTGGGATCGGCTGACCGGAAACTTCTGGCTGCCCGAGAAGGTGCCGGTGTCCAATGACATCCCGTCGTGGGGCACCCTGACCGCCGGCGAGAAGCAACTAACCATGCGGGTCTTCACCGGCCTGACCATGCTGGACACCATCCAGGGCACCGTTGGTGCGGTCAGCCTGATTCCCGACGCGCTGACTCCGCATGAGGAGGCGGTGTTGACCAACATCGCGTTTATGGAGTCGGTGCACGCCAAGAGCTACAGCCAGATCTTCTCCACGCTGTGTTCCACCGCCGAGATCGACGACGCCTTCCGCTGGTCGGAGGAAAATCGCAATCTGCAGCGCAAGGCCGAGATCGTGCTGCAGTACTACCGCGGCGACGAGCCGCTCAAGCGCAAGGTGGCCTCCACCCTGCTGGAGAGCTTCCTGTTCTACTCTGGGTTCTACCTGCCGATGTACTGGTCGAGTCGGGCCAAGTTGACCAACACCGCCGACATGATCCGGCTGATCATCCGCGACGAGGCCGTGCACGGTTACTACATCGGCTATAAGTTCCAGCGTGGTCTGGCGTTGGTTGACGACGTCACGCGCGCCGAGCTCAAGGACTACACCTACGAGCTACTGTTCGAGCTCTACGACAACGAGGTGGAATACACCCAGGACCTCTACGACGAGGTCGGGCTAACCGAGGACGTCAAGAAGTTCTTGCGCTACAACGCCAACAAGGCGCTGATGAACCTCGGCTATGAGGCGCTGTTCCCCCGCGATGAGACCGACGTGAACCCGGCCATCCTGTCGGCGCTGTCACCCAACGCCGACGAGAACCATGACTTCTTCTCCGGATCCGGGTCGAGCTATGTGATCGGCAAGGCGGTCGTCACCGAGGACGATGACTGGGACTTCTAGAGTCGCGGGAAAATGGGCCATTGTTCGGCCGGACTCCGAGGCCAGCAAACACTGACCTGATGCGGTAACTAGCTACTACGTCGAGTTGATCTTTGACATGGGCGGACCGTTCGATGCGGACGCGGAGGCGCATTTCGACGAGGTTGCCGAGGCATTCGCCAAGCTCACCAATGTGGACCGCGACGTCGGCGTAGACCTGGAGAAGGAGCTGTGCATGACGGTGGAGGCCGATGACCGCTCGGACGCGCTCGTCACAAGGCGTTTGTTGCCGCGCGTACCGCGGTGCATACCGCTGGCGGCGCGACTGGCACCTGGGACAATTGGCTGCCCAAGCTTCTGGAATCCGATAGCTACCGGTGGAGCGTCACGCCAAGCTCTTTGACCCGCGGCGACTGGCCGGCCTGACACCGTCGACGTCCGCTGCCCGGGGCCGGTCATTTCTCACGAGGGCACTCCAGCGCGTGACAGCGCAACGCCAGATGGCCTTGCCCCGCAGCGCGCGAGCCAGCTTGCCAAACGCCACCTAATCGAGCGGGGTGAAAAATCGAGCGGGGTGAAAACCCAGTTCGTCGTTGCCGTCCCGCTAGACGACGCTGCAGAATGTCACGGGCTCATGGGTCCATGGGCTCGCGATCGTGGTGAACGCCTCGTGAATTGTCTGAATCGCGCCGCACCACACTGGCGCGAGTGATGTCGAAACCTTGAGACTGGTGGGGTGACGAAAACGTTCTCGCACCCGCATTTCTTCCGTTCGGTGCTGCGCTGGCTTCAGGTTGGCTACCCCGAGGGCGTCCCCGGGCCGGACCGGGTGGCGCTGCTGTCGCTATTGCGCAGCACCCCGCTGACCGAGGAGCAGATCGGGGAGGTGGTGCGCCACTTCACCGAGAACGGGTCGCCCGCCGTGGCGGACCGTGTGATCGACCGCGACGAGATCGCCGAGTTCATCTCCGAGGTGACCCATCACGACGCCGGACCGGAAAACATCCAACGGGTGGCAGGCATCCTGGCCGCCGCCGGATGGCCGCTGGCCGGCGTCGACGTCGGCGAGTCCGAATCCGGAAGTGATCGCGCACCGGCCTCACAGGGCTGAGATGTCGATGACGAAGCGGTAGCGCACGTCGCTGGCCAGCACGCGCTCGTAGGCGTCGTTGATGTAGTCCGGTTCAATCAGCTCGATTTCGGGTGTCACGCCGTGCTCGGCACAGAAATTGAGCATCTCCTGGGTCTCGGCGATCCCGCCGATGTTGGACCCGGCCAGGCTGCGTCGCATGAGCGCTAGCGCGAACGCCGGCACGGCCATGGGGTGCTCGGGGATACCCAGTTCCACGAGTGTGCCGTCGACGTCCAGCAGGTTCAGGTACTGGCCGAGGTCCAAGTTAGCCGAGACGGTGTTCAGGATCAGGTCGAAGCCGCCGCGCAGCTTGCGGAAGGTGTCCGGGTCGGCGGTCGCGTAGTAGCTCTTGGCCCCCAAGCGCAGACCGTCCTCCATTTTCTTCAGCGATTGGGACAGCACCGTCACGTCGGCGCCCATCGCGGCGCCCAGCTTGACGCCCATGTGACCCAGTCCGCCTAGGCCGATGATCGCCACCCGCGTGTTCGCCCCGGCATTCCAGTGGCGCAGTGGCGAGTACAGCGTGATGCCCGCGCACAACAGCGGCGCCGCCACATCCAGGGGCAGCACGTCGGGTATGCGCAACACGTAGTTTTCGTCGACGACGATCGCTTCGCTGTAGCCGCCCTGGGTTGGCTGGCCGTCTTTGCCGATCGAGTTGTAGGTGAAGTTTGCGCCCGGCTTGCAGTACTGTTCGATGCCGCGCGTGCAACTGTTGCACTCGCGGCACGAGTCCACGAAACAGCCAACCCCAACGCGGTCGCCCTGCCGGTACTTGGTCACCTCCGAGCCCACGGCGGTCACCACGCCGGCGATCTCGTGGCCAGGGACCACAGGGTAATTCGGTTGGCCCCACTCGGCTTTGACGGTATGGATGTCCGAGTGACAGATTCCGGCGAACTTGATGTCGATCGCCACGTCGTGCGGGCCCGGGTCGCGACGGGTGATCGTGGTCTTGGTCAGGGGTTCGGTCGCCGACATGGCGGCGTAGGCGGCAACAGTGCTCATGGCAACCCTCTTCGTTTCTTTGATTAACTTTTTAGCTGTGGGTATCCCAAAGCCTAGCGCTGCGCCTCACTAGTTGATCGGCGCGTCGACCCAGCGCAGATCATCGACAATGCCGCGGGCAGCGACCATACCCTCGCCGGTCTGCCATACCTGGTCGTTGACGACGAAGACCCGGTTGTCACGGTTGGCGGACAGCTTGCGCCATGGGTCGCTATCCAGGATGACGGCCGCGCGTTCCGCGGCTGCTTCCGACGCGCACGACAGGTAGACGATATCGGCGTCGGCCGCCGAGAAGTCCGGTGATTTCGCCAGGTCGGCGGCCGTGGTGCCGATCTCGATGTAGGCCTTGTCGGTGAACCGTTGAGACGGCGGTCGGTCGACGCCGACCGCGCTCAGCACGCTGGCCGGGAAGTTGTTGGCGCCGTATACCCGCATGGTGTTGGCGGTCAGCTGCACGATCGACGCTTGGAAGTGGGTCGCGTCATGCTTGGTCCCGACCTGGGTGGCGTGTTCGGCGAACCCGGTGATCAGCGCGTCCACCGCGGCGATACGGGCCGTGGCGGCACCGACACCACGCAGGTTATTTTCCCAGTCCGCGCCCGGTGCCGCGGTAAACACCGTCGGGGCGATCGCCGCCAGCTGCGGATACAACTGCGGCGTCAAACCCTGCGAACCCAGGATCAGATCCGGGTGAGCCGCCGCAATGGCGCGCAGGTCGGGGGCGCTGCGAGTACCGACACCGGGCAGATCATGCACGGTCGTGCCCAGATAGGAAGGTTGACTTGAGGAGCTGTTCGGCAACGCGGCGGCGACGATCCGCGATTGCAGGCCCAGCGCGCACAGCGCGTCGAGCTGGTCACCGGAGAGCACCACGATGCGCTGCGCCTCCGCCGGCACCTGCACCATCTCCGGGCTGACTCCCGCCGCATTGTGCGCTGGTCGGGTCGGTGGCCCCGGATCGGCCGCGGCCGCCGCACGCGCGCACGACTCATCCGGCTTTCTGTCGTTTCCCAGCACCCCGGCGCCGGCGATCTGGGTGGTGGGCGTGATCATCGATTGTGACGCCTTATGGGCCGGTTGATCGGAGCCGCAACCACTGGACGCTGCGATCACGGCTGCCGCTACGGCGACAGCAACAGTGGATCGCATCCCGCCGGACAGCACGCGTTCGACGGTAGCACTCGGCCAGCCGTCGACCCCGATTCGCGCGGGCGGAAAGCGTTGGTCTGCAACGGCCCGCCGGCGGAGTCTGGCATTTACGACGGTTTGTAGGACCAGGCCTGCCGCCAGCCTGATCGAGGGCTAAGATGCCTCTCAATACTGGGTTTTGGCCCGGTCCGGGCTGGATGTTTGGAGGAGTGCGTTGACAGCCGAAGCGCCCCCGCTGGGAGAACTCGAAGCCATTCGTCCTTACCCGGCCCGCACCGGTCCCAAGGGGAGCCTGGTCTACAAGCTGATCACCACCACCGATCACAAGATGATCGGCATCATGTACTGCGTCGCGTGCATAAGCTTTTTCTTCATCGGTGGCCTGCTGGCGTTGTTGATGCGGACCGAGCTGGCCGCACCCGGTCTGCAGTTCTTGTCGAATGAGCAGTTCAACCAGTTGTTCACCATGCACGGCACGATCATGCTGCTGTTCTATGCCACGCCGATTGTGTTTGGTTTCGCCAACCTGGTGCTGCCGCTGCAGATCGGCGCACCCGACGTGGCCTTCCCCCGGCTGAACGCCTTTTCGTTCTGGCTGTTCGTATTTGGCGCCACCATCGGGGCAGCCGGCTTCATCACTCCGGGCGGGGCCGCGGACTTCGGGTGGACCGCCTACACGCCGCTGACCGACGCCATTCACTCGCCCGGCGCCGGGGGCGACCTGTGGATCATGGGTTTGATCGTTGCGGGTCTGGGCACGATCCTGGGCGCGGTCAACATGATCACCACCGTGGTGTGCATGCGCGCACCCGGGATGACGATGTTCCGGATGCCGATCTTCACCTGGAACATCATGGTGACGTCCATCCTGATATTGATTGCGTTCCCGCTGCTCACGGCGGCATTGTTCGGGCTGGCCGCCGACCGGCATCTGGGAGCTCACATCTATGACGCCGCCAATGGCGGAGTCCTGCTGTGGCAGCACCTGTTTTGGTTCTTCGGCCACCCCGAGGTCTACATCATCGCGCTGCCGTTTTTCGGGATCGTCTCGGAGATCTTC
The DNA here is from genome assembly GCF_000195955.2 of Mycobacterium tuberculosis H37Rv. Taxonomy (GTDB): domain Bacteria; phylum Actinomycetota; class Actinomycetes; order Mycobacteriales; family Mycobacteriaceae; genus Mycobacterium; species Mycobacterium tuberculosis. Next base: position 3,404,075 of record NC_000962.3, on the reverse strand, counting down.
CCGGTGTTTTCCCGCAAGCCGATCTTCGGTTACACCACGCTGGTTTATGCGACGCTGTCGATCGCCGCGTTGTCGGTCGCGGTATGGGCGCACCACATGTTCGCGACCGGAGCCGTCCTGCTTCCCTTCTTCTCTTTCATGACGTATCTGATCGCGGTGCCGACCGGGATCAAGTTTTTCAACTGGATCGGCACCATGTGGAAGGGGCAATTGACCTTTGAAACCCCGATGTTGTTTTCGGTGGGCTTCATGGTCACCTTCTTGCTGGGCGGACTCACCGGTGTGCTGCTGGCCAGCCCGCCGCTGGACTTCCACGTCACCGATAGCTATTTCGTGGTTGCACACTTTCACTACGTGCTGTTCGGCACGATCGTGTTCGCCACCTTCGCCGGCATCTATTTCTGGTTCCCCAAGATGACCGGCCGGCTGCTCGACGAGCGGTTGGGCAAACTGCACTTCTGGTTGACGTTCATCGGTTTTCACACCACGTTCCTGGTGCAGCACTGGTTGGGCGACGAGGGTATGCCGCGTCGCTACGCCGACTACCTACCCACCGACGGCTTCCAGGGTCTCAACGTCGTCTCGACGATCGGGGCCTTCATCCTGGGTGCGTCGATGTTCCCGTTCGTGTGGAACGTCTTCAAGAGCTGGCGCTACGGCGAGGTGGTCACCGTCGACGACCCGTGGGGGTACGGGAATTCGCTGGAGTGGGCGACAAGTTGTCCGCCGCCGCGGCACAACTTCACCGAGCTGCCTCGCATCCGCTCCGAGCGTCCCGCGTTCGAACTGCACTACCCGCATATGGTGGAACGCCTTCGCGCCGAGGCCCACGTCGGGCGTCATCATGACGAGCCCGCCATGGTGACTTCGAGCTGATGGGGCCGTACCGGTTGGGCCCCATCTGAAGGTGAGCATGCCAGCCAAGGTGTCGGTGCTGATCACGGTCACCGGCATGGATCAGCCAGGCGTGACATCCGCGCTCTTCGAGGTGCTCGCGCAGCACGGAGTCGAGCTGCTCAACGTCGAACAAGTGGTGATCCGGGGCCGGCTCACGCTGGGTGTGCTGGTGTCGTGCCCGCTGGACGTTGCCGACGGTACCGCGCTGCGCGACGACGTCGCGGCCGCCATCCACGGGGTGGGTCTAGACGTCGCCATCGAGCGCAGCGACGATCTGCCAATCATTCGGCAACCGTCCACCCACACCATTTTCGTGCTGGGACGCCCGATTACCGCCGGAGCGTTCAGCGCGGTGGCCAGGGGAGTGGCCGCACTCGGCGTCAACATCGACTTCATCCGCGGCATTTCCGACTACCCGGTCACCGGCCTGGAGTTGCGGGTCTCGGTGCCGCCTGGATGCGTGGGTCCGCTGCAGATCGCCCTGACCAAGGTGGCCGCCGAAGAGCATGTCGATGTGGCCGTCGAGGACTACGGCTTGGCTTGGCGCACCAAACGCCTGATCGTCTTCGACGTCGACTCCACTCTGGTCCAAGGCGAGGTCATCGAGATGCTGGCAGCCCGTGCGGGTGCCCAGGGACAGGTCGCCGCGATCACCGAGGCCGCGATGCGTGGTGAGCTGGACTTCGCCGAGTCGCTGCAGCGTCGTGTTGCCACCTTGGCGGGGCTGCCCGCGACGGTGATAGACGACGTCGCCGAGCAGCTCGAACTGATGCCCGGTGCTCGGACCACGATCCGGACCTTGCGGCGTCTGGGTTTTCGCTGCGGTGTGGTTTCCGGCGGCTTTCGGCGGATCATCGAGCCGCTCGCACGCGAGTTGATGTTGGATTTCGTTGCGTCCAACGAGCTGGAAATCGTCGATGGCATTCTTACCGGCCGGGTCGTGGGGCCGATTGTTGACCGGCCCGGCAAGGCCAAGGCGCTTCGGGACTTCGCGAGCCAGTATGGGGTGCCGATGGAGCAGACCGTCGCGGTCGGCGACGGCGCCAACGATATCGACATGCTGGGCGCGGCCGGGCTGGGAATAGCATTCAACGCCAAGCCGGCGTTGCGTGAGGTCGCCGATGCGTCGTTGAGCCATCCGTACCTGGACACGGTGTTGTTCTTGTTGGGCGTGACTCGCGGTGAGATCGAGGCCGCCGACGCCGGCGACTGTGGGGTGCGTCGCGTCGAAATCCCGGCCGACTAGGTTGCTCGCGGAGCATGCGGCACGATAGTCGGGTGCTCGACAACGGCGGCCCTGATGCGGCTGACCCCGACCTGCTGATCGACTTCCGAAACGTGTCCCTGCGCCGTAATGGGCGCACGCTGGTCGGCCCGCTGGATTGGGCGGTCGAACTCGACGAACGCTGGGTGATCGTCGGCCCCAACGGGGCCGGCAAGACGTCATTGCTGCGCATTGCCGCCGCGGCTGAGCATCCGTCGTCGGGGGTGGCCTTTGTGCTCGGTGAGCGGCTAGGCCGGGTTGACGTCTCGGAACTGCGTGCTCGGGTCGGGCTCAGTTCCTCGGCGCTGGCGGAGCGGGTGCCCGGCGACGAACGCGTCCGCGATCTTGTCGTCTCCGCCGGCTATGCAGTGTTGGGCCGGTGGCGCGAGCGCTACGAGGCCGTCGACTACCACCGCGCGATCGACATGCTGGAGAGCCTGGGCGCTGAGCATTTGGCCAACCGCACATACGGAACACTGTCGGAGGGCGAGCGCAAGCGAGTGCTGATTGCGCGGGCTTTGATGACAGATCCAGAGCTGCTGCTGCTCGACGAACCCGCCGCCGGCCTGGACTTAGGTGGCCGAGAGGAATTGGTCGCCCGGCTGGCCGACCTGGCAGCCGACCCTGACGCGCCCGCGCTGGTTCTGGTCACCCACCACGTCGAGGAGATTCCGCCCGGCTTCAGCCATTGCCTGCTGCTGTCGGAGGCCCGGGTGGTTGCCGCGGGCTTGCTTCCCGACGCGCTGACCGCCGAGAACCTGTCCACCGCGTTTGGCCAGGAGATCACGCTGGAGGTGGCCGACGGGCGATATTTCGCCCGACGGCGTCGCAGCCGAGCAGCCCATCGGAGACAGTCATGAATTCACCTCGCGAGCCACTGGTACCCCCGCCTACACCGAGGCCGGCGGCGACCGTGATGTTGGTCCGCGACCCGGACGCCGGATCAGCGTCCGGTCTGGCCGTCTTCTTGATGCGGCGGCACGCTGCGATGGATTTCGCCGCCGGGGTAATGGTGTTTCCCGGCGGGGGAGTCGACGACCGCGACCGCGACGCCGACTTGGGCCGGCTGGGGGCATGGGCCGGTCCGCCGCCGCAGTGGTGGGCGCAGCGGTTCGGCATCGAGCCTGATCTCGCCGAAGCCTTGGTCTGCGCGGCGGCCCGCGAGACGTTCGAGGAGTCGGGGGTGCTATTCGCCGGGCCGGTCGATCAGGACCATTCGGCACCGAACAGCATCGTCTCGGATGCCTCGGTGTACGGCGACGCGCGTCGCGCACTGGCCGACCGGACGCTGTCCTTCGCGGACTTCCTGCAGCGGGAAAAGCTGGTGCTGCGATCCGACCTGCTACGGCCCTGGGCCAACTGGGTCACCCCGGAGGCCGAACTGACCCGGCGCTACGACACCTACTTCTTTGTGGGTGCCCTACCTGAAGGTCAGCGCGCCGACGGCGAGAACACCGAATCCGACCGGGCTGGTTGGGTGTTGCCAGCCGACGCTATCGCCGACTTCGCCGCCGGCCGCAACTTCTTGCTGCCGCCGACCTGGACGCAACTGGACTCGCTGGCCGGTCATACCGTTGCCGACGTGCTGGCCGTCGAACGCCAAATCGTCCCGGTGCAGCCACAGCTGGCCCGCAACGGCGACAACTGGGAGATCGAGTTCTTCGATTCCGACCGCTATAACCAGGCCCGGAGATCGGGCGGATCGACCGGGTGGCCGCTGTGACGCCAACGGTGCCCGAGTTCGTCAACGTCGTGGTCAGTGACGGCTCCCAGGATGCCGGCCTGGCCATGTTGCTCCTATCGCGACCGCCTACCAACGCGATGACCCGCCAGGTCTACCGGGAAGTGGTCGCCGCGGCCAACGAGCTGGGGCGACGCGACGACGTGGCCGCAGTGATCCTGTATGGCGGCCACGAAATCTTCTCCGCCGGCGACGACATGCCCGAACTGCGGACATTGAGCGCGCAGGAGGCCGACACCGCCGCCCGGATTCGGCAGCAGGCCGTCGACGCCGTTGCGGCGATCCCCAAGCCGACCGTGGCCGCCATCACCGGATACGCGTTGGGTGCCGGCCTTACGCTGGCCCTAGCCGCCGATTGGCGAGTCAGCGGTGACAACGTGAAATTCGGCGCGACCGAGATCCTGGCCGGCCTGATCCCCAGCGGCGACGGAATGGCCCGGCTGACCCGTGCGGCCGGTCCGAGCAGAGCCAAGGAGCTGGTGTTCAGCGGGCGCTTCTTCGACGCCGAGGAGGCCTTGGCGCTGGGCCTGATCGACGACATGGTGGCCCCCGACGACGTTTACGACGCCGCGGCGGCCTGGGCGAGGCGCTTTCTTGACGGCCCGCCGCACGCGCTGGCCGCGGCCAAAGCCGGGATCAGCGACGTCTACGAGCTGGCGCCGGCCGAGCGGATCGCCGCTGAGCGTCGGCGCTATGTCGAGGTGTTCGCCGCTGGTCAAGGTGGTGGCAGCAAGGGTGACCGGGGCGGCCGTTAGGCTCGCCTATATGACGAGGAGTTCAAACATCCCCGCCGACGCCACTCCCAATCCACATGCCACGGCCGAGCAGGTGGCCGCAGCTCGGCACGACAGCAAGCTCGCCCAGGTGCTCTACCACGACTGGGAAGCCGAGAACTACGACGAGAAGTGGTCGATCTCTTATGACCAGCGTTGCGTCGACTACGCCCGCGGCCGGTTCGACGCGATCGTGCCTGATGAGGTCATCGCGCAGCTGCCCTACGACCGCGCACTGGAACTGGGCTGTGGAACCGGATTCTTCCTGCTCAACTTGATCCAGGCTGGCGTTGCCCGGCGTGGATCGGTCACCGACCTCTCACCCGGCATGGTCAAGGTCGCCACCCGCAATGGGCAAGCGCTGGGGCTAGACATCGACGGCCGGGTCGCCGACGCCGAGGGCATCCCGTACGACGACGACGCTTTCGACCTCGTGGTCGGGCATGCGGTGCTGCACCACATTCCCGACGTCGAGCTGTCGTTGCGGGAGGTGGTTCGGGTACTCAAGCCGGGCGGGCGCTTCGTGTTCGCCGGCGAGCCGACCACCGTCGGCGACGGCTACGCTCGCACACTGTCCACGCTGACCTGGCGTGTCGTCACCAACGCTACCAAGCTGCCCGGCCTGAGAGGCTGGCGCCGACCACAAGGCGAGCTCGATGAGTCCTCGCGCGCCGCGGCGCTGGAGGCCCTGGTCGACCTGCACACATTCACGCCCCAGGACCTGCAGCGGATCGCGCACAACGCGGGTGCAGTCGAGGTCCAAACCGCCACCGAGGAGTTCACCGCGGCGATGCTGGGTTGGCCGTTGCGCACGTTTGAGTGCACGGTGCCGCCAGGGCGGCTGGGCTGGGGTTGGGCGCGCTTCGCCTTCACCAGCTGGAAGACTCTGGGCTGGGTGGACGCCAACGTCTGGCGGCATGTGGTGCCGAAGGGCTGGTTCTACAACGTGATGATTACCGGGGTTAAGCCGTCCTGACCAGCGGCTTCACTGGTCTCACGTTCACCACCGCCGACGTCAGCTATCTGCGGTCAGAATCGGGTGCGGTTGCGCTGGCCGCGGTCGCAGAGCTCGAGCTGACCGCTGCCACTCGCATTGCCGACACCGCCGCGGTGCGCGCCCGGTTTGGCGATCGGGCGCCGTGGCTGGTGGAGACCACGCTGCTGCGCCGCCGCGCCGCCGGCAAACTGGGCGAGCTGTGTCCGAACGTTGGGGTGTCGCAATGGCTATTCACCGATGAGGCGCTGCAGCAGGCTACCGCAGCACCCGTGGCCCGGCACCGGGCCAGGCGACTGGCCGGTCGGGTAGTGCACGACGCGACCTGCTCCATCGGCACCGAGCTGGCCGCGCTGCGCGAGCTAGCTGTCCGGGCGGTCGGCAGCGATATCGACCCGGTGCGGCTGGCCATGGCGCGCCACAACCTGGCCGCCCTGGGAATGGAAGCTGACCTGTGCCGCGCCGATGTGCTGCATCCGGTGACCCGCGACGCGGTCGTCGTCATCGACCCGGCGCGTCGCAGCAACGGGCGGCGACGCTTCCACCTCGCCGACTACCAGCCCGGCCTGGGCCCCCTACTGGACCGCTACCGCGGCCGTGATGTGGTCGTCAAGTGCGCTCCCGGAATAGATTTCGAGGAGGTGGGCCGGCTCGGTTTCGAGGGCGAGATCGAGGTGATCTCATACCGCGGTGGGGTTCGAGAAGCATGTCTTTGGTCGGCCGGGTTGGCCGGATCGGGTATCCGCCGTCGAGCCAGCATCCTCGATTCCGGTGAACAAATCGGTGACGACGAGCCCGACGACTGCGGTGTGCGGCCCGCCGGGAAATGGATCGTCGACCCCGACGGCGCCGTCGTCCGTGCCGGCCTGGTACGCAACTACGGCGCCCGGCATGGGCTGTGGCAGCTCGATCCCCAAATCGCTTACCTGTCCGGTGACCGGCTGCCGCCTGCGTTGCGCGGGTTCGAGGTGCTCGAGCAGCTGGCCTTCGACGAGCGTCGGCTGCGTCAGGTGCTGTCAGCGCTGGATTGCGGGGCAGCCGAAATCCTGGTGCGCGGCGTTGCGATCGATCCCGACGCTCTGCGGCGACGGCTCCGGCTGCGGGGCAGCAGACCGCTGGCGGTGGTCATCACCCGCATTGGTGCCGGGTCCTTGAGCCATGTGACCGCCTATGTGTGTCGGCCGTCCCGGTAGCGGCACGGGTAGGCTGGCGGCGGTCACCCCTAAGCTGCGCCAACGCCTTTGGTCTGCGAGGACGATTAGACGATGCGTTATCTGATAGCGACCGCAGTGCTCGTTGCTGTGGTCCTGGTGGGCTGGCCGGCGGCTGGTGCGCCGCCGTCATGCGCCGGCCTGGGCGGCACTGTGCAGGCCGGCCAGATCTGCCATGTGCACGCCTCGGGCCCTAAGTACATGCTGGATATGACATTTCCTGTCGACTATCCCGACCAGCAGGCGCTGACCGACTACATCACGCAAAACCGCGACGGGTTCGTCAACGTCGCGCAGGGGTCCCCGCTGCGAGACCAGCCCTACCAAATGGACGCCACCAGCGAACAGCACAGCTCCGGCCAGCCGCCGCAGGCCACCCGCAGCGTAGTGCTCAAATTCTTCCAGGACCTCGGTGGGGCACATCCGTCCACCTGGTACAAGGCCTTCAACTACAACCTCGCGACCTCGCAGCCCATCACCTTCGACACGTTGTTCGTGCCCGGCACCACGCCACTGGACAGCATCTACCCCATCGTTCAGCGCGAGCTGGCACGTCAGACCGGTTTCGGTGCCGCGATATTGCCTTCGACCGGCCTCGACCCGGCTCACTACCAGAACTTTGCTATCACCGACGACAGTCTGATTTTCTACTTCGCCCAGGGTGAGCTGCTGCCGTCGTTTGTCGGCGCTTGCCAAGCCCAGGTGCCGCGCAGCGCCATTCCGCCGCTGGCAATCTAAGGTGCGAAGCTGTAGACCTGGCCGTCGCTGGTGGCGGTCACCACGCGGCGGTCGTTGCCGACCGATACACCGACGGGATATCCGGTCGCTCCGGGTAGCGGATAGCTGTTGACCGTGTGGCCGTTGGCCGGATCGAAGACCAGCAACGACAAACCGGGCGTGCCATCGTGGTTTGGACCGCTGATGACCGTATAGCCGACGCCGGTGCCGGCCAGACTCGCGGTCGACAGCGCAGTAACGTCGTCGCGTCGCCAGGCCCCCTCGGCGTGATCACCGGCATCCCGGAACGCCGCCAGCGCGGTGTCGGGGCCCCCGCCGGACACGATCAGTCCATGTGGGGTCAGTGCGGGCGGCGTCTGCGCCAGAAAGCCCAGGGGAGCTGACCACTTCGCTTTCCCGTCGGCGGCGTTGAGTGCCCATAGCCGGTGGTCGCGCCCATTGACGTAGACCGTCGATCCGTCGGCGGAGAGCACTGGGCTGGCCAGCACGCCCGCGCTGACAGCGTCACTGGTCCACTCGCGGACGAGTTGCTCAGCGTGGTATTTCAGCCCGACCAGCTTCGCGGCCGGTTCGCCCGGCTGCCAGACGCTGACCACCACCGTGCCGTTGACCGACGAGAACGCAGGGGCGGCCGCGACCGGGCAGCCCGGCCGGGCTGGCGCGCAGTCGGCCAGTCCGCGTGTCGCATCGGTGGGATCGATGCCGTCCACCAGGTCCACCGGACTGCCGACCACCATGCCGCGGCGGGTATCGAATACCAGCAGCTGCCCCAGGTGTGTACTCACGAGCAGGCGGCCATGCCCCAGAAACCGCGGGGTGGACGGCATCCCGATCACGGGCTGGCGCCAGCGCGTCCACTGGGTCGGCGGAAAGGAGATTATCGCTCCCGGCTGGCCGACGTAGAGGTTGTCGAAGCCGTCGAACAACGGGCCGGCGAAGCCGCCGCCCTGGACCAGCCGCACACACCAGCGCTGCCGGCCGTTGTTGTCGTTCTGCCACTCCATCAGCGAACACCCGGCCGGGGTCTGCCCGTTTAACGCGAGGTACCCGCGTGCGCTCAGGGCTGGTCCGGCAGCCAAGCTTCCTTTGACCGAACGCGTCCACCGCAGCGTGAGATTGGTGGCGCCATTCGTCGTGGTGTAGCTGCTGTTGGCGGCGTCGCCGTATTGTGCGGGCCAGCCTTGTGCGGGGGCCGCTTCTACCCACGAGTCGGCACTTCCGCAACCGCCCAGCTCGACCGCGATTACGGCGGCCGCAACGGCCGCCGGAAGGCGTCGCGCAAGCGCCTTATCCTTTCGCAGGTTCCCAGATCCTTCCGCTACGTGGGTCGCTCATCGGCGGGCCCGGCCGAATGAGTACAGGTGAGGGTAACCGCTACAAATGAAGTTGGTCAGTGCTGGCCAACTGTGTAATGGTTGCCCGGCTCGGGTCACCACGTACATTCTGGCAAGGCGGGCGAGATTCGGTTCCTCGCGTCCTTGGCCGGTGGCGGTTCCCGGTTGTCCGTGGGCGTGTCGTGTACGTGGTGTAAGTGTCGTGAACGTCCTCAGTTTGGGCTCGTCATCGGGTGTGGTGTGGGGCCGGGTGCCGATCACCGCCCCCGCGGGGGCGGCCACCGGCGTCACCTCGCGCGCCGATGCGCATTCTCAGATGCGCCGATACGCCCAAACAGGTCCGACAGCTAAGCTAAGCTCTGCGCCAATGACAACCATGTGGGGTGCTCCGCTTCACCGCAGGTGGCGAGGATCGCGGCTGCGCGACCCACGTCAGGCCAAGTTCCTCACGCTGGCATCGCTGAAATGGGTGCTTGCCAACCGCGCCTACACTCCGTGGTACCTGGTGCGCTACTGGCGGCTGTTGAGGTTCAAGCTGGCCAACCCGCACATCATCACCCGCGGCATGGTGTTTCTCGGCAAGGGTGTGGAGATCCACGCGACACCGGAACTAGCGCAACTGGAGATCGGCCGCTGGGTGCACATCGGGGACAAGAACACGATCCGTGCCCACGAGGGCTCGCTGCGGTTCGGCGACAAGGTGGTGCTGGGCCGGGACAACGTCATCAACACCTATCTCGACATCGAGATCGGGGACTCGGTGCTAATGGCCGACTGGTGCTATATCTGCGATTTCGACCACCGGATGGACGACATCACGCTGCCGATCAAAGACCAGGGCATCATCAAGAGTCCGGTGCGGATCGGGCCCGACACCTGGATCGGCGTGAAGGTGAGCGTGCTGCGCGGCACCACCATCGGACGGGGCTGCGTGCTCGGCTCGCACGCGGTGGTCCGCGGCGCAATTCCCGACTATTCGATCGCGGTCGGGGCGCCGGCCAAGGTGGTCAAGAACCGCCAGCTGTCCTGGGAGGCATCGGCCGCGCAGCGCGCTGAGCTAGCCGCTGCCTTGGCCGACATCGAACGCAAGAAGGCGGCCCGCTAGCCCCGAGCACCCTAAAGCCGATGGTGCTCCGGCGACCATCCACATCGGGTACGCGAAATTGGCTGCCGGGCAGCCGATTCCACGGTGAGCCTACTCGGGGTGGTCATCGACCTTGAAATCGAAGTTGACATCGCCGGCGTCAACGCTGGTGACAATCACCGAGATGCCATACGTTTTGCTGCCGTCGGTCAGTCGACACCGCAGTTTGGCTCCCTCGACGCCCTTTAGATTGTCGGGGCAGGTCACCGAATCGGGCCTGGCGCCCACCCGCTGGAACAGTTTGTCGCTGATGATGTTGGCAACCTGGTTCTTGTCGACGGTCTCCACCATGTCGAACTTGACGTCGCTACCGTCGACACTGGTCACGGTGACGTTGACGTTGAACGTGCGGTCCTTGATCTTCATTTCGCAATTCAGCTCGGCCCCGACCTCTGCCGGGAGATCGCTTGGGCACGTCACCGATTCGGGCTTGTTGCCGGCGGCGTCTGTCATCTTGGCGGTGATCTGCCGGGCGACCTCGGCCTTGCTCACCGAGTGCGAGTGCGACGTTCCGATCGAAAACGAGCAGGCTGTGGGAATGGCGATCAGGGCCGTGGCGGCACCTGAGGCCAGCAGCGTGCGAACGATCGAGTGAGCCATGTCGCCTCCCTGGCATCTGAAACTGCGAATTCGCCGATCATGGCATGTCAAACGGCGTCTTCGATACCGAATCGATAAAGGGGGTTGACCTCCGGCAGATAATTGTGCGCCGGTGCGGCTTGGATGCAGGCGCCTCCAGGCCGAGTCGGGTTGTGCCCAGCACGGGGCGCTCGGCGAACTAGCTGCTGAGCGCGGCGACCAGCCCTTCGGGGTCCGCAACGGTCACTGTCAGCGCCGAATGGTCCCGCAGTCCAATCACGCGGTGGATCCGCGGCTCGAAGTGGATGCAGACACCGGCAGCTGCGTTGGTTCCGAACGTGAGTCCGTCGTCGACCATCGACAGTCGGGGGCCCACCGCTGTCCACCATCGGTATGGGCCGGTGATGTGCGCATCGCGGACGCTAGACAGTGGCGCCTCGACGCGAAACGGCCCGTAGCGTGCGACGAAGCGGCCATCCTCGGTCACGGTCACGCCTTGGCTGCCCGGCCATCGAAACGGTAGCCACATAGGCGCCAGTCGAAGGTCGTAGCGATAGGGGAAGTGGAGCCCCTGGTCCTGCGGTTTCACTGCGGTGCTCCGATCATCACGTCCCTGCCACGGCTACCGATCGGGAAGAGCGTGCTCGACGATGGGCAACCGGGGCTGCGGCTGCCGTTCACCGCGCTTCGCCGCCAGGTACACCTGCGCGGTCGCGGTGGCCACCGTCTGCCAGTCGAAGTCGGAGGTGAGCCGTTGCCGGGCGGCTCGTGCGCGCCGCTGCGCGGCGGCCGGATCGTCGAGCACGCTACGCACCGCGGCGGCCAGCCCCGCTACGTCGCGGGGTGCACACGACACCCCGGTCTGTCCATTGATGACCGCTTCACCCAGACCGCCGATGTTGGACGTCACCAGCGGGGTGCCGGCCGCGGCGGCCTCCAGTGCCACCAGCCCAAACGGTTCGTAGTGGCTGGGCAGCACCGCGGCGTCGGCTCGGTGCAGCAACGCCAGCAGCTCGGTGTGGTCGAGGTGTCCGACGAACCTGGTTGCTCTGAGCACCCGGTGTTTGCGGGCCTGATCGATCAACCAATCCTGCTGGGTGCCTTCGCCGGCGATGGTCAGTGTGGTGCCTGGGTGAGTGCGCCTGAGCCGCGGCAGCGCGGCGATGGCGTCGTGCACGCCCTTCTCGTACTCCAGCCGCCCCACATAGAGCAATTCGGCTGGCCCGGTGCGCGGGCGGCGGGCCGCGAACGGCCAGCGCGCCGCGTCAATGCCGTTACGGATCACGGTGATCTCGGCCAGCCCGGGCCCGAACAGCTCGGTGATCTCGTCGTTCATCGACGCCGAGCATGTGATCAGCGAATCGGATTCACGCACCAGCCACGACTCGACCGCGTGCACCTGACGGCTGAGAGCTCCGGAGACCCAGCCGGAATGTCGACCGGCCTCCGTTGCATGAATCGTGGAAACCATTGGCACGTCATAGAACTGGGCAAGGGCGATGGCCGGATGGGCCACCAGCCAGTCGTGTGCGTGCACGACGTCAGGACGCCACGAGCGGTCGGTGCCAAGTTTCTTCAAGCGCAGCCCGGCGCGGATCATGGCGTGGCCCATCGCCAGGGTCCAGGCCATCATGTCGTTGCCAAACGTGAACTCGTGCGGGTCCTGCGCGGCCGCAATCACCCGGACCCCTTCGGTCACCTCATCGGAGGATGGGTGTGTGCTGGGATCGGTGCCCGACGGACACCGGGACAACACGACGACATCGTGACCGGCTGCGGCTAGCGCGGTCGACAGATGATGCACGTGGCGGCCGAGTCCGCCGATCACCACCGGCGGGTACTCCCACGACACCATGAGGATCCTCATGCGCGCGGCCGGTTCCGCCTGTGCGAGGCGTTCACTTGGGCAGCCTCCGAGCGTCCAGGGCGCCGAACAGACCGTCGGCGCGGTTCCACCCTTCGGCGAGCCGCCGTGCGGTGTCGCGTCGGCCCGCGGCCAGCGCGCCGGCGATCTCCCGGGTGGCGTGTGCGTGCAGGTGAGCACGATAGCGGGCGTAGTCGGCGGCGGAGTCCTTGCTCACCATGAACGGCCAGTCGCTGGACACGGTGAGCAGGGTCTCGCGCAGGATCTGATCAGCAACGTGATCGCGAGGCAGCGGTCCGTCCAGGGACGCTGTCTGGGCCAGCGCCTTGTCGATGGTGGTCAACGCGGTATCGACCACTTCGCTGTTGAGCTGGACCAGATCGGCCACCTTGGCACCGCTCCACACCTGCCAGTCCTTGCCGGAACCCCAAGAGCTGGGTGGCAATTCGACCGGGTCGCCGACGAATCCGTCGGCGATCGCATCGCTCAGGGTGCCCACCCGGACACCGGCGGCGGGTAAAGCCCGCAATACCCGTTGCAGCCAGGTTGGGCCCTCGTACCACCAGTGGCCGAACAACTCGGTGTCGAAGGCGGCGATCACGTGGGCGGGCCGGCCGATGCGCTCGGACTCGGAGAGCAGCCGATTGCGCACCACGTCGACGAAATCGGCAACATGGACGTCGACGGCGCGGTCAGCGCGCTCGGGATCGTAGGGTGCCTTTTGCTCCGACGGCACGTTACGCCCGGTGACCCTGGCCGGTTTGAGTCCGGTCAGGTGGTCGTAGGTGTGGAAGTCGCGGTAGGCGGCGTGCCCGGGGTAGCCGGATTTCGGTGACCACACCCGGTAGCTGACCTGCAAGTCGCGACCGAAGGCGACCACATCGGTTTTCCCCACCGGCCGGCCCAGCGCGGTGTCGCCGTGCAGCGACGGGCCGTCGACCATGAAGTGACTGACCCCCGCGGTGGCGTAGTCGACCTCCATCCCCGGGGCGTATGCGCATTCGGGTGCCCAGATCCCTTTCGGGCGGTGCGCCAGCCGCAGCTGAGCATCGGCGAGGCCTTCGCGCAGCGCGAACTCGCGCAGCCGCGGTGCCAGCAGCGGCTGGAACGGGTGGGCAAGTGGGCCACCGAGCAGCTCCACCGTGCCGGCGTCGATCAGGCCGCGCAGCAGTGGGCTGCCGCCGTGCCGCCACCGCGTGGCGAAGTTGTCGAGCGCGCGAGCTGCATCGGCACATTCGCGAATCCCAAAGGCCCGCAACGCCTCCGGTGTGCATGACGGATAGTCAGCCGACTTCGACTGACGGGCATACCGCACGCTGGCGGCCTCTTCGGCGCGCAGCTGCCAGTTGGCTAGCCAGTGATGCACACCGTTGAGGCAGTATGGGTCGTCGAGCTGGGCGTTGACCACCGGCGTCATCCCGAGGGTGATCAACCGGTGCCGGTTCTCGTCGGCCAGCGCGGCCAGCACCTGCAGCAGCGGCAGGTAGGCCGCCGCCCACGACTGATAGAGCCATTCCTCGCCGACCGGCCAGCGCCCGTGGTGGGCCAGCCAGGGCAGGTGAGTGTGCAGAACAAGCGTGAACAGGCCGGGCACCGGGCTTGCGGACGTGTTCAAGGCCGCACCGCGATCGCGATCAGATCCAGGCTGTCATCGATGTCACGGTCGTGACCCGCTGCCACCATCTCGAAGTCGGCGGTGGTGACCGCCGCGACGTCTGCGGCTAGCTCGGGTGGCCACGGTGCGCCGGCCACCGCCCGCATGATCTGTGCGTCGATGATGGAGCCGCCGTGGCGGGCGTCCATGTCGCGCAGGCGTGGGCCATGAAACAACCCGCACATGGCCACATCGACGAATCCCGCGTCGATCAACAGCGAAGTGAGCTCGTCGGCATTGAGCTCGCGGGTGTGGAATGGGTTGATCGGGGTATCGCGGCCGGGGGAAAAGGTGATCCGGTTGGGGGTGGACACCATCAACAGTCCCGAGCCCCGCAGTACCCGGGCGCACTCGCGAACGAATCGGGCTTGATCCCACAGATGCTCGATGACCTGGAAGTTGACCACGACGTCTACCGACGCGTCGGGCAATGGCAGCTCGGCCAGGTTTGCTTGCATCACCTCCACTCGGGGATAGCGGCTCCGGACATGGGCCACCGCAGTCTCGTCGTAGTCCACCGCGATGACCTGGCGAGCGACGCAGGCGATCAGGTCGGCGCCATATCCCTCGCCGCAGCCGGCTTCCAGCACGTCGCGGGCCGTGCAGCGGGGTGCCAGCCGCTGGTAGACGACCTGGTGGCGGCGAAACCAGTAGTTCTCGATGTCCAGATCGGGGATGGTGCGCTCGCCGGTCAGCGTCAACACCGCAGGGCTAGCCGTGGAGGCCGACGGCGGGTTGTCGCCTCGGCTATGGCGGGGAACGTGGGGAACGAATGCGCACATTGTTAAGGCAGGCTAACCCGTGGCATCGGATTCGCGAACCGGGCACCGGGAGTATCCGCCGGTCGTGGGCGAGGCACAGGCGTGGGAACCTGCTCTACCACCCGCTATGGTGTGAGGGCGCACCACGCGAACTTACCGAATAGTAATATCGCTGTGCGGTTGCAAAACGTGTGACCGAGGTTCCGCAGTCGAGCGCTGCGGGCCGCCTTCGAGGAGGACGAACCACAGTCATGACGAACATCGTGGTCCTGATCAAGCAGGTCCCAGATACCTGGTCGGAGCGCAAGCTGACCGACGGCGATTTCACGCTGGACCGCGAGGCCGCCGACGCGGTGCTGGACGAGATCAACGAGCGCGCCGTGGAGGAAGCGCTACAGATTCGGGAGAAAGAGGCCGCCGACGGCATCGAAGGGTCGGTAACCGTGCTGACGGCGGGCCCCGAGCGCGCCACCGAGGCGATCCGCAAGGCGCTGTCGATGGGTGCCGACAAGGCCGTCCACCTAAAGGACGACGGCATGCACGGCTCGGACGTCATCCAAACCGGGTGGGCTTTGGCGCGCGCGTTGGGCACCATCGAGGGCACCGAGCTGGTGATCGCAGGCAACGAATCGACCGACGGGGTGGGCGGTGCGGTGCCGGCCATCATCGCCGAGTACCTGGGCCTGCCGCAGCTCACCCACCTGCGCAAAGTGTCGATCGAGGGCGGCAAGATCACCGGCGAGCGTGAGACCGATGAGGGCGTATTCACCCTCGAGGCCACGCTGCCCGCGGTGATCAGCGTGAACGAGAAGATCAACGAGCCGCGCTTCCCGTCCTTCAAAGGCATCATGGCCGCCAAGAAGAAGGAAGTTACCGTGCTGACCCTGGCCGAGATCGGTGTCGAGAGCGACGAGGTGGGGCTGGCCAACGCCGGATCCACCGTGCTGGCGTCGACGCCCAAACCGGCCAAGACTGCCGGGGAGAAGGTCACCGACGAGGGTGAAGGCGGCAACCAGATCGTGCAGTACCTGGTTGCCCAGAAAATCATCTAAGACATACGCACCTCCCAAAGACGAGAGCGATATAACCCATGGCTGAAGTACTGGTGCTCGTTGAGCACGCTGAAGGCGCGTTAAAGAAGGTCAGCGCCGAATTGATCACCGCCGCCCGCGCCTTGGGCGAACCAGCCGCCGTCGTCGTCGGTGTGCCGGGGACGGCCGCGCCGCTGGTGGACGGGCTTAAGGCGGCTGGTGCCGCCAAGATCTACGTCGCCGAGTCCGACCTTGTCGACAAATACCTGATCACCCCGGCGGTCGACGTGCTGGCCGGGCTGGCCGAGTCCTCGGCCCCTGCCGGCGTACTAATCGCCGCCACCGCGGACGGCAAGGAGATCGCCGGCCGACTTGCGGCTCGGATCGGCTCGGGTCTGCTGGTCGACGTGGTCGACGTGAGAGAAGGTGGAGTGGGTGTCCACAGCATCTTCGGTGGGGCGTTCACCGTCGAAGCGCAGGCCAACGGCGACACCCCGGTGATCACCGTGCGCGCAGGAGCCGTGGAGGCGGAGCCGGCCGCCGGCGCCGGTGAGCAGGTCAGCGTGGAAGTGCCGGCTGCGGCGGAGAACGCCGCCAGGATCACCGCGCGCGAACCGGCGGTCGCCGGCGACCGGCCGGAGCTGACCGAGGCGACCATTGTGGTGGCCGGTGGCCGTGGTGTCGGCAGCGCGGAGAACTTCAGCGTGGTCGAGGCGCTGGCCGACTCGCTGGGCGCCGCGGTCGGGGCCTCGCGTGCCGCAGTCGACTCCGGCTACTACCCGGGCCAGTTCCAGGTCGGCCAGACCGGCAAGACGGTGTCGCCCCAGCTCTACATTGCCCTGGGCATCTCCGGGGCGATCCAGCACCGCGCTGGCATGCAGACGTCCAAGACCATCGTCGCGGTCAACAAGGACGAAGAGGCGCCGATCTTTGAGATCGCCGACTACGGGGTGGTGGGAGACCTGTTCAAGGTCGCTCCGCAGCTGACCGAGGCCATCAAGGCCCGCAAGGGCTAGGTTCCCTGCGCGAGCAGTCGCAAAAGACCCCGACACGCCGAGGCGTGGGGGGCCTTGGCGCCTGCTCACCTAGCCCAACAGTTCGTCATCTGACGTGCACCGACACGTCACAACGTTGATGCCGATTAGCTGATCGGCTGCGCCACGTTGGTGCTATGAGCATCGCTTCTGTGCTGATACCCAGTGACAAACCGCATGGCGTCGCGACAGGATCGTCAACCGGACCGCGCTATTCCCTGTTGCTATCCACCGATCCCAGCATGGTCGAGGCGGCGCAGCGGCTCCGCTATGACGTGTTCAGCACTACGCCAGGCTTCGCACTGCCGGCGGCCGCGGATACGCGCCGGGATGGCGACCGGTTCGACGAGTACTGCGATCACCTGCTGGTCCGCGACGACGACACCGGTGAGCTGGTGGGTTGCTACCGGATGCTGGCACCGGCGGGTGCCATCGCCGCCGGAGGACTCTACACCGCAACGGAATTCGACGTTTGCGCGTTCGATCCGCTGCGGCCGTCGTTGGTGGAGATGGGCCGCGCCGTGGTGCGCGAGGGTCACCGCAACGGTGGGGTGGTGTTGTTGATGTGGGCGGGCATCCTGGCCTACCTGGACCGATACGGCTATGACTATGTGACCGGATGTGTGTCAGTACCAATCGGGGGAGACGGTGAAACGCCGGGCAGCCGGCTGCGTGGGGTGCGCGACTTCATCCTCAACCGGCATGCCGCGCCGCCGCAGTGCCAGGTGTACCCCTACCGGCCGGTGCGCGTGGACGGGAGGTCCCTCGACGACATTCTCCCTCCGCCACGGCCAGCAGTTCCCCCGCTGATGCGCGGTTACCTGAGACTGGGCGCGCGGGCCTGCGGGGAGCCGGCGCACGACCCGGACTTTGGCGTGGGCGACTTCTGCCTGCTACTGGATAAGGACCACGCCGATACGCGATATCTGCGACGACTGCGGTCGGTTGCGGCGGCCTCGGAAATGGTGAACGACGCGCGATGAGCGCTCCCGCAGTCACCGAACACTCCTGGTTGCCCCGCGCAACGTGCGGCGTCAGCTGCGTGAGTGTCGGCGACGCTGCGCAGGTGCGGCGGCCGCTGGTGGTGCTGCGGGTAGCGCTTCGCGTCATGTTGGCTCTGCTCCTGGTACCGGGAGTGCCGCTGGTGGTGATGCCACTGCCGGGCCGAACGCGGGTGCAACGCATCTACTGCCGGTTGGTGCTGCGCCTTTTCGGTGTCCGGATCACGGTGTCGGGTAGTCCAGTTCGGAACCTGCGCGGAGTCCTGGTGGTCAGCGGGCACGTGTCCTGGTTGGACGTCTTCTGCATCGGTTCGGTGTTGCCCGGGTCGTTCGTCGCGCGCGCCGACATGTTCACCGGACGGACTATAGGGATCGTGGCGCGCATTCTGAAGATCATTCCGATCGAGCGAGCCAGCCTGCGGCGGCTTCCCGGGGTTGTCGATACCATCGCGCGTCGGCTGCGCGCCGGTCAGACGGTGGTGGCCTTCCCCGAGGGCACCACCTGGTGCGGTCGGCCGGGCGACGATGCCGGCCGTCCAGCGGCCCGAGCAGGAGCCGGGTGCTCGCATCGCGGTTGTGGGGCTTTCTATCCGGCGATGTTCCAGGCCGCAATCGATGCCGGCCGCCCGGTGCAGCCACTCCGGTTGACATATCACCACGTCGACGGCACCGTCTCGACCGCTCCGGCCTTTGTCGGCGACGACACCTTGGTGCGGTCGGTTTGCCGGCTGCTGACCGTGCGCCGCACGCTGGCCTGGGTGCGCGTCGAGTCTTTGCAGCTGCCAGGTACCGATCGTCGGAATCTCGCGCGCCGTTGCCAGTCAGCGGTGCTTGCGGGAGCCTTGGGGCAGTCGGGGCAACGCCCAGGCCGCCGGCACGTGCCGGCGACCTAAGTGGTCTGGCCCCAGCCAGATTGCCCAGCCGCTGCTGCGGCCGTGGCCTGCGCGCACGTTCTGCGTCGCCGCCCGGGCCAGTATTCTAGGTGCGTCATGGCCTACCTGGATCACGCTGCCACCACCCCGATGCACCCCGCCGCCATCGAGGCGATGGCGGCCGTGCAGCGCACCATCGGCAATGCGTCGTCGCTGCACACCAGCGGGCGCTCGGCGCGCCGGCGGATCGAGGAGGCCCGTGAGCTGATCGCGGACAAGCTAGGCGCTCGTCCGTCCGAGGTGATCTTCACCGCGGGCGGCACCGAAAGCGACAACCTGGCTGTCAAAGGTATCTATTGGGCACGCCGCGATGCGGAGCCGCACCGCCGTCGCATCGTCACCACCGAGGTGGAACACCACGCCGTACTGGACTCGGTGAACTGGCTCGTGGAACACGAAGGCGCCCATGTGACCTGGCTGCCGACCGCCGCCGACGGCTCGGTGTCGGCAACTGCGCTGCGCGAGGCACTGCAGAGCCACGACGACGTCGCGCTGGTATCGGTGATGTGGGCCAACAACGAGGTCGGAACTATTCTACCGATCGCCGAAATGTCAGTTGTCGCCATGGAATTCGGCGTGCCGATGCACAGTGATGCCATTCAGGCGGTGGGACAGCTCCCGCTTGACTTCGGGGCCAGCGGGCTGTCGGCGATGAGCGTGGCCGGGCACAAATTCGGTGGCCCGCCAGGAGTGGGTGCGTTGCTGCTGCGCCGCGACGTCACCTGCGTGCCCCTTATGCACGGCGGTGGGCAGGAGCGCGATATTCGTTCCGGCACACCCGATGTCGCCAGTGCAGTTGGAATGGCGACGGCCGCGCAGATCGCGGTGGACGGACTCGAGGAAAACAGCGCGCGGTTACGGCTGCTGCGGGATCGTCTGGTCGAGGGTGTGCTGGCTGAGATTGACGATGTTTGCCTTAACGGCGCCGATGACCCGATGCGGCTAGCGGGTAACGCGCACTTCACTTTCCGTGGCTGCGAAGGCGATGCGCTGTTGATGTTGTTGGACGCTAACGGAATCGAGTGCTCAACCGGATCGGCCTGCACGGCAGGTGTAGCGCAGCCCTCGCATGTGTTGATTGCAATGGGCGTCGACGCGGCCAGCGCCCGCGGATCATTGCGTCTCTCGCTGGGGCACACCAGTGTTGAGGCTGATGTCGATGCCGCGTTGGAGGTGCTTCCCGGGGCGGTGGCACGTGCACGGCGGGCCGCCCTAGCCGCCGCGGGAGCATCCCGATGAAAGTTCTCGCCGCGATGAGCGGTGGCGTCGACTCGTCTGTTGCTGCCGCCCGCATGGTCGATGCCGGACACGAGGTGGTCGGAGTGCACATGGCGCTATCGACCGCGCCCGGCACGCTGCGCACCGGCTCGCGGGGCTGTTGTTCCAAAGAGGACGCTGCAGACGCGCGCCGCGTCGCCGATGTGCTCGGAATCCCGTTTTATGTTTGGGATTTCGCAGAGAAGTTCAAAGAGGACGTGATCAACGACTTCGTGTCGTCGTATGCCCGCGGGGAAACTCCGAACCCTTGCGTGCGGTGCAATCAGCAGATCAAGTTCGCTGCTCTGTCCGCCAGGGCTGTGGCGTTGGGTTTCGATACGGTGGCCACCGGCCACTACGCCCGGCTGTCGGGTGGGCGGCTGCGCCGCGCCGTCGACCGGGACAAGGATCAGTCTTATGTGCTTGCCGTGCTCACTGCGCAGCAGCTGCGCCACGCCGCGTTCCCGATCGGCGACACGCCGAAGCGGCAGATCCGTGCCGAGGCGGCCCGCCGCGGCCTGGCGGTCGCCAACAAGCCGGATAGCCACGACATCTGCTTCATACCGTCCGGGAACACCAAGGCTTTTTTGGGTGAGCGCATCGGGGTTCGCCGTGGTGTGGTGGTTGACGCGGATGGTGTGGTGCTGGCTTCCCATGATGGGGTGCACGGGTTCACCATCGGGCAGCGTAGAGGCCTGGGCATCGCCGGGCCGGGCCCGAATGGTCGTCCGCGCTATGTCACGGCGATCGACGCCGACACCGCCACCGTTCACGTAGGTGACGTGACCGACCTTGATGTGCAAACGCTGACTGGGCGCGCTCCCGTCTTCACCGCCGGAGCCGCGCCGTCAGGACCCGTTGACTGCGTGGTCCAAGTGCGTGCGCACGGTGAAACCGTCAGTGCGGTAGCGGAATTGATCGGCGATGCGCTTTTCGTGCAGTTGCATGCCCCGCTGCGCGGCGTGGCGCGCGGCCAGACGCTGGTGCTCTACCGACCTGACCCAGCCGGTGACGAGGTGCTCGGCAGCGCGACCATCGCCGGCGCTTCAGGGTTGTCGACTGGCGGCAACCCCGGGGCTTGACTCGGCGCCAAATCACTCGTAGAAACCCGGCGACTGGAGTTACGTCCAGGGGTGTGGTGTACGGGCAGGTAAGGCCGGTGGGCGTGTCGTAGCCCAGTAGTGGGCGGTCATCGCGTGATCCTTCGAAACGACCAGCAAAAGTCAATCGAAGGAAATGACGCAATGACCTCTTCTCATCTTATCGACGCCGAGCAGCTTCTGGCTGACCAACTCGCACAGGCGAGCCCGGATCTGCTGCGCGGGCTGCTCTCGACGTTCATCGCCGCCTTGATGGGGGCTGAAGCCGACGCCCTGTGCGGGGCGGGCTACCGCGAACGCAGCGATGAGCGGTCCAATCAGCGCAACGGCTACCGCCACCGTGATTTCGACACCCGTGCCGCAACCATCGACGTCGCGATCCCCAAGCTGCGCCAGGGCAGCTATTTCCCGGACTGGCTGCTGCAGCGCCGCAAGCGAGCTGAACGCGCACTGACCAGCGTGGTGGCGACCTGCTACCTGCTGGGAGTATCCACTCGCCGGATGGAGCGCCTGGTCGAAACACTTGGTGTGACAAAGCTTTCCAAGTCGCAAGTGTCGATCATGGCCAAAGAGCTCGACGAAGCCGTAGAGGCGTTTCGGACCCGCCCGCTCGATGCCGGCCCGTATACCTTCCTCGCCGCCGACGCCCTGGTGCTCAAGGTGCGCGAGGCAGGCCGCGTCGTCGGGGTGCACACCTTGATCGCCACCGGCGTCAACGCCGAGGGCTACCGAGAGATCCTGGGCATCCAGGTCACCTCCGCCGAGGACGGGGCCGGCTGGCTGGCGTTCTTCCGCGACCTGGTCGCCCGCGGCCTGTCCGGGGTCGCGCTGGTCACCAGCGACGCCCACGCCGGCCTGGTGGCCGCGATCGGCGCCACCCTGCCCGCAGCGGCCTGGCAGCGCTGCAGAACCCACTACGCAGCCAATCTGATGGCAGCCACCCCGAAGCCCTCCTGGCCGTGGGTGCGCACCCTGCTGCACTCCATCTACGACCAGCCCGACGCCGAATCAGTTGTTGCCCAATATGATCGGGTACTCGACGCTCTGACCGACAAACTCCCCGCGGTGGCCGAGCACCTCGACACCGCCCGCACCGACCTGCTGGCGTTCACCGCCTTCCCCAAGCAGATCTGGCGCCAAATCTGGTCCAACAACCCCCAGGAACGCCTCAACCGAGAGGTACGACGCCGAACCGACGTCGTGGGCATCTTCCCCGACCGCGCCTCGATCATCCGCCTCGTCGGAGCCGTCCTCGCCGAACAACACGACGAATGGATCGAAGGACGGCGCTACCTGGGCCTCGAGGTCCTCACCCGAGCCCGAGCAGCACTGACCAGCACCGAAGAACCCGCCAAGCAGCAAACCACCAACACCCCAGCACTGACCACCTAGACTGCCACCCGAAGGATCACGCGAGGAACCTTCACTCGTACACCACGTCCCTGGCCTTGGCCGCGACTGGCTAGCCGGGCGGCTGCTCGGGTCCGCCGATAGAGACCGGGATGTCGCCCGACGACGGGCAGCCGGGTTGCGTGGGACGGGGCGGGGGTCGGGCAGCCCAAGCAACGGGCTAGTCCCCGAATCCTACGGAGCCGTCACCTACGCCTACGTAATAGTAGCTATCAATAACAGTTGACATACGCAACGATCTGTGAGATCAATATTGCCTGACGCATGTCAAGACAGGCGTCAAGACAGGTGTCAATAATTCGCTCCGCTGGTGACGGTAACCGGTCGTGCGGGTGTGTGACGCCTAAGGAAGGAGTGTGGGTGGTGACGCTGAGAGTGGTTCCTGAGGGTTTGGCGGCCGCCAGTGCGGCGGTGGAGGCGTTGACCGCACGGCTGGCCGCCGCACACGCTGGCGCGGCGCCGGCGATTACGGCGGTGGTGGCGCCGGCGGCGGATCCGGTGTCGTTGCAGAGTGCGGTGGGGTTTAGCGCCTTAGGTAGCGAGCATGCGGCGATCGCGGGCGAAGGGGTCGAGGAGCTGGGTCGTTCCGGGGTCGCTGTGGGTGAGTCTGGGATCGGTTATGCCGCCGGTGATGCGGTGGCGGCGGCGACGTATCTGGTTTCGGGTGGGTCGTTGTGACGGCGCCGGTGTGGTTGGCGTCGCCGCCGGAGGTGCATTCGGCGCTGCTAAGTGCTGGTCCGGGGCCGGGTTCGTTGCAGGCGGCCGCGGCGGGGTGGAGCGCGTTAAGCGCCGAGTACGCCGCTGTGGCGCAAGAGTTGAGCGTGGTGGTGGCCGCGGTGGGGGCCGGGGTGTGGCAGGGTCCCAGTGCTGAGTTGTTTGTGGCCGCCTATGTGCCGTATGTGGCGTGGTTGGTGCAGCCAGTGCGGATAGCGCGGCGGCGGCCGGTGAGCATGAGGCCGCGGCGGCTGGCTATGTTTGTGCGTTGGCGGAGATGCCGACGTTGCCGGAGTTGGCGGCCAACCACCTCACGCATGCGGTGTTGGTGGCGACGAATTTCTTTGGGATCAACACGATCCCGATCGCGCTCAACGAGGCCGACTATGTGCGGATGTGGGTCCAGGCGGCCACCGTGATGAGCGCCTATGAGGCGGTGGTGGGTGCCGCGCTGGTGGCCACACCACACACCGGCCCGGCACCGGTCATCGTCAAACCCGGCGCCAATGAAGCCAGCAACGCCGTGGCCGCCGCAACCATAACCCCATTCCCATTCGGAGAATTAGCGAAGTTTTTGGAAATGGCTGCCCAAGCATTTACAGAGGTCGGCGAATTGATAATGAAGAGCGCCGAAGCCTGGGCTGTGGGATTCGTCGAGCTGATCACGGGTCTGGTAAATTTCGAGCCTTGGCTCGTCCTTACCGGGATGATCGATATGTTTTTCGCCACGGTAGGTTTTGCGTTAGGCGTATTTGTTCTGGTTCCGCTATTAGAATTCGCGGTTGTCTTGGAACTGGCGATACTCAGTATTGGTTGGATTATTTCGAATATTTTTGGCGCTATTCCGGTTTTGGGGGGGCCGTTGTTGGGGGCGTTGGCCGCTGCTGTGGTTCCGGGTGTAGCTGGGTTGGCCGGGGTGGCGGGATTGGCCGCTCTGCCGGCGGTGGGTGCGGCTGCTGGCGCGCCGGCGGCGTTGGTGGGCAGTGTGGCGCCGGTGTCGGGTGGTGTGGTGTCGCCGCAGGCGCGGTTGGTGTCGGCGGTGGAGCCGGCTCCCGCGAGCACGTCGGTGTCGGTGCTGGCTTCTGATCGGGGTGCTGGGGCGTTGGGGTTTGTTGGGACGGCTGGCAAGGAGTCGGTTGGGCAGCCGGCGGGGTTGACGGTGTTGGCCGATGAGTTTGGTGATGGTGCGCCGGTGCCGATGCTGCCGGGCAGCTGGGGGCCGGATTTGGTCGGTGTGGCCGGTGATGGGGGGTTGGTGTCAGTTTGACGATCTGACGGCGAGTAATTGGTGATTCGAATTGGAAGGAATTGTGATGAGTTTGTTGGATGCCCATATTCCGCAGTTGATCGCTTCGCATACGGCGTTTGCCGCTAAGGCGGGGTTGATGCGGCATACGATCGGTCAGGCCGAGCAGCAGGCGATGTCGGCGCAGGCGTTTCATCAGGGAGAGTCCGCGGCGGCGTTTCAGGGTGCGCATGCCCGGTTTGTGGCCGCGGCCGCCAAGGTCAATACCTTGCTGGATATCGCGCAAGCCAATTTGGGTGAGGCCGCGGGCACGTATGTGGCCGCCGATGCCGCCGCCGCGTCCAGCTACACCGGGTTTTAAAAAAGTCGCTGCTCGGAATGAAAAGGGGTTTGTGATGTCGCAGATTATGTACAACTATCCGGCGATGATGGCTCATGCCGGGGACATGGCCGGTTATGCGGGCACGCTGCAGAGCTTGGGGGCCGATATCGCCAGTGAGCAGGCCGTGCTGTCCAGTGCTTGGCAGGGTGATACCGGGATCACGTATCAGGGCTGGCAGACCCAGTGGAACCAGGCCCTAGAGGATCTGGTGCGGGCCTATCAGTCGATGTCTGGCACCCATGAGTCCAACACCATGGCGATGTTGGCTCGAGATGGGGCCGAAGCCGCCAAGTGGGGCGGCTAGCACACGGCGCGGGCGTGGTCGGCGACGCCGGGATGATCGGTGGGTTTGATGGGCCCCCATCCGAATGCCGTTGCGCTGTTGGTGGATCCGGTAGCCGATGTGGTCGGCGAGGAGCTTGGTGTGTGGCTGGCGGCCTCGCTGCCGGCGGTGGTGCGTGGCCAATTGCGCAGGCGCGGGTGTGAGGAATCTGCGGCGTCGTCGTCTACGCCTGGGTAATCGTAGCTATTTACAACAGTTGATAGAGCAAAAATCCGGGAGATGGGTGTGGGAGGCGCCTAAGGAAGGAGTGTGCGTGGTGACGCTGAGCGTGGTTCCTGAGGGTTTGGCGGCCGCCAGTGCGGCGGTGGAGGCGTTGACCGCACGGCTGGCCGCCGCACATTGATTCCGCTAGCGGGTGATCCGGTGTCCTCGCACCGCACGGTCGAGTTCGGTGTCCTGGGCACGTATCTGGTTTCGGGTGGGTCGTTGTGACGGCGCCGGTGTGGTTGGCGTCGCCGCCGGAGGTGCATTCGGCGCTGCTAAGTGCTGGTCCGGGGCCGGGTTCGTTGCAGGCGGCCGCGGCGGGGTGGAGCGCGTTAAGCGCCGAGTACGCCGCTGTGGCGCAAGAGTTGAGCGTGGTGGTGGCCGCGGTGGGGGCCGGGGTGTGGCAGGGTCCCAGTGCTGAGTTGTTTGTGGCCGCCTATGTGCCGTATGTGGCGTGGTTGGTGCAGGCCAGTGCGGATAGCGCGGCGGCGGCCGGTGAGCATGAGGCCGCGGCGGCTGGCTATGTTTGTGCGTTGGCGGAGATGCCGACGTTGCCGGAGTTGGCGGCCAACCACCTCACGCATGCGGTGTTGGTGGCGACGAATTTCTTTGGGATCAACACGATCCCGATCGCGCTCAACGAGGCCGACTATGTGCGGATGTGGGTCCAGGCGGCCACCGTGATGAGCGCCTATGAGGCGGTGGTGGGTGCCGCGCTGGTGGCCACACCACACACCGGCCCGGCACCGGTCATCGTCAAACCCGGCGCCAATGAAGCCAGCAACGCCGTGGCCGCCGCAACCATAACCCCATTCCCATGGCACGAAATTGTACAGTTTTTAGAAGAAACGTTCGCAGCATATGACCAGTATCTGTCCGCTTTGCTTTCCGAACTCCCTGCGGTGGCTTGGGTTTGGTTCCAGCTCTTTGTGGATATCCTGGGTTTCAACATTATTGGGTTCATTATTACGTTGGCATCCAATGCTCAACTATTGACAGAGTTCGCTATCAATGCTTCTTATGTTGCGGTCGGATTATTGTATGCCATTGCGGGCGTTATAGACATAGTTGTCGAGTGGGTTATTGGGAATCTGTTTGGTGTTGTTCCCCTTTTGGGGGGGCCGTTGTTGGGGGCGTTGGCCGCTGCTGTGGTTCCGGGTGTAGCTGGGTTGGCCGGGGTGGCGGGATTGGCCGCTCTGCCGGCGGTGGGTGCGGCTGCTGGCGCGCCGGCGGCGTTGGTGGGCAGTGTGGCGCCGGTGTCGGGTGGTGTGGTGTCGCCGCAGGCGCGGTTGGTGTCGGCGGTGGAGCCGGCTCCCGCGAGCACGTCGGTGTCGGTGCTGGCTTCTGATCGGGGTGCTGGGGCGTTGGGGTTTGTTGGGACGGCTGGCAAGGAGTCGGTTGGGCAGCCGGCGGGGTTGACGGTGTTGGCCGATGAGTTTGGTGATGGTGCGCCGGTGCCGATGCTGCCGGGCAGCTGGGGGCCGGATTTGGTCGGTGTGGCCGGTGATGGGGGGTTGGTGTCAGTTTGACGATCTGACGGCCGTGAACTCGACCAAATTTTCGATCGAAAGAGTGTCTAAAAATCATTGCCCGGAATATTTGAAAGGGATTCGTGGTGTCGCAGAGTATGTACAGCTACCCGGCGATGACGGCCAATGTCGGAGACATGGCCGGTTATACGGGCACGACGCAGAGCTTGGGGGCCGATATCGCCAGTGAGCGCACCGCGCCGTCGCGTGCTTGCCAAGGTGATCTCGGGATGAGTCATCAGGACTGGCAGGCCCAGTGGAATCAGGCCATGGAGGCTCTCGCGCGGGCCTACCGTCGGTGCCGGCGAGCACTACGCCAGATCGGGGTGCTGGAAAGGCCGGTAGGCGATTCGTCAGACTGCGGAACGATTAGGGTGGGGTCGTTCCGGGGTCGGTGGCTGGACCCGCGCCATGCGGGTCCAGCCACGGCCGCCGACGCCGGAGACTAAACGCGCGTGGTGGAAATGTCAGCACCAATGTCGTCGCGCAGCGCAACGCACAACTGACCACGTTGACATCCGTCCTGGCATCCTGAACGCGGGCTCGAGGTGCTAACCCGGCACGTTGGCGGCGATGTTCGTCATCACGATGTCGGAGACCGATTCCGGGAAGCCGCAGAAGGTCACTTCCAACAGGGCCGCCGATAGGACCCGGTAGTCGCGACCGCAATCGCCGGCCCGGATGTGTAGGGAATTGCCGCCGGCGGTCCACCTACTGACGAACAGCCAGCCTGCCGGACTTGCCGCGCAGTCGTGGACGGTGACCGCCAGGGTGTCGAAGGCACGCCGGGCGGTGCCGGCATCCCGATAGGCGGCGGCCGCCTCGGAGATCAGACTGCCATCTGGCCGGTCCTGGAAGGTGGTCTTGTGAAACGCTTCGATCTCAGAGCCAAAGACTGCCGTCTCGGCATAGATGAACCGGCATTCTCGTGGTATGGGTTGGGCGAAATCGTCGACGTCGACGGGATACGTCGTGTCCATCGTGGGGATGATCGTCAGGTCATCGCCGGAGCCGGTGATTGCTTGCATCCGTGACTGATCCAACAGGATCGTAGCGACGTCAAGCATGCCCTGTCGGTCACCGCCAAAAGTCGCCGAAGCCGTGCCGCCCACCACCCGGGTGCACGCCGCAATCAGTAGTGTCGCGCCACATAACAGCAGCGGCCGCGTCAATCCCACCATCTGCCACCCTTCTGCTTCGAAGGTACCCGGGCGAACCTGCAGCAGACACCCCTGGCGGCCAGCCGACGATGTGAGGTCGAATACGGTTGCCGGGTGAGTGTTTTCGCAACGGCCACCGGGATCGGATCGTGGCCGGGCACCGCCGCGCGAGAGGCCGCGCAGGTCGTGGTCGGGGAGTTGGCGGGTGCATTGGCCTATCTCACCGAGCTGCCCGCCAGGGGCGTCGGCGCCGACATGCTGGGGCGAGCCGGCGGACTGCTGGTCGACGTGGCGATTGACACCGTGCCTCGTGGCTACCGCATCGCTGCTCGACCCGGCGCGGTGACACGGCGGGCCGCGAGCCTCCTCGACGAGGATATGGATGCCTTAGAAGAGGCCTGGGAGACCGCGGGCCTGCGTGGCTGTGGGCGGGCGGTGAAGGTGCAGGCGCCCGGGCCAGTCACATTGGTCGCGGGGTTGGAGCTGGCCAACGGTCACCGGGCGATCACCGACCCCGGAGCCGTGCGTGACCTGGCCGCCTCGCTGGCCGAAGGCGTTGCCGCGCATCGCGCGGCGCTGGCGCGTCGACTTGACACACCGGTGGTGGTGCAGTTCGACGAGCCGTCGTTGCCGGCGGCGTTGGGCGGCCGGCTGACCGGGGTGACCGCGTTGAGCCCGGTTGCCCCGCTCGACGAGACGGTGGCCGAAGCGCTGCTCGACACTTGCATCGCGGCTGTCGACGCGGACGTAGCGCTACACAGCTGCAGTCCGGATTTGCCGTGGGATCTGCTGCAGCGCAGCAGAATTAGTGCGGTATCGGTGGATGCGAGCACACTGCAGGCTGCGGATTTGGATGCTGTCGCGGCATTTGTCGAGTCGGGCCGAACCGTCGTGCTGGGCCTGGTCCCGGTGACCGCCCCGGAGCGAGCACCTTCGATGGAAGAGGTCGCTGCTGCGGCGGTCGCGGTCACCGATCGGCTCGGCGTTCCTCGCTCGGCGCTACGCGATCGACTCGGCGTCAGCCCGGCGTGTGGTCTGGCCAATGCGACGGGGCAGTGGGCCCGCACCGCGGTCGGGCTTGCCCGTGATGTCGCTGAGGCGTTCGCGCGGGACCCAGAGGCCATCTGAGGGAAGAGCCCCCTCGGCTAGCCTGCCAGAGTGAGCTCCCCAGACGCCGATCAGACCGCTCCCGAGGTGTTGCGGCAGTGGCAGGCACTGGCCGAGGAGGTGCGTGAGCACCAGTTCCGTTATTACGTGCGGGACGCGCCGATCATCAGCGACGCGGAATTCGACGAGCTGCTGCGCCGTCTGGAAGCCCTCGAGGAGCAGCATCCCGAGCTGCGCACGCCCGATTCGCCGACCCAGCTGGTCGGCGGTGCCGGCTTCGCCACGGATTTCGAGCCCGTCGACCATCTCGAACGAATGCTCAGCCTCGACAACGCGTTCACCGCCGACGAACTCGCCGCCTGGGCCGGCCGCATCCATGCCGAGGTCGGAGACGCCGCACATTACCTGTGTGAGCTCAAGATCGACGGCGTCGCGCTGTCTTTGGTCTACCGCGAGGGACGGCTGACCCGGGCCTCCACCCGCGGCGACGGGCGCACCGGCGAGGACGTCACCCTGAACGCCCGGACCATCGCCGACGTTCCCGAACGGCTCACCCCCGGCGACGACTACCCGGTGCCCGAGGTCCTCGAGGTCCGCGGCGAGGTCTTCTTCCGGCTGGACGACTTCCAGGCGCTCAACGCCAGCCTCGTCGAGGAGGGCAAGGCGCCGTTCGCCAACCCCCGCAACAGCGCGGCGGGATCGCTGCGCCAGAAAGACCCGGCGGTCACCGCGCGCCGCCGGCTGCGGATGATCTGCCACGGGCTGGGCCACGTGGAGGGCTTTCGCCCGGCCACCCTGCATCAGGCATACCTGGCGTTGCGGGCATGGGGACTGCCGGTTTCCGAACACACCACCCTGGCAACCGACCTGGCCGGTGTGCGCGAGCGCATCGACTACTGGGGCGAGCACCGCCACGAGGTGGACCACGAAATCGACGGCGTGGTGGTCAAAGTCGACGAGGTGGCGTTGCAGCGCAGGCTGGGTTCCACGTCGCGGGCGCCGCGCTGGGCCATCGCCTACAAGTACCCGCCCGAGGAAGCGCAGACCAAGCTGCTCGACATCCGGGTGAACGTCGGCCGCACCGGGCGGATCACGCCGTTTGCGTTCATGACGCCGGTGAAGGTGGCCGGGTCGACGGTGGGACAGGCCACCCTGCACAACGCCTCGGAGATCAAGCGCAAGGGCGTGCTGATCGGCGACACCGTGGTGATCCGCAAGGCCGGCGACGTGATCCCCGAGGTGCTGGGACCCGTCGTCGAACTGCGCGATGGCTCCGAACGCGAATTCATCATGCCCACCACCTGCCCGGAGTGCGGTTCGCCGTTGGCGCCGGAGAAGGAAGGCGACGCCGACATCCGTTGCCCCAACGCCCGCGGCTGCCCGGGGCAACTGCGGGAGCGGGTTTTCCACGTCGCCAGCCGCAACGGCCTAGACATCGAGGTGCTCGGTTACGAGGCGGGTGTGGCGCTCTTGCAGGCGAAGGTGATCGCCGACGAGGGCGAGCTGTTCGCGCTGACCGAGCGGGACTTGCTGCGCACCGACCTGTTCCGAACCAAGGCAGGCGAACTGTCGGCCAACGGCAAACGGCTGCTGGTCAACCTCGACAAGGCCAAGGCGGCACCGCTGTGGCGGGTGCTGGTGGCGCTGTCCATCCGCCATGTCGGGCCGACGGCGGCCCGCGCCCTGGCCACCGAGTTCGGCAGCCTTGACGCCATCGCCGCGGCGTCCACCGACCAGCTGGCCGCCGTCGAGGGGGTGGGGCCGACCATTGCCGCCGCGGTCACCGAGTGGTTCGCCGTCGACTGGCACCGCGAGATCGTCGACAAGTGGCGGGCCGCCGGGGTGCGAATGGTCGACGAGCGTGACGAGAGTGTGCCACGCACGCTGGCCGGGCTGACCATCGTGGTCACCGGCTCGCTGACCGGTTTCTCCCGCGACGACGCCAAGGAGGCGATCGTGGCCCGCGGCGGCAAGGCCGCCGGCTCGGTGTCGAAGAAGACCAACTATGTCGTCGCCGGAGACTCGCCGGGATCCAAATACGACAAGGCGGTGGAGTTGGGGGTGCCGATTCTGGACGAGGATGGGTTCCGGAGACTGCTGGCCGACGGACCCGCGTCACGAACGTAACGGCACTGCGAATCTCCGCGCGGTTTTTCGCAGTGGCGTTACGCTCGGCGAACCTTGGTTGCCAACGAACCGCTCAGCGCAGCATCGTCGCCACGATGCCGGCTAGATAACCCAACCGCGCCACCTCCGACGGGCGAAATTCCGGGCCTGGCCTGCCCAGCACCACCGCGGTGTGCGTGTCACCCAATGGAGCCGCGACCATGGTGGTATCCATGTCGCGCCAGGCTTGCGGCACCCAGTCGGCGCCGCCGTCCAGCGCCGCGGCCCGCTCGATCGGCAGCCAGGGCGCCGAATTGGCCCGGGTCTCCGGCGCACCTGGGCTGCCGGCCAGACGGTGCAGCTCCCCGCCGGAACTGCGCAACACCGTGCACCAGCTCACCCGGAGCACCCGGGGGGCCTCGTTGACCAGAACCTGGAGCCGTGCGGTCGCGCCCTCAGCCGCGGCCACATGATCGAGCAGTTCCAGCTCGCGGTGGGCTTCCAACAGGCCGGTGTGCGGGCGGACGCTGTCTACCCGGACGCCGTTCAGCGCCTCGGCAGCAGTGATCAGCGTGTCGGGCATCGCTCCCGGGGGCAGTTCGACCACCAGGTCGTCGATCGCATAGCCGTTGCCGCGCTCGACCACGTCGAGCGAGAGGATGTCGGCGCCCACCGAGCCGAGCGCGACCGCCAGCGACCCAAGGCTGCCCGGCCGGTCGGCCAGCTCGATACGCAATAGATACGAACGCACGGCCAACACTGTGGCACAACGATGTATCCACGGCGTTTCGGCAGCCGGCGTCGGCCGTCCGGCCACCCATTAGGCTTTGCGGTCGTGTCCCAGATCTCCCGCGACGAGGTTGCCCACCTCGCCAGGCTTGCCCGGCTGGCATTGACCGAAACCGAGCTGGACAGTTTCGCCGGCCAACTCGACGCCATCCTGACCCACGTCAGCCAGATCCAGGCCGTCGACGTCACCGGTGTGCAGGCCACCGACAATCCGCTCAAGGACGTCAACGTCACCCGCCCGGACGAGACCGTGCCGTGCCTGACCCAGCGTCAGGTGCTCGACCAGGCGCCCGATGCCGTCGACGGCCGCTTCGCCGTCCCGCAGATCCTGGGGGATGAACAGTGACGGACATCATCCGATCCGACGCCGCGACGCTGGCCGCCAAGATCGCCATCAAGGAGGTGTCGTCGGCCGAGATCACCCGGGCCTGCCTGGATCAGATCGAGGCGACCGACGAGACGTACCACGCCTTCCTGCATGTGGCGGCCGATGAGGCGCTGGCGGCGGCGGCCGCCATCGACAAGCAGGTGGCCGCTGGAGAACCCTTGCCGTCGGCGCTGGCCGGGGTGCCGCTGGCGCTCAAGGACGTCTTCACCACCAGCGACATGCCCACCACCTGCGGGTCAAAAATCCTGGAGGGATGGCGATCTCCCTACGACGCCACGCTGACCGCGCGGTTGCGCGCCGCGGGGATCCCGATCCTGGGCAAGACCAACATGGACGAGTTCGCGATGGGCTCGTCGACGGAGAACTCCGCTTACGGTCCCACCCGCAACCCGTGGAATCTCGACCGGGTACCCGGCGGTTCCGGTGGCGGCAGCGCGGCGGCGCTGGCCGCGTTCCAGGCGCCGCTGGCCATCGGATCCGACACCGGGGGGTCGATCCGCCAGCCGGCCGCGCTGACCGCGACCGTCGGCGTCAAACCCACCTACGGCACGGTGTCGCGCTATGGGCTGGTGGCCTGCGCGTCCTCGCTGGATCAGGGCGGCCCGTGTGCGCGCACCGTCTTGGACACCGCGCTGTTGCATCAGGTGATCGCCGGCCACGACCCGCGCGACTCCACGTCGGTCGACGCCGAGGTGCCCGACGTGGTGGGCGCCGCTAGGGCCGGCGCGGTCGGGGATCTGCGTGGCGTGCGGGTCGGCGTGGTTCGACAGCTGCACGGCGGCGAGGGCTACCAGCCGGGCGTGCTGGCCTCCTTCGAGGCTGCCGTGGAGCAGCTAACCGCGCTGGGCGCTGAGGTCAGCGAGGTCGACTGCCCGCACTTCGACCATGCCCTGGCCGCCTATTACCTGATTCTGCCCTCGGAGGTGTCGAGCAATCTGGCGCGCTTCGACGCGATGCGCTACGGGCTGCGGGTCGGCGACGACGGCACCCGCAGCGCCGAGGAGGTGATGGCGATGACCCGGGCCGCCGGTTTCGGGCCCGAGGTCAAGCGGCGCATCATGATCGGCACCTACGCGTTGTCGGCCGGCTACTACGACGCCTATTACAACCAGGCGCAGAAGGTGCGCACGCTGATCGCCCGCGACCTCGACGCGGCGTATCGGTCCGTCGACGTGCTGGTGTCGCCCACGACCCCGACCACCGCGTTCCGGCTGGGTGAGAAGGTGGACGATCCGCTGGCGATGTACTTGTTCGACCTGTGCACGCTGCCGCTGAACTTGGCCGGCCACTGCGGCATGTCTGTGCCGTCGGGGCTCTCCCCGGACGACGGGTTGCCGGTTGGCCTACAGATCATGGCGCCGGCATTGGCCGACGACCGGCTCTACCGGGTGGGGGCGGCTTATGAGGCCGCCCGCGGCCCGCTACTGAGCGCCATTTAGCGGCGAGCAGACACAGACTCGCATCCGGCGCCCCTCGCCCGTGCGATTCTGTGTCTGCTCGCGCCAGGTCGGCGGCCGCGCGGCAAGATGAGGGTATGCGGATTGGAGTTCTTACCGGAGGCGGCGACTGTCCCGGCCTTAACGCCGTCATCCGTGCGGTGGTGCGTACCTGCCACGCCCGATACGGCTCGTCGGTGGTCGGATTTCAGAACGGCTTTCGCGGGCTGCTGGAGAACCGCCGTGTTCAACTGCACAACGACGACCGCAATGACCGGCTGCTGGCCAAGGGCGGCACGATGCTGGGCACGGCCCGGGTGCACCCCGACAAACTGCGGGCGGGGCTGCCCCAAATCATGCAGACCTTGGACGACAACGGGATCGACGTCCTGATCCCGATCGGCGGTGAGGGTACGCTGACCGCCGCGAGTTGGCTCTCCGAAGAGAATGTGCCGGTGGTCGGGGTGCCAAAGACGATCGACAACGACATCGACTGCACCGATGTGACCTTCGGCCACGACACCGCGTTGACCGTGGCCACCGAGGCCATCGACCGGCTGCACAGCACCGCCGAATCCCACGAGCGGGTGATGCTGGTGGAGGTGATGGGTAGGCATGCCGGCTGGATCGCGCTGAACGCCGGGCTGGCCTCCGGTGCTCACATGACCCTGATTCCTGAGCAGCCGTTCGACATCGAAGAGGTGTGCCGACTGGTCAAAGGCCGTTTCCAGCGCGGGGACTCGCATTTCATCTGCGTGGTCGCCGAAGGCGCCAAACCGGCTCCGGGGACGATCATGCTGCGCGAGGGTGGTCTCGACGAGTTCGGGCACGAGCGTTTCACAGGTGTAGCGGCGCAGCTGGCGGTCGAGGTCGAGAAGCGCATCAACAAGGATGTCCGGGTGACGGTGTTGGGCCACATCCAGCGGGGTGGTACTCCGACCGCCTACGACCGAGTGCTGGCCACCCGATTCGGGGTGAACGCCGCCGACGCCGCGCATGCGGGCGAGTACGGCCAGATGGTGACGTTGCGCGGCCAGGACATCGGTCGGGTTCCGCTGGCGGATGCGGTTCGCAAACTCAAACTGGTGCCGCAGAGCCGTTACGACGACGCCGCCGCCTTCTTCGGTTGACGTCGGGTGCTCAAACTAGGATCGCGGCTATGACTGTTGCTGCCGGGGCAGCCAAGGCCGCAGGGGCTGAACTGCTCGATTACGACGAGGTCGTCGCGCGCTTCCAGCCGGTACTCGGCCTCGAGGTGCACGTCGAGCTGTCCACTGCGACCAAGATGTTCTGTGGCTGCACCACCACATTCGGCGGCGAGCCAAACACCCAGGTGTGTCCGGTGTGTCTGGGCTTGCCCGGTTCGCTGCCGGTGCTCAACCGGGCCGCCGTGGAGTCGGCGATCCGCATCGGGCTGGCGCTGAACTGCGAGATCGTACCCTGGTGTCGCTTCGCCCGGAAGAACTACTTCTACCCCGACATGCCCAAGAACTACCAGATCTCACAGTACGACGAGCCGATCGCCATCAACGGCTACCTGGACGCGCCTTTGGAAGACGGCACCACTTGGCGGGTGGAGATTGAGCGAGCTCACATGGAAGAAGACACCGGCAAGCTCACCCACATCGGCAGCGAGACGGGCCGGATCCACGGTGCCACCGGTTCGCTGATCGACTACAACCGTGCCGGCGTGCCGCTCATCGAGATCGTCACCAAACCCATCGTGGGCGCCGGTGCCCGGGCGCCGCAGATCGCCCGGTCCTATGTGACGGCGTTGCGGGATCTGCTGCGCGCATTAGATGTATCTGATGTCCGGATGGACCAGGGTTCGATGCGCTGTGACGCCAACGTGTCGCTGAAGCCGGCCGGGACGACCGAATTCGGCACCCGGACCGAGACCAAGAACGTCAACTCGCTGAAGAGCGTCGAAGTCGCCGTCCGCTACGAAATGCAGCGCCAGGGCGCTATTTTGGCGTCTGGTGGTCGGATCACCCAGGAAACCAGACACTTTCACGAGGCCGGTTACACCAGCGCGGGCCGCACCAAGGAGACCGCCGAGGACTATCGGTACTTCCCGGAGCCGGATTTGGAGCCTGTCGCGCCCAGTCGCGAGCTGGTCGAGCGACTACGCCAGACGATCCCCGAATTGCCGTGGTTGAGCCGCAGGAGGATTCAGCAGGAGTGGGGCGTTTCCGACGAGGTGATGCGCGATCTGGTCAACGCCGGCGCCGTCGAATTGGTTGCTGCCACCGTCGAGCACGGCGCGTCCAGCGAGGCGGCGCGCGCCTGGTGGGGAAACTTCCTGGCGCAAAAGGCCAACGAGGCCGGCATCGGGCTGGACGAACTGGCCATCACTCCTGCCCAGGTCGCAGCCGTGGTGGCATTGGTCGATGAGGGCAAGCTGTCCAACAGCTTGGCCCGCCAAGTCGTGGAGGGTGTGCTGGCCGGTGAAGGTGAGCCCGAACAGGTGATGACTGCGAGAGGGTTGGCGTTGGTCCGCGACGACTCGTTGACCCAGGCCGCGGTCGACGAGGCCCTGGCCGCAAATCCTGATGTGGCGGACAAGATTCGCGGCGGCAAGGTGGCCGCGGCCGGCGCGATTGTCGGTGCGGTGATGAAGGCGACCCGCGGACAGGCCGACGCGGCCCGAGTGCGCGAACTCGTTCTAGAGGCCTGCGGGCAGGGTTAGTTGCCGTCCGCGGGTAGCGGTTCATCACCGTCAGGGGAGTTGCGACGATACACGTTGAGTGTCCCGATGGTGGCCGCGCGGTCGTACGCATGGCGGAATTCAGGAAGGGCTATCGTGGCGGCGTCGACAGATTGCTCGGTGGTGACCAAGTAGTCGGGTTTGGCCGACAGCCACCGCGAAAATTCGTCGCGTCGGACCGTTTCGTCGGCCCTGGAATCCAGGAGCCCCAGGTAGTCGACCATATTGGCGCGGCCGAAAGAGCCAGCGGCACTGATCTGCGTTGCGGCAACAGCGGGGTGTGCGGTTGCTGTGTCGTGGTCGATCCACTCGGCGATCTCTTGGTAGTGACTGCGAATCTCGTTCCACTGTGCGAGCTGCGGGTCGCGTTTCGCAGCCGCACCGGGTCCTATCCGGGCCCCTGATACCAATCCGGCTGCGGTAATCGCCACCGCAAGGGGCGTCGCAACGCGATCACCTCGCCACACTCCCGCGCCCGACGCAACACCCCTACCGGCCATCACCCATAGTGTCCATGGCCCGCAGTACCACAAATCGTTGTCAGGCATGTGTAGCACTAATCCACATTCGAGTATGCCTATGACAGCGACGACAGTGAGCATCGGGAGCGCGTGTCGGCCGGGTTGAGAAGCCGCGGCGCGACCGTGGTGACTTCCCACGCCAGCGAGGCTGGCCGGGACCCAATCAGGTTCTGATTCCGTGCCCAGATCGTCGCCGATTTGGGGCCGTGACGGCGGCCTCACCGGTCGACGTGATGGCGGTAGCGGCGATTCGCCGACTGAACGCTCGGAAAGAGTGTCAGAAGACGTTGCGCGGATTCATGATGGTGATGTGATCGATGAGTCGTTCGACGAGTTGATGGGGATGCTGGACCACCCGGTGTTTGTGGTGACAACCCAGGCCGATGGTCACCCCGCGGGTTGTCTGGTCAGCTTCGCTACCCAAACGAGCGTGCAGCCCCCGAGTTTTATGGTCGGCCTGCCGAGGAGCACCGGCACCTCCGAGGTGGCGAGCCGATCCGAGCACCTCGCCGTGCACGTGCTTTCGCAGCGGCAGCATGTGCTCGCCGAACTGTTCGGCAGCCAAACGGAGGAGGAGGTCAACAAGTTCGCCCGTTGCTCGTGGCGCGCTGGCCCCTGTGGAATGCCGATTCTCGACGACGCGGCCGCCTGGTTCATCGGTAGGACGGCCAGTCGCAGCGATGTCGGGGATTATGTGGCTTACCTGTTGGAGCCCGTGAGCGTGTGGGCTCCGGAGTGCTCGGAAGATCTGCTCTACCTCTCCGACCTCGACTTTGATGTCGACGACATCGACCCTGGCAAGGAAGCCTCACCCCGGTTCTACGAGCGTGAACGGGGCGACGAGACACGCCGATACGGCGTCGTAAGGTTCACGCTCGACGTGCCCTAACCGGGTCAGGTCTTGTCGTCGTTGTTGCGCGGGAAGCCGCCACCCTGCGGGAACAGCGGGAACACCACATCGTCGAGCTTCTCGGCGTCGCCGGCGGTCTTGTTGACGGTGGCTCCCCAGACGTTGCCGTCCGGCGACATCCGTAATGCCCACGCATGCGCATGAGTGTCTTTGCGGACAACGTCGGGTTCTCCGGTGACCGCACCGGTCGACGGCGCGAGCCGGACCGCCACCGTCAGTTTGGTATTAATCAGGTTGACCAGCACGGTGCCGTCCATCGCGGCACACCCGGCCACGCCGGGCTTGTCCGGCCAGGTCCATACCGTAGAGACCTCCGAGTTCTTGGTGATGCGCTGCAATCGGTCCGCCGTTGGCGTGCGGTCGGCGACATATAGCGAGCCGTCGACCGGATCGATGCACAAGCCGCCGCCGGAGCCGATGCCAGACAGCGCCGTCGTCGGCGGCGTCTGGCCGATGGTGGTGGGCTGTTCGATACGCAGGACCTTACCGGCCAACGATTGGGGATCGGCGGCCAACGCCGGGTCGCCAGCATCCCCGGTCATCACGACCAGCGTGGTGGGACTGGTGAAGATCAGCGCCCCGGTGTTACCGGCAGCACCTTTGGGGATGCCGGTCAGGATGTCCTTGGGGATGTCGCCGTCGGCCACTCGCACCACCCGGTTGTCGGTGGGCGTGCTGATGTAGGCGTACATCAGCCGGTCTTGCGAGTAGGTGGGCGACAGCACAATGTCCATCAAGCCACCGTCACCGGCAGGATCCACGGGGATGACCGTCTTTACCTTCGGCTCGGCGCTGATAGAGATCTCCTCGACGGCACCGGTGATGCGCTCGGCGACCAGTGCGGTCTTGCTGTCGATGCCCATGATCAAGCCGCTGGTGCTCTCAAGGCAGCCTTGCATCACGCCCGGCGCCGGACATTCCTTGGGAAAGGGAACCGGCGGCAGCGGCGGCGGGGGGGGAGGTGTCGAGCTG
The DNA here is from genome assembly GCF_000195955.2 of Mycobacterium tuberculosis H37Rv. Lineage (GTDB taxonomy): Bacteria > Actinomycetota > Actinomycetes > Mycobacteriales > Mycobacteriaceae > Mycobacterium > Mycobacterium tuberculosis. The sequence continues at coordinate 3,364,842 of NC_000962.3, read as the reverse complement.
GGTTGGGGCCGCAGCTCCGGTTCGGTGGTGAACGGCTGAGATTGAGCGTCGTTGAACCGTGCGCAGCCGCTCGATACCAGCACTGCCGCGCACAGCGCGGCGAGTCCGGATCGAACCAACCGCGTTGTCCACATGACCGACAGGCTACGGACATTGTGGGCATCGCCGCCACCTGCCGGGGTGCGCACTGTCGGCATGGCGGCCCAATTGGGGCCTTTTGGTGGGCTGGTCAGGGTCAATGTGCGGATTGTCTGGCGAAAGCGCCGCTCAAATCCCCAATTCGGCACTAAATGGCCTTACCCTGACACGAGTGACCAGTTCGAATGACTCACATTGGCAGCGGCCGGATGATTCGCCTGGGCCAATGCCTGGACGGCCTGTCTCGGCAAGCCTGGTCGACCCCGAGGATGACCTGACGCCGGCCAGATATGCCGGGGACTTTGGCAGTGGAACCACCACCGTTATCCCGCCCTATGATGCCGCTAGCTCTGGTGTCGGCAACTCCGGGTACAGCCTGATCGAAGCTGCGGAGCCGTTGCCCTACGTCCAGCCGCAGCCGGGCCGGCAGGTACCGGCGGGATCTGCCGGAATCGACATGGACGACGACGAGCGGGTACGCGCCGCAGGTCGGCGCGGCACCCAGAATCTCGGGCTGCTGATATTGCGGGTCGGTCTGGGCGCGGTCCTTATCGCCCATGGGCTGCAGAAATTGTTCGGCTGGTGGGACGGCCAGGGTCTGGCCGGATTCCAGAACTCGCTGTCCGACATTGGTTACCAGCACGCCGAGATCCTCGCTTATGTGAGCGCTGGCGGCGAGATCGTCGCCGGAGTGCTGCTGGTGTTGGGTTTGTTTACTCCGCTGGCGGCCGCGGGCGCGCTGGCCTTCTTGATCAACGGCCTGCTCGCCGGCATCTCGGCACAGCATTCGCGGCCCGTCGCGTACTTCCTGCAGGACGGGCATGAATACCAGATCACCCTGGTCGTGATGGCGGTCGCCGTTATCTTGAGTGGTCCCGGCCGCTACGGTCTGGACGCGGCCCGCGGCTGGGCTCATCGGCCATTTATCGGATCGTTTGTAGCGCTGTTGGGTGGCATCGCGGCGGGTATTGCCGTATGGGTGCTGCTCAACGGGGCAAATCCGCTGGCCTGAACGCTGTCATCGGTACGGGTTGGGGACCCGTCCCGAGCTGGCTTCGGTCAGGTGCGGCAGCGTCGCAAAGGTCACCGCGGGCAATCGCAGCTCGGTACCGTCCTTGAGCGTTGCGCGCGCCCAGGACCCGCGGTGGAACCGCAGCCCGTCGATGTCGTCCCAGCGCACCGCGCGGCTGCCGACCAGCGTCCGCACGGTCACGCCCCGCTCGTCGGCGAGCGTGCGGAGCCGAATGATCGATGCCGACAACGCCACCGGAATGACTAACAGCGGGGCGCTCACCGGCCAGGTCAGTACCGGCACCAGCAGACCCAGGGTCAGGAATCCCACGGCGAAGTGCGCCATCGGCGACACTTTGATCACGACCGGCGATGTGGTGGCCACCCCAGCATCATCTCACCGCTTGGTGGGCGTCGAGTTCGCGAGCGTAACGCCACCGCGAAAATTCGCATGGGATTTCGCAGTGCCGTCACGCTCGCGGATCAAGACTGACACCGCGGATTTGACTGCTGAGCTGTGTGAAGGCTACCGTCGGACACTATGGACAAGGCCGGAAAGCCCGGGATGCTCGTAGTAATTGGTCGGCGCGTTGGTGCCTGACTAGCCCAAGCGAGCACCAACGCGACCCTCGTGCAGCAGCTGAGCTGGCGAGGGTTTTTTCTTGTCCACCAACGAGACTTCCAGAGCAATAGAGGATCACACAACAGTGAGCGCACCAACCAAGCCACACTCACCGACATTCAAGCCAGAGCCACACAGCGCGGCGAATGAGCCAAAGCACCCGGCGGCTCGTCCGAAACATGTTGCACTGCAGCAGCTTACCGGTGCACAGGCGGTCATCCGGTCGCTGGAGGAACTCGGCGTCGACGTCATTTTCGGGATTCCGGGCGGTGCGGTGCTGCCGGTGTATGACCCGCTGTTCGACTCGAAAAAGCTGCGCCACGTGCTGGTCCGCCACGAACAGGGCGCCGGGCATGCCGCCAGCGGCTACGCGCACGTCACCGGCCGGGTGGGCGTGTGCATGGCAACGTCGGGTCCCGGAGCGACCAACCTGGTGACCCCGCTGGCCGACGCGCAGATGGACTCGATCCCGGTGGTCGCTATCACCGGTCAGGTCGGGCGGGGGCTGATCGGCACCGACGCCTTCCAGGAGGCCGACATCTCGGGCATCACGATGCCGATCACCAAGCACAACTTTCTGGTCCGCTCCGGTGACGACATTCCGCGGGTGCTGGCCGAGGCCTTCCACATCGCGGCCTCCGGCCGTCCGGGCGCGGTGCTGGTCGACATCCCCAAGGACGTGCTGCAGGGCCAGTGCACGTTCAGCTGGCCGCCGCGGATGGAGCTGCCCGGCTACAAGCCCAACACCAAACCGCACAGCCGGCAGGTCCGCGAGGCCGCCAAGCTGATCGCGGCCGCGCGCAAGCCGGTGCTGTATGTCGGCGGCGGCGTCATCCGCGGTGAGGCCACCGAGCAGCTCCGGGAGCTGGCCGAGCTGACCGGCATCCCGGTGGTCACCACGCTGATGGCCCGCGGCGCGTTTCCCGACAGCCACCGGCAAAACCTCGGCATGCCCGGCATGCACGGCACGGTGGCCGCCGTGGCGGCGCTGCAGCGCAGCGACCTGCTGATCGCGCTGGGTACCCGCTTCGACGACCGGGTGACCGGCAAGCTCGACTCGTTCGCGCCGGAAGCCAAGGTCATCCACGCCGACATCGACCCGGCCGAGATCGGCAAGAACCGCCACGCCGACGTGCCCATCGTCGGTGACGTCAAGGCCGTCATCACCGAACTGATCGCGATGCTGCGCCACCACCACATTCCCGGCACCATCGAGATGGCCGACTGGTGGGCATACCTGAACGGTGTGCGCAAGACCTATCCGCTGAGCTATGGGCCGCAGAGCGACGGCAGCCTGAGCCCGGAATACGTGATCGAAAAGCTCGGCGAGATCGCCGGGCCGGACGCCGTCTTCGTCGCCGGCGTCGGCCAGCACCAGATGTGGGCCGCGCAGTTCATCAGATACGAAAAGCCGCGCAGCTGGCTGAACTCCGGCGGTCTGGGCACCATGGGGTTTGCCATCCCGGCGGCCATGGGCGCCAAGATCGCCCTCCCCGGCACCGAGGTCTGGGCGATCGACGGCGACGGTTGCTTCCAGATGACCAACCAGGAGCTGGCCACCTGCGCGGTCGAGGGCATACCGGTCAAGGTGGCGCTGATCAACAACGGCAACCTGGGCATGGTGCGGCAGTGGCAGAGCCTGTTCTATGCCGAGCGGTACTCGCAGACCGACCTGGCCACTCATTCGCACCGCATCCCCGACTTCGTGAAACTGGCCGAGGCCTTGGGGTGTGTGGGGTTGCGGTGCGAGCGGGAAGAGGACGTCGTCGACGTCATCAACCAGGCGCGGGCGATCAACGACTGCCCGGTGGTGATCGACTTCATCGTCGGTGCCGACGCGCAAGTGTGGCCGATGGTGGCCGCGGGCACCAGCAATGACGAGATCCAGGCCGCCCGCGGCATTCGCCCCCTGTTCGACGACATCACCGAAGGCCACGCCTGATGAGCCCGAAGACGCACACGTTGTCGGTGTTGGTCGAAGACAAGCCCGGCGTGCTGGCGCGGGTGGCGGCGCTGTTCTCCCGGCGCGGTTTCAACATCGAGTCGTTGGCGGTGGGTGCCACCGAGTGCAAGGACAGGTCACGGATGACCATCGTGGTCTCCGCCGAGGACACTCCGCTCGAGCAGATCACCAAGCAGCTCAACAAGCTGATCAACGTCATCAAGATCGTCGAGCAGGACGACGAGCACTCGGTGTCACGGGAATTGGCGCTCATCAAGGTCCAAGCCGACGCCGGCAGCCGCAGCCAAGTGATCGAAGCGGTGAATCTGTTTCGCGCCAACGTGATTGACGTATCCCCGGAGTCATTGACCGTCGAGGCCACCGGTAACCGCGGCAAGTTAGAGGCCCTGCTGCGGGTGTTGGAGCCGTTCGGTATTCGCGAAATCGCCCAATCCGGAATGGTGTCGCTGTCCCGCGGTCCGCGCGGCATCGGCACCGCCAAGTAGCTAGCAGGTAAGGAGAGATTCAGCGGTGGCACTAGAGATGTTCTACGACGACGACGCAGACCTGTCGATCATTCAGGGCCGCAAGGTTGGTGTGATCGGCTACGGCAGCCAGGGGCACGCGCACTCGCTAAGCCTGCGCGACTCGGGTGTGCAGGTGCGCGTCGGGCTGAAGCAGGGTTCGCGGTCGCGGCCCAAGGTAGAAGAGCAGGGCCTGGACGTCGACACTCCCGCCGAGGTCGCCAAATGGGCCGATGTGGTCATGGTGTTGGCCCCCGACACCGCCCAGGCCGAGATCTTCGCAGGAGACATCGAACCCAACCTCAAGCCCGGTGACGCGCTGTTCTTCGGTCACGGACTCAACGTTCACTTCGGCTTGATCAAGCCGCCCGCCGACGTCGCCGTCGCGATGGTCGCCCCGAAGGGACCGGGTCATTTGGTGCGCCGCCAGTTCGTCGACGGCAAGGGTGTGCCGTGTTTGGTTGCGGTAGAGCAGGATCCGCGAGGCGACGGCTTGGCGCTGGCGCTGTCGTATGCCAAAGCGATCGGCGGCACCCGGGCCGGCGTCATCAAGACGACGTTCAAAGACGAGACCGAAACCGACCTGTTCGGTGAGCAAACGGTGTTGTGCGGCGGCACCGAGGAATTGGTCAAGGCCGGGTTCGAGGTCATGGTCGAAGCCGGCTACCCCGCGGAATTGGCCTACTTCGAGGTGCTGCACGAGCTGAAGCTGATCGTCGACTTGATGTACGAGGGTGGCCTGGCGCGGATGTACTACTCGGTGTCGGACACCGCGGAATTCGGCGGCTACCTCTCAGGCCCGCGCGTCATCGATGCCGGCACCAAGGAGCGGATGCGCGACATCCTGCGGGAGATCCAGGACGGTAGCTTTGTCCACAAGCTGGTCGCCGACGTCGAGGGCGGCAACAAACAGCTCGAAGAGTTGCGCCGGCAAAACGCCGAGCACCCCATCGAGGTCGTCGGCAAGAAACTCCGCGACCTGATGAGCTGGGTGGACCGCCCGATCACCGAGACGGCCTAGCTCCTAGGCCGTCTCGACACTGCAGTGATCGTGACCGGCAACCGCCGTGTGCCACGGGGCAGGTCCGCCCCGTTGTGTCACCGGCGTCGCTGCCTTCATCGGGGCTTCATCTGGCGCCGTTAGCGTCGCCTTCGTAACCACGACGACGACAAGAAGGGATGAAGCGATGAGGGTGCTCGTCACCAAACCCGATGGTACTCAGGTGGAAGTGCACCTGGATCAGGGCTTTCGCTTCCTGGGCACGGAGACCGTGGATAACGACTGACAACGGCCACATGCCACAGCGGCGATTGGCTGTGATCGAGTCGCGAACTCATGCCCGACGAGTCGCCGCGGGCAGCGAAACGAGCCGGTGCGCGCGGTCGAATAAGGCACGTTCAGCCAGGCGTGCACAGGTCAGCGCTGCCACCGCGGTGGCGGCGAGCAGCAGGTACATCACCACGATTTGGTAGCGGATCGCGGTCAGCGGGTCGACCCCGGCCAGGATAAGTCCGGACATCGCACCCGGAAGGCTAATCAGCCCAACGACTTTCGTGGAGTCGATCGCGGGTATCAGCGCAGTGCGCAAGGCGGATCGTTGGTGCGGCAAGAACGCTTCGCGTGCGGACTGGCCGAGACACAGCCGCGCCAGCAGCTCGGTCACTCGACCTTCTGGCAGGTCCGGGCGTCCGACGCGAACCTCATTGAGCACCGCATCGGTAAGCACCACGGGAGCCTGCGCAACCAGGCCGACCCGCCGACGTAACACGAGCACATCCAGATCGGTGAGCGGCACACCGTCAAGCCAGACTTTTCCGGACGTCGGATCGATGAGCCGGTTCAGCAACCGCAGCAGCGTGGTCTTTCCCGATCCACTGGCGCCCCGCACCGCACTGCAGCGGCCAGCGGGAAAATGCGCGCTGACCTGCCGCAGCACCGTCGCCTCGTCGCGCACCACGCTGACCCGTTCGAGCAGGAAACCATGCACCGCCATCAGGATGCATCAGCCACACCAGCCCTTATGCGGTTGCATCGGGATTATGACGACTGCAGGTTGGTGGCATCCATCGCCGGGCGCAGCGCCCGCGCCAGGGTGACCGCGTCGTCGACGGCCCAGTAATGCATGTAGAACAGGCGGGGCTCTTCGGTCAGCCCATGGTTGTGCAGTTCCACGATCGTGATGTTGCCGGCACGCATTGCCCGGATGACCTCCTGAACCTCGGGGGCGATCAGGATGAAATCGCCGTTGATCGCTGCGCGACCGCGGCCCACCGGCTGAAAATTGATCACCGTCGTCAGGTTCAGCGACACTGCGGGCAGCACGTGCCCGTCCTCGATGATGGTGTCTTTGCGGGGGATGCTGTACTTCATCAGCCCACCATCTTGGGTTCCCTTGCGGCCCAACGCCTGGTCGACGCCGGCGACGTCGATGTCGACCGGTGGTTGCCGTGCCGGCGGTGGGGTAGGCGGGCCGATCGTTGTGGCATCCAACGCCGCCTTGAGTCCTTGGGCCAGTCGGGCGGCATCACCCATGCCGTGAATGTGGGTCCACCACACCGGCGGGTCTTGCTGCAGCAGATGCTTGTGCAGTGCGGTCTGGGCGATACCATGCGCCTGCAACGCATCGGTGACCTTGGGCAACTCCTCCTCGGTGATCACGAGGTCGCCCATCAGCAGCGTTTCGTTGTTGTCGTATCGGGCGAATGCCGCGTACCCGCCCAACGACAGCCCCGGTTTGATGTCCACACCGTAGGACGTGATGTGAAGGTCATTGCGCGGCAGGTTGATCCGATACGCGGTGTTGTTGTCTCCGAGCTTGCCGCTACGTCCCAGCGCGTCGGCCACCGGCTTCCAGTCGGCATCGGTGGTGGTCACCGCCGAACGAGCTTTGCCGGCGTGGCCGCTGCCCGCTCCACCCTTGGAGCCCGAACTGCACGCCGCCAGTATCACCGCCGCCGCGGTGGTGATCGCGACGATTCTCCCAGCATGTTTGGCGCCCGCCATGCGCGTTCCCTCCATCCGTTGCATCCACGGCGTGGATGGCAGTTCGGTTAGCCATGGTCTATCGGGTGATTATGAAACCACGATGAAGCTCGATCGCACCGATCCGGGCACGGCCAGACGTCCTCATCGACGCCCTGGGCGCGTATCTGCTGGCCGCCGCGGCTCTTCGACCCGTGGAACGCATGCGCATCCGCGCCGCGGGCATCAGCGCCACCGACCCACATGCCCGTCTGCCATTGCCACTGGCTCGAGACGAAATCCGGTATCTTGGAACAACATTCAACGACCTTCTGCAGCGGCTGCAAGACGCGCTCGAGCGAGAACGTCAATTCGTCAGCGATGCGGGCCACGAACTTCGCACCCCCTTAGCCTCCTGACCACCGAACTCGAACTCGCCCTGCGGCGTCCACGAAGCAACCCCGAACTGCTCGCCGCAATCCGCTCGGCTCTCGCGGAAACCACCGACACCGCGCGCACCACCGGCGGCACCGGGCTTGGACTGGCCATCGTCGACACCCTCAGCCAACGCAACCACGCCAGCGTCACCGCCCGAAACCGCGCCGCAGGCGGTGCCGAAATCTCCCTCCGGCTTGCTCTTGGCTGAGCTTAAGCCAAGACGGCTGGTGGAGAACCGCCCCAGCGTGCTGTCACCGGCTAGCCTTATAGACATGCGAGTCACCCGCGTCACCATCGACCCCGACGTGATGGGAGGCATGCCATGCATCCGGGGCTTGCGCATCCCAGTGGCGACTGTGGTCGCGATGGTCGCGGACCAAATGACATCCACCGAGATTCTCGCCGAACTTCCTGAGCTTGAGGAAGCAGACGTCACCGAGGCCCTGCGATACGCAGCCGTGGGTTCCCAATGAAATCCCTTCAGTCCGCACGAACCCGCGGGCAAGGGGTAGACACTACCTCCTCGCCGAACGCCTCACCGCGACAACGAACCCCCGCCATTCTGATGCACACCGTGCACCCGTGATTGAGCACCGTGCCGACGTTCCGGTTGTCGCCGCTGCCGCCTGGCGCGCCTCCGAATAGTCGATGATCGCAAGCTTCGTTATGGCCTCAGCTCATGGCCCAAAGGGGGCATGCGGGTGATGCCGAACTCGGTGCGCAACAGCGTTCGAGCGGCATACCAGCCGCACATGCCGTGCACGCCGGCGCCGGGCGGAGTCGCCGCAGAACACAGGTACACCTTGGGAATCGGTGTGCGCCAGGGATTCAACCGCGGGGTGGGGCCGGCGATCGCGCGCCAGGTCGAGTTGGCGCCGACCGTGATGTCACCGCCGACGTAGTTGGCGTTGTGGTCGGCCATCCGCGCGGCGGGCACGGCGCGGGCCGCCACCACGATGTCACGGAAGCCGGGGGCGAACCGCTCGAGGACGCTGGTTACGGTCTCGGTCGCGTCGAGCGTGGACCCCGACGGCACGTGGGCATAGGTCCAGAACGGACGGCGGCCGGTTTCGTCGATGCGGCCGGGGTCGGCGACGTGCGGACACGCGGCCAGCACCATCGGCCAGTCGGCGTGGCGTCCCGCCGCGACGTCTGCCTCGGCGCGCGCCATCTGGTCACGGGTGCCGCCGAGATGCAGGGTCGCAGCCCGCCGCAGCCGCGGATCCGACCACGGGATCTCGTCGCTGAGCACGAAGTCCACCTTGGCGATGCCAGCGCGAAATCGATAGCGGCGCAATGCTTTGGCATACCGATGTGGAAGCTTGTCGCGGTAAACCCGCAGCAGGGCGGTGGGTGCGGTGTCGAAGACGACCACACTTCTTTGCGGTTCGGTGATCTCGACACCGGCCGCGAGCCGACCACCATGCGCGCGTAGATCGGCGATCAGCGCGTCGGCTATCGCCTGGGTGCCGCCCACCGGAATCGGCCAGCCGACCGAATGGGCCAGCGTTGCCAGCATCAGTCCGGCGCCGGCCGACACCAGTGACGGCAACGGTGAAATCGCGTGGGCGGCAACGCCGGTGAACAACGCGCGGGCATCCTCGCCCGCCAGCGACCGCCAGGCAGGGGTGCCCTGGGCCAGCATCCGCAGCCCGAGACGCAGGACCGAGCCCAGTGCAGTAGGCAAAGACCGCTTGTCGGAGAGCATGAACTCCACGACCGTCTCCGAGTGCGCCACCAACGGGCCCAGCAGGCGCCGCCAGGACGCGCCGTCGTCCAGCTTGGCGCAGGTGTGCGCCAGATCGTGATAGGCGATCGCCGCGGGCCGCCCGGGTAGCGGGTTGGCGTAGGCGATGTCGGGCACGGTCAGCGTCACTCCGCGCGCGGGTAGGTCGAATTCGGCGAAAAACGGCGACGCCAAAGCAAGCGGATGCACCGCGGAGCACACGTCGTGTAAAACTTCGGGAAATTCGAAGTCGGCCGCGCTGCGGGCGCCGCCGCCGAAGGTCGCCTGGGCCTCGACGACCTGCACGTTCAGGCCCGCGCGGGCGCAGATGACGGCCGTGGCGAGCCCGTTGGGTCCGCTGCCGACGACGGTGACGTCCACTCGTCAATTACAGCCGATACGCTATCGGCGTGAGCCTGCCTGTTGTGTTGATCGCCGACAAACTTGCCCCATCAACGGTTGCCGCCTTGGGAGATCAGGTCGAGGTGCGCTGGGTTGACGGTCCGGACCGAGACAAGCTGCTGGCCGCGGTGCCCGAAGCGGACGCGCTGCTGGTGCGATCGGCCACCACGGTTGACGCCGAGGTGCTGGCCGCCGCCCCCAAGCTCAAGATCGTCGCGCGCGCCGGCGTCGGGCTGGACAACGTCGACGTGGACGCCGCGACGGCCCGCGGCGTGCTGGTGGTCAACGCCCCGACGTCGAACATCCACAGCGCCGCGGAGCATGCGCTGGCGCTGCTGCTGGCCGCCTCACGCCAGATTCCGGCGGCCGACGCGTCGCTGCGCGAGCACACCTGGAAGCGTTCGTCGTTTTCCGGTACCGAGATCTTCGGCAAAACCGTCGGCGTGGTGGGTCTGGGCCGCATCGGGCAGTTGGTCGCCCAGCGGATCGCTGCGTTCGGCGCTTACGTCGTCGCCTATGACCCGTACGTTTCGCCGGCCCGTGCGGCGCAGCTGGGCATCGAACTGCTGTCCCTGGACGACCTGCTGGCCCGCGCCGATTTCATCTCGGTGCACCTACCGAAAACACCGGAGACGGCGGGACTGATCGACAAGGAGGCGCTGGCGAAGACCAAGCCGGGCGTCATCATCGTCAACGCCGCGCGCGGCGGCCTGGTGGACGAGGCGGCACTGGCCGACGCGATCACCGGCGGCCACGTGCGGGCGGCCGGTCTGGACGTGTTCGCCACCGAACCGTGCACCGACAGCCCGCTGTTCGAGCTGGCACAGGTGGTGGTCACACCGCATCTGGGTGCGTCCACCGCGGAGGCGCAGGACCGGGCGGGCACCGACGTCGCCGAGAGCGTGCGGCTGGCCCTGGCAGGGGAATTCGTGCCCGACGCGGTCAACGTCGGCGGCGGAGTGGTCAACGAGGAGGTGGCGCCCTGGCTGGATCTGGTGCGTAAGCTCGGCGTGCTGGCGGGTGTGTTGTCCGACGAACTGCCGGTGTCGTTGTCGGTGCAGGTGCGCGGTGAGCTGGCCGCCGAAGAGGTTGAGGTGCTGCGCCTTTCGGCGCTGCGCGGCCTGTTCTCGGCGGTGATCGAGGATGCGGTGACATTTGTCAACGCACCGGCATTGGCCGCCGAACGTGGCGTCACCGCCGAGATCTGTAAGGCCTCGGAAAGCCCCAACCACCGCAGCGTCGTCGACGTTCGCGCGGTCGGCGCGGACGGTTCGGTGGTGACCGTCTCGGGCACGCTGTATGGCCCACAGCTGTCGCAGAAGATCGTGCAGATCAACGGCCGCCACTTTGATCTGCGCGCCCAGGGGATCAACCTGATCATCCACTACGTCGACCGGCCGGGAGCGCTGGGCAAGATCGGCACGTTGCTGGGGACGGCCGGGGTGAATATCCAGGCCGCGCAGCTCTCCGAAGACGCCGAAGGCCCGGGCGCGACGATTCTGCTGCGGCTGGACCAAGACGTGCCCGACGACGTGCGGACGGCGATCGCGGCGGCGGTGGACGCCTACAAGCTCGAGGTTGTCGATCTGTCGTGAGCCCTTCCACGCCGATGAAACTCGCGATCATTGCCGGTGACGGGATCGGGCCCGAGGTAACCGCCGAGGCGGTCAAAGTGCTCGACGCGGTTGTGCCGGGCGTCCAGAAAACCAGCTATGACCTGGGTGCGCGGCGCTTTCATGCCACCGGCGAGGTGCTGCCGGACTCGGTGGTGGCCGAGCTGCGCAACCACGACGCGATCCTGCTCGGGGCGATCGGTGACCCGTCGGTGCCAAGCGGCGTCTTGGAGCGCGGTCTGTTGCTGCGACTGCGCTTCGAGCTGGATCACCACATCAACCTGCGTCCGGCCCGGCTGTATCCGGGGGTGGCCAGCCCGCTGTCCGGCAATCCCGGCATCGACTTCGTGGTGGTGCGCGAGGGCACCGAGGGACCCTACACCGGCAACGGCGGGGCGATTCGCGTCGGCACGCCCAACGAGGTGGCCACCGAAGTCAGCGTGAACACCGCGTTCGGTGTGCGGCGTGTGGTTGCCGACGCGTTCGAGCGGGCTCGACGGCGTCGCAAGCATCTGACATTGGTGCACAAAACGAACGTGTTGACCTTCGCCGGGGGATTGTGGTTGCGGACCGTCGACGAGGTCGGCGAATGCTACCCGGACGTCGAGGTGGCCTACCAGCACGTCGACGCCGCCACCATCCACATGATCACCGACCCGGGTCGCTTCGACGTGATCGTCACCGACAACCTGTTCGGCGACATCATCACCGATCTGGCCGCGGCGGTATGTGGCGGTATCGGCTTGGCGGCCAGTGGGAATATCGACGCGACCCGGGCCAACCCGTCGATGTTCGAGCCGGTGCATGGCAGCGCGCCGGACATCGCCGGTCAGGGCATCGCCGACCCGACGGCGGCGATCATGTCGGTGGCGTTATTGCTGTCCCACCTTGGCGAACACGACGCGGCTGCCCGGGTGGACCGGGCCGTCGAGGCCCATTTGGCCACGCGTGGCAGCGAACGGCTTGCCACCAGCGATGTCGGCGAACGGATTGCCGCCGCGCTCTAGTCTCCAAGCCGGGTGGGAGCAGCCGAACCGGCACCAGCGGCACCGCGGCCAGCGGGAACACACCGCATAAGGCCCATGCCGTCGGGTAGGCCGCCGTGGTGATCAAACTACCGAACAGTGGGGGTCCGGCGGCCGCCATCAGCCGCTGCGTAGTGTTCTGGATACCCAGCGCCCGGCCACTCCAGTACGGTCCGGCGTACTCGGTGATCGCGGTGGCTTCTAGCCCGTTGTCCAGAACGGCGATCACCGAGATGGCGATCATGAGCAGCACGTCATATCTCGAGCCCTCGTTATCGACCGCCGCGAGCAGAAACAACGTCGCCGCGGCGGCAGCGGCGATCAGGCGGACGGGACGCATGCGTGACCCGACATGGTCCGACCAGCGGCCGACCGCGACCCGGCCCAGCGCCCCCAGCAGCTGCGATATGGTCACCAAGACACCGGCCTGCGCGACCGACCAGCCGTGGTGGTTGATCAGCCAGACCAACATGAACGTCACGGTCACCGTCTGCGGCATCATCAGCAACGCCGACGCCGCGTGTATCCGCCACAGGATCGACGATCCCCGATAAGGGCTGGCCAGCTCCTGTTCGGAGGCTTTCGTGCGGGATTTTCGCGGTGGGTCGACGATACCGAGCACGCTGGCCACCGCGGCCAACGTGCACACGACGGCGGGAAACATCAGCCCTGCGTGCACCCCGCGTTCGGCCAGTTCGGGTATCACCAACGCGCCGGAGGCGATGCCCAAAGGTTGTGCGGTCTGGCGGATTCCCATGGCCAGACCGCGTTGCTGGGGCGGGAACCAACCCGAGACCAGCCGCCCGCCGGCGCTGTTGCAACCACCGGCGGCCATGCCGCCGAGAAACAGGAAGACACCGATCCACAGCAGCGAATGAACCGATGCCGCGGCGTAGGCGGCCGCGGCGGTCAGCGCCGAGCCCACGGCCATCACCATCCGTTCGCCGACGTGATCGAGCAGATAGCCCCAGGCGAACATCGTGACCACCAGGCCCCAGCTGGGCATCGACGCCAACAGACCCGCGTGAGATAGCGGGGTTCCGCGCGCATTTTCCAGCCGGGGGATCAAGAACGCGACACCGTTGATGAAGAGAAACGAGCTTGCGGTCACCCCCAGCGAGACGATCATGATCGCCCAGCGCGCACCCACCCCAGTCGGATCTCGCGACATCCACCCATGCTGGCACAGTCACCCGGCACGGGGCCCGATGGTGAGGGCCCGCAGCGCCCGGCAGGGTCTGATTGCCGGGCTCCTCATCGGGCCGTGCCGGCCCGAATCGTCGCCCGGCAGGGTCTGATTGCCGGGCTCCTCATCGGGCCGTGCCGGCCCGAATCGTCGCCCGGCAGGGCCCGGCTAAGCTCATCCAAATGCGTATCGGTCGAATCGCCAGCCCGGACGGTGTCGCTTTTGCCAGCATCGACGGCGAGCTGGGCGAGCCGAGTGAGATGACGGCCCGCGAGATCGCCGAGCACCCGTTCGGTACGCCGACCTTCACCGGACGCTCCTGGCCGCTGGCCGACGTTCGCCTGCTGGCTCCGATACTGGCGAGCAAGGTGGTCTGTGTCGGGAAGAACTATGCCGATCACATCGCCGAAATGGGTGGCCGGCCGCCGGCAGACCCGGTGATATTCCTCAAGCCCAACACCGCGATCATCGGTCCGAATACGCCAATTCGATTGCCCGCCAACGCATCACCGGTGCACTTCGAGGGTGAGCTGGCGATCGTGATCGGCCGGGCGTGCAAGGATGTCCCGGCCGCCCAGGCCGTCGACAATATCCTCGGCTACACCATCGGCAATGACGTGTCGGCCCGCGATCAGCAGCAATCCGACGGTCAGTGGACGCGAGCCAAGGGGCACGACACCTTCTGCCCGGTCGGGCCGTGGATCGTCACCGACCTCGCTCCCTTTGACCCGGCCGATCTCGAGCTGCGCACCGTCGTCAACGGCGACGTCAAACAGCACGCCCGCACCTCGCTGATGATCCATGACATCGGCGCCATCGTGGAATGGATCTCGGCGATAATGACCTTGCTGCCAGGTGATCTCATCCTCACCGGCACACCCGCGGGAGTCGGTCCCATCGAGGACGGCGACACCGTCTCGATCACCATCGAGGGAATCGGCACCCTCACCAATCCCGTAGTCCGCAAAGGAAAGCCGTGACCGCCACGGAAACAGTCCGGGTCCGATTCTGCCCTTCACCCACCGGAACTCCGCACGTCGGTCTGGTCCGCACCGCGCTGTTCAACTGGGCCTACGCCCGGCACACCGGTGGCACCTTCGTGTTCCGCATCGAGGACACCGACGCCCAACGCGACAGCGAGGAAAGCTATCTGGCGCTGCTGGACGCGCTGCGCTGGCTTGGCCTGGATTGGGATGAGGGGCCCGAGGTGGGTGGGCCGTACGGGCCGTACCGGCAGTCGCAGCGCGCCGAAATCTACCGTGACGTGCTCGCCCGACTGCTCGCCGCGGGCGAGGCCTACCACGCTTTCTCCACACCCGAGGAAGTGGAGGCCCGTCATGTCGCGGCCGGGCGCAATCCCAAGCTGGGTTACGACAATTTCGATCGTCACTTGACCGACGCGCAGCGTGCGGCGTACCTGGCGGAGGGCCGCCAGCCGGTGGTGCGGCTGCGGATGCCCGATGACGACCTCGCTTGGAATGACCTGGTGCGCGGGCCCGTGACGTTCGCGGCTGGCTCCGTACCCGACTTCGCGTTGACCCGAGCCAGCGGTGATCCGTTATACACCTTGGTCAACCCGTGCGACGACGCGCTGATGAAGATCACCCATGTGTTGCGTGGCGAGGACCTGCTGCCGTCGACGCCGCGCCAGCTGGCGCTACATCAGGCGTTGATCAGGATCGGGGTAGCTGAGCGGATTCCGAAATTCGCGCACCTCCCAACGGTCTTGGGGGAGGGCACCAAGAAGCTCTCGAAGCGCGATCCGCAGTCGAACCTGTTTGCCCACCGCGACCGCGGGTTCATCCCCGAAGGCCTGCTGAACTACCTCGCGTTGCTCGGCTGGTCCATAGCCGACGACCACGACCTGTTCGGTCTCGACGAGATGGTGGCCGCGTTCGACGTTGCCGACGTCAACTCCAGCCCGGCCCGGTTCGACCAGAAGAAGGCCGACGCGCTGAACGCCGAGCACATCCGGATGCTCGACGTGGGCGACTTCACGGTCAGGCTGCGCGACCATCTGGATACCCACGGCCATCACATCGCGTTGGATGAGGCGGCATTCGCCGCCGCCGCCGAGTTGGTGCAGACCCGCATCGTGGTGCTCGGTGACGCGTGGGAGCTGTTGAAGTTCTTCAACGACGATCAGTATGTGATCGATCCCAAGGCCGCGGCCAAGGAGCTAGGCCCAGACGGGGCCGCGGTGCTCGACGCGGCCCTGGCCGCGCTGACAAGTGTGACGGACTGGACGGCACCCCTGATCGAGGCGGCCCTTAAGGACGCCTTGATCGAAGGTTTGGCGCTCAAACCCCGCAAGGCGTTCAGCCCCATCCGGGTGGCCGCCACCGGCACGACCGTCAGCCCGCCGTTGTTTGAATCGCTGGAGCTGCTCGGTCGTGACCGCAGCATGCAGCGGCTGCGCGCGGCGCGCCAGCTGGTCGGGCACGCGTGAGCCTTGTGTGGCGAATCTTTGGTAGTCTGCACGTCGGCCCATAACAGCTGGCGGCAGCGGTTTTAGGCAGCCCATGGGGTATGGTGTAATTGGCAACACAGCTGATTCTGGTTCAGCCATTCTAGGTTCGAGTCCTGGTACCCCAGCACAAGGCGTGAGCTATGCTGGCAGCTCGGATCGGTTCCGGCCCCGTCGTCTAGCGGCCTAGGACGCCGCCCTCTCACGGCGGTAGCGTGGGTTCGAATCCCATCGGGGCTACAACTGCCGAGCAGACGCAAAATCGCCCAATTTCGTCTCGAAATGGGCGATTTTGCGTCTGCTCGCCGGGCAGCTACGGGGCGGTCGAGCCACCCACCGACATGTGTGGCAGCCCCAGCTTGCGGTGATCCCACGAGCGGGTCCGACGGGCCACGATGCGCACACCGACCCGCTTGTTCATCATCTGGTCGACCATCGGTTTGCACTCGTCGGTGTAGGGGCCGGTGTAGCGTTCCCACACGCTGACCCCGACGCGGTGCAGCGCCTCGGGCTCCTCGACGATCTCGGCAACGCCCTCGAACGACACGCCGCGCAGCGTGTCGTAGGTGTCGCCGTCTTCAAGCAGGAAGCTCACCCGCGGATCCCGTCGGAGGTTGACGGCCTTCTGCGACTTGGCCTTGGTCTCCAGCCAGATTTCGCCGTCGATCACGGCATACCACATCGCCGTCAAGTGCGGCTGGCCGTCGGGTCCGATGGTGGCCAGCGTTCCGGTACGGCTCGAGTTGACGAAGTCGGCGATTTCAGCCTCGGACATGACGATGTCGGCGCGCTGTTTGGTTCCCATGGCGTCAGTGTGTCAGCAAGGCTCCGCCGGTAGCGCGTCGTCGCCACCCCAGTGACGCTCGCGGTGCCTAGTTTGAAAATGAATATCGTTTGCTATAGAGTTTCGGTGGGTCGGTTCATCGGTAGTCCGCCAGCTTCAGCCGTGAGGAAGACATCACAGTGGTTACTCCGAGGAAGCACCCACGACGATCGCTCGGTTGGCAGGGTCTGAAGCCGGCGCCGCGATACCGCGCTCGGCCGAACCGGCCGCATGGACGTCTGCGATGTGTGTGACCTGGGCCGAAATGCCCAAGATCGCAG
Source organism: Mycobacterium tuberculosis H37Rv (assembly GCF_000195955.2). GTDB lineage: Bacteria > Actinomycetota > Actinomycetes > Mycobacteriales > Mycobacteriaceae > Mycobacterium > Mycobacterium tuberculosis. Next base: position 3,347,682 of record NC_000962.3, on the reverse strand, counting down.
CCCTGATCCGCCACATCGAAGACCTACACGCCCGCCACGGTCGCTCGTACATACTGAGGGCCGGGATCTCATCCTTGTTCCGCTACATCGAAGGCGTGCACGGCGAAAGACCCTGGGGCACTGTCTTGGATGCCGGTACCGGTGTGAAATCGCTTCAGTGGATACAGACTTTGCCGACCGAGCGCTGGACGGCGGTCACGGCCGCCCGCAGCCTGGCGGACAAGACCCGCGCCGCGTTGGGTAGCGCCATGCGCCCGCAGGACCGCCTGCTCGTCGGCAACTGGGTAGACGACAGCCTTCTTGCCGGCGAGACGTTCGACACCATCTTGGTCGACTACCTGGTCGGGGCCATCGAAGGCTTCGCCCCGTACTGGCAGGACCGCGTGTTCGAGCGGTTGCGCCCGCATCTCGCCGATCATGGTCGTCTTTACCTAGTCGGCTTGGAGCCCTACGTGCAATTCGAGCCGGAAACCGAAAGTGGCAAAATCATCTGGGAAATCGGTCGCGTGCGCGACGCCTGCCTGTTGCTTGCCGGCGAACGACCGTACCGAGAGTTCCCGCTGGACTGGATGCTGGGGCGACTGGGCCTTGCGGGCTTTCGCATTCTTGAAGCGCGCCGCTTCCCCATCCGCTACCGAGCTCGCTACGTGAACGGCCAACTCAACATGTGCTTGGCCCGAATCGAGCGATTCTCCTCCAACGGGCTTGGCATGGCAATGCGTGCCTATGTGGAAGAACTGCGCGCTCGGGCATTGCAGCTCAACGAGCGGCAAGACGGTCTGTGGCACGGCAATGACTATGTGATCGCGGTCGAACCGATGTAGCACAACGCGGCTAGAGCCGTCGGGTGAGCGCGTCCGCCGCGGACAGCAGGTCGGCGGCCCATCGGACCCCCGGGCGGCGGCCCATCCGGTCGATCGGGCCGGACACCGAGATGGCAGCGATCACGACGCCCCGGCCGTCGCGCACCGGCGCCGACACGCTCGCCACGCCAGGCTCGCGTTCGGCCACGCTTTGCGCCCAGCCGCGCCGGCACACCTCGGCCAGCGCTCGGGCGCTGAACACCGCCTTTGGCAATACGGCCGCTTGGGTGGCGGCGTCGGTGTGGGCCAGCAACACTTTGGCGCCCGAGCCCGCGGTCATCGGCAACCGTGCCCCGACCGGGACCGTATCGCGAAGGCCCGCAGCTGGTTCCAATGCGGCCACGCAGACCCGCGACGTTCCCTCGCGGCGATATACCTGCACGCTTTCGCCGGTGGCGTCGCGCAGCTGAGGCAGTACCGCCGCGCACGCCACCAGCAGTGGATCGTCGACATGGGTCGCGAGTTCGGTGATGGCCGGACCGAGCCGCCAGTGGCCATCCTGGCCGCGCCCCAGCAGGCGATGCACCTCCAGCGCGGCCGCCAGCCGGTATGCGGTGGCCCTGGGCAGGTCGGTTCGATCGCAGAGTTCGGCCAGTCCGCAGGGAGATTCCGCGACCGCGTGCAGCACGCCAACGGCTTTGTCGAGGACACCGATACCGCTATGCTGTCTCACAAAGAGATCATAGCGTCTCGTATTTTGAGATGACCAGCGAGTCGCGAACGAATGAATAGAGGCACTTCGAGATGGCCTTGCAGACCGGCGAGCCACGCACACTGGCCGAGAAGATTTGGGACGACCACATTGTGGTATCAGGCGGGGGCTGTGCGCCCGACTTGATCTACATCGATCTGCATCTGGTGCATGAGGTCACCAGCCCGCAGGCGTTCGACGGCCTGCGCCTGGCCGGGCGCCGGGTGCGGCGGCCCGAGCTCACCCTCGCCACCGAGGATCACAACGTGCCCACCGTCGACATCGACCAGCCGATCGCCGACCCGGTGTCACGCACCCAGGTGGAGACGTTGCGCCGAAACTGCGCCGAATTCGGAATCCGGCTGCATTCAATGGGCGATATCGAGCAGGGCATCGTGCACGTCGTCGGACCGCAATTGGGTCTCACCCAGCCGGGAATGACGATCGTCTGTGGCGATAGCCACACCTCAACCCACGGCGCATTCGGCGCGTTGGCGATGGGCATCGGTACGTCGGAGGTCGAGCACGTGCTGGCCACCCAGACGCTGCCGCTGCGGCCGTTCAAGACCATGGCGGTCAACGTCGATGGGCGGCTGCCCGACGGTGTGTCGGCCAAGGACATCATCCTGGCGTTGATCGCCAAGATCGGCACCGGCGGCGGCCAGGGGCATGTCATCGAATACCGGGGCAGCGCCATCGAATCGCTGTCCATGGAAGGCCGGATGACGATCTGCAACATGAGCATCGAAGCCGGCGCTCGTGCGGGCATGGTGGCTCCGGACGAAACCACCTACGCGTTCTTGCGTGGTCGTCCGCACGCACCCACCGGTGCCCAGTGGGACACCGCACTCGTCTACTGGCAACGGCTTCGCACCGACGTCGGCGCCGTTTTCGACACCGAGGTGTATCTCGACGCCGCGTCGTTGAGCCCGTTTGTCACCTGGGGCACCAACCCAGGCCAAGGGGTACCGCTGGCGGCCGCGGTGCCAGATCCGCAACTGATGACCGACGACGCCGAGCGGCAGGCCGCCGAGAAAGCATTGGCGTACATGGACCTTCGACCCGGAACCGCGATGCGCGACATCGCGGTCGACGCCGTGTTCGTCGGGTCGTGTACCAACGGTCGCATTGAAGATCTGCGGGTGGTCGCCGAAGTGCTGCGTGGCCGCAAGGTGGCCGACGGCGTGCGGATGCTGATCGTTCCGGGCTCAATGCGGGTACGCGCGCAGGCCGAGGCCGAAGGGCTCGGTGAGATCTTCACCGACGCGGGCGCGCAATGGCGGCAGGCGGGATGCTCGATGTGTCTGGGCATGAATCCCGATCAGCTGGCGTCCGGGGAGCGCTGCGCCGCGACGTCCAACCGCAACTTCGAAGGGCGGCAGGGCGCGGGCGGCCGCACACATTTGGTGTCCCCAGCAGTGGCGGCCGCCACCGCGGTTCGCGGCACACTGTCCAGCCCGGCCGATTTGAATTGAACTGAGAACAGCTAGGGGATCAGCATGGAAGCCTTTCACACCCACTCTGGTATTGGCGTGCCGTTGCGGCGGTCCAATGTCGACACCGATCAGATCATTCCCGCGGTCTTTCTGAAGCGGGTCACCCGAACCGGTTTCGAGGACGGCTTGTTCGCGGGTTGGCGGTCGGATCCTGCATTCGTGCTAAACCTCAGTCCCTTTGACCGGGGTTCGGTCCTGGTTGCCGGGCCCGATTTCGGCACCGGATCCTCGCGAGAGCATGCGGTCTGGGCGCTCATGGACTACGGATTCCGGGTGGTTATCTCATCCCGATTTGGTGACATTTTCCGCGGCAACGCGGGCAAGGCCGGGCTGCTGGCGGCCGAGGTTGCCCAAGACGATGTGGAACTCCTGTGGAAGCTCATTGAGCAGAGTCCGGGCCTGGAAATCACTGCCAATCTTCAAGATCGAATTATCACCGCAGCAACAGTGGTGCTGCCGTTCAAGATTGACGACCACTCGGCGTGGCGGCTGCTTGAAGGTCTCGACGATATAGCCCTTACGCTGCGGAAACTCGACGAGATCGAGGCCTTTGAGGGTGCGTGCGCGTACTGGAAACCGCGCACTCTACCCGCCCCCTGAGGCGTAGAACCGGGCGAAATTTCAGCGTGACCCGCCGGCAGAACCTGAGCCATTTTGGGGCCGCGCCACCGGTCAAGGGCGGCAACCGGATTGCGAAAAACCGGTCGTTGGCTCAGTGAAATTGCGCGTGGCTCTTGGAAATCAGCCGGGTAAGGGTTTACCGTGTCCACTAGTCGGTTCCAAACGAGGACCACTGGTTTCGGAGGGTTGGGATGAACAAAGCAGAGCTCATTGACGTGCTCACACAGAAATTGGGCTCGGACCGTCGGCAGGCGACCGCCGCCGTCGAGAATGTCGTTGACACGATTGTGCGTGCGGTACACAAAGGCGACAGCGTCACCATTACCGGGTTCGGTGTGTTCGAACAGCGTCGCCGCGCGGCTCGAGTGGCCCGCAATCCGCGTACCGGCGAGACAGTAAAGGTGAAGCCGACGTCGGTGCCGGCGTTCCGCCCGGGCGCGCAATTCAAAGCGGTTGTGTCTGGCGCGCAGCGTCTCCCGGCAGAAGGACCCGCTGTTAAGCGTGGTGTGGGGGCCAGTGCAGCCAAGAAGGTAGCGAAGAAGGCACCTGCCAAGAAGGCGACAAAGGCCGCCAAGAAGGCGGCGACCAAGGCGCCCGCCAGGAAGGCGGCGACCAAGGCGCCCGCCAAGAAAGCGGCGACCAAGGCGCCCGCCAAGAAAGCTGTCAAGGCCACGAAGTCACCCGCCAAGAAGGTGACCAAGGCGGTGAAGAAGACCGCGGTCAAGGCATCGGTGCGTAAGGCGGCGACCAAGGCGCCGGCAAAGAAGGCAGCGGCCAAGCGGCCGGCTACCAAGGCTCCCGCCAAGAAGGCAACCGCTCGGCGGGGTCGCAAATAGGTCAAGACACACGGATACCCTTTGCACGGTGGCAATGTGACGAAGGGTATCCGTGTGTTAGGCCCGCACGTTGGCGGCCAGCGCACCGCCGATGTGGTCGGCTGTCACAAGCCTGCCGGCTGACAACGACAACACCCACGTGCTGCCTTTGCGATTGCGGGACTTGTCGGGGTGCACACCGTCGCGCTCGCACCACCACGTGATCAGATCGGGAATGACCTTGCCCTGCGTGCAGATCACGGGTGTGCCTACTTGCTCGACGATCTGCAGCACTCGGTGTCGGCCGCGTTTGGGGTTGTTGGCGTAGGACTCTTCGGTCAGGGTGGGCTCGTTGTGTATGGTCACGTTCAGTTCCGCGGCGAGTGGCTCCATCGTCTGGTGGCAGCGCACCCGGTCGGCGGCATAAACATCGGTGGCGCCGAACGCCAGCAGCTGTGGTACCAACGCTTCTGCCTGCGCACGACCCCTCTTGTCTAGCGGTCGCTTGCTGTCGTCCCCGGAGAAGTGCGCTTTGCTGCCCGCGGTGCCATGCCGCACCACCAGCACCGTCTGAGTGTCCGCCGGGTGTTTAGCGAACCGGCACAGGACTTTTCGATCCTGGGCGTAGTCAAGCTTGTTCATCGCGTCGGGAACCGGTAACCAGATCAGCTCGTCGACCTCACTGCCGGGGGTGAATTCCCCACCGGTGCTGCGCGCTGCCCAGTAGTGCACCTTCTTGACGCCTCGAAAAGGGGAGTCGGTCGGGTAGGTCACCGTCAGGAGCCGCCTACCCAGGTTGGCGCGGTGACCGGTCTCCTCGAGTATCTCCCGCACCGCCCCCACCGGTGCGGTCTCGCCCGGATCCACTTTGCCCTTGGGCAGCGACCAGTCGTCGTAACGGGGGCGGTGAATGACAGCGATCTCGACCGGCCCTTCCGAATCGGCACTGCCGGGTCGCCAGAGCACCGCACCGGCGGCGTACACAATCCGGCCCGCCGAGCGCCGGCGGGCGGACGAGTTCTGGATCGACACCTCAACTCCTGCAGGTCAATTCGGCCAGGCTGCTCGCGGTCGTGGATGTGGTCGGTGCAGCAGCGGGAATCACCACGCAGTGTCAGGGGCTGCGGTGCCGTTCCATCAGCGATTCCTGATGGTCGCGCACGCTATGGCCTTCTTGCGGCGACGCGGTCCACTGCCCGTCGGGCCCGAGCTCCCAGCACCGGGTGCACGGGTCCAGTGCGGATTCGAACAATTCGTCCAGCTGCGCGGTCAGCCTCGGGTTTTTGACTTGAGCCATAACCTCGACTCGCCGGTCGAGGTTGCGGTGCATCATGTCGGCGCTGCCGATCCAGAACTCGTCGATGGCACGGAAATGGAGGATCCGCGAGTGCTCGAGGAAGCGGCCGAGAATCGAGCGCACGATGATGTTTTCCGAAATGCCCTGCGCACCTGGACGCAGCGCGCAGATGCCGCGTACCACCACCTCGATCCGCACACCGGCTCGCGACGCGCGGTACAGCGCATCGATGACCTGCTCATCAACAAGGGCATTCATCTTGAGTCGGATGCGGCCTTTGCCGTTGTGGGCACCCTCTGCACGGTGCGCCGCGACCTCCCGCTCGACGCGGTCAATGATGCCGGCGCGGATTCCGTGCGGGGCCACCAACAAGTTGCGGTAGGACAACTTGCGTGAGTAGCCGGTGAGCGAATTGAACAAGTCGGTCAAGTCGGCGCCGATATCGGGTGCAGCGGTCAGCAGTCCGACGTCCTCGTAGAGTCGTGCTGTCTTGCTGTTGTAATTGCCGGTGCCGACATGGCAGTACCGCCGGATTGTCGGACCTTCGCGGCGCACCACCAAGGCGGTCTTGCAGTGCGTCTTGAGCCCGACGAGCCCGTACGCCACATGCACGCCGGCTTGTTCTAGTGCGCGCGCCCAGGCGATGTTGGCCTGTTCGTCGAAGCGTGCCTTGATCTCGACCAGTGCCACCACTTGCTTTCCGGCTTCGGCGGCGTCGATCAGCGCCCGGACGATCGGCGAGTCGCCGGAGGTGCGGTACAGCGTCTGTTTGATCGCCAGCACGTTGGGGTCGGCCGCGGCCTGTTCGATGAATCGCTGCACGCTGGTGGAGAACGAGTCATACGGATGGTGAACCAGCACATCGCCTTCGCGCAGCGTCGCGAAGATGCTTTTGGGTGTTTCCCGCTCGGCGAAGGCGGGATGGGTAGCTGGGACGAATGTCCGATCCTTAAGCGTCGGGCGGTCCACGGCGTAGATCTGCCACAACGACGATAGGTCGAGCAGCCCGGGCACTTCGATGACATCACCGGGATGCACGTCGAGTTCGCGAAGCAGCAACTCCAGCATGCTCTCGGTCATGTCGTCTGCGATCTCGAGTCGCACCGGTGAACCGAACCGGCGGCGGGCCAGTTCTCGCTCGAGCGCCTGCAGTAGGTCCTCGTCGCGATCCTCTTCAACCTCGAAGTCAGCGTTGCGAGTGATGCGAAATGCGTGGTGCTCGACGATTTCCATACCCGGGAAAAGCACCGGAAGGAAGGCCGCGATCAGCTCCTCCATCGGCAGGAACCGCAGCGCGGTCCGGCCTTCGGTCCCCGCAGCTTCCTCGCTGGCCTCACGTGCAGCGAGTTCGACGAAGCGGTCGACGTTGTCGGGCACCTTGACCCTCGCGAAATGCTGGGTGCCGTCTTCAGGTTGGCGTACCGTGACCGCCAGGTTCAAGCTCAACCCGCTGACAAACGGGAACGGGTGGGCGGGATCGACGGCCAGCGGGGTCAGGACGGGGAAGACCTGTTCGTTGAAATAGGTCGACAATCGGTCGCGCTCAGCCTGATCCAAATCGGCCCAGGTGACGATGTAGATGCCTTCCTCGCCGAGCGCGGGTAGCACCGAATCGAGGAACACCCGGGCATGCCGGCTGGCGAGCTGTTGAGTCTGCTCGCCGATCCGGCCTAGTTGTTCGCGCGGTGTTAGACCGTCGGCGGAGCGCACCGACAACCCCATCTCGTCGCGGCGTTTGAGGCCGGCCACCCGGACCATGTAGAACTCGTCGAGATTGGACGCGAAGATTGCCAGAAACTTGGCGCGCTCGAGCAATGGCATCGACTTATCGGCGGCCAGGGCAAGCACGCGCGCGTTGAAGTCCAGCCAACTCAGCTCCCGGTTCAGGTAGCGATCCGAGGGTAGCTGGTCGCTAATCGCGGCGGGGGTGGCAGCGGGCGGTGCCGCCAGCGCCGAGTCGTCTGGATACCACGCATGCTCCTCTGGCCGCACCTCTGTGACGGGACTGTTTTCGATTTCGGTCACCTTGCGATCATTGCTCATCATTGGGTGGGGTTGCCAGCACTCGGCAGGCATCCGTTCGCCGTTGGTCTGCCGTTCACCCCCTGGATGCCTCGCCGGCGTTGCCCCGTCCCGGTCAACGATGTGCGACCGCTCGCGCGGTCGCGGGCCCTACCCCGAGCTGGCGTGCGGCCGTCAGGTCGGCGGGGGTGTCGACATCGCAGCGCAGGCCCGGCCAGGCTCCTGTCAGCTCGACAGCGCCCGAACGGCGGTGCCGCGCGGACGAATCCGGCCCGAACCGCGGGTGCAGCGCGGTGCCGAACGCACACAGTACCGCGGTGCCGGTCCCAAGCCGGTCGGCGACGAAGCTGCGCCGATGGTGGCGTGCGGCCGAGATTGCCTCGGCGAGTTCCTGTGTCTGTAATGCCGGCAAATCGCCTTGCAGCACAACGATGTTGGAGGCCCCTTCGGCAACCACGCGTTCGGCAGCGGTGATGGCGGTGTTCAGTGGGTCGGGATCGTCTTCGGGTGTCGGGTCGGCCAGTACATCGGCGCCCAGCCCGGCCGCCGCAGCCGCCGCGGCTTCGTCGGGGGTGATAACAGTGATCGAGCGCAGTGAACCGACACCCGCCGCGGCGGTCAACGTGTCGACGAGCATGGCCAGCACCACGTTCTCGCGAGTCTGCGCCGAGAACACCGGGGCCAGCCTGGTTTTGGCCGCGGCCAAGCGCTTGACGGCGATGATCAAGCCGATATCGCCGTCGTCCGGTGTGCCGCTCATGAAGTCATCCTGCCAGCGTCGATCCACGCGGCACACTTCGACGGCATTGCCGCCACGGTCGTGGCCGGGGCCCAGGCACGGTCCCGACGGCAACCGCGGCGCAGATTAGTGTGTGTGGATGGCCGGAATAGCAAGCACCGTCGCGGTGATGGGCGCCGGTGCATGGGGCACGGCCCTGGCTAAGGTGCTGGCCGACGCGGGCGGAGAGGTCACGCTGTGGGCGCGGCGAGCTGAGGTGGCCGATCAGATCAATACCACCCGATATAACCCCGACTATCTGCCCGGTGCGCTGTTACCACCGAGCATTCATGCCACCGCAGATGCCGAGGAGGCACTTGGGGGCGCATCCACGGTGCTGTTGGGAGTGCCCGCGCAGACCATGCGGGCCAATCTCGAGCGGTGGGCTCCCCTGTTGCCCGAGGGTGCGACCTTGGTCAGTCTGGCCAAGGGCATCGAGTTGGGCACCCTGATGCGGATGAGCCAGGTCATCATCTCGGTGACCGGTGCCGAGCCGCCGCAGGTCGCGGTGATCTCTGGACCCAACCTGGCCAGCGAGATCGCCGAATGCCAGCCCGCCGCTACCGTCGTCGCGTGCAGCGACTCCGGCCGCGCGGTTGCCTTGCAGCGCGCGCTGAACAGCGGGTACTTCCGCCCCTACACCAACGCCGATGTCGTCGGCACCGAGATCGGCGGGGCGTGCAAGAACATCATCGCGCTTGCGTGCGGAATGGCGGTGGGCATCGGGCTGGGCGAAAACACCGCGGCCGCGATCATCACCCGGGGCCTGGCGGAGATCATCCGGCTCGGGACGGCGCTCGGCGCCAACGGCGCGACGTTGGCCGGTCTGGCAGGGGTCGGTGATCTGGTGGCCACCTGCACCTCACCGCGTTCGCGCAACCGATCGTTTGGCGAACGCCTGGGCCGGGGCGAAACGTTGCAGTCGGCGGGCAAGGCTTGTCATGTCGTCGAAGGCGTGACGTCGTGCGAATCCGTGCTCGCGCTGGCGTCCAGCTACGACGTCGAAATGCCACTCACCGACGCGGTGCATCGGGTCTGTCATAAAGGGCTGTCGGTGGACGAGGCGATAACGCTGCTGCTGGGTCGCCGCACCAAGCCCGAATGAGCCTCGCACGGGCCGGCACGACCGAAAACTGCAGCTCGTGGGAGCCCGTCTGCCTGACCCGGTAGCCTCTGCAGGTTGTGAGTGCTAACGACCGGCGTGATCGGCGTGTCCGCGTTGCCGTCGTGTTCGGCGGGCGCAGCAACGAGCACGCCATCTCGTGTGTGTCCGCCGGCAGCATCCTGCGCAACCTGGACTCGCGGCGGTTCGACGTGATCGCGGTGGGTATCACCCCGGCAGGTTCGTGGGTGCTCACCGACGCCAACCCCGACGCCCTGACGATCACCAACCGGGAGCTTCCTCAGGTCAAATCAGGATCGGGCACCGAGCTGGCGCTGCCGGCCGATCCGCGGCGTGGTGGCCAGTTGGTGTCGCTGCCGCCCGGGGCCGGCGAGGTTCTGGAGTCGGTCGACGTGGTGTTCCCGGTACTGCACGGCCCGTACGGCGAGGACGGCACGATCCAGGGACTGCTCGAACTCGCCGGGGTGCCCTACGTGGGCGCCGGTGTGCTGGCCAGTGCCGTCGGCATGGACAAGGAGTTCACCAAGAAGCTGCTCGCCGCCGATGGACTTCCGGTGGGTGCGTACGCGGTGCTGCGTCCGCCGCGGTCGACACTGCACCGCCAGGAGTGCGAACGGCTGGGCTTACCGGTGTTCGTCAAACCCGCCCGAGGCGGCTCGTCGATCGGTGTTAGCCGGGTGTCGAGTTGGGATCAACTGCCCGCCGCGGTCGCGCGGGCCCGCCGGCATGACCCTAAGGTCATCGTCGAGGCCGCGATCAGCGGCCGCGAGCTGGAATGCGGTGTGCTCGAAATGCCGGACGGCACACTGGAAGCCAGCACGCTGGGGGAGATCCGGGTGGCCGGGGTGCGGGGACGCGAGGACTCTTTCTACGACTTCGCAACCAAGTATCTCGACGACGCAGCCGAATTGGACGTGCCCGCCAAGGTCGATGACCAGGTCGCAGAGGCGATTCGTCAGCTGGCGATCCGGGCGTTCGCGGCTATCGACTGCCGGGGTCTGGCCAGGGTGGACTTCTTCCTCACCGACGACGGTCCGGTGATCAACGAGATCAACACGATGCCGGGATTCACCACGATCTCGATGTACCCGCGGATGTGGGCGGCCAGCGGTGTCGACTATCCGACCCTGCTGGCGACGATGATCGAGACGACATTGGCCCGCGGCGTGGGCCTGCACTAGCCCGATGGTGCCGACCCGCCGCGCCCGGCGCTAGCGCCGCGCTTGCGATCGGCACTTAGCCCGATGGTGCCGACCCGCCGCGCCCGGCGCTAGCGCCGCGCTTGCGATCGGCACTTAGCCCGATGGTGCCGACCCGCCGCGCCCGGCGCAAGCGCCGCGCTTGCGATCGGCACTTAGCCCGATGGTGCCGACCCGCCGCGCCCGGCGCAAGCGCCGCGCTTGCGATCGGCACTTAGCCCGATGGTGCCGACCCGCCGCGCCCGGCGCAAGCGCCGCGCTTGCGATCGGCACTAGCGAGCCGGCGCCGGGTCGATGGGTACCGCGGGGATGGTGTGGTCGATAACGTCTGACAATTCCTGGATCGCGGTGGGCCCCGATCCCGAGGGGAGTGTCAGCGCCACATACACCGGCCGGTCCACGGTGTACCAGGTGGACCGGCCTGGCTCGTCCGGGTTTTGCGCGGCCACCTGAAACCACTGCACCCGATCGACGACTTGGATGGCCGAACCCACCACGAACTCGGCCGGGCGGTCGAGTCCACAGCGCAAAATCACCGGTGTGCTGTTTGGCCCCGTTCGCCAGGCCGTGGCACCCGCAGTGGTCGGCTCCGCGACGGGCGCGCGCCGATACTCGCCGAGTCGTTGAGGCAGCGCCGCCAGCAGTGCTTTGCAGCCGGGACCGGTGGCCTGCGGAGCGGGCACGGCCGGAATGACAACCGGTCGCTCCGGCGGCTGGCGGTTCGCCGCGACAACCAGGATTACCCCGATCACCGCCGCCGCCAGCGCCGCCGCGGCGATCAGCACGGCGCGCGGCGGCCCGTCGGACTCGCCTGTCACCTGCGCGGCCACCTCTTTGCTCTCATACACTGGCGCGGTCCGCTCGCGCCGGCAGTGACTCAACTTACCGCAGGTCGGGCGAGGTGTTCGAAGGTCCACAGGGCCAGAACGGGCCGAAGGAGGCGGCGTGGGCGACGACGCATCGGGGGGTGCCAGCTGTTGCGGGTTGAGTGGTCGGTAGTTGTCAGTGGCGTGCGGTAGGAACAGAGATATGAACCTGGCGACGTGGGCGGAGCGCAACGGTGTTGCTCCGGGGACCGCCTACCGCTGGTTTCGTGCTGGTCTGTTGTCGGTGATGGCGAGGCGAGTGGGCCGACTGATTCTCGTCGACGAACCGGCTGGGGACGCTGGCATGCGATCACCGACCGCGGTGTATGCACGGGTGTCGTCGGCCGATCAGAAAGCCGATCTGGATCGGCAGGTCGCGCGGGTGACCGCGTGGGCCACGGCCCAACAGATGCCAGTCGACAAGGTCGTGACCGAGGTCGGTTCCGCGTTCAACGAGCACCGCCGTAAGTTCCTTTCACTGCTGCGCGACCCGTCAGTCCACCGGATCGTGGTGGAGCACCGGGATCGGTTCTGCCGGTTGGGCTCGAAGTACGTGCAGGCAGCGTTTGCGGCGCAGGGCCGCGAACTGGTGGTAGTCGACTCTGCCGAGGTCGATGACGACCTGGTGCGGGATATGACCGAGATCCTGACGTCGATGTGCGCCCGTCTGTATGGCAAACGGGCTGCCGAGAATCGAACCAAGCGCGCATTGGCGGCCGCTGCTGGCGAGGACCATGAGGCCGCCTGATGCCCAAGTTCGAGGTTCCCGATGGCTGGACGGTCCAAGCGTTTCGGTTCACGCTGGACCCGACCGAGGACCAGGCCAAGGCGCTGGCACGGCATTTCGGTGCTCGTCGCAAGGCATACAACTGGACCGTGGCCACCCTGAAAGCCGACATCCAGGCGTGGCATGCCAGCGGGACCGTGACAGCGAAACCGTCGCTGCGCGTGCTGCGCAAACGCTGGAACACCGTCAAGGACGACGTGTGCGTCAACACCGAGACCGGTGTCGCGTGGTGGCCTGAATGCTCAAAAGAGGCCTACGCCGATGGCATCGCGGGTGCGGTCGAGGCGTACTGGAACTGGCAGACCTCCCGCGCCGGCAAACGCGCCGGTAAACGGGTCGGGTTTCCCCGTTTCAAACGCAAAGGCCGCGACCAGGATCGAGTGTCGTTCACGACCGGAGCGATGCGTGTGGAACCCGACCGCCGTCACCTCACCCTGCCGGTCATCGGGACCGTCCGCACGCACGAGAACACCCGCCGTATCGAACGCCTGATCAAGGCCGGTCGGGCGCGAGTATTGGCGATCTCGGTGCGCCGCAACGGCACTCGTCTGGATGCCAGTGTGCGGGTGCTTGTCCAGCGTCCGCAGCAGCCGAAGGTGGTGCACCCCGGTTCGCGGGTTGGTGTCGATGTCGGGGTCCGGCGCCTGGCGACGGTCGCCACCGCTGACGGCACGGCGATCGAGCAGGTTGAGAACCCACGACCGCTCGGCGCCGCGCTGCGCGAGCTACGCCACGTGTGCCGGGCCCGTTCGCGTTGCACGAAAGGTTCACGGCGCTACCGTGAGCGCACCACTCAGATTTCCCGGTTGCATCGCCGGGTCAACGATGTCCGCACCCATCACCTGCACGTCCTGACGACACGGTTGGCTCAAACCCACGGCCGCATTGTTGTCGAAGGCTTGGACGCGACAGAGATGTTGCGGCAAAAAGGGTTGCCGGGTGCCCGCGCTCGTCGGCGCGGACTGTCGGATGCGGCCCTGGGCACTCCGCGTCGGCACTTGTCCTACAAGACAGTCTGGTACGGGTCGGCGCTGGTGGTCGCCGACCGCTGGTTCCCGTCGTCGAAAACCTGCCACGCCTGCCGGCATGTGCAAGACATCGGCTGGGACGAACAATGGCAATGCGACCGATGCTCAGTGGTCCATCAGCGTGATGACTGCGCTGCCATCAACCTCGCACGCTACGAGGAAACATCCAGCATCGTCGGCCCAGTTGGGGCCGCCGTCAAGCGTGGAGCCGACCGTAAGACCGGGCCTCGCCCGGCAGGTGGCTGTGAAGCGCGGAAGGGAAGCAGCCCCAAGGCTGCCGAACAACCCCGAGACGGGGTGCAAGTCGCGTGACCACTAAAGATCACTCACTTGCAACGGAGTCCCCGACGCTGCAGCAGCTCGGCGAGTTCGCCGTGATCGACCGGCTGGTGCGGGGGCGCCGACAACCCGCCACGGTACTGCTCGGGCCCGGCGACGATGCCGCGCTGGTGTCTGCCGGCGATGGTCGCACTGTGGTGTCGACGGACATGCTGGTGCAAGATAGTCACTTCCGGCTGGACTGGTCGACACCGCAGGACGTCGGCCGCAAGGCGATCGCCCAGAATGCCGCCGACATCGAGGCGATGGGGGCGCGGGCCACCGCGTTCGTGGTCGGCTTTGGAGCACCCGCTGAGACGCCGGCGGCGCAGGCGAGCGCGTTGGTCGACGGAATGTGGGAGGAGGCGGGGCGCATTGGTGCCGGCATCGTCGGCGGCGATCTGGTCAGCTGCCGGCAGTGGGTGGTGTCGGTCACCGCGATTGGTGACCTTGACGGTCGTGCCCCGGTGCTGCGCTCCGGGGCGAAGGCCGGCTCGGTGCTGGCCGTCGTCGGTGAGCTGGGCCGCTCGGCTGCTGGCTATGCGCTGTGGTGCAACGGGATTGAAGACTTCGCCGAACTGCGCCGCCGCCATTTGGTGCCGCAGCCGCCCTACGGCCACGGCGCGGCGGCCGCGGCTGTCGGGGCTCAAGCGATGATCGATGTCTCCGACGGGCTGCTCGCCGATCTGCGGCACATCGCCGAGGCATCCGGCGTGCGCATCGACCTGTCCGCCGCGGCGTTGGCCGCTGACCGCGACGCTTTGACTGCGGCCGCAACCGCTCTGGGCACCGACCCCTGGCCGTGGGTGCTAAGCGGGGGTGAAGATCATGCCCTGGTCGCCTGTTTCGTCGGTCCGGTGCCGGCCGGGTGGCGCACCATTGGCCGGGTTCTCGACGGGCCGGCTAGGGTGCTGGTCGACGGCGAGGAGTGGACTGGATACGCGGGCTGGCAATCGTTTGGGGAGCCAGACAATCAAGGTTCGCTAGGGTGACGCGGTGACCGTCTGTACGCGAAAGGGATGCAGTGACCGCACGGCCGTTGAGTGAGCTCGTCGAGCGGGGGTGGGCCGCCGCGCTCGAGCCGGTGGCCGACCAGGTGGCCCACATGGGGCAGTTCTTGCGGGCCGAGATCGCGGCCGGGCGCAGATACCTGCCCGCCGGATCGAATGTGTTGCGCGCCTTCACTTTCCCGTTCGACAACGTCCGTGTCCTTATCGTTGGCCAAGACCCTTATCCGACTCCAGGACATGCTGTGGGTCTTAGCTTCTCGGTGGCCCCTGATGTACGTCCGTGGCCGCGCAGTCTGGCCAACATCTTCGACGAGTACACCGCGGATTTGGGCTATCCGCTGCCCTCGAACGGCGATCTGACGCCCTGGGCGCAACGCGGTGTGTTGCTGTTGAACAGGGTGCTGACGGTGCGACCCAGCAACCCGGCGTCGCACCGGGGCAAGGGCTGGGAAGCGGTCACGGAATGCGCGATTCGCGCCCTGGCGGCGCGCGCAGCGCCGCTGGTGGCGATCCTGTGGGGTCGTGACGCGTCGACTCTGAAGCCGATGCTGGCCGCGGGCAACTGCGTTGCGATCGAGTCGCCGCATCCTTCACCGCTATCGGCATCGCGCGGGTTCTTCGGCTCGCGTCCGTTCAGCCGCGCCAACGAACTGCTCGTCGGGATGGGTGCCGAGCCGATCGATTGGCGGTTGCCCTGAGTCGTGCAGGTGTTACCGGGCGTCAGCCGCGGGTGATCTTGCCCGCCTTGATGCAGGATGTGCAAACGTTGAGTCGCTTCTTGTTGCCGCCGGGACGGGTCACGGCGTGCACAGTCTGGATGTTCGGATCCCACCGGCGGCTGGTGCGGCGGTGGGAGTGCGACACCGACTTGCCGAAGCCGGGGCCTTTCCCGCAGATATCGCACACAGCGGCCATTCGTCAAGCTCCTCAAATCTCTTAGGTCCGGCGACCTGGCCGGGACGCCTACGTGTAGCCCGCGGCTAGCACAGGATAGCCATTGTTGTGCGGTAGCGCCAAAACGATCAGCCCTTCGCGGACATGTCAGCACCCGCCTTGGCCGGGAGAGCGGCGTCGTGACCGTGCTGTCACCACGTCTGGTTAGGCTCGGGGCGCGGGCTGGCGCGGAGGAGGTGTGTTGCGGAGGAGGTGTGTTGTAGTGGGGACGGCGGATCGGCCGTTGGACGCCTCGGCCTTGCGGGACTGGGCACACGCCGTCGTCAGCGATCTGATCCTCCACATCGACGAGATCAACCGGCTCAATGTGTTCCCGGTCGCTGACTCCGATACCGGCGTCAACATGCTGTTCACCATGCGTGCCGCGGTCGTAGAAGCTGATTTGCACGCGAATTCGCAGGCTGACGCCGAAGACGTGGCGCGGGTTGCGGCCGCTCTCGCGGCCGGCGCGCGTTGAACGGAGCTCGCGGCAACTCCGGCGTGATCCTGTCCCAGATCCTGCGCGGGATCGCAGAGGTGACCGCGACTGCGGCCGCCGCCTCTGGCGCGGTATTGCGGGCGGTCGACGCCAACGCCCTCGGGGCCGCGTTGTGGCGCGGCGTCGAGTTGGTCGTCGCGTCGATGGGTGGCGTGGAGGTGCCGGGAACTATCGTCTCGGTGCTGCGGGCCGCCGCCGGAGCCGTCGACCAGTGCGCGCACGAGGGGTTGGCCGGTGCGGTCACCGCCGCCGGTGACGCGGCGGTCATCGCGCTGGAAAAGACCCCCGAACAGCTTGACGTGCTCGCCGATGCGGGCGCGGTGGACGCCGGCGGACGGGGCCTGCTGGTTCTGCTGGACGCGTTGCGCTCCACCATCTGCGGGCAGGCACCTGCCCGGGCGGTCTACGAACCCTCGCCGCGCGCGTTGCCGACCGACACGGCTACCCAACGCCCCGCCCCGCAATTCGAGGTGATGTATCTGTTGGCGGTATGTGATGCTGCAGCGGCGGACCAGTTGCGGGATCGACTCAAGGAATTGGGTGAGTCGGTGGCCATCGCCGCTGCTCCGCCCGACAGCTACTCCGTACACGTCCACACCGACGACGCCGGTGCCGCCGTGGAAGCCGGATTGGCGGTGGGGCGAGTTAGCCGGATCGTGATCTCGGCGCTCGGTTCCGGGACCAGCGGATTGCCGGCCGGTGGCTGGACGCGGGGCCGCGCCGTGCTGGCGGTCGTCGACGGCGACGGTGCCGCCGAGCTGTTCGCCGGGGAGGGCGCCTGCGTGCTGCGACCGGGTCCAGACGCCGTGACACCGGCCGCCGATATCAGTGCCCACCAGCTGGTGCGGGCCGTGGTAGACACCGGCGCCGCGCACGTGATGGTGCTGCCCAATGGCTATGTGGCCGCCGAAGAACTGGTGGCCGGGTGTACCGCGGCGATCGGCTGGGGCGTCGACGTGGTACCCGTGCCGACCGGATCGATGGTGCAGGGGTTGGCCGCGCTGGCCGTGCATGACGCGGCCCGCCAGGCCGTCGACGACGGCTACAGCATGGCCCGTGCCGCCGGTGCTTCCCGGCACGGATCGGTGCGCATTGCCACCCAAAAGGCGCTGACCTGGGCCGGTACCTGCAAGCCGGGCGACGGTCTGGGTATCGCGGGCGACGAGGTGCTGATCGTCGCCGACGATGTCGCCGCGGCGGCCATCGGTCTGGTCGACCTGTTGTTGGCATCGGGAGGCGATCTGGTGACGGTGCTAATTGGCGCCGGCGTAACCGAAGACGTGGCTGTCGTCCTGGAACGGCATGTGCACGACCACCATCCAGGCACCGAGCTGGTCTCCTACCGCACCGGACACCGCGGCGACGCGCTGCTGATCGGGGTCGAGTAGCGGTGGCGTCGTTAAGCGATCGGCTCGATCGCGTCCTCGGCGCCACGGCAGCCGATGCCCTCGACGAGCAGTTCGGCATGCGGACCGTCGACGACCTGCTCCGCCACTACCCGCGCAGCTACGTCGAGGGCGCGGCGCGGGTGGGTATCGGTGACGCGCGACCGGAAGCTGGCGAGCACATCACCATCGTCGACGTGATCACCGATACGTATTCGTTTCCGATGAAAAAGAAGCCGAATCGGAAATGTCTGCGCATCACCGTCGGCGGCGGCCGCAACAAGGTGACGGCCACGTTCTTCAACGCGGACTACATCATGCGGGACCTCACCAAGCACACGAAGGTGATGCTCTCCGGGGAAGTCGGCTACTACAAGGGCGCGATGCAGCTCACGCATCCGGCGTTTCTCATCCTCGACTCGCCGGACGGGAAGAACCACGGCACCAGGTCGCTCAAAAGTATCGCTGATGCCTCCAAGGCCATCAGCGGTGAATTGGTCGTGGAGGAGTTCGAGCGTCGTTTCTTCCCGATCTATCCGGCCAGCACAAAAGTGCAGAGCTGGGACATCTTCAAATGCGTGCGGCAGGTGCTCGATGTTCTCGACCGGGTCGATGATCCGTTGCCCGCGGAACTACGCGCCAAGCACGGCCTGATCCCCGAGGACGAGGCACTGCGCGCCATTCACCTTGCCGAAAGCCAGTCGTTACGCGAGCGCGCCCGGGAACGCCTGACCTTCGACGAGGCCGTGGGTCTGCAGTGGGCGCTGGTGGCCCGACGGCACGGTGAACTGTCGGAATCCGGGCCCTCGGCGGCCTGGAAATCTAACGGTCTTGCCGCTGAGCTACTGCGGCGGTTGCCTTTTGAGCTGACGGCGGGACAGCGTGAGGTGCTCGACGTGTTGTCCGACGGGCTCGCGGCGAACCGCCCGCTGAATCGCCTGCTGCAAGGCGAAGTGGGCTCGGGCAAAACGATCGTTGCGGTGTTGGCGATGCTGCAGATGGTGGACGCGGGTTACCAGTGTGCCCTGCTGGCGCCAACGGAAGTCCTTGCCGCACAACACTTGCGATCGATCCGCGATGTCCTAGGGCCGCTGGCCATGGGCGGCCAACTGGGAGGCGCCGAAAACGCCACCCGGGTGGCACTGCTCACCGGTTCGATGACGGCAGGGCAGAAGAAGCAAGTTCGCGCCGAAATCGCCAGCGGTCAGGTCGGCATCGTCATCGGCACGCACGCGCTGCTGCAGGAGGCCGTCGACTTTCACAACCTGGGCATGGTGGTGGTCGACGAGCAACACCGGTTTGGTGTCGAGCAGCGAGATCAGTTGCGCGCCAAGGCCCCCGCCGGCATTACCCCGCACCTGCTGGTGATGACCGCGACGCCGATACCGCGCACGGTCGCGCTGACCGTCTATGGCGACCTGGAAACCTCTACGCTGCGCGAACTTCCGCTCGGGCGCCAGCCGATTGCCACCAACGTCATCTTTGTCAAGGACAAGCCCGCCTGGCTCGACCGCGCCTGGCGGCGCATCATCGAAGAGGCTGCCGCCGGCCGCCAGGCCTATGTGGTGGCGCCCCGCATCGATGAGTCCGACGACACCGACGTTCAAGGCGGCGTCCGACCATCGGCCACTGCCGAAGGCCTGTTCTCCCGGTTGCGTTCCGCCGAGCTCGCAGAGTTGCGGTTGGCGCTCATGCATGGACGGTTGTCGGCCGACGACAAGGACGCTGCGATGGCGGCTTTCCGGGCCGGTGAGGTCGATGTGCTGGTGTGCACCACGGTCATTGAGGTTGGCGTCGATGTCCCCAACGCTACGGTCATGCTGGTGATGGACGCCGACCGGTTCGGCATCAGCCAATTGCACCAGCTGCGCGGCCGCATCGGGCGCGGCGAACATCCCAGCGTGTGTCTGCTGGCCAGCTGGGTGCCGCCGGATACGCCGGCGGGTCAGCGGCTGCGTGCGGTCGCCGGGACAATGGACGGGTTCGCCCTCGCCGATCTGGATCTGAAGGAGCGCAAGGAGGGAGATGTGCTGGGCCGCAACCAATCCGGCAAGGCCATCACGCTGCGGTTGCTGTCATTGGCCGAACACGAGGAATACATAGTGGCCGCGCGGGACTTCTGCATCGAGGCTTACAAGAACCCCACAGACCCCGCATTGGCGCTGATGGCCGCGCGATTCACCAGCACCGACCGCATCGAATACTTAGATAAGTCATGAACCGCAGAACGCTACTGTGGCTGTCGGCGATCGCGGCGCTGGCGCTGGTGGTCGCGTATCAGACGCTGGGATCATCGGCGGGCAGGCACGCTGACGAGTTCGCCGCCCGCGCTGGCGTGCCAACCGTGCAACCCGGTGCCGACGTGCTCGCCGGCATCGCCGTGCTACCCAAACGGATCCACCGCTACGACTACCGCAGGTCCGCATTCGGTCACCCCTGGGACGATCGCAATGACGCGCCGGGAGGGCACAACGGGTGCGACACCCGCGACGACATCCTCGACCGGGATCTGGTCGACAAGACATATGTGTCGATCAAGCGGTGTCCGAATGCGGTGGCCACCGGCACCCTGCGCGATCCGTACACCAACACCACCGTTGCCTTCCAACGCGGCGCCAGTGTTGGCCAATCGGTCCAGATCGACCACATCGTTCCGCTCTCGTATGCCTGGGACATGGGCGCCTATCGGTGGCCGAACTCCGAGCGAATGCGCTTCGCCAACGATCCGGCCAACCTGCTGGCCGTGCAGGGGCAGGCAAATCAGGACAAGGGCGATTCGCCACCGGCCCAATGGATGCCACCCAACAAGGCCTTCGCCTGTCAGTACGCGATGCAATTCATCGCCGTGCTGCGCGGCTATTCACTGCCAGTGGATCAGCCATCGTCCGACGTACTGCGTCAGGCCGCGGCCACCTGCCCGACGGGCTAGTCCACGCGCCGACGGTGAATCTCACGACGTGACACGCCGAGGAGACGTCGCGCGGTTCACAGTCGGCGGCGTATCAGGTGCCGGCGTAGGTCAGTGGATCCTCGCGCACCCGGGTGCCGTCATTGAGCCCGCCCAATGCATCCATGTGTTCGGCCGCCAACTCGAAGTCGAAGACGTCGAAGTTGCTGGCGATGCGCTCGGGTCTGGCCGAGCGGACGACCACCGCATTGCCCAATTGCAGGTTCCACCGCAGCAGCACTTGTGCGGGCGTCTTGACGTATTCGCTGGCGATTGATGTGACGGTTGGGTTGTCCAGCAGCCTGCCGAGTGCCAGGGGGCAGTAGGACTGTGTGACGACGGTGTGCTGGGCGTTAGCTTTGCGCAGTTCGTCCTGGTTGAGCAGCGGGTGCAGCTCGATCTGGTTGACCGCCGGCGTGACGAATGTGAGGTCGATAAGGTTTTCGATGTTCTCCGCGGTGAAGTTGGACACGCCGATCGATCGGGCATGGCCCTCTCCGCGGGATTGAATCATGCCTCCCCAGGCGTCCACATACTTGCCCACCGGCGGGGCCGGCCAGTGAATTAGGTAAAGGTCGACGTAGTCGAGGCCGAGGCGGTCCAAACTGGCTCTACATGCTTCCTGGGAACGGGTGAAACCCTGGTCGGGGGTGGCTAGCTTGGTGGTGACGAACAGCTCTTCGCGGGCAACGCCGGAGGCTGCAATTGCGCGGCCGACCGCGGCCTCGTTGCCATAGGCGTAGGCGGTGTCGATCAGCCGGCAGCCAATTTCCAGCGCCGCGGACACCGCACGTTCGGTCTCGTCGTCCGACAATTCCGCGACGCCGAGGCCAAGCACCGGCATCGTATGCTCGTCGTTGAGGGTAATCGAGGGTGCGGCGGCGGCGCCCGACTCGCCAGTCACGTCATCTCACCTGCCTGTGAAATTGAAGGTTTTCGGATTCGGACCAAGCCGGGTTCCGTCATCGAGCGAGGGAAATCGAACGCGTCGAAGTTGCTCGCAATCCGCATTGGGTTCACCGACTTGGGGATCACGATATTACCGAGTTGGATATGCCACCTAATCAACACCTGGGCAGGTGCTGAGCCACAGCCTTCGGCGACGGCGGCGTAAGCCGCGAATAGTGCTGGTCGGCATTCAACACTTTGGTCACCACGTAGAGTTGGCCGTTGGGCACGCCGGACTCGCGGCACCTACCGCTTGCCCGGTGTCGGCCGGCAGGACCCGAAAGACATCCAGCCTGACGGCGCGGATCGAGTGTCCGTTGCTGCGCGTGACAGAGTTTTGTAGGGAGCAGCCCATGACCAAGAGTCTGCCAGGTGTGGCAGACCTCCGTCTCGGAGCAAACCACCCGCGCATGTGGACACGGCGTGTGCAGGGCACCGTCGTCAACGTCGGAGTCAAGGTCCTTCCGTGGATCCCGACGCCTGCCAAACGGATCCTGTCGGCCGGCCGATCGGTCATTATCGATGGCAATACGCTTGACCCCACCCTGCAGCTGATGTTGTCGACTTCGCGGATCTTCGGTGTCGACGGCCTGGCCGTAGACGACGACATCGTCGCCTCTCGCGCGCACATGCGCGCGATATGCGAGGCGATGCCCGGTCCGCAGATCCACGTCGACGTGACCGACCTGTCAATACCCGGACCAGCCGGTGAGATCCCGGCGCGGCACTACCGCCCCAGCGGCGGTGGCGCCACGCCGCTGCTGGTCTTTTACCACGGTGGCGGCTGGACGCTCGGGGACTTGGACACCCATGACGCGCTGTGCCGGTTGACCTGTCGCGACGCCGACATCCAGGTACTGTCGATCGACTACCGGTTGGCTCCCGAGCATCCGGCGCCGGCCGCGGTTGAAGATGCCTATGCGGCTTTTGTATGGGCCCATGAGCACGCTTCCGATGAGTTCGGTGCGCTCCCCGGGCGGGTCGCGGTGGGCGGGGACAGTGCGGGCGGCAACCTGTCGGCCGTGGTGTGTCAGTTGGCGCGCGACAAGGCTCGCTACGAGGGTGGGCCCACCCCGGTGCTGCAGTGGCTGCTGTATCCCAGGACCGATTTCACCGCACAGACTCGCTCAATGGGCCTGTTCGGCAATGGCTTCCTGCTGACCAAGCGGGACATCGATTGGTTCCACACGCAATACCTCAGGGATTCCGATGTCGATCCGGCGGATCCGCGGTTGTCGCCGTTGTTGGCCGAATCGCTGTCCGGGCTGGCGCCTGCTCTCATCGCGGTCGCCGGCTTCGACCCATTGCGCGACGAAGGAGAAAGCTATGCGAAGGCGCTGCGGGCTGCCGGGACTGCAGTGGACTTGCGGTATCTGGGTTCGCTGACGCATGGCTTCCTCAACCTGTTTCAGCTGGGGGGAGGCAGTGCTGCCGGGACCAACGAGCTGATCTCCGCGCTGCGCGCGCACCTTAGCCGGGTTTGAGTCGAGGCTGGCTTGCCGCCGGTACGCTAGAGGCGCCGTCGCCTGACCGCGGCCGCGACAAGCCGACAAATCGAGCACGTGAGGATCAGCGAAACTGTGGCCGACAAATCCAAACGCCCCCCGCGATTCGATCTGAAGTCCGCCGACGGCAGCTTCGGCCGGCTCGTCCAGATTGGTGGCACCACCATCGTCGTCGTTTTTGCCGTCGTCCTGGTCTTCTACATCGTGACGTCGCGCGACGACAAGAAGGACGGCGTCGCGGGCCCCGGCGATGCAGTACGGGTGACGTCGAGCAAGCTGGTCACCCAGCCCGGAACCAGCAACCCCAAGGCCGTGGTGTCCTTCTACGAGGATTTCCTGTGTCCGGCGTGCGGCATATTCGAGCGCGGTTTCGGGCCAACCGTGTCCAAGCTCGTGGACATCGGCGCTGTCGCGGCCGATTACACGATGGTGGCCATTCTCGATAGCGCCAGCAATCAACACTATTCGTCGCGAGCGGCTGCTGCGGCTTATTGCGTTGCCGACGAATCGATCGAGGCGTTCCGCCGCTTCCACGCCGCCTTGTTCAGCAAGGACATCCAGCCTGCCGAGCTCGGCAAGGATTTCCCCGACAACGCGCGGTTGATCGAACTTGCCCGCGAAGCCGGCGTCGTGGGCAAGGTGCCCGACTGCATCAACAGCGGCAAGTACATCGAAAAAGTCGACGGGCTGGCGGCGGCGGTCAACGTGCACGCGACCCCGACGGTCCGGGTCAATGGCACAGAGTACGAGTGGTCGACGCCGGCGGCGCTGGTCGCCAAGATCAAAGAAATTGTGGGTGATGTGCCGGGCATTGACTCGGCCGCTGCTACCGCGACATCCTGACGATTGTGGTGGCAGCTCGACCTGCCGAGCGATCCGGCGACCCGGCTGCGGTGCGGGTGCCGGTGCCTAGCGCGTGGTGGGTGCTGATCGGCGGTGTGATCGGGCTGTTCGCTTCGATGACGCTCACGGTGGAGAAGGTCAGGATTCTGCTCGATCCGATCTATGTGCCGTCATGCAATGTCAACCCGATAGTGTCGTGCGGCTCGGTGATGACCACACCGCAGGCGTCGTTGCTGGGCTTTCCCAACCCGCTTCTCGGCATTGCGGGCTTCACCGTGGTGGTGGTCACCGGGGTGCTGGCGGTGGCGAAAGTGCCGTTGCCCAGGTGGTATTGGATCGGCCTGGCGGTCGGGATCCTGGTTGGTGTGGCGTTCGTGCATTGGCTGATATTCCAGAGCCTGTACCGTATCGGTGCCCTGTGCCCATACTGCATGGTGGTCTGGGCGGTCATCGCCACACTGCTGGTGGTGGTCGCGTCCATCGTTTTCGGTCCGATGCGGGAAAACCGGGGAAGCCAGGAGCGCGTCGGGGCACGGCTGCTCTATCAATGGCGATGGTCGCTGGCCACGCTCTGGTTCACGACAGTATTCCTGCTGATCATGGTCCGCTTTTGGGACTATTGGTCGACGCTGATCTGAGACATCCGGATAAGGGAGCCACACGTGTTTTCCAAGGTGCTCGTCGCCAATCGCGGGGAGATCGCGATCCGGGCCTTTCGTGCCGCCTACGAACTGGGCGTCGGAACCGTGGCCGTTTATCCGTACGAGGACCGCAATTCGCAGCACCGTCTCAAGGCGGACGAGTCTTACCAGATCGGCGACATCGGTCACCCGGTGCATGCATACCTGTCGGTCGACGAGATCGTCGCGACGGCCCGTCGGGCGGGTGCCGACGCTATCTACCCTGGCTACGGGTTTCTATCGGAGAATCCGGATCTGGCTGCGGCATGCGCGGCGGCGGGCATCAGCTTCGTCGGTCCCAGCGCCGAAGTGCTTGAGCTGGCTGGGAATAAGTCTCGCGCCATCGCGGCGGCCCGCGAAGCCGGCTTGCCCGTGCTGATGTCCTCGGCGCCGTCGGCCTCGGTCGACGAACTGCTGTCGGTTGCGGCCGGCATGCCGTTTCCGTTGTTCGTCAAGGCAGTTGCCGGTGGCGGGGGCCGGGGTATGCGTCGTGTCGGCGATATCGCGGCGCTTCCGGAGGCGATCGAAGCCGCCAGCCGGGAAGCCGAGTCGGCGTTCGGGGACCCGACGGTCTATCTCGAGCAGGCAGTGATCAATCCACGCCACATCGAGGTGCAGATTCTGGCGGACAACCTCGGCGACGTGATCCATCTCTATGAGCGTGACTGCAGTGTGCAGCGTCGCCATCAGAAGGTCATCGAGCTGGCGCCCGCGCCGCACCTGGACGCCGAGTTGCGTTACAAGATGTGCGTCGATGCGGTCGCCTTCGCCCGCCATATCGGGTACAGCTGCGCGGGCACCGTCGAGTTCCTGCTGGACGAGCGAGGGGAGTATGTCTTCATCGAGATGAATCCGCGGGTTCAGGTGGAGCACACGGTGACCGAGGAGATTACCGACGTCGACCTGGTCGCCAGCCAGCTGCGCATTGCCGCCGGGGAGACGCTCGAACAATTGGGCCTGCGGCAGGAGGACATCGCACCGCATGGCGCCGCACTACAGTGCCGGATCACCACCGAGGATCCGGCCAACGGCTTCCGGCCGGACACGGGCCGGATCAGCGCGTTGCGCACCGCCGGCGGTGCCGGTGTCCGCCTGGACGGCAGCACCAACCTGGGCGCAGAAATCAGCCCGTACTTCGACTCCATGCTGGTCAAGCTGACCTGTCGGGGCCGTGACCTCCCTACCGCAGTGAGCCGTGCGCGCCGGGCGATCGCGGAGTTCCGGATCCGCGGGGTATCGACGAATATTCCGTTCCTGCAAGCGGTCCTGGATGACCCGGACTTCCGAGCGGGCCGGGTCACCACGTCCTTCATTGATGAGCGGCCGCAGCTGCTGACCGCGCGCGCCTCGGCCGACCGCGGCACCAAGATCCTTAACTTCCTGGCCGATGTCACCGTCAACAACCCGTATGGCTCGCGTCCGTCAACGATCTACCCGGACGACAAGCTGCCCGATCTTGATCTGCGGGCCGCACCACCGGCCGGGTCCAAGCAGCGACTAGTCAAGTTGGGGCCGGAAGGATTTGCTCGTTGGCTGCGGGAGTCGGCCGCGGTCGGGGTCACCGATACCACATTCCGGGATGCTCACCAGTCGTTACTGGCTACCCGAGTACGCACCAGCGGACTGTCGCGGGTGGCACCGTATCTCGCGCGGACCATGCCGCAGCTGTTGTCCGTGGAGTGTTGGGGCGGTGCGACTTACGATGTGGCGCTGCGCTTTCTCAAGGAGGATCCCTGGGAACGGCTGGCCACACTGCGTGCAGCAATGCCCAATATCTGCTTGCAGATGCTATTGCGGGGCCGCAATACCGTGGGCTACACGCCGTACCCGGAAATCGTGACGTCGGCGTTTGTGCAAGAAGCAACAGCCACCGGTATCGACATCTTTCGTATCTTCGACGCGCTCAACAACATCGAGTCGATGCGTCCGGCGATCGACGCAGTACGCGAAACAGGTTCTGCGATAGCAGAAGTCGCGATGTGCTACACGGGCGACCTTACCGATCCGGGTGAACAGCTGTACACGCTGGACTACTACCTGAAACTGGCTGAGCAGATCGTGGACGCCGGCGCCCATGTGCTGGCGATCAAGGATATGGCTGGACTGTTGCGCCCGCCGGCCGCTCAAAGGTTGGTCAGCGCCCTGCGCAGTCGCTTCGACCTGCCCGTTCACCTGCACACCCACGACACACCGGGTGGCCAGCTCGCCAGCTATGTGGCCGCTTGGCACGCCGGGGCCGATGCCGTCGACGGCGCCGCCGCGCCGCTGGCGGGAACGACCAGCCAGCCCGCGCTGAGCTCGATCGTTGCTGCCGCTGCCCACACCGAGTACGACACCGGCCTGTCGCTTTCGGCGGTGTGCGCCCTGGAGCCGTACTGGGAGGCGTTACGAAAAGTGTATGCGCCGTTCGAGTCTGGGTTGCCGGGGCCGACGGGGCGGGTTTATCACCACGAGATTCCGGGCGGCCAACTGTCCAATCTGCGCCAGCAAGCAATTGCTCTTGGTCTGGGAGATCGATTCGAAGAGATCGAAGAGGCCTACGCGGGCGCCGACCGAGTGTTGGGCAGGCTGGTTAAGGTCACGCCAACGTCCAAGGTGGTCGGCGATCTGGCGCTGGCACTGGTCGGCGCCGGTGTCAGTGCAGACGAATTCGCCTCCGATCCAGCGCGATTTGGCATCCCGGAATCGGTACTCGGATTTCTGCGGGGCGAGCTGGGTGATCCGCCCGGCGGGTGGCCCGAACCGCTGCGCACTGCGGCGCTGGCCGGTCGCGGGGCGGCCAGGCCCACTGCGCAATTGGCGGCGGACGACGAGATTGCCCTATCGTCGGTCGGAGCCAAGCGTCAGGCCACCCTGAACAGGCTGTTATTTCCCAGTCCAACAAAGGAATTCAATGAGCACCGGGAAGCCTACGGCGACACGTCGCAATTGTCGGCCAACCAGTTCTTCTATGGTCTGCGCCAAGGTGAAGAGCATCGGGTGAAGCTGGAGCGTGGGGTGGAGCTGTTGATCGGGCTGGAGGCCATTTCCGAACCCGACGAACGCGGCATGCGAACGGTGATGTGCATCCTCAACGGGCAGCTGCGGCCGGTGCTAGTGCGCGACCGCAGCATTGCCAGTGCCGTTCCGGCCGCCGAGAAGGCCGACCGCGGCAATCCCGGACACATCGCCGCGCCATTTGCCGGAGTCGTCACGGTCGGGGTGTGCGTCGGCGAGCGGGTCGGCGCCGGCCAAACCATCGCCACCATCGAGGCGATGAAGATGGAAGCCCCGATCACCGCCCCGGTTGCCGGCACCGTGGAGCGGGTGGCGGTGTCGGACACCGCCCAGGTGGAGGGCGGAGACCTGTTGGTGGTGGTGAGCTGACCGCCCCGGCGACGATGCAGTGGGGGTACCGCCTGCTTGCGGGGGACGAAGCGATGAGGTGGGGGTACCGCCCGCTTGCGGAGGAGCGGCGCAGATGAGCACCGCCGGCGACGATGCAGTGGGGGTACCGCCCGCTTGCGGGGGACGAAGCGATGAGGTGGGGGTACCGCCCGCTTGCGAGGGAGAGCGGCGCACTTGACCCGGATCATCGGCGGTGTCGCCGGAGGCCGGCGCATTGCCGTCCCACCACGCGGAACCAGACCTACCACCGATCGGGTGCGCGAGTCGCTATTCAACATCGTGACTGCGCGGCGGGATCTGACCGGTCTGGCGGTGTTGGACCTCTATGCGGGTTCCGGCGCCCTGGGGCTGGAGGCGTTGTCGCGGGGAGCGGCGTCCGTGCTGTTCGTGGAGTCCGACCAGCGCAGCGCGGCCGTCATTGCGCGCAACATCGAGGCCCTAGGTCTCTCCGGTGCGACGCTGCGCCGGGGCGCGGTGGCGGCCGTCGTGGCGGCCGGGACCACGTCCCCGGTGGATCTGGTGTTGGCCGACCCGCCCTACAACGTCGACTCCGCCGACGTTGACGCCATCCTGGCCGCACTGGGCACCAACGGCTGGACGCGCGAGGGAACCGTAGCGGTGGTGGAGCGTGCGACCACGTGCGCGCCGTTGACGTGGCCGGAGGGCTGGCGCCGATGGCCCCAGCGTGTTTACGGCGACACCCGTTTGGAACTGGCCGAACGGCTTTTTGCCAACGTGTAGCGTCATCGGTCATGACCGCCGGCGACGATGCGGTGGGGGCCGTGCCCGCTTGCGGGGGACGCAGCGATGAGGAGGAGCGGCGCAGATGACGGGCGCGGTATGCCCAGGGTCATTTGACCCGGTGACGTTAGGCCACGTCGACATTTTCGAACGCGCCGCAGCCCAATTCGACGAGGTGGTGGTTGCCATCCTGGTCAACCCTGCAAAGACGGGCATGTTCGACCTCGACGAGCGGATCGCGATGGTCAAGGAGTCGACAACGCACCTGCCCAATCTGCGCGTGCAGGTCGGGCATGGCTTGGTGGTCGACTTTGTCAGGTCTTGCGGGATGACCGCGATCGTGAAGGGGCTGCGCACCGGCACCGACTTCGAATACGAGCTGCAGATGGCGCAAATGAACAAACACATTGCCGGTGTGGACACCTTTTTCGTCGCGACCGCGCCACGGTATTCGTTCGTGTCGTCCTCACTGGCCAAAGAAGTCGCGATGCTGGGCGGTGACGTGTCCGAGTTGCTGCCCGAACCGGTGAATCGCCGGCTGCGGGACAGGCTCAACACCGAACGGACCTAGCTCCTTTGCGGGACTAGGTCCGATCGTGTGAGGCCTTCGCCGACTAGCTGGGGTCAAAGCACTCGTAGAACGTCTGGGTTGCGTAGTCGTAGCAGGTGTAGGTGCCCCACTCGGGTTGGTGGGTCGGGGCGGCATTGGCGGTGCCGGTAGCGGCTCCGAAGGCCGCCAGTCCGATCGCCGAGGCTAGCAGAGACATGCCGGCGAGGGCGCGGATACGGGCAGTGAACATTGGGTACCTCTCTGTCGCGTTGTGGCTGAATGTTGGTTTGCCGGCGGTGGCCGACAAGTCAAGATTGACCGCGGCCGCTTGGCGTATCCTTGCGACGTTCTTGGGACCGACTTGCCTAGCGCGGGCTCGGTGGCGGACGGCGTTTCCTTCGACGAAAGGCGCGTTGCACCATTCGCACCGGCCCAGTGGGACTGGCGTGAACGTTCTTCGAAAGCGATATTGGATGCGCTAGGTGCGAAAATTGTCCTAATTCGGGGCCGCGCTGAGCAGACCCACCGGTCCTGTCTACACTCCGCTCCTTTGACCGCACCTGCCGCAGGCCAGGTCTTCGGGGTTCTTCCACAGTGCAAAGCGGGTGTCCCTTGAGCTTGCGTACTCGCTCATGAGCTGGCCGCGCCGGGGCGTTTTTGGCGGGCCGACCCCGGCCCCACGTGGGCTCGCTACGTGACAGCGCCCACCCGGACAGTTCACGTTGACCGGGTGAGGCCAAACGGCGCCGAGCGTGCACTGGGGGCGAGATTCGGGCCAGCCGATTTTCCGCCCTCAGTTCACGCTGGGCGACGGCGCCGAAACGGCCAGTCGACGCCGTGACCATCATGGGCACCAAGAAGTTGACCGCAACGCGCGCAGTCACCCATGTCAGAAGACGATGGTCTGGTTGTGATGCACGATGACGCGGTCTTGGCAGTGCCAGAGCACGGCGCGGGAAAGCACTGCGCGTTCGACGTCGGCGCCGACACGCACCAGATCATCGACGGTGTGGGTGTGGTCGACACGAACGACGTCTTGTTCGATGATGGGCCCCTCGTCGAGAACTTCGGTCACGTAGTGGGCGGTCGCGCCGATCAGTTTGACGCCGCGTTCTCGTGCGCGCTGGTACGGGGCCGCGCCGGTGAAGGCTGGAAGGAACGAATGGTGAATGTTGATCAGCGGGCAGCCGATCGCCTCCAAGAACCCCGGGCTGAGTATCTGCATGTAGCGTGCCAGCACTACTAAATCCACATTGCCGCTTAGCAACTGAAGCTGACGCTGTTCGGCTTCCGTACGAGTGTCGCGAGTGGCGGGAATATGTATGAATGGCACACCGAACGGGCGTACGTGCGCGGCCAGGTCAGGATGATTGGCAATCACCATGACAACCGACATTTCTAGCTCGCCGCGACGGTTGCGCCACAACAAGTCCAGCAAGCAGTGGTCCTCTGTCGATGCCATGATTGCGACCCGCTTAGGCTTGGCTGCTTCGGCAAATCGGTAGTCGATGCCGAACTTGTCCGCCACAGTGCTGCCGAAGTCGCGCTGCAGTTCGTCGACGGCGGCCGTGAGACCGGGCAGGTGAAAGATTGCGCGCTGCAAGAACGTTCCGCCCTCCGGCGCGGTGGAGTGCTGGTCCAGAGAAATGATGTTGGCGCCGGCCCGGGCCAGGAAGGTGCTCACCGCGGCGATGATTCCAGGGCGGTCGTGGCACCGAAGCAGTAACCGGCCAATATCGGCCGGCGGCGGTGGACCGCCAGGCGGTGGCGGATAATCCGGCTCGTTCGGCGTTGCGTGCGCGGTCATGCTCCCTTTGCCCATGGGTGGAATACCCGCAGGCCAGGATACCGCCGCCGGTGGCCTTTTCGGCGCCGACTGATCGGCGTGGTGGCGCTAGTGGCCGAGGTGATCGTCGTGGCGGTCATGGTGGTCATGCGGGGCATCCGGTGAGCCGCCCATCATGCGTAGCATCGGGAGACCGCCCGATGTGATGAATCGGACCACCAAGGCCGCCGCGATCACCAGAAAGATGACGTTGAGCCAGGTGGTGTAGTTCCACGATATTTCTGCGGTCATGACCGTAGCGCTGCGCTGGCTCGGGATGAGATTCGTTGTACCGAAGAGAAGTTCGATGAGATAGCCAGCGACGACCATCGATGCGTAGAAGGTGCCGAGCAGCACCAGCATCATCCTGGCGCCATAGTATTTACGGTAGATATTCAGGATCGGCAGTATCAGTAGGTCGGCGAAGATGAACGCGATGACCCCGCCGAAGCTGATGCCTCCGTTCCACAGCACCGCGGCAAGTGGCACGTTGCCGATCGAGCAAACAAACGAAACGATGGCCACGATGGGTCCTATGATCGGACCCCAGACCGCCGACCAGGCCGGATGATTGGCTAAAAAGAAGCTCTGCCAGAACGATTCGGGTACCCATGCCGCGATAGCACCGGCGATCAGCAGCCCGAGAATGAGGTCGCGCAGGATCGCCAACCACTCCATCACGAACACATGGGCGATGGAGGTAAATCCCGGTGGGGAAAGGAGTCGTCGCCAAAATGAGCCTTCCCGCTTGATGGACATGTCCATGGCGGCATGGCCTTCCATCGAGCCTGCGAGTCCCCGTTCGGCCTGTTCCCGGGCGGCGTCGATGAGCCGGGCGCCGACGAACAACCGGAACAACACGGCCAGGACAAGGATCATTATTGGACCGCCAACGAACTCGGCGGCGGTGAACTGCCAGCCCATCAGCAGGGCCAGGATGATGCCCAACTCCACCACGAGGTTGGTGGAACCGATCTCGAACGCCATAGCGGCAGTGAAGTTGGCCCCTTTGCGGAATAGTGACCGAGCCAAAGCCACCGCGGCATACGAGCACGACGACGAGGCCGCGCCCAGGCCGGTGGCGATTACCAGGGTGCGCGGCCGATCGTCGCCGAGCAGCGTGACGATCGTGGAGCGGCGCACCACGGCTTGAACCACCGCCGACAGCGCGAAGCCCAGGATCAGCGCCCACAGGATTTCCCAGGTCATCGACGCGGTCAGCGCCAGTGCGTGCCCGATCGCTCCCAGCACTGCTGCCGTCACTCGGTCCTCCACTTTGGTTGAGGTCACGCTCTGCCCTCCACCATATACCACCCGGGGGTATAGTCACCGGGGTGGGCAACGACCGCGCAGTGGTGCCGCTAAACGTATCGCCGCCCCACTCTTGCCGAGGTTTTCCCCGAGTGCGCGTGTCGTGCGTGTACGCTACGGCGTCGAGGTGGGGCGGGCCACCGGTTGCTAGCGAGGTGAGAGGGGACGCGGCCATCAGCACGACACCGGACGCCGCACCTGGGCTTGCCGCACGCAGGCGCCGGATCCTTTTCGTCGCGGAAGCAGTGACCCTGGCTCACGTCGTCCGGCCATTCGCGCTTGCGCAGTCGCTGGACCCTAGTCGTTATGAAGTGCACT
Source organism: Mycobacterium tuberculosis H37Rv (assembly GCF_000195955.2). Classification (GTDB taxonomy): domain Bacteria; phylum Actinomycetota; class Actinomycetes; order Mycobacteriales; family Mycobacteriaceae; genus Mycobacterium; species Mycobacterium tuberculosis. The sequence continues at coordinate 3,314,896 of NC_000962.3, read as the reverse complement.
TCGCCTGCGACCCGCGCTACAACCAGCTTCTAGGTCCGCTCCCTTTCCGTCACCATGCGATTCACACCATCCCCAGCGAGCGGTTTTTCGGCAATCTGACTCAGGGTCGTTTCTATGCCATGCGGACGCTGCGGAAGTACGTTGAGGCGGACCTGCGGGTCCTGGATGAGATCGCGCCGGACCTCGTCGTCGGTGACCTTCGCATTTCACTGTCGGTCAGCGCCCGACTGGCCGGCATTCCTTACATCGCGATCGCGAATGCCTACTGGAGTCCGTACGCGCAGCGGCGTTTTCCGCTGCCCGACGTGATATGGACCCGCTTGTTCGGCGTCAGGTTGGTCAAGCTCCTCTACCGCCTGGAACGCCCTTTGCTCTTCGCCCTGCAGTGCATGCCGCTCAACTGGGTCCGCCGCAGGCACGGGCTGTCGAGTCTGGGGTGGAACCTGTGCCGCATTTTCACCGACGGGGACCACACCCTGTATGCTGACGTGCCCGAGCTGATGCCCACCTACGACTTGCCGGCCAACCACGAGTACCTTGGCCCGGTCCTGTGGTCGCCCGCCGGGAAGCCGCCGACATGGTGGGATTCGCTGCCAACCGACCGGCCGATCGTGTACGCAACCCTGGGCACGTCCGGCGGGAGAAATCTGTTGCAACTGGTGTTGAACGCGTTGGCTGAGTTGCCGGTGACGGTGATCGCGGCCACCGCGGGCCGCAGTGACCTGAAGACCGTGCCGGCCAACGCCTTCGTGGCGGACTACCTGCCGGGTGAGGCCGCTGCGGCTCGCTCGGCCGTGGTGGTCTGCAATGGCGGGAGTTTGACGACCCAGCAGGCCTTGGTGGCCGGGGTGCCGGTGATCGGGGTCGCGGGCAATCTCGATCAGCACTTGAATATGGAGGCCGTTGAGCGGGCCGGGGCGGGCGTGCTGCTGCGAACTGAGCGGCTGAAGAGTCAGCGGGTGGCAGGGGCCGTGATGCAGGTGATCAGTCGGTCCGAGTACCGACAAGCCGCCGCGCGACTCGCCGATGCCTTCGGACGAGACCGCGTTGGATTCCCGCAGCATGTGGAGAATGCTCTGCGCCTCATGCCGGAGAACCGGCCCCGGACATGGTTGGCCAGCTAGTTACTTCGACCTGAAAAAGTGACGGCGACTAAGTGAGTCGTTTGTGGGCGAATGCCGCCGGACTGTTGGTGGGGCAGAGCTTCGTGCTCTGGGAGCCGGGTCATGCTGCGAGGCTGCTGATCTTGATGAGGTTGTGGGTGAGGATGCCGTGCCTGGTCCAGATCCGGGTTCCTTCGGTGCCGTCGATGCAGGAGCGGTTCCAACCGTAGTTTCGTTTGAGGGTGCTGATGCGGCCTTCGCTGCCGGTGCGCCACTTGACTGTTCGTCGGAACGATGGCCGTTGTTCTTCGGCGCGCCGGGCCTGGGAGGGTCTGCCTTTACGCGGTATCGCGACCGTACGTACACCGAGGTCGTGCAGGTCATCTTCGACGCGTTTCTCGCCGTAGCCGCGGTCGGCGGTGACGGTGCCGGGCGGGCGTCCGGCGCGTGTGGTGATCCGTTCGACCGCGGGCGCTAGCTGCGGCGCGTCATGCGGATTGCCGTGCTCCACGGTGTGATCCAGGACGATGCCATCGTCGTTGTCGACGATCTGGGGCTTGTGCCCGAACTCGACCGGCCCCGGCCTTCTGCCGTGGGGAGGAACGCCACGGCGGTAGTGTCACTACCCGTGGTTGCGCTGTCACCGCGAGCAGGACAAGCTGGCTACCTTTGGCAGTCCATAACCCGCGGTTTGAGGGTAACCCCAATCTGTTGCTACCATCCGCCGTGCGGTGGCGGTGTCCAGAAGATGCTCAGCCGCAAGCTGGGTCGCGTATGCCCGGCACCGAGCCCCAAGGATGCGGCGCGCGGAGCTCACAACGTGGGCGCGAACGCGGTCTAACGAATTGCCGCAGCCATGTATTGAGTCCGCTTCGACCTCATCAGTTCTCTTAAAGAGGCTTGCTAAATGACCAACATTCGACTGACTACGGTTTCGCAGTGAGGAGATGATGGAATGGGGCTAGTGTGGCGCAGTCGGACTAGTCTTGTAGGGCAACTGATCGGACTAGTCAGGTTAGTGGCGAGTTTTGCGGCCCAGTTATTCTACCGGCCGAGCGACGCAGTGGCGGAAGAATACCACAAGTGGTACTACGGCAACTTAGTGTGGACGAAGACCACTTATATGGGGATCAATTGCTGGAAATCCGTCAGCGATATGTGGAATTACCAGGAGATCCTGAGCGAGTTGCAACCATCCCTCGTCATCGAGTTCGGCACCCGCTACGGCGGCTCGGCGGTGTATTTTGCCAACATCATGAGGCAGATCGGCCAGCCATTCAAGGTACTTACCGTGGACAACTCACACAAAGCCCTCGATCCAAGAGCCCGGCGCGAACCAGATGTTTTGTTCGTTGAATCGTCATCCACCGACCCGGCGATTGCCGAACAAATTCAACGCCTCAAAAACGAATACCCTGGCAAGATCTTCGCCATCTTAGATAGCGACCACTCGATGAATCATGTGCTGGCCGAGATGAAATTACTACGGCCGCTACTCTCCGCCGGTGACTACCTAGTAGTCGAGGATTCCAACATCAACGGCCACCCAGTCCTGCCCGGGTTTGGGCCTGGACCCTATGAAGCGATCGAGGCATATGAGGATGAATTTCCAAACGATTACAAGCATGATGCGGAGCGGGAGAACAAATTCGGCTGGACTTCCGCGCCCAACGGATTTCTGATCCGCAACTAGCGGTCGGTGTGAGAAATAGCTCGACGCATTGCATTTTGGGGGATTGCATTTTTGGGAGGTTGCCTGCGGGTACGGGCTGCCTCGAGATTAGGGGGCGAGTATGGAGGAAACAAGCGTCGCCGGCGACCCGGGACCGGACGCTGGGACGAGCACGGCGCCCAACGCCGCACCGGAGCCTGTCGCTCGCAGGCAACGGATCCTGTTTGTAGGGGAGGCCGCGACCCTGGCCCACGTCGTCCGGCCGTTCGTGTTGGCGCGGTCGCTGGACCCGAGTCGTTATGAGGTCCACTTTGCCTGCGACCCGCGGTTCAATAAGCTTTTGGGCCCGCTCCCGTTCCCACATCACCCGATTCACACCGTCCCCAGCGAGGAGGTTCTCCTTAAAATCGCTCAGGGCCGCCTCTTCTACAACACGCGGACGTTGCGCAAATACATCGCGGCTGACAGGAAGATCCTGAACGAGATCGCACCGGACGTAGTCGTCGGTGACAACCGTCTTTCGCTCTCGGTCAGCGCCCGACTAGCCGGCATTCCGTACATCGCCATCGCGAACGCCTACTGGAGTCCTCAGGCCCGCCGTCGGTTTCCGCTGCCAGACGTGCCGTGGACCCGCTTCTTCGGGGTCAGGCCGGTCAGCATCCTGTACCGCCTGTACCGTCCGTTGATCTTTGCCCTCTATTGTCTCCCGCTCAACTGGCTCCGCCGGAAGCACGGGCTGTCGAGTCTGGGCTGGGATTTGTGCCGCATTTTCACCGACGGTGACTACACCCTGTATGCCGACGTACCCGAGCTGGTGCCGACATACAACCTGCCGGCCAACCATCGATATCTCGGACCCGTCCTGTGGTCGCCCGACGTAAAACCGCCGACTTGGTGGCACTCGCTGCCGACAGACCGGCCGATTATTTATGCGACCCTCGGCAGTTCCGGCGGAAAGAACCTGTTGCAGGTGGTTTTGAACGCCCTGGCCGATTTACCCGTCACGGTGATCGCGGCCACCGCTGGCCGGAACCACCTGAAGAACGTGCCGGCCAACGCCTTCGTCGCGGACTACCTGCCGGGCGAAGCGGCTGCAGCGCGCTCCGCCGTGGTGCTCTGCAACGGCGGCAGCCCGACGACGCAGCAGGCGTTGGCGGCCGGGGTGCCGGTGATCGGGCTCCCCAGCAACATGGACCAGCACTTGAACATGGAGGCCCTTGAGCGGGCCGGCGCCGGCGTTCTCCTGCGAACCGAGCGGCTCAACACTGAAGGCGTGGCGGCAGCCGTAAAGCAGGTGCTCAGTGGGGCCGAGTTCCGACAAGCCGCCCGGCGGCTTGCCGAAGCCTTCGGACCAGACTTTGCCGGATTCCCGCAGCACATCGAAAGTGCGCTGCGGCTCGTCTGCTAAAGGGTGCCCACGATATCGCCGGCTAGCCAACGGATGTCCGGTCGAGCACCTGATTCGGGAGCGTGTCGCAGTTCAAAACGCTGAAGTACCGCAACGACTCTCCTGAACGGTTCGATTCGATCGAACACGCCCGCACCTGGCCAGGCCACATGGGCGCGGCCATGGCCAACGCCTACTCGGCCAACCCGAATCCATTCGGCGTCTCACCGCAACCCCCGAAACCGGCGACCGCGGCATGGATCAACCCGCCCACCCCAGATCCGAAATAGCGTCCACATAATGAGACACTGGCGCAAAGAGCTTGACAGGCGCCGCACCACGCAAGCTGTTAGACGTGTCGGTCTTGCAAGAGGCGGGTTGGCCACCCAAGATCACGCCGCCCAAGGGCATCGAGTCAACGTTGCGGTGGTATCGCGCTAACGTCGGCGCCGCCAAGAAATGACGGTGCGCATTACCATGGCCCTGCTGATCACCTTTGGCCACCTGCGCACCAGAACTATGACCAGCCTTATGCCGAGTCTCGTGGACATCGGCAGCCGCTTCAAAAACTCCTTGTCGACGATCGTATTGCTGAGCCCGCCGAATTCGTTGTAGCTTGCAACGACCACGTGCATGTAGCGGGTGACGAGCGCTGGGTTGGAAAAGCAGCGAATATTGAAGTCCCAGTCGGCCAGGACCCGGTAGCGGAGGTTGTAGGGACCGATGGTGCCGAAGAGTCCGCGGCGGTAGAAGATCGCCTGATGGCAGATGTTGCGCTTGAACAACAGACGGTCGAGGTCGAAGGCGCCACCCCAGCGGAAATTGGTTGAGCGCATGATCACGTCGCCATATACCAGATCGCTGGGCTCGTGTTCGCCAATGAAGGCGGCCACCCGCGCCAGGGTGTCAGCCTCGTACAGGCTGTCGTCCGCGCCCAGAAAGAGCAACCACGTTCCGGTGGCCAGGTCCACGCCGCGGTTCATGGCGTCGTAGACGCCCTGGTCGGTGTCGCGATGAATGATCAACCGCTCGCCGAGGTTGGGGGCGAAAATGTTGGCGATGTCGAGGGTTTCGTCCGTCGAGCCGCCGTCGACCAGTACCAGCTCGAAGTCACCGCAGGTCTGACGGGCGATGCTGTCGAGGCAGGCAGGCAATACCGCAGCCACGTTCAAGGTGGGGATGATGATCGAAAACATTGGTGCGGCCATGGCGACTTTCTTTGTGTTAGCTGCGGTCAAGCCGGCGTATCGTTTCGTCTGCACCATCTTCGACCCAGGCGATCTGCGCGGACCTCTGGTGCCCGGTCTGGTGCCGGGCCTCGCGAAGCGATTCCAATCAATCGTCCTCGCGGAAAAAGATGCCGTCGGCCTGCAACATTCGACCATTATTTGCATCAATGAAACAAGGCAGCAATCCCGTCAACGTGAAGCCCAAGGAATACACGAGATCGAGGGCTTCAGGAATGAGCATGCCACCTTCGTACAACGGCAGGAAGGACAGTTCGAGTTGCATGCCGACGCAATGGTCATCTATGGTTGATTTGCCCCCGGCGAGCACCTGCTTTTCAAAGCCTTGAACGTCGACCTTGAGAAAAGCGACACCGTTCATGCCTAGAAATTCTGGCGCCACGGAATCAAGTCGATGTATGGACGCCTCTTGGGTACCGACATAGTTTGCCGGGGGAAAAGCGTTCTGATGACTTTTCAGCATGGGCAAGACGGAACTGCTCTGACCGGCGTTTCCTGCGATATTGATCGTAACCGTTCCATCAGAATCGCCCAACGCATGCTGCCGGCAATCCCAAAGTGGATCCGTTGACGCTTTGCTTTCCAAGATCGTAAACGGTCCGGATAGCGGTTCGAACGAGACAATGCGGCCCTTATATGCTGCTCGGCGGAGGCCGGCGGCGTATTGTCCTGAGTTGGCGCCGACATCGAAAACGACATCTACCCGACGCGATTTGAGTTGCTTCACAAACTGGTGCTTCAGGTCTCGCTCAGAATAGCGGCGCGAAACCTCGAAGGCGGCGCTACGCGCGATGAAACGAGCGAGTTTCAACGATTTCACTGTGCAACACTAACACGCTAAATACTCCGCCCCGGGGGATAGTTTGGGTCGCGCAACATTGCAGTGGGTCTGCGGACCCGAGGTTCGGTCACAACGCCAGGCGCTGCTGACGATTGGACCTGGTGCAGTTCCAAGATGTGCGCCTGATGCGGGTGGTAGTGTGCAGACGGCTTGGGCCGGCGAAGGGCCAGCGGCGTTGGCGCCCTTTGGATCTGGGCACCACTGGTTGTTTCGAGAACCTCGGAGCTCAACGGCCGACCTACCGGATGCGGGCGATCCGGATGTTAGAGTGCGCCATGCCAAACCGCCTCGTTCGAAGCCTGCAACGCTGGCGGCCGTTTGGCTTGCCCCCCCATCGGTGGCGGCTGGCCCCCTGGTATTGGCGCGGCCTCCAGGTCACCCTTGAGCCGGGGTCGGCCATCGCGTGGATCGTTCGGTTGACCGGCGGGTTCGAGGAGACCGAGATCGACATCGCGGCGGCGCTCTATTCCGCGCTCTACCCAGACCGCTGCATCCTCGACGTCGGAGCCAACGTCGGCATACACAGCCTGGCCTGGGCGAGGTTAGCCCCGGTGGTAGCCCTGGAGCCGGCGCCGGGCACCCATTCGCGGTTGGAGGCCAACGTGGCCGCCAACGGCCTGCAAGACCGCATCCGCACGCTGCGGACGGCCGCCGGGGACGCGGTCGGCGAGGTCGACTTTTTCGTGGCGGCCGACAGCGCCTTCAGTTCGCTAAACGACACGGGACGAATTCGGATTCGCGAGCGGACACGGGTGCCGTGTACCACGCTGGACGCGCTCGCCGCCGAGCTGCCCCTCCCGGTGGGTCTGCTGAAGATCGACGTTGAGGGCCTCGAGCGCGCGGTCATCGCGGGCGCCGCGGAGCTTCTGCGGCGCGATCGCCCGGTCCTGCTGGTGGAGATCTACGGGGGCGCCGCCTCTAATCCGGACCCGGAACGGACCATTGCGGACATCCGCGCGTACGGTTACGAACCGTTCGTCTACGCCGACGATGCGGGGCTGCAGCCCTACCAACGGCACCGCGACGACCGGTACTGCTACTTCTTTATTCCGAGCCGGAAGGGATAGCTGGCGCCGGCTGCCGCTCTCTACCTCGAGTGCTTGCCCCGGGCGTTTGCGCTGCTGGGTGGCGGTGGCGTCCAGGGCCAAGCGGGCGTGGGCTCGAGGAGGTCGATACGCTGGGGCCGCAGACGTGTCAGCAGCTCGATAGCCATCGGCGAGCGTTTCTCCTCGGCGAGGTGCGCTATCCTCGCCTGATGCGACTCCCCGGCATGTTGCGCCCGACTGCGGAACGGCATTTTCACAGCATCTTTTACCTTCGGCACAACGCCCGCCGTCAGGAGCACCTGGCCACGCTGGGGCTCGACCTCGGCAACAAGAGCGTGCTGGAGGTTGGTGCCGGGATCGGCGATCACACGCAGTTCTTCCTCGACCGCGGGTGCAAGGTGCTCTGCACCGAGCCCCGGGGGGAGAATCTGGATGTCATTCGCCAACGCTTCGGGTCCAATCCCAATGTCACAGTCGACCACCTAGATCTCGACGGCGATCTCCCAGCAGAAGCGCACCAATACGACGTGGTGTACTGCTATGGAGTGCTCTACCACCTCTCCCGTCCTGCCGAGGCGCTGGCGTGGATGTGTGACCGCGCAGTGGACCTTCTGCTGCTGGAGACATGCGTGAGCTATTCCGGCGAAGACGAGCCTTTTCTGGTTAGTGAGAGGGCTTCCTCGCCGAGCCAGGCGATAACCGGCACGGGGTGTCGGCCTTCGCGCGTGTGGGTGATGAACCGACTGAGGGAGAAGATGCCGCACGTATATGTGACCGCTACGCAGCCCCGGCACCGGCAGTTTCCACTGGATTGGCGGGCGAACGGACCGATAGCTTCCACAGGTTTGGCTCGTGCGGTGTTTGTCGCTTCGCGGGCTCCGCTGAACCTGCCGACCCTGGTCGAGGAGCTTCCGATGGTGCAGCGCCGGTGCTGAAGCCCACATGTGAACGTGGGTTGTCGTCAGGAGTTTGATTCTCGGCGGCAAAGGCCCAGATCTGGGAGAACAGGATTGGGCTAATGTGCCCATGGCATAGCTAATCTTGCTGGCGGCCGGGGTGGAGATGTTAGCTCAGCCTGGTCGTTCCCATGACCACGCCGGCGCCCGGGAGGCGCGCCAACAACGCATCGCCCATCGCCGCTGCGGGAGTGAGCACCCCCCGCAGCTCGGCGAGCCGATCGCGATCGAGCGCCAGCGCCAGACCACTCTGCGCGAGCAACACCGCGGTCGACTTGTACGCGTCGACGTTGTGCGCGAAAGTCGCCCTGTAGCGGGCACCGGTCGTCGTGGTGGTGTACGTCTCGAAGGTGTAATGGCCCCGCTCTTGCGTTTTCCGGCTCGGACCGGTGCCTGGCTTTGGCGTGACGCGCTCCACTAATCGTCGGGGTAGTCGGTCGAAATACTTATTCCCCAACCCGATGGTGCCCGCCACAGTGCCGGTGACGGCTGCGGCGAGAATCGGCGCCGCCATCGACTTTCCCAGACTCATTGTTTCCGAGTAGCGGAACCGCCGGCCATAAGCCCACTCCTGTAATGCGTTGCTACGCCGAACGATTCGAGTGTTAAACGGAGCCTGCACAAACCCGCCGGTCCAGAAGCCGGCAAGTTCGGGCGCCAGATCACGTCCTGGACGCCGAAGAAAATCCGGCTGCGCACCAAGTTCGGGTTCGGCGCCCCGGTCCGTGGTCAGCGTGTACGGGTCGGTGACGAGCCGACGGGCCTCGGGGTCGCTGGATGCCGTGCGCATTGCTTCGGAATACGTTGCTACCGAGCCGCCGGAGACCCAGCGTTGCGAGAATGAACGCAGCACGAGGTCGGTGTCACACAGTTCACCGGTGCCGTCCTCGACGGACCGACGGTACAGCTGATACACGTTCAAATCCGAAGGGATCGAATCGAATCCGCACGCCAGGATTATCCGGGCGCCCGTGTCGGCGGCTTGTTTGTGGTACAGATCGATGCTGTTTCGGCAGAACATCAACTCGCCAGTCAGGTCGGCATAGTCGGTTCCGGCCTTCGCGCAGGCCGCCACCAGCGGCAGGCCGTAACGCGTGTAGGGGCCGACCGTGGTCAGCACCACCTGGGCCCGCGCGGCCATCGCCTCGAGCGTCAAGGGTTGGGATGCGTCGGCGAGGATCAGCGGCCAGTCCGCTGCGTTCGGGCCCAACATCATCCGCACGCCCCGCAGCCGTTCGCTTGACCGACCGGCCAATGCGATCCGTGCTGTTGACCCGCTGTGAGCGAGGTGTTCGGCGGTCAGCTTGCCGGAGAAGCCGGTGGCGCCATATAGAACGATGTCGAACTCGCGCTCAGCTGGGCTCATCCGGGCGACATTACCCGAAACTGGCTCAGTCCTTGGTGAAGCAGTACATCCGGTACGAGAGTTCCCCGCCTTCCAGGTAGCGGGACAGCTGCGTGCCCTGCACACCGATGAATTCGCGGCCCGCGAAACGCAGGAAGGCCGGCAAATGGCGGTCGACCAGGTCCCGTGACTTCTGTGAATTGTTTCCGATGCCGCGCAGCACTTCGGCGTTGATTTGCCGCTGCGACAGTTGCCGCAGCGGGGTAGCAGCGAGGTCGGCCTCCCATGCGGCGATCTCATTGTTGGGGCGCAGGTCGGCGTATGGGAAGTACCCTCCTGGGCGCAGCACGCGAACCACCTCGGCGAGGAAACGCCGAAAGTGCGGGTAACAGTGCGAGGCTTCGACATTGAGCACAACATCGAAGGATTCGTCGTCGAAGGGCAGGTTTTCGGCGTCACCTCGCACGAAGTCCAAACCAGGCAGCCGGTGTCGTTTCTTGCACAACTTGATTCCCGCCTGGTTCAAGTCCAGGCCGGTGTAGGAGGCCGGGTGCAACGTGCGTGTGAGGTAAGAGGCTCCGCCGCCGTGTCCGCAACTGACCTCCAGCACCTGCTTGCCGCCCAGATCGACCTGGGTCGCGGTGCGGTGGTACAGGTTGATGTGGGCTCGGTTGGGCTCGTCGGATGCCTCCAGTGGCAGGTCCATCGGCGGATCTTCCTCATAGGCCCAGTTGATGAACACGATTTCGTCGTTACCGAGTCCGCGCGTCATCAACGGGTACCAGTACCGCCAAACTCTCTTGTAGGTCGAGGTACTGCCCGCGCGGGCGAGGAGGCTGTGGGTTCGACTGAAGGCCATGGGCAAGGAGTATGGCAGACAGTATGTACGAGCGATGCGTCAGAAGAGAAGTTGGCGCAACACCGAGCCCGCGGTCGATGCCATGACATCCGACCCCGGTGTTGCTCAACGCGCGACCGCGCGGACATGACTCGCTGAGGTAGCGTTCCTAGCCATGACGTTGGTCAACAGCGTAGTAGACAAGGGGTAGGCGTGGGCGGACTTCGTTTCGGTTTTGTTGATGCCCTCGTGCACTCGCGGTTGCCGCCGACCCTGCCGGCACGGTCTAGCATGGCGGCCGCCACCGTGATGGGCGCCGACTCGTATTGGGTCGGCGACCATCTGAATGCGCTGGTGCCGCGCTCGATTGCGACTTCCGAATATCTCGGAATTGCGGCGAAATTCGTGCCCAAGATCGATGCCAATTACGAACCGTGGACGATGCTTGGAAACCTCGCCTTCGGGTTGCCCAGCCGTCTGCGACTGGGCGTGTGCGTGACCGATGCAGGTCGGCGCAATCCAGCGGTCACAGCCCAGGCTGCCGCGACTTTGCACTTGCTTACCCGAGGCCGAGCCATATTGGGTATCGGTGTCGGGGAACGTGAAGGCAACGAGCCCTACGGTGTGGAGTGGACCAAACCGGTGGCGCGGTTCGAAGAAGCCCTGGCCACCATTCGCGCGTTGTGGAATTCAAACGGGGAGCTTATCTCACGTGAATCGCCATACTTTCCGTTACATAACGCCTTGTTCGACCTTCCGCCATACCGTGGGAAATGGCCCGAAATCTGGGTCGCGGCCCACGGGCCGCGGATGTTACGGGCCACCGGACGTTACGCCGATGCCTGGATTCCCATTGTTGTGGTTCGTCCCAGCGACTACAGTCGCGCACTCGAAGCGGTGCGCAGCGCGGCGTCCGATGCCGGACGCGACCCAATGTCGATTACTCCGGCGGCGGTGCGCGGCATCATCACTGGACGGAATCGCGACGACGTGGAAGAGGCGCTGGAATCTGTCGTTGTGAAGATGACCGCGCTCGGGGTACCTGGGGAAGCCTGGGCGCGTCACGGCGTCGAGCATCCAATGGGAGCCGACTTCTCCGGTGTGCAGGACATCATCCCGCAAACCATGGACAAACAGACGGTTTTGTCCTACGCGGCCAAGGTCCCGGCTGCGCTTATGAAAGAAGTCGTCTTCAGTGGAACCCCTGACGAAGTCATCGATCAAGTAGCGGAATGGCGAGATCACGGGCTGCGCTACGTTGTGCTGATCAACGGCAGTTTGGTTAACCCCAGCCTGCGCAAGACGGTGACGGCTGTCCTGCCGCACGCCAAGGTTTTGCGCGGGCTCAAGAAGCTATGATTTGCGCCACTCTCGCGAAGATGGGGTAAGCCGGCCCAGCGGCTGGCGTGCCAATCGCGGCGTGCGGCAGGCGATTTCGGCGTGTCGAGCTTGGAACTCGATGTGAATTTCCCAGAGTGCCCACAGGTCAGCCGTGCGCACGTTCAGCTGACTTGAGGTCAGGCCATTGATCAGCGGTTACTCGGTTCGGCCTCGCCGCAACGGGCTTGCCGTGATTCGTGTTGGTGGGGGCACGGTGTACCGGCGGGATCAGTCGGTTGCGGTCTCTGAACTGTGACCTGTGGGGTCTGACAGCGCTCTGCGGGTGCCACCCGTCGCGACCGGATCGAACGAATCGCACGGCGCTGGCGAATTCGCTCCGGCACGATCAGCAGGTCGACATCGAAGACGGTGCTCATTAGGCTTAGCGAAGCCAGCCCGACGGTGTGTTTCGCGAATGGGGCTGCAGCCAGCGCTGACGCCGCGGCTGACGATTCCGTCAATCCCATTAGGCCCTCGGGTGTGGCCCGTACCTGCTATGGTCGTGAGACCTTAACGAATCGCGTCGCGAGCCCGGGCAAGGTACAGACGCTATGCGCCGACTCGGATTCGTATGAAAGCGGCAGCGCAGCCGTCTGCTCTCTGCCGTCCATAGCTGAAGGAAGACCATGAAAACCAACTCGTCATTTCATGCCGCGGGCGAGGTGGCGACACAACCGGCATGGGGCACCGGTGAGCAAGCGGCACAACCGCTGAACGGGAGCACATCGCGATTCGCTATGAGCGAGTCGTCGCTCGCTGATCTCCTACAGAAGGCGGCGAGCCAGTACCCCAATCGCGCGGCGTACAAGTTCATTGACTATGACACGGATCCGGCTGGCTTCACCGAAACCGTGACGTGGTGGCAAGTCCACCGGCGAGCGATGATCGTGGCAGAGGAGCTCTGGATATACGCGTCAAGCGGTGATCGGGTCGCGATATTGGCCCCGCAGGGCCTTGAATACATCATCGCCTTTATGGGTGTGCTGCAGGCTGGTCTCATTGCGGTTCCTCTTCCGGTGCCACAATTCGGCATTCACGACGAACGAATATCTTCGGCATTACGAGACTCTGCGCCGTCCATTATTCTTACGACCTCGTCGGTTATTGACGAGGTCACGACATATGCGCCACATGCGTGCGCCGCACAGGGCCAGTCCGCGCCCATCGTCGTGGCTGTGGACGCTCTGGACTTGAGCTCATCCAGAGCGCTCGATCCGACTCGGTTCGAGCGTCCGAGCACAGCATATCTACAGTACACATCCGGTTCGACCCGCGCGCCGGCCGGTGTTGTCCTCTCGCACAAGAATGTCATCACCAACTGCGTACAGCTAATGTCCGATTACATCGGGGATTCGGAAAAGGTTCCGTCAACTCCCGTATCGTGGCTGCCGTTCTATCACGACATGGGGTTGATGCTGGGCATCATTCTCCCGATGATCAATCAAGACACCGCGGTGTTGATGAGTCCCATGGCATTCTTGCAGCGGCCGGCCCGTTGGATGCAATTATTAGCCAAACACCGCGCACAGATTTCCAGCGCACCGAATTTCGGTTTCGAATTGGCGGTACGCAGAACATCCGACGACGATATGGCTGGACTTGACCTCGGGCATGTGCGGACGATCGTCACCGGCGCCGAACGAGTAAACGTCGCGACGCTGCGGCGCTTCACCGAGCGGTTCGCCCCGTTCAACCTCAGCGAGACGGCAATCCGGCCGTCATATGGGCTCGCGGAGGCGACGGTGTACGTGGCGACCGCCGGACCGGGACGCGCGCCGAAGAGTGTTTGCTTTGACTACCAGCAGCTGTCGGTCGGTCAGGCGAAGCGTGCCGAGAACGGCAGCGAGGGAGCCAACCTGGTGAGTTATGGAGCTCCCCGGGCGTCAACCGTGCGGATCGTCGACCCCGAAACCAGGATGGAGAATCCCGCGGGGACGGTTGGCGAAATCTGGGTGCAGGGAGACAACGTCGGCTTGGGCTACTGGCGCAACCCGCAGCAGACGGAGGCGACGTTCCGCGCGCGGCTCGTCACTCCCTCGCCCGGGACTTCGGAAGGTCCGTGGCTGCGGACCGGAGACCTCGGCGTCATTTTCGAGGGCGAACTGTTCATCACGGGTCGCATCAAGGAGCTGTTGGTGGTGGATGGGGCCAACCACTATCCGGAAGACATCGAGGCGACGATCCAGGAAATCACCGGCGGCCGGGTTGTGGCGATTGCGGTGCCCGATGACCGTACTGAAAAGCTGGTAACCATTATCGAACTCATGAAGCGGGGTCGCACAGATGAGGAGGAAAAGAATCGACTCCGCACCGTCAAACGTGAAGTCGCCTCCGCGATATCCAGGTCACATCGTCTGCGCGTCGCGGATGTCGTTATGGTGGCGCCGGGTTCTATTCCGGTCACCACCAGCGGTAAGGTTCGGCGTTCGGCCAGCGTTGAGCGTTACCTACATCACGAATTCAGCCGCCTAGATGCTATGGCATAACAGCGCATGTATGTGGGGGAAGAATATGACCGAGTGTTTTCTATCTGATCAAGAGATCCGAAAGCTCAATCGTGACCTTCGAATACTGATAGCAGCTAATGGCACCCTCACTAGGGTTCTCAACATTGTCGCTGACGATGAGGTGATCGTGCAAATCGTCAAGCAGCGGATTCACGATGTTTCACCGAAGCTATCCGAATTCGAGCAGCTAGGGCAGGTGGGGGTCGGCCGTGTTCTGCAGCGGTACATCATACTTAAAGGTCGGAACTCGGAACACTTATTTGTAGCCGCGGAGTCGTTGATTGCGATTGATCGGTTGCCGGCTGCAATTATAACAAGGTTGACGCAGACAAACGATCCTCTCGGCGAGGTTATGGCAGCCAGCCACATCGAGACCTTCAAGGAAGAGGCTAAAGTCTGGGTCGGAGATTTGCCAGGTTGGCTCGCGCTCCACGGGTATCAGAATTCCCGAAAGAGAGCCGTTGCCCGCCGTTATCGCGTTATTTCCGGAGGCCAGCCGATCATGGTGGTGACGGAGCACTTTCTACGAAGCGTATTTCGAGATGCTCCGCATGAAGAACCTGATCGCTGGCAGTTTTCAAATGCCATCACTCTGGCGCGCTAGGGCGGTCATCCAATAAATGCGGAATGGGAATCTAGCGGGGCTCCTGGCTGAGCAGGCATCGGAGGCGGGATGGTACGACCGGCCGGCCTTCTATGCGGCCGATGTGGTGACTCATGGTCAAATCCACGACGGTGCCGCACGTCTTGGGGAAGTGCTGAGAAACCGCGGACTATCCAGTGGTGATCGGGTTCTGTTGTGCCTGCCGGATTCGCCCGACCTGGTGCAGCTATTGCTGGCGTGCCTGGCTCGTGGGGTTATGGCGTTTCTAGCGAATCCGGAGCTGCATCGCGACGACCACGCGTTGGCCGCACGCAACACGGAACCGGCGCTTGTCGTCACCTCGGATGCGCTGCGCGATCGGTTTCAGCCGTCGCGGGTGGCCGAAGCCGCGGAACTCATGTCCGAGGCGGCTCGAGTCGCGCCTGGAGGCTACGAACCGATGGGTGGTGACGCACTCGCATACGCTACGTATACGTCTGGTACCACGGGTCCGCCGAAGGCGGCGATTCATCGGCACGCCGACCCGTTGACGTTCGTGGACGCTATGTGTCGTAAAGCCTTGCGGCTCACTCCTGAAGATACTGGGCTATGTAGTGCACGCATGTATTTTGCTTACGGCCTAGGAAATTCGGTCTGGTTTCCACTCGCGACAGGTGGTTCCGCGGTCATCAATTCGGCGCCGGTAACTCCAGAAGCAGCGGCCATTCTAAGCGCGCGATTTGGGCCATCGGTGCTCTACGGTGTGCCAAATTTCTTTGCCAGAGTCATCGACTCATGTTCTCCTGATTCCTTCCGTTCGCTTCGATGTGTGGTGTCAGCCGGGGAGGCCCTTGAGCTGGGTCTTGCCGAGCGGCTCATGGAATTCTTTGGCGGCATCCCCATTCTGGACGGTATTGGATCTACGGAGGTCGGGCAGACGTTCGTATCGAATCGGGTTGACGAATGGCGCCTGGGGACGCTGGGAAGGGTGCTGCCGCCCTACGAGATTCGTGTTGTAGCGCCGGATGGAACAACTGCCGGGCCTGGGGTTGAGGGCGACCTATGGGTCCGCGGACCGGCGATCGCTAAGGGCTATTGGAATCGGCCTGATTCCCCCGTCGCGAATGAGGGTTGGCTCGACACGCGGGACAGGGTGTGTATCGACAGCGACGGGTGGGTTACCTACCGCTGCCGCGCCGACGACACCGAGGTTATCGGAGGGGTCAACGTTGATCCGCGTGAGGTCGAGCGACTCATCATCGAGGACGAAGCCGTGGCTGAGGCCGCGGTTGTCGCGGTAAGGGAGTCCACGGGCGCGTCGACACTGCAGGCTTTTCTGGTTGCGACCAGCGGTGCCACCATCGATGGGTCGGTCATGCGAGACCTTCACCGCGGATTGCTCAACCGATTGTCTGCGTTCAAGGTGCCGCATAGGTTTGCCGTTGTTGATCGACTCCCTCGAACCCCGAACGGGAAATTGGTGCGTGGCGCCCTGCGCAAGCAGAGTCCAACCAAACCGATTTGGGAACTCTCGTTGACTGAACCTGGGTCCGGCGTGCGGGCGCAGCGTGATGACCTGTCGGCGTCCAACATGACGATCGCCGGAGGAAACGACGGCGGGGCGACTCTTCGCGAGCGGTTGGTCGCTTTGCGGCAAGAACGTCAGCGGCTGGTGGTGGATGCCGTATGCGCCGAGGCCGCGAAGATGTTAGGTGAGCCAGATCCTTGGTCGGTCGATCAGGATCTCGCCTTCTCGGAGCTGGGTTTTGACTCGCAAATGACAGTCACGCTGTGCAAGCGATTGGCGGCAGTTACCGGCCTGCGGTTACCCGAGACGGTTGGGTGGGACTACGGGTCGATATCGGGATTAGCCCAGTATTTGGAGGCCGAACTGGCCGGCGGGCATGGTCGATTGAAATCAGCCGGTCCGGTGAATAGCGGCGCGACGGGTCTTTGGGCAATCGAAGAGCAGTTGAACAAGGTCGAAGAGCTGGTGGCCGTCATCGCCGACGGCGAGAAGCAGCGGGTGGCCGACCGTTTGCGTGCCCTGCTGGGCACCATCGCCGGCAGCGAGGCGGGCCTGGGCAAGCTGATCCAGGCTGCTTCGACTCCTGACGAAATTTTCCAGCTAATCGATTCCGAACTTGGGAAGTGATAGAGGAGCAACGGACGATGAGCGTTGAAGGTGCCGACCAGCAGAGCGAAAAGCTTTTTCACTACCTAAAGAAGGTTGCTGTCGAGCTCGATGAGACACGCGCTCGGCTGCGTGAATATGAGCAACGCGCGACAGAACCGGTGGCGGTGGTGGGAATCGGCTGCCGATTTCCGGGCGGCGTGGATGGCCCGGACGGACTCTGGGATGTCGTTTCGGCGGGGCGCGACGTGGTGTCGGAGTTTCCGACCGATCGGGGCTGGGATGTTGAGGGGCTATACGATCCGGATCCCGACGCTGAGGGCAAAACCTACACGCGATGGGGGGCATTTCTAGACGACGCCACCGGCTTTGACGCCGGGTTCTTCGGCATCGCTCCTAGTGAAGTGTTGGCGATGGATCCTCAGCAGCGGTTGATGCTGGAGGTTTCGTGGGAGGCGTTGGAGCACGCGGGGATTGACCCGTTGTCGTTGCGTGGTTCGGCGACCGGGGTGTACACCGGCATTTTCGCGGCGAGTTACGGCAATAGGGATACCGGGGGGCTGCAAGGGTACGGGTTGACCGGCACGTCAATCAGCGTGGCCTCGGGACGTGTGTCGTACGTATTGGGGCTGCAGGGCCCGGCGGTGTCAGTGGATACCGCTTGTTCGTCGTCGTTGGTGGCGATCCATTGGGCGATGTCGTCATTGCGCTCCGGGGAGTGTGATTTGGCGTTGGCCGGTGGGGTGACGGTGATGGGGCTGCCGTCGATTTTTGTGGGGTTTTCCCGGCAGCGGGGGTTGGCTGCCGATGGGCGATGTAAGGCGTTTGCGGCCGCGGCCGACGGCACCGGGTGGGGCGAGGGCGCCGGGGTGGTTGTGCTGGAGCGGCTATCGGACGCCCGGCGGTTGGGGCATTCGGTGCTGGCGGTGGTGCGGGGGAGCGCGGTCAACCAGGATGGTGCGTCCAATGGGCTGACCGCGCCCAATGGGCTCGCCCAGCAGCGAGTGATCCAGGTGGCGTTGGCCAACGCCGGGTTGTCCGCCGCAGACGTAGACGTGGTGGAGGCACACGGGACCGCCACCACGTTGGGTGATCCCATCGAAGCGCAGGCATTGCTGTCCACCTACGGGCAGGGAGGTCCAGCGGAGCAGCCGCTGTGGGTGGGCTCAATCAAGTCGAACATGGGCCACACCCAGGCCGCCGCGGGGGTCGCCGGGGTGATCAAGATGGTGCAGGCGATGCGTCATGGGGTGATGCCGGCGACGTTGCATGTGGATGAGCCTTCCCCGCGGGTGGATTGGACCAGCGGCGCGGTGTCGGTGTTGACCGAGGCCAGGGAGTGGTCGGTTGACGGGCGTCCGCGCCGGGCGGCGGTGTCCTCCTTTGGGATCAGCGGCACCAACGCGCATCTGATCTTGGAAGAGGCCCCCGTACCAGCCCCCGCAGAGGCGCCGGTTGAGGCGAGCGAAAGCACCGGGGGCCGCGGCCGTCGATGGTGCCGTGGGTGATTTCGGCGAGATCGGCTGAGGCGTTGACGGCGCAGGCGGGTCGACTTATGGCCCACGTGCAGGCCAACCCAGGGCTGGATCCGATCGATGTGGGGTGCTCGTTGGCCAGTCGCTCGGTGTTTGAGCACCGAGCGGTGGTGGTCGGCGCAAGCCGTGAGCAACTGATTGCCGGGCTGGCTGGGCTCGCGGCGGGCGAGCCGGGTGCCGGCGTGGCGGTCGGTCAGCCAGGGTCGGTGGGCAAGACGGTGGTCGTGTTTCCTGGGCAGGGCGCGCAGCGCATCGGGATGGGCCGCGAGTTGTACGGCGAGTTGCCCGTGTTTGCGCAGGCATTCGATGCGGTGGCCGACGAGTTGGACCGGCATCTGCGGTTGCCGCTGCGCGACGTTATTTGGGGTGCCGATGCGGATTTGCTTGACAGCACCGAATTTGCTCAGCCCGCGTTGTTCGCGGTGGAGGTGGCATCGTTCGCGGTGTTGCGGGATTGGGGTGTGCTTCCGGACTTCGTCATGGGTCACTCCGTTGGAGAGCTGGCGGCGGCGCACGCGGCCGGTGTGTTGACGTTGGCGGACGCGGCGATGCTGGTGGTGGCGCGGGGCCGGTTGATGCAGGCGCTGCCGGCAGGCGGTGCGATGGTGGCGGTGGCTGCCAGTGAGGACGAGGTGGAGCCGCTGCTGGGTGAGGGTGTGGGGATCGCTGCGATCAACGCGCCCGAATCGGTGGTGATCTCCGGTGCGCAGGCCGCGGCAAATGCGATTGCGGATCGGTTCGCCGCGCAGGGTCGGCGGGTGCACCAGTTGGCGGTCTCGCATGCGTTTCATTCGCCGTTGATGGAGCCGATGCTCGAGGAGTTCGCGCGTGTCGCGGCCCGGGTGCAGGCACGCGAGCCCCAGCTTGGGCTGGTGTCGAACGTGACGGGCGAGTTGGCCGGCCCTGATTTCGGGTCGGCGCAGTACTGGGTGGACCACGTTCGTCGGCCGGTGCGCTTCGCGGACAGTGCGCGTCATTTGCAGACCCTTGGGGCGACCCACTTCATCGAGGCCGGCCCGGGAAGTGGTTTGACTGGCTCGATCGAGCAGTCCTTGGCCCCGGCTGAGGCGATGGTGGTGTCGATGCTGGGCAAAGACCGGCCCGAGCTGGCCTCGGCGCTCGGTGCTGCCGGTCAGGTGTTCACCACCGGTGTGCCGGTGCAGTGGTCGGCGGTGTTCGCCGGCTCGGGTGGACGGCGGGTGCAGCTGCCCACGTATGCGTTTCAGCGACGGCGGTTTTGGGAGACGCCGGGCGCGGATGGGCCCGCCGATGCGGCCGGGTTGGGTCTGGGCGCGACCGAGCATGCCTTGTTGGGTGCGGTGGTCGAGCGGCCCGATTCTGACGAGGTGGTGCTGACCGGCCGGTTGTCGCTTGCGGATCAGCCGTGGCTGGCCGACCACGTGGTGAACGGGGTGGTGCTGTTCCCCGGGGCGGGTTTTGTGGAGTTGGTGATCCGCGCCGGTGATGAGGTCGGGTGCGCGCTCATCGAAGAGTTGGTGCTGGCCGCACCGTTGGTGATGCACCCGGGTGTCGGGGTTCAGGTGCAGGTGGTCGTCGGGGCTGCCGATGAATCCGGGCACCGTGCGGTGTCGGTGTATTCCCGCGGTGATCAATCCCAGGGTTGGTTGCTGAACGCCGAAGGCATGCTGGGGGTGGCTGCCGCTGAGACGCCGATGGATTTGTCCGTGTGGCCGCCCGAGGGCGCGGAGAGTGTGGATATCTCGGACGGCTATGCGCAGTTGGCCGAGCGCGGTTATGCCTACGGCCCCGCGTTTCAGGGTCTGGTGGCGATCTGGCGGCGGGGGTCGGAGCTGTTCGCCGAAGTTGTAGCCCCCGGCGAGGCCGGCGTGGCCGTCGACCGAATGGGGATGCATCCGGCGGTGTTGGACGCGGTGCTGCATGCCCTCGGGCTGGCCGTCGAGAAGACCCAGGCGAGCACCGAGACGAGACTGCCGTTTTGCTGGCGTGGGGTGTCGCTGCATGCCGGCGGCGCTGGACGGGTGCGGGCCCGCTTCGCGTCCGCGGGCGCGGATGCGATTTCCGTGGACGTCTGCGACGCCACTGGGCTGCCGGTGTTGACGGTGCGCTCGCTGGTTACTCGCCCGATAACCGCAGAACAGCTGCGCGCCGCCGTGACCGCGGCCGGCGGTGCGTCCGATCAGGGGCCGCTGGAAGTGGTGTGGTCGCCGATCTCGGTGGTCAGCGGCGGCGCTAACGGGTCCGCCCCACCTGCCCCGGTGTCTTGGGCGGACTTTTGCGCCGGCAGTGATGGTGACGCCAGTGTCGTGGTGTGGGAACTCGAGTCTGCCGGTGGCCAAGCATCCTCGGTGGTGGGCTCGGTGTATGCGGCCACCCACACCGCCCTGGAGGTGTTGCAGTCCTGGCTCGGCGCGGATCGGGCGGCCACGTTGGTGGTGTTGACCCATGGTGGCGTGGGGCTGGCTGGCGAGGACATCAGCGACCTGGCCGCCGCCGCGGTGTGGGGCATGGCGCGTTCCGCGCAGGCCGAAAATCCCGGCCGGATCGTGTTGATCGACACCGATGCGGCGGTGGATGCCTCGGTGCTAGCCGGCGTCGGGGAACCCCAGCTGCTGGTGCGCGGCGGCACTGTGCACGCCCCCCGGCTGTCCCCGGCCCCGGCGTTGCTAGCGTTACCGGCGGCAGAGTCGGCGTGGCGATTGGCCGCCGGTGGTGGCGGGACCCTGGAGGATTTGGTGATCCAGCCCTGCCCGGAGGTACAGGCACCGCTACAGGCGGGGCAGGTGCGCGTGGCGGTGGCGGCCGTCGGGGTCAACTTCCGCGATGTGGTGGCCGCCCTAGGGATGTATCCCGGCCAGGCCCCACCGCTGGGTGCCGAAGGCGCCGGGGTGGTGCTTGAGACCGGTCCCGAAGTGACCGATCTTGCCGTCGGTGACGCCGTGATGGGATTCCTGGGCGGGGCCGGTCCGCTGGCGGTGGTGGATCAGCAACTGGTTACCCGGGTGCCGCAAGGCTGGTCGTTTGCTCAGGCAGCCGCTGTGCCGGTGGTGTTCTTGACGGCCTGGTACGGGTTGGCCGATTTAGCCGAGATCAAGGCGGGCGAATCGGTGCTGATCCATGCCGGTACCGGCGGTGTGGGCATGGCGGCTGTGCAGCTGGCTCGCCAGTGGGGCGTGGAGGTTTTCGTCACCGCCAGCCGTGGCAAGTGGGACACGCTGCGCGCCATGGGGTTTGACGACGACCATATCGGCGATTCCCGCACATGCGAGTTCGAGGAGAAGTTCCTGGCGGTCACCGAGGGCCGCGGGGTTGATGTGGTGCTCGACTCGCTGGCCGGTGAGTTCGTGGATGCGTCGCTGCGCTTACTGGTCCGCGGTGGGCGTTTCCTCGAGATGGGCAAGACGGATATCCGCGATGCGCAGGAGATCGCCGCTAATTATCCCGGCGTGCAGTATCGGGCGTTCGACCTGTCGGAGGCCGGCCCGGCACGCATGCAGGAGATGTTGGCCGAGGTGCGGGAGCTGTTCGACACCCGGGAGCTGCACCGGCTACCGGTCACCACGTGGGATGTGCGCTGCGCCCCGGCGGCCTTCCGGTTCATGAGCCAGGCCCGCCATATCGGCAAGGTTGTCTTAACCATGCCCTCGGCGTTGGCCGACCGGCTTGCCGACGGCACGGTGGTGATCACCGGTGCCACCGGGGCGGTTGGTGGGGTGTTGGCCCGCCACCTGGTTGGCGCCTATGGGGTGCGTCATCTGGTGTTGGCCAGTCGGCGGGGCGATCGCGCGGAGGGAGCGGCCGAATTGGCCGCCGACTTGACGGAGGCCGGCGCCAAGGTGCAGGTGGTGGCCTGTGACGTGGCCGATCGCGCTGCGGTAGCGGGGTTGTTTGCCCAGCTGTCGCGGGAGTACCCGCCGGTGCGCGGGGTGATTCATGCCGCCGGCGTGCTCGATGACGCAGTGATCACCTCGTTGACACCGGACCGCATCGATACGGTGTTGCGGGCCAAGGTGGACGCGGCGTGGAACCTGCACCAGGCCACCAGTGACCTGGATTTGTCGATGTTTGCGCTGTGCTCATCGATCGCGGCCACGGTCGGCTCGCCGGGGCAGGGCAACTACTCGGCGGCAAACGCGTTTCTGGACGGGTTGGCCGCTCACCGGCAGGCCGCAGGGTTGGCCGGGATATCACTGGCGTGGGGTTTGTGGGAACAGCCTGGCGGCATGACCGCGCATTTGAGCAGCCGAGATCTGGCCCGCATGAGCCGCAGCGGGCTGGCTCCGATGAGCCCTGCCGAAGCGGTGGAATTGTTTGACGCTGCGCTGGCCATCGATCACCCTCTGGCGGTGGCCACGCTCTTGGACCGGGCTGCACTAGACGCCCGGGCCCAGGCCGGTGCGTTGCCGGCGCTGTTCAGCGGGCTCGCGCGCCGCCCACGCCGACGCCAAATCGACGACACCGGTGACGCCACCTCGTCGAAGTCGGCGCTGGCTCAACGCCTACACGGGCTGGCCGCGGACGAACAACTCGAGCTGCTAGTGGGGCTGGTGTGTCTGCAGGCAGCGGCAGTGCTGGGTAGGCCCTCCGCCGAGGACGTCGACCCCGACACCGAATTCGGCGACCTCGGTTTCGACTCATTAACGGCTGTGGAGTTACGCAACCGCCTCAAAACCGCCACCGGACTGACGCTGCCACCTACCGTGATTTTCGATCATCCCACTCCCACTGCGGTCGCCGAGTATGTCGCCCAGCAAATGTCTGGCAGCCGCCCAACGGAATCCGGTGATCCGACGTCGCAGGTTGTCGAACCCGCCGCCGCGGAAGTATCGGTCCATGCCTAGCCCGGCGACGGCGAGCGCCGGAATGGCGCGAGTGAGGAGGCGGGCAATTTGGCGGGGCCCGGCGACGGCGAGCGCCGGAATGGCGCGAGTGAGGAGGCGGGCAGTCATGCCCAGCGTGATCCAATCAACCTGCATTCGGCCTGCGGGCCCATTTGACAATCGAGGTAGTGAGCGCAAATGAATGATGGAAAACGGGCGGTGACGTCCGCTGTTCTGGTGGTGCTAGGTGCCTGCCTGGCGTTGTGGCTATCAGGATGTTCTTCGCCGAAACCTGATGCCGAGGAACAGGGTGTTCCCGTGAGCCCGACGGCGTCCGACCCCGCGCTCCTCGCCGAGATCAGGCAGTCGCTTGATGCGACAAAAGGGTTGACCAGCGTGCACGTAGCGGTCCGAACAACCGGGAAAGTCGACAGCTTGCTGGGTATTACCAGTGCCGATGTCGACGTCCGGGCCAATCCGCTCGCGGCAAAGGGCGTATGCACCTACAACGACGAGCAGGGTGTCCCGTTTCGGGTACAAGGCGACAACATCTCGGTGAAACTGTTCGACGACTGGAGCAATCTCGGCTCGATTTCTGAACTGTCAACTTCACGCGTGCTCGATCCTGCCGCTGGGGTGACGCAGCTGCTGTCCGGTGTCACGAACCTCCAAGCGCAAGGTACCGAAGTGATAGACGGAATTTCGACCACCAAAATCACCGGGACCATCCCCGCGAGCTCTGTCAAGATGCTTGATCCTGGCGCCAAGAGTGCAAGGCCGGCGACCGTGTGGATTGCCCAGGACGGCTCGCACCACCTCGTCCGAGCGAGCATCGACCTCGGATCCGGGTCGATTCAGCTCACGCAGTCGAAATGGAACGAACCCGTCAACGTCGACTAGGCCGAAGTTGCGTCGACGCGTTGCTCGAAACGCCCTTGTGAACGGTGTCAACGGCACCCGAAAACTGACCCCCTGACGGCATCTGAAAATTGACCCCCTAGACCGGGCGGTTGGTGGTTATTCTTCGGTGGTTCCGGCTGGTGGGACGCGGCCGAGGTCGCGGTCTTTGAGCCGGTAGCTGTCGCCTTTGAGGGCGACGACTTCAGCATGGTGGACGAGGCGGTCGATCATGGCGGCAGCAACGACGTCGTCGCCGCCGAAAACCTCGCCCCACCGGCCGAAGGCCTTATTGGACGTGACGATCAAGCTGGCCCGCTCATACCGGGAGGACACCAGCTGGAAGAAGAGGTTGGCGGCCTCGGGCTCAAACGGAATGTAGCCGACTTCGTCAACCACCAGGAGCGGATAGCGGCAAAGCCGGGTGAGTTCGGCGTAGATGCGCCCGGCGTGGTGAGCCTCGGCGAGCCGTGCTACCCATTCGGCGGCGGTGGCGAACAGCACCCGATGACCGGCCTGACACGCGCGTATCGCCAGGCCGACCGCAAGATGAGTCTTCCCGGTGCCAGGCGGGGCCCAAAAACACGACGTTATCGCGGGCGGTGATGAAATCCAGGGTGCCCAGATGTGCGATGGTGTCGCGTTTGAGGCCACGAGCATGCTCAAAGTCGAACTCTTCCAACGACTTCCGAGCCGGGAAGCGGGCGGCGCGGATGCGGCCCTCACCACCATGGGACTCCCGGGCTGACACTTCCCGCTGCAGGCAGGCGGCCAGGTATTCTTCGTGGCTCCAGTTCTCGGCGCGGGCGCGATCGGCCAGCCGGGACACTGACTCACGCAGGGTGGGAGCTTTCAATGCTCTTGTCAGGTAAGCGATCTCGGTGGAAACATCACGGCGCTGGGTGGCTTTGGTGGTGGGCATCAGGCCACCCCGCCATCGATGTCGACTCCCAGCGCGTCATCGTAGTCGCTCAGTGAGCGGACCTGCACCTGCGGCTCAACTACCGGTGATGCTGCACTGAAGTGCCGGCGGCGCAACACCTTCGCCGCCTCCACATGTGCGGGATCGGAGACCGTCTGATGGACCGCCCAGATCCGCTCGTGGTCGGCGACCAGCTCACCGTCGCAGAACACATGCACCCGCTCCAGGTCGGCGCGCACCAGCACCCGATGCCCGATCACACCCGGGTGCACCGAGTAGTCGTTGGAATCGCAGCGCACATAGTGATCCCGGGGCAGCCGCAGCGAGGTGCACCACCCGGTGGCCGGCGCCACCGGCGGCAAGCTCAGCATCGCGGCCCGATCCGCGCCGATGCGATCGGTGGGCGCACAACCCAGCGCCCGGCGGGTGCGGGTGTTCACCAGCGCCAGCCAGGCGCCCAGTTGGGCGTTGAAATCGGCCGGCGAGGCAAACACCCGCCCGGGCAAAAACGAGCGCTCCAGGTAGTCGTGGGCCCGTTCAATGAGGCCCTTGGCCTCCGGGTCGGCCGGCCGGCAGATGAGCACCTTGGCCGCCAGCGTGCCGCGGAACGCCTGACACTCAGTGGTCAACTCCGACCGCCCGCCGCGCCAGCGCCCGATCGCGCCCTCGCCATCCCACACCAACACCCGCGGCACCGCCCCCAACGCCTCGATCAGCCGCCACCAGCCGGCGAACAGGTCCTCGGCACACCTGCTGGGCAGCAGCATCGCCAACAGCCAGCGCGAATAGGCGCACACCATGGTCAGCACCGGCAACTGTTTGGCCGTGCGGGTCTGCCCGAACCCTACCGGCAACTCGATCGGCGGAAACCAGAAGTCGCACTGGGCAATTTCGCCTGCCACATACGTGGTGCGCGACGCCGGGTCCGGCGGCAGATACACCGGGCGCAGCTCGGCCACCCGCGCCGAGAGCACCCGAATCGAGCGCTCCCAGCCGATCCGCTCGGCGATCACCGTCGCCGGCATCGTCGGATAGGCCTGCAACAACTCCCGGATCCGCGGCTCAACCGCATCAACGATCGAACCCTGCGGTGCCCGTTCATATTTCGGCTGCTGGTTTGATTCCAACGCTGACTTCACCGTGTTCTTGGAAATCCCCAGCACCCGGGCGATCATCTTGATCGGCAAACCCTCCGCGCGATGCAATCGGCGAATCTCAGCCCAATCTTCCACAGTCAACATTCCCTTCGGTCCTCCTGGCTCGGGTAGAGCCAGTCCACCCGACCAGGGGGTCAAAATTCGGGTGCCGCGCCGGGGTCAGTTTTCACGTGCCGTCGACAAACGGTAAGCAGCAGTAACGTCAGTAAACGTCGGGCTAGCCTCTGGCGGAAGGTGCGTCATATCAGTCGCACCAGCCCCCGCAAGGCTCCGTGACAATTTTCGACAGCGCGGAGGTGTAGAGGGCAGCGGCGTGTTGTTGCCAGGGCGGGGGTCGAGGTCGTTCGATCGGTGACGGTGGCCGGCGACGGAGATGGGCTGGTGCTTGGCCTGAGCGCCATGTGCGATGTGGCGTCGTTCATGGGCGCCGTCGCCCAACGTGAACTCAGGGCGGAAAATCGGCGCCGGATTTCGCCCTCAGTGCACGCTCGGCACCGGTTTAACTTCACGCGGTCAACGTGAACTCGGACACGTCGAGGTCATCCTTTGGGCAGCGTGGAAACGCCCATCATCCAAAGACCTCGAACCCTACCCCGGGCAACGGCGCGCCGACCACTCACCCGGCCAACAACTGGCAACCCCTACCAAGTGTGGTGTCTGCGATGGGTGATCGTCGTCGGCCAGCCGAGCGTGGCATGGGGTCTCGAACAGGCGGTCAACGCCGCCCTGGCGTGGTCGGAAGCCACGCTCGCTGCACCGTGATCAGCACGCCCAGACCGAGCACAACAACCGTGCCAATCTGACTGAGCACGCTGAAGGAACCTCCCGACACCAGCACCAGGCCAGCGCCGAATACGCCACCGAGCGCCGCAAGCGGCGCAACCGCTCCCCGCCCGGATACCGCCCCCTTGGACCGCGCACCCGTTGCCTCGTCGGCGATACGACCGGCTTTGATGCCGGCAACGAGATACGGGACGCCGCACGAAGCGAGGACGGCGAACGACACCAGCGGGACCAAGGCGTTGAGCTCGCGATCCAGTAGGTGTTGCCACAGTGCAATCGAGACCCCCAGGGCGGCGAGGTAAGAGGCCAGCACACCCACGCCAACCGCAGCACCGTGGACGGCACCGCGCCACATGCTGGCCAGAGCCACTACCGTGAGCAAGATAACGGCCAGTAGCACAGCATCGTGGATGAGGGCATCGCGGACAGCCGCGGCTATTTGCGCGGCCCCACCCACCGTGACCTGGCTGTCGACCAGGCTTCCGTATTTCATCGCCTTGCCCGCGGCGATCTCGAGCTGCTGCGCGCGTGCTGCCGCAGCAAGGTCCAGTTGTCCGTCAGAATAGAGGAACAGCCGGGTGGCGGTTCCGTCTGACGAGAACATCGATTCCCGTACGTGCCGGTACGACGGGTCCGCCAGGTCCTTCCTGGACAGGTGGAAGCCGCCCTCACCGGTATCGGCGAAATCGGCGCTGAGATTCTTCAGCATCGCCGACGCCTGCGCTATTTGCGGCATGGCGTCCTGGATGGTTGTTTCCAGCTTGGGTACGAACGAGCGCACCTGTGCTAGCGCCGACCGCATCTGCGCCACCATCCGCGGTGCCGAGGACAACGCGCTCATTGTCTGTGTCGATATCGCGGAGATGCGGTCGGCGCCAGTGGACAGCTCGTTCATGCCGGTGACCACGATGTCGTAGGGTTCAATGACCTTGCGCATGGCCGTGCACAGGACGTCGTCGGGGCAGTTTGTGAAGCCGACAATCCAGGTGTGGATCGTTTCCAGGTATTCCGACAGTTCGGTGGTTTTGTTTTTGAGGTTCCGCGCGGCGGCGAGCATGGGATCGAGGTATTGCTGTGCTTGCCTTGCCCCGGCGAGAGTCACGTTCACGGTGCTGTCCAGTTGGTCGACCGCGCCGCTCATCTGTTCGATTATGGACTTCATCGATTTGATCGCAGTCACCGCCGGCACGAACGATCCGGCCTGCTGACCCAGCTGGTCGGCGAGCCTGCCGGCCGCGGAACTGAGCGAGGCGTCGGTCCACGGGACACCGGCCGGCCATGCCGCCGACTCCACCTTGCGCACACCGGGAACCTCCACCAGACGGTGGCTGACCTGGTTGATGGCGATGAGCGCGGCTGGGTCCCTCAGGTCCCGAGCGGATTTGATCACCACCACATCGGGAAGCGCATTCCCCGGAAGGACTTGTGCGCCGCCTTGCCTTGTCGGGTTCTCGGCCACACCCCACCGCATCCCGATGATGGGTAGCATGCAGATCGCCAGCACTGCCGCTGTGCCCAGGGCCGAAGCAGAAGAGACGGGTAGCGACAACCGGCCTGTCCAGCCGGCACCCGTGGTTGGTGCCGGTAACTGCCGTGACGCTCCGGCAAGCGCGATCAGGGCAGGCAGCACCGTCAACGAAGCCGCAAGTGCCACAAAGACACCTAGCCCGGCAGTGCCAACTCCGTGCAGCGCTGGGGTTCGGGCCAGCAGCAGCGGGCCGGTGAATATGGCGACACACGCCCCGGGCAGGGCGAACGCGGGCAGGCTGTCGCGGTATGTGGGCGCGGCCGAATGACCTGCGTCGGACCCGAGCCGCGCGGCCAGCATGGTGGCTGCGGTGATGGTTCCGATCGTCAGGACCGCGGCCAGCGTCCAAGAAAATACCGAATCGGTTCCCCAATCGTGTCCCCGCACCACCGCGGCCAGCGGCCAGGCCACCGCAAGCGACAAGTCCGCGGTCAGCAGCACGATCGCCGCGGCCCGCACCGACAGGCGCGCCCGCAGCAGCAGTAGGACGGCGATCACCGCCGCAACGGTCACGATCGTCGCGCTCTGCCAGGCGGTTATCTGCATCGGCATGTCGTTGGTGATTGCCGGGACCACGATGCTGGCGCGAAGCCCCTCACTGGGCGGTAACTGGCGCAGCACCGATCGGACGGCATCGAGGGATTCGGCAGCTTGGGTGGTGCCCGCCTCGCCCCGCAGCCACACCATGGCCGTAGCGGAGCGGCCGTCGGGGCTGGTTCCCAGCGGGGCGGTGACGGGATCTGACCACCAGTCGAGGACGGATCCCACGTGGCGGGTGTCGGCGCGCAGGGCACCGACGGCGGCGTCGTAGTAAGGCTGGTCCTGCGGCTCAAGCGTGCTGCCGCCTTCCACGACGAGATAGGCGATAGCGTTGCTACCGGTGCCGGGGAAAGCCTGCGCAATCCGGCTGGTGGCGGCGGCTGTCTTGGCATCTTGTGGCAGCAGCGCCGGGCTGGTGTCGTGCGGTTCTGCTTGCGTGAACGTGAGAAGCAGATTTGCGATCACCGCCGCGGCAACCCAGGCGGCGACGACGAGCAGGTTGGTGAGCCGGGGTGACCTTCGCTGACCGTCGGCTGACCCGCTGGTGATGGTGGCGCGGCAGTCCGGGGAGGACTTTTTCAAACGGATATACCGAATTCTGTGTAGACGGCCAGCCGGACTAGGCATCCAAGCGGGCGAATTGATCCTGTCGATATTGCTCGACACACGCCCCTCTCCTGACCTTCCCGCTGGTGGTAATGGGGATCGAGCCAGGCGCAACCAGAACCAGATCCGCGACGCTGAGACCGTGCGAACTCGATAAAGCCGACGTGACTTCGCGTTTAATAGCGCCCAGTCTAGCCATCGCGTCCTGATCTGAGTCGCCACGCTTCTTGAGTTCGATAATGGCGACCAGCTTTTCGGTGCTGCGGTCACCGGGAACCGAGATCGCCGCGCAGCGCCCGCGGGTGATCTCCTGGATCGTTGCCTCGATGTCGTCGGGGGAGTGGTTGCGTCCGTACACAATTAGGAGATCTTTGATCCGACCGATGATGAACATTTTGCCATCGGTGACGAAACCTGAGTCGCCCGTTCTTAGCCAAGGACCTTCGGGTGTGCCCGGCGAAGGGGTGACAATCTTTCCGCCGAACGTGCGCTCACTCTCGTCGGGTTTTTGCCAATAGCCATTAGCGACGTTGTCGCCGTGCACCCAGATCTCGCCGACGGTTCCGTCCGGACATTCGATGCAGGTGTCCGAGTCGACGATCCGCACGATCGGTGACCGCGGCAACATGTAGCTGATCAACGATGTAGCGCCGCCGCCTGCGCACGGCTTCGCATGGCCGGCGGATAAACTTTCAGTATCGAAGTCGACGGTCTCCGGTGGTTGACCCGGTTTGCTCGTCGCCACGTACACCGTTGCTTCTGCGAGCCCGTATGAAGGCCGGATCACCCTCTCCTGCAGATTGAAGCGAGCAAAGCGGTCGGCGAAGCGCTTGATCGTCGCGGCCTGTACCCGCTCGCTACCGCTGAGGATGGTCAGTATGTTGCCGAGGTCACGCCCGGCCATGTCGTCGTCGGTTGTTCTTCGTGCCGCTAGTTCAAAGGCGAAATTCGGTGCTGCCGAAAAGGCGTGAAAATCGCTGGCCATCAAGTGCATCCACCGGGCCGGGCGCTGCAGGAACGACACCGGGCTGGTGAGCACCGCGGGGTATCCACCCAGAATTGGTGCGCAAATTCCTATTACCAAACCCATGTCGTGGTAGAAGGGTAGCCAGGATACGAGTGCGGAATTTGGCGGTGGAATCCCGTCGGTATCCGCAAAGTAGCCAGACATCAGCTGTTCGAAATTAACCCGAACGTTCTGATGGGACATCACCACGCCAGCGGGCGTGCGGGTGGACCCGGAGGTGTATTGCAAATACGCGGTAGATGGATACTCGTCTTCTTTGAAGGTATACCCATTCGGAGCGTCCAGATCGAGCAAATCAACTTCGATAATTGATGGCGGGGATTCCCCGGGCCGCCGCGCAACATGTTGCACGACGTCGTCCACGGCAGACGATGTAGTGAGAATGGCCACCGGCGACGAATCACTCAGTACCGAATCGGAACGTTCATCGGTAACGCCGCCTTGTGGAACCGAAAGCGGCACGGCGATGCGCCCGGCCTGCAACGCGCCGAGAAAGGCGACGACGTACTCGAGTCCCTGCGGAGCAGAGATCACCACGCGGTCACCCGTGGAACCACAACGGCTCAGCTCCTGTGCCACATTCAGCGTTCGCCGATACAGCTGCGACCACGTCAGGGTTATCGCAACGCCGTCCCAGTCCTGTTCGTAATCCATAAACGTGAAGGCCGGGTCATGGGGTTGCAGACGCGCACACGCGCGCAACGCAGCGGGAAGGGAACGCACACTCATGGGCATCACGTTACCGGCCACGCTTGGAGTTGTCGCAGTCGCCGTCGGGGTGTGCTCGCGCTCCGCGGTCTTAGCCAAGTCGCATCTGGCCAGCTCAGCAGGGGTTTGCCGGCTCGCCATGGGTCCACCATCGGACACGGTCGGATGTGATGTGGCGCCGCCCCCGCGGCGGGTCGCCGGCTAACGCAATTAAGGCATTGCGCCCGTCATGCGGGCACCGAAAATAATTGCGGTGCAACGGATGTAGTGCTTCGTGGCGCAGCATCACCGATGACCGCCCCTAACTGGCTTGCGTTACCGAGTGTCGAAATCCGCTGGTCGAACAGCCCTGCAACCTCGCCGAGACTGCCCGAACAACTCCATGCACCTGCGACATGGGGTCATTTGCCCAGGTCCGAGGTGAGACTCGGTCGCGAGCACATGTGCTCGTGTTAGTATTCCAGCGCTACCCGCGGGGGGTCTTGGCGTCGTGTAACACTTGTCTTTGGTGTCGGGATCCGGGTTGGCTCGGATTACTTAAGAGCTGGGAGAGCGGCACCGCGGCCGTTTCATTCCCGGTGTGAAAATTCGCTGATGTCGTCGGGTAACACCGGTTGAGCTGAGACGAGGTTGGAAGAGTATGGAATCACGTGTCACTCCCGTTGCGGTGATCGGGATGGGATGTCGGCTTCCTGGGGGGATCAACTCGCCCGACAAACTGTGGGAGTCGTTGCTGCGCGGTGATGACTTGGTCACCGAGATTCCGCCCGACCGCTGGGACGCCGACGACTATTACGACCCTGAGCCAGGGGTTCCCGGGCGGTCGGTGTCCCGGTGGGGTGGGTTCCTTGACGACGTCGCCGGTTTCGATGCTGAGTTCTTCGGGATTAGCGAGCGGGAAGCGACCTCGATCGATCCGCAGCAGCGGCTACTGCTGGAAACGTCGTGGGAGGCGATCGAGCATGCTGGTCTGGATCCGGCGTCGTTGGCCGGGTCCTCGACGGCCGTTTTTACTGGGCTGACCCACGAGGACTACCTGGTACTCACCACAACGGCGGGCGGTTTGGCCAGTCCATATGTGGTTACCGGCCTCAACAACAGTGTGGCGTCAGGGCGGATCGCGCACACATTGGGTCTACATGGTCCGGCGATGACGTTTGACACCGCGTGTTCTTCGGGTCTGATGGCGGTGCACCTGGCCTGCCGCAGCCTGCATGACGGCGAAGCTGACCTCGCTTTGGCGGGCGGTTGTGCGGTGCTGCTGGAGCCGCATGCCAGTGTGGCGGCGTCTGCGCAGGGCATGCTGTCGTCAACCGGTCGGTGCCATTCATTCGATGCTGACGCGGATGGGTTTGTGCGTTCCGAGGGCTGCGCGATGGTGTTGCTGAAGCGACTGCCGGATGCGCTGCGCGACGGTAATCGGATCTTCGCCGTGGTGCGTGGCACGGCCACCAATCAGGACGGCCGCACGGAGACGCTCACCATGCCGTCCGAGGACGCCCAGGTTGCCGTGTACCGTGCGGCGTTGGCGGCGGCGGGCGTGCAGCCCGAAACGGTCGGTGTGGTCGAGGCGCACGGCACCGGTACGCCAATCGGCGACCCGATTGAGTACCGCAGCCTGGCGCGGGTGTATGGCGCGGGCACCCCCTGCGCGCTTGGATCGGCCAAGAGCAACATGGGGCACAGCACGGCATCGGCGGGGACCGTCGGGCTGATCAAGGCAATTCTGTCACTGCGGCACGGGGTGGTGCCGCCGCTGCTGCATTTCAATCGGCTGCCCGATGAGCTTTCCGACGTCGAGACCGGGCTCTTTGTGCCGCAAGCGGTTACGCCGTGGCCCAACGGTAATGATCACACACCGAAGCGGGTCGCGGTGTCCTCGTTCGGGATGTCCGGGACCAACGTGCATGCCATCGTGGAAGAGGCCCCAGCAGAAGCTTCCGCACCCGAGAGTTCACCGGGCGACGCTGAGGTGGGCCCGCGGCTATTCATGCTGTCGTCCACGTCCAGCGACGCACTGCGCCAGACGGCCCGCCAACTAGCCACCTGGGTGGAAGAACACCAGGACTGCGTGGCGGCCTCGGATCTGGCCTACACGCTGGCGCGTGGCCGCGCGCACCGGCCGGTGCGCACCGCGGTGGTTGCCGCCAACCTGCCGGAGCTCGTCGAGGGTTTGCGCGAGGTGGCCGACGGTGACGCCCTCTATGACGCGGCGGTGGGACACGGTGATCGAGGACCGGTCTGGGTCTTCTCCGGGCAAGGGTCGCAGTGGGCGGCGATGGGCACGCAATTGCTCGCCAGCGAACCAGTGTTCGCGGCCACCATCGCCAAGCTGGAGCCGGTGATCGCCGCAGAATCGGGATTCTCGGTGACCGAGGCGATAACGGCGCAGCAGACCGTGACCGGAATCGACAAAGTGCAGCCGGCAGTGTTCGCCGTTCAGGTCGCGTTGGCCGCCACCATGGAGCAAACCTACGGAGTGCGGCCGGGCGCGGTCGTCGGACACTCGATGGGTGAGTCGGCCGCGGCCGTCGTCGCGGGGGCACTGTCGCTCGAGGACGCGGCGCGCGTCATTTGCCGCCGCTCGAAGCTGATGACCCGCATAGCCGGTGCTGGTGCCATGGGCTCGGTGGAATTGCCCGCCAAGCAAGTGAATTCGGAGCTGATGGCACGCGGAATCGACGATGTTGTGGTCTCGGTGGTGGCGTCCCCGCAATCCACGGTGATCGGCGGTACGAGCGACACCGTTCGTGACCTCATCGCCCGTTGGGAGCAGCGGGACGTGATGGCGCGCGAGGTGGCCGTCGACGTGGCGTCGCACTCGCCTCAAGTCGATCCGATACTCGACGATTTGGCCGCGGCGCTGGCGGACATTGCTCCGATGACGCCCAAGGTGCCGTACTACTCGGCGACCCTGTTCGACCCGCGCGAGCAGCCGGTGTGCGATGGCGCTTACTGGGTGGACAATCTGCGCAACACGGTGCAGTTCGCCGCGGCGGTGCAGGCTGCGATGGAGGACGGCTACCGGGTCTTCGCGGAGCTGTCGCCCCACCCGCTGCTTACCCACGCCGTCGAACAGACGGGCCGAAGCCTCGACATGTCGGTCGCCGCCCTGGCCGGCATGCGGCGAGAGCAGCCTCTGCCGCATGGTCTGCGCGGCTTGCTGACGGAGCTGCACCGCGCGGGCGCCGCTTTGGACTATTCGGCGCTGTATCCCGCTGGGCGGCTGGTGGATGCGCCGCTGCCGGCGTGGACCCACGCCCGCCTATTCATCGACGATGATGGGCAAGAACAGCGGGCACAAGGTGCCTGCACCATCACCGTGCATCCGTTGCTTGGCTCGCATGTGCGGCTGACTGAGGAACCTGAGCGCCACGTCTGGCAGGGCGACGTTGGCACCTCGGTGCTGTCCTGGCTCAGCGATCATCAGGTGCATAACGTTGCCGCCCTTCCCGGCGCCGCCTACTGCGAGATGGCTTTGGCTGCGGCCGCTGAGGTCTTCGGCGAAGCGGCTGAGGTTCGCGACATCACCTTTGAGCAGATGTTGTTGCTCGACGAGCAGACCCCGATCGACGCCGTCGCATCGATCGACGCGCCTGGTGTCGTCAACTTCACCGTGGAGACCAACCGGGACGGTGAAACCACCCGGCATGCCACCGCGGCGCTGCGCGCCGCCGAAGATGACTGCCCGCCGCCGGGGTACGACATCACCGCTCTGCTGCAGGCGCATCCGCACGCCGTGAACGGGACCGCCATGCGGGAATCGTTCGCCGAGCGTGGTGTTACTTTGGGCGCCGCGTTCGGTGGTCTGACCACCGCGCATACCGCCGAGGCGGGAGCCGCGACGGTGCTGGCCGAGGTCGCGCTGCCCGCGTCGATCCGGTTCCAGCAGGGCGCCTACCGAATCCACCCGGCGCTGCTGGACGCTTGTTTCCAGTCGGTCGGCGCGGGCGTCCAGGCCGGTACGGCCACTGGTGGCCTGCTGTTGCCGTTGGGTGTGCGCAGCCTGCGTGCCTACGGGCCTACCCGCAATGCCCGCTACTGCTACACGCGGTTGACCAAGGCCTTCAACGACGGGACCCGAGGTGGTGAGGCCGACCTCGACGTGCTGGACGAGCACGGGACCGTCCTGTTGGCCGTGCGTGGGCTACGCATGGGAACCGGGACCTCCGAACGCGACGAGCGTGACCGCCTAGTCAGCGAGCGGCTACTGACCCTCGGATGGCAGCAGCGAGCGCTGCCCGAGGTTGGCGACGGCGAGGCTGGATCGTGGCTATTGATCGACACTTCCAACGCCGTCGACACCCCCGACATGTTGGCTTCCACGTTGACGGACGCGCTGAAGTCCCACGGCCCCCAAGGCACCGAATGCGCCAGCCTGTCCTGGTCGGTCCAGGACACCCCGCCCAACGATCAAGCTGGCCTCGAAAAGCTGGGCAGCCAGCTGCGTGGCCGCGATGGTGTGGTGATCGTGTATGGGCCTCGCGTCGGCGACCCCGATGAGCACAGTCTGCTGGCCGGTCGTGAACAGGTCCGTCACCTGGTTCGGATCACCCGGGAACTGGCTGAATTCGAGGGCGAGCTGCCGCGCTTGTTCGTGGTGACCAGACAAGCCCAGATAGTGAAGCCGCACGACTCGGGAGAAAGAGCCAACCTGGAGCAGGCCGGCCTGCGTGGTCTGCTACGGGTGATCAGCAGTGAACATCCGATGCTGCGCACCACCTTGATCGATGTGGACGAACACACGGACGTTGAGCGGGTGGCCCAGCAGCTGCTGAGCGGATCGGAAGAGGACGAGACGGCCTGGCGGAATGGCGACTGGTATGTGGCCCGCTTGACCCCCAGTCCGCTGGGCCATGAAGAGCGGCGCACCGCGGTCTTGGATCCCGACCACGACGGTATGCGGGTGCAGGTCCGCAGGCCGGGAGACTTGCAAACGTTGGAATTCGTTGCGAGTGACCGAGTTCCGCCCGGCCCCGGGCAAATCGAAGTCGCGGTCAGCATGTCCAGCATCAACTTCGCCGACGTTTTGATCGCGTTTGGACGATTCCCCATTATCGATGACCGCGAGCCGCAGTTGGGTATGGATTTCGTCGGTGTGGTGACTGCGGTCGGGGAAGGTGTCACCGGTCACCAGGTCGGTGATCGTGTTGGCGGTTTCTCCGAAGGTGGCTGTTGGCGGACGTTCCTCACCTGTGACGCCAACCTCGCGGTCACGCTGCCGCCCGGCTTGACCGATGAGCAGGCGATCACGGCGGCCACCGCGCATGCCACCGCCTGGTATGGGCTCAACGACCTGGCTCAGATCAAGGCCGGTGACAAAGTGTTGATTCACTCCGCCACCGGCGGTGTGGGGCAGGCGGCCATATCGATTGCCCGCGCCAAGGGAGCGGAGATTTTCGCGACCGCCGGCAATCCCGCGAAGCGAGCCATGCTGCGCGACATGGGCGTCGAGCATGTCTACGATTCGCGCAGCGTCGAGTTCGCCGAGCAGATCCGGCGCGACACCGACGGGTACGGCGTGGATATCGTGCTGAACTCGCTGACCGGCGCCGCCCAACGTGCGGGGCTGGAGTTGTTGGCCTTCGGCGGACGCTTCGTCGAAATCGGCAAGGCCGACGTTTACGGCAACACCCGGCTGGGGCTGTTCCCGTTCCGTCGCGGACTGACCTTCTACTACTTGGACCTCGCGCTGATGTCGGTCACCCAGCCCGACCGGGTCCGTGAGTTGCTGGCCACGGTGTTCAAGCTCACCGCAGACGGGGTGCTGACCGCACCGCAATGCACTCATTACCCGTTGGCCGAGGCGGCCGACGCCATCCGGGCAATGAGCAACGCCGAGCACACCGGCAAACTCGTGCTCGACGTACCGCGTAGCGGCCGTAGAAGCGTGGCGGTCACCCCGGAGCAAGCTCCGCTGTACCGCCGCGACGGCTCCTACATCATCACCGGCGGCCTGGGTGGCCTCGGCCTGTTCTTCGCCTCGAAGCTGGCCGCGGCGGGCTGTGGCCGGATCGTGCTGACCGCACGTTCCCAGCCCAACCCCAAAGCGCGGCAGACCATCGAAGGCCTGCGCGCGGCTGGGGCCGACATCGTGGTGGAGTGTGGCAACATCGCCGAACCCGACACGGCGGACCGGCTGGTGAGTGCGGCGACCGCTACCGGGCTTCCGCTGCGCGGTGTGCTGCACTCGGCGGCGGTGGTCGAGGATGCCACGCTGACCAACATCACCGATGAGCTCATCGATCGCGACTGGTCGCCCAAGGTGTTCGGATCCTGGAACCTACACCGCGCCACCCTCGGTCAGCCGCTGGACTGGTTCTGCTTGTTCTCCTCGGGAGCGGCATTGCTCGGCTCGCCGGGTCAGGGCGCCTACGCGGCGGCCAACAGCTGGGTCGACGTCTTCGCGCACTGGCGCCGCGCCCAGGGCCTGCCGGTCAGCGCGATTGCGTGGGGTGCGTGGGGCGAGGTCGGCCGCGCCACGTTCTTGGCCGAGGGGGGCGAAATCATGATCACCCCGGAGGAAGGTGCGTATGCCTTCGAGACGCTCGTGCGCCACGACCGCGCCTACAGCGGTTACATTCCGATCCTCGGGGCGCCATGGCTGGCCGACCTTGTCCGACGCAGCCCGTGGGGTGAAATGTTCGCATCCACTGGGCAGCGGTCAAGGGGCCCAAGCAAATTCCGCATGGAGCTCCTTTCGCTGCCGC
Source organism: Mycobacterium tuberculosis H37Rv (assembly GCF_000195955.2). Taxonomy (GTDB): domain Bacteria; phylum Actinomycetota; class Actinomycetes; order Mycobacteriales; family Mycobacteriaceae; genus Mycobacterium; species Mycobacterium tuberculosis. The sequence continues at coordinate 3,276,645 of NC_000962.3, read as the reverse complement.
AAGATGAATGGGCCGGCCGGCTACGGCGTCTGCTGGTTGAGCAGGCCAGTGTGATCCTGCGTCGCACGATCGACGCTGACCGCTCATTCATCGAGTACGGCCTGGATTCGCTGGGCATGCTCGAGATGCGTACCCACGTTGAAACCGAGACCGGGATACGCCTGACCCCCAAGGTCATCGCCACAAACAACACCGCCCGCGCTTTGGCCCAGTACTTGGCGGACACGCTGGCCGAGGAGCAGGCGGCGGCACCGGCGGCATCATAGCGGTCGAATTCTGTTGTGCCGCAAGCCTCGTGGTGAGATCATGAGGTGAGCTGCGGGGTAAGGCTTGTCAGCCGCGACCGCAGCTGGGGCGGATATGATGATCGGTTCGGGACGCGAGTGCGTGATCTGGCCGAAGCCCGATCGGCGGGCTGGTTCGTTAGGTCACTCCATGATCCAGCCATACTCCGAGGGAACGGTGCACAGCAGTGAACGTATCGCCTCGAGGGACTTCCCCGGTTCCGCGATGTGCCCATGATGCTCGATGATCAGTTGTCCTGCGTAAACGGCACACGAGTACAGATCGAGGGGGACGCTGATCGAACAATAGAATTGGCCCTTAATGTCTTCGATCTCCAGGCCCGGCGGTGTGCGCATGGTGGGAAATGAAGTGGCGTCAGTGCAGAAGACAAGTGGTGGTAGGCCGGGAGGAGTTCCTTCGAATGCCGTGCCGAAGTGGAGCCCCGACTGCTGAATCACACCATTGGCCAAGTCAGCCCGAAGTGTGGCAACGATATCGCTTGCCAGATCCACGATGTCGGTATTCGGCCCGATCTCAGCGAGGTAAGACGCCGCCCCGAGGAGATTGGTAGCTTCTGTCGGGGCCACTGGGGGAGCTAGAACAAATCGCAGGTCGACGGGGTAAACGTAGGGAATCGGGACGTGCGGGGTGTTGCGCAGCTGCCACTCGGTCAGCAGGATGGCTGCCGCGACCACGGCGTTAAGGCTGAGGCGATGCTCGCGGCCGAACGCCATGAGGTCCGATGTCTGCTGCTTGGAAAGCCAGAGTCGGGTGACCGGAACAGCTTGGGGCAGCCCAGGATGCGCGAGGACCGCCGGCGTCTCGGTGGCAGGGATCTCATAGGCATACATCACCGACATAAAACGTTCAGCTCCCGAAAGCCCTTGCTTCCTGATACCCCGCTGTGCCAGCACAGCCTCCATTGACAGCGGCGTGGGCTGCGGGGTTATCGGGCCGGGGTCACCGGTAGTGACCGCGTCGGTGTAGCGGGAGAACAGCTCGTCGACGAGAACGGCCCCGTGATGACCATCGGCCATGCAGTGATGGAGGTATAGCGTCAGCTCGGCTCCTCCTTCGCGGAGGATCAGCTGCAGATGCAATAGGGACACGCTCTGGTCGAGCCGTAGTTCGGCGTTTCCCGACGGTGACCCGTTGGTGGCGGCCGTGCCGTCGATGACACAGATTCCAGAGTGCAGCAGGTCGTCGGCAACGAGATTCCAACCGCCGTCGGAGCTTTGCTCAAGGTGGCTGGCCAGGACTGGGTGGGTTTCCAAGAGGGCGTCGAAGGCATCCGACAGCGCATCGACATCGATAACACCGCGCAGCTGGATTGTCATGGAAGTAAAAACCTCGTACTGCGCGAAGACTTCCTCGCTGTGCGACAGCTTTCGGATCACAGATCCGGGAAACATCTCAACACTCCCAACTCGTCACGGCATCCCGGGCCAGCGGTGCTGGTCAATGCGTGCTGGCCCGTCGGTAGCCAATGGCCAAGGGTACGGCGCATACGACGCAGATACCCGCGGTCCACACCAGCATCCCGATCATCGGAGAGAGGACCGGACCACCCATTGCAAAACCGCGCATCGCCGCGATGGCGTAGCTCACCGGCTGATGGGCGACGAACGGCTGAATCCAGCCTGGATACGAGTTGAGCGGCACCAAACCCGTGGAGAAGAAGATCGCGATTGCTTGCACCAGCTCAACGCCTTCGACAACAACGGTTTGTGCTGTGTAAAGCGCGACGGTAGTGACCATAGCCGCGATTGCGATGCCCAGTATCACCGGGACACTAATCCACATGAGGCTCGGGATCAGGCCTTGTCGAAACCGGAAACCCAATACCACCCCAGTACCTAGCATCACTAAAGTGGTGACCAGAGTCCGAATCGCGTTTGCCAGGATTCGAGAGATCAGGCCCGATGCTCGGTGCACGGGCAGCACCCACAGTCGGGCAAGCAGTCCGAAGGAGCGCTCGCGCATCAGGTCGATCGCGACAAAAGTTGACCCAGTGATCGCGGCGCCGAGTGCGATCAGCGGAACAATGCTGTAGAGCCCGCTGTCGTGGGTTACGACATAAGCTAGGTTACCTAGCACAATGTTCAACACCACCATGAAGAGAATCGGTAACACGATCGCTCCGATAACGGTGATATAGTCACGTGCCCATCGAGTTAGCAACCGGTTGGTCTGCAAAAGGGTCTGCGCAACGAACAGCCGAGCAGCGTTTTGCGAGCCTGGCAAACGTGTGGGTGCAAGCTCGATTTCCTGACTTGTCGTCGTGATCATGGCCGCCTAGCCAAAACAATGGTGGATGAAAGCGCCAGGATCACCACGAAAGCGAACAACCACGTCAACGTCGGAGCCATCACAGGCCAACTCACCTGTGAGGCTGTCTTGGTGGTATCTCCGGCCAATGCCCGCAGCGCCGCGACGAACTGGGAGATCGGCTGGTTGCGAACAAATGGATGGATCCAGTGCGGAAACAGCTTTAACGGCATGAGACCAATGGACAGCAGTCCGAAGATCAAAATGGGCAAGCTCAGCAGCGGCAGCATCGCGTCTGGGTTCCTGGTAACGGTGCCAACCAGGTCAGCGGCGAATGACAGCACAGCCCCGATCGCGATAACCAGTAGGCAAAAACCGACGATATAGAGGGCCCCGCGATGAAAACGGAATCCGATGACGTAGCCGCAAACTAGCGATATCACCAAACCCGTGAAGCATCGGTCCACAGCCACCCACACGCGGGCAAGCAGTGGCGTCAACGGGGCCATCGGCATGGACTGAAACCGACGATTGACGCCTAGCAGCGAATCGGTCGCGGCTCGAAAGCCCGACCCGATCGCGGCGAACGAGACCGCCTGCAGTGTGACCAACGGCGTGATGTATTGCCCTAAGTTGCTGGCGACGCCCGAGCTGGCGCCACCCACAAATTGGTTCCACGGTATGGCGAACGGGATATAGAAGCCCACCATGAAAATTATCGGCGCGCCCACCGTGGTGAGTACTTCACCGTTGAGTAGGCTCGGCGCGGCGAAACGCCGATAGAGCACCCACATCTGTCGCCCGGTCGATAAGCGTCGCTGCTGAATGCTCGCGCTTGACTGGTTGAAGGTCAGGGCGGGGCTCGCATCTATGGCCGGGCCGCTCATCGCGCGGACCCCGACACCAGATGGGTCAGAGACTCGGTGGGATCGGTCGTCATGGCCAGGAATACGTGATCGAGTGACGGTCGGCGCAGCGCAATATCGGCTAGCTCGATCCTCGCCTCGTCGATCCGGCGCGCTGCCTCGACGAGCATACGTATGCCGTCAGGCGCCGGCATCGTAATGCGGTCTGAGTCGGGCGTCAGCATCGCCCTGTGGTGCTCGGGCAACAGCGAACCGAGCGCCGCGACGATAGCGTCCAGATCCTTCAGATCGCGGGGCACTATTTCGCAGAAGGTGTCGCCGGCGCGGTGCTTGAGTTCATTCGCGGTGCCTTCGGCGATGATTATGCCGTGATCGATCAGGATGATGCGGTCACTGAGCGCATCCGCCTCCTCGAGATACTGCGTGGTCAACAACGTGGCAATGCCCAGCTTCTTGAAGCTGGCCACCAGATCCCAAATAGCTTGCCGGCTCCTGGGATCGAGCCCGGTGGTGGGCTCGTCTAAGAACGCCACCTGGGGTTGGACCACCAATCCGCACGCGATGTCTATTCGTCGGCGCATTCCGCCGGAGTAGGTGCCCACCCGCCTCTTTCCGGCATGTACGAGGCTGAATTGCTCGAGCAGTTCGGCGGCGCGTTTGCGCGCCGCGGACTTGCTCAGTCCCCACAGACGACCAAACAACACCAGGTTCTGCTCACCGGAAAGCGCGTCGTCGACGGCCACCTGCTGCCCGGTGACCATGATCGAGCGGCGTACACCGGCCGGTTCGGAAACAACATCGTAGCCAGCGATGATCGCCGAGCCGGCATCCGGTCGGGTCAGCGTCGACAAGATGTCCACCATGGTCGTCTTGCCGGCCCCGTTGGGGCCCAGCAGCCCGATCACTTCACCGCGGCGCACCTTGAAACTCACGTCATCGAGGGCCACAATCTTGCCCTTGCCGTAGGTCTTGCGAACCCCGTTAACCACCACCGCCATGTCGTCGTTGCGCATCCGATCCTCCTCAGCCGGCATCCATGCTCGACAGGTCCACCAGAGCGCCCGCCTCGGGTTCCCCGACTATCTCGCTGTCGTCGTGCTCTGTGTGCTCGGCCGCGATGGCCTCCTGGATCAGCGCGCTGAGGGCCAGCGGGAAGGTCCGCTCCAGCGCTTCTGCCGTTGCCGCCGGGATCCGGCGGGTGTCGTACCACCAATCGAGATGCAGTGAGCCACCAAACCGATACACCCGAAGTTCGATGGCGTGGCCCATCCCTGGGATCGGTTCGCGCACCGGAAGCGTCATGTCCGAGTCGAACTGTACTGGAGCATCGCCGGACGGTAGCTCGGGGATCACGCCCGCATACCGGAAGTGAATGTCGGGTGTGCGCTGAGCGCCCAGGACACGTCCGGTCGGGGCGTAAACGTAGCGCAGCAGCCCGTATCCAATTCCGTAGTGCGGAACGGACTTAAGAGTGTTGTGCACCGCGTCCAGCTGCGCAAGCGCGCCCAGCCCTGTTGCGCATGCCAGCGGTACCGGGTAGTACGTCGTGAACCAGCCGACCGTTCTGCGCAGGTCGACATCCGGCCGCAGCACCGAGCGGCCCTCGCCTTCGAGCTCCACGGCGACCACACCCTCACCTACCGTCTGAGCTATTGTGCGGCCGAGGGCGGCCAGCAGGATCGTCTGAATCGACCGGCGGAACCTGCGCCGGCCGTCGTCCAGCTCGGATGTCTGCTCGACGCTTAGCGTGCTCGACAACTTGGTGAGCTCGTCGGCGCGGGGCGGATGGGCGGTATGCGCGTTGGGAAGGGCATCGGCCAGCCACAAAGTCGCCTTGGTCGAATTCTCGATCCAGTACGAGCGAGTGTCCAGCGCCGCCGGATGCGTCGCGAGGGCCGCGCAACGCAGTGACCATTCCCGCCACCCCGTGCTGACCGGTTCCAGCGTGATCTCCTCGCCTGCCAGCCGTTGTCCAAACGCGGTGACGATGTCGGTCGCCAGGATCTGGCGCGATGAGTCGTCGGTGACCATCGCATGTATGGCAAGGCACAGATAGTGCGGACCGCCGTGCGCGGCGGCGATATGAACGGCAGCCAGCGGCGCGTTCGGATCCGTTTGATCCTCAAGGAGTTCGGCCAGGATGCCCAAGACCGCGGCCCGTTCCTCGGGGCTGCCTGCAGCCACGCCGTTGGGCACCGACCGGTTGGAAAGCCCGGTGAATTCTGCGGGTGCCGCGATGTGCTGCTCCCATATCCCATCGTTGCCGACCAGGTGCAGGCGCAATGCGTCGTGGTGGTTGACCACTGCGGTCAGCACCGCTCGAATATCCGGTAGCCCGATCTTGGGATCCAGGCGCAGGATCAGCGGGACACGACAGCGGCCGGTGTCGCGCAATCCGCGGTCGAGGAAGTACGTGACGTTGGGTGGAACCGCCGGGTTCGCTTGTGCCTCCGGGGGCTTCGCCAACCCGCTGGACGCGAACGACGCGTCGACGGCGGCCGTCAGCGAGGCCAGGGTCGGGTATTCGTAGAGATCCTGCGGCGTGATGGTCAGACCCTCGTTGGCGGCGGCCATCGCGATGCTGATCGCCATCAAAGAATCGCCGCCGAGGTCGAAGAAATTGGCGTTCCGATCGACCGAGCTGACGCCGAGGCACTGTGACCAGATGCGTTGCAGCGTAACCTCGGTCTGCGACTCTCCGTTGCGGGCTGCATCGACGGTGGCGGCCGTGGAACCATCCGCAGTGCCGGCCGGTGAGCCGTTGTTTGCGCCGGGAGCCTGCGCCCAAACCGTGTGGTTAGGTTCGACCCAATGCCGTTGACGGGCAAATGGATAACCCGGCAGGGAAACGAGGTGCGGCACCGCCGGACGCCGCGGCGTCCAGTCGACCTCGACTCCGGCAGACCAGAGTTCGCCCAGCGCGCGCAGAAAAGTGTCGCGGTCGTCGACGTCTTGCAGTGGGTGGCGCATAAGCCGAACGGTGCGGTGCGTGGTCGACCACTTCGGGTGGCGCATAGCCGAACCGGTCAGGCTGCCGCCCGGACCAACCTCGACCAGGATTCGACTTGGAGCTGCCAGCACCACGTCCAGCTCGTCGGCGAACCTGATGGGGGAGCTGATTTGACGCGTCCAGCTGGCCGGATCGACTACTTGCTGGTCGGACATCCAGCTACCGGTGAGGTTGCTCAGCAGCGGTGTGCGCGGAGGACGTAGCTGTTGACGGGACAGGAATTCTTGGAATTGGCCCAGCATGGGATCCATCGCGCTGGTATGGAACGCGTGGGTTGCCCGGACGCGGCGAACGGGAATCCCTGCCTCGGTAAGACGTTGGCGCAGTGCACGGATCTGGTCTTTGGGCCCGGCGACCACACAGTTACCAGGATCGTTTACCGCGGACAGCTCGACCTCCGGTGGCAGGTACTGCGTGACGTCATCGGGGCCAAGAGCCACCGCGACCATGGCACCGGGCGGCGACTCATGCATAAGGCGGGCGCGCAGCGACACCGTTTTGATCGCTGTCTGCAGGTCGAATACGCCGGCCAGGGTGGCCGCGATGTATTCGCCGGTGCTGTATCCGATGTACGCCCCGGCGCGCACGCCGAAAGTGTCGACCAACTTCGCGAGCGCGTATTCCACCGTGAACAATGCCGGTTGCGAACGGTCAATGCGCTCAAGATCTGTTGCGGTCCCGTCGAACACTTCGGCATGCAAGTCGATGCCTGTCTCGTCGCGGAATCCGGCGGCGCAGGTGTCGAAGTGTTGGGCGAAGACCGGCTCGGTGTCATAGAGCCCTTTTGCCATTCCGACGTGCTGAGCGCCCTGTCCGGGAAACAGGAAAACGACGCGATCCGACGTGGGTGCGGCGTCGGCGCGATCGCCATGCTCCCCATCGTGGGCGGCTTCGCCAACGAAAACGTTGTCGTGCTCGGCCGCCCGCAGCACGGTGGCCGCGTGCTCGCGGTCGTGCACGACGGCGGCCATCGTGACGTTGTGCTTGCGGCGCCGGGCGAGCGTGTAGGCCACGTCGGACAGGCGCGGGCCGTCTTGCGTTTCTAGCGCCGCGGCCAGGGCGGTCCGCGACTCGCCGAGCGCCGCGGCCGTTTGCGCCGAGAGCAGGATTACCTGAGGGCCAGCCGGCTCGGCGTGCGCTGAAACCTCCGATGCTTCTGCTGGCGCCTCCTCCAAGACGACGTGCGCGTTGGTACCCCCGACCCCGAACGAACTCACCCCGGCACGACGAACGCCGTCGCACTCCCAGGGGCCGTACTTGCTTTGCACGACGAACGGACTTTGGTCCAAGCGCAGTTCCGGGTTCGGGCTGGTGTAGTGCAGCGTCGCGGGTAGTGCCTTGTTCTTTAGGCACAGAATCGTTTTGATCAGACCCGCGATGCCGGCAGCAACTTCCAGGTGGCCGATGTTCGACTTGACCGACCCCAGAACACAAGGGGCCGAACGGCTCGTCTGCGACACCTCGAACGCCGCTCGCAGGCCCTGGATTTCGATAGGATCACCGAGCGGGGTGCCGGTTCCGTGGCACTCGACATAGCTCACGGTCGACGAATCGATGCCGGACACCGCATGGGCTTCGGCGATGACATCGGCTTGAGCGGCCGGGTTGGGCGCCGCATACCCCATCTTCGCCGATCCGTCGTTGTTGATCGCCGATCCGCGGATGACGGCGTGAATCCGGTCTCCGGCGTCGATGGCGGCCGCCAGCGGCTTGAGCACCACCAACCCGACACCGCTGCCGAAGACCGTGCCGTCGGCCCGCACGTCGAAGGGCCGACAGTGGCCCACCGCCGACACCATCGATCCCGGTGAGGTGAAGTAGCCGACACGGTGCGGGATGCATAGCGACGACCCGCCGGCCAACGCCATGTCGCATTCGCCGGATAGCAGGCTCAGGCAGGCCAGATGCACCGCTACCAGCGACGATGAACACGCGGTTTGCACCGCGATGCTCGGCCCGCGCAGGTTGAACGCGTGCGAAATCCGGGTTGCCAGAAAGTCCTTGTCATTCTGCAAGAACAGGCTGAACTGGTCGAAGTTGAGTCCCTCGGCCAACACAGCGTTCGGGTCGCGATGCGACAGCAGGTTGTGCAGCAGATAGCCGCTGGGGGAGCTGGTTCCGTATACGCCGATCGAGCCGTCGAACCGTGCGGGGTCAGCGCCCGCGTCCTCGAGCGCATGCCATGCACACTGCAGGAACAACCGGTGTTGGGGATCCAGCACCTGCGCGGCCAGCGGCGGGAACCCGAAGAAGCCGGCGTCGAACTCGTCGATCCCGTCAAGAAGCGGGGCGCGACGCACATACGCCGGATCGGCCAGCGTCTTGTCGCTGACGCCGGCGTCGCGCAGCTCCTGTTCGGACAGGGTGACGATCGACTCCTTACCGCGCCGAAGGTTGCTCCAGAACGCCGAAACATCCTTGGCGCCCGGAAATCGGCCGGCCATGCCGACCACCGCGATCGCGTTCTCGGGGATGCTCACAGGTCTTATCCTCCCTGTACTTCAGGTTTAGGTCGGCGCCGCATCGCGGCTCCGTGTCGCGCTGCCGCGCGCTGGCGCGCCCGGTCGCGAATAGTGTCAGCGTTGTTGAGCGCCGGATCGGGATCATTGAGCCCGAGTTGGCGCATTAAGTCCGCCGTCAGGTCATGCAAGGACGCGCCTTGCAGTATCAGCGCTACCGGCGGTTCCACGCCGAAATCCGCCCGCGCGCCGTTGCGTATTCGTACCGCCATCAGAGAATCCAGCCCCAGCTCGGTCAGGGGCTTGTCCAAGGGCACGGCGGGTTCGACAGTCGACTGGTCAGTGTAGCCCATCACCGCAGCGATGCGCGCACACATCCGCTCGGTCACCGCGCGCCGCGCCTCGCCCGGGTCGAGGTCGGCAAGCGCGTCGGGCCCGCCCCAGTCGCCGAGGTCACCCGCCGAGTCCAGCTCCTCGACCACCTGGGTGAAGTAGCTGATGCTGCGGATCTCCGGGAATGCGACCAGGGCCCGATCGGCACGCAGCCGAGCCACTCCAGTGCGGATCCGGTCGGCGGCAAGCAATGAGTCGAGAGCCTCGATGCCTTCTGCGACACTGATCGTGTCGAGAACACTGCCCACCAAGGCCTGGGCGACGCCTACCTCCGACCACGGACCCCAGTTGATCACCGCGGCCGGCAGGCCGGATGCCCTGCGCCATCCGACCAGCGCGTCCAGCCACGCGCTGGCGCACGCGTAGGCCGCTTGCCCGGGAGAACCCAATAGCGAAGCGGCGGAAGAGAATCCGAGCCACCAGTCGAGCTCGCAGTCAGCGGTGGCTTCGTGCATGCGCAGCGCACCGGTGGCCTTGGGTGCCCACACCCGTTCTAGGTTGTCCCTGCTCATAGAGAACACCAGGCTGTCTTCGATGACCGCGGCGGCGTGCACGACGCCGCGCAATTGGCCCCCAGACTGTCGGGCCGTCTCAATCAGCTTTTCTGCCACCCCCGGCGATGCCACGTCGCCACGGACAACCACGATCTCGGCGCGGGTCTGCAGTTCGGCCAGGACGTTGCACTGCTCGTCAGTGGGATCGCTGCGGCCACCCAGCACCACCCGGCCGGCGCCGCGGTCCACCAGCCAACGAGCGACGACCAGGCCGAGACCGCCGAGGCCGCCGGTGACGACGTACGACGCTCCCTGGCGCACCACCGGATGCCCTTTGGATACATCGATCGTGGCGCGCGACAGCCGTTCGACGAACCTGCGCTCGCCGCGCCACGCGATCACGTCATCATGGCGCGACCCACTCCCGGCATTCCGCAGTTCCGCGCTCAGCGCGGTCAGCGGGTCTTGTGTGATGTCCAGATCGACCAGGGTGGTGCGCATGTCCGGGTGCTCGAAGGCGAGCACCCGCACCAGCCCTTTCAAGGAAGCCGCCGCGGGTGTTCCCGGCTCGTCGTCGGCAACGGAAAGTCCGCCCCCGGTGACCAGCCATAGCCGCGGTGATCGGCCGTGCCACGTGCCGACGACCGCACGAACCACCGTGGTGATCGACCACACCGTGTCGCGCGCCGCCGCCAGCTCGTCGTCCAGTCGACTCGAGGCACCGCCGACGAACACCACCACGCCAACCGGCGGGTGCTCGGGATCGCCTGCCGTTTCTGCAAATGCGGCCAGCACCGCCGATTCGTCGTGGATATCGGCGGTGTGCACCCGCCGCATCGGTGAGCGCCACTGCTGCACGAAGTCGTCGGCCATCGACTTGGCCTGGGCCTTGCCTGGCGCATCCACCGTTGCATCGGCGAGTACCAGCCAACTTCCCCGCGTCGTCTCGGCAGCTGGCTCCGGAGCCGGCACGGCTGCGATCGGGCTTTCGGTCCATTCGGCATCGAAGATCTTCTGCTCTAGTGGCAGGGGTACCGCACGGCGTTCGACACGACGCAGATAGATGCCGTCCACTTCGGCCGCTATGTGGCCGGCGTCGTTGATTAGGACGATCCTGCCCATCTTTCCGGTGCCGCCGTCGAGGTTTGTCAGGTGGGCACGACACCTGACGTGCCGACCGATGTCGCGGTACACCCGGATGGTCTCGAACGACACTGGCAGATAGCTGGCTTCCGCCGACCCCGCGATCTCGCCGTCGGGTATCGCGGCACCCACGCTTTGCAATGCCGCATCCAATACCACGGGGTGCAGCCGATACCCGGGATGGCGCGGCGCCTCGTCGGGAATGCTGATCTCGGTTTCCGCGGAACCATCGGCCAGGCGCACGATCCGGCTTAAGGCCGCGAACGCCGGACCATGGTGTTGGCCGGTTTGGCGGAGCAGGGCATAAAAATCGGCCGGCGACACTGTTGTCCCGGTGGCGGGACCTTGGGCTTCCGGGTGCGCGTGCGCACATTCGCGCGGCGATTGTTCAACCTTGGCCGTGGCGTGTCGGCAGAACTCTCCGCCACGCGTGCGGGAATAGATCTCGACCCGAATCTGGCTGTCCCCGCCGCGAATTAACTGCGTCGTTAGCGGCGTGTGGCCGTCGAGGGGCAGCATCTGCTCCACCTCGAACTGGTTGATCACGATGTTGGGTGCGACGGCGTCGGCGGCTGTGCCGAGGGCTTCGCTGGCCGCCGCCAAGGCGATCTCGGCGAACCCCGCGGCCGGCATGATGGGTTGACCGAACACCTTGTGGTCTGCCAACCAGGGACAGACCTCGGTGCCGACATCGGTCTGCCAGACATGGTCTCCGTTGCGCGGCATCTCGATGTGCGCGCCCAGGAGCGGGTGGGTCGCGGCCAGCTCGGACATCGCCGAACGATCCGTGACCCAGAATCGCTGATGGTGCCACGGTGTGGGGGGCAGGTCGACAAGGCGACCGGTGGTGTGCTCGGACGCAGCCACACCGACCGCGGCGAGTTGGGCGTGGAAATACAGCGTCTGGTCCAGTTCGCGGTTCATCGTCGACATGACTGTATGGCTGCCGTCCGGATCCAGGGTGTCGGTGAGTGCGTGCGTGAGCACGGGGTGAGGGCTGATTTCGATGAAGGTGTTGTGGTCGACACCGGCGGCGGTGACGGCCTGGTGGAATCGCACCGGGTTGCGCAGGTTGGCCGACCAATAGTCGGCATCCGCCACCGGCTGCGCGCTTTCGTACGTAGTGGAAATGATCGGGATGCTCGGCGGCTGCGGAGTCAAATCCGCTAACGCGCTTCGCAACTCGGGCAGTATGGGATCGATGATCGGGTGATGGGAGGCCACGTCGACTTCGACGCGGCGCGCCAACCGGTTTTGCGTCGCTACCGCCGCGATCACCGTGTCCACCTGCTCGGGCGGCCCGGCGATCACCGTCTGGCGCGGTGACGCATGCACCGCCAGCGTCACCTGCGGATAGCCGGCAATCAGCGCCTCGGCGGCGTCGGCATCCAGCTCGAGCAGCGCCATCGCTCCCTGCCCCGACAGCCGCGCCATCAACCGCGACCGGGTGGTGATGACCCGCAAGCCCTGCTCGGGCGTCAACGCGCCGGCCACCACTGCCGCCGACACCTCACCCATCGAGTGCCCGATCACGGCATCTGGAATCACCCCATAGGACCGCCATAACTCGGTCAGCGCCAACTGCATCCCGACCAGCACCGGCTGGATGCGGTCGATGCCCACCACCTCGTCGCCGTCGATAAGCGTTTGCTGCAGCGAAAAGCCAACCTGGTCAACGAATATCGGATCCAGCTCGGCTACCGCCTTGGCGAACGCCGGTTCGTTGGCCAGCAACTGCTGGCCCATCGACGCCCACTGCGAGCCCTGACCCGAATACACAAAAACCCGGCCAGGCCCACCGGCATGCTGGTCGCAATCCACCACCCCAACGCGTGGTTGTCCGGCCGCCAGCGCTCGCAACCCCGCGATCGCCTCGGCGCGGTCACGCGCGATGACGGTGGCGAACTTGGCGTGCCGGGCCCGGTGCCGGTTCAACGTGTGTGCCACGTCGGCCAGTGGTGCCGCCGCGCCCGGCCCCGACATCCAGTCGGCCAGCACCGCCGCCGCCGACGCCACCCGCGCGGCCGTCTTGCCGGAGACGTTCAGCGCCGAAACATACGGCATGCCGCCGGCTGCGGCTACTGCGGTGTCGGGTGCCTGCTCGACCACCACGTGCGCGTTGGTCCCGCTGAGGCCGAACGATGACACCGCAGCCCTGCGTGGACCGGCAGCCGCCGGCCACGGGGCGCTTTCGGTCGGCACGAACAGCCGCGTCGCCGACGCGTCGATGGCCGGGTTCCACCGGGTGAAGTGCAAGTTGCGGGGAATGTGCCCACGTTGCACCGCCAGCACCGCCTTGATGAATCCAGCCACACCGGCGGCCGCCTCCAGGTGGCCGATGTTGGTCTTGACCGACCCCAATGCGCACGGGCTCTCGCCCTGGCCTTTACCCAGGCCATAAGTGGCCGCCAGCGACTCGAACTCGATGGGGTCCCCCAACACCGTTCCGGTGCCGTGTGTTTCGACATAGTTCACGCTGTCAGGGGTAACATCCGCAAGCTTGAGGGCGGATGTGATCACGTCACGCTGCGCCAGCGCGTTCGGTGCGGTCATGCCGTTGGACCGACCATCGGAGTTAGTTGCCGAACCGCGGACCACCGCAAGCACCCGGTCCTGGTCGCGCACCGCGTCGGCCAACCGCTTGAGCACCACCACGCCGCAGCCCTCGCCGCGCACGAATCCATCCGCGTTGGCGTCGAAGCTGTTGCATCGGCCGGTCGGTGACAGCGCCGACCACTTGGACAGCGCGATGGCGGTGAACGGTGACAAGGTGAGCTGCACCCCGCCCGCCAATGCCACGTCGGTTTCACGCAGGCGAAGGCTCTGACACGCCAAGTGAATTGCCACCAGCGACGACGAACAAGCGGTATCTACGGCGACGGCCGGACCACGCAATCCCAACAGATACGCGATCCGCCCCACCGCGGCACAGTGCGGGGTTCCGGTGCTCAGGTACGCGTCGATGTCGGCTCTGCGCTCGATATTGACGATCGTGTAGTCCCACGACGACAGACCCATCATCACGCCGGTTCGAGTGCCGCTCAAGGAATCCGGCGGAATACCCGCGTGCTCCAACGCTTCCCAGGCAACCTCGAGCAGCATCCGATGCTGCGGGTCCATCGCCACGGCTTCCCGAGGAGTGATTCCGAAAAAGTCGGCGTCGAACGCGTCGACATCGGAAACGAAACCACCCCATTTCGTCGTCATCCGACCCGACGCCGAAGGATCGGGATCGTAGAACGCGTCCGCATCCCACCGATCAGGCGGCACCTGCTCGATTGTGTCCACACCGTCGGCCAGTAGCTGCCAAAAGCTCTCTGGCCCAGTCACATTCCCCGGAAAGCGACAGCCGATGCCCACCACCGCCACCGGCTCGCAGATGTCGGTCGGGAAGGTCGTACCCGCACGGACGAGCTCGCGCGCCAGGGCCGCTCGCGCGTTCGGCGACAGTTGCGCCGCGCGCTCCGCCAGACTTGTCATGACTCGCCTCGCGTCGCAGCTTCCAGCTCGCTGGCGTCAACCAGATCGGCGAGCAAATCCATCTCCTCGTCGGACAGTTCGGGTTCTGTATCGGAAATCTCCTGCGCAGCCGCGGGTGTCGCGTAGTCCATTCGTTCGCACAGGGCGGTCGCGAGATCGCTGATCGTCGGGTATGCCCACACCAACGCGACCGGCAACGTGATGCCCAGACTTGCTTCCAGCCGATTGCGCAATTCCAGGCCCATCAGCGAGTCGAGTCCCAGGGTTTCCAGCGGTCGGTGGTGATCGATGGGATCGCCTGAGCGCAGCACCGCACGGATCTCGTCGGCGATCGCGGACGCGAGGTGGCCTGGGCGTTCGGCCGCGTCGAGGGCGTCTAGCTGAGCGCGAATCGCGCCCCCGCCGCGCCGCTGCCCACTTTTGCGGGCCGCCGAGTCATGCAGCTTCGCGAACAGCGAGGACCCCGCCACAGCGGGGAACGATTGGAACCACTGCCGCGCGTCGAGGCTGAACACACCGGTGCGCCCGCGATCGGCGGTGAGTACCGCCTGCATGGCGGCAAGCCCCTGCTCGGCGTTGATCATCTCCACCCCGAGGTCTTTGAAGAACTGCGCGCGTCCAACGTCGGCCCACGGGCCCCAGTTGATCCCGACAGCGGGAAGTCCGGCCGAGCGCCGATGCGCGACCAGGCCGTCGACCCACGAGTTGGCGGCGGCGTACGCGCCCTGCCCGGGAGTGCCCAGCAGCGCGGCGGCCGAGGAGAAGGTCAGCCACCAGTCGACGTCGCGCGCGGCGGTGGCCACATGAAGCCGCCAGCTGCCGGTGACCTTCGGGGCGAACACTCGCCGAGCGGCGGAATCGGTCATGTTCAACACGATCTCGTCGGCGAGAACCATCGCGCTGTGCACCACCCCGGCCAGCCGGAACCCGGCGTCTTCGACCGCCCGCACCAGCCGCTCGGCGGTGTCTGGCTCGGTGATGTCGCCGGTGATCACCTCGATCCGGCTACCGGAGGCGTTCAGCTCCGCGATAGCGGCTGCCACCTCGTCGCTGGGGGCCGAGCGTCCGTTGAGGACAATCAGTCCCGCACCTTGCTCAGCCAGCCAGCGCGCGACGACGAATCCGAGACCACCCATACCGCCGACGATGAGGTAGCCGCCGTCGCGGCTGACCAGAGGAAGTGGTGGCGGGGCAGCGATCGCCTCGATGCTGCCGTGCTGGGGTATCGAGATGACGATCTTGCCGGTGTGTTTACCGGATGCCATAAGCCGGAATGCGTCGGCCGCATCGTGCAGGCTAAATGCGGTGACGGGAAGTACCTCGAGTTTGCCATCCGCCACGTGCTGCAGGATGTGTTGCAGGAGTTGGCGGTAGCGCGCCGGCTGCAGCTTGAGATTCAGGTCGAGGTCGACCACGGAGAAGGACGCGCTCTTGGCTAGCGCGGCCAAGCCCAAGCTGGCATCGGCGTAGACGTCCTTCTTGCCCAGTTCGATGAACCGGCCACCGGGCGCAAGGATCTGCACGCCGCGTTGAATCGCCTCGCCCGCCAGCGAATTGAGAACGACGTCCACACCGTAGCCGTCTGTCAGCTCGAGGATCTCGTCAGCGAAATCCACGCTTCGCGAGTCGCCGACGTACTCGACACCGAGCCTGGAAAGCATTTCCCGTTTGGCGTCCGAACCGGCCGTCGTGTAGATGCGGGCGCCGATCATCTTCGCGATCGAGACCGCCGCCATTCCAACACCGCCGGTGGCGGAATGGATGAGCACGCGTTCGCCGGGGGATAGGCGCCCGACCTCGCACAGCGAGTGCCAGGCGGTGAGATAGGCGACGCCGAACGTGGCCGCCTCGTTGTCGGCTAGCGTGTCCGGAATTGGGACGACGAGATCGGCGATGGTCCCCAGATGGGTCCCGAATGTGCCAGGGCCGAATGCGATAACTCGCTGTCCGACCTCGACGCCGTCAACCTCGTCACCGATGGCCGTCACGTAGCCGACACATTCGCCGCCGATCACCGGCGCGGCACCGTCGAGTCCCGGATACACGCCCATCGCTTTGAGCACGTCGCTGAAGTTGAGTCCGGCGGCGACGACGCGAACCTCGACTTGATCGCCTTGCGGTCTGCCCCGTTTCACCTCGTGAACGTTTAGTGCGTCCAGCCGTCCGGGTTGATCGATCTGCAGTCGGACAGCTGCCCTGGAAGCGCCCGAGCTGTCCAGGTTCACCACCTGGTGGCGAGCTTCGGCGGCGAGATCACCACTGGTCGTGGTGGGTGCGGGCACCAGCCGGTTGACATAGCGTTGACCGTCGCGCAAGGCGACCTCGTCGGCCTCGGAACCGGCAAGCAACTCCTCGGCCAGGGCGGCCAGCGAGCCGGTGCCGTCCGGTTCGATATCTACGAGGGTGGTATTCAACTCCGAATGCTCAAATGTCAGCACCCGTGCGATGCCACGTAGGCCGGTCTGCGCCAACGTGACCGACTCGCCTGCGTCGAACTGTGCAGCGCCACGGGTGACGATCCACAGTCGGGGGCTCTTGCGGGCACCCATTCGCGTCACGGTCTCGACCACGCTGGCGACCAGCAGCGTGCGTGTGCGTGCCAACTCCAGTTGAGCCTCGTCCGGCATCGATTCGTCGTTCGCTCGGGGCGGACAGACCACAACGATCCCGTCCCAGGAGGTTCGGCTGATCGCCGCGCGCAGCGTGGCTTCGTCGGCCGCGGATGCCAGCTCGAGGTCGGTGATGCGGTCGCGCAGCGACGACTGCAGCGCGGGCAGCAGCGGGTCACCCGCGGCGGGGTCACCGATCAGCAACAGGGCACCCGTAGCCTCGGCGGTCTTTTCCAGCGGTGCGGGCTCCCACTCCAACATGAATAGGCGGTTGGTGAGTTCCGTTGCGCCACTGCCGGATCCGAGCACCGCCATCTCGACTTCATCGACGACCAGCAGCGGTTGGCCATTCGCGTCGGTCAGGACTACCTCGCCGACCAGCCGGTCACCGGCTGCGGCCAGAGAGCCGACCGCGCGAACCCCGCGGGTGATATCGCCGTACACGTGGACACCGGCGAAACGCACCGGTACCACCAAGGCCGAGTTGGAAGATGGGCCCTGCCGGGCGTCCTGGCCGCCGGCCAGATCGGTCGCCGTCCGGGTGGCTCCCAGTGTCTGCAACGCGATATCCATCATCACCGGGTGCAGCATGAACTCACGGGAACCCGTTCTGGCCGATGCGGGTAGCCGTACTTGCGCACGGGCCACGCCAGCTTGCGTGACGGCCAGCCCCACGATGCCTTGAAACGCGGGTCCGTGCTGTTGGCCGGCGCCGCGCAGGCGCTGATACAGGTCGTCGGGATCCAGTTGGTCCTCGAGGTCGGCAGTGGTTACCTCGCGCCGCTGTCCTTCGTGATCCAGCGGTGCTAACGGCTCGGCGCGGGCAACGGTGGCGGTGGCGTGGGTGGTCCATCCCGAAGACCCGCTGCGGGTGCGTATTTCGACCTGGCATCGCTGCTCGTCGCCGGTGAGCGTGGTGACCAACACGGTGCCTGGGGTCACATGCAGCATCTGCCGAAGGTCGAGCTCGCTGATCATCCAGGGCTGATCTTGCTCGACTGCGAAGGTGTCGGTCGCGGCCGCCAGCGCGATCTCAGCGTAGGCCGCCCCGGGCAGCACAACGAGATCGTCGATGACGTGATCGGCGAGCCACAGCAGATCAGGGTCGAGCTCGCTTTCCCAAACCCGGGTGCCGTTAGTGGGGTCGGTGACACCGACGCCAAGCAACGGGTGGGTGTCGGGCCTGTGGTAAGCGGCCGACGTGGCGGTGATCCAGTGCTGGGTGTGCTGCCATGGGGTGGTGGGCAGCACGGGGTGGGGTTCGGGGGGGTGGGGAGTCTGGGGGGGATGGGTGGTGTGGGTCGTGTTGAGGTTCGTGTGGAACTCGAGGGTGTCGTGAGCGTCGCGTTGCAAGGTGCCGATGCTCAGATAGTTGTCGACATCGTAGCTGGCGCGCAGGGTGTCGCTGATCGAGTGGGTCAGCAGCGGGTGGGCGCTGATCTCGATGAAGGTGTGGTGATCGGCGCCGGCATGAGCGATGGCCTGGTGGAACCGTACCGGGTTGCGCATGTTGGTTGCCCAGTGCTCGGCGTCGAACCTGGGGCCGGAACCCAGGGAAATGCCGAGGTCGGCGTAGGTGGTGGAGATGATCGGGATGGTCGGCGGTTGCGGGGTGAGATCGGCCAATTCCGAACGCATCGCCGGTTGCAGTGCATCCATGGCCGGGTTGTGGGGGGCCACCTCGATGTTGACTCGGGTAGCGAAGCCGTTCTGTTGGCGCACCTTGTCGATGAGCTCGTCGATCAATAGCGGCGGCCCGGAAATCACGGTTTGGCGTGGGGAGGCATAGATCCCCAGGCTCACCTCGGGGTAGTCGGCAATCAGCGCCTCAGTGGCTTCGGCGTCGAGTTCCAGCAACGCCATCGTGCCCTGCCCGGACAGCGGCGCCATCAGCCTCGACCGGACCGCGGTCACCCGTAATCCCTGGGCCGGGGTCAGCGCCCCGGCCACCACCGCGGCGGCCACTTCGCCCATCGAGTGACCTATCACCGCATCGGGTGTCACGCCGTATGAGCGCCACAACGCGGTCAGCGCCAGCTGCATCCCGATCAGTCCCAGCTGGATCTGTTCGATGCCAACCAACTCTTTTCCGCCGGCGATCACGTCGCGCAGCGAAAACCCGCCTTGAGCAACGAATTCCGGCTCCAGTTCGGCGATGGCAGCGGCGAATGCCGGCTCGTCGGCCAGCAGTTGGCGCCCCATTCCGGCCCACTGCGATCCTCGTCCCGAGTAGACGAACACCGTGCCGCCTCCGATGGAGCCTTCGCGGGGTGCCACCACCCCGGGGGCGGATTGACCCGCGGCCAGCGCGCGTAACCCGATCACCGCTTGGCGCCGATCGACAGCGGCTACCGTGCCGAACCTGGTCTGACGGGCCCGGTGATGGTTGAGGGTGTGCGCGACATCGGCCAGCGGCACCGCCGCGCCGGGGCCGTCCAGCCAATCTGCCAGCACCGATGCCGTCGCAGCCACCCGCGGTGCGGTCTTGCCGAACACCACCAGCGTCGACACCGCGGGAACGGGGCCGCGCTGCGGCTCCGTTCCCGCAGCGGCCATCGGATCGGGTGCCTGCTCGATCACCACGTGTGCATTCGTCCCACTGACGCCGAACGACGACACCCCCGCCCGGCGAGGTCGACCGGTGGTTGGCCAGTCAATACCATCGGCGGCGATCCTCAGCCGAGATGCGGCCTCACTTGCATGTGGTGTCAGCTGGTGGAAGTTAAGATGCCGCGGAATGTAGCCGTTGTGTACCGCGAGCACGGCTTTCATCAGCCCGGCGACACCGGCCGCCGCTTCCAGGTGACCGAGATTGGTCTTCACCGATCCAATCACCAACTGATCCGAACCCGCTCGATCGCTGAAAACCTTACTCAGTGAATCGAGTTCGATCGGGTCGCCCAGCGGAGTACCAGTTCCATGGGCCTCGACGTAGTCGATATCGGCCGCTGTCAACTTCGACGACGTCAATGCTTTGGCGAGCAACGCCTGTTGCGCTGGCCCGTTGGGAACGGTCACTCCGCTGCTGGCACCGTCCTGGTTGACCGCCGAACCGCGTACCACGGCAAGAATGCGGTTGCCGTCGCGCACCGCGTCATCCAGCCGCTTGAGCACCACCACCGCGGCACCCTCGCCGCGCACGTATCCATCGGCGGACGCATCGAAGGTCTTGCACCGCCCCTCCGGTGACAGCATCCCCCATCGCGAGCAAGCGATGCTGGGTCCCGGGCTCAGCAAAAGGTTGGTTCCACCCACCAACGCCATATCGCTTTCCCGCCCGCGCAGGCTCTGGCATGCCAGGTGCACCGCCACCAACGACGATGAGCAGGCCGTGTCGATGACCACCGCGGGTCCGCGTGCCCCGAGGATGTAGGCCAGCCGTCCGGCGGCGAAGTTCGCCGAGTTCCCGGTTGGGATGTACGCGTCGAGGTCAACAGGTCGTAGCCGGCCCGCCAGCGTGAGCATGTAGTCGTAGGCGGTGACACCGACGAATACCGAGGTTTGCGTACCGCGAATGGTGTGTTGCGGGACGCCCGCGTCTTCTAGCGCTTCCCACGCAACTTCAATCAACAATCGCTGCTGCGGGTCCATCGCCGCCGCTTCGCGCGGGGAGATTGAGAAGAACTCCGCATCGAACTCATCTGGCTGCCAGCTGGTGAGAAAACCGCCTTCGGTGCTGCAGATGGTCCCCGGCACGGTGTGATCATCACAGTAGTAGGCGTCGGCGTCCCACCGCTGCGCGGGAACCCGGACGATGCCGCTTCGGCCGGCGCACAACAAATCCCAGAACTGTTCGGGGTTGTTGACCCCGCCCGGGAACCGGCAACCCATGCCGATCACCGCGATCGGTTCGCTGCTGGATTTTTCGGCGATTTCCAGGCGCGCCGTGAGATCATCGATCTTGTGCAGCGCCTCGGTGATGATCGCTCGGCGATCTGGTGTCGCTGCGGTCATTGTGTTCCTCTTAGTCGTTCCGAAAGTTGTTCCAACAACTCGGCTTCGGTCAGTTCGTGGTAGGAGTCGGTGGCTTGCTGGGTTGCGACTGCGGTTGCCCCAATTTCGAGGAGCTCAGGCAGGACGGTGGCCAGGTAGTCGGTGAGGCTGTAAACGGTCGGATAGTCGAAAACCACGGACGCCGGCAAGAACTCGCCCAGGCTTTCCGACAACGCCCGCTGAAGTGTCACGCTCATTAGCGAGTCCATGCCGAGTTGGAAGAAGCCGGCCGACGGATCGAGCGGCTCCGTGGGCGGCATTCCCATCACCGTGGCGGCCAAGGCGCCCACATGGTCGAACAACATGTCCCGTCGTTTCTCCGCCGGGCAGCTACGCAACGATGTGCGGAATTCGCTTTCGCCCTTCCCGACGTCTTCCGGTGCCGGCAACAGGTCGTCGACTATGCGAAGGGCTCCCCGCGTTCGATATGCCGCGGCCAACAAGGGCCAGTCCGCGGCAACCACCACGGTCGCGACTGCCGCATCGGGGTTCATCACCAGCGGTAGCGCGCCGATGGCCACCTCGTCAGCCATGGGTTGCAGCCCGGATTCCGCGCTGATTTGAGTCGCGTCTTTTTGCACATCGGCCAGCGACTTCCACAGTCCCCAGTCGACGACGGTGGCCGGCAGGCCCATGGTGCGACGCGCGCCGGCGAAGCTGTCCAGGAAGGCGCTGGTCGCGGTGTAATGGGCGAGCCATCGAGAACCCAGCAGACCTGACACCGAAGAGAACAAAACGAAGTGGCGCACTGGGCTCTTCAGTGACCGTCGGTGCAACAACGCCAAGGCGTCCAACTTGGGACGAAACATGGTGGTCACGTCGTCGTCGGTCATCTCGCTCAGCAGCGCTGGGCGGCCCGCAAAGGCCGCCAGATAGATTCCCTCCAGTGGCGGTAGCTCCGTGCCGAATCGGTCGAACAGGGTTTGCATGGCGGCGGGATCGGTCGCATCGGCGGCCACCGCGATGAGATCTGTTCCGGTCGCAGCGAGACATTGGGTCAACTCGTCGAGCGCGCCGGGCTTGCGAGCCATCGCGACGATTGTCTTAGCCCCCATCCGCGCGAGCTGTCGGATGAGATGCGGTCCGATGTTGCCGGTCGCACCGATGACGAGCTGGCTGGCGTCGGCATTCAACGTGACCGGTTTCCCCGGAAGAGTTCGCCTCTGCAGCCGGGGTACATGGCGTGCGCCCGACCGGTATACGACCTGATCCTCCCCGTCGGTACCGTGGGCTGCAGTCAGCACATGCCGCACGGCCAGCTCTGCGGGCATCGAATCGTCGAGATCGATTATGCCGCCCCAGATTTCAGGATGCTCTAGTGCCAGCGACCGGCCGAGACCCCACAGCACAGCGTGGCCAGGGTTGGCTCGGTCGCCTTCCGAGATGGGCTGGGCGTTGCGGGTCATGATGAACAACTTCGGCGGGGAAATAGCCGTGGCGCTGCTGGCGACCATCGCGGCGGCTAGCCGTCGCGTTGCGTGGAAAACCTGGTAGGCCGATTCAATATCGAGGAGTTCACCGGGGACGGGTGGAGCGTAGAGCACGTTGTCCACACCGCGCAGCGCGTCGAGCAGTGCGGCCGGATCGCTGCCTGCTGCGAGCGCCGGCGGCGAGAGGCTGTCTACCCGAGAATCGGCCGCACGGGCCAGCTCGTGGCAGAGTTCGTTGTCTGCCACCACGAGCCAGGCGGCGGTGCTGGGCGGGTCGGCGCTGACTGCCGGGCGGATCGGCCAGGCCAGCTGGTGGCACCAGTCTTCGAGCGCACGGCTCTCGGATGTCGATTGTCCGTTCACCACAACCTTATTGCTGCCCGGATCTTCTGGCGCTGCCGTGCTCGGGTGCGTGGTGGCGATCCAGTGGTGGGTGTGTTGCCAGGGTGTGGTGGGGATGGTGGGGTGCGGCTCGGGCGGGTGACAGGTATGCGGTGGGTGGGCGATGTCGGCGGTGTAGAGGTTGGTGCGGAAGGTGACCGTGTCATCGGCATCACGCTGCAAGGTGCCAATGCTCAAGTATTTCGCTGC
Organism: Mycobacterium tuberculosis H37Rv; assembly: GCF_000195955.2. Taxonomy (GTDB): domain Bacteria; phylum Actinomycetota; class Actinomycetes; order Mycobacteriales; family Mycobacteriaceae; genus Mycobacterium; species Mycobacterium tuberculosis. The sequence goes on along the minus strand of NC_000962.3, from coordinate 3,253,624 downwards.
GGACTTGGTTGGGCGGTGCGCGTCTTCCAAGGTGTCGGCAATCGCCTGGGTCAGCAGCGGGTGTGCGCTGATCTCGATGAAGGTGTGGTAGGCGCCGTCGGCGCCGCTACCGGCGGAAGCGATGGCCTGCTGGAAGCGCACGGGGTTGCGCATGTTGGTGGCCCAGTGTTCGGCGTCGAAGATCGGTTGGGTGTGCAAGTCTGCGTAGGTGGTGGAGATGATTCCGATGGTGGGGGTCCGTGGGGTCAGATCGGCCAGCTCCGAACGCATCGCCGGCTGCAGCGCATCCATGGCCGGATTGTGCGGGGCGACTTCGATATTGACCCGACTGGCAAACCGGTTTTGCGCGCGCACCCGGGCGATCAACTCATCGATTTGTTCGGTCGGCCCGGCGATCACGGTCTGCCGCGGCGAGTTGTAGATCCCCACTGTCACCTGCGGGTAGTCCGCGATTAACGCTTCGGTGGCCGCAGCATCGAGTCCCAGCAGTGCCATGCCGCCCTGGCCGGACAATGGCGCCATCAACCGTGCGCGGGTGGCGGTCACCCGCAGACCCTCGGCCGGAGTCAGCGCTCCGGCGACCACGGCGGCGGCCACCTCGCCCATGGAGTGGCCGATCACCAGGTCGGGCTGCACCCCGTAGGAGCGCCATAGCTCAGTCAATGTCAGTTGCATGCCGATCAGGCCAAGCTGGATCTGCTCGATACCGACTAGCTCCTTGCCGGTGGCGATCACGTCGCGCAGCGAGAAGCCGGCTTGCTCGACAAACACCGGTTCCAGCTCGGCGACCGCGGCGGCGAAAGCCGGCTCGTCGGCCAACAATTGGCGACCCATCCCGGCCCACTGCGAGCCGCGGCCGGAGTAGACGAATACGGTGCCCGGCCCCGGCGAACCGTCCTGGTGGCTCACCACTCCGGGAGCGTGTTGGCCGGCGGCCAGCGCGCGCAGTCCGGCTATCGCCTGGGCGCGGTCACGGGCTACGACGGTGCCGAACGTGGCTTGGCGGGCCCGGTGATGGTTGACCGTGTGGGCGACATCAGCTACGGCCACCTCGGCGCCCGGACCTTCCATCCAGTCGGCCAGCACCTGCGCCGTCGCGGCCATCCGCTGGGCCGTCTTACCCGTCACCACCAACGTCGACACCCCGGTGTCCTCGCCGCCTTCGGATACCGGAGCCAGCTCGCTACCTTGCTCGATGATCACGTGTGCGTTCGTCCCGCCCAATCCGAACGACGACACCGCCGCCCGGCGCGGCCCCTCCGCGGTTGGCCACGGGGAGTTCTGCGTGGGAACGAAAAACCTGGTCGACGCGGCATCGATAGCTGGATTCCATTGCGAGAAATGCAGATTCGGCGGGATCGTCGCGCGTTGTACCGCCAGCGTCGCCTTGATGAACCCCGCGATCCCGGCGGCCGCCTCCAGATGACCGATGTTGGTTTTCACCGCACCCAACGCGCATGCGTCCCCGCCGTGGCCATACGTGGCGGCCAGGGCCTCGAATTCGATCGGGTCGCCCAGCACCGTGCCGGTTCCATGGGCCTCTACGTAATTCACGCTGTCAGGCGCCACATCGCCGGATCGCAAGGCATCGGCGATCACATCGCACTGGGCTGCCGTATTCGGCGCCGTTACGCCATTGGACCTGCCGTCCTGGTTGACTGCCGAACCGCGCACCACCGCCAGCACCTGGTCGCCGTCGCGCACCGCGTCCGTCAACCGCTTGAGCACTACCACTCCGGCGCCCTCACCGCGCACAAATCCGTCTGCCGCCGCATCGAATGCGGCACACCGGCCCTGCGGGGACAGCAATCCCCAGGCAGAGATAGCGATTTGGGTCTCTGGGCGAAGGGTGATACTCACTCCACCGGCGAGAGCCAGATCGGTCTCGCGCAGCCTCAGACTCTGACACGCCAGGTGCACAGCCACCAACGACGACGAGCAGGCGGTGTCCACCGCGACCGCCGGACCCCGTAATCCCAACAGGTAGGAGATGCGACCCACCGTGATGCTGTGTGCATTTCCGGTCCCGCTGTAGGCGTCTACGTTCTGCGGACTGGCGGCCAACATGGACTGATACTCGTTGAAATAGACCCCCATCATGACGGCGGTTCGGGTGCCGCCGAGGGAATCCGGTGGTATGCCGGCATGTTCGAGTGCTTCCCAGGCAACCTCCAGCAGCATTCGCTGCTGCGGGTCCATCGCCGCGGCTTCCCGCGGTGTGATACCGAAGAATTCGGCGTCGAAGCCCGCGACGTCAGGGACGAAGCCGCCCCACTTCGTCGTCATCCGCCCCGGTGTTAGCGGGTCGGGGTGGTAAAACGCTTCTGCGTCCCATCGATCTGCCGGCACCGTCGAGATCGCATTCCTGCCCGCGACCAGAAAGTCCCAGAAACTCTCTGGTCCATCCACATCTCCCGGAAAGCGGCAGCCGATGCCAACCACCGCAACCGGCTCGGCCACGGCGATGCGAGAGACCCTGTCGAACTCGTCGGCTAGGGAGGTGCGCTGTTGCGCGGTCATACCGGAAATCCGGCTGAAAGCCGTTCGCATCACACCGACCTCTCGGCCTCAGGCGGCGCCGATTCGATGCGATCGAATAGACTGTCCAACACACTTCCGGCCGACGAGGATAGCGCGGAAATCTGGTTGTCTTGTGACACATCGTGCGGTGCCACACGTTTGGCAAGGTAGCTGGCGAGTGATTTGACCGTTGGGTGGTTGAACAACATGGTGGCAGACAACTCGATGCCGACAAACTGCTCGGCCTCGCGCCGAATCGCCATTGCCATAAGGGAATTGAGACCCAACTCGGCGAACGGGCGGTCGGTGTCCAGCTCTTTCTCAGGCACTCGCAGCTCGGCTGCAATGATGCGGCGTAACCCCTGTTCGAGCTCGGATCGCACCTCGGTCGCTGCCATCACCGACCAGTTCCGCGCCGGCAATAGGTAAGCGTTCGCACCGGATCCATCGGCGCCCGCCGGAGCGGGCATGGGCACCACGACCGCTTGCGCGACGTCGTAGCCATCGACGAATTCCCAAGCGGTGAATGCCTCCGACGGCGTGATGTCACGCGAACCCATTCGCGCTAGCTCTTCGCTGACGAGCTGGGCGTCCGCGGCCAATCCGAGCCCCCGCCAGGCTACCCAGTCGAGGCTCATGGTGTGGCAGCCCTGTTGCCGGCGCGCCCGCGCCAGCGCGTCCAAGTAGGAATTGGCGGCGGCGTAGGAACCCTGCCCTGGAATGCCGAATATCCCGGCAGCCGAGGCGGTCAAGTAGAAGAAGTCCACGCTGCCGGGCGGAAATGCGTCGTGTAGGACCTGGCTGCCGCCGATCTTCGGCCACATAACCTGTCGCACCGCATCGCCGGTCATGCTCGTCACCAATTGATCGTTGGTAATGCCCGCGGCGTGGATGATCCCGCGGATCGGTGCCGCTCCGTCACGGTCGCGCGCGGCCAACAGGGCCTGCACGTCTTCGCGGCAGCCGACGTCGGCGGCGACGGCTTCGACAGTCACCCCGCGCATTTCCAGGGCGCGGATCGCGTCGATCCTCCGGCGCAGCTCGGTGTCGAGGGTGTCGAGTTGCCAGTCCCGCCGTGGCGGCAATGGCGTGCGGCCGGTCAACACCAATCGATGAGCGCCGCGGTCGGCGAGCCAATCGGCCATCAGCAGGCCAAGGGCGCCCAGGCCGCCGGTGATGAGGTAGGCCGCGTCGGGCCTGCACTGCAAGGACTTGCGCGCCGGCTCGCCACGGACGGGAGCCAAGGCCGGGGCGAGCACCACGCCGTCACGACGCACCAAGATCGACTTGCTTGGTTTGGCAAGCAGTTCGGCAAGTGCCGGCCCGAATTCGCCTAAGTCGTCGTTGATCGCGAGATCGACCAGTCCGCCCCACAGCTCGGGATGTTCGGCGGCGATGACACCGGCAAGGCCCCACAGGAAACTCTGGCGCAGCGCGGACGGGGCGACCGATTCGTGAACTCCGCGGGTGAGGATCCATAGCGCCGCGGGCTTATCCGCATCGCGTTCCGCGAGAGTCCGCACCAGACCGGTGATTTCGGTACAGATCCGGACGGCGAAGTCGACGTCGGTCTCGTCGGCGCCAGCCGGATCAGAATCCGCGACGTAAACGACGTAGCGGGCCTGCGACACCCCATCGGACATCACGGCCGGCTGGTAGCCCGCCCCTTCGAGGGTCTCACACAGCGCTGCGCCGTCATCGCCGATTATCGCGACGGGTCCTGGATGGGTTACCTGTTCGGCCCCTGGGTGCGTCGCGTCCGGAACGGTCTGCGGTTGCCAGTCGATCGTGTGTACGAAATTGGTGGCATCACAGTAGGCCTCGACCGGACCGGTCGACGCGGGCGGTTGCGCCCTACCAACGTCTAGGCCAAAGTCCAGAGCCCGGTATCGAAGCGACCTCATCGACAGGGACGGCACTTCGCCGTGGGCTGCAACGGTGACATCGACGGTGATCCCGTCGTCGTCGTGAGCGGTGCGGTTCAGCGTCACCGAGCTACGCGGCCCGGTGACGACATCGCCGAGCGATATCTGCTCGATGCTTGCCGGCACGTAGAGCCGCGAATCAGCGACGTCCGATAGCGCGGCGAGGTGCACCGCGGCGTCAAGGAGCGGCCCAGTCGACCCTTCGGGCAGAGCTTCGGGGAGATCGATCGCAACCGTGAGGTTGCTCGAGTGCTGTGTCCACGACGCGACGGTCCATGAGAAAGGCAGGCCATCGATGCCGCGCATTGCGAGCAGCTCGGCCAGGTCGGGAATCAGGTCGCGGTGAGCACGTTCGGGCGGCTGCCCGTTGGCGCGATGGTGCTCGTTCAAGCTGCTGGCCGAATCCGACGGTGACGAGGAAAGTTGTGCGGTAACATGCCGCGTCCACCGGTCTGAGGGTGTTCCGGCAGCCGGACTCGAGGCCAGGCTGATCGCCCGGTTGTCGGCGACGACCTGGATTAGACGTGGCCGGTCGGCGAAAATGGGTTGCTCGAATCGGACCTCGGACAACGCGGAGTAGCCCAATTCTGTTGCAGCGGAAAGGATTGTGTGCAGCACAACAGAAGCTGGGACCACCTCGACTTGGTGGAATCGATGACCGCCCTGGTACGGCTTGGCGTCCGGAGCCAGCCTTGCTTGCCAGAGGTGGGAGGGCGGACTCGCTGAGACCGTGGCGACGGTGGTGTGTTGGCCGAGCAGTGTGCCCGCTCGGGGGGCCGATCCAACAGAGCCGGCCGGATATTTGGTGGTGATCCAGTGACGGGTGTGTTGCCACGGGGTGGTGGGGATGGGCGGATGTGGCTCGGGGGGGTGGGGGGTGTGCGGTGGGTGGATGGTGTGGGCCTTGTTGAGGTTGGTCCGGAAGGTCACGACGTCGTCGGTGTCGCGTTGCAGGGTCCCGAGGCTGGTGTATCTGGCTCCGGGTTGAGCGCTGTGCAGAGTGTCGATGATGGCCTGGGTCAGCAGCGGGTGTGCGCTGATTTCGATGAAGGTGTGGTAGGCGCCGTCGGCGCCGCTACCGGCGGAAGCGATGGCCTGCTGGAAGCGCACGGGGTTGCGCATGTTGGTGGCCCAGTGTTCGGCGTCGAAGACCGGTTGGGTGTGCAAGTCTGCGTAGGTGGTGGAGATGATTCCGATGGTGGGGGTCCGTGGGGTCAGATCGGCCAGCTCCGAACGCATCGCCGGCTGCAAAGCATCCATGGCCGGATTGTGCGGGGCCACTTCGATATTGACCCGACTGGCAAACCGGTTTTGCGCGCGCACCCGGGCGATCAACTCATCGATCTGCTCGGTGGGCCCGGCGATCACCGTTTGCCGTGGTGAGTTGTAAATACCGAGCGTCACCTGTGGGAAGTCGGCAATCAACGCCTCGGTAGTGGGCGCGTCGAGTTCCAGCAGTGCCATGCCGCCCTGGCCGGACAACGGTGCCATCAGCCGTGACCGGGTGGCGGTCACCCGCAGACCCTCGGCCGGGGTCAGTGCCCCGGCGACCACGGCGGCGGCCACCTCGCCCATGGAGTGGCCGATCACCAGGTCGGGCCGCACCCCGTAGGAACACCATAATTCGGTCAGGGCCAGCTGCATCCCGATCAACCCGAGCTGAATCTGCTCGATACCGACCAGTTCCTCGCCGTTAGCCAGCACGTCGTGCAACGAAAAGCCGGCTTGCTCGACAAACACCGGTTCCAATTCGGCGACCGCGGCCGCGAAAGCCGGCTCGTCGGCCAACAATTGACGGCCCATGCCAGCCCACTGTGAACCGCGGCCGGAGTAGACGAACACGGTGCCCGGCCCCGGCGAGCCGTCGGCAGGGTTGACCACGCCGGGGGCGTGTTGGCCGGCGGCCAGCGCACGCAATCCGGCTATCGCCTGGGTACGGTCACGGGCCACCACCGTGCCGAACTTGGGTTGCCGCGATCGGTGGTGATTGAGGGTGTGGGCCACGTCGGCCAAGGCCACGTCAGCGCCGGGCCCTTCCATCCAATCGGCTAGCATCCCCGCGGTCGCGGACACCCGCTGCATAGTCTTGCCGGCCACTACCAGGGTCGACACCGCCGGACTTAAGCCTTGTCCAGGCGCGGGGCGCACCTCCTGGCCCTGCTCGATCACCACGTGCGCGTTTGTGCCACCGAAGCCGAACGACGACACACCGGCACGGCGGGGATGGCCCGTTGCCGGCCATTCAGTTTGTGTGTCAACGACTTTCATCCGCAAGTCGGTAAAGGGAATGTGCGGGTTCGCGGTTTCGAAGTGCTGATTTGGCGGAATCTGGCCATGCTGCACAGCCAGCACCGTCTTGATGAAGCCCGCGATTCCAGCCGCAGCCTCGGTGTGACCGAGGTTGGTCTTGACAGAGCCGATGAGCAACGGAGAATCCTCGGGCCGGCCGCGACCCAGCACCGTTCCGAGAGCGCGGGCTTCGATCGGGTCGCCCAACAGCGTCCCTGTTCCGTGCGCTTCGACGTAGTCGACCTCGCTGGGCTGCATCCCCGCGTTGGTGTAGGCGGCACGCAGCACCGCCATCTGGGCCGCTGGGTTGGGGGCCATCAGCCCGTTGGATCGGCCGTCCTGGTTGACCGCAGAACCGCAGATCACCGCAAGCACCCGATCCCCGTCGCGCTGTGCATCGGTCAACCGCTTGAGCACCACTACCCCGGCACCCTCGCCGCGGACAAACCCGTCGGCGGTCGCATCGAACGCACGGCACTGACCTGTCGGGGACAAGGCGCCGACTTGGTCGAAACCGCGAAATACCGCCGGGGACAACAACAAATTCACGCCGGCTGCGATTGCCAGGTGACAGTCCTGGGTCCGAAGGCTCTGGCAGGCCAGGTGGATCGCTACCAACGACGACGAGCATGCGGTGTCTACCGCCACCGACGGGCCGCGCAGGTCAAGGAAATACGAGAGGCGGTTGGCGATGATGCTCATCGCGCCACCGCTATTGCTCCAACCATCGACCTGCGACAGATCGGCGGAAGCCATCGCACCGTATTCGCTCAGGCATGCCCCGGCAAACACTCCTGTTGCCGAGCGGCGCAGCGTGCCGGGCGGGATTCCCGCGTGCTCCAACGCTTCCCAGGCCACTTCCAGCAGCAGGCGTTGCTGGGGGTCCATCTTGTCGGCTTCGCTGGGGGAGATCTCGAAGAATTCCGCGTCGAAGGCGTCGATGTCGGGCAAAAATGAGCCCCACCGTGTAGTGCGCGCTAGCGCCGCGGCTACCTCGGGTGGCCCGCCTTCGAAGGGCTGCCATCGTTGCGGCGGCACCTGGCTGATCGAGGAACGGCGTTCACAGAGAAAGTCCCACAATGCTTCTGGGCACGAAATCCCGCCAGGGAAACGACATCCCATGCCGACGACGGCGATTGGCTCGTCGAGTGAGTTCCGGGCACCACGCTTGACTGCGGCGTCGGAGTCGGGGCTCGGCTCGGGTGCGGCCAGATACGCGGCCAGCGCGTTGATCGTCGGGTGCTCCCAGAAGTCAATCGGCGATACGGTCCTGCCCAGCAGCTCTGACAGTTCGCCGGACAGTACGACCGCGTCGCGGGAGCTGACGCCGAGGTCGGCAAGCGACAGATCGGGGTCCACCTCGTCAGGTGTGCAGCCGATATTGGTTACTAGGTAGTCGATTAGCCAGTGGCGAAGGTCGGCTTCACCACTGATGCTTCCCGTCATACGGCTACGTCCAGCCGCTTGAAGCCGTCGCTGCGATAGCGTTCGACGCAGGCTGACCGCCGGATCTTGCCGCTGGTGGTGATGGGAATCGAACCAGGTGACACCAGAACGAGATCGGCCACCCGCAGGCTGTGTGACTTCGATATCGCGGAGGTGACCTCACGCTTCACCGAGCGGAGCTTGAGCATGACCTCTTCGGCGGTACTACCGCGTCGCTTGAATTCGATGATCGCCACCAGTTGTTCGGTGATGTCGTCGGGCACTGCGATCGCCGCGGCCCGTCCACCGGTGATCTCCTGGATCGTTGCCTCGATGTCGTCGGGGTAGTGGTTGCGCCCGTCCACGATGAGCAGGTCTTTGATGCGGCCCATGATGAACAGCTCACCATCGGAAATGACGCCCAGGTCGCCGGTGCGCAGCCACGGCCCCTCCGGGGCTGCCGGCGCGGGATCGACCAGCTTGGCGTCGAAGACCTGCGCGGTCTGCTTCGGCTTCTGCCAATACCCCATAGTCACGTGGTCGCCATGCACCCAGATCTCACCGACCACTCCAGGCGGATTCTCAACCATGGTCTCCGGGTTGACGATTCGCACAGACGATGGGTCGGGGGAGCCGTAGCTGATCAGTTCGGTGCCGACCGACCCATCGGTTCCGCAGGGCCGAGCCTGCCCGGCGGTCAGCTGCTCGTAGTCAAAACGGACCGTCTTGGGCGCGGCGCCGGCTTCGGGAGCTGCCACATATAAGGTCGCTTCCGCGAGCCCGTACGACGGCCGTATCGCGGTGGGGCTGAGATTGTACGGCGCGAACCGCTCGATGAACCGCCGCACGGTTGCCACATGGATTCGCTCACTGCCACTGACGATGCCGACCACGTCGCGCAGGTCGAGCCCCGCCATGTCCTGGTCAGATGTTCTGCGCACGGCCAGCTCGAAGGCGAAATTCGGTGCCGCAGAAAAGCACCGGCCGCTGGTGGCAAGCAGTTGCATCCAGCGGGCCGGACGGCGCAAAAATGACATTGGGCTCATCAACATCGCGCGGCGTCGGGCCACCAGCGGTGCGCAAATTCCGAGAATCAGGCCCATATCGTGATACAAAGGCAGCCACGACACCACAGTCCCGGTCGGAATCTTTGCGGGATCGCCGAAATAGCCGTACATACTTTGTGTCACATTGGCAATGACATTCGTGTGCGACACAATGACTCCGGCCGGCGTACGCGTCGATCCGGACGTGTATTGGAGATAAGCCGCCCCGGTGTGCTGACGAGAGAAAGCCGGCATCTGTCGCGGCGAGTCCAAATCAAGCAGATCAACCTCAACTACGACCGGGGCAGGCTGCCCGTCGTGGCTGGCTGCGTATTTCGTTACATCGCCTACCACGGACGAAGTCGTGAGAATGGCTACCGGCTTGGAATCCTGCAACACCGCAGAAACGCGGTCATCGTGAATGCCATACTGTGGAGTTGACAGCGGAACCGCGATAAATCCAGCCTGAAGTGCGCCCAGGAATGCAAGGACATATTCCAGTCCTTGTGGCGCTAAAACCGCCACTCGATCTCCGGGTAACCCGCATAACTTGAGTTCTTCAGCAATGATGCATGCACGACTGTAGACCTGCGACCAAGTCAAGCTGTCAGCAAATCCCTTGGGGTCGGATCCGTAGTCGATGTACGTATATGCAGTGCTGTCAGGCTGCTGGTCGGCCCTCTCTTGCAGCAAAGAGGGCACTGAACGGTCGGTCACCGGCATCGCCTTGTACTCCCATTCGGCTTTCTGGCGTTCACTATGTTTTTTGCGGACCCTGCGAACCCCTGTCGGATCGCACGTCGGGACATCCCCACCGCTCTGAAACGTGCCGGTCTGAACTGACCAAGCCACCTGACGATTACGCAGTTCTGCTTCCGCAGCATGTCTGCGCAGCGCCAGCCGATCTCCCCCTAGACTAAAACCCCTGCTCCGCTATGCCTAGCCCGCAAATGTAAGGTAATCATTTGTCGGGGCGGGCGCGGCCTTATTCATGAAGTCAACCAAATTTCTTAGCGACGGCCGGCGTCGTTGCCTGGGCACGGTGGTGGTGCTAGCCGAGTCTAACGTCCCTTCCGCGTGCCGTGCCGCGTCCGCTGTGGTTGGTGTGACGTGTGCGATGCCGGTGACGAATTGGTAGTCAGGTAAGAACCGAGGTCAGAGTGCCGCCGGCGGCTGGGTCGCACGTCTTGTGACCGGCGTCCCGTTGTGACGAGATTAACAACACGCCTCGGCTGCACCCGAGATGGTGCATACCGGGCGGGGGCGGGGTGACCGGTCGGCCGCCACCGCCCCCGTGTGTGTCTGAAGCCATCCGCTCCAGACCGGTGCCGACGTACGGTGAATCTTCAGCAAATGTCCAGCGAATGGCTGTCCAGGTGTTGACCCCCGAGCCCTTCGGCCAGTTGGATCTTCGGCCAGCTACATCCGGAGCATAGCTAAGCTCGATCATGCCATTGGAGTGTTTTGTCTTCTATGTCGCTGACTAGCTCTGGCAAATTGTCGTTGAGGTAGAAGTGATCCCCAGGGAATACACGGATAGAGAACTCTTCCGTCGTCCGATCGCGCCACGGATCCATGTCGTCTTGCGTTGCGATCCAATCTTTATCTCCGATAAAGGCATAAATCGGACACGAGAGCTTCGTCTCTGGTGGGCAGGAATAACCGGCGATGGCTCGGACCGCTCGCAACGTGGGTAGCGCTCCAACGAAAAATTCGTCGTCGGTAAAGAAATCTGGATTCATTCCTGTCATTCGGGTGAACAAGTCCAACATCTCGCGATCTGATAAATCTTGGAGCTGCTTGTATCTGATATGACCCGGTGCTGAGCAGGCCGACACAAAGAATGCCAGGACTCGATGGCCCGCCGATTGGTATCGCAACGCTACTTCGAAGGCTAGCATTCCGCCCATACTGTGCCCAAAGAATGCCACCGGATCGTCGATCCGAGCCGACGGTTTCATCATTGCAAAGATTTCGTCAGCGAGGGTGGGAATACTCTCAAGCGGTGGCAGGCCAGAACGATCGTGCTGGCCGGGGTATTGGACAGCAATCCGCTTTACGTCGGCGGAAAATTCTCGGGAAAATGCGACATAGTCTTTCGCGGTGCCGCCGGCATGCGGGAAAATATACAGCGTGGGTGCGGCTTGCTTCGCGTCGCCGCTACTGTCGTCTGAGTGCCCGTTCACCGAGCCACCATAGCGTGGTCCGTGACGGGCCAGCATCGACACCTACGTTGTCGGCACGCTCGGGCAAGATCGCCCAGACGACGTAGGCTCACCCGTCAGCCGCCGAACGGTCTACGACACGCGCCCAGCAGGCCGCGTGATCTGAGTGGTCGCCCGGGCTCGTCGAATATGAAATTGTGTCCCGACACACCGGCGCCACCAGTGCAGTCACAGACGAAACACCAGGCACACTGGTAACAACAGGGATCTTGCAAGATGCCAGGAGGGTGTGGCCGTGTACCGAGTCTTTGAAGCGCTGGACGAATTGAGCGCCATAGTCGAAGAAGCCCGAGGCGTGCCGATGACGGCAGGTTGCGTCGTCCCGCGTGGGGATGTGCTGGAGTTGATCGACGACATCAAGGATGCGATCCCCGGTGAGCTGGATGACGCGCAGGACGTCCTCGACGCACGTGATTCGATGTTGCAGGACGCTAAGACGCACGCTGACTCTATGGTGTCCTCGGCGACCACTGAGGCGGAGTCGATACTCAACCACGCCCGCACCGAGGCTGACCGGATCCTGTCTGACGCGAAGGCGCAGGCTGATCGGATGGTCAGCGAGGCACGCCAGCACAGCGAGCGAATGGTCGCCGATGCACGCGAGGAGGCGATTCGCATCGCCACCGCCGCGAAACGCGAATACGAGGCCAGCGTCAGTCGCGCCCAGGCCGAATGCGACCGGCTGATCGAAAACGGCAACATCTCCTACGAGAAAGCCGTGCAGGAGGGCATCAAAGAGCAGCAGCGCCTGGTATCGCAGAACGAGGTGGTTGCGGCGGCCAACGCGGAATCGACCCGCCTCGTCGACACGGCGCACGCCGAGGCGGACCGGCTACGCGGAGAATGCGATATCTACGTCGACAACAAGCTCGCCGAATTCGAGGAATTCCTCAACGGCACCCTGCGGTCCGTTGGCCGCGGTCGCCACCAGCTCCGCACAGCGGCCGGCACTCACGACTACGCGGTGCGCTAACACCATTCACCCGGCGCAAGGATCAAGCGCCGGCCAACGCCCAACGCGGCGTGGATCTGGGTGGCGTGCGCCGTAGGATTTCTCTTATGGCCAGGCAGCACGGTCCCACTGCGCAGCGACATGTGGCGTCGCCGATGACGGTCGACATCGCACGGTTGGGGCGACGACCGGGAGCGATGTTCGAGCTGCATGACACCGTGCACAGCCCCGCACGCATCGGGCTGGAGCTGATCGCGATTGACCAGGGCGCCCTTCTGGACCTGGATCTGCGGGTCGAGTCGGTGTCCGAAGGCGTGTTGGTGACCGGGACCGTGGCCGCCCCGACCGTCGGCGAGTGTGCTCGTTGCCTCAGCCCGGTGCGGGGTCGCGTTCAGGTAGCCCTGACCGAACTGTTTGCCTATCCGGATAGCGCCACCGACGAGACCACCGAGGAAGACGAGGTCGGACGCGTCGTCGACGAAACCATCGATCTCGAGCAGCCGATCATCGATGCGGTCGGTCTGGAATTGCCGTTTTCGCCGGTGTGCCGGCCGGACTGCCCGGGTCTTTGCCCGCAGTGCGGTGTCCCGCTGGCCAGCGAGCCAGGTCATCGCCATGAACAGATCGACCCGCGGTGGGCGAAGTTGGTCGAAATGCTCGGGCCGGAGTCCGACACATTACGAGGTGAGCGATGATCCGGTCACGACAACCCCTGCTCGACGCACTCGGTGTGGACCTCCCGGACGAGCTGCTCTCACTGGCGTTGACCCACCGCAGCTACGCCTACGAGAACGGCGGGCTGCCGACCAACGAGCGTTTGGAGTTTCTCGGCGATGCCGTGCTAGGGCTGACCATCACCGACGCGCTGTTCCATCGTCATCCTGATCGGTCGGAGGGGGATCTGGCCAAACTGCGGGCCAGCGTAGTCAACACCCAGGCCCTGGCCGACGTCGCACGCCGCCTCTGTGCGGAAGGCCTCGGTGTTCACGTGCTATTGGGTCGCGGCGAGGCGAACACCGGCGGGGCCGACAAGTCCAGCATTCTGGCCGACGGTATGGAATCGCTGCTGGGCGCGATCTACCTGCAACACGGTATGGAGAAGGCCCGTGAGGTGATCCTGCGGCTGTTTGGCCCGTTGCTGGACGCCGCGCCGACCCTGGGTGCGGGATTGGATTGGAAGACCAGCTTGCAGGAGCTGACTGCAGCGCGAGGGCTGGGTGCGCCGTCATACCTGGTCACCTCCACCGGCCCGGACCACGATAAGGAATTCACCGCGGTGGTTGTCGTGATGGACAGCGAATACGGTTCAGGAGTGGGCCGGTCCAAAAAAGAAGCCGAGCAAAAAGCCGCGGCGGCCGCTTGGAAAGCCCTGGAAGTGCTCGACAACGCCATGCCGGGCAAAACCTCCGCCTAACTGGATTGATGGTGATGACCTGGGGGCGCCGGCTTTGCCGCGCTTGCGGGGGACTGCGCCCGGCTTCGCCGCGCTTGCGATCATCACTGGTTCGATGGTGATGACCTGGGGGCACCTCCCGCTTGCGGGGGACTGCGCCCGGCTTCGCCGCGCTTGCGATCATCACTGGTTCGATGGTGATGACCTGGGGGCACCTCCCGCTTGCGGGGGACTGCGCCCGGCTTCGCCGCGCTTGCGATCATCACTGGTTCGATGGTGATGACCCGCTGCGCCCGGCTTCGCCGCGCTTGCGATCATCACTGGTTCGATGGTGATGACCCGCTGCGCCCGGCTTCGCCGCGCTTGCGATCATCACTGGATGCCCGAGCTGCCCGAAGTCGAGGTGGTGCGGCGCGGCTTGCAGGCTCACGTGACCGGCCGGACCATCACCGAGGTTCGGGTGCACCACCCCCGCGCTGTGCGCCGCCACGATGCCGGGCCCGCGGATCTGACGGCGCGGCTGCGGGGAGCGCGGATCAACGGAACCGATCGGCGCGGCAAGTACCTGTGGTTGACACTCAATACGGCTGGGGTCCATAGGCCGACGGACACCGCACTCGTGGTGCACCTGGGCATGAGTGGGCAGATGCTGCTCGGGGCGGTGCCGTGTGCCGCTCACGTCCGGATTTCCGCGCTGCTCGACGACGGGACCGTGCTGAGCTTCGCTGACCAACGGACCTTCGGAGGGTGGCTGCTTGCCGACCTGGTGACGGTGGACGGCAGCGTGGTACCGGTGCCGGTCGCCCACCTGGCGCGCGACCCGCTTGACCCGCGGTTCGATTGTGACGCTGTAGTTAAAGTGTTGCGGCGCAAGCATTCCGAACTCAAGCGCCAGCTGCTGGATCAGCGGGTGGTGTCGGGAATCGGCAACATCTATGCCGATGAGGCGCTGTGGCGGGCCAAGGTGAACGGCGCCCACGTCGCCGCCACACTAAGGTGCCGGCGTCTGGGAGCGGTCCTGCATGCCGCCGCCGACGTGATGCGCGAAGCGCTGGCGAAAGGTGGCACCTCGTTCGACTCTTTGTATGTCAACGTCAACGGCGAGTCGGGCTACTTCGAGCGGTCGCTGGACGCTTATGGCCGCGAAGGCGAAAACTGTCGGCGCTGCGGCGCGGTGATACGCCGGGAGAGGTTTATGAACCGCTCGTCGTTCTACTGCCCGCGATGCCAGCCGCGGCCCCGAAAGTAGGGCGGGTGTTGACGCATCGAGATCGACGTCAGCGCGATGCTCTCTCTCGCGGGGGCGCTGCCGTCGATCTCGACGCAAAGACCCCCGGGTAGAAAGAAGCCATGACGCAACTGTGGGTCGAGCGCACCGGCACGCGCCGTTACATCGGACGCAGCACGCGGGGGGCGCAGGTGCTGGTTGGCTCCGAGGACGTCGACGGGGTATTCACCCCCGGAGAGCTGCTCAAGATCGCACTCGCCGCATGCAGCGGGATGGCCAGTGACCAGCCGCTGGCCCGGCGGCTCGGCGACGACTACCAGGCGGTGGTCAAGGTATCCGGTGCGGCCGACCGCGACCAGGAGCGCTATCCCCTGATCGAGGAGACCATGGAGCTCGACTTGTCGGGCCTCACCGAGGACGAAAAGGAGCGTCTGCTGGTGGTCATCAACCGCGCGGTGGAGCTGGCGTGCACCGTCGGGCGCACCCTCAAGTCGGGCACCACGGTCAACTTGGAGGTCGTCGATGTCGGCGCCTGACGTGCGGCTGACCGCCTGGGTGCACGGGTGGGTGCAGGGAGTCGGTTTCCGCTGGTGGACCCGCTGCCGAGCGTTGGAGCTCGGCCTGACCGGTTACGCGGCCAACCACGCCGACGGACGCGTGCTGGTGGTCGCCCAGGGTCCGCGCGCTGCGTGCCAGAAGCTGCTGCAGCTGCTGCAGGGCGACACGACACCGGGCCGCGTCGCCAAAGTCGTCGCCGACTGGTCGCAGTCGACGGAGCAGATCACCGGGTTCAGCGAGCGGTAATCTGGCCCCTCGTGTACCTCAAGAGTCTGACGTTGAAGGGCTTCAAGTCCTTCGCCGCGCCGACGACTTTACGCTTCGAGCCGGGCATTACGGCCGTCGTTGGGCCCAACGGCTCCGGCAAATCCAATGTGGTCGATGCCCTGGCGTGGGTGATGGGGGAGCAGGGGGCAAAGACGCTGCGCGGCGGCAAGATGGAAGACGTCATCTTCGCCGGCACCTCGTCGCGTGCGCCGCTGGGCCGCGCCGAAGTCACCGTTAGCATCGACAACTCCGACAACGCACTGCCTATCGAATACACCGAGGTGTCGATCACCCGAAGAATGTTTCGCGACGGTGCCAGCGAATACGAAATCAACGGCAGCAGTTGCCGTTTGATGGATGTGCAGGAGTTGCTGAGCGACTCCGGCATCGGCCGTGAGATGCATGTGATTGTTGGGCAAGGGAAGCTCGAGGAGATCTTGCAGTCGCGGCCTGAGGATCGGCGGGCGTTCATCGAGGAAGCCGCCGGTGTGCTCAAGCATCGCAAGCGCAAGGAAAAAGCTCTGCGCAAACTCGACACGATGGCGGCGAACCTGGCCCGGCTCACCGATCTGACCACCGAGCTCCGGCGTCAACTCAAACCGCTGGGCCGGCAGGCCGAGGCGGCCCAGCGTGCCGCGGCCATCCAAGCCGATCTGCGCGACGCCCGGCTGCGCCTGGCGGCCGACGACTTGGTAAGCCGCAGAGCCGAACGGGAAGCGGTCTTTCAGGCCGAGGCTGCGATGCGCCGCGAGCATGACGAGGCCGCCGCCCGGCTGGCGGTGGCATCCGAGGAGCTGGCCGCGCATGAGTCCGCGGTCGCCGAACTCTCGACGCGGGCCGAGTCGATCCAGCACACTTGGTTCGGGCTGTCTGCGCTGGCCGAACGGGTGGACGCTACGGTGCGCATCGCCAGCGAACGCGCCCATCATCTCGATATCGAGCCGGTAGCGGTCAGCGACACCGACCCCAGAAAGCCCGAGGAGCTAGAAGCCGAGGCCCAGCAGGTGGCCGTCGCCGAGCAACAACTGTTAGCGGAGCTGGACGCGGCGCGTGCCCGACTCGATGCTGCCCGTGCAGAGCTGGCCGACCGGGAGCGCCGCGCCGCCGAGGCCGACCGGGCACACCTGGCGGCGGTCCGGGAGGAGGCGGACCGCCGTGAGGGACTGGCGCGGCTGGCTGGCCAGGTGGAGACCATGCGGGCGCGTGTCGAATCGATCGATGAGAGCGTGGCACGGTTGTCCGAGCGGATCGAGGATGCCGCAATGCGCGCCCAGCAGACCCGAGCCGAGTTCGAAACCGTGCAGGGCCGCATCGGTGAACTGGATCAAGGCGAGGTCGGCCTGGATGAGCACCACGAGCGTACTGTGGCCGCGTTGCGGTTGGCCGACGAACGCGTCGCCGAGCTGCAATCCGCCGAACGCGCCGCCGAACGCCAGGTGGCATCGCTACGGGCTCGCATCGATGCGCTCGCAGTGGGGCTACAGCGCAAGGACGGCGCGGCGTGGCTGGCGCACAATCGCAGTGGCGCAGGGCTTTTCGGTTCGATCGCCCAATTGGTGAAGGTACGTTCCGGCTATGAAGCGGCACTGGCCGCGGCGCTCGGGCCGGCGGCCGACGCACTTGCGGTGGACGGCCTGACTGCCGCGGGTAGTGCCGTCAGCGCACTCAAACAAGCCGACGGCGGTCGCGCGGTCCTCGTGCTGAGTGACTGGCCGGCCCCGCAAGCCCCCCAATCCGCCTCGGGGGAGATGCTGCCTAGCGGCGCCCAGTGGGCCCTAGACCTGGTCGAGTCTCCACCGCAGTTGGTTGGCGCGATGATCGCCATGCTTTCGGGTGTCGCGGTGGTCAACGACCTGACTGAGGCAATGGGCCTGGTCGAGATTCGTCCGGAGCTACGCGCGGTCACCGTTGACGGTGATCTGGTGGGCGCCGGCTGGGTCAGCGGCGGATCGGACCGCAAGCTGTCCACCTTGGAGGTCACCTCCGAGATCGACAAGGCCAGGAGTGAGCTGGCCGCTGCCGAGGCGCTGGCGGCGCAATTGAATGCGGCCCTGGCCGGTGCGCTGACCGAGCAGTCCGCCCGCCAGGACGCGGCCGAGCAAGCCTTGGCCGCGCTTAACGAATCCGACACGGCCATCTCGGCGATGTACGAGCAGCTGGGCCGCCTCGGGCAGGAGGCCCGCGCGGCGGAAGAAGAGTGGAACCGGTTGCTGCAGCAGCGTACGGAACAGGAAGCCGTGCGCACACAGACTCTCGACGACGTCATACAACTTGAGACCCAGCTGCGTAAGGCCCAGGAGACCCAACGGGTGCAGGTGGCCCAACCGATCGACCGCCAGGCGATCAGTGCCGCTGCCGATCGCGCCCGCGGTGTCGAAGTGGAAGCCCGGCTGGCGGTGCGCACCGCCGAGGAACGCGCCAACGCGGTTCGCGGGCGGGCCGATTCGCTGCGCCGTGCGGCTGCGGCGGAACGTGAGGCGCGGGTGCGGGCTCAGCAAGCACGCGCCGCAAGACTGCATGCGGCCGCGGTGGCCGCAGCGGTCGCCGACTGCGGACGGCTGCTGGCCGGGCGGTTGCACCGGGCGGTGGACGGGGCGTCGCAACTGCGCGACGCGTCGGCCGCGCAACGTCAGCAGCGGTTAGCGGCGATGGCCGCGGTGCGCGACGAGGTGAACACGCTGAGCGCCCGAGTGGGGGAACTCACCGATTCGCTGCACCGCGACGAGCTGGCTAACGCGCAGGCGGCGCTGCGTATCGAGCAGCTTGAGCAGATGGTGCTAGAGCAGTTCGGAATGGCGCCGGCCGACTTGATCACCGAATACGGTCCACATGTGGCGCTACCACCGACCGAGCTCGAGATGGCTGAGTTCGAGCAAGCCCGCGAACGCGGCGAGCAGGTGATTGCGCCCGCCCCCATGCCGTTCGACCGGGTTACCCAGGAGCGCCGGGCCAAACGCGCCGAGCGTGCGCTTGCCGAGTTGGGCAGGGTCAACCCGCTGGCGCTCGAAGAGTTTGCTGCCTTGGAGGAGCGCTACAATTTCCTGTCCACCCAACTCGAGGATGTCAAGGCTGCCCGCAAGGATCTGCTGGGCGTCGTCGCCGATGTTGACGCCCGCATCCTGCAGGTGTTCAATGACGCGTTCGTAGACGTGGAACGCGAATTTCGCGGCGTGTTCACCGCATTGTTCCCCGGTGGTGAAGGACGGCTGCGGCTGACCGAGCCCGACGACATGCTCACCACCGGCATCGAGGTCGAAGCCCGCCCGCCGGGCAAGAAGATTACCCGACTGTCTTTGCTCTCCGGTGGCGAGAAGGCGCTGACCGCGGTGGCGATGCTGGTCGCGATCTTTCGTGCCCGTCCATCGCCGTTCTACATCATGGACGAGGTGGAGGCCGCCCTCGACGACGTGAACCTGCGCCGACTGCTCAGCCTGTTCGAACAGCTGCGAGAGCAGTCGCAGATCATCATCATCACCCACCAGAAGCCGACGATGGAGGTCGCGGACGCACTGTACGGCGTAACCATGCAGAACGACGGCATCACCGCGGTCATCTCGCAGCGCATGCGCGGTCAGCAGGTGGATCAGCTGGTTACCAATTCCTCGTAGGGTTCGTCCCTAAGCATCGGGGCAAGCGACCCCTGGAAGGATTGTCAGCGTGTGGGAAGGTTTGTGGATCGCCACGGCGGTCATCGCCGCCCTGGTCGTCATCGCTGCGCTGACCCTGGGGCTGGTGCTCTACCGTCGGCGGCGCATCAGTCTGTCGCCTCGGCCCGAGCGCGGCGTTGTCGACCGCTCAGGCGGTTACACCGCATCGTCTGGCATCACGTTTAGTCAGACGCCGACGACCCAGCCGGCCGAGCGGATCGATACGAGCGGACTGCCCGCCGTGGGCGACGATGCGACCGTCCCTCGCGACGCGCCCAAGCGCACGATCGCCGACGTACACCTTCCCGAGTTTGAGCCAGAACCCCAGGCTCCAGAGGTCCCCGAGGCTGACGCCATCGCGCCGCCCGAAGGTCGATTGGAACGACTGCGCGGACGGCTCGCCAGATCGCAGAATGCCCTCGGGCGCGGCCTGTTGGGACTGATCGGCGGCGGCGACCTGGACGAGGACTCCTGGCAAGACGTCGAGGACACCCTGCTGGTCGCCGACCTGGGACCGGCGGCCACCGCGTCGGTGGTGTCGCAGCTGCGCAGCCGCCTGGCCAGCGGCAACGTGCGTACCGAGGCCGACGCCCGGGCGGTATTGCGTGACGTCCTGATCAACGAACTGCAACCTGGCATGGACCGCTCGATCCGCGCGCTACCGCACGCCGGCCATCCTTCGGTGTTGCTGGTCGTCGGCGTCAACGGCACCGGAAAAACCACCACGGTCGGCAAGTTGGCGCGGGTACTAGTGGCCGACGGCCGACGGGTCGTACTCGGTGCGGCTGACACCTTCCGTGCGGCCGCCGCCGATCAGCTACAGACCTGGGCGGCGCGGGTTGGCGCAGCGGTGGTTCGCGGGCCCGAAGGCGCCGACCCGGCATCGGTGGCGTTCGACGCCGTCGACAAGGGCATCGCCGCCGGCGCAGACGTCGTGCTCATCGATACAGCCGGGCGGCTGCACACCAAGGTTGGCCTGATGGACGAGCTGGACAAGGTCAAGCGCGTGGTGACTCGGCGAGCGTCCGTTGACGAGGTGTTGCTGGTGCTCGATGCCACGATCGGACAGAACGGGTTGGCGCAGGCCAGAGTGTTCGCCGAGGTCGTCGACATCAGCGGCGCGGTGCTCACCAAACTGGACGGAACGGCCAAGGGCGGCATTGTGTTCCGCGTTCAACAGGAACTTGGGGTGCCGGTGAAGCTGGTCGGGCTTGGTGAAGGCCCCGATGACCTGGCGCCTTTCGAACCCGCCGCATTCGTCGACGCCCTGCTCGGCTAGCCGAGGTGGCGACCCGCTGCGCGCGGCTGCGCCGCGCTTGCGATCGCCACGGGGTTTGATGGTGGCGACCCGCTGCGCGCGGCTGCGCCGCGCTTGCGATCGCCACGGGGTCTGATGGTGGCGACCCGCTGCGCGCGGCTGCGCCGCGCTTGCGATCGCCACGGGGTCTGATGGTGGCGACCCGCTGCGCGCGGCTGCGCCGCGCTTGCGATCGCCACGGAAAGCTCTTTCACAGCAAGTTTTACGTTAATCCTGATGAAACATGGCGGCACCATCGCCGCAACAACTAGTGCGCATGGTTCTGGATCAGGTCGTCAGTCGTAAGGCTGGGGCCGTGCCAACGCTCGACTGGAGGTGATAGCGAGTGGACCAATTCCCCATCATGGGCGTTCCGGATGGCGGCGACACCGCCTGGATGCTGGTGAGTTCCGCGCTCGTGCTGTTGATGACGCCGGGTCTGGCATTTTTCTACGGCGGCATGGTGCGTTCCAAGAGCGTCCTGAACATGATCATGATGAGCATCAGCGCGATGGGTGTCGTGACGGTGCTCTGGGCGCTTTACGGCTACTCGATTGCGTTCGGTGATGACGTTGGCAACATCGCCGGCAACCCGAGCCAATACTGGGGTCTCAAAGGTCTCATCGGCGTCAATGCTGTTGCTGCCGATCCGAGCACGCAGACCGCCGCGGTGAATATTCCGCTGGCGGGTACCCTGCCGGCGACCGTGTTTGTGGCATTCCAGCTGATGTTCGCGATCATCACGGTTGCGCTGATCTCCGGGGCGGTGGCCGACCGGTTGAAGTTCGGCGCCTGGCTGTTGTTCGCCGGTTTGTGGGCGACGTTCGTCTATTTCCCGGTCGCACACTGGGTCTTCGCATTTGACGGTTTCGCCGCTGAGCACGGCGGCTGGATCGCCAACAAGCTGCACGCCATCGACTTCGCCGGCGGCACCGCGGTTCATATCAACGCCGGTGTGGCGGCCTTGATGCTGGCGATCGTGCTGGGCAAAAGACGCGGTTGGCCGGCGACGCTGTTTCGACCGCACAATCTGCCGTTTGTGATGCTCGGGGCCGCCCTGCTGTGGTTCGGCTGGTACGGGTTCAACGCAGGATCGGCGACGACCGCCAACGGTGTTGCCGGGGCGACGTTTGTCACCACCACGATTGCGACGGCCGCGGCCATGCTTGGCTGGCTGCTCACGGAGCGCGTCCGAGATGGCAAGGCTACGACGCTGGGCGCGGCGTCGGGCATCGTCGCCGGACTGGTCGCCATCACGCCGTCCTGCTCGTCGGTTAATGTCCTGGGTGCCTTGGCGGTAGGCGTGTCGGCCGGGGTGCTGTGCGCGCTGGCGGTGGGGCTGAAATTCAAACTGGGCTTCGATGATTCGCTCGACGTGGTCGGGGTGCACCTGGTTGGTGGTCTGGTGGGCACACTGCTGGTGGGTCTGCTGGCAGCTCCGGAGGCTCCGGCAATTAATGGTGTGGCCGGGGTATCGAAGGGGTTGTTTTACGGCGGAGGCTTCGCCCAGCTGGAACGACAGGCGCTCGGTGCCTGCAGTGTTCTCGTCTACTCTGGAATCATCACCCTGATCTTGGCATTGATCCTGAAATTCACCATCGGGCTCAGGCTTGACGCGGAGCAAGAGAGCACCGGCATCGACGAGGCTGAGCACGCGGAAAGCGGCTACGATTTCGCCGTCGCCAGCGGCTCGGTTCTCCCCCCGCGGGTCACCGTGGAGGATAGCCGCAACGGCATTCAGGAGCGTATAGGCCAGAAAGTGGAGGCGGAGCCGAAATGAAGCTGATCACTGCGATCGTGAAGCCGTTCACGCTCGACGACGTCAAGACGAGCCTCGAGGACGCGGGAGTGCTGGGGATGACGGTCAGTGAAATCCAGGGATACGGACGGCAGAAGGGCCACACGGAGGTTTACCGCGGGGCCGAATACTCGGTGGATTTCGTACCGAAGGTTCGGATCGAGGTCGTTGTTGACGATTCCATTGTCGACAAGGTCGTGGACAGCATTGTCCGGGCGGCGCGCACCGGCAAGATCGGCGACGGCAAGGTGTGGGTGAGTCCGGTAGACACCATCGTGCGGGTGCGCACCGGTGAACGCGGACACGACGCGTTATGAAACTAGCCGCACTGTGCTGAACCAACCCGGCCGCACCAATTAGCGCTAGCGAGGGAGATGGAGGCAGAAAGTCCTTGTGCCGCAAGCGATTTAGCTGTCGCCCGACGCGAGCTGCTGTCCGGCAACCATCGCGAGCTGGATCCGGTCGGGCTGCGGCAGACGTGGCTGGATCTGCATGAGTCTTGGCTGATCGACAAGGCCGACGAGATCGGGATCGCCGATGCCAGTGGTTTTGCAATCGTCGGGGTCGGCGGGCTCGGCCGCCGCGAGCTGCTGCCGTATTCGGACCTGGACGTGTTGCTGTTGCACGATGGCAAGCCTGCTGACATCTTGCGGCCCGTCGCCGACAGGTTGTGGTATCCGTTGTGGGATGCCAACATTCGGCTCGATCACAGTGTGCGAACGGTTAGTGAGGCATTGACCATCGCCAATTCCGATCTGATGGCCGCTCTAGGCATGCTGGAAGCCCGCCACATCGCCGGCGATCAGCAGCTCTCGTTCGCGTTGATCGACGGCGTGCGACGCCAGTGGCGCAACGGAATTCGTTCCCGCATGGGCGAACTCGTCGAAATGACATATGCGCGTTGGCGGCGCTGTGGCCGGATCGCGCAGCGCGCAGAGCCCGATCTCAAATTGGGTCGCGGCGGCCTTCGGGACGTCCAGTTGCTAGACGCGCTGGCTCTCGCCCAGCTCATCGACCGGCACGGTATCGGCCACACGGACCTGCCGGCGGGTTCGCTGGACGGTGCGTATCGCACCTTGCTGGATGTGCGCACCGAACTGCACCGGGTGTCGGGCCGCGGACGCGACCACCTGCTGGCCCAGTTCGCCGACGAGATCAGCGCCGCGTTGGGTTTCGGTGACCGATTCGATTTGGCGCGCACACTGTCGAGTGCTGGCCGCACCATCGGTTACCACGCCGAAGCCGGGCTGCGGACTGCGGCGAATGCATTGCCGCGGCGCGGCATCTCGGCCTTGGTGCGGCGGCCAAAGCGGCGACCGCTCGACGAGGGTGTCGTCGAGTATGCCGGCGAAATCGTGCTCGCCCGCGACGCCGAACCCGAACACGATCCCGGCCTGGTGCTCCGAGTGGCCGCCGCGTCGGCCGACACCGGATTGCCCATTGGCGCCGCCACCCTGAGCCGGTTGGCCGCCAGCGTCCCGGATCTGCCGACTCCCTGGCCGCAAGAGGCATTGGACGACTTACTAGTTGTGCTCTCCGCCGGCCCCACCACGGTGGCTACCATCGAAGCGCTCGACCGAACCGGGCTCTGGGGCCGGTTGTTGCCGGAATGGGAGCCCATTCGCGACCTTCCGCCGCGCGACGTCGCCCACAAGTGGACGGTTGACCGACACGTGGTCGAGACCGCGGTGCATGCGGCGCCACTGGCCACCCGGGTGGCACGTCCCGACCTGCTTGCGCTTGGCGCGCTGCTGCACGACATCGGCAAGGGACGGGGCACCGATCACAGTGTGCTCGGGGCCGAATTGGTAATCCCGGTTTGCACCAGGCTGGGGTTGTCGCCGCCGGACGTGCGGACGCTCTCCAAGCTGGTCCGCCACCACCTGCTGCTGCCGATTACGGCAACCCGACGTGACTTAAACGACCCCAAAACCATCGAGGCGGTGTCCGAGGCGCTGGGTGGGGATCCGCAACTGCTCGA
Organism: Mycobacterium tuberculosis H37Rv; assembly: GCF_000195955.2. GTDB lineage: Bacteria > Actinomycetota > Actinomycetes > Mycobacteriales > Mycobacteriaceae > Mycobacterium > Mycobacterium tuberculosis. The sequence continues at coordinate 3,229,073 of NC_000962.3, read as the reverse complement.
AGTTTTGCACGCCCTGTCGGAGGCGGACTCGAAGGCCACCGGCCCCGGGGTGTGGAGCGATTGGAAGGCGTCACTGGTCGATGACCTGGTGCGTCGCTGCCGGATGGTGATGGCCGGAGAGTCGCTGCCTCAAGCCGAACCGACTGCACCCCATTATCTTTCGCTGGCGGCCGACCACGGGGTGCATGTGGAGATTAGTCCGCGCGACGGTGAACGCATCGACGCCGTAATAGTGGCGCCGGACGAGCGGGGACTGGTGTCGAAAGCCGCCGCGGTGCTGGCGCTGAACTCGCTGCGCGTACATTCGGCGTCGGTCAACGTCCACCAGGGTGTCGCGATAACCGAGTTTGTGGTGTCACCACTGTTTGGGTCCCCGCCCGCGGCGGAGTTGGTGCGTCAGCAGTTTGTCGGTGCCCTCAACGGCGACGTCGACGTGCTGGGCATGCTGCAGAAGCGGGACAGCGATGCCGCCAGCTTGGTATCCGCTCGGGCCGGGGACGTGCAGGCCGGGGTGCCCGTGACTCGTACGGCCGCTCCGCCCCGCATCCTGTGGCTCGACACCGCCGCGCCGGCCAAGCTGATCCTCGAAGTTCGGGCCATGGATCGGGCGGGTTTGCTCGCGTTGCTGGCCGGGGCGCTGGAGGGCGCGGGAGCCGGCATTGTCTGGGCGAAGGTCAATACGTTCGGATCGACCGCGGCCGATGTGTTCTGTGTGACGGTCCCCGCGGAGTTGGACGCGAGAGCCGCGGTCGAGCAACACCTGCTGGAGGTGTTGGGCGCCAGCGTCGACGTTGTGGTCGACGAACCCGTCGGCGATTAGGATCGCACGCTCATGACCGCTCGGAGTTGAGCTGTCGCAACGCATCGATGCGTGCCTTGATCTGAGCGCGGGTGGCAGCGGCGATCGGAGGCCCGCCACAACGGCGGCGCCGTTCGTCGTGGATCCAGCCATGCGGTTTGCCGGTGCGGTGGTGCGCAATCGACACCAGCGTGTGGAGCTCGCGGCGCAGGTCGCGCAGTTGGCCATGCACCGATGCCGAAGCCCCCGACGTTGCTGGCTGGGTGGCCCCTTTCTGAAGCTGAGCCCGTTTCCTCAGCTGCTCGTCTTGGCGGCGGTGCAGCAGGGCGCGCATCTGCTCGGCATCGAGCAGCCCGGGGATGCCTAGGTAGTCGGCCTCCTCGTCGCTCCCGGTTGGGGTGGCGGTGCCGAACGAGGAACCGTCGAAGATGACCTGATCGAGTTCCGCATCGGCCCCCAACGCGGTAAAGCCCCGCTCCGCGCCGCCCCGCTCGGTTTGCGTCCTGGTGGCGGGATCACCATCGAGGGGATCGTGGGCCGATTCGCGGTGCGGTCGGCCCAGCACGTGGTTACGCTGCACCTCCAACGCACTGGCCAGCTGCAGCAGGTTAGGCACCGACGGCACGAAGATGCTCGCGGTTTCACCCGGTCGGCGGGACCTCACGAACCGACCGATGGCCTGTGCGAAGAACAGCGGCGTGGAGGCGTTGGTGGCGTAAACCCCGACCGAAAGCCGGGGCACGTCGACACCTTCGGAGACCATGCGGACCGCGACCAGCCAACGGCTGGTGCCCTGGGCAAATTCCGTGATACGCGCCGACGATCCGGGGTCGTCGGAGAGCACGACCGTGGGCTCTTCGGCCGTCATCGTGGTGAGCAGGCGGGCATAAGCGCGGGCCGTGGTGCGATCCGAGGCGATGATCATGCCGCCCGCGTCGGGTACGTGCGCACGCAGTTGTCGGAGCCGTCGATCGGCCGCCGTGATCACCGCCGGCATCCACTCGCCTTCCGGGTCGAGCGCTGTGCGCCACGCCCGCGCGGTCTGCTCGGCAGACAGCGGCTCGCCCAGTCGCGCCTCGTACTCCTCGCCGGCGCTGTCCCGCCAGCGCGCCTGCCCCGAATAGGCGAGGAAGACCACCGGCCGGACGACACCGTCAGCGAGGGCTTCCGCATAGCCGTAGGTGTGGTCAGCCTGAGAACGCAGCACGCCATCCGCGTCGGGCTGGTAGCTGACGAACGGGATTGGGCTGTCGTCGCTGCGAAACGGTGTACCCGTCAGGGCAAGGCGGCGGGTGGCGTCACCGAAAGCTTCCCGGATGGCGTCTCCCCAGGTCTTGGCGTCGCCGCCGTGGTGGATCTCGTCGAAGACCACCAACGTCTTGCGCGCTTCGGTACGCACTCGGTGCAGCGTGGGATGCGAAGCGACCTGGGCGTAGGTGACCATTACGCCGTGATACTCCGGTGAGGTCTGCGGATTGGAGTTGGCGAACTTTGGGTCAAGGGAAAGGCCGTGTGCTGCCGCAGCATGCGCCCACTGCACCTTGAGGTGCTCTGTGGGCACGACGACGGTGACCTGCTCGACAGTGTGGTAACGGAGTAGTTCGGCTGCGATCCGCAGCGCGAACGATGTCTTGCCAGATCCGGGAGTGGCCACCGCGAGGAAATCCCGCGGCTGGGTGCCCAGGTACTGCACCAGCGCCCGGCGCTGCCAACCCCGCAACGGAGGGTTGAAGGTCGCGCTGACCGGCTGCAAGACTCCCCACCCCCCGTCGCTACGGACCGAATTTGCCCGCTCCCTCCCCAGCCGGAACCGTGAGGTGGCGGCGGTGAAATGTAGCATGGCAACGCTTTTCGGCGCAGGTCCGACGTCGCATCGTGTTGACTCTGCGTCCACCAGGCGGGTTACTCGCACTTTTGCGTGGTGGACGCAGAGTCAACGGATAACGGTGCCGCTGCGCGGCGCTCGCGATCACCATTAGGCTGGCGGGCGTGTTTGAATCGCTGTCTGACCGTTTGACCGCCGCCCTGCAGGGGCTGCGCGGCAAGGGCCGACTGACCGATGCCGATATCGATGCCACTACCCGCGAAATTCGTTTGGCGCTGCTGGAAGCCGATGTTTCGCTACCGGTGGTCCGGGCATTCATCCACCGGATCAAAGAACGCGCCCGCGGGGCCGAGGTGTCAAGTGCCCTCAACCCGGCTCAACAGGTCGTCAAGATCGTCAACGAGGAACTGATAAGCATCCTCGGCGGCGAAACCCGCGAGTTGGCGTTTGCGAAGACCCCGCCGACCGTCGTGATGCTCGCCGGCCTGCAGGGCTCCGGGAAGACGACACTGGCCGGCAAATTGGCCGCCCGCCTGCGTGGACAAGGACACACGCCACTGCTGGTCGCTTGTGACCTGCAACGGCCGGCCGCGGTGAACCAGCTGCAGGTCGTCGGCGAGCGTGCCGGAGTGCCGGTGTTCGCGCCGCATCCGGGTGCCTCGCCGGAGTCCGGCCCCGGTGACCCGGTTGCGGTGGCGGCGGCCGGGCTGGCCGAGGCCCGGGCCAAGCACTTCGACGTCGTCATCGTCGACACCGCCGGACGACTGGGCATCGACGAGGAGCTGATGGCCCAGGCCGCGGCCATCCGCGACGCCATCAACCCCGACGAGGTGCTGTTCGTCCTGGACGCGATGATCGGCCAGGACGCGGTCACCACCGCTGCGGCGTTCGGCGAGGGCGTCGGGTTCACCGGTGTGGCCTTGACCAAGCTCGACGGTGACGCCCGCGGTGGTGCCGCGTTATCGGTGCGCGAAGTGACCGGTGTTCCAATCCTTTTCGCCTCCACCGGGGAGAAGCTGGAGGACTTCGACGTCTTCCACCCGGACCGGATGGCCAGTCGCATCTTGGGCATGGGCGATGTGCTGAGCCTGATCGAACAGGCCGAGCAGGTCTTCGATGCACAACAGGCCGAGGAGGCCGCAGCCAAGATCGGCGCCGGCGAGCTGACCCTGGAGGACTTCCTCGAGCAGATGCTCGCGGTACGCAAGATGGGCCCGATCGGCAACCTGCTGGGCATGCTGCCCGGCGCGGCTCAGATGAAGGACGCGTTGGCCGAGGTCGACGACAAACAACTCGATCGTGTCCAGGCCATCATTCGCGGCATGACGCCGCAGGAACGGGCAGACCCCAAGATCATCAATGCCTCGCGGCGGCTGCGCATCGCCAACGGCTCGGGCGTCACGGTGTCCGAGGTCAACCAGCTGGTCGAGCGCTTCTTCGAAGCCCGCAAGATGATGTCGTCCATGCTCGGGGGCATGGGCATACCGGGCATAGGGCGCAAATCCGCGACGCGAAAGAGCAAGGGCGCAAAAGGCAAATCCGGCAAGAAGAGTAAGAAGGGGACGCGCGGTCCGACGCCGCCGAAGGTCAAGAGCCCGTTCGGCGTGCCCGGGATGCCGGGCTTGGCTGGGCTACCTGGGGGGCTCCCTGATCTCTCACAGATGCCCAAAGGTCTCGACGAGCTGCCGCCCGGCCTGGCCGACTTCGACCTGTCCAAGCTGAAGTTCCCAGGCAAGAAGTAGTGGCGATCGCGAGTGCGGCGGAGCCGGGTGAAGCGGGTCGACACCATCAGGCCCCGTAGCCGCGCCGTGCGCCTGCACGTGCGAGGTTTGGGCCTGCCCGACGAGACGGCGATCCAACTGTGGATCGTCGACGGCCGCATTAGCACCGAACCGGTGGCAGGAGCCGACACCGTCTTTGACGGCGGCTGGATCCTGCCCGGGCTGGTCGACGCGCACTGCCATGTCGGGCTTGGGAAACACGGCAACGTCGAACTCGACGAGGCGATCGCTCAGGCCGAGACCGAACGTGACGTCGGCGCGCTGCTGTTGCGGGACTGCGGCTCGCCGACCGACACCCGCGGCCTTGACGACCACGAAGACCTGCCCCGCATCATCCGCGCCGGACGGCACCTGGCCAGACCCAAGCGTTACATCGCCGGCTTCGCGGTCGAGCTCGAAGACGAATCCCAGCTGCCGGCAGCGGTAGCCGAGCAGGCCCGCCGCGGTGACGGCTGGGTCAAGCTGGTCGGTGACTGGATCGACCGTCAAATCGGCGATCTTGCCCCGTTGTGGTCCGATGACGTGCTCAAAGCCGCCATCGACACGGCACACGCTCAGGGCGCCCGGGTCACCGCGCACGTTTTCAGCGAGGACGCGCTGCCCGGCTTGATCAACGCCGGCATCGACTGCATCGAGCACGGCACCGGCCTCACCGACGACACCATCGCCTTGATGCTCGAGCACGGCACCGCGTTGGTCCCCACGCTGATCAACCTGGAAAACTTTCCGGGCATTGCCGATGCGGCAGGGCGCTATCCAACCTATGCCGCGCACATGCGCGACCTGTATGCCCGCGGCTATGGGCGGGTCGCTGCGGCGCGGGAGGCGGGGGTGCCGGTATACGCGGGCACCGATGCGGGCAGCACGATCGAGCACGGACGGATCGCTGACGAGGTAGCGGCGCTGCAGAGGATTGGGATGACCGCGCACGAGGCGTTGGGCGCGGCGTGCTGGGATGCTCGACGCTGGCTGGGCCGGCCCGGGCTGGACGATAGGGCATCGGCCGACCTGTTGTGCTACGCCCAGGATCCGCGGCAGGGTCCGGGTGTGCTGCAGCATCCCGATCTGGTGATTTTGCGCGGCAGGACTTTTGGGCCCTAGCTTTGGCCGCGCGGGCCGTGCCGAACGCGGTTACTATCGGCCAATGGCGTTGGCCAGCGGCGTGACCTTTGCCGGCTACACCGTCGTGCGGATGCTGGGTTGTTCCGCGATGGGTGAGGTCTACCTCGTGCAACATCCCGGATTCCCCGGCTGGCAGGCGCTGAAGGTGCTTTCGCCGGCGATGGCTGCGGACGACGAATTTCGCCGCCGATTTCAACGGGAGACCGAGGTTGCCGCGCGGCTATTTCACCCGCACATCCTGGAGGTTCATGATCGCGGTGAGTTCGACGGGCAGCTGTGGATTGCGATGGACTACGTCGATGGCATCGACGCCACGCAGCATATGGCCGACCGGTTTCCGGCGGTCTTGCCGGTTGGTGAGGTACTCGCCATCGTCACTGCCGTAGCCGGAGCTCTCGACTACGCCCACCAGCGCGGCCTGCTGCATCGTGACGTCAACCCCGCCAACGTCGTGCTAACCAGTCAGAGTGCTGGCGACCAACGGATCCTGTTGGCCGACTTCGGAATTGCCAGCCAACCCAGCTATCCGGCGCCCGAACTGTCGGCGGGGGCCGACGTTGACGGGCGTGCCGATCAGTACGCGTTGGCGCTTACCGCCATACACCTGTTCGCCGGTGCGCCGCCGGTTGATCGTTCGCACACCGGACCGCTGCAGCCACCGAAGCTCTCCGCCTTCCGCCCGGACCTGGCACGCCTCGACGGTGTCCTCTCGCGTGCGCTCGCCACAGCGCCCGCGGACCGGTTCGGCAGCTGCCGCGAGTTCGCCGACGCGATGAACGAACAGGCCGGCGTCGCGATCGCTGATCAGAGCTCGGGGGGTGTCGACGCTTCTGAGGTCACCGCGGCGGCCGGTGAGGAAGCGTATGTCGTCGACTACCCGGCTTATGGTTGGCCCGAGGCCGTCGACTGCAAAGAACCATCCGCCCGGGCACCGGCGCCGGCGGCCCCGACCCCCCAACGGCGCGGCTCGATGCTGCAGTCAGCGGCCGGGGTGCTGGCGCGCCGCCTGGACAACTTCTCCACCGCCACCAAGGCTCCGGCGAGCCCCACCAGGCGCCGGCCACGCCGGATCCTGGTCGGTGCGGTAGCGGTGTTGCTATTGGCTGGCCTGTTCGCGGTCGGCATCGTGATTGGGCGCAAGACGAACACGACCGCCACCGAAGTCGCGCGCCCGCCGACCAGTGGGTCGGCTGTGCCCAGCGCCCCGACGACCACCGTCGCGGTCACCGCGCCGGTCCCACTGGACGGCACATACCGCATCGAGATCCAACGCTCAAAGCAGACCTACGACTACACCCCTACGCCGCAACCGCCGGACGTGAACACCTGGTGGGCGTTCCGCACTTCGTGCACTCCGACCGAATGTCTCGCGGCCGCAACGATGCTCGACGACAACGACCACACCCAGGCCAAGACTCCGCCCGTTAGGCCGTTCCTCATGCAGTTCGGCGAGGGCCAGTGGAAGTCGCGGCCGGAGACGGTGCAGTTCCCGTGCGTCGGGCCCAACGGCTCGCCGAGTACACAGGCCACGACGCAGTTGCTCGCACTGCGACCGCAACCGCAGGGCGACCTCGTCGGCGAAATGGTCGTCACTGTGCATAGCAACGAATGTGGACAACAAGGAGCGGTCATTCGGATTCCCGCGGTGGCCAGCCGCAGTGGTGATCTTCCCCCGGCAGTCACCGTGCCGGACCCAGCAACGATTCCTGATACCCCCGATACAACGTCCACAGCCACCCTGACGCCGCCGACCACAACGGCGCCGGGGCCCGGTCGCTGACACCCACTTGACCAGCGCCGCGGCAGCGAAGCGGCGTCAGCCAAAAAGATTGCGAGTGATCGCTATCTATGTTAGCTTGGCGGCAACTCAACGATCTGGAGGAAACGGTGACCTACGACGTGATCATTCGCGACGGACTGTGGTTCGACGGCACCGGCAATGCGCCATTGACTCGCACTCTGGGCATTCGCGACGGCGTGGTGGCCACGGTGGCTGCCGGCGCACTGGACGAGACCGGCTGCCCGGAGGTGGTTGATGCGGCGGGGAAGTGGGTCGTGCCTGGCTTCATCGACGTGCACACCCACTATGACGCCGAGGTGTTGCTCGATCCTGGTTTGCGGGAGTCGGTGCGCCACGGTGTCACCACGGTGCTGCTGGGAAACTGCTCGTTGTCGACGGTCTACGCCAACTCCGAGGATGCCGCCGACCTGTTCAGCCGTGTTGAAGCGGTGCCCCGCGAATTTGTCCTGGGTGCCCTGCGGGACAACCAGACGTGGTCGACGCCCGCGGAGTACATCGAAGCGATCGACGCCCTGCCCCTCGGGCCGAATGTGAGTTCACTGCTTGGCCATTCGGATCTGCGGACCGCGGTACTGGGCCTTGATCGTGCCACCGACGACACCGTCCGGCCCACCGAAGCCGAGCTGGCGAAGATGGCGAAACTGCTCGATGAGGCGCTCGAGGCCGGGATGCTGGGCATGTCCGGGATGGACGCCGCTATCGACAAGCTCGACGGCGACCGCTTCCGCTCGCGTGCGCTGCCGTCCACCTTCGCGACCTGGCGGGAGCGTCGCAAGCTGATCTCGGTGCTGCGCCACCGGGGCCGGATACTGCAGAGCGCACCCGACGTCGACAACCCGGTGTCCGCGCTGCTGTTTTTCTTGGCCAGCAGCCGGATATTCAACCGGCGCAAGGGCGTTCGAATGAGCATGTTGGTGTCCGCCGACGCCAAGTCGATGCCGCTGGCGGTACACGTGTTCGGGTTGGGCACCCGCGTGCTGAACAAGCTCTTAGGCTCTCAGGTGCGATTCCAGCATCTGCCGGTCCCGTTCGAGCTGTACTCCGACGGCATCGACCTGCCGGTCTTCGAGGAGTTCGGCGCCGGAACGGCGGCCCTTCATCTGCGTGACCAACTGCAGCGCAACGAGCTCCTGGCCGACAGGTCTTACCGCCGGTCGTTCCGGCGCGAGTTCGATCGCATCAAGCTCGGACCTTCGTTGTGGCATCGGGACTTCCACGACGCCGTGATCGTCGAATGCCCGGATAAGTCGTTGATCGGTAAGAGTTTCGGGGCAATAGCCGACGAGCGCGGGCTGCACCCGCTGGACGCGTTCCTCGATGTGCTGGTGGACAACGGGGAGCGCAATGTCCGATGGACCACCATCGTCGCCAATCACCGGCCCAACCAGCTGAACAAGCTGGCCGCCGAACCGAGTGTCCACATGGGCTTCTCCGACGCCGGCGCGCACCTGCGCAATATGGCGTTCTACAACTTCGGGCTTCGGCTGCTCAAACGAGCCAGAGACGCCGACCGGGCCGGACAACCGTTTCTGTCCATCGAGCGGGCAGTGTATCGCCTCACCGGTGAGTTGGCCGAGTGGTTCGGTATAGGCGCGGGCACGTTGCGCCAGGGTGACCGTGCGGACTTCGCGGTGATTGACCCTACCCACCTAGATGAATCGGTGGACGGGTACCACGAGGAGGCGGTGCCCTACTATGGCGGTCTGCGACGCATGGTCAACCGCAACGATGCGACCGTGGTTGCGACGGGCGTGGGCGGCACCGTGGTATTCCGCGGAGGCCAGTTCGGAGGTCAGTTCCGCGACGGCTACGGGCAGAACGTGAAGTCGGGTCGCTACCTGCGGGCGGGTGAGCTCGGCGCCGCTCTGAGCCGTTCTGCCTGACATGGCCAGGACCCAGCAGCAGCGCCGCGAAGAAACCGTTGCACGGCTTCTGCAGGCCAGCATCGACACGATCATCGAGGTCGGCTACGCGCGGGCATCGGCTGCCGTGATCACCAAGCGGGCTGGGGTGTCGGTAGGCGCCCTGTTCCGGCACTTCGAAACGATGGGTGATTTCATGGCGGCCACGGCATACGAGGTGTTGCGCCGTCAGCTGGAAACGTTCACCAAGCAAGTCGCCGAAATACCGGCCGATCGGCCGGCGCTTCCGGCGGCGCTGACGATTTTGCGGGACATCACGGCCGGCTCCACGAATGCGGTGCTCTACGAGCTTATGGTCGCCGCGCGCACCGACGAGAAGCTCAAGGAGACGCTGCAGAATGTGCTGGGGCAGTACAGCGCGAAGATCCACGACGCCGCGCGTGCTCTGCCGGGTGCCGAGAGCTTTCCGGAGGAGACATTTCCGGTCATCGTGGCGTTGATGACCAACGTCTTCGACGGCGCCGCCATTGTGCGAGGGGTACTGCCGCAGCCCGAACTCGAGGAACAGCGGATTCCCATGCTGACGGCGCTGCTGACCGCCGGCCTATGAGCGCCAGCAGACGCAAAAGAACATGATGGGCGCACCAGCGCCCACGTCTGCTCGCGGTGCTAGAGCGAGCCGACGCTGGCCTGCGGGTTGAGGGCGAAACCCCAGTCGAACAGGGTCGCAGCCTGATCCCAATACGTCGGTCCGCCCTCTTTGACCAGCCCGTACATCATGGCGATCACCAGGCGGCGGCCGCCGCGGGCGGCGGCACCCACGAACGTCTTGCGAGCGGCGTTGGTGTAGCCCGTCTTGCCGCCGATCGCGCCCGGGTACCGCTGCAGCAGCTCGTCCTGGTTGACGATCAGCTGTTCGCCGTTATCGCTGGGGAACATCGCCGAGGGCTCGGCGGTGATCTGCGCGAACACCGGATTGGCCATCGCGGCCCGGAAGATGACCACCAGGTCGTGCGCGGTGGACGCCCCGGAGCCGCCGGGTCCGTCTAGGCCGGACGGCGTCGTCGCGTGGGTGGACGTCGCACCTAGGGTGGCGGCTTTGGCGTTCATCTTGGCCACGGTGACGTCTTGGCCACCCAGCATGTGCGCCAACGTGTTGGCGGCGTCGTTGCCCGACACCAGCAACAGGCCGTCGAGCAGCTGGCGCGCGGTGTAGCTGCGCCCCGGTTTGACGCCGACGCAGTTGCACTCGGCCTGTGTGTCGGCGACGTCGGCGACGACCGTGGAGTTCAGGTCCAGCTCGTCGAGTGCCACCAGCGCCAACAGCACCTTGATGGTGCTCGCGGGCGGATGGGCCACGTTTTGGTCGCGGCCGGCTAGCACCTGACCGCTATCGAGGTCGGCCACGATCCAGGTCTGAGCCGGGCCATCGGGGATCGGCACGGAGCCGGCCGGCTGCACGTCGGCATCGGCCCACGCGGCACCCGCACTGACGGTGACTGCGCAGGCACAGAGCGCGGCGGTCGCGGTCATGAGCTTTCGCATGGGCGCAGAGTTTAACTTCCAGGGCTCCGGTAGGCCTATTCTCGGGCTGGTCGGGGGCTGTCCGGCCGATGTGTGCGGTGTTGGATCGGAGCATGTTGAGCGTGGCCGAAATTTCCGACCGGTTGGAAATCCAGCAGTTGCTGGTGGACTACTCCAGCGCGATTGACCAGCGCCGATTCGACGATCTTGACCGGGTGTTCACCCCCGACGCCTATATCGACTATCGCGCGCTAGGTGGCATCGACGGCAGGTATCCGAAGATCAAGCAATGGCTGTCGCAGGTGCTGGGAAACTTCCCGGTATATGCGCACATGTTGGGCAACTTCTCGGTCCGTGTCGACGGCGATACCGCGTCGTCGCGGGTGATCTGCTTCAACCCGATGGTGTTCGCCGGCGACCGGCAGCAAGTGCTGTTCTGTGGACTGTGGTACGACGACGATTTCGTGCGCACCCCCGATGGCTGGCGGATCATCAGGCGGGTCGAAACCAAGTGCTTCCAGAAAATGATGTGAAGCCCGCTGGGCGAATTACTGCCCCAGCATCACGTTCTGGCACAATTGGCGGCTGTCCACCGCGCGACGACTTGTCCTGTTCGGGGTTGCCGCCCGGTGGTCATACACGCGAGGCAAAACCGGATCCGGGCATCCCGCCCGGGTCGCTGAATTGCAGCGTGACACCAATAGGAGCGCTCAATCATGGCTGTGAAGATCAAGCTCACTCGGCTTGGCAAGATCCGCAATCCTCAGTACCGCGTCGCCGTCGCCGATGCGCGCACCCGCCGCGACGGCCGAGCGATCGAGGTAATCGGCCGGTACCACCCCAAAGAAGAGCCGAGTCTCATCGAGATCAACTCCGAGCGTGCCCAGTACTGGCTCTCGGTGGGTGCTCAGCCCACCGAGCCCGTCCTCAAGCTGCTGAAGATCACCGGGGATTGGCAGAAGTTTAAGGGCCTACCTGGCGCTCAGGGCCGGTTGAAGGTCGCCGCACCCAAGCCCAGCAAGCTCGAGGTGTTCAACGCCGCGTTGGCCGCCGCCGACGGTGGTCCTACCACCGAGGCCACCAAACCGAAGAAGAAGTCGCCGGCCAAAAAGGCTGCCAAGGCTGCTGAGCCAGCGCCGCAGCCTGAGCAGCCGGACACGCCGGCGCTGGGTGGCGAGCAGGCCGAGCTGACGGCGGAAAGCTGACGGGGAAATGAGCGCCGTCGTCGTTGACGCTGTTGAGCATCTGGTCCGTGGGATCGTCGACAATCCTGACGATGTCCGGGTAGACCTGATAACCAGTCGGCGGGGGCGCACCGTCGAAGTCCACGTTCATCCAGACGACCTGGGCAAGGTGATCGGTCGTGGGGGACGCACCGCTACCGCATTGCGCACTCTGGTAGCCGGTATCGGTGGCCGCGGTATCCGCGTCGACGTGGTGGACACCGACCAGTAGCGGAGCCCCGCTCATGGAGCTGGTAGTCGGGCGGGTGGTGAAGTCGCACGGTGTCACCGGCGAGGTCGTCGTCGAGATCCGCACCGACGACCCAGCTGACCGGTTTGCGCCGGGTACCAGGTTGCGCGCTAAGGGGCCTTTTGACGGTGGTGCCGAGGGCAGTGCGGTGAGTTACGTCATCGAAAGTGTGCGGCAGCACGGCGGCCGCCTGTTGGTGCGACTCGCTGGAGTGGCCGATCGAGACGCAGCCGATGCGTTGCGCGGCAGCTTGTTCGTGATCGACGCCGATGACTTGCCCCCGATCGACGAGCCGGACACCTATTACGATCACCAGCTGGTGGGGCTTATGGTCCAGACGGCGACGGGGGAGGGTGTTGGTGTCGTCACCGAAGTGGTGCACACCGCCGCTGGTGAGTTGCTGGCGGTCAAGCGTGATTCCGATGAGGTTTTGGTGCCGTTTGTGCGTGCCATCGTCACGTCGGTGTCATTGGACGACGGCATCGTTGAGATTGATCCGCCCCATGGCTTGCTGAATCTGGAGTAAGGCGTGCGCATCGATATCGTGACGATCTTCCCCGCCTGCCTGGACCCGTTGCGACAGTCGTTGCCGGGCAAGGCGATCGAATCGGGCCTGGTCGACCTTAACGTGCACGACCTGCGGCGCTGGACCCACGATGTGCATCACTCGGTGGACGACGCACCCTACGGCGGCGGCCCGGGAATGGTGATGAAGGCGCCGGTGTGGGGTGAAGCGCTTGACGAAATTTGTTCCAGCGAAACGTTGTTGATTGTTCCCACGCCCGCCGGTGTGTTGTTTACCCAGGCCACCGCCCAGCGCTGGACCACCGAGAGCCATCTGGTGTTCGCCTGCGGCCGCTACGAAGGCATCGACCAGCGGGTCGTGCAGGATGCCGCCCGGCGAATGCGCGTCGAAGAAGTCTCGATCGGCGACTACGTATTGCCCGGCGGGGAGTCGGCGGCCGTGGTGATGGTCGAAGCCGTGCTGCGACTGTTGGCCGGTGTTCTCGGCAATCCCGCTTCCCACCAAGATGATTCGCACTCAACGGGCCTGGACGGGCTCCTTGAGGGTCCGAGCTACACCCGGCCGGCGAGCTGGCGTGGCCTCGATGTACCCGAGGTCCTACTCTCCGGCGACCATGCCCGAATTGCCGCCTGGCGCAGAGAGGTCTCGCTGCAGCGCACCCGCGAACGACGCCCCGACCTGTCCCACCCCGACTAGCCCCGCTGGCGAGCAGACGCGAAATCCCCCGACACGCCGAACGTGCGGTGGCTTTTGCGTCTGCTCGCGCCGGTGAGGCGACCGGACGAGCGTCAGATCCGGCCGTTGGGAAACATCGTTCTGACGGCTTGCGTGATGGTTGCTCGAGCGGTGGCGTCGTCGGCGGGCTGCAGTGACTCGATCACCATGATGTAGCGGCGTTCCGGGCCGATCACCCCGGTGGACAGATGCATCCAGCTGCTGCCGATACAGCACATCCAGCCCTGTTTGACTGCGACCGGTTCGGCGTACAAACCGTCGGGGATGCCGAACCGCTGCGGGTAGCCGTCGATCCCGGTCGGTGTGGACTGGGCCAGGTCGGCGATGATGACGGCGGCCCGATCCAGTGGTAGGCCGCCGGACCCGTCGAGCAGCATGTCGTAGTAGCGGATCAGGTCTGGCGCGGAGCTGATTGTGTTCCACCAGCGCCCGTCGCTGGGAGGCGCGGTCGACCTGAGCCCATATCGGCGCGCGACTTGAGTGACGACGGCATTGCCGCCGTCCTGACTCCAGAATCGCTCGGCCGCACCATCGTCGGATGACTGCAGCATGACGTCCAACGCATGATGGTCCTCTGGGGACAATGTGACTTTGCCCTCGGCCTCGGCCAGCAGCAGATCGTCGGCGATGAACAGCTTGGCCACCGACGCGGTAGCGATAATCTGCGTGTTGCCGTTGGAGACCAGCTGGCCAGTAGCGCGATCGAGCACCGCCACCGAGAGGGTGGCGCCCATGGCGGCGGCCTCATCGGTTGCCTGCCGGACCCGGGTAGGCAGTTCGCCAAACCCGACGTTCGGCGACGCCGCCGGAGCCCTAGGCGGCGTGATGGCGCGCAGCAGTAGCTCCACCGGCTGCGGCTGAGGTCGCGCTTGCGGTCGAGACGAAATGCGGTCGGCCGCGCTATATGCTTCGGCCTCGACTCGGGCCTCGCAGCCCGCAACCACCACCAATGTCACCGCCGCCAAAGCGGTGAGCAACGTCAGCGGCCGTGCTCGCATTGTTCTCCCTCGGCATCCTCTGACATCGCGAAAACGTGCAGGTAGGCGGCCGCATTGCCCTCTTAAGTGCCCTCTGTTGGGTGTCACGCCAAGCTTCGGGTTTCCACACGCGCGGTTTGACCCTAGTCATATGTAAGTCATGTGTACCATTTGCGGGCGCTTTTCGACGGCCGCGAACCACCGGAGATTTCCTGTGATTTCACTGCATGCGTACCGTCTGGCACAATTGAGCAGTTGTCTGTCGCGGTGGTCGGCCGGGTTGCGTGCCGCCTGCTGCGAGATGCACCAATAAGCCCGAACCCACCGGCTTGGTGACCACCGCACGCTGCGTGTGGGGGGTAACCACGCCGCGACCCCAAGGATGGTCATTTCCAATGAACCGGCTGGACTTCGTCGACAAGCCGTCGTTGCGCGACGACATCCCGGCGTTCAACCCGGGCGACACCATCAACGTGCATGTCAAGGTGATCGAGGGCGCCAAGGAACGTCTCCAGGTGTTCAAGGGCGTGGTGATCCGCCGGCAGGGCGGGGGCATCCGCGAGACGTTCACGGTGCGCAAGGAGAGCTACGGCGTCGGCGTCGAACGGACCTTCCCCGTGCACTCGCCGAACATCGACCATATCGAGGTGGTGACCCGTGGCGATGTTCGCCGCGCCAAGCTGTACTACCTGCGCGAACTGCGCGGAAAGAAGGCCAAGATCAAGGAGAAGCGCTGACCGGGAACGTCTCGGCGATGTTCGAAAGCCGCCACCTGCGCTGGCTACGCTGATCTCGTGACCGAAACCACGGACTCCCCATCGGAGCGCCAGCCGGGTCCGGCAGAGCCGGAGCTCTCCTCCCGGGACCCGGACATTGCCGGCCAGGTCTTCGACGCAGCCCCGTTCGACGCAGCCCCGGATGCGGACTCCGAAGGCGACTCCAAGGCGGCCAAAACGGACGAGCCGCGGCCCGCGAAGCGATCAACGCTGCGGGAGTTCGCGGTGCTGGCGGTGATTGCTGTGGTGCTCTACTACGTCATGCTGACGTTTGTCGCGCGCCCTTATCTGATTCCGTCGGAATCGATGGAACCCACGTTGCACGGGTGTTCGACGTGCGTCGGCGACCGCATCATGGTGGACAAACTCAGCTACCGCTTCGGCTCACCGCAACCTGGCGACGTCATCGTCTTCAGGGGACCGCCGTCGTGGAACGTTGGTTACAAGTCGATCCGTTCGCACAACGTCGCCGTGCGCTGGGTGCAGAACGCGTTGTCGTTCATCGGTTTCGTGCCTCCCGACGAGAACGACCTGGTCAAGCGTGTCATCGCGGTCGGCGGACAGACGGTTCAATGCCGGTCCGACACCGGCCTGACGGTCAACGGCAGGCCACTGAAGGAGCCATACCTGGATCCGGCCACCATGATGGCCGACCCGTCGATATACCCGTGCCTGGGCAGCGAGTTCGGGCCGGTCACCGTCCCGCCCGGGCGTGTCTGGGTGATGGGCGACAACCGCACCCATTCGGCGGATTCCCGCGCTCACTGCCCGTTGCTATGTACTGACGATCCGCTACCGGGGACCGTGCCGGTGGCCAACGTCATCGGTAAGGCCAGGTTGATCGTGTGGCCGCCGTCGCGTTGGGGTGTTGTGCGTTCGGTGAATCCCCAGCAAGGTCGGTAGCCATGGCTGGAATATGACCAAGACCTGGCCACCGCGGACGGTGATCCGTAAATCTGGGGGTTTGCGGGGAATGCGCACCCTGGAGTCCGCGCTGCATCGTGGTGGTCTGGGGCCGGTGGCCGGGGTCGACGAAGTGGGTCGCGGCGCCTGCGCTGGCCCGTTGGTGGTCGCGGCCTGCGTGCTTGGCCCCGGGCGGATAGCAAGTCTTGCCGCCCTTGATGATTCGAAGAAGCTCAGCGAGCAAGCGCGGGAGAAGCTGTTCCCGCTGATCTGCCGGTATGCGGTGGCCTATCACGTGGTGTTCATCCCGTCGGCCGAGGTCGACCGCCGCGGCGTGCACGTGGCCAATATCGAAGGTATGCGGCGCGCGGTGGCCGGTCTGGCGGTGCGGCCCGGTTATGTGCTCAGCGACGGCTTTCGCGTGCCAGGACTGCCGATGCCGTCGTTGCCGGTGATCGGTGGCGACGCGGCAGCCGCCTGCATCGCCGCGGCTAGCGTGCTCGCCAAGGTCAGCCGGGACCGCGTGATGGTTGCGTTGGACGCCGATCACCCCGGGTACGGTTTCGCGGAGCACAAGGGTTACAGCACCCCGGCGCACAGCCGGGCGCTGGCCCGATTGGGACCCTGCCCGCAGCACCGTTACTCGTTCATCAATGTTCGCCGGGTGGCGAGTGGGTCGAACACCGCAGAGGTCGCCGACGGCCAACCCGACCCTCGGGACGGGACGGCACAGACGGGTGAGGGAAGATGGAGCAAGAGTTCCCACCCAGCGACAATGCGGGCCACGGGTCGCGCTCAGGGCACTTAGGGGCACTGAGCGGGGAAGCCGGGGAACCGGCAGGGAGAAGGACGTCTGAGCAGATGAGTGCAGAGGATCTCGAAAAGTATGAAACCGAGATGGAGCTCTCGCTGTATCGCGAATACAAGGACATCGTCGGCCAGTTCAGCTACGTCGTAGAAACCGAGCGACGTTTCTATTTGGCAAACAGTGTGGAGATGGTGCCGCGGAATACCGACGGTGAGGTGTACTTCGAGCTGCGGCTGGCTGACGCCTGGGTGTGGGACATGTACCGGCCGGCACGGTTCGTCAAACAGGTGCGGGTGGTCACGTTCAAGGACGTCAACATCGAGGAAGTCGAAAAACCCGAGCTGCGCCTGCCGGAATAGCTGCCCCAAGCGCCGTCACACGTCAATCGGCTGTGTGCGGCAGTCGGTCGGTCGTGGATGTACGTTGAGGCGGTGAGGTGGCAGCGGTCGGCGGCGTCTCGCGACGTCCTCGCCGACTATGACGAGCAGGCGGTAACGGTGGCGCCGCGCAAACGCGAGGCCGCGGGCGTGCGGGCGGTGATGGTATCGCTGCAGCGGGGGATGCAGCAGATGGGCGCGCTGCGCACCGCGGCGGCGCTGGCTCGGTTGAATCAGCGTAACGGCTTCGACTGCCCAGGCTGCGCGTGGCCGGAGGAGCCCGGCGGACGCAAGCTGGCCGAGTTCTGCGAGAACGGCGCCAAGGCAGTCGCCGAAGAGGCCACCAAGCGTACCGTCACTGCGGAGTTCTTCGCTCGGCACTCGGTGGCGGAGCTGTCCGCGAAGCCCGAATATTGGCTGTCCCAGCAAGGCCGGCTCGCCCACCCGATGGTCTTGCGCCCCGGTGATGACCACTACCGGCCCATCAGCTGGGATGCCGCTTATCAGCTGATCGCCGAGCAGCTCAACGGGTTGGACAGTCCCGACCGGGCCGTGTTCTACACATCGGGGCGCACCAGCAACGAAGCGGCGTTCTGTTACCAGCTGCTCGTGCGCTCTTTCGGCACCAACAACCTGCCCGACTGCTCCAACATGTGCCACGAGTCCTCGGGTGCGGCGCTGACCGACTCGATCGGAATCGGAAAAGGCTCGGTGACCATCGGTGACGTCGAGCACGCCGACCTGATCGTGATCGCCGGACAAAACCCCGGTACCAATCATCCCCGCATGCTGTCGGTGCTGGGGAAAGCGAAGGCCAACGGCGCCAAGATCATCGCCGTGAACCCGCTGCCCGAGGCCGGGTTGATTCGGTTCAAAGATCCGCAGAAGGTGAACGGGGTTGTGGGACATGGTATCCCGATCGCCGACGAGTTCGTGCAGATCCGCCTCGGCGGGGACATGGCATTGTTCGCCGGGTTAGGCAGGTTGTTGTTGGAGGCCGAGGAGAGGGTCCCCGGCAGCGTTGTCGACCGGTCGTTCGTCGACAACCATTGTGCCGGATTCGACGGGTACCGCCGCCGGACTCTGCAGGTCGGCTTGGACACCGTGATGGACGCCACCGGCATCGAACTCGCGCAACTTCAGCGGGTCGCCGCGATGTTGATGGCGTCGCAGCGCACGGTCATCTGCTGGGCTATGGGCTTGACCCAACACGCCCACGCCGTGGCCACCATCGGTGAGGTCACCAACGTGCTGCTGCTGCGGGGCATGATCGGCAAACCCGGCGCGGGGGTGTGCCCGGTGCGCGGGCATTCCAACGTACAAGGGGACCGCACGATGGGGATCTGGGAGAAGATGCCCGAGCAGTTCCTGGCGGCGCTGGATCGTGAGTTCGGCATTACCAGCCCCCGAGCGCACGGCTTTGACACCGTGGCCGCAATCCGGGCCATGCGCGACGGTCGGGTCAGCGTCTTCATGGGCATGGGCGGAAACTTCGCGTCGGCCACCCCCGACACCGCCGTCACCGAGGCGGCCTTGCGCAGGTGCGCGCTGACTGTGCAAGTCTCGACCAAGCTCAACCGCAGCCACCTTGTCCACGGCGCCACCGCGCTGATCCTGCCGACGCTGGGTCGGACCGATCGCGATACCCGCAATGGTCGCAAACAATTGGTGTCGGTTGAGGATTCGATGTCGATGGTGCATCTGTCGCGTGGTAGCCTGCACCCGCCCAGCGATCAGGTGCGCAGCGAGGTGCAGATCATCTGCCAGCTGGCCCGCGCCTTGTTCGGCCCCGGACATCCGGTGCCATGGGAACGGTTCGCAGATGACTACGACACCATCCGTGACGCCATCGCCGCGGTGGTGCCCGGCTGTGACGACTACAACCACAAGGTGCGTGTGCCCGACGGATTCCAATTGCCGCACCCGCCGCGCGATGCGCGCGAATTCCGTACCAGCACAGGCAAAGCTAACTTCGCGGTCAATCCGTTGCAGTGGGTGCCGGTGCCGCCCGGCCGGCTGGTGCTACAGACCCTACGCAGCCATGACCAGTACAACACCACGATCTACGGGCTCGACGACCGATATCGCGGCGTGAAGGGCGGACGCCGGGTGGTGTTCATCAACCCGGCCGACATCGAAACGTTCGGTTTGACGGCGGGTGACCGTGTCGACCTGGTGTCGGAGTGGACCGACGGCCAAGGCGGTCTGCAAGAACGGCGGGCAAAAGACTTTCTGGTGGTGGCATATTCGACGCCGGTCGGCAATGCTGCGGCCTACTACCCGGAGACCAATCCGCTGGTTCCGCTCGACCATACCGCGGCCCAATCGAACACCCCGGTGTCGAAGGCGATCATCGTGCGATTGGAGCCAACGGCCTAGTGGGGTACGCAACGGCGCATCGGCGGGTCAGGCATCTCAGCGCCGATCAGGTGATCACCCGGCCGGAAACCTTGGCCGTCGAGGAGCCGCTGGAGATCCGCGTCAATGGGACGCCGGTTACCGTGACCATGCGCACGCCAGGATCGGATTTCGAACTGGTGCAAGGCTTTCTGCTTGCCGAAGGGGTGGTTGCGCACCGCGAAGACGTGCTGACCGTTAGCTACTGTGGCAGGCGCGTCGAGGGCAATGCCACAGGGGCCAGCACGTACAACGTTTTGGATGTGGCTCTGGCGCCCGGCGTCAAGCCGCCCGATGTCGATGTCACCCGCACCTTCTACACCACCTCGTCGTGCGGAGTCTGTGGTAAGGCGTCGCTTCAGGCGGTGAGCCAGGTCAGCCGATTCGCACCGGGCGGCGATCCCGCTACCGTCGCCGCCGACACTCTCAAGGCGATGCCGGACCAACTTCGGCGCGCGCAAAAGGTTTTCGCGAGAACCGGTGGGCTGCACGCTGCGGCACTATTCGGGGTGGACGGCGCCATGCTTGCCGTGCGTGAGGATATCGGCCGGCACAATGCGGTCGACAAGGTCATCGGCTGGGCTTTCGAGCGTGACCGAATACCGCTTGGCGCCTCGGTGTTGTTGGTCAGCGGGCGGGCGTCGTTCGAGTTGACCCAAAAGGCGCTGATGGCTGGGATTCCGGTGCTGGCCGCGGTATCCGCGCCGTCGTCGCTGGCGGTTTCGTTGGCCGACGCGTCCGGGATCACGCTGGTGGCTTTCCTGCGGGGGGACTCGATGAACGTCTACACCAGAGCGGACCGAATCACCTAACGGGACTCTTCCGGCGCCGAACATGATGTTGCTGGATCGGCGTGTGCCGCCTGCGGTGCGTTGCGAGTAGCCGGGACCCGAGAAGTTGCTATGTGACGGAGACGATGATGACAAGGACGCGGTGTCGTGATCCCGCGCAGTACTGGGGCTGTGGACAGGGCCGCGACTGGGGATAACTGGTCGTCGCGGCATCGGTGAGACGCGATTCGTGGCAGGTGATGTCGGGGCCAGCGTGCAGGTTGGCCGCATGACAACCCTGAAGACGATGACTCGGGTTCAGCTGGGAGCGATGGGCGAGGCCCTAGCGGTGGACTACCTGACCAGCATGGGGTTGCGGATCTTGAACCGCAACTGGCGTTGCCGCTACGGCGAGCTGGACGTGATCGCCTGCGACGCTGCCACCCGCACGGTGGTGTTCGTCGAGGTCAAGACCCGCACCGGCGACGGTTATGGGGGGCTCGCGCACGCGGTGACCGAGCGCAAGGTTCGCCGCCTGCGTCGCCTGGCCGGGCTGTGGCTGGCCGACCAGGAAGAGCGCTGGGCTGCGGTGCGCATCGATGTGATCGGCGTGCGAGTCGGCCCCAAGAATTCAGGCCGCACCCCAGAGCTCACCCACCTGCAGGGGATCGGCTGATGGCGCTGGGGCGTGCGTTCTCGGTCGCGGTGCGGGGGCTGGACGGCGAGATCGTGGAAATCGAAGCCGACATCACCTCAGGGTTGCCGGGTGTGCATCTGGTGGGTCTGCCCGATGCTGCATTGCAGGAGTCCCGCGACCGGGTCCGCGCGGCGGTCACCAATTGCGGAAACAGCTGGCCGATGGCCAGGCTCACGCTCGCGCTGTCGCCGGCGACGCTGCCGAAAATGGGCTCGGTCTACGACATCGCCCTGGCCGCGGCGGTGTTGTCGGCGCAACAAAAGAAGCCGTGGGAACGTCTGGAGAACACGCTGCTGCTGGGTGAATTGTCGCTGGACGGACGGGTGCGTCCGGTGCGTGGGGTGTTGCCCGCCGTGCTGGCAGCCAAACGTGACGGTTGGCCGGCCGTCGTCGTTCCGGCCGACAACCTGCCCGAGGCCAGCCTGGTGGACGGAATCGACGTCCGGGGTGTTCGCACGCTGGGGCAGTTGCAGAGCTGGCTACGCGGGTCCACCGGCTTGGCCGGGCGGATCACCACGGCCGACACCACCCCCGAGTCTGCGGCGGACCTCGCCGATGTGGTGGGCCAGTCCCAAGCACGGTTCGCCGTCGAGGTGGCCGCCGCCGGGGCGCATCACCTCATGCTGACTGGTCCACCGGGTGTCGGCAAAACAATGCTGGCGCAACGTCTTCCGGGGCTGTTGCCGTCGCTGTCGGGCAGCGAGTCGTTGGAGGTGACCGCGATCCACTCGGTGGCTGGCCTGCTGTCGGGGGACACACCGTTGATTACCCGGCCGCCGTTCGTGGCGCCGCACCACAGTTCCAGCGTTGCGGCGCTTGTCGGCGGGGGATCGGGGATGGCTCGCCCAGGGGCGGTCAGCAGGGCGCATCGCGGGGTGTTGTTCCTGGACGAGTGCGCCGAGATCAGCCTTAGCGCGCTGGAAGCATTGCGAACACCGTTGGAGGACGGTGAAATCCGCCTAGCGCGCCGTGACGGGGTGGCGTGCTACCCGGCACGGTTTCAGCTCGTGCTAGCCGCCAACCCGTGCCCGTGCGCGCCCGCCGATCCACAGGATTGCATCTGTGCGGCGGCTACCAAACGACGGTATCTGGGCAAACTGTCTGGGCCGTTGCTGGATCGGGTGGACCTACGGGTGCAGATGCATCGGCTTCGGGCCGGGGCGTTCTCGGCCGCGGACGGCGAGTCGACGTCGCAGGTTCGCCAGCGGGTGGCGCTGGCCCGGGAGGCGGCCGCGCAACGATGGCGGCCACATGGGTTCCGGACCAACGCCGAAGTCAGCGGGCCGCTGTTGCGCCGCAAGTTTCGGCCCAGCAGCGCCGCGATGCTCCCGTTGCGCACCGCGCTGGACCGCGGGCTACTCAGCATCCGCGGTGTGGATCGCACCTTGCGGGTGGCCTGGAGTTTGGCCGACTTGGCCGGTCGCACATCGCCAGGCATCGACGAGGTCGCCGCCGCCCTGAGCTTCCGGCAAACCGGAGCACGACGATGATCGATCCGACGGCGCGGGCGTGGGCCTATCTGTCCCGGGTGGCCGAACCGCCGTGCGCCCAGCTGGCCGCGCTGGTGCGATGTGTGGGCCCCGTGGAGGCCGCCGACCGGGTGCGCCGCGGGCAGGTCGGTAACGAGCTGGCGCAGCACACCGGTGCCCGACGCGAAATAGACCGGGCCGCAGACGATCTCGAGCTACTCATGCGCCGCGGTGGGCGTCTGATCACTCCCGACGACGACGAGTGGCCGGTGCTGGCGTTCGCCGCTTTCAGTGGCGCCGGAGCCCGGGCAAGGCCGTGCGGCCACTCGCCGCTGGTGTTGTGGGCCCTGGGCCCCGCGCGCCTGGACGAAGTGGCACCACGTGCGGCCGCCGTCGTTGGAACCCGGGCTGCGACGGCCTACGGCGAGCATGTCGCGGCCGATCTGGCCGCCGGGTTGGCAGAGCGCGACGTCGCGGTCGTCTCCGGTGGCGCCTACGGGATCGACGGTGCGGCTCACCGCGCGGCGCTGGATTCCGAGGGCATCACCGTGGCCGTACTGGCCGGCGGATTTGACATCCCGTATCCGGCGGGCCATTCGGCGTTGCTACATCGCATTGCCCAACATGGGGTGCTGTTCACCGAATACCCGCCCGGTGTCCGTCCGGCCCGGCACCGGTTCCTAACCCGCAACCGGTTGGTGGCCGCGGTCGCGAGGGCGGCGGTAGTGGTGGAAGCGGGCCTGCGCAGCGGCGCCGCCAACACCGCTGCCTGGGCGCGGGCATTGGGCCGGGTGGTGGCAGCGGTGCCCGGCCCGGTGACATCCTCGGCATCGGCGGGCTGTCATACGCTGCTTCGCCATGGCGCGGAGTTGGTCACCCGGGCCGACGATATCGTCGAGTTCGTCGGTCACATCGGTGAGTTGGCCGGTGATGAACCGCGGCCCGGCGCAGCGCTCGACGTGCTAAGCGAAGCCGAACGCCAAGTGTACGAGGCCCTGCCGGGCCGCGGCGCCGCTACCATTGATGAGATCGCTGTCGGCTCCGGGCTGCTGCCCGCGCAGGTGCTAGGTCCGCTGGCAATCCTCGAGGTCGCCGGGTTGGCCGAGTGTCGCGACGGGCGGTGGCGAATATTGCGCGCCGGTGCCGGTCAGGCCGCGGCCAAGGGTGCAGCGGCCCGGCTCGTATAGTCGACGCGGGTCGGGTCTGGACAGGAGGACATGTGGCGGGTCGACCATTGCACGCCTTTGAGGTTGTCGCTACCCGACACCTCGCGCCGCACATGGTCCGGGTAGTGCTCGGCGGCAGCGGCTTCGACACATTCGTCCCCAGCGACTTCACCGACTCTTACATCAAGCTGGTGTTCGTCGACGACGATGTCGATGTCGGGCGGTTGCCCCGGCCGCTGACCCTGGACAGCTTCGCCGACCTGCCCACCGCGAAGCGGCCGCCGGTGCGCACCATGACCGTTCGTCATGTCGACGCCGCGGCCCGCGAGATCGCCGTGGACATCGTGCTGCACGGTGAGCACGGGGTAGCCGGTCCGTGGGCGGCTGGGGCCCAGCGTGGGCAACCGATCTACCTGATGGGCCCCGGCGGCGCGTACGCCCCCGACCCAGCCGCCGACTGGCATTTGCTGGCGGGTGACGAATCGGCGATCCCCGCCATCGCCGCCGCGCTGGAAGCGTTGCCCCCCGACGCAATCGGTAGGGCATTCATCGAAGTTGCCGGCCCGGACGACGAGATCGGCCTGACCGCGCCGGATGCCGTCGAGGTGAACTGGGTCTATCGCGGCGGGCGCGCCGATCTGGTTCCCGAGGACCGCGCCGGTGATCACGCGCCGCTGATCGAGGCGGTCACCACCACCGCGTGGCTGCCGGGACAGGTCCACGTCTTTATTCACGGTGAGGCGCAAGCCGTCATGCATAACTTGCGGCCATACGTTCGCAACGAGCGCGGTGTGGATGCCAAATGGGCGTCGTCGATCTCCGGTTACTGGCGGCGCGGACGCACCGAGGAGATGTTCCGCAAATGGAAGAAAGAACTGGCTGAGGCGGAGGCCGGGACTCACTAGGTCGGCTATCCCAGGCCGAAAGATCTCACCCCGGACACGGTGCGGCGCGTCGACTCGGGCTCGAGACGTCATGCCTGCGACTGTGGGGGAGTGCAGGCGATCCTTGACGAGTTCGACGAATACCTTGCCCTGCAATGCGGTCGGTCGGTGCACACCCGTCGTGCCTACCTGGGCGATCTAAGATCGCTCTTCGCGTTTCTCGCCGATCGCGGATCGAGTCTGGACGCACTAACCCTTTCGGTCCTGCGGTCTTGGCTGGCCGCGACGGCGGGAGCGGGCGCCGCCCGCACGACGCTGGCGCGGCGCACTTCGGCGGTTAAGGCATTCACCGCCTGGGCGGTGCGGCGCGGGCTACTGGCCGGTGATCCTGCGGCCCGGCTACAGGTGCCGAAGGCCCGTCGCACCTTGCCGGCGGTGCTGCGTCAGGATCAGGCGCTGCGCGCCATGGCGGCTGCCGAATCTGGTGCAGAGCAAGGTGATCCGCTAGCGCTGCGGGACCGGTTGATCGTCGAGCTGTTGTACGCCACCGGTATCCGGGTCAGCGAGCTGTGCGGCCTGGACGTCGACGACATCGACACCGGCCATCGGTTGGTTCGGGTGCTCGGCAAGGGCAACAAGCAGCGCACCGTCCCGTTCGGGCAGCCAGCCGCCGATGCGCTGCACGCCTGGCTGGTCGACGGCCGTCGCGCGCTGGTCACCGCGGAGTCCGGGCACGCGCTGCTGCTGGGTGCCCGGGGCCGGCGCCTTGACGTGCGGCAAGCACGCACTGCGGTGCACCAGACCGTGGCCGCGGTGGACGGCGCACCCGATATGGGGCCGCACGGGCTGCGGCACAGCGCGGCGACCCACCTGCTGGAAGGTGGCGCCGACCTGCGGGTGGTCCAGGAGCTGCTCGGTCATTCCAGCCTGGCGACCACGCAGCTGTACACCCACGTCGCGGTCGCCCGGTTGCGGGCGGTGCACGAGCGGGCCCATCCGCGGGCCTAGCCGTAGCGCAGGAGCGCGATGACCTCGGCGATGTCGCGCATTGCCGACGCGCGGCCAGCCCACTCGTCGAACACCGTCCAATAGCTGACACCGAACCGCCGCTGCCGCGCGGCGAGAGCCTCGGCCATCTGCTCGTGGGTACCGAGCAGCAGAAACGGCGACTCGAGGACCTGCTCGGGCGTGATCCCGCCCAAGGTGGCGGCCAGTTCGGCGGCCGCCGCGTTTCGGTCGTTGGTGCAGACCACCGCCTGGATCAGCGCGTTGAGCTCAATGGCTTCGAAGCGATCGCCGGCCGCGTGACGTACCACGGCGATCCGGTCGGCCAGGCCGTCGGCGTCGAAGTGGGTGAACCGGACCTGGGTGGCGTCGCGGTTGTGGCTGATCCCGGCCAGGCCGACAATGTCGGCGATGCGTCCGCCCAGCCGCAGCACCTCGGTCCCGTTGCCGCCCACTAGCAGGGGGACCCGGACCTTCGGCGGTGCCACCAGTGAGCCCGCTTCGGCGTGCACCCGGTAATGCTGCCCGTCGAAGTCGACGGGCTCCGCGTCCAGCAGCGCACGGATCAGGTGCGCCGATTCGATGAGCCGCGCCACCCGTGTTGCCCCGGAATCGAAGGTAATGCCGGCGGCGTCGTATTCGGACCTCCGGTGTCCGGCGCCCAGTCCCAGTTCGAAGCGGCCTTCGGCGAGGGTTGCCACACCGGCCGCCTCTCGAGCGGTGTCCACGGGATGGCGAAAGTCGTTGTTGAGCACCAATGTGCCGGTGTGCAGTCGTTGCGTGGCCATCGCCGCGGCGGTCGCGCCTGCGAACGGCGAAACCGAAGGCACCAGGTGGTCCGGGAAGGCCAGCACGTCGAACCCGGCGGCCTCGACAGCCTGCGCGAAGGCGCGCATCTGGGTGCCCGCGCGGGGCAACGGTGCCGCCAACCCGAAACGTAGCCGACGTGTATGGTGAGCGGTGCTGGCAACGGTCATGGAGTCGACGGTAGCCGCGAAGCCGGCATCGATTGTGCGGTGGCGGTTCGGGCCGGCAGGACCCCGAATATCGAGCTGTGGGTAACGCGCCGACTTCCTTCAGGTGAACGGTAGCTGGCCGGGAATCAAACATTCGGCTCCGGTCACAGCAAATGCGTCTCGTTTGTAAGCACTTACCCAGAAACGCTGGTGCGGCCGATGTCAAGCCGCCAAAATCCAGCTATCAGGGATGAGGGCACAGGATGGACTGGCTTGTTCGACGACCGGGGCCGCTGTCAGCGATCAGCGACCTGAGGCTGGCGATTCAAGACCAGTTCGTGACCGCATCACGTACCACTGCCTATTCGGGTGGGGCGCGTAACCACGCCGTGATCCCGGCCGGCTAGGGAGGGATGGGCGTTGGACTTTGGGGTGTTGCCGCCCGAGATCAACTCCGGTCGAATGTACGCAGGTCCGGGATCGGGGCCCATGATGGCCGCCGCGGCGGCCTGGGATAGTTTGGCGGCTGAATTGGGCTTGGCCGCCGGCGGCTACCGGTTGGCTATCTCGGAGCTGACCGGTGCGTACTGGGCGGGGCCCGCAGCGGCGTCGATGGTGGCCGCGGTCACGCCTTATGTGGCGTGGCTCAGCGCCACCGCCGGTCAGGCTGAACAGGCGGGCATGCAGGCCAGAGCGGCCGCGGCAGCCTATGAGCTGGCGTTTGCGATGACGGTGCCCCCGCCGGTGGTCGTTGCCAACCGCGCGCTGTTGGTGGCGCTGGTCGCGACCAACTTTTTCGGGCAGAACACCCCGGCGATCGCGGCCACCGAGGCCCAATACGCCGAGATGTGGGCCCAAGACGCTGCCGCCATGTACGCCTATGCGGGCTCCGCGGCAATCGCCACGGAGTTGACCCCGTTCACCGCGGCGCCAGTGACTACCAGCCCTGCCGCGCTGGCCGGCCAGGCGGCGGCGACGGTATCGTCGACGGTCCCACCGCTGGCCACCACCGCCGCGGTGCCCCAACTGTTGCAGCAACTCTCGTCGACGTCACTGATCCCGTGGTACTCGGCATTGCAGCAATGGCTCGCGGAGAATCTTCTCGGTCTCACGCCTGACAACAGGATGACGATCGTTCGGTTGCTGGGCATCAGCTACTTCGACGAAGGGCTACTGCAATTCGAGGCTTCGCTCGCCCAGCAAGCGATCCCGGGCACCCCGGGCGGCGCCGGTGACTCGGGATCCTCGGTGCTTGACAGCTGGGGTCCAACCATCTTCGCCGGCCCGCGGGCGAGCCCAAGTGTGGCAGGCGGCGGTGCTGTTGGCGGGGTTCAGACGCCCCAGCCGTACTGGTACTGGGCACTAGACCGAGAAAGCATTGGCGGATCGGTATCGGCCGCTTTGGGGAAGGGGAGCTCGGCTGGTTCATTGTCGGTGCCACCCGATTGGGCCGCCCGCGCTCGATGGGCAAACCCAGCGGCCTGGCGGTTGCCGGGCGACGATGTCACCGCCCTGCGCGGCACCGCGGAAAACGCCCTGCTTCGGGGATTTCCGATGGCCAGCGCCGGCCAGAGCACCGGCGGCGGCTTCGTTCACAAATACGGGTTCCGCTTGGCGGTAATGCAGCGTCCGCCCTTCGCTGGATAGCGGCTTGAGCCGTATCGGTGTGGACTTCAGCAGGCCCAGCGGATCGACATAGTTGGCGCCCGAAGCCGGGCCCCACATCGCCCCCCAGTGCAGACAGGCGGCGGCCTGGCACCCGGGGTGCCCGGCCGCCAGCGCGCCGATCACGGTGGGCGCCGACACCGGCTGACCGACCCGGACCTGGGCGACTACCGGCTCGTAGCTGGTGCGTAGCCCACCCGGGTGGGCCAGTGAAACCACCGGCCGTCCCGCGAGCAGCCCGGCGAATACGACCGTCGCGCTGCCGGCCGCGTAAACCGGCTGACCGGGGCGCCCGGCCAGGTCGACACCGCGGTGCCCCGGATTCCAATTGGGCGATGCGGCGTCGAACTGCCGGACTACCGCCGGCGGCGGCCGCAGCGGCCAGCCCAGCCGGGAGTCGTCGGCATGGGCCGGCGCCGCACCAAGCAGCGACCAGCAAAGGATCAGTACGCTGCGGCTCAGAACCCTCCGTACCTTTGCAGTGCAGCGCCGCGCGGGCGATTTGGCCAATCGCCGCCGCCCGTTTTGTGGACAATGTCGTCGCTGTGGATTCCGCTGCCGGGAAAATCACCAGCTGGGTCGGTGTAAACTACTCGGCGCAGCTCGCATCGGCGGGCTGACTTCGCGTGTCTGCACCGCGGCCCGCCTTTCCGGGATCCGCAACAGCATGCCGGGGCGGTCCCGCGGCGGTTCCCTTCGGGGATTTCCTCCCGGGTCCGGCATCGCGGCAGACGCCAGGGCCCGGCTTCAGCCGATGCCGGGCGAACAACCGACACATGAGTAAGGCATAGGTATGGCCGTAGTCACCATGAAGCAGCTGCTTGACAGCGGCACCCACTTCGGGCATCAGACCCGTCGCTGGAATCCCAAGATGAAGCGTTTCATCTTCACCGACCGCAACGGCATCTACATCATCGACCTGCAGCAGACGTTGACCTTCATCGATAAGGCGTACGAGTTCGTGAAAGAGACCGTCGCTCACGGTGGGTCGGTGCTCTTCGTCGGCACAAAGAAGCAGGCGCAGGAGTCGGTGGCCGCCGAAGCCACCCGGGTCGGCATGCCGTATGTGAACCAGCGCTGGCTGGGAGGCATGCTCACCAACTTCTCCACCGTGCATAAGCGGCTGCAACGCCTCAAGGAGCTTGAGGCGATGGAGCAGACCGGTGGCTTCGAGGGCCGCACCAAGAAGGAAATCTTGGGATTGACCCGCGAGAAGAACAAGCTCGAGCGCAGCCTCGGCGGCATCCGCGACATGGCCAAGGTGCCGTCGGCGATCTGGGTCGTCGACACGAACAAAGAGCACATTGCCGTCGGTGAGGCCCGCAAACTGGGCATCCCGGTCATCGCGATCCTTGACACGAACTGCGACCCCGACGAGGTCGACTACCCAATCCCAGGCAACGACGACGCGATCCGCTCGGCCGCGCTGCTGACTAGGGTGATCGCTTCCGCGGTCGCCGAGGGCCTGCAGGCCCGTGCCGGACTGGGGCGCGCCGACGGCAAGCCGGAGGCCGAAGCCGCCGAGCCGCTGGCCGAATGGGAGCAAGAGCTGCTGGCCTCGGCGACAGCTTCGGCAACGCCATCAGCAACCGCGTCAACAACTGCCCTCACCGACGCCCCCGCAGGCGCAACCGAACCAACCACAGATGCATCCTAGGAAAGGCTGATATGGCGAACTTCACTGCCGCTGACGTCAAGCGGCTGAGGGAGCTGACCGGCGCCGGCATGCTCGCCTGTAAGAACGCGCTGGCCGAAACCGACGGGGACTTCGACAAGGCCGTCGAGGCGCTGCGGATCAAGGGCGCTAAGGATGTCGGCAAGCGTGCCGAGCGGGCTACGGCCGAGGGCTTGGTGGCGGCCAAGGACGGCGCGCTGATCGAGCTCAACTGCGAGACTGACTTTGTTGCCAAGAACGCGGAGTTCCAAACGCTGGCCGACCAAGTGGTCGCGGCGGCGGCAGCAGCTAAGCCCGCCGACGTCGACGCGCTCAAGGGTGCCAGCATCGGCGACAAGACCGTCGAGCAGGCGATCGCCGAGCTGTCGGCCAAGATCGGCGAGAAGCTCGAGCTGCGTCGTGTGGCGATTTTCGACGGGACCGTGGAAGCCTACCTGCATCGACGTTCCGCTGACCTGCCGCCAGCGGTGGGTGTACTGGTCGAGTACCGCGGCGACGACGCGGCCGCCGCGCACGCCGTTGCGTTGCAAATCGCCGCGCTGCGGGCGCGGTACCTGTCCCGCGACGACGTGCCTGAAGACATCGTGGCCAGCGAACGCCGCATCGCCGAGGAGACGGCAAGGGCCGAGGGCAAGCCGGAGCAGGCGCTGCCCAAGATTGTCGAGGGCCGGCTGAACGGCTTCTTCAAGGATGCGGTGCTGCTTGAGCAGGCGTCGGTGTCCGACAATAAGAAGACCGTCAAGGCCCTGCTCGACGTGGCCGGCGTGACGGTGACACGGTTCGTCCGCTTCGAGGTGGGCCAGGCTTAGCCGGGTATGTCGCGCGTACACGCTTTCGTTGACGATGCCCTTGGTGACCTCGACGCGGTCGCCCTCGCCGACGCCATCCGATCAGGTCGAGTGGGTCGGGCAGACGTCGTCGAGGCCGCCATCGCCCGCGCCGAAGCCGTTAACCCGGCACTGAACGCGTTGGCGTATGCGGCTTTCGACGTGGCGCGAGACGCGGCCGCGATGGGTACGGGCCAGGAAGCGTTCTTCAGTGGAGTGCCGACCTTCATCAAGGACAACGTCGACGTTGCCGGACAGCCGTCGATGCATGGCACCGACGCGTGGGAACCATACGCGGCCGTCGCCGACAGCGAGATAACCCGGGTGGTGCTGGGCACCGGGCTGGTGTCCCTGGGCAAGACGCAGTTGTCGGAATTCGGCTTCAGCGCCGTGGCCGAACACCCTCGGCTGGGACCGGTCCGTAATCCGTGGAATACCGACTACACAGCGGGTGCCTCCTCATCGGGATCGGGCGCCTTGGTGGCAGCCGGCGTGGTGCCGATCGCGCACGCCAACGACGGCGGCGGCTCGATCCGTATTCCGGCCGCCTGCAACGGGTTGGTCGGGCTCAAGCCGTCGCGCGGCCGGTTGCCGCTGGAGCCGGAGTATCGCAGGTTGCCGGTGGGCATCGTCGCCAATGGCGTCCTGACCCGCACGGTACGCGACACCGCAGCCTTCTACCGCGAGGCCGAGCGCCTTTGGCGTAACCACCAGCTGCCGCCGGTCGGGGACGTCACAAGCCCCGTTAAGCAGCGGCTGAGGATTGCCGTAGTAACCCGCTCGGTTCTGCGCGAGGCCAGCCCCGAAGTGCGGCAGCTGACGCTGAAGTTGGCAGGGCTGCTCGAGGAACTAGGTCACCGGGTAGAACACGTCGACCACCCACCGGCACCGGCCAGTTTCGTGGACGATTTCGTGCTCTATTGGGGGTTCTTGGCCCTGGCGCAAGTGCGCAGCGGCCGGCGCACATTCGGCAGGACGTTCGACCCTACCCGGCTGGACGAACTGACTTTGGGGCTGGCCCGCCATACCGGCCGCAACCTGCACCGGCTGCCGTTGGCGATCATGCGTCTGCGCATGCTACGGCGGCGCAGCGTGCGGTTCTTCGGTACCTACGACGTCTTGCTCACGCCAACGGTCGCGGAGGCCACTCCGCAGGTCGGATACCTTGCGCCTACCGACTATCAGACGGTGCTCGACCGGCTGAGCAGCTGGGTCGTGTTCACGCCAGTGCAGAACGTCACGGGGGTGCCGGCGATTTCGCTACCGTTGGCTCAATCCGCGGACGGCATGCCCGTGGGCATGATGCTCTCGGCTGATACCGGGCGCGAGGCGCTGCTGCTGGAGCTGGCTTACGAACTCGAAGAGGCCCGGCCCTGGGCCCGGATCCACGCCCCAAATATCGCCGAGTAGCCCGCGTCCGGATCTAGTCGGACCCGAGCTTCTCCAGCATTCGTTTGAACTCGCGTTGCTGAGGCGCGGTCAGCCTGGCCAGGACGCGGGCATCGGCGGCGCGTACGACGGCCTCGGCGCGCTTCGCCAGGGCTCGGCCTCGAGCGGTCAATGTAGCCGGTAGCGAACGCCCGGAAGACACCGATGCGGGCCGGGCCACCGCACCGGCATCTTCCAGCTTGCGCAACACCGTGTTCATCGCCTGCGGTGTGACGCTTGCGTGCCGGGCCAATTCGGCGCTGGATAGTCCCGGTGACTGCGAAAGCATTCTCAGGCAGACGAACTCAGGCAGCGTCAGGCCGAGTGGACTGAGCGCAGCGGAAACCTCTGGCCGCAGTACGGCTCCCACCCGGTAGAGCAGATAGCCCAGCGGGGCGTCATCGGCTAGACCCATGTCAAGGATACTGACACATGTGCCGGGCCGAACGGTAAATCGTTCCTATGCGCTCCCGGCGCTTGTGGGCAGTGCCGCCGGTCGTTTGAGCGGGAACCATAGCCACGGGCGTGAAGCCTACATCGCATTGCCGCAGTGGGCGTGTTCTCGGCAGCCTTCGACACCGCCGTTGCAAACACCTGGGCGCATTAACGCGCTGTGGAGTCTTCGGCCGGTGCTGCCGATGCCCGGAAGGGGCTGTCAGCTGTTGCGTTTGGGTGGTCGTTGGTTGTCGGTGGTGTGTTGTAGGAACGGAAGTATGAATCTGGTGGTGTGGGCTGAGGGCAACGGTGTGGCGCGGGTTATTGCGTATCGCTGGTTGCGTGTCGGGCGGTTGCCGGTTCCCGCCCGCAGGGTTGGGCGAGTGATTCTTGTCGACGAGCCAGCCGGGCAGCCGGGGCGGTGGGGGCGGACGGCGGTGTGTGCGCGGTTGTCGTCGGCTGATCAGAAGGTGGATCTGGATCGGCAAGTGGTAGGCGTGACCGCGTGGGCCACGGCGGAACAGATACCCGTCGGCAAGGTCGTTACTGAAGTCGGGTCGGCGCTGTACGGGCGCCGCCGCACGTTCCTTACGCTGCTGGGTGATCCGACGGTGAGGCGGATTGTGATGAAACGTCGGGACCGGTTGGGGCGGTTCGGCTTTGAGTGTGTACAGGCGGTACTGGCCGCTGACGGCCGTGAGCTGGTTGTGGTCGATTCGGCCGATGTCGATGACGACGTTGTGGGCGATATCACCGAGATCTTGACGTCGATATGTGCGCGGCTCTACGGCAAACGCGCTGCTGGCAACCGTGCTGCGCGTGCCGTGGCCGCGGCGGCACGCGCCGGGGGACACGAGGCTAGGTGATGGCGCGCTTAAAGGTGCCTGAGGGGTGGTGTGTGCAGGCGTTTCGGTTCACGCTGAACCCGACCCAGACGCAAGCTGCCAGCTTGGCGCGCCATTTTGGTGCTCGCCGTAAGGCATTCAACTGGACCGTCACGGCGCTTAAAGCCGACATCAAGGCGTGGCGCGCGGATGGCACCGAGTCGGCGAAGCCGTCGCTGCGGGTGTTGCGCAAACGGTGGAACACGGTCAAAGACCAGGTGTGTGTCAACGCGCAGACCGGGCAGGTGTGGTGGCCGGAATGCTCGAAAGAGGCCTATGCCGATGGCATCGCGGGCGCGGTCGATGCGTATTGGAACTGGCAGAGCTGCCGTGCCGGGAAACGGGCTGGCAAAACAGTAGGCGTTCCCCGGTTTAAGAAGAAGGGACGCGACGCCGATCGCGTGTGCTTCACGACCGGTGCGATGCGTGTGGAGCCCGACCGCCGCCACCTCACCTTGCCGGTGATCGGCACCATCCGTACGTACGAGAACACCCGCCGGGTTGAGCGGCTCATCGCCAAAGGTCGGGCGCGGGTGCTGGCGATCACCGTGCGCCGCAACGGCACCCGCCTGGATGCGAGCGTGCGGGTGCTCGTCCAACGCCCCCAACAGCGGCGTGTGGCGCTTCCTGATTCACGGGTGGGTGTCGACGTTGGTGTGCGGCGTTTGGCCACTGTTGCAGACGCTGAGGGCACGGTGCTTGAACAAGTGCCGAATCCTCGCCCGCTTGATGCTGCGTTGCGCGGGTTGCGCCGCGTCAGCCGCGCACGCTCACGCTGCACGAAAGGCTCACGCCGCTACTGTGAGCGCACCACCGAACTGTCCCGGCTGCACCGTCGGGTCAACGATGTCCGTACCCACCACCTGCACGTGCTGACAACACGATTGGCCAAAACCCACGGCCGTATCGTTGTCGAAGGTCTGGATGCGGCGGGAATGCTGCGGCAAAAGGGACTGCCGGGGGCGCGCGCCAGACGGCGCGCACTGTCTGATGCAGCCCTGGCAACCCCGCGCCGTCACCTGTCCTACAAGACAGGCTGGTACGGATCGAGTCTGGTGGTCGCCGACCGCTGGTTCCCATCGTCGAAAACCTGCCATGCCTGCCGGCATGTGCAAGACATCGGCTGGGACGAAAAATGGCAATGCGACGGCTGTTCGATCACGCACCAACGTGACGACAACGCCGCGATCAACCTCGCACGCTACGAGGAACCACCTAGCGTCGTCGGCCCAGTTGGGGCCGCCGTCAAGCGTGGAGCCGACCGTAAGACCGGGCCTGGCCCGGCGGGTGGCCGTGAAGCGCGGAAGGCAACCGGCCACCCGGCCGGCGAACAACCCCGAGACGGGGTGCAAGTCAAGTGACCACTAAAGATCACTCACTTGCAACGGTTTAGTATCGATTCGCTGATGATCCAGCGCGGCTGCGGTGGCGTCACCGCCATATAACCCACACCGCGAACGGTGTCGATCATCGATTCGTGCTCGGCTCCGAGCTTTGCGCGCAGTCGTCGTACGTGAACATCGACGGTACGAATGCGACCATGGCACTCATAGCCCCACACCTCACGCATGAGCCGAGTCCGGGTGAACGCCCGACCGGCATGCTGCACAAGGAAATTCATGAGTTTGAATTCGGTGAGCGTCAGCCCCAGGTCCCGGTCGCCCAGCGACGCGGTGTAGCTGGCTGGGTGAAGGACGAGGTCCCCGAATTGCAGTGTGCCCGCTAGCGTGCTCCGTCGACGTGTGATCGCCAACCGCAACCGTGCCTGCAGCTCGGCCCCGCCGGCCGCGTTCAACAGCACGTCATCGAATATCCAATCGCCGTCCACTGCCACAAAGTTGGCCGGCGCAACAACAGCCACCACGGCAAGGGCTGGTGCGCTAGTCGTCAGCCGGCGGCACACCCGGCGAGCGGCCGCCAAGTCGGCGCGCGCGTCAATGATCGCGACATCGGCGTCCGCACCCTTGGCCGCGCCCGGGTCGTCCAGCGGTGCGCGCTGCACCGACTGCGCGAACGACTCCAGCTCCGGCAGAGCCGATTCAAGATCGGCTTCATCGGTAAGAAGTAGAACTTCCAAGAGATATCTCCAAACTTCATGAGGGTGCCACTTCCCCGTCGTGGGGCCCGTAGGCATCCCTCGCGGAGATGTCTGCCGGTACCCCTGGGTACCCGGTTCAGAACAGAACTATTCCAACTTTGTTGCTCGAGCGATGCTCACACCTTGAGATAGTCGACGGGCCTGGCCTCGGCCGGCCCCTCGTTGTTGCGTGACTAACGCACCCCGCCCACGCCGGAGCGCGGCTATTGAGGCAGGATGTGAGATGCCGTCCTGGTGGTGCCGGGATGGCACTGTCGTGCGAGGAGTCAGATGACAGAGCCCGATGTCGCCGGCGCGCCGGCTTCGAAGCCGGAGCCTGCGAGCACTGGCGCCGCGTCGGCGGCTCAGCTGTCCGGGTACTCGCGAGTGTTGCTCAAGCTCGGCGGGGAAATGTTCGGCGGAGGCCAGGTCGGGCTGGATCCCGATGTCGTCGCGCAGGTGGCCCGCCAGATCGCCGATGTGGTGCGCGGCGGCGTCCAGATCGCCGTCGTGATCGGCGGCGGCAACTTTTTCCGGGGCGCACAGCTGCAGCAGCTCGGTATGGAGCGCACCAGGTCGGACTATATGGGAATGCTCGGCACTGTCATGAACAGCCTTGCACTGCAAGACTTCCTGGAGAAGGAAGGCATCGTTACCCGAGTCCAGACCGCGATCACCATGGGCCAGGTGGCCGAACCGTACCTGCCGTTGCGGGCCGTCCGCCACCTGGAGAAGGGACGGGTGGTGATCTTCGGTGCCGGCATGGGGCTGCCGTACTTTTCGACGGATACCACCGCAGCGCAGCGTGCGCTGGAGATCGGTGCCGACGTGGTCTTGATGGCCAAAGCGGTCGACGGTGTGTTTGCTGAGGATCCGCGGGTGAACCCCGAGGCCGAACTGCTCACCGCCGTCAGTCATCGTGAGGTCCTCGACCGCGGGCTGCGAGTAGCCGACGCCACCGCGTTCAGCCTTTGCATGGACAATGGCATGCCGATCCTGGTGTTCAACCTGCTGACCGATGGCAATATCGCCCGTGCTGTTCGGGGTGAGAAGATCGGAACGCTGGTCACCACCTAAGGGGACTACGCGCTGCTTCGCGCCGGCGACGATGCAGAGCGCAGCGATGAGGAGGAGCGGCGCAGATGGTTGGCGCCGGCGACGATGCAGAGCGCAGCGATGAGGAGGAGCGGCGCAGATGGTTGGCGCCGGCGACGATGCAGAGCGCAGCGATGAGGAGGAGCGGCGCAGATGATTGATGAGGCTCTCTTCGACGCCGAAGAGAAAATGGAGAAGGCTGTGGCGGTGGCACGTGACGACCTGTCAACTATCCGTACCGGCCGCGCCAACCCTGGCATGTTCTCTCGGATCACCATCGACTACTACGGTGCGGCCACCCCGATCACGCAACTGGCCAGCATCAATGTCCCCGAGGCGCGGCTAGTCGTGATAAAGCCGTATGAAGCCAATCAGTTGCGCGCTATCGAGACTGCAATTCGCAACTCCGACCTTGGAGTGAATCCCACCAACGACGGCGCCCTTATTCGCGTGGCCGTACCGCAGCTCACCGAAGAACGTCGGCGAGAGCTGGTCAAACAGGCAAAGCATAAGGGGGAGGAGGCCAAGGTTTCGGTGCGTAATATCCGTCGCAAAGCGATGGAGGAACTCCATCGCATCCGTAAGGAAGGCGAGGCCGGCGAGGATGAGGTCGGTCGCGCAGAAAAGGATCTCGACAAGACCACGCACCAATACGTCACCCAAATTGATGAGCTGGTTAAACACAAAGAAGGCGAGCTGCTGGAGGTCTAGCGGCCGCTCAGCAACAAAATCCGTGACAACCAACGATGCCGGCACCGGAAACCCCGCCGAGCAGCCGGCGCGTGGTGCTAAACAGCAGCCGGCGACCGAAACGTCCCGCGCCGGCCGTGATTTGCGCGCAGCGATCGTGGTGGGCCTTTCCATAGGCCTAGTCCTCATCGCGGTGCTGGTGTTCGTTCCGCGCGTTTGGGTTGCCATCGTGGCCGTCGCCACCTTGGTCGCTACCCATGAGGTGGTGCGGAGGTTGCGGGAAGCGGGCTATCTCATCCCGGTTATCCCGTTGCTGATTGGCGGGCAGGCCGCGGTGTGGCTGACCTGGCCGTTCGGCGCGGTCGGCGCATTGGCGGGCTTTGGTGGCATGGTCGTTGTCTGCATGATTTGGCGACTGTTCATGCAGGACAGCGTGACGCGCCCGACGACCGGCGGTGCACCGTCGCCGGGAAACTACTTGTCCGACGTCTCGGCCACGGTCTTCCTGGCCGTGTGGGTCCCATTGTTCTGCTCTTTCGGCGCAATGCTGGTCTACCCGGAAAATGGCTCGGGATGGGTGTTCTGCATGATGATCGCGGTCATCGCTTCCGATGTCGGCGGCTACGCCGTGGGGGTGCTGTTTGGCAAGCATCCGATGGTTCCGACGATCAGCCCGAAGAAGTCGTGGGAGGGCTTTGCCGGTTCGCTGGTGTGCGGGATCACCGCAACGATCATCACCGCGACTTTCCTGGTCGGCAAAACGCCGTGGATTGGTGCACTGCTCGGCGTGCTTTTCGTGCTCACCACCGCGCTGGGCGACCTGGTGGAGTCGCAGGTCAAACGTGACCTCGGCATCAAAGACATGGGCCGCCTGCTACCCGGCCACGGCGGTCTGATGGACCGGCTCGACGGCATACTGCCTTCCGCGGTGGCGGCCTGGATAGTCCTCACACTGCTGCCCTGACAACGGCGATACTGGACAGGTCATGGTCCCCGAGTTGATGTTCGATGAGCCGCGTCCGGGTCGGCCGCCGCGGCACCTGGCCGATCTCGACGCGGCGGGCCGAGCGTCTGCCGTCGCGGAGCTGGGGCTGCCGGCGTTTCGGGCCAAGCAGCTTGCACACCAGTACTACGGTCGGCTGATCGCCGATCCGCGTCAGATGACCGACCTTCCGGCGGCCGTTCGCGACCGGATCGCCGGAGCGATGTTCCCGAACTTGCTTACCGCGTCCGCCGACATCACCTGCGATGCCGGCCAGACTCGAAAGACGTTGTGGCGGGCCGTCGACGGTACCATGTTCGAATCGGTGCTGATGCGCTATCCGCGGCGCAACACGGTCTGCATTTCCTCGCAGGCCGGCTGCGGCATGGCTTGCCCGTTCTGTGCCACTGGCCAGGGCGGATTGACTCGCAACCTATCGACGGCGGAGATCCTCGAGCAGGTGCGTGCCGGCGCCGCGGCGTTGCGCGACGACTTCGGCGATCGGTTGTCGAATGTGGTGTTCATGGGTATGGGGGGAGCCGCTGGCCAACTACGCCAGGGTGTTGGCCGCAGTTCAGCGCATTACCGCGCGGCCGCCGTCCGGTTTCGGGATTTCGGCCCGCGCGGTGACGGTGTCGACGGTGGGTCTGGCCCCTGCTATCCGCAACCTTGCCGACGCGCGGCTCGGCGTGACCCTGGCGCTGTCGCTGCACGCCCCCGACGACGGGTTGCGCGATACACTAGTTCCGGTCAACAACCGGTGGAGGATCAGCGAAGCGCTCGATGCGGCCCGGTACTACGCCAATGTGACCGGGCGACGGGTGTCTATTGAGTACGCGCTGATCCGTGATGTCAACGACCAACCGTGGCGGGCCGACTTGCTGGGAAAGCGACTGCATCGTGTTCTCGGGCCGTTGGCGCACGTGAACCTGATCCCGCTGAACCCGACTCCGGGCAGTGATTGGGATGCCAGCCCCAAGCCGGTTGAGCGTGAATTCGTCAAACGGGTTCGGGCGAAAGGAGTTTCCTGCACGGTACGAGACACCCGTGGGCGGGAGATCAGCGCCGCCTGCGGACAGCTGGCCGCCGTAGGCGGGTAGCTAGAGCGCAGGCGAATCAGCCAGCGCTGCGGACAGCTGGCCGCCGTAGGCGGGTAGCTGGAGCGCAGGCGAATCAGCCAGCGCTGCGGACAGCTGGCCGCGAGCGCAGGGGGCGCCGGGATGTACTGAACCGTCACGGAGCGTATTACGTCATTAGGTCAAAACACGAACAAGTGAGGTCTGTCATGAGTCTTCGCCTGGTGTCCCCGATCAAGGCGTTTGCGGACGGCATTGTGGCCGTTGCTATCGCGGTTGTCCTGATGTTCGGTCTGGCCAATACACCGCGAGCGGTGGCAGCCGATGAACGTCTGCAGTTCACCGCAACCACGCTCAGCGGTGCTCCCTTCGATGGCGCAAGCCTGCAAGGCAAGCCGGCGGTGTTGTGGTTCTGGACGCCGTGGTGCCCGTTCTGCAACGCAGAAGCCCCCAGCCTCAGCCAGGTAGCGGCCGCTAATCCGGCGGTCACCTTCGTCGGAATCGCCACCCGCGCCGACGTCGGGGCGATGCAGAGCTTTGTCTCGAAGTACAACCTGAATTTCACCAACCTCAATGACGCCGATGGTGTGATCTGGGCCCGCTACAACGTGCCTTGGCAACCGGCATTTGTGTTCTATCGCGCGGACGGCACATCGACGTTCGTCAACAACCCCACCGCGGCCATGTCTCAGGACGAGCTGTCCGGCCGGGTGGCTGCGCTGACGTCCTGACCCGGTGAACGAGGCGCTGATCGGTTTGGCGTTCGCCGCCGGGTTGGTGGCTGCGCTGAACCCATGCGGGTTTGCCATGTTGCCGGCCTACCTGCTGTTGGTGGTGTATGGGCAGGATTCGGCGGGCCGGACGGGGCCGCTTAGCGCAGTGGGCCGAGCGGCAGCCGCCACGGTCGGGATGGCGCTGGGCTTCTTGACGGTGTTCGGCATCTTCGGAGCCCTGACCATTTCCGCGGCCACGGCGGTGCAGCGATACCTGCCCTATGCCACGGTGCTGATCGGTCTGGCGCTCATCGCCCTCGGCGGGTGGCTGCTGTTGGGACGAGGGCTGACGGCGTTGACGCCCCGATCCCTCGGCGTGCGTTGGGCTCCAACGGTACGGCTGGGTTCCATGTATGGCTACGGCATCAGCTATGCGGTTGCTTCGCTGTCATGCACCATCGGGCCGTTTCTCGCGGTTACCGGGGCAGGCCTGCGGGGCGGTTCGGTCGTCGGGAGCGTAGCGATCTATCTGGCTTATGTCGCGGGCCTGACCCTCGTTGTCGGCGTGCTTGCCGTCGCGGCCGCGACCGCGAGCTCGGCGCTGGCCGACCGCCTACGGCGAATCTTGCCGTTCGTCAACCGGATCAGTGGCGCGCTGCTGGTGGTGGTCGGGCTGTACGTGGGTTACTACGGTCTCTACGAGCTGCGCCTGATTGCCGGTGTCGGGGCGAATCCCCAGGATGCGGTGATTGCCGCGGCCGGCCGCCTGCAAGGTGCCCTGGCTGGCTGGGTTAACCAGCACGGTGCATGGCCTTGGGCGGTGTTGCTGGTTGTGCTGGTGGTCGGTGCCTTCGCCGGTACCTGGTTTCGGCGGGTGCGGCGCTGACCGGGTCGGGCACACCGAACGGTGTGCTGGCTATCTGATCCAGCCGCGTCGTCGGCCCCACAAGTCGCGCGCCAAGACGAACAGCACGACTGCGGCAAACGTGATCAGGAACCAGTCCTCGACGTGGCCGACGTGGTTGCCCCGCAGCATCGCCAGCAGGAAGCCGAAGATGCACAGGCCGACGATGTGCCAGGTGCGGTGATCGATCCGGCTCCACCCCCACGCTGCAGATGGAACCTCGGCGGTGTCGACCTCATGTTGCGAGCCGGCGAAGTGCTCCACCTCGGTACTTGCCACGGCGATTCCTCCGGTTGGACTGACGTCGAACTCCCACTGCCCGAACATTCTGGCACATGCTCAGTCGCTCTCGGGCGGGTCGGCGGCCTCCGCGGACGATTACGCCGGAGGCATTAGCACGCTGTCAATCATGTACACCGTCGCGTTGGCGGTAGACACCCCACCACAGACGACGTCGGCGTTACCGACCTTGAGGCTGTTACCCTGACCGGTCACCGTCACGCTGGCGCCCTGGAGGGTCTGACGGGTGCCGACGACGTTGGCCGGGCTGGTTTGGCCGGCCACTACGTGGTAGGTCAGGATGCTGGTCAGCAGTGACGAATTGGTCTTGAGCTCGTCGATCGTGGATGCCGGCAGCTTGCTAAATGCCGCGTTGGTCGGTGCGAACACCGTGTACTGACCGCTGTTGAGGGTGTCCACCAGGTTTACTTGCGGATTGAGCTGGCCCGACAGTGCAGCCGTCAGCGTTGTCAACTCCGGATTGTTCGAGGCCGCCACCGCGACCGGGTCCTGCGACATTCCCTGCACCGAGGCCGGCCCAGTGGGATTGGCTGCCGCGTATTCCGCGCAGCCCGGGCCCACCAGATCGCCTGCGGCCGCCGGCGGTGAGACAGCCACCGCCAGAGCCGCCAGGCCGGCCGCCGCGAAACTGGTTGCCGCAATTGTGTTCTTTACCTTCATGCCGTTCACTCCTTCGCTGCCGGAGACGGCGGCTTGTGCCGTCTCGCTACCCCCGACATGATTTCTTCGGAGCCGTCCGGGTCTTGGATGGATATTCATCCGTAGGTGAAGGAAAAAACCTGTAGCCCCTTGCTGGGCCGCACCTCAAGTGTTTCGGACGCCAGCCGATAGCCGGCGACCACCTGATGGGTGGTCGGCGGCCCGCTGATCGGTAGTGTGGCTGGCTTTCCGTCCCTCACGACCGTGAGGGTGCCGGTGCCACCGACAACGATGTAGACGTCTTTGGCGTGGTAATTCAATTTGATAGCGGCGTCGTTGCCGTCGGACGTGGCACCCTGATAGTCCAGCGCCCACCGGCCGCGCAGTGCAAAGCTGTTGGCTGCCAAACTGGGCGGGTAGTCAAACACGGCCGACCCTTCGTCATATGCGCCGCCGCCGCCGTAGTTGACCACCTTGCCGACTCCGAAGTACGTCTCGGGAGTAAGTGCGGCCCGCGGGGTAAGGTCGGGCGTGGTGGTGCTGCTGGGCTGGGGGAGTTTGACGCCGGGCTTGGCATCGTTGAGCAACTGCCTGACCAACGTCTCGGTGACGTTGTAATCGCCTTCTCCGAACTTGATGTGCCGCACCGTCCCGGTAGCGTCGATCAGATACTCGGCGGGCCAATAGCGATTCCGGTAGTTGGTCCAAGTGGCGTAGTTGTTGTCGAGCGCAATCGGATAGCTGATGCCCAGATTGGCCGCGCCTTTGGCGACGTTGCCCGGGACCTTCTCGAAAGCGTACTCGGGGGTGTGCACGCCGATGACCGCCAAACCACTGTCTTTGTAGGCCTGATACCAACCGACGACGTGGGGGATGGCCCGTTGGCAGTTAATGCAGGAGTAGGCCCAAAAGTCAATCAGCACCACCTTGCCACGCAATGATTTCAGGTCGATCGGCTTGTTGCCGGGCGTGTTGAGCCAGCCGGTGATGCCTTTGAGATCTGGTGCAGTGCCGCAGCTTTCGAGTTGTGCGGCCCCGTCGCTGCAATTCGACAGCTGTGCGTTCTGGGCGTTGACGATGCCGCCAAGGTTCAGTTGTTCCCGTATCTCCGTGCCGGTGCTGATCTGCTGCTGCAGCGATGCGGTGTAGTCAGGAATAGCCCGCTGCAGCGCGGCCGGCAGATCGAACACCAACGCCACCGCCAGCAGGATCGTCACGGAACCGGTGGCGATCCTGATCTCACGCTGGCGGCGCCGAAAAGCGCCCACCCGCTCAGCTATCCGTTGGCCGGCGAGGG
Source organism: Mycobacterium tuberculosis H37Rv (assembly GCF_000195955.2). GTDB lineage: Bacteria > Actinomycetota > Actinomycetes > Mycobacteriales > Mycobacteriaceae > Mycobacterium > Mycobacterium tuberculosis. Next base: position 3,185,753 of record NC_000962.3, on the reverse strand, counting down.
CGAAGAACAACAACGGCAACGCGGCTCCGAGTGCGAATGTCGCGGTGAGCACGACGGTTCCCAACCCGATGGTGGCAGTAGCCCCGGCCACGACGATCGCAGCTAGAATCGGGCCGGCGCAGGGGACATACAACACGCCCAGGGCTAGACCCAGCCCGAAACCGTTGCTGCGAGTGACGATTTGCTTCTGCGGAATACGGGAGAACGGTTTTTCCAGAAGTTGTTCAAACCGCGGGAAAATGAGGCCGGCGCCGATTGCCACCAAGGCGACCAGTGCGGCCCAGCGGATGGCGTCCTGCGGTAGATGCAGCACTGACAGCAATGCCGAGCCGAGCAGGGTGACCATGCCGAAACTGAGCACCAGACCACCGATCACCCGGTAGGGCCGCAATGTCGCTGATAGCGCACGTTTGCGCCGGACTGCTACGGCGCCTTCGGGTTTCGCCACCTGCGCTGCATCGACGCTCTGCGCGCCGGAGAAGAAGATTACTGGCAGGACCGGCAGAATGCATGGTGATATTCCGGTGATGAGGCCGCCGAGGAAGCCGACTAGTGCGAGGGTCAACACATCGGTTATTCGTTGCCGTTTAGGTCTTGGATCTGCCGGGACGGCAACGAGTTGGCAGGACCGCTCACGCGAGCGCTGTTGACAGAGTCGGTTCACGTCGAACTCGCCACCCGTCAGATGCGAATGATAGCCACATCGGCCACACCATCGACGGCGTCGAAGTCGCCGTCGTGGGTCACGACCGGCACCCCTTGCGACGTGGCAACGGCAGCGGCCCTCACCGGACGGGACCGAGATCGTCGGTGGTGTCGCCAGTGAGCGTTGCGAGGTCGCGGGTGCAATCCCGCATCTGCTTGCGTATGCCGAAGCCGCCGCAGCAGCTCGTCTCGACTCAACCATCGGCGCCGTGCGGGCTGCCTGCGGTCAGCAGCGCAACGGGTTTGCCGTTGGCAGTGATGGTGATGTCTTCGCCGGCCTGCACGCGCCGTAGCAGCCCGGCGGTGTTGTTGCGCAGTTCGCGAGACGCGACTTCAGCAGGCATGCTGCGGGGATCGGCTTGCGCTGGGCGCGGTGTCACCGTCATGCGCTTGGGATATCACGTGATCTATCGGCACGAAGCCGCCGGATGAGCGAGGCAAACCGCCTACACGGGCTGCCTCGCCTTGACCGCGCCGAACGTTACTGTGCCGGGGGCATCAGCACCGTATCGATCATGTACACCGTCGCGTTGGCGGTGTGAACTCCGCCACATACCAAACCGGCGTTGTTGACCATGAGGTCGTCGCGGGCGCCTATCACCGTCAGGTCGGCACCTTGCAGGGTCTGATGGGTGCCGTCGATCCTGCTCGGACTCGCCTGGCCGGCTATCACGTGGTAGGTCAGGATGCTGCTGAGCAGCTTGGCGTCAGTCTTGAGTTGATCGATAGTGGCCGCCGGCAGCTTGTCGAATGCGGCGTTGGTGGGGGCGAAAACGGTGTACTCGCCGCCGTTGAGGGTGTCGACCAGATTCACATCCGGGTTCAGCTTGCCCGACAGAGCCGAGGTCAGGGTACTGAGCATCGGGTTGTTGGAAGCCGCGGTAGCGACCGGGTCTTGCGCCATTCCGGCCACCGATCCGGGACCGGTGGGATTTTGCGCCGCGTATTGCGCGCACCCACGACCAATCAGGTCCGCTGCGGGGTCAGCCATTGCCGCCGTGGTAACGGGCGCCGCCGGGCTGGTCGCCGGTTTCGGGCTGGTGTCTTGCGACACGGGTTTGGTGCTCGAACAACCCGCTAAGAACGCAATCGCGATGGCTGCGAGGCTCGCTGCTGCGGCCGGTTTGGCCTGAACGTTGATCATCGCTTCGATTCCTTTGCTTCTGCGGCGGCGTTGAACGCCGTCCTCCTGGGTGGACACCAGTGATTCGGAGTGGGGCCGGTTATAGATGGGTCTGACCGTCCAACGGATGACGCCAGCGCAGTCGACGGAAACGGGCAAAGCCGCGGTCGGCGCTCAACCAGGTTGCGTTGTTCTCTAGCGCGTAGGCGGCCAGGTGCGCGTCCGCAATGTCGTTGCCGTTCGCATCAACATCGGACGCTAACTGCCGAAAGGCCATCCAGTGGCGCTCGCCAGGCCGAAGTCGCATGGCTGCGGGTGCCGCGAGTAGGGCGTCGACTGCCTGCCATGCGTCCTGTGGGCTCGTCGGCTCGGTGAAGACGCGGCGGTTGGTAACCACCCGGATGAAGCCGGCGAGCACGCTATCTGGTAGACCCAGCGGCTCGTCATCGTTGGCCAGCCGCTCAAGCAAACCCCGATAGTCCGCGTGCTCCCGTAGGTCTGCCCGATGCGCGTAAACGAGCACGTTGACATCAACGCACAGCATCGACCGACACGCCGTCGTTCATCGCTTCGGCAAGTGCGGCGTTGGACGATAGATCGACACCGGGCCGCAGGCCGCCCTTACCCGACGGCTGGACTCGATAACGGCCGGCGGCCTGCGGCTTAGGCGGGTTGAGACCACGCCGCACCGCATCTTCAAGAACCGCGGCCACGGTACGCCCGGAACGAGCGGCCTTTGCTTTCACCTCGCGGTACAGCTCGTCATCGATACGGATCGTCGTGCGCACGCATGGCATCTTAGCATCAAGCGCAGGCATCAAGACGATTGCATTCCACGGGGAAGTGTGGCTACCGGTGGACGCGTCGTGATCCGGCGGCGCGGTGACAACGAGGTGGTGGCGCACAATGATGAGGTGACCAACTCGACCGACGGGCGCGCTGACGGCCGGTTGCGGGTGGTGGTGCTGGGCAGTACCGGCTCGATCGGCACCCAGGCGCTTCAGGTCATCGCCGACAATCCGGACCGTTTCGAGGTAGTCGGGCTGGCCGCTGGCGGCGCCCATCTGGACACGTTGCTGCGACAACGTGCGCAGACCGGGGTGACCAATATTGCCGTCGCTGACGAGCACGCGGCGCAGCGGGTCGGCGACATCCCCTACCACGGATCCGACGCCGCCACCCGGCTGGTCGAGCAGACCGAGGCCGACGTCGTCCTCAATGCGCTGGTCGGCGCGTTGGGCCTGCGACCGACGTTGGCCGCGCTCAAGACGGGTGCCCGGCTGGCGCTGGCCAACAAGGAATCGCTGGTCGCCGGTGGTTCGCTGGTGCTGCGGGCGGCGCGGCCCGGTCAGATCGTGCCGGTCGACTCCGAACACTCCGCGCTGGCCCAGTGCCTGCGCGGCGGCACTCCCGACGAGGTCGCCAAGCTGGTGCTGACGGCCTCGGGAGGGCCGTTTCGGGGCTGGTCCGCGGCCGACCTCGAGCATGTCACCCCCGAGCAGGCTGGCGCGCATCCTACGTGGTCGATGGGCCCGATGAACACGCTGAATTCGGCGTCGCTGGTCAACAAGGGACTTGAGGTCATCGAAACCCACCTGCTGTTCGGCATCCCCTACGACCGCATCGATGTCGTGGTGCACCCCCAGTCGATCATCCATTCGATGGTCACCTTCATCGACGGTTCGACGATCGCCCAGGCCAGTCCCCCGGACATGAAGCTACCGATTTCGTTAGCGCTGGGCTGGCCGCGTCGGGTCAGCGGCGCCGCTGCTGCCTGTGATTTCCATACCGCGTCGAGCTGGGAGTTCGAGCCGTTGGACACCGACGTCTTCCCCGCGGTCGAGTTGGCCCGGCAGGCCGGCGTAGCCGGTGGCTGCATGACCGCGGTTTACAATGCGGCGAACGAAGAAGCAGCAGCGGCGTTCCTTGCTGGCCGGATCGGCTTCCCGGCCATCGTCGGCATCATCGCCGACGTGTTGCACGCTGCCGACCAATGGGCCGTCGAACCCGCTACCGTGGATGACGTACTCGACGCGCAGCGCTGGGCCCGCGAGCGAGCGCAGCGCGCGGTATCTGGTATGGCTTCGGTGGCGATCGCAAGCACGGCGAAGCCGGGCGCAGCGGGTCGACACGCATCGACGTTAGAAAGGTCCTGACACCTCGATGATGTTTGTTACCGGCATTGTGCTGTTCGCGCTCGCGATCCTGATTTCGGTGGCCCTGCACGAATGTGGTCACATGTGGGTCGCGCGCCGCACCGGGATGAAGGTACGTCGCTATTTCGTCGGCTTTGGCCCCACGTTGTGGTCGACCCGGCGCGGCGAGACCGAATACGGTGTCAAAGCCGTTCCGCTGGGCGGCTTCTGTGACATCGCCGGCATGACCCCGGTCGAGGAACTCGACCCCGACGAACGTGACCGTGCGATGTACAAGCAGGCCACCTGGAAGCGGGTCGCAGTGTTATTCGCCGGGCCCGGAATGAACCTCGCTATCTGCCTGGTGCTGATCTATGCCATCGCGCTGGTCTGGGGGCTGCCTAACCTGCATCCGCCAACCAGGGCCGTAATCGGCGAAACTGGCTGCGTTGCACAGGAAGTGAGCCAGGGCAAGCTCGAGCAGTGCACCGGGCCCGGTCCGGCGGCGCTGGCCGGAATTCGCTCCGGTGACGTCGTGGTCAAGGTCGGTGACACCCCGGTGTCCAGTTTCGACGAGATGGCCGCCGCGGTGCGCAAGTCACACGGCAGCGTCCCGATCGTTGTCGAGCGTGACGGCACCGCGATTGTTACCTACGTGGACATCGAATCCACCCAACGCTGGATCCCTAACGGGCAGGGCGGTGAGCTCCAGCCGGCAACGGTCGGTGCGATTGGGGTGGGCGCCGCCCGGGTCGGGCCTGTGCGCTACGGCGTGTTCTCCGCCATGCCGGCCACATTCGCGGTCACCGGCGACCTGACCGTGGAGGTGGGCAAGGCGCTGGCCGCCCTCCCGACCAAGGTAGGTGCGCTGGTGCGGGCGATCGGCGGCGGGCAGCGTGACCCGCAGACGCCGATAAGTGTGGTGGGCGCCAGCATCATCGGCGGCGACACCGTCGACCATGGGCTGTGGGTGGCGTTCTGGTTCTTCTTGGCCCAGCTGAACCTCATCCTGGCTGCGATCAACCTGCTGCCGTTGCTGCCGTTCGATGGCGGCCATATTGCCGTCGCGGTGTTCGAGAGGATCCGCAACATGGTCCGGTCGGCTCGTGGCAAGGTGGCGGCCGCACCGGTGAATTACCTCAAACTCTTGCCGGCGACCTATGTGGTCTTGGTTCTTGTCGTCGGGTACATGCTCTTGACCGTCACCGCCGACCTGGTCAACCCGATTAGGCTTTTCCAGTAGGTAGAAAGGATTTTCAGTGACTGTAGGCTTGGGCATGCCGCAGCCCCCGGCACCCACGCTCGCTCCCCGGCGCGCCACCCGTCAGCTGATGGTCGGCAACGTCGGCGTGGGCAGTGACCATCCGGTCTCGGTGCAATCGATGTGCACCACCAAAACCCACGACGTCAACTCGACATTGCAACAAATCGCCGAGCTGACCGCGGCCGGATGCGACATCGTGCGGGTGGCCTGCCCGCGCCAGGAGGACGCCGACGCGCTGGCCGAGATCGCCCGGCACAGCCAGATCCCGGTAGTCGCGGACATACATTTCCAGCCGCGCTACATATTCGCCGCCATCGACGCTGGATGTGCCGCGGTGCGGGTCAACCCGGGCAACATCAAGGAGTTTGACGGCCGGGTGGGTGAGGTCGCCAAGGCGGCGGGTGCGGCCGGGATCCCGATCCGAATCGGTGTCAACGCCGGTTCGCTGGACAAACGGTTCATGGAGAAGTATGGCAAAGCCACGCCCGAGGCGCTGGTTGAGTCGGCGCTGTGGGAGGCTTCGCTTTTCGAGGAGCATGGCTTCGGTGACATCAAGATCAGCGTCAAGCACAACGACCCGGTGGTGATGGTCGCCGCCTACGAGCTGCTTGCTGCACGGTGCGACTACCCACTGCACCTCGGTGTCACCGAGGCCGGCCCTGCTTTCCAGGGCACCATCAAGTCCGCGGTTGCCTTCGGCGCGTTGCTGTCGCGGGGCATAGGCGACACCATCCGGGTGTCGTTGTCGGCCCCGCCGGTCGAGGAAGTCAAGGTGGGCAATCAGGTTCTCGAGTCGTTGAACCTGCGGCCGCGTTCGCTCGAGATCGTGTCTTGCCCGTCGTGCGGTCGCGCGCAAGTCGACGTCTACACCCTGGCCAACGAGGTAACCGCCGGCCTGGATGGTCTCGATGTGCCGTTGCGGGTGGCCGTGATGGGGTGTGTCGTCAATGGTCCGGGTGAAGCACGTGAGGCCGACCTGGGCGTGGCGTCCGGCAACGGCAAAGGTCAGATCTTTGTACGGGGCGAAGTGATCAAGACCGTGCCCGAAGCACAGATCGTCGAGACGCTGATCGAGGAGGCGATGCGGCTGGCCGCCGAAATGGGCGAGCAAGATCCGGGCGCGACACCGAGCGGTTCGCCTATTGTGACCGTAAGCTGATAGGGGTCAGCTTTTCATTCAGTGGCCGTCAGTTCCCACCAAAGGGAGTTCGCAGATGTCGGCTCCGCCCATCTCTCGGCTTGTCGGCGAGCGGCAAGTGTCCGTGGTGCGTGACGCCGCCGCCGTGTGGCGGGTACTCGACGACGACCCGATCGAATCGTGCATGGTCGCCGCCCGGGTCGCAGACCATGGCATCGATCCCAATGCGATTGGCGGGGAGCTGTGGACCCGACGCGGCGCGCACGAATCCCTGTGTTTCGCCGGTGCCAACCTCATCCCGCTGCGCGGCGGACCGATCGACCTGAATGCGTTCGCCGACGTGGCGATGAGCACGCCGCGACGGTGTTCGTCACTGGTCGGCAGGGCCGACCTGGTGTTGCCGATGTGGCAGCGGCTCGAGCCGGTGTGGGGTCCGGCGCGGGATGTCCGCGACAACCAACCGCTGATGGCCCTGGCTACTCACCCCAGCTGCGCTATCGACACCGGCGTACGCCAGGTACGGCCCGAGGAACTGGACTCCTACCTGGTGGCCGCCGTCGACATGTTCATCGGCGAAGTCGGCGTCGACCCTCGGCTCGGAGACGGTGGTCGCGGCTATCGTCGCCGGGTGGCCGGCCTCATCGCGGCCGGACGCGCGTGGGCCCGATTCGAGCACGGTCAAGTGATCTTCAAGGCCGAAGTGGGATCGCAATCTCCGGCCGTCGGGCAGATCCAGGGGGTCTGGGTTCATCCGGAGTGGCGCGGTATCGGTCTGGGCACGGCTGGTACCGCAACGTTGGCCGCAGTGATCGTCGGCAGCGGGCGCATCGCCAGCCTGTATGTGAACAGCTTCAACACGGTGGCCCGTGCCGCCTACGCCCGGGTGGGCTTTAAGGAGATCGGCACGTTCGCGACGGTGTTGCTGGACTGAGCGCCGAGCTGCGGGCATATCAGCGCTGACGACGTCCTGTGCACGGCGATGCGGTCTGGCAAGTGTCGGCGCTGCCAGTACCTCTCGATGCCAACAGGATCGTCGGTCTTGAAAGAATGGGTTAGCAATACCGTCCACGCCACGCGCTTGCTGGAATTCCGGTCTCGGCGGCAAAGCGCTCACAGCCGGGCGGTCGGCCGTCGTTCGCCTCAGCCACTTCCCGGATCTGGCCGAGGATTAGCTTCTTCGTGATTGCCGCCACATTGGGAGCATAGGAATCCTGAGGTTCTGTTCAGGTCTTTTCGGAGCCGCCCGGCCGACCGATCTCAGTCATGGCTGCCGTCGGACGGCAGAGCGCCCGTCGGTGAGTTGCTATCGGCGGTAGATGTCCGCGCGGTGATCGACGCGCAGGATCACTACCGTTGTGTGCTCGTCGTCAATCCGGTACAGCAGGCGGTACGTTCCGCGACGCGCGCTGAACGTGCCGGCCAACTCGCGCCGAAGGGGCTTGCCCACCCGCAGGGGCTCGCGCGACAGATCGCCGAACGCGAATTCGACCACTGCCGCGAGGATGCGCGGTGGCAGCTTGTGGAGGTCTCGACGCGCGGTTGTGGTGAACCGCACGGTGTAAGGCACCGCTCAGTGGGGGCGTCGCGGGACGCCGAATTCGGCGCGGATCTCGTCTTCGCCGTAGGTGCGGCCGGAGGCAATGTCGGCGTCGGCTTCAGCGATCGACTCCCTGATTCCGGGTTGCGCCAGCCAGTACAGCGTCTCCTGCAACGATTCCCACTCGTCGGCGCCGACCAGAACGGCTGCGGGTGCACCGTTCTTGGTGATGGTGATCTGGTCCTGTGTCGACGAGACCGCGTCGACGAACTCATTGAGCTTGCCCTTGATCGTCGAAATCGGCAGTATCCGCATACCGCCATACTAGGCCGTTATACAGGTCCTGCTCAGCCCTAAATTAGGGCTCACCTTCCAGTGGTTTCGCACTTTGTGCGCGGCGTCTCAGGTTTGCTGGTGCTTGCGGTCGGCGCCTTGCTCGATTGAGCGGTCGCGAGCGTAACGTGGTTGCGATTTCTGGCCACGATTTTCGCGGTGGTGTTCCATTCGCGACCTAGTCTCGGCGTAACGGTTCGGTCTCGGTGTGTCGCGGCCGGTGTCTCCGTCACAGTTCTTAACATCAGCAACGATGGTAACTAAAACAACATTAGCCTCAGCCACCTCAGGTTTGCTGCTGCTTGCGGTCGTCGCCATGTCGGGCTGCACCCCGCGTCCCCAAGGGCCCGGTCCGGCGGCCGAAAAGTTCTTCGCCGCGCTGGCCATCGGTGACACCGCCTCCGCCGCCCAGCTCAGCGACAACCCCAACGAGGCGCGCGAAGCGCTGAACGCGGCCTGGGCGGGGCTGCAGGCCGCCCACCTGGATGCGCAGGTTCTCAGCGCCAAGTACGCCGAGGACACCGGTACGGTCGCTTATCGCTTCAGCTGGCATCTGCCCAAGGACCGAATCTGGACCTATGACGGCCAGCTGAAGATGGCCCGCGACGAAGGGCGTTGGCACGTTCGCTGGACCACCAGCGGGTTGCATCCCAAGCTAGGCGAACATCAAACGTTCGCGCTACGAGCCGACCCGCCGCGGCGCGCCTCGGTGAACGAAGTCGGCGGCACCGATGTGCTGGTGCCGGGCTATCTGTATCACTACTCGCTGGACGCCGGCCAGGCCGGCCGCGAGCTCTTCGGCACGGCACACGCGGTGGTGGGCGCGCTGCACCCCTTCGACGACACGCTCAATGATCCGCAGCTGCTGGCCGAACAGGCCAGCTCGTCGACCCAGCCGTTGGACCTGGTCACGTTGCACGCCGACGACAGCAACCGGGTGGCCGCGGCGATCGGGCAGCTGCCTGGCGTGGTGATCACACCGCAGGCCGAGCTGCTCCCGACCGACAAGCACTTCGCGCCGGCGGTCCTCAACGATGTCAAGAAGGCCGTCGTCGATGAACTCGACGGCAAGGCGGGTTGGCGGGTGGTGAGCGTCAACCAAAATGGCGTCGACGTCTCGGTGCTGCACGAGGTCGCCCCATCACCTGCGTCGTCGGTTTCGATCACGTTGGATCGGGTCGTGCAAAACGCCGCGCAACACGCGGTGAACACCCGGGGCGGCAAGGCGATGATCGTCGTGATCAAGCCGTCGACCGGCGAGATCCTGGCGATCGCGCAGAACGCCGGGGCCGATGCGGACGGTCCGGTCGCGACCACCGGTCTATATCCACCCGGGTCGACATTCAAGATGATCACCGCCGGTGCGGCCGTCGAGCGTGACCTGGCTACCCCTGAGACGCTGCTGGGTTGCCCCGGGGAGATCGACATCGGGCATCGCACCATTCCCAACTACGGTGGCTTTGATCTGGGCGTGGTGCCGATGTCACGCGCGTTTGCCAGTTCCTGCAACACCACCTTCGCCGAGCTGAGCAGCAGGCTGCCTCCCCGCGGTCTGACTCAGGCGGCCCGGCGGTACGGGATCGGGCTTGACTACCAGGTGGACGGCATCACCACGGTGACCGGTTCGGTGCCGCCGACGGTGGACCTGGCCGAACGCACCGAGGACGGTTTCGGCCAGGGCAAGGTGCTGGCCAGCCCGTTCGGCATGGCCTTGGTGGCGGCGACGGTAGCCGCCGGGAAGACCCCGGTTCCACAGCTGATCGCCGGCCGGCCGACGGCCGTCGAAGGCGATGCCACACCGATCAGCCAGAAGATGATCGACGCGCTGCGGCCCATGATGCGGTTGGTGGTGACCAATGGCACCGCCAAGGAGATCGCTGGCTGTGGCGAGGTGTTCGGTAAGACCGGCGAAGCCGAATTCCCGGGCGGATCGCATTCCTGGTTCGCCGGGTACCGTGGCGATCTGGCATTTGCGTCGCTGATCGTCGGGGGCGGTAGCTCGGAATACGCGGTGCGGATGACCAAGGTGATGTTCGAATCGCTGCCGCCGGGGTACCTGGCGTAGCGCGGCTCGCCCCTCCTCGTTTGTACGACGACACGCCGTTAGGGCCGTACAACTGCGGACGCTCGCGCCCACACGGACGCGTCATGATCGGAATGCGCTGGCCAGTGTGTGGTCGAACGTCTTGATCCGCGTGACACCGCGACGCTGGCAGCATGCCAGGTGTAGCAGATCGCGCGCGCCCAGACCGGGGTGGCGGTGGTGCAGGGTTCGCGCATGCGCGACGTCGGCCGCCTCGACGGGCCAGATTTCCGTCAGCGCCCGCACCAAGGTCAATGCTGAGTCCAGCGTCGAGTTCCGCCCGACGGGCACATACGCGTTCAGCAATTCCTGCATGGCCTCGGCTGACGTGACAAGGCGGTCTTGGTGTTCGAGGCTGTGCTCGAGGAACTCACGGGCGGGCATCCGCAATGGGTGATCGCGACCGACCGCATACATGAAGACGTTGGTATCGACGAAGATCATGGCGCCGGCAGGCCGCGACGGCGCGATTCAGCCATCACCTGCAGATGCGCCTGCCAATCAGGTTCTGCCCCTGTCTCGTCGGGCCGTGACGCAAAGAACTCGCGCAATTCCTGGGCGGTGCGCAGGGGACGTTGTCGCTGTGCCTCGAGCTGCCTGAGCCCCGCTTGACGCAGCCAGTTACTGAGGGACATCTGCTGGGCTGCGGCTTGCTGCCGGAACGCCTCCCGCTCTTCGTCGGAAAGGATTACCTAAACTGCTAGGTTTTCGGCGGCCTTTCAACAGCGGTAAGTTGCGGGGGGTAGGCGAAGTTCGCCGTTGAAGCCGTGCCAGAACTCTCGGGAATGGGCCATGACGGAGACCGGTGGGGACATGGTGGCGTTGCGGGTCTCGGACGCCGACCGCAACGGCACAATGCGACGACTGCACAACGCCGTGGCGCTCGGGCTTATCAACATCGACGAGTTCGAGCAGCGCTCGTCACGGGTTTCCTTCGCGTGTACGCGAAGCGAGCTGGATGGGCTGGTCGGTGACCTGCCCAGGCCTGGCGCGATCGTCACGTCCGCGGCCGACCGGGTGGAGCTGCGCGGCTGGGCCGGCTCCCTGAAACGCCACGGCGAATGGATCGTGCCCACCCGGCTGGCGCTGGTGCGTCGGCTGGGGTCAATCGAACTCGACCTCGTCAAGGCCCGTTTCGCGGGGCCGGTGGTGGTGATCGAACTCGATATGATGTTCGGCTCACTTGAGGTCCGGCTGCCCAACGGCGCCAGTGCGTCGATCGACGACGTCGAGGTCTATGTGGGTAGCGCGAGCGACCGCCGCAAGGACGCACCGGCGGAAGGAACACCGCATGTCGTGTTGACCGGTCGGATGGTGTGCGGGTCGGTGGTCATCAAGGGACCGCGGCGCGCACTGCTGCGCCGACACCGGGGCTGATAGCCGGGCGCGGCCAAAATTTGCCCGGCTAAGCTAGCGGGATGCCTAGTCGTACCGCGCTCTCCCCCGGCGTGCTGTCCCCGACACGGCCGGTGCCCAACTGGATCGCGCGCCCCGAATACGTCGGCAAACCGGCCGCCCAAGAGGGCAGCGAGCCGTGGGTGCAGACACCTGAGGTCATCGAGAAGATGCGCGTGGCAGGCCGGATCGCCGCAGGTGCGTTGGCCGAGGCGGGCAAGGCGGTCGCGCCCGGGGTAACCACCGACGAACTCGACCGGATCGCGCACGAATACCTGGTCGACAACGGCGCCTACCCATCAACGCTGGGCTACAAGGGATTCCCGAAGTCGTGCTGCACGTCCCTCAACGAGGTCATCTGCCATGGAATCCCCGACTCGACGGTGATCACCGACGGCGACATCGTCAACATCGACGTCACCGCCTACATCGGTGGGGTGCACGGTGACACCAACGCGACGTTTCCGGCCGGCGATGTCGCAGACGAACACCGGTTGCTCGTTGACCGGACCCGCGAAGCGACCATGCGTGCGATCAACACCGTCAAGCCCGGGCGGGCGTTGTCCGTTATCGGTCGTGTCATCGAGTCGTATGCAAATCGGTTCGGGTACAACGTGGTTCGAGACTTCACTGGTCATGGCATCGGCACGACGTTCCACAACGGGCTGGTCGTCTTGCACTACGACCAGCCCGCTGTCGAGACCATCATGCAGCCGGGGATGACCTTCACCATCGAGCCGATGATCAACTTGGGCGCACTGGACTACGAAATCTGGGACGACGGTTGGACGGTGGTCACCAAGGACCGCAAGTGGACCGCACAGTTCGAACACACCCTGCTGGTTACCGATACCGGCGTCGAGATCCTGACCTGTCTGTAGCGCGAGTAGGCGCAAAAGAACATGATGGGCACCAGCGCCCATCATGTTCTTTCGCGTCTACTCGCCGGCTCCGGCGGTTCGCGGTGCCCGCGACAGCCAGCATGTGGGCCCGGAGCCTATAGATGGTTGACTAGCGGCCATGGTGTGGGAGGAAGTGCGGTGACCGGCCCCGGTTCGCCGCCGTTGGCGTGGACCGAGTTGGAGCGACTGGTCGCGGCCGGTGACGTCGACACCGTCATCGTCGCGTTCACCGACATGCAGGGCCGGCTGGCCGGCAAACGGATATCGGGCCGGCATTTCGTCGACGACATAGCCACCCGCGGCGTCGAGTGCTGCAGTTATCTGCTGGCCGTGGACGTCGACCTGAACACGGTGCCCGGCTATGCGATGGCCAGTTGGGACACCGGCTACGGCGATATGGTGATGACGCCGGACTTGTCCACTCTGCGGCTGATTCCTTGGCTACCGGGAACGGCGCTGGTGATCGCCGACCTGGTCTGGGCCGACGGCAGCGAGGTCGCCGTCTCGCCGCGCAGCATTCTGCGCCGTCAGCTCGATCGGCTCAAGGCGCGCGGACTGGTCGCCGATGTGGCCACCGAGCTGGAGTTCATCGTGTTCGACCAGCCGTATCGCCAGGCATGGGCCAGCGGGTATCGCGGGCTGACCCCGGCCAGCGACTACAACATCGACTACGCGATATTGGCATCCTCGCGGATGGAGCCGTTGCTGCGCGACATCCGGTTGGGTATGGCCGGTGCGGGTCTGCGATTCGAGGCGGTCAAAGGCGAATGCAACATGGGCCAGCAGGAGATCGGGTTTCGTTACGACGAGGCGCTGGTCACCTGCGACAACCATGCGATCTACAAGAACGGCGCCAAGGAAATCGCCGACCAGCACGGCAAGAGCCTAACGTTCATGGCGAAATACGATGAACGCGAAGGTAATAGCTGTCACATCCATGTCTCGCTGCGTGGCACGGATGGCTCCGCGGTGTTTGCCGACAGTAACGGGCCGCACGGCATGTCGTCGATGTTCCGCAGCTTCGTCGCCGGCCAGTTGGCCACGTTGCGCGAATTCACGCTGTGCTATGCGCCGACCATTAACTCCTACAAGCGATTTGCCGATAGCAGTTTCGCGCCGACGGCGCTGGCTTGGGGGCTGGACAATCGCACCTGCGCCCTGCGGGTGGTTGGCCACGGGCAAAACATCCGGGTCGAATGCCGGGTTCCCGGCGGTGATGTCAACCAGTACCTGGCGGTGGCGGCTCTCATTGCTGGAGGGTTGTACGGTATCGAGCGGGGCCTTCAGCTGCCCGAGCCCTGTGTCGGCAACGCCTACCAAGGCGCCGATGTCGAACGGCTGCCGGTTACGCTGGCCGACGCCGCGGTGCTGTTCGAGGATTCTGCGCTGGTGCGCGAGGCGTTCGGCGAGGATGTTGTCGCGCACTACCTGAACAACGCGCGTGTGGAGCTGGCGGCGTTCAACGCGGCGGTCACCGATTGGGAGAGGATACGTGGATTTGAGCGCCTCTAGGTCCGATGGTGGCGACCCGCTGCGCCCGGCTTCGCCGCGCTTGCGATCGCCTGTGTCCGATGGTGGCGACCCGCTGCGCCCGGCTTCGCCGCGCTTGCGATCGCCTGTGTCCGATGGTGGCGACCCGCTGCGCCCGGCTTCGCCGCGCTTGCGATCGCCACTGGGCGCGAGTCGCCCGGTGGTTGGCCTGACGGCTTATCTGGAGCAGGTGCGCACCGGGGTTTGGGATATTCCTGCGGGTTATCTGCCCGCCGATTACTTCGAAGGCATCACCATGGCCGGGGGTGTTGCGGTACTGCTGCCGCCGCAGCCGGTCGACCCCGAGAGCGTCGGCTGCGTGCTGGACAGCCTGCACGCTCTGGTGATCACCGGGGGCTACGACCTGGACCCGGCAGCTTATGGCCAGGAGCCGCATCCGGCCACCGATCACCCTCGCCCGGGCCGCGACGCTTGGGAGTTCGCGCTATTGCGGGGCGCGCTTCAGCGGGGGATGCCCGTGTTGGGCATCTGTCGCGGCACCCAGGTGCTCAACGTCGCGCTCGGCGGCACGCTGCACCAGCACCTGCCCGACATCCTTGGCCATAGCGGGCATCGGGCGGGCAACGGGGTCTTCACCAGGTTGCCGGTCCACACCGCATCGGGCACCCGGTTGGCCGAGCTGATCGGCGAATCCGCCGACGTGCCGTGCTACCACCACCAAGCCATCGACCAGGTCGGTGAGGGCCTGGTGGTCAGTGCGGTGGATGTCGACGGGGTAATCGAGGCGCTGGAGCTACCTGGGGACACGTTCGTACTAGCGGTGCAGTGGCATCCGGAGAAGTCGTTGGACGATCTGCGGCTGTTTAAGGCGTTGGTGGACGCCGCCAGCGGATACGCGGGCCGGCAGAGCCAAGCGGAGCCACGATGAGTACCACGCAACTGATCAATCCCGCCACCGAGGAAGTGCTGGCCTCAGTTGACCACACCGACGCCAACGCGGTGGACGACGCCGTGCAACGCGCGCGAGCAGCGCAGCGGCGCTGGGCACGGTTGGCACCGGCGCAGCGGGCGGCCGGCCTGCGCGCATTCGCGGCAGCCGTGCAAGCCCACCTCGACGAACTGGCCGCGCTCGAGGTAGCCAATTCCGGACATCCGATCGTGTCGGCCGAGTGGGAAGCCGGCCACGTGCGTGACGTGTTGGCGTTCTATGCCGCCAGCCCGGAACGGTTGTCCGGCAGGCAGATTCCCGTTGCCGGCGGGGTGGACGTCACTTTCAACGAACCGATGGGCGTGGTCGGTGTGATCACGCCATGGAATTTCCCGATGGTGATCGCGTCCTGGGCCATCGCGCCGGCGCTGGCCGCCGGCAACGCGGTGCTGGTCAAACCCGCCGAACTGACGCCGCTGACCACGATGCGGCTCGGTGAGCTGGCCGTCGAGGCGGGTCTGGACGAAGACCTGCTGCAGGTGTTGCCGGGAAAGGGCACGGTGGTCGGGGAGCGGTTCGTCACCCACCCCGACATTCGCAAGATCGTGTTCACCGGGTCCACCGAAGTCGGCAAGCGGGTCATGGCCGGTGCCGCGGCTCAAGTCAAACGAGTGACGTTGGAACTGGGTGGCAAGAGCGCCAACATCGTCTTCCACGACTGCGACCTGGAGCGCGCCGCGACGACCGCGCCGGCCGGGGTCTTCGACAACGCTGGGCAGGATTGCTGTGCCCGAAGTCGAATCCTGGTGCAGCGCAGCGTTTACGACCGGTTTATGGAGCTGCTCGAGCCGGCGGTACACAGCATTGTCGTCGGGGACCCCGGATCACGCGCCACCGAGATGGGTCCGCTGGTATCGCGCGCACACCGTGACAAGGTCGCCGGTTATGTGCCCGACGACGCTCCGGTGGCGTTTCGGGGTACGGCTCCGGCTGGGCGCGGATTTTGGTTTCCACCAACCGTTCTCACACCCAAACGCGGCGACCGCACCGTCACCGACGAAATCTTCGGGCCGGTGGTTGTAGTGCTGACGTTCGACGACGAGGCCGACGCTATCAGCCTGGCCAACGACACCGCGTACGGGCTGTCCGGATCGATCTGGACCGATGACCTGTCCCGCGCGCTGCGGGTGGCGCGGGCGGTCGAATCCGGCAACCTGTCGGTAAACTCGCACTCGTCGGTGCGCTTCAACACCCCGTTTGGCGGTTTCAAGCAGTCCGGTGTGGGCCGCGAGCTAGGGCCGGACGCTCCGCTGCAGTTCACCGAAACCAAAAATGTGTTCATCGCCGTCGGGGAGGAGATGTGATGGACCTCAGCCAACGGCTGGCCGGCCGGGTGGCGGTGATCACAGGCGGTGGCAGCGGTATTGGCCTGGCTGCCGGCCGTCGGATGCGGGCGGAAGGCGCCACGATCGTGGTCGGCGACGTCGACGTCGAGGCCGGTGGTGCGGCCGCTGACGAACTATCAGGCTTGTTTGTGCCAACCGACGTTTGCGATGAGGACGCCGTCAACGGGCTGTTCGACGGAGCAGCCGAAACCTACGGCCGCATAGATATTGCGTTCAACAACGCCGGCATCTCACCACCCGAGGACAATCTGATCGAAAACACCGAGCTCGCGGCGTGGCAACGGGTACAAGACGTCAACCTGAAGTCGGTGTACTTGTGCTGCCGGGCGGCCCTGCGCCACATGGTGCTTGCTGGGAAAGGCTCCATCGTCAACACGGCGTCCTTCGTTGCGGTGATGGGTTCGGCAACGTCGCAGATCTCCTACACCGCCTCCAAGGGTGGAGTGCTGGCTATGTCACGGGAACTGGGCGTGCAATTCGCTCGGCAGGGCATCCGGGTCAACGCGTTGTGCCCGGGGCCGGTGAACACCCCACTGCTGCAAGAGCTTTTCGCCAAGAACCCGGAACGGGCCGCTCGCCGCATGGTGCATGTGCCGCTGGGCCGGTTCGCCGAGCCCGACGAAATTGCTGCTGCGGTAGCGTTTTTAGCCAGCGACGACGCATCATTCATCACCGCTTCGACGTTCCTGGTCGACGGTGGGATCAGCTCGGCCTATGTCACTCCGCTGTGATCGCGCCCCGAGTGTGAACTGCGCAACGGGTTAGCGTGTCGCGTAGTGCATTTCACAGTCGGATTGCTGTCAGGCCCGGAAGACGATCAACGTTGTCCATTTCGGCTGCGGTGGCCTCACCGTGAAAGCCGATGAGACGAGCCGTTTCCGGCGGCTCATGACCAGGACCCCATGCCGGCTCCGGTGCGCGTGCTGGTCGGCAGGATCGTCGCGGCTGCGTTGACCTCGCGGACATGCGCGATATACGCGTCCACGTCGGCGTCCAGAAAGGGCACCAAGTCGATCTTGTCGAGCAGCACTACATCCCTCGAGCGGAACGTCGCCGGGTACATCAGCGGCTTGTCCTTGCCCTCGGTGACCGAGGAGACCATCGCCTTGGCGCTTACCGACGTCGAACTCCGTCGGGCGCACCAGCTAGGGCGCGGTTGACCATAGGTGCGTCGAGGTGGCATTCGGCGCAAAAGCCATGCTGGTTGTTCAGCAGCGACACCTGGGTGCCGCGGCCATTGGCCGCGTCCAGGTCGGTGGTGATGTCGCCTTCGATAACGCCGATTGCGAATTGGTCGGCGTGCTCGTCGAGCGCGGCGCCCAGCACGGTCGTCTTCCCCGACCCCGGTGAGCTCATCAGGTCCAGCGCGCGGATCCCGTTGTTCTCAAACGCCGCCCGGTTGACGTTCGCGCGGACATCGTTCTCGGCGAAGATCTTTTCCAACACGTCGACCGCTCGCTTGGCTACCGTCTCGATTCCGGCGGCACCGCCCTAGGGTTGATCGCCCGAGGTCAAGTTGTGCGGTCGGGCGCCGGGGTCCACCGCTCTTCAACGCGGCCGTAGTGCCAGACCAGCAGGGCAATGGCCCAGGTGAGCGCGAACATCGCGACGACGACGAAGCCGACGGTGTTGAGGTCGAGGCCGCCAAGCCAGTCCCAGAACGGGCCCTGCCAACCCAACTGGTTGGCGATCAGGCCCAGCAGCTCAACGCTGCCAATCAACAGTGCGACTGCCACCGACAGTCCGGTGACGGTGATGTTGTAGTAGATCTTGCGCACGGGGCTGGAGAAGGCCCAGCCGTACGCGAAATTCATGAACGAACCGTCGATGGTGTCCAGCAGACACATGCCGGCGGCGAACAAGACGGGCAGGCACAGGATGGCATACCAGGGCAGGCCGGCCGCGGCACTGGTTCCCGCCAGCACCAACAGCGCGATCTCGGTGGCGGTGTCGAACCCGAGACCGAACAAAAATCCGACCGGGTACATATGCCAGGACTTGGTGAGTGACTTGGTGAAGCGGCCGAGGAACCGGATGAGCAGTCCGCGGTTGTCCAACTGCTGTTCGAGTTCGGCTTCGTCGTAGTCGCCGCGGCGCAGGTGGGCGAAGACACGCACGATGCCGACCAGGACGATGACGTTGAGGATGCCGATCAAATACAGGAACGCGCCGGAAATGCTGGTACCGATCAAGCCTGTGTAGTGATGCAGCGTCGAGGAGTCGTTCTCGACCGGTCCGACGATAGCCTTGAGTCCGGTCACCAGCATTACCGCCAGCCCGAAGACCACCGTGGAGTGGCCCAGTGAAAAGAAGAACCCGACGGCAAGGGGTCGGTGTCCGTCGCTCATCAGCTTGCGGGTGGTGTTGTCGATGGCGGCGATGTGGTCGGCGTCGAACGCGTGCCGTAAGCCCAGCGTGTACGCCGTCAGCCCGACGCCGATGCCGAATGCCTTGCCGCCCAAGCTGAGCCGCGCGGGCTCCACCAAGAGCGTCACGGTGAGCCAGCCAACCAGATGCAAGGCGACGATCACCGCGAACATCAGGCCCAGACGCCACCATTCTGCTGCTGTCAGAGCGCGGTTCATTTTGGCCGACCGCGACCTCTGCCTGTCGAGCTGGCTGCTGGCCATGTCGGTCCTTCCAGCACGGGGCAGAACGCGATGTCCCGACTGTAGGTAAGGCGCTGACGGGATGCAAATCGCTTGCCGGACGACGGCTCGCCGTTGCGGTCAACGCAGGCCAAGCAGCGCGTTTTCCACCACCTCCGGCAGCGCCGGATGAATCCAGTACTGGCCGCGGGCCATTTCGGCGGCGGTCAGCCCAAAGCTCATCGCCTGGATCAACGGTTGGATGAGCGAGGATGCCTGGTAACCCATGATGTGTGCGCCCAGTAAGCGCCCAGAGCCGCGCTCGGTGATGAGCTTGACGATTCCACTGGTGTCCTCCATCGCCCAGCCGTACGCGACGTCACCATAGTCCTGTATCTTGACCGAAATATCGAGTCCCTTTGCCACAGCTTGGTTTTCAGTGAGTCCGACGGCAGCGATCTGAGGATCGGTGAATACCGCAGCCGGTACGTATCGGTGGTCGGTGACGATCATCGACTGGGTGTCCTCCCAGTCGCAGAGCAGATTGTGCTGCACGACGCGGGCCTCGTGGTTGGCGACATGCTTGAGCAAGTACGGCGACGAGACATCGCCCAGCGCAAAAACCCCACGCGCCGAAGTCCGTTGGTACTCGTCGACTATCACCCGGCCGTCCTCGACATCGACACCGGCCTGCTCGGCATCCAGCAGGTCGGCGTTGGACACCCGGCCTGTCGCTACCAACAGTAGGTCGGCGTTGATGGTGCAACCATCGTCTAGCCGCAGCGCGACGCCCGAGCCGCGCTGCTGGCCGTCCACAACGTTGCGATGGGTGCGCAGCTCCCATTTGGTCGATGCGATGCGGGTGAACCGTTCGCAGATGGTGTCGTCACAATGCCGTAGTAAGCAGCTGCCCCGGATCACCAGGGTGACCCGTACGCCCAGAGCGGAAAACACATGTGCGAATTCCGCTGCAATGAAGCCGCTTCCGACGATCACGATGTGCTCCGGCAACTCGGCGATCCGCATGACGGTATCGCTGGTGTGATAGTCGACGCCGGACGCGAGGATGGCCGGCGGAATCACCGGCCGCGATCCGGCGGCTATCACCACCTGCTCGGCGGTGAACTCTTCACCCGCGTCAGTGCGCAACAGGTAGCGGCCATCGGCCTGAACCGGCCCGAAACGGGTGTGTGTGCGGTACACGTCGATGTTGGGCGCACACCTTCGATAGTCCTCGCCGCTCAGCGCGATCGGATCGATGCGCCCGAAGACGCGCGAGACGACGTCGTCCCATCGCACCCGGTCGATGTGCGCGTCGATACCGTAACGCGACGCGCCTCGGATGGTCTTGGCCACCTCGGCGGCGTAGACGAACATTTTTGTGGGGATGCACCCGACATTGAGGCAGGTGCCGCCGAAGGTGCCCTGCTCGCAGATCGCCGCCCGCTTGCTGGCATAGCGTTCGTCGAGAATGCTGTTGCCCGAACCGGTTCCGATGATCGCGATGTCGTACGTTTCCATTTGTAGGGGCCATCACCCTTTCCCCGACGATGCCGAAGCGTCGGTGTCGTTGTGTGTGCCGAGGTAGTCGTCCAACCAGAGATCCAGTCGGCGATAAGCCATCTGGCGCGGTTGCGGCAGCGACAAGAACACATCGTGTTTGGCGTCCGCCACCGCGATGACGGTGCTGCGGTTGCCGATGCAGCCGGCCCAGCGGGTGATATGGGTGACGTCGAGAACCGCATCGCCGCGGTGCAGGGTCGCCGGGTCGGCCTTTTCCCGTACCGTGTGATCCGAACACAGGATCAGGTTGGGCACACCGACGTCGATCCCGCGATGTAACCGTGCGTGGCCACGACGGCTGGCATGAATCCAGCCGAAGGTGACCGGGAAACCGCCCACCGGTTTCCATTGCAGGTTGTAGTCGAACTCTCCGTCATAGTCCCGGTGCAGCGTGCAACCGTAACCGCCTTCTTTTGGTGGCCGGGCTACCCACTTGGGGCGCATTCGCGCCATCGCGGCGAAGAACGCCGAGGTCAGCGGCAGGCGCAGGATTGCCGGGCCTTGCAGATCCAGGAACGGGCTATTGAGCACCAGGCCGGTGACCCCCGCGCGGGTGATCTCGCCGCGCTGGCGCAACCGGTCCAGCCACAGCGACACGATGAGCCCGCCGGCGGAGTGGCCGTATACCAGGACCTTCGCCGAGCGGTTCTGCTCGTTGATGATGGACAGGGAGTGCTCGAGTTCGGTGTCATAGCGGGCCAGGTCGGTGATGAAGTGCGGCGTCTGGCCGGGCGCTCGCGATCGGCCGCATTTGCGCAGGTCAAGTGCATAGAACGCGAAGCCACGGTTGGCGAAGTGATCGGCCAGCTCGGTATGGAAGAAGTAGTCGGTGTAGCCGTGCACCGCCAGGACCGTGTGGTGTGCCCCAGTGGTGTCTCCGCGGGCTTTCCCTGTTTGCGGACCGCGGCCGACCAGGGTTGCGACAATGTCGCCCTCGTCGTCGGGATCCGGCCCGAGCGGAATTGTGCACTGCCAATAGCCGGGCAGCACATCGGGCACCCAGCCAGTCACGGGGTCAGCTTAGAGCGCGTTCAGATCTTGTGCCGCTCAGCCGGGCTGCCCGGGGTTGCCGTCGAAGCCCGCGGTGCCAGACGAACCGTTCTTGCCGGAGGTAGTGTCGCCATGGCCACCCGCACCGCCGCTGCCGCCCGCGCCACCGGCACCTCCGGCACCACCGGCACCGCCGGCGCCACCGCCGCCGGTGCTGCCCGACTGGCCGATCAACCATCCGCCGGCCCCGCCCGCGCCACCGAGGCCGGGGGCTCCGCCGGCACCGCCGTCACCGCCATTGCCGCCAGTACCGCCCGCCCCTCCGTCACCGCCGGCGGAGTTGGTGGACGCCCCGCCGGGAATAGCTTCGCCTCCGGCGCCGCCGGCACCGCCCTCACCGCCCGCACCGCCGGCGCCGCCCGCACCGCCGAGGCCGCCAGCGCCACCGGCGCCGCCGTTGCCAATCAGCAGCCCGCCTGCACCCCCGTGACCACCTAGACCTCCGGCACCCCCAGCCCCCCCGGTGCCCAGCGCGCTGCCGCCGTCTCCGCCTGTCCCGCCATTGCCCCCGGTTACGGTGGCATTGTCGCCGAGGCTGTTGGCGATGTCGGCTTTGCCGCCGGCGCCGCCGGCACCGCCGGGGGCACCGGCGCCACCGGTACCGCCGTTGCCACCGGCACCGCCGGTGCCGCCGTTGCCGGCCAGCAGGCCGCCACGGCCGCCGTCACCGCCGACGCCACCGCTGCCGCCAGCGCCGCCCGGCGCGTTACTGTCGTGGCCATTGCCACCGTTACCGCCGTTACCCCCGGTCACGCTGGTGGTGGCCTGAGCAAAGCCACCTTTGCCGCCGTTGCCGCCGGCGCCGCCGGAAGCCTCGGCGTTACCTCCCTTACCACCAGCACCACTAACGGCGGTGGCACCGCCTTCGGTGAGGGCTTCCCCGCCAGCGCCACCGTCGCCGCCGTTGGCGCCGTCGCCTCCGGCGCCGCCGGCACCACCAAAGGAGTTACCGGTACCACCAGATGAGTTCCTAGCTGCGCCGCCGGTACCGCCGTTGCCGCCGTTCACGGTGGTGCTGCCGGCATTGCCGTCGCCACCGGCGCCGCCGGTGAGGTCCGTGTTACCACCGTTCCCAATCTGATTTACGCCGTCGCTGCCAGGCGCTGCGGTGCCGATGGGGGTGGGATTGGTGCCGGCGACGCCCATGGCGCCGGTGCCACCTGGCCCGCCGGCACCGCCCTGGCCGAACAGGATGGCGTTGCCACCGTGGCCTCCCTGCCCGCCGCTGCCGCCGTTGATACCTGCGAGGCCGAGCCCGCCTTGCCCGCCGGCCCCGCCGTTGCCGAATAGCAGGCCGCCCGTGCCGCGTTTACCGCCGACCGCGCCAACACCCCCGGCGCCGCCCGCCCCGCCGTTGCCGATCAAGCCGGCGTTGCCGCCGGCGCCGCCGGCCTGGTTGGGCCCACCGGCGGCGCCATTACCGCCGTTGCCGTACAGCAACCCGCCGGGCCCGCCGGCCTGCCCCGGTGTCGATCCGTCGGCGCCGTTACCAATTAGCGGACGTCCGAGCAGTGTCTGGGCGGGCGCATTAATCACGTCTAGCGCAACCTGAAGTGGCGACGCGTTGGCGGCCTCTACGCTGGCGTAGGAAGCCGCGGCCGTGGTCAACGCCTGCACAAACCGACTATGAAACGCCGCTGCCTGGGTGCTGAGGGTTTGGTAGCTCCTGGCATGCGCTCCGAATAGAGCCGCGATCTGCGTGGACACCTCGTCGGCGGCCGCGGCCACCACCTCAACAGTCGGGAGTGCCGCCGCACCATTTGCCGTGCTGATCGCCGAACCAATCTCCGCCAGATTGGTAGCCGCCGCGGTCATCAAGTCGGGTGACGCAACTACATACAACATCGTTACCTCCCAAGAAGAACCGGACTGGGCGGATAGTGCGGATTCTATGGCGGCCAGGGACGCACATTGTGGGCTTCGGGGTAATTGTCTTGGGTTGGCTGCCCCGCGCTGCACAGGGTTACTGGCCCAGGAGGCGGACGTCATCGTGTTAACACCCGTCGGGATAACCTGGGAGCGGCGCAGCCAAGGAAGGAACCAACCGTCCGGTGTCAGACCTAGCCAGAACCGACGTCGTGCTGATCGGTGCGGGCATCATGAGCGCCACGCTGGGGGTGCTGCTGCGTCGGCTCGAACCGAACTGGTCAATCACCCTGATCGAACGGCTGGACGCGGTAGCCGCCGAAAGCAGCGGTCCCTGGAACAACGCCGGCACCGGGCACTCCGCGCTGTGCGAGATGAACTACACCCCAGAAATGCCGGACGGCTCGATCGACATCACCAAAGCGGTGCGTGTCAACGAGCAATTCCAGGTCACCCGCCAGTTCTGGGCATACGCGGCCGAAAACGGCATCCTCACCGACGTGCGCAGCTTCCTCAACCCTGTGCCGCACGTGAGTTTCGTCCATGGATCGCGGGGCGTCGAGTATCTACGGCGCCGCCAAAAGGCGTTGGCCGGCAACCCGCTGTTCGCCGGCACCGAGTTCATCGAGAGTCCCGACGAATTCGCCCGCCGGCTGCCGTTCATGGCCGCTAAACGGGCCTTCTCCGAGCCGGTGGCGCTCAACTGGGCCGCCGACGGCACCGACGTCGACTTCGGTGCCCTCGCCAAACAACTCATCGGCTATTGCGTGCAAAATGGCACTACCGCGTTGTTCGGGCACGAGGTTCGCAACCTCTCGCGGCAATCCGACGGCAGCTGGACGGTCACCATGTGCAACCGCCGGACCGGCGAAAAGCGCAAGTTGAACACCAAGTTCGTCTTTGTCGGGGCCGGGGGTGACACCTTGCCGGTGCTGCAGAAATCCGGGATCAAAGAGGTCAAAGGCTTCGCCGGCTTCCCGATTGGCGGTCGGTTCCTGCGCGCCGGGAACCCGGCGCTCACCGCCTCGCATCGGGCAAAGGTATATGGCTTCCCGGCGCCGGGCGCCCCGCCGTTGGGCGCCTTGCATCTGGATCTGCGGTTTGTCAACGGCAAGTCGTGGCTGGTGTTCGGGCCATACGCCGGCTGGTCGCCGAAGTTCTTGAAACACGGGCAGATCAGCGACCTGCCCCGGTCGATCAGGCCGGACAATCTGTTGTCCGTGCTCGGCGTGGGCCTCACCGAGCGGAGACTGCTGAACTACTTGATCAGCCAGCTGCGTCTCTCTGAACCCGAGCGGGTCAGTGCGCTGCGCGAATTCGCCCCTAGCGCAATCGATTCGGACTGGGAGTTGACGATAGCCGGTCAGCGGGTACAGGTGATCCGGCGAGATGAACGCAACGGCGGGGTGCTCGAGTTCGGCACGACGGTCATCGGCGATGCTGACGGTAGTATTGCCGGACTACTGGGCGGCTCCCCAGGGGCTTCGACCGCGGTGGCGATCATGCTGGACGTGCTGCAGAAATGCTTTGCCAACCGCTATCAATCCTGGCTGCCCACGCTCAAAGAAATGGTGCCGTCGCTGGGGGTGCAGCTGTCGAATGAACCCGCGCTGTTCGACGAGGTGTGGTCATGGAGCACCAAGGCGCTGAAGTTAGGTGCCGCATGACCCGCGCCGGCGACGATACAGTGGGGGTACCGCCCGCTTGCGGGGGAGAGCGGCGCTTATGACCGAAGCACTGCGCCGCGTCTGGGCCAAAGACCTTGACGCCCGGGCCCTTTACGAGCTGCTCAAGTTGAGGGTGGAGGTGTTCGTTGTCGAACAGGCCTGCCCATACCCGGAGCTAGACGGGCGTGACCTGCTTGCCGAGACCAGGCATTTCTGGTTGGAAACGCCCGACGGAGAGGTGACGTGCACGCTACGCCTGATGGAAGAGCACGCCGGGGGTGAGAAGGTCTTCCGGATCGGCCGGCTGTGCACTAAACGCGACGCCCGCGGACAGGGCCACTCCAACCGGCTGCTGTGCGCGGCACTGGCCGAGGTGGGCGACTACCCCTGTCGGATTGATGCACAGGCCTACCTGACGGCCATGTATGCCCAGCACGGCTTCGTCCGCGACGGTGACGAGTTCCTGGACGACGGCATCCCGCATGTGCCCATGTTGCGGCCCGGCTCCGGTCAGGTGGAGCGGCCGTGAAGCCTTATCCGTTCAGCGCGATCGTCGGGCACGATCGGCTGCGGCTCGCGTTGTTGTTGTGTGCCGTGCGACCGGAGATCGGTGGGGCGCTCATCCGTGGCGAGAAGGGCACGGCGAAATCGACGGCGGTGCGCGGGCTGGCCGCGTTGTTGTCGGTCGCGACCGGGAGCACCGAGACCGGCCTCGTGGAGCTGCCGCTGGGGGCCACCGAAGACCGGGTGGTTGGCTCGCTGGATCTGCAGCGGGTGATGCGCGACGGCGAGCACGCGTTCTCTCCGGGACTGCTGGCTCGCGCCCACGGCGGCGTGCTCTACGTCGACGAGGTCAATCTGCTGCATGATCACCTGGTTGACATCCTGCTCGACGCCGCCGCCATGGGACGCGTACACGTCGAACGCGACGGCATCTCCCATTCCCACGAGGCCCGTTTCGTGCTGATCGGCACGATGAATCCGGAGGAGGGCGAACTGCGTCCGCAGCTGCTGGACCGGTTCGGGCTGACCGTCGACGTGCAGGCGTCACGTGACATCGACGTGCGGGTACAGGTCATCCGCCGGCGGATGGCCTACGAAGCCGACCCGGATGCGTTCGTCGCACGCTATGCCGACGCCGACGCGGAGCTGGCCCACCGGATTGCCGCGGCCCGGGCCACGGTAGACGATGTGGTGTTGGGCGACAACGAGTTGCGGCGCATCGCTGCGTTGTGCGCGGCGTTCGACGTGGACGGCATGCGGGCCGATCTGGTAGTGGCCCGGACCGCCGCCGCGCACGCCGCCTGGCGTGGTGTCCGCACCGTTGAGGAGCAGGATATCCGGGCGGCAGCAGAACTGGCGTTGCCGCATCGTCGTCGTCGCGACCCGTTCGACGATCACGGCATCGACCGCGACCAGCTGGATGAGGCGCTGGCGCTGGCGAGCGTCGACCCAGAGCCCGAGCCCGATCCGCCCGGGGGCGGCCAGTCAGCCAATGAACCTGCCTCACAACCGAACTCACGCTCGAAGTCGACAGAACCTGGTGCGCCGAGCTCGATGGGCGACGACCCGCCGCGCCCGGCTTCGCCGCGCTTGCGATCGTCGCCGCGCCCGAGCGCGCCGCCGTCAAAGATATTCCGGACCCGCGCGCTGCGGGTCCCGGGGGTCGGCACGGGCGCGCCGGGGCGACGGTCTCGGGCCCGCAACGCCTCGGGCAGTGTGGTGGCGGCCGCCGAGGTCAGCGACCCCGACGCACATGGACTGCACCTGTTCGCTACCCTGCTGGCCGCCGGCGAGCGTGCGTTCGGAGCCGGGCCGTTGCGCCCGTGGCCGGACGATGTGCGCCGGGCCATCCGCGAGGGTCGCGAAGGCAATCTGGTGATCTTCGTCGTCGACGCTTCCGGATCGATGGCTGCTCGGGACCGGATGGCTGCGGTCAGTGGCGCCACCCTGTCGCTGCTGCGCGACGCCTACCAGCGCAGGGACAAGGTGGCGGTGATCACCTTCCGCCAGCACGAGGCAACGCTGTTGCTGTCGCCGACGTCGTCGGCGCACATCGCCGGCCGGCGACTGGCCCGATTCAGCACCGGCGGCAAGACCCCGCTGGCTGAGGGACTGCTGGCCGCGCGTGCGCTGATCATCCGGGAGAAGGTACGCGACCGCGCCCGACGCCCCCTGGTGGTCGTGCTGACCGACGGCCGGGCCACCGCCGGGCCGGACCCGTTGGGCCGCAGCCGAACCGCGGCTGCCGGGCTGGTCGCCGAGGGCGCGGCCGCGGTGGTGGTGGACTGCGAAACGTCGTATGTACGGCTGGGTTTGGCAGCGCAACTGGCTCGTCAGCTGGGTGCGCCGGTGGTTCGGTTGGAGCAGTTGCACGCGGATTATCTAGTGCATGCCGTGCGTGGCGTGGCTTGACGATGGATAGGTAACCACACATGCCGCAGGGCAATCCGCTCGCAGTGCCCAACGATGGCCTGACCACCCGGGCCCGGCGCAACATGCCGATACTGGCGGTACACACCGGTGAAGGCAAAGGAAAATCGACCGCGGCGTTCGGAATGGCGTTGCGGGCGTGGAACGCTGGTCTGGACATCGCGGTGTTTCAGTTTGTCAAGAGCGCTAAGTGGAAAGTGGGTGAGGAGGCGGCGTTTCGTCAACTGGGCCGGCTGCACGACCAGCACGGGATCGGCGGAGCGGTGGAGTGGCACAAGATGGGTGCGGGCTGGTCCTGGACACGTACGTCTCGCAAGGCCGGCACCGACGTCGATCGTGCGGCCGCGGCGGCGGACGGTTGGGCCGAGATCGCGCTCCGGCTGGCCACGCAACGTCACGACTTCTATCTGCTGGACGAGTTCACCTACCCACTGAAGTGGGGTTGGCTCGACGTCGACGAAGTCGTCGATGTCCTGCGAGCCCGGCCTGGCCATCAGCATGTGGTGATCACCGGGCGAGACGCACCCCAGCGGTTGGTTGCGGCCGCCGATCTGGTGACCGAGATGACCAAGGTGAAGCACCCGATGGATGCGGGCCGCAAGGGGCAGAAGGGCATCGAGTGGTGATGCGGGTATCCGCGGTGGCCGTCGCCGCGCCTGCGTCGGGCAGCGGTAAGACCACGATCGCGACGGGCTTGATCGGAGCGCTGCGGCAGGCCGGTCACACCGTCGCGCCGTTTAAGGTAGGCCCGGATTTTATCGACCCCGGCTATCACGCCCTGGCCGCGGGACGGCCCGGCCGCAATCTCGACCCGGTACTGGTGGGGGAGCGGCTTATCGGCCCCCTGTACGCGCATGGAGTTGCGGGCGCGGACATCGCCGTGATCGAAGGGGTGCTGGGGCTGTTCGACGGGCGCATTGGGCCTGCCGGGGGCGCGCCCGCAGCGGGGTCCACCGCGCACGTCGCTGCTCTGCTTGGCGCCCCGGTGATCCTGGTGGTCGATGCCCGCGGCCAGAGTCACAGCGTTGCCGCACTGCTGCACGGCTTTTCCACGTTCGACACCGCAACTCGGATCGCCGGTGTCATCCTCAACCGGGTCGGATCGGCCCGACATGAACAGGTGCTGCGACAGGCGTGTGACCAGGCCGGTGTCGCGGTCTTGGGCGCCATTCCACGCACAGCTGAACTAGAGCTGCCGACAAGGTATCTGGGTCTGGTTACCGCCGTCGAGTACGGCCGTCGCGCACGGCTCGCCGTGCAGGCGATGACTGCTGTGGTCGCTCGCCACGTCGATCTGGCCGCGGTGATCGCCTGCGCCGGGAGCCAGGCGGCCCACCCGCCATGGGACCCGGTGATTGCCGTCGGCAACACCGCCCGCCAGCCAGCCACGGTTGCCATCGCGGCCGGAAGGGCGTTTACCTTCGGCTACGCCGAACACGCCGAGATGTTGCGCGCCGCCGGGGCTGAAGTGGTCGAGTTCGACCCGCTCAGCGAAACTCTGCCCGAGGGTACGGACGCGGTGGTGTTGCCCGGCGGATTCCCCGAGCAGTTCACCGCCGAGTTGTCCGCCAACGACACCGTCCGGCGGCAGATCAACGAACTGGCCGCTGCCGGCGCCCCGGTGCATGCCGAATGTGCCGGCCTGCTCTATCTGGTTTCTGAACTCGACGGACACCCGATGTGCGGTGTGGTGGCCGGATCGGCGCGGTTCACCCAGCATCTCAAGCTGGGTTATCGCGACGCCGTCGCGGTTGTTGATTCGGCGCTGTACTCCGTCGGCGAGCGCGTGGTTGGACATGAATTCCACCGAACCGCAGTCACATTCGCCGATAGCTATCAGCCCGCGTGGGTGTACCAGGGCCAAGACGTGGACGACGTGCGAGACGGCGCGGTGCACAGCGGCGTGCACGCGTCCTACCTGCATACCCATCCGGCCGCAACACCCGGTGCGGTGGCGCGTTTCGTCGCACATGCGGCCTGCAATACTCCACGAGCGTAACGGCACTGCGAAAAGCCGGGCCGGAAATTCGCAGTGGCGTTACATTCGCGGCCAAAGGGGTGGCGACCCGCGGCGCCCGGTCCCCGCGCTTGCGATCGCCACTGGCCCTGATGGTGGCGACCCGCGGCGCCCGGTCCCCGCGCTTGCGATCGCCACTGGCCCTGATGGTGGCGACCCGCGGCGCCCGGTCCCCGCGCTTGCGATCGCCACTGGCCCTGATGGTGGCGACCCGCGGCGCCCGGTCCCCGCGCTTGCGATCGCCACTAGGCTTGGCGGGTGACCGAGAACCCCTATCTGGTCGGGTTACGGCTGGCTGGCAAGAAGGTCGTCGTGGTTGGCGGGGGCACGGTCGCCCA
The DNA here is from genome assembly GCF_000195955.2 of Mycobacterium tuberculosis H37Rv. Lineage (GTDB taxonomy): Bacteria > Actinomycetota > Actinomycetes > Mycobacteriales > Mycobacteriaceae > Mycobacterium > Mycobacterium tuberculosis. The sequence goes on along the minus strand of NC_000962.3, from coordinate 3,155,791 downwards.
GCGCCGGTTACCCCTGCTGATCGCCAGTGGCGCGGACGTGCACGTGATCGCCCCCAGCGTCACCCCCGCCGTCGAGGCGATGGACCAGATCACCTTGTCGGTGCGTGACTACCGCGACGGCGACCTTGACGGCGCCTGGTATGCGATCGCGGCCACCGATGACGCGCGGGTGAACGTGGCTGTCGTCGCCGAGGCGGAGCGCCGACGGATCTTTTGCGTCCGGGCCGATATCGCGGTGGAGGGGACGGCGGTGACCCCGGCGTCATTCAGCTATGCGGGCCTGTCGGTGGGGGTGCTCGCCGGTGGTGAGCACCGCCGTTCGGCGGCGATCCGCTCGGCAATCCGGGAGGCGTTGCAGCAGGGCGTCATCACTGCGCAGAGTTCCGACGTCCTCAGCGGCGGAGTGGCGTTGGTCGGCGGCGGTCCCGGCGATCCCGAACTGATCACGGTTCGCGGTCGCCGGCTGCTTGCCCAGGCCGATGTCGTGGTCGCCGACCGGCTCGCCCCGCCCGAACTGCTGGCCGAGCTGCCGCCGCACGTAGAAGTCATCGACGCGGCCAAGATCCCTTACGGCCGGGCCATGGCCCAGGACGCGATCAACGCTGTCCTGATCGAACGGGCCAGATCCGGCAACTTTGTGGTCCGTCTCAAAGGGGGCGACCCCTTCGTGTTCGCCCGGGGCTATGAAGAAGTGCTGGCATGTGCCCACGCCGGAATCCCGGTCACCGTGGTGCCAGGTGTGACGAGTGCCATAGCCGTGCCCGCTATGGCGGGCGTTCCAGTCACTCACCGGGCCATGACCCACGAATTCGTGGTGGTCAGTGGCCATCTTGCGCCCGGTCATCCCGAATCGTTAGTGAATTGGGATGCATTGGCTGCATTGACGGGCACCATCGTTTTGCTGATGGCGGTCGAACGCATCGAGCTTTTCGTTGACGTTCTGCTAAAGGGTGGCCGAACTGCGGATACGCCGGTACTGGTGGTTCAACACGGAACGACCGCCGCTCAACAGACGTTGCGGGCCACCCTTGCCGACACGCCGGAGAAGGTCCGCGCGGCGGGGATCCGACCTCCCGCGATCATCGTGATCGGGGCTGTAGTCGGCCTGAGCGGCGTTCGGGGTTTAAACAATTCTTAAGAATACTGTAAGGTAACCCGCTATGACGGCTCTCAACGACACAGAGCGGGCGGTCCGTAACTGGACAGCCGGACGCCCACACCGTCCGGCCCCGATGCGCCCGCCGCGCTCGGAGGAGACCGCTTCAGAGCGCCCCAGCAGGTACTACCCGACTTGGCTGCCCTCGCGCAGCTTTATCGCTGCGGTTATTGCTATCGGCGGGATGCAGCTGCTGGCGACCATGGACAGCACCGTCGCCATCGTCGCGCTACCTAAGATTCAAAACGAGCTGAGCTTGTCTGATGCCGGCCGCAGCTGGGTGATCACCGCCTACGTGCTGACCTTCGGCGGGCTGATGCTGCTCGGCGGCCGGCTTGGCGACACCATCGGGCGCAAACGCACCTTCATTGTTGGCGTTGCGCTATTCACCATCTCGTCGGTGCTGTGCGCGGTCGCCTGGGACGAGGCGACGTTGGTGATCGCCCGGTTGTCCCAGGGTGTGGGGTCGGCCATCGCATCTCCGACCGGTCTGGCGCTGGTGGCGACCACGTTCCCCAAGGGACCTGCCCGCAACGCCGCGACGGCGGTGTTCGCCGCGATGACCGCGATCGGGTCGGTGATGGGGCTGGTGGTCGGCGGAGCACTGACCGAGGTGTCATGGCGGTGGGCGTTCCTGGTGAACGTGCCGATCGGGCTGGTGATGATCTACCTGGCCCGCACCGCCCTACGGGAAACCAACAAAGAACGGATGAAGCTCGACGCCACCGGGGCCATACTGGCCACGCTGGCATGCACCGCGGCGGTTTTCGCCTTCTCGATCGGTCCTGAAAAGGGCTGGATGTCAGGCATTACCATCGGTTCGGGCCTGGTGGCCTTGGCGGCCGCTGTCGCGTTTGTCATCGTGGAGCGCACTGCCGAGAACCCCGTCGTGCCGTTCCACTTGTTCCGCGACCGCAACCGGTTGGTCACGTTCAGCGCGATCCTGTTGGCCGGCGGCGTCATGTTCAGCCTGACCGTCTGCATCGGCCTGTACGTGCAGGACATCTTGGGCTACAGCGCGCTACGCGCGGGCGTAGGTTTCATCCCGTTCGTCATCGCGATGGGAATCGGCCTAGGTGTGTCCTCGCAGCTGGTGTCCCGGTTTTCGCCACGGGTGTTGACCATCGGCGGCGGATATCTGCTATTCGGCGCCATGCTGTACGGCTCATTTTTCATGCACCGTGGTGTGCCCTACTTCCCCAACCTGGTCATGCCGATCGTCGTCGGCGGGATTGGCATCGGCATGGCCGTCGTCCCGCTGACTCTGTCGGCGATCGCTGGCGTCGGCTTCGACCAGATCGGTCCGGTATCGGCAATTGCGCTGATGCTGCAGAGCCTGGGCGGTCCGCTGGTGCTCGCCGTCATCCAGGCTGTGATCACGTCGCGCACGCTGTACCTGGGCGGTACCACCGGTCCGGTGAAGTTCATGAACGACGTGCAGTTGGCCGCGCTTGACCACGCCTACACCTACGGCCTGCTGTGGGTGGCCGGAGCGGCCATCATCGTCGGCGGTATGGCGCTGTTTATCGGGTATACGCCGCAGCAGGTTGCCCATGCGCAGGAGGTCAAGGAAGCGATCGACGCCGGCGAGCTGTAACCCTTCCCGCCGAGCAGTCATAAAAGCTCCCCTTTTCGGGCAGACCTGGGCGCTTTTGCGTCTGCTCGGCGAATTAGGCTTGCCGCCTGTGATCACCCGGATGTCCGAGTTGTTCTTGCGCACCCTGCGCGACGATCCCGCCGACGCCGAAGTGGCCAGCCACAAACTGCTGATCCGGGCCGGCTACATCCGGCCCGTCGCGCCCGGGCTGTACAGCTGGTTACCGCTCGGCCTGCGAGTGCTGCGCAACATAGAACGGGTCATCCGCGACGAGATGAACGCCATCGGTGGACAGGAGATCCTATTTCCTGCCCTGCTGCCGCGGGCACCGTACGAGACGACCAACCGGTGGACCCAATACGGCGACAGCGTGTTTCGGCTCAAGGACCGCCGCGGCAACGACTACCTGCTGGGCCCCACCCACGAAGAGCTGTTCACCCTGACCGTGAAGGGCGAGTACAGCTCCTACAAGGACTTCCCGCTCACGCTGTACCAAATCCAGACCAAGTACCGCGACGAGGCGCGGCCGCGGGCCGGCATCCTGCGCGCTCGGGAGTTCGTCATGAAGGACTCCTACTCCTTTGACATCGACGCCGCCGGGCTGAAGGCGGCCTACCACGCTCACCGGGAGGCCTACCAGCGCATATTTGACCGACTTCAGGTGCGCTATGTCATCGTTTCGGCAGTGTCCGGGGCGATGGGCGGCAGTGCGTCCGAAGAGTTCTTGGCTGAGAGTCCGTCCGGGGAGGACGCATTTGTCCGGTGCCTCGAGTCGGGTTATGCGGCCAACGTCGAGGCGGTTGTCACCGCCCGCCCGGACACCCTGCCCATCGATGGGCTGCCCGAGGCGGTGGTCCACGACACCGGCGACACCCCAACCATCGCCAGCCTGGTGGCCTGGGCCAACGAGGCCGATCTCGGCCGCACGGTGACCGCCGCGGACACCCTGAAGAACGTCTTAATCAAAGTCCGACAGCCGGGAGGGGACACCGAACTGCTGGCAATCGGCGTGCCCGGCGACCGTGAGGTCGATGACAAAAGGTTGGGCGCAGCGCTGGAACCGGCTGACTACGCGTTGCTCGACGACGATGATTTCGCCAAGCACCCGTTCCTGGTTAAGGGTTATATCGGGCCAAAGGCGTTGCGGGAGAACAATGTCCGCTATCTCGTCGACCCGCGGATAGTCGACGGCACCAGCTGGATCACCGGGGCGGACCAACCCGGCCGCCATGTTGTCGGTTTGGTGGCCGGCCGCGACTTCACCGCAGACGGCACCATTGAGGCCGCCGAGGTGCGCGAAGGCGATCCATCTCCCGACGGCGCCGGTCCGCTGGTCATGGCGCGCGGTATCGAAATTGGGCACATCTTCCAGCTGGGGAGCAAATACACCGACGCCTTCACCGCCGACGTGCTCGGCGAGGATGGCAAGCCTGTGCGGTTGACCATGGGTTCCTACGGCATCGGTGTGTCTCGGTTGGTTGCCGTCGTTGCCGAGCAGCACCACGACGAGCTGGGCCTTCGCTGGCCGTCGACGGTCGCGCCGTTCGATGTTCACCTGGTGATCGCGAACAAGGACGCGCAGGCTCGCGCCGGGGCGACCGCGCTGGCCGCCGATCTGGATCGGCTGGGGGTTGAGGTGTTGCTGGACGACCGCCAGGCATCGCCCGGCGTCAAGTTCAAAGATGCCGAGCTGTTGGGTATGCCCTGGATCGTTGTCGTGGGGCGCGGCTGGGCGGACGGCGTGGTCGAGCTGCGCGACCGGTTCAGCGGTCAGACTCGCGAGCTGGTTGCCGGCGCCTCGCTGGCCACCGATATCGCAGCGGCCGTCACCGGGTAGCTATTCGTCCCCGCCCGGAAAGGCCGCGGTGATGGGCCAGGCGCCCAGCACCCTGTTCCAGCGGGTGGCCATCACCGCGCTCTCGGTCAGAGCCGTCGAAGCGAACACCCGGTCATCGGCCGTCTCGGCATGCTCGACAACCGCCCGCCAGGCCGTTGCCCCGTCGTTCTCCATCCGCACTGCTAGTCGTGCCGCGTCGGCCGCGCTGCTGACCTGCATGGGCAGCTGGTAACCGGCGGCAGCGATCGGGGCGGTGACTCCGCGCGCGGACAGCATCACGATCACGTCGTCTCGGCGGTGGCGGTGCTGCTTCAACGCGTCCGCCACCAAGAAGTTGACACCAGGGGGCGAGAGCGCGGAGACGATGCCGTAGCCGTAAATGGTGGCGTGTTCGACGGCAAGCGCATCGCACAGCGCCGCGTTGTCGGCGCTCCCCTCGGAGGGGGACCTCTTCGGTGTGGCACCGTGGGCGGGTTCGGACGAGGTCATATCGACGGGCCTGAAGGCACGAGCGCAACCGTATAGGAGGCGGTGCAGGACGCGGCAATGGAGGCGAGCAACCCTGCTCGGTAGCCCGATGTCGTCGCCACTAGTCGACTGGCTTCCCCCGCTGACGTGCGCAGCGAATCGATCACGTCGGACACCGCTGGTGGCGGTGCCGCCGGATCGGTTGGGCTGGGACTGGAGCTGCTGGTTTCGCTCGTAGCGGATACCAGCTTGCCCGCGGCCCGGGCGATCTCGGTGGCCAGCGCTCGAGCATGCGAGGTTCGCTGAGTGGCGACGACGGTCAGCGCGGCGGCAACCTGCGGCGGGATCCCGATGGCTGTGGCGGCGGCAGCTGCGAGCGCACCGTCGTGTCGGGCCTGGTCCAACGGCGAGCGCAGCTCTTCGACCGCGGGTGCCTTGGGCGCGGACTCGCCGCAGGCGGACACCACTCCCAGTGCGGCCAGCGCGGCGCCACCGGCCAGCACACCCCGCCTGCTGATGGGTCGATTCGTGAGCCGGTTGATGACTGGTGCTGCTCTAAGCACAGCAACATCCTGCCATCAGAAAGACGCCGCTACGAAGGCAGGCGAGACGTTGAACGGCGTGATCACGGCGTCATTCGTGATTCCTGGCGTATCGTTGGTAGCTACGCCGGCTGCTGCGTGCCGGCGGGACACTGGGAGCCGCCCTGGCGGCGCCTCCGCTAGATGACCGGACAACTCAAGATGAGGAGCTCGCCGTGACCACCGGGCTACCTTCGCAGAGGCAGGTGATCGAGCTACTCGGTGCAGATTTCGCGTGCGCCGGCTACGAGATCGAAGACGTGGTCATCGATGCGCGGGCCCGCCCGCCGCGGATAGCGGTGATCGCCGACGGTGACGCCCCTCTCGACCTGGATACGATAGCCGCATTGTCGCGCAGGGCATCGGCTTTGCTGGACGGCCTGGACGGTGCGAACAAGATCCGGGGCCGCTACCTGCTCGAGGTCAGCTCTCCCGGTGTGGAACGCCCGCTGACCAGCGAAAAGCACTTCCGCCGTGCTCGAGGCCGCAAGGTTGAGCTGGTGTTGTCAGACGGATCGCGACTGACCGGCCGGGTCGGCGAGATGCGTGCTGGCACGGTGGCGTTGGTGATCCGGGAAGACCGGGGCTGGGCAGTCCGTGAGATCCCGCTTGCTGAGATTGTGAAAGCTGTTGTCCAGGTTGAGTTTTCGCCACCGGCTCCGGCGGAGTTGGAACTGGCCCAGTCTTCCGAGATGGGGCTGGCCCGCGGGACGGAGGCCGGAGCATGAACATCGACATGGCTGCTCTGCATGCCATCGAGGTGGACCGGGGTATCTCGGTCAATGAACTGCTCGAAACGATCAAGTCCGCGCTGTTGACTGCCTACCGGCACACCCAAGGTCACCAGACCGATGCGCGCATCGAGATCGACCGGAAAACCGGTGTCGTTCGGGTGATCGCCCGTGAGACCGATGAGGCTGGCAATCTCATCAGCGAGTGGGACGACACTCCAGAGGGCTTCGGCCGGATCGCCGCCACGACGGCACGCCAAGTGATGTTGCAGCGATTCCGCGACGCCGAGAACGAGCGCACCTACGGCGAGTTCTCCACCCGCGAGGGCGAGATCGTTGCGGGAGTGATCCAGCGCGATAGCCGGGCCAACGCCCGCGGTCTGGTCGTCGTCCGGATTGGCACCGAGACCAAGGCTTCCGAGGGTGTGATCCCGGCCGCTGAGCAGGTACCGGGGGAGAGCTATGAACATGGCAACCGGCTGCGCTGCTACGTAGTTGGTGTAACCCGAGGTGCCCGCGAGCCGCTGATTACGCTGTCGCGCACGCACCCCAATCTGGTGCGCAAGCTGTTCTCGCTGGAAGTCCCCGAGATCGCCGACGGATCGGTGGAGATCGTCGCGGTGGCCCGGGAGGCCGGCCACCGCTCCAAGATCGCTGTGCGGTCCAACGTTGCCGGCTTGAACGCCAAGGGTGCTTGCATCGGTCCGATGGGGCAACGGGTCCGCAACGTGATGAGCGAGCTGTCCGGGGAGAAGATCGACATCATCGACTATGACGACGATCCGGCGCGTTTTGTCGCCAACGCGTTGTCGCCGGCCAAGGTGGTGTCGGTGTCGGTGATCGACCAGACCGCCCGGGCCGCCCGCGTGGTGGTGCCCGATTTCCAATTGTCGCTGGCAATCGGAAAGGAAGGGCAGAACGCCCGGCTGGCTGCCCGGCTCACCGGGTGGCGTATCGATATTCGCGGCGATGCGCCGCCGCCCCCGCCCGGTCAGCCCGAACCCGGAGTCAGCCGCGGTATGGCGCACGACCGCTAGCGCCGTGCGTTATCCCACGGCAGATAGCCGGGCAATCGGGCTTGCCCGGTGACGCTACACTTAGCCGTGATCCAGCGCGAGCCTTCGGCCTCGGCGCATCGACGCCCGGATAATCCCCGCGGACCGGTGCGGACGTGTGTCGGGTGCCGAAAGCGAGGGTTGGCCGTCGAACTGCTTCGAGTGGTGGCTGTGTCGACCGGGAACGGCAACTACGCCGTGATCGTTGATACAGCGACCAGCCTGCCGGGGCGGGGTGCGTGGCTGCATCCGCTACGGCAGTGCGCGCAACAAGCGATTCGGCGGCGGGCTTTCGCAAGAGCGCTGCGCATCGCCGGTTCGCCGGACACATCCGCAGTGGTCGAGTACCTGGAGTCTCTAGGCGAGCTCGAACCACCGGGCAACAGAACAGGTAGCAATAGAACATGAGCACACCGTGAAGTCCCGATGACAATGCGTCATAGCTAAACCCGAGGCGCGGCCCACGACTGTCGCCTCATGGACAGGAGATGTAGTGGCAGCAGGTAAGGCCCGCGTACACGAGTTGGCTAAGGAACTCGGTGTAACCAGCAAGGAAGTTCTCGCCCGGCTGAGCGAGCAGGGCGAATTCGTCAAATCAGCATCGTCGACGGTGGAAGCACCGGTTGCCCGTCGGCTGCGTGAATCGTTCGGTGGCAGCAAACCTGCCCCGGCGAAAGGCACCGCCAAGTCCCCCGGCAAAGGCCCCGACAAGTCCCTTGACAAGGCGCTGGACGCCGCGATCGACATGGCCGCAGGCAACGGCAAGGCGACTGCCGCGCCCGCCAAGGCCGCCGATTCCGGCGGGGCGGCAATCGTCTCCCCAACTACCCCCGCCGCACCCGAGCCTCCGACCGCAGTGCCGCCCAGCCCTCAGGCACCCCACCCCGGCATGGCTCCCGGGGCGCGGCCGGGCCCGGTGCCGAAGCCGGGGATTCGCACCCCGCGCGTCGGCAACAACCCGTTCTCGTCGGCGCAACCCGCCGACCGGCCCATCCCGCGTCCGCCGGCTCCCCGCCCCGGTACCGCCCGGCCCGGGGTTCCACGTCCGGGCGCCTCGCCCGGCAGCATGCCGCCACGCCCCGGTGGAGCTGTCGGGGGTGCCCGTCCACCACGTCCTGGTGCGCCACGACCCGGGGGCCGGCCCGGTGCGCCCGGCGCTGGCCGTTCCGACGCGGGCGGCGGCAACTACCGGGGTGGCGGCGTGGGTGCCGCTCCCGGAACGGGCTTCCGCGGCCGTCCCGGGGGCGGCGGCGGTGGCCGTCCCGGGCAGCGTGGCGGTGCCGCCGGCGCGTTCGGCCGCCCGGGTGGTGCGCCCCGGCGCGGCCGCAAGTCCAAGCGGCAGAAGCGCCAGGAGTACGACTCGATGCAGGCTCCGGTCGTCGGCGGGGTGCGGTTGCCGCACGGCAACGGCGAAACGATCCGGCTCGCACGCGGCGCGTCGCTCAGCGACTTCGCGGACAAAATCGACGCCAACCCCGCGGCGCTGGTGCAGGCGCTGTTCAACCTCGGCGAGATGGTGACGGCCACCCAGTCGGTCGGCGACGAGACGCTGGAGTTGCTGGGCAGCGAGATGAACTACAACGTTCAGGTCGTCAGCCCGGAGGACGAAGACCGCGAGCTGCTGGAATCCTTCGACCTCAGCTACGGTGAGGACGAGGGCGGCGAGGAGGACCTTCAGGTTCGCCCGCCGGTGGTGACGGTGATGGGTCACGTCGACCACGGCAAGACCCGGCTGTTGGACACCATCCGCAAGGCCAACGTCCGCGAGGCCGAGGCCGGCGGCATCACCCAGCACATCGGTGCCTACCAGGTGGCCGTCGATCTGGACGGCAGCCAGCGGCTGATCACCTTTATCGACACCCCGGGCCACGAGGCGTTCACCGCCATGCGTGCCCGTGGCGCCAAGGCGACCGATATCGCCATTTTGGTGGTCGCCGCTGACGATGGAGTGATGCCGCAGACGGTCGAGGCCATCAACCACGCGCAGGCCGCCGACGTGCCGATCGTGGTGGCGGTCAACAAGATCGACAAGGAGGGTGCCGACCCGGCCAAGATTCGCGGGCAGCTTACCGAATATGGTTTAGTGCCAGAGGAATTCGGCGGTGACACGATGTTCGTCGACATCTCGGCCAAGCAGGGCACCAATATCGAGGCGCTGGAGGAGGCCGTGTTGCTGACCGCCGACGCCGCGCTGGACCTGCGGGCAAACCCCGACATGGAAGCCCAGGGTGTGGCGATCGAGGCGCACTTGGACCGTGGTCGCGGCCCAGTGGCTACCGTGCTGGTGCAGCGCGGCACCCTGCGGGTCGGTGACTCGGTGGTCGCCGGCGACGCCTATGGCCGTGTTCGCCGCATGGTCGACGAACACGGCGAAGACGTCGAGGTTGCGCTGCCGTCGCGGCCTGTGCAGGTCATTGGCTTCACGTCGGTGCCCGGCGCCGGCGACAACTTCCTCGTCGTCGACGAGGACCGTATCGCCCGCCAAATCGCCGACCGGCGTAGCGCTCGCAAGCGCAACGCCCTGGCGGCGCGCTCACGCAAGCGGATCAGCCTGGAGGACCTGGACTCGGCGCTGAAGGAAACCAGCCAGCTGAACCTGATCCTCAAGGGCGACAACGCCGGTACCGTCGAGGCGCTGGAAGAGGCCCTGATGGGTATCCAGGTGGACGACGAGGTGGTGCTGCGGGTGATCGACCGCGGTGTCGGCGGCATTACCGAAACCAACGTCAACCTGGCGTCGGCTTCCGATGCGGTGATCATCGGTTTCAATGTGCGCGCCGAAGGCAAGGCGACCGAGCTGGCCAGCCGCGAAGGCGTGGAGATCCGCTACTACTCGGTCATCTACCAGGCGATCGACGAGATCGAGCAGGCGCTGCGTGGCCTGCTCAAGCCGATCTACGAGGAAAACCAGCTGGGTCGGGCTGAGATCCGGGCGTTGTTCCGGTCTTCGAAGGTCGGCCTCATCGCCGGCTGCCTGGTCACCTCGGGTGTGATGCGGCGCAACGCCAAGGCGCGGCTGTTGCGGGACAACATCGTGGTCGCCGAGAACCTTTCGATCGCTTCGCTGCGCCGGGAGAAGGACGACGTGACCGAGGTGCGCGACGGCTTCGAGTGTGGCCTGACACTGGGTTACGCCGACATCAAGGAGGGCGACGTCATCGAGTCCTACGAGCTGGTCCAGAAGGAACGCGCCTGATGGCTGATGCTGCTAGGGCGCGGCGGCTGGCCAAACGGATCGCCGCGATCGTCGCCTCGGCGATCGAGTACGAGATCAAGGATCCTGGATTGGCCGGGGTGACCATCACCGATGCGAAGGTGACCGCCGACTTGCACGATGCCACGGTGTACTACACGGTGATGGGACGCACGCTACACGACGAGCCGAACTGCGCCGGCGCGGCCGCCGCGCTGGAACGGGCCAAAGGGGTGCTGCGCACCAAGGTCGGGGCGGGCACCGGCGTTCGGTTCACTCCCACCTTGACGTTCACGCTCGACACGATCTCGGACAGTGTGCACCGGATGGACGAGTTGCTGGCCCGCGCTCGCGCCGCGGATGCCGATCTGGCGCGGGTCCGGGTGGGCGCCAAACCGGCGGGGGAGGCCGACCCGTACCGTGATAACGGGTCGGTGGCGCAATCACCGGCTCCCGGGGGACTGGGTATCAGAACGAGCGACGGACCCGAGGCTGTGGAGGCACCGCTCACTTGCGGGGGAGACACCGGTGACGACGATCGACCCAAGGAGTGAGCTGGTCGACGGGCGGCGTCGCGCGGGGGCCCGCGTGGACGCCGTCGGTGCCGCTGCGCTGTTGTCGGCCGCTGCCAGGGTCGGGGTAGTCTGCCACGTCCACCCCGATGCCGACACCATCGGCGCCGGATTGGCATTGGCATTGGTGTTGGACGGGTGCGGCAAGCGGGTAGAGGTCAGCTTTGCCGCGCCGGCGACACTGCCCGAGTCGCTGCGTTCGCTGCCGGGCTGCCATCTGCTGGTCCGCCCTGAGGTGATGCGCCGCGATGTCGATTTGGTTGTGACTGTTGACATTCCGAGTGTTGATCGGCTCGGTGCTCTGGGCGATCTAACTGATTCCGGGCGGGAGCTCCTGGTAATCGACCATCACGCCTCCAACGACCTGTTCGGCACCGCGAATTTCATTGACCCGTCGGCGGATTCCACCACGACGATGGTTGCCGAGATCCTCGACGCGTGGGGGAAACCGATAGACCCGCGCGTCGCGCACTGCATCTACGCCGGGTTGGCGACCGACACGGGGTCGTTTCGCTGGGCCAGTGTGCGGGGGTATCGGCTGGCGGCGCGGCTGGTAGAGATCGGTGTGGACAACGCCACCGTCAGCAGGACCTTGATGGACAGCCATCCCTTCACCTGGTTGCCGTTGCTATCGCGGGTGTTGGGTTCGGCGCAGCTGGTGTCCGAGGCGGTCGGTGGCCGCGGGCTGGTTTACGTCGTCGTCGACAACCGGGAGTGGGTCGCTGCGCGCTCGGAGGAAGTGGAAAGCATCGTCGACATCGTCCGCACCACGCAACAAGCCGAGGTCGCGGCGGTGTTCAAGGAGGTCGAACCGCATCGGTGGTCGGTGTCGATGCGGGCTAAGACCGTGAATTTGGCCGCGGTTGCCTCTGGGTTCGGTGGCGGTGGTCACCGGCTGGCCGCGGGGTATACGACCACCGGCTCGATCGACGACGCTGTGGCGTCGTTGCGCGCGGCGCTTGGTTAGCCGCCGTTGAGCCAGGTGGGGCACCGCGCGGGCGGCCGTCAGATCGCGCAGCTGGCGTTGCCCGCGCTGGGCGTGCTGGCCGCCGAGCCGCTGTACCTGCTGTTCGACATCGCCGTGGTGGGCCGGCTGGGGGCGATATCGCTGGCGGGTCTGGCTATCGGCAGTCTGGTGCTCGGCCTGGTTGGTTCCCAGGCGACGTTTTTGTCCTACGGCACCACAGCGCGCGCGGCGCGTCGTTACGGTGCCGGCAACCGGGTGGCCGCGGTCACCGAAGGTGTACAGGCGACCTGGTTGGCGTTGGGTCTGGGCGCGTTGGTCGTCGTCGTGGTGGAAGCCACCGCGACGCCGCTGGTGTCGGCGATCGCTTCTGGCGATGGCATCACCGCGGCGGCCTTGCCGTGGCTGCGGATCGCGATCCTGGGCACGCCGGCGATCCTGGTCTCGCTCGCCGGCAACGGCTGGCTGCGCGGCGTGCAGGACACCGTGCGACCGCTGCGGTATGTGGTCGCCGGCTTCGGGTCGTCGGCTCTGCTGTGCCCGCTGCTGGTTTACGGTTGGCTGGGGTTGCCCCGCTGGGGGTTAACCGGCTCGGCGGTGGCCAATCTGGTGGGGCAGTGGCTGGCGGCGCTGCTGTTTGCCGGTGCGTTACTGGCCGAGCGGGTGTCGCTGCGGCCGGACCGCGCCGTGCTGGGCGCCCAGCTGATGATGGCGCGGGACCTGATCGTGCGGACCCTGGCCTTCCAAGTTTGTTATGTCTCGGCTGCGGCGGTGGCCGCGAGGTTCGGCGCTGCCGCGCTCGCGGCCCACCAGGTCGTGTTGCAGTTGTGGGGTCTTCTTGCGCTGGTTCTTGATTCGCTAGCGATTGCGGCGCAGTCGCTGGTCGGTGCCGCGTTGGGTGCCGGTGATGCCGGGCACGCTAAGGCGGTGGCATGGCGGGTGACGGCGTTTTCGCTGTTGGCGGCGGGAATTTTGGCAGCGGCGTTAGGGCTAGGCTCCTCGGTGCTGCCCGGGCTATTCACCGACGATCGATCGGTACTCGCCGCGATCGGGGTGCCGTGGTGGTTCATGGTAGTCCAATTGCCTTTTGCGGGAATTGTTTTCGCAGTTGACGGGGTGCTGCTGGGCGCGGGCGACGCCGCGTTCATGCGGACGGCGACGGTGGCGAGTGCGTTGGTGGGCTTTTTGCCGCTTGTCTGGTTGTCGCTGGCGTATGGCTGGGGGCTGGCGGGTATCTGGTCGGGACTGGGCACGTTTATCGTGCTGCGGCTGATATTCGTCGGATGGCGGGCGTACAGCGGTCGGTGGGCGGTGACGGGCGCGGCGTAGCTGGCCGACATTGCCGTGACGGCGGTGATTGGTTCATCGACCGTGGCGGCAAACTCGCCGACAGAATACGGAGCTACACTGCGCCGATGGCGGCGCCGCAACGAGCACGGCTTCGGTCATCGAAAGAGCGCGTGCGCGATTATGCGCTGTTCGTCGTGTTGGTCGGCCCCAATGTGGCGCTATTGCTGCTGTTCGTCTATCGCCCGTTGGCCGACAACATCCGGCTGTCGTTCTTCGACTGGAACGTCTCCGATCCGTCGGCCCGATTTGTGGGGTTATCCAACTACACCGAGTGGTTCACCCGGTCGGACACCCGCCAGATCGTGTTCAACACGGCGGTTTTCACCGGTGCCGCGGTGGTCGGCTCGATGGTGCTGGGGTTGGCGCTGGCGATGCTGCTCGATCGACCGTTGCGTGGACGAAACCTGGTGCGCTCCACTGTTTTCGCGCCGTTCGTGATCTCCGGTGCCGCTGTCGGCCTGGCCGCCCAGTTCGTCTTCGACCCGCATTTCGGTCTGATTCAAGACCTGTTGCGCCGGATCGGGGTCGGGGTGCCCGACTTTTACCAGGATGCGCGCTGGGCGTTGTTCATGGTGACCATCACCTACGTCTGGAAGAACCTCGGCTATACCTTCGTGATCTATCTGGCCGCGTTGCAGGGGGTACGCCGAGATCTGTTGGAGGCGGCCGAAATCGACGGCGCCAGCCGGTGGGCCGTGTTCCGTCGAGTGCTGTTGCCGCAGCTGCGGCCGACCACGTTTTTCTTGTCGATCACCGTGCTGATCAACTCGCTGCAGGTGTTCGATGTGATCAACGTGATGACCCGGGGCGGGCCGGAGGGCACCGGCACCACCACCATGGTGTACCAGGTGTATGTGGAGACGTTCCGCAATTTCCGGGCCGGTTATGGCGCCACGGTGGCCACGATCATGTTCCTGGTGCTGCTGGCCGTGACGTACTACCAGGTGCGGGTGATGGATCGGGGGCAGCGGCAGTGACGCCGGATCGGCTCCGTAGCAGCGTTGGCTACGCGGCCATGTTGCTGGTGGTCACGCTGATTGCCGGGCCGTTGCTGTTCGTGTTCTTCACCTCGTTCAAGGATCAGCCCGACATCTATGCGCAGCCCACCAGTTGGTGGCCGCTGCGCTGGTACCCGCAGAACTACCGCACGGCCACCGAGCAGATTCCGTTCTGGACGTTTCTGCGCAACTCGCTGATCATCACGTCGGTGCTGGCGGTGGTGAAGTTCACGCTCGGTGTGCTCAGCGCCTTTGGCTTGGTGTTTGTCCGGTTCCCGGGCCGCACGGCGGTGTTTTTGGTGATCATCGCCGCGTTGATGGTGCCCAACCAGATCACCGTGATTTCCAACTACGCGCTGATCTCACACCTGGGCCTGCGCAACACCTTTGCCGGCATCATCCTGCCTCTGGCGGGGGTGGCGTTTGGAACCTTCTTGATGCGCAACCACTTTCTGTCGCTGCCCGCCGAGATCATCGAGGCGGCCCGGATGGACGGCGCGCGGTGGTGGCAACTGCTGCTGCGGGTGGTGTTGCCGATGTCGCGGCCCACCATGGTCGCCGTCGGTGTCATCACCGTGGTCAACGAATGGAACGAATACCTGTGGCCGTTCCTGATGTCCGACGACGAATCGGTGGCACCACTGCCGATAGGTCTGACGTTTCTGCAGCAGGCCGAGGGTGTGACGAACTGGGGCCCGGTGATGGCGGTGACGCTGTTGGCGATGCTGCCGATCTTGCTGGTCTTCATCGCCTTGCAGCGGCAGATGATAAAGGGCCTCACCTCGGGCGCGGTCAAGGGATAGGCATGGACCCGCTGAACCGCCGACAATTCCTCGCGCTGGCCGCTGCCGCCGCCGGCGTGACCGCCGGCTGCGCCGGGATGGGCGGCGGCGGTTCGGTGAAGTCCGGTTCCGGCCCAATCGACTTCTGGTCCAGTCATCCCGGCCAATCCAGCGCGGCGGAACGGGAGCTGATCGGTCGTTTCCAGGACCGATTCCCCACTCTGTCGGTCAAGCTGATCGACGCCGGCAAGGACTACGACGAGGTGGCACAGAAATTCAATGCGGCGCTCATCGGAACCGACGTGCCCGACGTCGTTTTGCTCGACGACCGATGGTGGTTCCATTTCGCCCTCAGCGGTGTTCTCACTGCCCTTGACGACCTGTTCGGCCAAGTTGGGGTGGACACAACGGATTACGTCGATTCGCTGCTGGCCGACTATGAGTTCAACGGCCGCCATTACGCTGTGCCGTATGCTCGCTCGACGCCGCTGTTCTACTACAACAAGGCGGCGTGGCAACAGGCCGGCCTACCCGACCGCGGACCGCAATCCTGGTCAGAGTTCGACGAGTGGGGTCCGGAGTTACAGCGCGTGGTCGGCGCCGGTCGATCGGCGCACGGCTGGGCTAACGCCGACCTCATCTCGTGGACGTTTCAGGGACCGAACTGGGCATTCGGCGGTGCCTACTCCGACAAGTGGACATTGACATTGACCGAGCCCGCCACGATCGCGGCCGGCAACTTCTATCGGAACTCCATCCATGGCAAGGGTTATGCGGCGGTCGCCAACGATATTGCCAACGAGTTCGCCACCGGAATCCTGGCCTCGGCCGTGGCATCCACCGGCTCGCTGGCCGGCATCACCGCATCTGCCCGATTCGACTTCGGCGCCGCACCGCTGCCCACGGGCCCGGACGCAGCGCCCGCCTGTCCGACGGGCGGTGCGGGGCTGGCGATACCGGCCAAGCTCTCCGAGGAGCGAAAAGTCAACGCGCTCAAGTTCATCGCATTCGTCACCAACCCGACGAACACCGCCTACTTCAGCCAGCAAACCGGCTATCTGCCGGTGCGCAAGTCCGCCGTCGACGATGCCAGCGAACGGCACTATCTGGCGGACAATCCCCGTGCGCGGGTGGCGCTCGACCAGCTGCCACACACCCGGACACAAGACTACGCACGGGTTTTCCTGCCCGGTGGTGACCGGATCATCTCCGCCGGCCTGGAATCCATCGGGCTGCGCGGAGCCGACGTGACCAAGACCTTCACGAACATCCAAAAACGGTTGCAGGTCATCCTGGATCGGCAGATCATGCGGAAGCTGGCGGGGCATGGCTAACGTTCAGTACTCTGCTGTCACCCAGCGCTATCCCGGCGCCGACGCGCCGACCGTCGACAACTTGGACCTCGACATCGCCGACGGGGAGTTTCTGGTTCTGGTCGGTCCGTCCGGTTGCGGCAAGTCCACCACGCTGCGCGTGCTGGCCGGGCTGGAACCCATTGAGAGCGGGCGCATCAGCATCGGCGACGTGGATGTGACGCATCTGCCGCCGCGGGCGCGTGACGTGGCGATGGTGTTCCAGAACTACGCGCTGTACCCGAACATGACGGTGGCCGCCAACATGGGGTTCGCGCTGCGAAACGCCGGGATGTCGCGCGCGGACACCCGCCGGCGGGTGCTGGAAGTCGCCGACATGCTGGAGCTGACGGATCTGCTGGACCGCAAGCCCGCCAAGCTCTCCGGCGGGCAGCGGCAGCGGGTGGCGATGGGCCGGGCGATCGTGCGCCGGCCCCGGGTGTTCTGCATGGACGAGCCGCTGTCGAATCTGGACGCCAAGCTGCGGGTGAGCACCCGCTCACAGATCTCCGGATTGCAGCGTCGGTTGGGCACCACCACCGTCTACGTCACCCACGATCAGGTGGAGGCGATGACGATGGGCGACCGGGTGGCGGTGCTCAAAGACGGTGTGCTGCAACAGGTTGACACGCCGAGGGCGCTGTATGACGACCCGGTCAACACGTTTGTCGCCACGTTCATCGGCGCGCCGGCGATGAACCTCATCGACGCCGCCGTCGCCCACGGTGTGGTGCGGGCACCGGATTTGGCGATACCGGTTCCGGACCCGGCGGCCGAGCGGGTGCTGGTCGGCGTGCGGCCGGAGTCCTGGGACGTGGCATCGATCGGCACCCCGGGATCGTTGACCGTGCACGTCGAGTTGGTGGAGGAGCTCGGCTTCGAATCCTTCGTCTACGCAACGCCGGTCGACCAGCGGGGCTGGTCGTCACGCGCACCGCGCATCGTGTTCCGCACCGACCGGCGTACCGCGGTGCGGGTGGGTGAGTCGTTGGCGATCGTGCCGCACTCGCAGGAGGTGCGCCTCTTCAACAGCCGCACCGAGACCCGGCTTCGCTGAAGGGCTGATGGCGGCGACCCGTCCCCCGCACGCGGGAGGTACCCCCAGCACCCGGCTTCGCCGCGCTTGCGATCGCCGCTAACGCACCTGCGCGCGGCCGCGCTGCAGCACGGCTTCGCGGTTGGCGGCGATGGTATCGCCGCTAGTGCGAAATTGCTTGGCCGCGCAGGCTTCCAGCCACAGCCCGGCGGCGGTCTGAGACTCGTCGATGCGGTGGTAGGACGCCAGCAATGCCCGCACCGCGTTCTGGTTGTTGCCGACGATCGACGCCGCCACCCGGCGGGCGGTGGGCAGCAGCTGGTCGTGGGCCACCACCTCGGTGACCAGGCCGGCCCGCAACGCGTCGGTCGCGGACAGGTAGTCGCCGGTCAGGCTCATCCGCCGGGCCAGGCCGATGCCGACCTTTTGCGGCAAGCGCACGCTGAGTCCCCAGGTGGGCAGCAGGCCCACCCGGGCGTGGGTGTCGGCGAAGCGGGCGTGCTCGGAGGCGATCAGGATGTCGCAGTACAGCGCCAGTTCGAGCCCGCCGGTGACCGCGGCGCCGTTGATCGCGCCGATCACCGGCTTGGTCATGGCCGGCCACCGCGGTGAGATGTCCGGCAGCGCGGTCTGCCCGGCCAGCTCCTTGAGGTCCAGTCCGGCGCAGAACACCGGATCGGCGCCGGTGAGGATGACGACGTCGATGTCGTCGTCGGCCTCGGCGTCGGCCAACGCCGCGAAAAACCGATCCCGTAGCGCCGCCGAGAGCGCGTTGCGGGACTGCGGCCGGTTGAGGGTGAGGGTTCGCACCCGTTCGTCGGTGTCGATCAGCAGGATGTCGTCGGTCATTCGATCACCGTAACAGGACCGTTAGACTGTCCTAATGACCAGAAAAATGACCGCTACGGAGGTGAAGGCGAAGATCCTCTCCTTGCTTGATGAAGTGGCCCAGGGCGAGGAGATCGAGATCACCAAACACGGCCGCACCGTGGCCCGGCTGGTGGCAGCGACGGGGCCGCACGCGCTGAAGGGTCGATTCTCGGGTGTGGCGATGGCGGCCGCGGATGACGACGAACTCTTCACCACCGGGGTTTCGTGGAACGTTTCATGACGACGGTGCTGCTCGACTCGCATGTGGCCTACTGGTGGTCGGCCGAGCCGCAGCGTCTCAGCATGGCGGCGAGCCAGGCCATCGAACACGCCGACGAGCTCGCCGTCGCCGCGATTTCGTGGTTCGAGCTGGCTTGGCTTGCCGAACAGGAACGCATCCAACTGGCGATTCCGGTGCTGTCCTGGCTTCAGCAGCTGGCCGAGCACGTTCGCACCGTCGGTATCACGCCCTCGGTCGCCGCCACGGCGGTGGCGCTGCCCTCGTCGTTCCCCGGCGATCCGGCCGACCGGTTGATCTACGCCACCGCGATCGAACACGGCTGGCGGCTGGTGACCAAGGACCGGCGGCTACGCAGTCATCGGCACCCACGACCGGTCACCGTCTGGTAGCCGCGCCTATCGTTGAGGGCATGTGCCGCAACATCACCGAACTGCGCGGGCTGCAACCCCCGGCCACGCCCGTCGAGATCGCGGCGGCGGCGCGCCAGTATGTGCGCAAGGTCAGTGGCATCACGCACCCGTCGGCGGCCACCGCCGAGGCGTTTGAGGCCGCCGTCGCCGAGGTGACCGCGACGACGACGCGGTTGCTGGACGCCCTGCCGCCCCGGCGGCAGCCGCCGAAGACCGTCCCGCCGTTGCGCCGACCCGACGTGGCTGCCCGGCTCGCGGGATCGCGGTGACGCCAGCGCTGAAGGAGTGGAGCGCGGCGGTGCACGCGCTGCTGGACGGCCGGCAGACGGTGCTGCTGCGTAAGGGCGGGATCGGCGAGAAGCGCTTCGAGGTGGCGGCCCACGAGTTCTTGTTGTTCCCGACGGTCGCGCACAGCCACGCCGAGCGGGTTCGCCCCGAGCACCGCGACCTGCTGGGCCCGGCGGCCGCCGACAGCACCGACGAGTGTGTGCTACTGCGGGCCGCAGCGAAAGTTGTTGCCGCACTGCCGGTTAACCGGCCAGAGGGTCTGGACGCCATCGAGGATCTGCACATCTGGACCGCCGAGTCGGTGCGCGCCGACCGGCTCGACTTTCGGCCCAAGCATCGGCTGGCCGTGCTGGTGGTCTCGGCGATCCCGCTGGCCGAGCCGGTCCGGCTGGCGCGTACGCCCGAGTACGGCGGTTGCACCAGCTGGGTGCAGCTGCCGGTGACGCCGACGTTGGCGGCGCCGGTGCACGACGAGGCCGCGCTGGCCGAGGTCGCCGCCCGGGTCCGCGAGGCCGTGGGTTGAGTTTTTGAGCCGAGGCGCATCGCCTGGGTGACTGGTCCGAGCAACGCGTCAGTGCATCCTGGTCCCACTTGATTTCAGGGGTGACGTTCTTGGCGACTCTCCGGCGCGTCGGCCGGTCGTCCGCGAAGCGCGTTTTGTCTCTCGCCGTTGCACCGCATCGCCGCCAGCCCGTACAGGGCACTTGAGTTTGGAACGGGTTTCGTACTGTCACTGACCGAAGCCCGTTCCTAAATCAAGTGATTTCTTGAGTTTGAACATTGTTGCGTACAGATATAGTATAGTTTCCGGTGTGAATTCAAGTTCGGTGGTGAGCCCAGCCGGCGCCGATCGGCGCATCCCCACGTGGGCGTCACGGGTGGTGTCCGGCCTCGCTCGCGATCGGCCCGTAGTCGTCACGAAAGAGGATCTGACGCAACGGCTTACAGAGGCTGGGTGTGGACGCGACCCCGACTCCGCCATCCGCGAACTGCGCCGCATTGGGTGGCTGGTCCAACTGCCGGTGAAAGGCACCTGGGCATTCATTCCCCCCGGCGAGGCCGCCATCTCGGACCCGTATCTACCGCTGCGCTCGTGGCTGGCCCGTGACCAGAACGCGGGCTTCATGCTGGCCGGTGCATCCGCAGCGTGGCACCTCGGATACCTGGACCGCCAACCCGACGGCCGCATCCCGATCTGGCTGCCGCCGGCCAAAAGGCTGCCCGACGGCCTAGCATCGTATGTGTCCGTCGTGCGCATCCCCTGGAACGCGGCGGACACCGCACTGCTGGCTCCGCGTCCCGCGTTGCTGGTCCGGCGGCGGCTCGACCTCGTCGCGTGGGCGACCGGGTTACCGGCGCTAGGACCAGAAGCATTACTTGTGCAAATCGCCACGCGCCCGGCCTCGTTCGGGCCGTGGGCCGACCTTGTCCCCCACCTTGACGACCTCGTCGCCGACTGCAGTGACGAGCGCCTGGAGCGTCTACTGTCGGGCCGGCCGACATCGGCCTGGCAGCGTGCAAGCTACCTGCTGGACTCGGGCGGTGAACCGGCACGAGGCCAGGCGCTGCTGGCCAAGCGGCACACCGAAGTGATGCCGGTGACTCGATTCACCACCGCGCACAGCCGCGACCGTGGCGAGAGTGTCTGGGCTCCCGAGTATCAGCTTGTCGACGAGCTCGTCGTACCGCTGCTGCGCGTGATCGGCAAGGCGTGACTGTGGCCGGTCTGACCCGTGCGCTCGTTGCGCGTCACGCTCTTGGTCGGGCCGAGGCATACGACGCCGCTCTGCTCGACGTCGCCCAGGACCACCTGCTGTACCTGCTGTCGCAGACCGTCCAGTTCGGCGATAACCGCCTGGTGTTCAAAGGCGGTACCAGCTTACGGAAGTGCCGGCTGGGCAACGTCGGGCGGTTCTCCACTGATCTGGACTTCAGCGCGCCCGACGATGAGGTCGTGCTGGAGGTGTGCGAGCTGATCGACGGCGCCCGTGTCGGCGGCTTCGAATTCGGCGTGCAGAGCACACGAGGCGACGGCCGGCATTGGCAGTTGCGGGTGCGGCACACGGAATTGGGCGAGCCCCGGATCGTCGCCAGCGTCGAGTTCGCACGGCGGCCGTTGGCTTTGCCGTCTGAGCTGCTCGCATTCATCCAGTTGCCGATCCATAAGGCTTACGGTTTTGGGCTGCCGACACTGCCGGTCGTGGCAGAAGCGGAAGCCTGCGCAGAGAAACTCGCGCGGTACCGCCGCGTTGCGCTGGCACGGGACCTGTACGACCTGAACCACTTCGCCTCGCGAACGATTGACGAACCGCTCGTGCGGCGGCTGTGGGTGCTCAAGGTGTGGGGTGATGTCGTCGATGACCGGCGCGGCACCCGGCCACTACGCGTCGAAGACGTCCTCGCCGCCCGCAGCGAGCACGACTTCCAGCCCGACTCGATCGGCGTGCTGACCCGTCCTGTCGCTATGGCTGCCTGGGAAGCTCGCGTTCGGAAGCGATTTGCGTTCCTCACTGACCTCGACGCCGACGAGCAGCGGTGGGCCGCCTGCGACGAACGGCACCGCCGCGAAGTGGAGAACGCGCTGGCGGTGCTGCGGTCCTGATCAACCTGCCGGCGATCGTGCCGTTCCGCTGGCACGGTTGCGGCTGGACGCGGCTGAATCGACTAGATGAGAGCAGTTGGGCACGAATCCGGCTGTGGTGGTGAGCAAGACACGAGTACTGTCATCACTATTGGATGCACTGGATGACCGGCCTGATTCAGCAGGACCAATGAAACTGCCCGGGGCAAAACGTCTCGGAGATGATCGGCGTCCCCTCGGAACCCTGCGGTGCTGGCGTCATTCGGACATCGGTCCGGCTCGCGGGATCGTGGTGACGCCAGCGCTGAAGGAGTGGAGCGCGGCGGTGCACGCGCTGCTGGACGGCCGGCAGACGGTGCTGCTGCGTAAGGGCGGGATCGGCGAGAAGCGCTTCGAGGTGGCGGCCCACGAGTTCTTGTTGTTCCCGACGGTCGCGCACAGCCACGCCGAGCGGGTTCGCCCCGAGCACCGCGACCTGCTGGGCCCGGCGGCCGCCGACAGCACCGACGAGTGTGTGCTACTGCGGGCCGCAGCGAAAGTTGTTGCCGCACTGCCGGTTAACCGGCCAGAGGGTCTGGACGCCATCGAGGATCTGCACATCTGGACCGCCGAGTCGGTGCGCGCCGACCGGCTCGACTTTCGGCCCAAGCACAAACTGGCCGTCTTGGTGGTCTCGGCGATCCCGCTGGCCGAGCCGGTCCGGCTGGCGCGTAGGCCCGAGTACGGCGGTTGCACCAGCTGGGTGCAGCTGCCGGTGACGCCGACGTTGGCGGCGCCGGTGCACGACGAGGCCGCGCTGGCCGAGGTCGCCGCCCGGGTCCGCGAGGCCGTGGGTTGACTGGGCGGCATCGCTTGGGTCTGAGCTGTACGCCCAGTCGGCGCTGCGAGTGATCTGCTGTCGGTTCGGTCCCTGCTGGCGTCAATTGACGGCGCGGGCAACAGCAGCATTGGCGGCGCCATCCTCCGCGCGGCCGGCGCCCACCGCTACAACCCCGGCTCGTTAGGAAGCCATCCCTTGGCTGCTCGCCGAGGCGGCATCAGAAGGACGGATCTGCTACGTCGGAGTGGCCAGCCCCGAGGCCGACATCGCGCGAGTGCGGCGGAATCAGGCTTGACCTGGATTTCACCAACGCTTATTCTGGTGGGCTTTTCTCACCGAGGAGATCGCCGGATGACGGAACACTTGTCGCGATTGACGCTGACTCTAGAGGTTGATGCCCCGCTCGAACGCGCGAGGGTGGCGACCCTGGGGCCGCATCTTCATGGCGTCCTCATGGAGTCGATCCCGGCCGATTATGTGCAGACCCTCCACACCGTGCCGGTGAACCCGTACAGTCAGTACGCGCTGGCCCGCTCGACCACATCTTTGGAGTGGAAGATCAGCACGCTGACGAACGAGGCGCGGCAGCAGATCGTCGGACCTATCAACGACGCGGCGTTTGCGGGTTTTCGGCTCCGTGCGAGCGGGATAGCGACACAGGTCACGTCGCGATCGCTGGAGCAGAACCCGCTAAGTCAATTCGCGCGCATTTTCTACGCGCGGCCCGAGACGCGCAAGTTCCGGGTCGAGTTCCTGACGCCTACCGCATTCAAGCAATCCGGCGAGTACGTGTTCTGGCCGGATCCGCGGCTCGTGTTTCAGAGTCTCGCGCAGAAGTACGGTGCAATTGTCGACGGCGAAGAGCCCGATCCTGGCCTCATCGCCGAATTCGGTCAGTCGGTTCGCCTCTCCGCGTTCCGGGTGGCGTCGGCCCCGTTCGCGGTGGGCGCGGCGCGTGTTCCCGGCTTCACCGGCTCGGCCACGTTCACCGTCCGCGGTGTGGATACTTTTGCGAGCTATATCGCGGCGCTGTTGTGGTTCGGGGAGTTCTCGGGATGCGGAATAAAGGCATCCATGGGGATGGGCGCGATCCGGGTCCAGCCACTGGCACCGAGGGAAAAATGCGTACCGAAGCCATGAACCCGCAACTCATCGAGGCCATAATCGGCTGCCTCTTGCACGACATTGGCAAACCGGTCCAGCGCGCGGCGCTCGGCTACCCGGGCAGGCACAGTGCGATTGGCCGCGCTTTTATGAAGAAGGTGTGGTTGCGCGACAGCCGCAATCCGTCGCAGTTCACCGACGAGGTGGATGAGGCTGACATTGGGGTCTCCGACCGCCGCATTCTCGACGCGATCAGCTATCACCACAGTTCTGCGCTGCGTACGGCGGCCGAGAATGGCCGCCTTGCCGCCGATGCGCCGGCCTACATCGCCTACAATATCGCGGCCGGAACCGACCGCCGCAAGGCCGACTCCGACGACGGCCATGGTGCGAGCACTTGGGATCCGGACACGCCCCTGTATTCGATGTTCAACCGATTCGGCTCCGGCACAGCGAATCTGGCATTTGCCCCGGAGATGCTCGACGACCGCAAGCCGATCAATATACCGTCGCCACGCCGGATCGAATTCGACAAGGACCGCTACGCCGCCATCGTCAACAAACTTAAAGCCATTCTGGTCGACCTCGAACGTTCCGACACCTACCTCGCCAGCCTCCTCAACGTCCTCGAGGCGACGCTGTCGTTCGTGCCGTCCTCGACCGACGCGTCCGAGGTCGTCGACGTCTCACTCTTCGACCACCTGAAGCTGACGGGTGCGCTCGGCGCCTGCATCTGGCACTACCTACAAGCCACCGGACAAAGCGACTTCAAGTCAGCGCTGTTCGACAAGCAGGACACCTTCTACAACGAAAAAGCCTTCCTGCTCACAACTTTCGACGTCTCAGGCATCCAGGACTTCATCTACACGATCCATTCCTCGGGTGCCGCGAAGATGCTGCGTGCCCGCAGCTTCTACCTGGAGATGCTGACCGAGCATCTCATCGACGAGCTACTTGCGCGGGTGGGTCTCAGCCGCGCGAATCTC
Organism: Mycobacterium tuberculosis H37Rv; assembly: GCF_000195955.2. GTDB lineage: Bacteria > Actinomycetota > Actinomycetes > Mycobacteriales > Mycobacteriaceae > Mycobacterium > Mycobacterium tuberculosis. The sequence continues at coordinate 3,130,819 of NC_000962.3, read as the reverse complement.
AACTACTCCGGCGGCGGGCACGCGTACCTGCTGCTGCCCAACACGGAGTCCGCGCGGAAATCCGTCGAACAGTTCGAGCGTGAGGCCAACGACTGGCTGCTGGAAAACTTCGCAACCCGGCTCTTCATCGCCACGGGCAGCGTACCGCTTGCCGCGAACGACCTGATGCGTCGGCCGAACGAGAGTGCGAGCCAGGCAAGTAACCGCGCCCTCCGCTACAGCGGGCTCTACCGTGAGTTGAGCGAGCAACTTTCCGCGAAGAAGCTCGCCCGATACAGCGCTGACCAACTGCGGGAACTCAACTCGCGCGATCACGACGGTCAGAAAGGTGACCGGGAATGCAGCGTGTGCCACACGGTCAACCGCACGGTCAGCGCCGACGACGAGCCAAAGTGCAGCCTGTGCCAAGCGCTGACCGCTGCGTCTTCGCAGATTCAATCCGAGTCTCGCCGCTTCCTACTCATCTCTGACGGCGCCACCAAAGGTCTGCCCCTGCCGTTCGGCGCCACACTCACGTTCTGTAGCCGAGCCGACGCCGATAAGGCACTCCAGCAACCCCAAACCCGAAGGCGGTACGCGAAGAACAAGTTCTTCGCCGGCGAGTGTTTGGGCACCGGGCTCTGGGTGGGCGACTACGTCGCACAGATGGAGTTCGGTGACTACGTGAAGCGTGCGAGCGGAATCGCGCGCCTCGGGGTTCTGCGCCTTGACGTCGATAACCTGGGCCAGGCATTCACGCACGGCTTCATGGAGCAAGGCAACGGCAAGTTCAACACGATTAGCCGCACGGCCGCGTTCTCCCGGATGCTGTCGTTGTTCTTCCGGCAGCACATCAACTACGTGTTGGCACGCCCGAAACTGCGCCCGATCACCGGCGATGACCCGGCGCGGCCCCGCGAGGCCACGATCATCTACTCCGGTGGCGATGACGTCTTCGTCGTGGGCGCGTGGGACGACGTCATCGAGTTCGGGATCGAGCTTCGGGAGCGGTTCCACGAATTCACCCAGGGCAAACTCACCGTGTCGGCTGGCATCGGCATGTTCCCCGACAAGTACCCCATCTCCGTGATGGCCCGCGAAGTCGGAGATCTCGAAGACGCGGCGAAGTCGCTGCCCGGCAAGAACGGGGTTGCACTCTTCGATCGCGAGTTCACCTTCGGCTGGGATGAGCTGCTCAGCAAGGTGATCGAGGAGAAGTACCGGCACATCGCCGACTATTTCAGTGGCAACGAAGAACGCGGCATGGCCTTCATCTACAAGCTGCTCGAACTACTCGCCGAACGCGACGATCGAATCACAAAGGCCAGATGGGTGTACTTCCTCACGCGCATGCGTAACCCCACCGGTGACACAGCGCCTTTTCAGCAGTTTGCTAACCGGCTACACCAATGGTTCCAAGATCCGACAGACGCCAAGCAACTCAAGACCGCGCTGCACCTCTACATCTATCGCACTCGCAAGGAGGAGTCCGAATGAGCGTCATCCAAGACGACTATGTGAAACAGGCCGAAGTAATTCGCGGCCTGCCAAAGAAAAAGAACGGCTTCGAGCTGACCACAACCCAGCTGCGGGTGCTACTCAGCCTGACCGCACAGCTCTTCGACGAGGCGCAGCAGAGCGCCAACCCCACGCTCCCGCGTCAGCTGAAGGAGAAGGTCCAGTACCTGCGGGTCCGGTTCGTCTACCAGTCCGGGCGTGAAGACGCGGTTAAGACATTCGTCCGAAACGCGAAACTCCTAGAAGCGCTGGAAGGGATAGGCGATAGCCGCGACGGGCTGCTGCGATTCTGCCGGTACATGGAAGCCCTAGCCGCATACAAGAAGTACCTCGATCCGAAGGACAAGTGAGACAACCCAATGACTACGAGCTACGCCAAGATCGAGATAACCGGGACACTGACCGTCCTGACGGGCCTGCAGATCGGGGCCGGCGATGGCTTCTCCGCCATCGGCGCGGTCGACAAGCCTGTCGTTCGTGATCCGCTGAGCAGGCTGCCGATGATTCCGGGTACCAGCCTGAAGGGCAAGGTCCGCACCTTGCTGTCCCGCCAATACGGCGCCGACACAGAAACGTTTTACAGGAAGCCGAATGAGGACCACGCCCATATCCGTCGGCTTTTCGGCGACACCGAGGAGTACATGACGGGCCGACTCGTCTTCCGCGACACGAAGCTCACCAACAAAGACGACCTCGAAGCCCGCGGCGCTAAGACTCTCACCGAGGTGAAATTCGAGAACGCCATCAACCGGGTGACCGCAAAGGCAAACCTTCGCCAGATGGAACGCGTGATCCCCGGCAGCGAGTTCGCGTTCTCACTTGTCTACGAGGTCTCCTTCGGCACCCCCGGCGAGGAACAGAAGGCGTCTCTGCCTTCCTCCGATGAGATCATCGAGGACTTCAACGCCATCGCGCGCGGCCTGAAGTTGCTCGAACTCGACTACCTCGGCGGCAGCGGAACCCGTGGCTACGGGCAGGTCAAGTTCAGCAACCTGAAAGCCCGCGCCGCAGTCGGCGCCCTCGACGGTTCTCTGCTGGAGAAGCTAAACCATGAACTCGCGGCTGTTTAGGTTCGACTTCGACCGCACACACTTCGGCGACCACGGCCTCGAGTCGTCCACGATTAGCTGCCCCGCGGACACCCTCTACTCTGCGCTTTGCGTTGAAGCGCTACGGATGGGTGGCCAGCAGCTGCTTGGCGAACTCGTTGCGTGCTCGACGCTGCGGTTGACCGATCTGCTGCCCTATGTGGGGCCCGATTACCTGGTTCCCAAGCCCCTGCACAGCGTTCGGTCCGACGGCTCAAGTATGCAGAAGAAGCTGGCGAAGAAGATCGGCTTTCTTCCCGCTGCCCAGCTTGGCAGCTTCCTCGATGGCACGGCCGACCTGAAAGAACTCGCGGCGCGGCAGACCAAGATCGGTGTCCACGCCGTGTCAGCGAAGGCAGCGATCCACAACGGAAAGAAAGACGCCGACCCGTACCGTGTCGGCTACTTCCGGTTCGAGCTGGACGCGGGTCTGTGGTTGCTGGCGACCGGATCCGAGTCCGAGCTCGGCCTACTCACCAGGCTGTTGAAAGGGATCTCCGCGCTGGGCGGCGAACGGACAAGCGGGTTCGGAGCGTTTAACCTTACCGAGTCAGAAGCACCCGCCGCACTCACGCCGACAGTCGACGCGGCCAGTCTGATGACGCTCACGACATCCCTACCCACGGACGACGAGCTCGAAGCCGCACTCGCCGGCGCGACGTACCGCCTCGTCAAGCGCAGTGGATTCGTCGCGTCGAGCACATACGCTGACATGCCCCTGCGCAAACGCGACATCTACAAATTCGCCGCCGGCTCGGTCTTCTCGCGACCCTTCCAAGGAGGCATCCTCGACGTCAGCCTGGGCGGAAACCATCCGGTCTACAGCTACGCGCGACCGCTATTTCTCGCACTCCCGGAGTCCGCCGCATGAACACCTACCTGAAGCCGTTCGAACTCACGCTGCGGTGCCTGGGGCCGGTGTTTATCGGATCCGGCGAGAAGCGGACCTCGAAGGAGTACCACGTGGAGGGCGACCGGGTCTACTTCCCGGACATGGAACTTCTTTACGCAGACATTCCGGCTCACAAGAGGAAGTCTTTCGAAGCGTTCGTCATGAACACCGATGGGGCACAGGCGACGGCGCCACTCAAAGAGTGGGTAGAGCCAAACGCGGTCAAGCTGGATCCTGCTAAGCATCGAGGTTACGAGGTGAAGATCGGGTCGATCGAACCGCGACGTGCATCTCGTGGTCGAGGCGGGCGCATGACTCGAAAGAAGCTTACGCTCAACGAGATTCACGCTTTCATCAAAGACCCTCTTGGAAGGCCCTACGTGCCGGGTTCGACTGTCAAGGGAATGCTTCGCAGCATCTACCTGCAGTCGCTTGTGCATAAGCGGACGGCCCAACCTGTTCGTGTTCCGGGACACCAGACGCGGGAGCACCGGCAGTACGGCGAAAGGTTTGAGCGGAAGGAGTTGCGCAAATCGGGGCGCCCCAACACCCGTCCGCAAGACGCGGTCAACGACCTGTTTCAGGCGATCAGGGTCACCGACTCACCTGCACTGAGAACAAGCGATCTGCTGATCTGCCAGAAGATGGACATGAATGTCCACGGCAAGCCTGATGGCCTGCCGCTCTTCCGGGAATGTTTGGCGCCGGGAACCTCAATCTCGCACCGCGTGGTGGTCGACACCAGTCCCACCGCTCGCGGCGGCTGGCGTGAGGGCGAGCGGTTCCTTGAAACGCTGGCCGAGACAGCCGCGTCCGTGAATCAGGCGCGTTACGCGGAGTACAGAGCCATGTACCCTGGCGTGAACGCGATAGTTGGCCCAATTGTCTATCTGGGCGGCGGAGCCGGCTATCGGAGCAAGACCTTTGTCACCGACCAAGACGACATGGCGAAGGTGCTCGACGCCCAGTTCGGGAAGGTAGTCAAGCACGTCGACAAGACGCGCGAACTACGCGTCTCACCACTTGTCTTGAAGCGAACCAAGATCGACAACATATGCTACGAGATGGGTCAGTGCGAGCTGTCGATCAGGAGAGCCGAATGATCCTGTTCTCGCCTATCGGAACTGCGGACCCGATCACCGCGCTCGGCGACGGCCCGATGCTACACATCGTCCGCCACTATCGACCAATAGTTGTCGTGCTATTCCTCAGCGCCGAGATAGCTGCCTTTGAGAACGCGGACCGGCGGTACTCCGCGGCAATCACGCGGCTCGCGCCTGAGACCGACGTTCGCATAGTCACCTATACCAACCCGTCGGTGCACAGGTTCGACCTTTTCGTGCCGGTTTTCCGCAACCACCTGGTTGAACTGTCGGCTGAGTTCCCTGATCGAACCATTCTGCTGAATACCAGTTCCGGCACCCCTGCGATGCAGGCGGCGCTGGTGGCCATAAATGTGTTTGGCATTCCCAGGACCACCGCTGTGCAAGTAAGCACGCCTGCCCGGGCATTGAGCAAGCCTGGCGATCGTGAATCCCCAGACGCTTACGACCTCGAACTAATGTGGGACGCAAACGACGACAATCAGCCTGGAGCCCCCAACCGTTGCTTTGAGGCGACTTCCGCTGCGCTCGGCGCGCTGCTTGAGCGGGCCAACCTGAAGCAGCTGATCGTGTCGTACGACTACTCGGCAGCAGTGACGATCGCGGCAGACTCGCGCCTGCCCGATCAAGTGAGCAATCTGATCCGCGGCGCGATGCACCGCTCGAGGCTGGAACACCTCGTAGCGCCAAAGTTCTTTAAGGACACCGCGTTCACGTATGACCCCGCGAACAAGGTCGCTGAGTACATAAGTGCTCTTGCGCTGCTGGCAAAGCGCGAGCAATGGGCTGAATTCGCACGATCAGCTACCCCGGCAATCACTATCGTGCTCAGGGCGGCTGTGGCAAAACACCTTCCGGAGGACCGCTATCTCGACGACATGGGCCGCGTCGACCGCCGAAAGCTGGAAAGAGAGCCGGAGATACGGTGCGCGCTCAAGCACCCTCCGAAATCGCCAAACGCGGAGTGGTACCTCTACACCAAGGACTGGCTCGCACTGCTCCGCCAATTCGCACCCGATCGAGTTGGTGCTCTTGAAGTACTCGGAAGGTTCGAGAGCCGGGTCCGCAACACCGCAGCACACGAGATCGTCTCAATCAGTGAGGATCGCATCACGAAGGATGGCGGCCTTCTCCCAGAACAACTGCTGAAGATCCTCGCCCGCGAAACAGGCGCTGATTTGACGCTCTATGACCGGTTGAACGACGAGATCATCCGGCAGATTGATATGGCACCGCTGGGCTAACAGGTGCGCAAGATGGTGCAGCTGTATGTCTCGGACTCCGTGTCGCGGATCAGCTTTGCCGACGGCCGGGTGATCGTGTGGAGCGAGGAGCTCGGCGAGAGCCAGTATCCGATCGAGACGCTGGACGGCATCACGCTGTTTGGGCGGCCGACGATGACAACGCCCTTCATCGTTGAGATGCTCAAGCGTGAGCGCGACATCCAGCTCTTCACGACCGACGGCCACTACCAGGGCCGGATCTCAACACCCGACGTGTCATACGCGCCGCGGCTCCGTCAGCAAGTTCACCGCACCGACGATCCTGCGTTCTGCCTGTCGTTAAGCAAGCGGATCGTGTCGAGGAAGATCCTGAATCAGCAGGCCTTGATTCGGGCACACACGTCGGGGCAAGACGTTGCTGAGAGCATCCGCACGATGAAGCACTCGCTGGCCTGGGTCGATCGATCGGGCTCCCTGGCGGAGTTGAACGGGTTCGAGGGAAATGCCGCAAAGGCATACTTCACCGCGCTGGGGCATCTCGTCCCGCAGGAGTTCGCATTCCAGGGCCGCTCGACTCGGCCGCCGTTGGACGCCTTCAACTCGATGGTCAGCCTCGGCTATTCGCTGCTGTACAAGAACATCATAGGGGCGATCGAGCGTCACAGCCTGAACGCGTATATCGGTTTCCTACACCAGGATTCACGAGGGCACGCAACGTTGGCGAGCGACCTCATGGAGGTATGGCGGGCGCCGATCATCGATGACACCGTACTTCGATTGATCGCGGACGGTGTGGTCGACACCCGGGCTTTCAGCAAGAACTCCGACACGGGGGCCGTCTTCGCGACACGGGAAGCCACACGATCCATCGCGCGCGCCTTTGGTAATCGAATCGCACGAACCGCCACCTACATCAAAGGCGATCCTCACCGATACACCTTTCAGTACGCCCTCGACTTGCAACTGCAAAGCCTCGTGCGTGTTATCGAAGCCGGGCACCCGTCGCGGCTCGTCGATATCGATATCACCTCCGAGCCATCCGGAGCCTAAATGCCCACTCGCAGCCGTGAGGAGTACTTCAATCTCCCGCTCAAAGTGGACGAGTCCAGCGGCACTATAGGCAAGATGTTCGTCCTCGTAATATACGACATCAGCGACAACCGGCGGCGGGCTTCACTTGCGAAGATCCTGGCCGGGTTTGGCTATCGCGTCCAAGAGTCCGCATTCGAAGCGATGCTGACGAAGGGCCAGCTCGCGAAACTAGTTGCACGTATCGACCGCTTCGCCATCGACTGCGACAACATCCGGATCTATAAGATAAGAGGTGTTGCGGCAGTTACGTTCTACGGAAGGGGACGGCTTGTCAGCGCAGAGGAGTTTGTGTTCTTTTGACATCATCAGCAGGCATTGTTACCACACGCTGGACGAATTGTCCATAGAGTCGTCAGACCCAAAACCCCGAGAGGGGACGGAAACTTAAAACCGTGTTGCACTGCAACCCGGAATTCTTGCACGTCGTCAGACCCAAAACCCCGAGAGGGGACGGAAACCATAGAGGGTCGCCGGCTCTGGATCACGCTCCCCTAGTCGTGTCGTCAGACCCAAAACCCCGAGAGGGGACGGAAACTTTTTGCCTCATGCTTGGGCGACAGCTTTTGACCAAGTCGTCAGACCCAAAACCCCGAGAGGGGACGGAAACTCGCAAGCGCCGTGCTTCCAGTGATCGCCTTCTAGTCGTCAGACCCAAAACCCCGAGAGGGGACGGAAACAACACCTCAGTAGCACGTCATACGCCGACCAATCATCAGGTCGTCAGACCCAAAACCCCGAGAGGGGACGGAAACTTTTCTGACCACTTGTGCGGGATTAGCGGGCTTAGGTCGTCAGACCCAAAACCCCGAGAGGGGACGGAAACACCAATGCGTCGTCATTTCCGGCTTCAATTTCAGCCTGTCGTCAGACCCAAAACCCCGAGAGGGGACGGAAACCTGAGGAGAGCGAGTACTCGGGGCTGCCGTCTGCGCTGGTCGTCAGACCCAAAACCCCGAGAGGGGACGGAAACGCGTGAAACCGCCCCCAGCCTCGCCGGGGCCGCCTAGGTCGTCAGACCCAAAACCCCGAGAGGGGACGGAAACACTCGGAATCCCATGTGCTGACAGCGGATTCGCATGTCGTCAGACCCAAAACCCCGAGAGGGGACGGAAACCGGGCAGCGTTCGACACCCGCTCTAGTTGACTTCCGGGTCGTCAGACCCAAAACCCCGAGAGGGGACGGAAACCAGGTGAGCAACGGCGGCGGCAACCTGGCGGCCACGGGTCGGTCGTCAGACCCAAAACCCCGAGAGGGGACGGAAACATGGGATATCTGCTGCCCGCCCGGGGAGATGCTGTCCGAGGTCGTCAGACCCAAAACCCCGAGAGGGGACGGAAACTTCGTCGACCATCATTGCCATTCCCTCTCCCCACGTGTCGTCAGACCCAAAACCCCGAGAGGGGACGGAAACTTGCGCCAACCCTTTCGGTGTGATGCGGATGGTCGGCTCGGGTCGTCAGACCCAAAACCCCGAGAGGGGACGGAAACCTTGAATAACGCGCAGTGAATTTCGCGGATCAGACCCAAAACCCCGAGAGGGGACGGAAACATTCGCACGAGTTCCCGTCAGCGTCGTAAATCGCCAGTCGTCAGACCCAAAACCCCGAGAGGGGACGGAAACCCGGCAACAATCGCGCCGGCCCGCGCGGATGACTCCGGTCGTCAGACCCAAAACCCCGAGAGGGGACGGAAACCGCATGGACCCGGGCGAGCTGCAGATGGTCCGGGAGGTCGTCAGACCCAAAACCCCGAGAGGGGACGGAAACTGGATTGCGCTAACTGGCTTGGCGCTGATCCTGGTGGTCGTCAGACCCAAAACCCCGAGAGGGGACGGAAACTTGGAGCGTGTCACCGCAGACGGCACGATTGAGACAAGTCGTCAGACCCAAAACCCCGAGAGGGGACGGAAACCCTCAGCTCAGCATCGCTGATGCGGTCCAGCTCGTCCGTGTCGTCAGACCCAAAACCCCGAGAGGGGACGGAAACCCAACCTCACCGCCTGCTGGGTGAGACGTGCTCGCCGCGAGTCGTCAGACCCAAAACCCTGAACCGCCCCGGCATGTCCGGAGACTCCAGTTCTTGGAAAGGATGGGGTCATGTCAGGTGGTTCATCGAGGAGGTACCCGCCGGAGCTGCGTGAGCGGGCGGTGCGGATGGTCGCAGAGATCCGCGGTCAGCACGATTCGGAGTGGGCAGCGATCAGTGAGGTCGCCCGTCTACTTGGTGTTGGCTGCGCGGAGACGGTGCGTAAGTGGGTGCGCCAGGCGCAGGTCGATGCCGGCGCACGGCCCGGGACCACGACCGAAGAATCCGCTGAGCTGAAGCGCTTGCGGCGGGACAACGCCGAATTGCGAAGGGCGAACGCGATTTTAAAGACCGCGTCGGCTTTCTTCGCGGCCGAGCTCGACCGGCCAGCACGCTAATTACCCGGTTCATCGCCGATCATCAGGGCCACCGCGAGGGCCCCGATGGTTTGCGGTGGGGTGTCGAGTCGATCTGCACACAGCTGACCGAGCTGGGTGTGCCGATCGCCCCATCGACCTACTACGACCACATCAACCGGGAGCCCAGCCGCCGCGAGCTGCGCGATGGCGAACTCAAGGAGCACATCAGCCGCGTCCACGCCGCCAACTACGGTGTTTACGGTGCCCGCAAAGTGTGGCTAACCCTGAACCGTGAGGGCATCGAGGTGGCCAGATGCACCGTCGAACGGCTGATGACCAAACTCGGCCTGTCCGGGACCACCCGCGGCAAAGCCCGCAGGACCACGATCGCTGATCCGGCCACAGCCCGTCCCGCCGATCTCGTCCAGCGCCGCTTCGGACCACCAGCACCTAACCGGCTGTGGGTAGCAGACCTCACCTATGTGTCGACCTGGGCAGGGTTCGCCTACGTGGCCTTTGTCACCGACGCCTACGCTCGCAGGATCCTGGGCTGGCGGGTCGCTTCCACGATGGCCACCTCCATGGTCCTCGACGCGATCGAGCAAGCCATCTGGACCCGCCAACAAGAAGGCGTACTCGACCTGAAAGACGTTATCCACCATACGGATAGGGGATCTCAGTACACATCGATCCGGTTCAGCGAGCGGCTCGCCGAGGCAGGCATCCAACCGTCGGTCGGAGCGGTCGGAAGCTCCTATGACAATGCACTAGCCGAGACGATCAACGGCCTATACAAGACCGAGCTGATCAAACCCGGCAAGCCCTGGCGGTCCATCGAGGATGTCGAGTTGGCCACCGCGCGCTGGGTCGACTGGTTCAACCATCGCCGCCTCTACCAGTACTGCGGCGACGTCCCGCCGGTCGAACTCGAGGCTGCCTACTACGCTCAACGCCAGAGACCAGCCGCCGGCTGAGGTCTCAGATCAGAGAGTCTCCGGACTCACCGGGGCGGTTCACCCCGAGAGGGGACGGAAACTCGGGGAGCCGATCAGCGACCACCGCACCCTGTCAGTCGTCAGACCCAAAACCCCGAGAGGGGACGGAAACCTTCAGCACCACCATCATCCGGCGCCTCAGCTCAGCATGTCGTCAGACCCAAAACCCCGAGAGGGGACGGAAACCCTTCGACGCCGGATTCGTGATCTCTTCCCGCGGATAGGTCGTCAGACCCAAAACCCCGAGAGGGGACGGAAACTGCCCCGGCGTTTAGCGATCACAACACCAACTAATGGTCGTCAGACCCAAAACCCCGAGAGGGGACGGAAACCAGCGAAATACAGGCTCCACGACACGACCACAACGCGTCGTCAGACCCAAAACCCCGAGAGGGGACGGAAACTCTTGACGATGCGGTTGCCCCGCGCCCTTTTCCAGCCGTCGTCAGACCCAAAACCCCGAGAGGGGACGGAAACAGGTTCGCGTCAGACAGGTTCGCGTCGATCAAGTCCGGTCGTCAGACCCAAAACCCCGAGAGGGGACGGAAACTTTATCACTCCCGACCAAATAGGTATCGGCGTGTTCAAGTCGTCAGACCCAAAACCCCGAGAGGGGACGGAAACATTTTGAGCGCGAACTCGTCCACAGTCCCCCTTTCAGGTCGTCAGACCCAAAACCCCGAGAGGGGACGGAAACGCCCCGTGGATGGCGGATGCGTTGTGCGCGCAAGTGTCGTCAGACCCAAAACCCCGAGAGGGGACGGAAACCCGACGATGGCCAGTAAATCGGCGTGGGTAACCGATCCGGGTCGTCAGACCCAAAACCCCGAGAGGGGACGGAAACTAGTACGCCATCTGTGCCTCATACAGGTCCAGTGCCCTGTCGTCAGACCCAAAACCCCGAGAGGGGACGGAAACCTGACGGCACGGAGCTTTCCGGCTTCTATCAGGTAGTCGTCAGACCCAAAACCCCGAGAGGGGACGGAAACCCTCATGGTGGGACATGGACGAGCGCGACTATCGGGGTCGTCGGACCCAAAACCCCGAGAGGGGACGGAAACTGGACGCAGAATCGCACCGGGTGCGGGAGGTGCAGCAGTCGTCAGACCCAAAACCCCGAGAGGGGACGGAAACGCATATCGCCCGCCACACCACAGCCACGCTACTGCTCCATGTCCTCAGACCCAAAACCCCGAGAGGGGACGGAAACACACCGCCGATGACAGCTATGTCCGAGTGACATCCTCCCAGTCGTCAGACCCAAAACCACGAGAGGGGACGGAAACTTGAACCGCCCTTCGCGCGGTGTTTCGGCCGTGCCCGAGTCGTCAGACCCAAAACCCCGAGAGGGGACGGAAACTACGACGACTGGGTCGCCACCGCGTCTGTTGACCGGCATTCAGGATGAGCATGATGGCGGCGTTGACGGTGAGGACGTTTGGTCATGAAATGACCCCGCCGGGAGATGTCCGGCGGGGTCGGTGGTGTTCGGGGTGTCGGTGTGGTGTTCAGTCTGCCGTGACTTCGGCGATGGCGGTGCGGGTGGTGGATTCGTCGACGATGGCCTTGTCGGCGGCGAAGGCGGCGACGAGGGCTTGCAGGGCGAGGTTGTTGACCGCGCGGGGGTAGCCCCGGCTGGTCTGGTGGATCAACCCGATGGCGTCGTCGGAGAACAGGGCATCGTCGCGTCCGGCTAGCTTGAGGTGGTGGCGTAGGTAGCTGCCGGTGTTGGTGTCGGTCATGGGCGGCATGGCATATCGGAGTCCGATGCGCTGGTCAAGCGCGGCGAGCACGCCGAGTTTCATCCGCCGCCGCAGGGTGGGTTGGCCGATGAGCAGGCAGGCGAACGGGCTTGACGAGTCGAGGTCGTGATTTGTCAAGAGCCGCAACGCCTCCAGTTGGTCATAGCCGAGCAGGTGCGCTTCCTCGACGACCACGACGGGGGTGCGTCCGCGCTCGGCTTGTTCGGCGGCTAGCGCGTCGGCGGCCTGTGGGGCCAGGGTGGCGTGGTGGGTGAGGGGTTGTCCGCCGAGCGAGGCGACGATGCGGTGGTGGATGCCCTGGACGCCGACGGTGGGGTCGGGCAGGTAGATGATGGTGTGGCGGCTGCGATCCAGGCTCGCTAGTGCGGCGCGCACGGCGACGGTCTTGCCGGCGCCGACTTCGCCGGTGATGACGCCGATGCGGCGGTCGGCGATGCACCAGCCGATGCGGGCGACCGCTTCGTTGTGCGCGCTGTGGCGATGCAGCATGCCCGGTGCCAGATCGCGGCCGAATGGCATGCGCGAAAAACCGTAATACGAGATCAGTTTGTGCATCATTTCGGTTGGGCCTCCTGGCCGGTGAGCAGGTCGAGCTGGCCGGGGATCTGATCGGCAGCCCCGGTGAGGGCGGTGTAGTTGACGCCGCGGGCGAGTTCGGCTGCGTGCGCGGTCTCGATTAACTGCGCGTAGTCGATGCCGCTGGGTTTGGGCGGTGCGGTGGGGGTTTCGGGTTTGGCTTTCGGGTGTGAATGGCGCCCGATGTGATACGGAATGGCCCGCCTCATCGGCGCGCCGGCCAGCCGCACCTCGATGCGGGTCAAATCGAACGGGTCGAACACCAACTCCACTTTCCGGCCGACCAGCGCCGGGTCGATCTCGTAGCGGTTGCCGTGCAGCGAGACGGTGGCGGTCTTGGTCACGCGGCGGTGCTCCTCCCACAGGAAGGCCTCGGTGAGCGTCTCGGGGGCGGGCAGCGGGATGGGGCCGCCGGCTGACCAGCGGGCCAGCGGGGTCTGCCCGGTTTCGGAATGCACGCTGCGGTGATAAACCGTTTCGACCCAGGCCGTAAACAGCCGATTCAACTCGGCCAGATCAGCGACGTAATGTCGGCCGACGACGTCGGGTTCGCCGGTGATCTCGACCAGGAACTGCTCGCGCACGGTGCGGAAGAACCTCTCTATCTTGCCCCTGCCTTGCGGCCGACCTGGCGTGGAATGAACAAGGCGCACACCGAGTTTCGCGCATGCCCGCAACAACCACGCATCCACATAGGGCGAGCCGTTATCGACATACACCGCGTTGGGCACGCCGCGGGAGGCCAGCGCCGGGCGCAGTGCGGCGGCCAGCCGCACCGTGTCCTCGGCATGGCCCCACCGGTAGCCGGGCACCAACCGGGAATGGTCGTCTAAGAACGCGAACAGATAGGTCTTGCGGAGATCAATCCGTATGCCGTGCAACACATCCCCGGTCCACAGGGCGTTCGGGTGCTCGGCTTCGAACCGGCCGAACACCGCCGGCGCCGACCCGGTGGTGGCGCCGGTGAGCCCGAGCCGGTGGAAGTTGCGTTGCAGGGTGCGTTCATCGGGCGCCCAGCCCAACTGGGTACGCAGGATCCGCCGGATTGCCGCCGCCGTGCGCTGCGGGTTTTCCCGCCGCAGCGCCACCGCCAGCTCCAGCACCTCGGCCGGGGTACGCGGTGTGCACTGGCGTGGGTTGGGCACCAGCGCGTCGAACCCGCCGGCCCGCCAGCCCCGGATCCAGCGGTCGATGGTTTGGCGGCTGATGCGCACCCGCCGCCCGAACGGATCGGTGTGCTCGCGTGAGGCCAACTCGCGCACCATCTTTCCCCGCTGCTTGGTGGAATGCGCCGCATCGGCGGCCTCCCAAATCAACTGGTAGCGAAACAACCCGATCGCCCTCGCGCGCTCCGCGCGCACCTTCTCCTCGTCATCGCCGACCGCCACCGGCCGCTCCTTTCCATTTGCTGTCTGTCAAAACACACGACAGCGCACAGGTTTACGGCCCGATCGACGGCTACGGCAGGGTCGACTCGTGTTGCACCCACTCGCCGGGCCAGCCCGGCGCCAACAACCGCCCACCTGACACCGCTACCGCGGTCTCAGCCAGCGACACCGTGGGCAGCGAAAACCGGCGCCCGATGGCAGCTGCGAGCGCGCCGATCGCCACCACCGCATCGACGAACCCGCCGCCACCTGCATCCGGCATCACCGGATCGGCATCGACCGCGCACAGCCACACCGTGAACACCGACCGCACCGCCTCGACACGCTCGGCAAACCGGCGCAGCCAGCCCCGCACCGTCTCCGCCGGGCGAGCCACATCCGTGGCGATCCGGCGGAACCCGACCCGGCTGGTGGCCTTCGCCGCCAGCGCCGACACGATCACCGCCGCCGTGTCGGCGCGGCGCAGCAACGCGCTCACCGGCAACAACACATGCGTCACCCCGCACCCGGTGCACCGCGACCGACGCGGGCACAACTCCACCGGACCAGCCGGGCCGCGTAACTGCCGCGACCGAGCCCGGCCCCAGCCCGCCAGCACACCCCCGCAAGACGGGCAGCTCAGCTCACCGGCCGCCAGCCGACGCTCGACTTGATCGACATCTGCTTCTACGGTGACCACTGCGCCTCCAAGCGCACACAGGCGGCCCTCCCGTAGCACTCCGGCAAGAGACGACGGGAGGGCCGTCGCCTACCAATGACCTGATCACCGAGCCGCCCCGGCACTACAAACAACAAACCCGGGTACGGCAAGCCCCCGCGCTGCTCACCGTCAGCGCCGGAACCGGTGTCCCTGTCGTACTAGAGGAACTGGCCAAACTAGGCCGCACCCTGTGGCGCTGCCGCCACGATGTGCTGGCCTACTTCGACCACCACGCGTCCAACGGGCCCACCGAAGCCATCAACGGACGACTGGAAGCCCTATGCCGTAACGCCCTCGGATTCAGAAACCTCACCCACTACCGAATCCGTTCACTACTGCACTGCGGCAACCTGGCTCAGCTGATCCATGCACTCTGATTCCGGAAGAGCCATTAAAGCTCATCGGTTCCACTCCACCAGCTTCATCCGCACGTCGACACCTGGTCCGAGCTTCTGCTTGAGGCCCTGCATAAAACCCCACTGACGCACCGCCTGGTCAGCCAAACGCCGACATAGCCGCTCCACTGCGTCGACCGGCTGGTTTTCATAGTCGCTATCACCGCGCGTATCCAACGTGTCCGTCGCGGAAGCGACCGGTCCCTCGTTCTCTAGCAGCAGCACCGCGAGCTGACGCTTGTCCACCAGCACCACCCACCGCATCTGTGCGAGCAGTTTGGGGAGCGTCGTATCGTCCCTGGCTGCGTACGTCATGTGCGTTCCTGCCTAAGCTCCTTCAGTCCCACGCGAATACCAGCCCGGCCGCGCTCCCGATGCACGGTAGGCGCCTGGTGCTGGCAATAGTTGGTGTCAAGCGATTATCGGTATATCGGCCACGTCTCTAAGTATGCGTCAATTGCTCGTTCGATTTTCAACCCATAATCATTCGGAACCCAATCAGGTCCAAAGGTCTTCATCAAGGCGTCGGAAAGCACGTCGATAACAGCGTCGCTCTGTTCGTTGGTTGGCTTCTCTGTGCGCCGAAGCTCGTCGAAGAGAGCGGGATTACGATTCTCTAATTCTTGCTCGATCACGGGACGGTGCTCCGTTGAAATAGCATCGAGAACGTTGCTCACGGATTTCTCCATCCAGCCCGGCTGTTCGCCCAGGCGGTTACCACTTGGCCATCTTTGTTTAGGACCACTGTTGCGTCTTTCCCAACGTACACGTAAGCGCCTCTACCAAGCTCATCCACTTTAAACTGGGGCGGCCCAACAGGATTCGCAACAGCATCCGAGGTGCCTCACGTAGAAGTGAGCGCGAAGCGTGGCTGGTGCCTCACGCATAGTGAGCGCGTGGGGGGCTTGCATTACTTCGCCTTGGCCAATCGGTTGATTGACGGTTGCAATGATTGCAGGTCGATGTGGCGGGCGGTGGCCAGGGCCTCGGTCTTGGTCTTGGCCAGGTCGAGCAGCTGCATTTGGATCGCGTTGATCTGGCGGGTCAGATCGGCCGGGTTGAAGCCTTCGATTCGGGCGGCCACGGTCGAGAGTTGCTGTGCATCAAGGACGCCCGATGCCTGCAGGCGCTGCCATGGGGTGGCCGGCTTGTCATAGATGCGCTTGCGGCGACCGTTGACGGTGCTGGTGTAGCCGACGGGCTTTTTGGTCGGGGTGAAGAAGTTGCACCGCAGCGACACCAACGGCCATAGCCGGTTGAGCAGCTCCAGCTCTTCGCCGGTGTCATAGCGCCAGTAGAACGCGTGTTTGCGCACCACATGATTGTTCTTGGACTCGACATGGGCCTGGTCGTTCTTCTGGTACGGCCGCGAGCGAGTCTGGGCGATGTCGCGGGCCTGCAGCCAGCCGGCGACGTCGTGATTGATGAACTCGCCCCCGCAGTCCGAATCGAAAACCGTCATCGGGAATGGGAACCGCTGCTGGCACTCCTTGATGCCCTCGAGGATCCACTTGGCCGCGTTGTTGCGGATCGAGGCGTTCTCGGTCCAGCCGGTCACCAGATCAGTCATCGTCAGGGTGCGGGCGAACTCGCCGATTAGACTCGGGCCGCAGTGCGCCACAGTGTCGGCCTCGATCACCCCCGGGACCTTGGGCGCCTCATCCGAACAGGTGTGGATGGTGATCGAATTACGCAGCAATGGTGAGGGTTTGGTTGTCGAGATGCCTTTGATGCGCATCCGCTCGCGGGCGGGTTTGAGGTAGCGGTCCACGGTGGCCGCGCTCATCGCCTTCAACTCCGCCACCGCCGCTTCGGTGGCGAACGGCTTGTCAAGATCACCGGCGGCGGCCTCAAGCGGCAGCCACAGCTCGAGCATCACCACCAGGTACTTGCCGCACGGCATGCCCATCAAGGCCCACACGTGCTCTAAAAGCGCCCTGGCGTCGTCACTGAAGCCCCGCGCCCGCAGCCTGCGCCCGTCGACCTGCTCGGCCGGCTCCGGCAGCCCCGGGCCGGTCAGCATCCGCCGGGCCGTCGAACGACCCATCCCGGTGGTGGACACCACCCGATCCAGGATCTTGGTCTTATCCGCCTTCGATGCCGAAGTGCCTCACTTAAAAGTGAGCGCGAAGTAGGTGTGGCTGGTGGGCAGTTTCCTCGTGTCCCGCCGCCGCGACACGGTGACCGTCGGCTGGCACACGAGCCGTGGGGTTGGCGGCCGACGACGGCGCTGGTCAGGTGTGCCGGAACCGGTCGATGATCGCTATTGCCGGTTGATATGGCGCTTGCCGGACCAGCCCCGGTAGCCGATGTAGCCCATCAACACGGCGAGGCCTCCGGTACTGATCAGGCCCAGCGTCGAGCCGTGGGTGCACACATTTAGCACGAACAGCGCCAGGAACAACACCGTCATCACTGAGTAGAACGCCGGGCCGTACCGGGGGTTGGTTTTCACGTGCGCGTCCTCACCGCCCGGGCTGGAAAGCCATCAGGGAGTGTCCCTGCGGCCCAGTGCGGCATGCGATTCGCCCCTGGTAGGGCTGTCGCCTTCAACTCGGCCACCGACGCCTCGGTGACGAGCGGCTTGTCAAGATCACCGGCAGCGGTCAACAGCGGCAACCACAGGTCATGCATGACCACCAGGTACTTGCCGCACGGCATGCCCATCAAGGCCCACACGTGCTCCAGCAGCGCCCTGGCTTCGTCGCTGAAGCCCCGAGGCCGAAGGCTACGCCCGTCGACCTGCTCGGCCGGGCCCGGCAACCTCGGGCCGGTCAACATCTGCCGCGCCGTCGAGCGGCCCATCCCCGTGGTGGCCACCACCGGATCCAAAATCTTGCCGTTGCCCCTCCCCATCACCGACGACAACAACAACGAGGCCATTCGAGGCGATCGATCGGCAGCACGTCGCCAAGCGACGATAGCGCTTCATACTCCCAGCGCCCGCGCGATGTCGCTGATCCGCCGGTAGAGGCGTCGACCCTCGAGGGGCAAGAAGCCGTGGTGACCGTAGAACTCGGCGGCGCGGTCGTCGATGGCGTCGACGACCAGGGCGCGGGCGCCGTAGTGCCGGGCACCGGCCACGGATCGGATGAGGGCATCGAGGAGAAGATCGCCACCGAGACCGGTGCCTTGCTCCTGCCGGTCGAGCGCCAGGCGAGCGAGGACGAGCACTGGGATCGGGTCGGGTCGGGTTGGCCCCGGCCCGGCCGCGATGGCACCCGGATCCGCTCGATGCTCCCCATGGCGAGCGCGTAGAACCCAACTACCCGCCGGCCTCGACAGAGCACCCACGTAGCGGCCGTGCCGGCGGCAGCCGCGACGGGCGCGACTCGGCGCAGCCAGTGGTCGAGAACCTCAACATCGCTGGAGAAGCGCGCCGTGTCGTGCCGGTCCGGGTCCAACAGCTCGACGGGGCCGAGCGCGGGGGTGCTCAATGGGGGGGAATGCGGCTCTTCCGTCTGGCGAGGCGCACCAATTCGGGAGCCGCCTCGTCGGGCTCGTCGAGCGCGGCGACGAAGCGGCGGAAAGCGGCCTCGGACAGCTCGATCCGGTTGGCCCGGGCCAAGAGATCGTGGGCGTGGTCGACCGCGGCGGACAATACGAACCCCGACAGGCTCTGGCCGGTGAGCGCGGCGGCGTGGCGAAGGGCCTGCTCCTGTTCAGGAGACAGGCGGAAGTTGAGGCGACCAGTCAGAGTCTCGGGCATGTACGTAATGTAGACGTACTTCGTCGACGTCTGATCGGTGTTGATGCGGCGAGAAGCGTTTCTCCGTGGCGGCCGAACGAGGTTCTGTTGTTCCCGACGTTCGCGCATCGCCACTCCGAGCGCGTCCGGCTGGTCGGAGTAACTCAGTTCCGCGGCCTCGGTGCGCAGTCCGACTAGGCTCGGGCAGGTCATGGCACGTCAACCTCTGGAGCAGCGGGTGGCCCGGGCGGCGCAGGCGGCGCTGGCCCGACAGCGGTTCGTCAGCGCGATCGATGTGCTGCTCGGCCTGGGCTGGCTGGCGCCCTCGCATGTCGACCAGTGGCGGCAGGGCCGCGTCGACTCGCTGGAGCAAGTCGTACAGGCCAACCTCAGCAAGATCACCGCCGTGATGGCCGCGTTGCGGCGCTGGGCCCGCGACCGGGGGCTCAACCCGTCGGAGACCGATTACGTCGCTCGCACTCGGGACCGCCGTCGGCTGCGGTTCAGCGTCACCGGCGAGGACGCCATCGAGCGCGCGTATCGCACGCATTGGGTGTCGCCGGAGCTCTCGGAGCGTGCGGTCGCGCGGCAGAGCCGGCGCCCCGATTTGGTCGTGATCATGCCGGTCAACGACTGGTCATGCGCGTCGTGTGGCGGCAGCGGTGACCTGATGTTCCTTGAGGACGCGGGGCCGTTGTGCCTGGACTGCGCGGACCTTGGCCATCTGGTCTTCTTGCCGTCCGGGGACGCCGCGCTTACCCGCCGGGCCAAGCGGGCGAGCCGGCTTTCGGCGGTGGTGGTGCGGTGGAGCCGGGCGCGTAAGCGATACGAGCGTCAGGGCATCCTGGTCGAGGCGGAGGCGCTGGAGCGCGCCGAAAACGAGTGCCTCGCCGATGCGGAGGTGCGCGCCCGCCGCCGGGAGCGCGACGAGGCGCGACGGGCCAACGAGGACCTGCGTCTGCAAGCCGAATTCGGCGCCGCGATTCGCACGCTGTTCCCGAACTGCCCGGCCGGCCGGGCCGAGGCGATCGCCCGCCACGCGGCCACCCGCGGCAGCGGCAGGATCGGACGTAGCGCGGCCGGACGGGCGCTCGATCCCGAAGCGGTGAGGCTGGCCGTCGCGGCGTCGGTGCGGCATATCGACACTTCGTTCGACGAACTGCTGATGTCGGGTGTCGACCGGGAAACGGCGCGGCACCGGGTGGGTGAGCACGTCGAGGAAGTGCTGCGCGACTGGCGCGCGACCAGCCGCTGAACCTATTACTACCTAGGTACGACCCTGGTAGCATCTTAGGTTGTGAAGTTGAGCGTGAGCCTGTCCGATGACGACGTCGCGATCCTGGACGCATATGTGAAACGAGCGGGATTACCATCCCGCTCCGCCGGCCTGCAGCATGCGATCCGCGTGCTTCGCTACCCCACGCTCGAAGATGACTATGCCAACGCATGGCAAGAATGGTCGGCAGCCGGCGACACGGACGCGTGGGAGCAGACCGTCGGCGACGGAGTCGGTGATGCGCCGCGGTGAGATTTGGCAGGTCGATCTCGACCCCGCTCGAGGTAGCGAAGCGAACAACCAGCGCCCCGCCGTCGTCGTCAGCAACGACCGGGCCAACGCGACCGCCACGCGTCTTGGGCGCGGCGTCATCACCGTCGTGCCGGTGACGAGCAACATCGCCAAGGTCTATCCGTTTCAGGTGTTGTTGTCGGCCACCACTACTGGTCTCCAGGTCGACTGCAAGGCGCAGGCCGAGCAAATCAGATCGATTGCTACCGAGCGGTTGCTCCGGCCAATCGGCCGAGTTTCAGCCGCCGAACTTGCCCAGCTCGATGAGGCTTTGAAACTGCATCTCGACTTATGGTCGTAGCTCTCGCAGGTTCCGCGTCGGGGAGACCACTGGGCACGCGCCGCTGGACGGGCTCGGGTTATCGGCCGGGTCGCCGCCCGGGTCCGCCGCACCACCAGCCGTTAGCCGACGGGCAGCAGCAGCCGGGAGCGCCCGAAATGCACCGCGTGGGTAGCCGGCTTGAGCTGCCGTCCGGTGAGTATCGGTTCCGGGGTGCCGAGGTTTCGCGCATAGCGGGGAAACCAACTACCGGCGATCAGCACCCGGATGCGGGAGTCGGCGCGGAATCGGTGGGCGATGGCGTCCAGCTCGACGCGGACCAGCTCCGGCGCGTCACCAAGGCGCCGGTAGCCGTCGCTGACATTGCGGGACCGGCCCTTCGCGTCCACCTCGCTGACCCGAACGAACACGTCGACGTAGGGGTTGTCCGAGCTGTGCACCAGCTCGACGACGGGGTTTCCGTGCACGCAGAGGTCGTGGGTGAGGGGCGCCCCGGTGAAGCACAGCACATCGGCGCGCGTGGCCAGCCGGCTGTCGTCGCGGTAACCGCCGTTGGATGACAGTAGCGGACCACCGGTGGTCGGTGTCGGGTCGGCGGGGTGGTAGCGAAACGTCGCCGGTGGCGTGCCGGAAGCCGGAGCGCTCTCACCCAGGCGGCCACCGGGCTGCAGGTACCACGCCCGCTCGGTGGTCGCCGGAGGCCAGTCCGGCAGGTGCCGCCAGCCCTGGCCGGTGACGAAGACCCGCACCGGGCTGGGGCGCAGCGCCGGCGCCCGGCCGAGGTGGGCGTCCAACCAGTCCAACGATTCCCGAGCGCCGGTGGCCAGCCCCTTGGTGAGCATCTGGGTGTGTGTCCAGGGACCGACCGTCAGCGCGACGTGCACACCCCGGTCGCGCAGGTGCCGGTACTGCTGCAGCGTCTGCCGCAGGAAGATGTCCTGCCAGCCGCCGACGAGCAGCACCGGGACCTGGACGCGGTCCAACGCGGCGGGAAACCGCAGTCGGTCCCAGAACGGATCGTCGCGGTCGGTGTGTTCCACCCAGGATTCGAACCACGGCGCACCCGTGCCGAGCAGCGTCCGGGCCGACTCACCCAGCGGCAACGTGGCGGCCGTCCGCGCCACCCGTCGCGGCGCGGTGAGCTGGCGGATTCCGGCCCGGATGCGACCGGGGTCTTCCTGGTGGGAAACCAGATCGCTCCAGCCCAGGAAGTCGTTGACCGTAAACGATCCGGTGCCCCACACCGAGGCCCGGAAGTCGTGCGGCCCCACCGTGATCACGGCCGCGGCCAGCTCCGGGGGCGGATCGTGCAGCAACGCCCACTGGGTGAAACCCAGATAGGGCAGGCCGATGGTGCCGAACCGGCCGGTGAACCAGGGCTGTTCACGCAGCCACGCCACCGTATCGGCGCCGTCGGCGGCCTCGTTGACCATGGGCTCGAACACGCCACCGGACCCGAACGTCCCGCGCACGCTCTGCAGCACGACGTGATAACCGCGGGCGGCGTAAATCCTGGCAAACACCAGCGAAAACGGAAACCGGCGCCCGTATGGCCCACGCACCAGCAGGGTGCCGACGGGCTGCGACGTGGCGGGTGCGTAGTGGTCGGCCACCAGCTGGACGCCGTCGCGCATCGGGACTCGGACGTGACCGACGGTGTAGCGGGTGGTTGCGCGGGGCAGACCCAACAGTCCGCCCAGGGCCTGCCCACCGACTCGTCCGGTCAGGGCGCGCAGCTTGGGCCGCTCGGGCCGAGCGGAGGTGGTACTCACGACGCCCAGGGTAGGGACCTAAAACCTGTAGTAGGGGACGAGGTCGTTTGCCCGCTGCAGGTTGGTCGACGGGCAGTCCACGTCGGGCTCGGAGTAGACGGTCGAGTAGAACAGCGACTGCTGGATCACCCCGTAGCTGGTCTTGAAGGTCACCATGCAAGAGGAGTACCAGAAGCTGTTGTGATACGTCGGCTTCCGCACCCAGTACTGCGCGGCGCGGTGGCCGGCGATCGTGGTCTCGATCGCGTCGGGGGGCAGGGTCTGGGCGTAGGTGCGCCAGATGATCGGCTCGACGGCCATCTGATAGTTACCCGCGTCGAAGTGGCAGCGCAGCCCCTCCTCGGCTTCCGGTGGCGTGTAGGCCAATCCGAGCCGCTGGATGACGTCGAACGGGATGTCTCGGCACGGGTCAAACGGGCTGGGGTCGGTGGTCGCCACGATCGGGCTCTTCATCGTGGTGGACATGGGCGCCGCGGTCGATCGCAGCTGGACCGCGTCGCCGCCGGTCGGCGCTGGGGGGATGCCCTGCCAGCCCACCGTGCCCACCACCACCACCGCTGCCGTCAGCGCACCGAGCCCTCCGATCAGCCGCACCCTGGTGAACACGACACCCCCTGCCCTCGGCGGTCCCTTGCCGGGAGTGTACAAGTCGGCTCCGCGTCGTCACAGTCAAACGAGAACTTGTTCTAACCCGGGCCACCTTTGATGCGGTGAATTCTGCGGTAGTTCCCGCTGACGCATAATGTGATGCACTTCGATGGACGCAAGGAAGCAACGGGTGTTTCAGATCAGTCCGGAGCAGTGGATGCACTCGGCGGCGCAGGTGACCACGCAGGGTGAGGGTCTGGCCGTCGGACATTTGTCGTCGGACTATCGGATGCAGGCCGCCCAGTTCGGCTGGCAGGGCGCCTCGGCGATGGCGCTCAACGCCAAGATGGACGACTGGTTGGACGCGTCGAGGGCGCTGCTGACCAGGATCGGTGATCACGCATTCGGGCTGCAGGAGGCCGCTATCCAGCATGCGGCGGCGGAGGCGGAGCGGGCGCAGGCGCTCGCCCAGGTGGGTGTTTCCGCCGACGTCGTAGCTGGTCCGCGTGGGGTGTGATTCGTGCCACTGACCGTGGCCGATATCGATCGGTGGAACGCGCAAGCGGTCCGGGAGGTGTTTCACGCGGCCAGTGCCCGAGCGGAGGTGACGTTCGAGGCGTCGCGTCAGTTGGCCGCGCTGTCGATTTTTGCGAACTCGGGTGGCAAGACCGCTGAGGCGGCGGCACACCACAACGCGGGCATTCGCCGAGACCTCGACGCCCACGGCAACGAGGCGTTGGCGGTTGCCCGGGCGGCCGACAGGGCCGCCGACGGGATTGTGAAGGTTCAGTCCGAGCTGGCCGCACTACGCCATGCCGCCGCGGCCGCCGAGCTGACGATCGATGCGCTGATCAACCGGGTGGTGCCGATCCCCGGGCTGCGATCCACCGAGGCGCAGTGGGCGCGGACGCTGGCCAAGCAAACGGAGCTGCAGGCGGAGCTGGATGCGATTATGGCCGAGGCCAATGCCGTCGACGAGGAGCTGGCCTCAGCGGTCAATATGGCCGACGGTGACGCGCCCATCCCGGCCGATTCCGGCCCGCCGGTCGGTCCCGAGGGGCTGACCCCGACCCAGCTCGCCAGCGATGCCAACGAGGAGCGGCTGCGCGAGGAGCGCGCCCGCCTGCAGGCCCACCTCGAGCGGTTACAGGCGGAGTATGACCAACTGAGTGTGCGGGCCGCCCGTGACTACCACAACGGCATCCTCGACGGTGACGCGGTGGGCCGACTGGCAGCGCTTACCGACGAGCTGAGCGCCGCCAGGGGCCGGCTGGGTGAGCTCGATGCCGTCGACGAGGCGTTGAGCCGAGCACCCGAGACCTACCTGACCCAGCTGCAGATTCCCGAGGACCCAAATCAGCAGGTGCTGGCGGCCGTGGCCGTCGGTAATCCCGACACCGCCGCCAATGTGTCGGTGACGGTTCCCGGCGTCGGGTCCACCACCCGGGGCGCCCTGCCCGGCATGGTGACCGAAGCCCGCGACCTGCGGTCGGAGGTAATCCGGCAACTCAATGCTGCCGGCAAGCCCGCATCGGTTGCCACCATCGCCTGGATGGGCTACCACCCGCCCCCGAACCCACTCGACACCGGCAGTGCGGGCGATCTGTGGCAGACCATGACCGATGGGCAGGCACACGCGGGCGCGGCCGATCTGTCGCGGTATTTGCAGCAGGTGCGCGCCAATAACCCCAGTGGCCACCTGACCGTGTTGGGGCACTCGTATGGGTCGCTGACGGCGTCGCTGGCGTTGCAGGACCTCGATGCCCAGAGCGCCCATCCGGTCAACGACGTCGTGTTTTACGGCTCACCCGGCTTGGAGCTGTACAGCCCGGCGCAGCTCGGGCTCGATCACGGGCACGCTTATGTCATGCAGGCCCCCCACGACCTCATCACCAATCTGGTGGCGCCGTTGGCGCCGCTGCACGGATGGGGCCTGGACCCCTATCTGACCCCCGGGTTCACGGAGCTGTCGTCACAGGCGGGTTTTGATCCGGGCGGGATCTGGCGTGACGGAGTGTATGCCCACGGGGACTACCCGCGGTCCTTCCTCGATGCCGCCGGCCAGCCGCAGCTGCGGATGTCCGGCTATAACCTGGCGGCGATCGCCGCCGGGCTGCCCGACAACACGGTGGGCCCGCCGCTGCTTCCGCCAATTCTGGGTGGCGGCATGCCGGCAGCGCCCGGCCCAGCACTGAGAGGGGGACGTTGATGCGGTGGCCGACGGCGTGGCTGCTGGCTCTGGTGTGTGTGATGGCGACTGGGTGCGGACCCAGTGGCCACGGGACGCGGGCCGGCGAGGAGGGGCCGTTGAGCCCGGAGAAGGTCGCCGAGCTGGAGAACCCGTTGCGCGCCAAGCCCCCGCTGGAGGACGCCAAGGACCAGTACCGGGCGGCGGTGACCCAGCTGGCCAACGCCATCACGGCCCTGGTGCCCGGCCTGACGTGGCGAACGGATATGGACACCTGGACCGGCTGCGGTGGTGAGTATGAATGGACCAGGGCCAAAGCGGCGTATTTCATGATCGTTTTCAGTGGACCGATCCCCGACGACAAGTGGCTGCAGGCCGTGCAGATCGTCAAGGACGGTGTCGAACAGTTCGGTGCCACCGGCTTTGGGGTGATGAAGAACAAGCCGGCCGACCACGACGTGTACTTCGCCGGTCATGGCGGCGTCGAGTTCAAATGCTCGACCCAGAAGGCGGCGGTCCTCACCGCACAGTCGGACTGCCGGATCAGCCGGACCGACACCCCAAAACCCTCGCCGACCCCGTAGCAGTTGGGCTAGGTTGGCCGAGCAGACGCAAAAGCCCCCATTTCGGGCCCGAAATGGGGGCTTTTGCGTCTGCTCACGCCGTAGCGGTTGGTCGAACTGGCTGGATTTCGTTCCCACTTCGCCGGGTCGTTAGGGTGGTAAGTCGTGACCTGGAAAGGATCGGGGCAGGAGACCGTCGGCGCCGAGCCGACGCTGTGGGCGATCTCCGACCTGCACACCGGTCACCTCGGCAACAAACCCGTCGCCGAATCGCTGTACCCGTCCTCGCCGGACGACTGGCTGATCGTCGCCGGCGACGTCGCCGAACGCACCGACGAGATCCGCTGGTCGCTGGACCTGCTGCGGCGGCGGTTCGCGAAGGTGATCTGGGTGCCGGGCAACCACGAGCTGTGGACCACCAACCGCGACCCGATGCAGATCTTCGGCCGCGCACGCTATGACTATCTGGTCAACATGTGCGACGAGATGGGCGTCGTCACACCCGAGCATCCGTTCCCGGTATGGACCGAACGAGGCGGCCCGGCCACCATCGTGCCGATGTTTCTGCTCTACGACTACAGCTTTTTGCCGGAGGGGGCAAACAGCAAGGCCGAAGGTGTGGCCATCGCGAAGGAACGCAACGTCGTGGCCACCGACGAGTTCCTGCTCTCACCCGAGCCGTACCCCACCCGCGACGCCTGGTGCCACGAGCGGGTCGCGGCCACCCGGGCCCGTCTCGAACAGCTCGACTGGATGCAACCGACCGTGCTGGTCAACCACTTTCCGCTGCTGCGACAGCCCTGCGACGCGCTGTTCTACCCGGAATTCTCGCTGTGGTGCGGAACCACCAAGACCGCCGACTGGCACACCCGCTACAACGCCGTGTGTTCGGTCTACGGACACTTACACATTCCCCGCACCACCTGGTATGACGGTGTGCGGTTCGAGGAGGTGTCGGTGGGTTACCCGCGGGAGTGGCGCCGGCGCAAGCCCTACTCCTGGCTGCGGCAGGTGCTGCCGGATCCCCAATACGCGCCCGGCTACCTCAACGACTTCGGCGGTCACTTCGTGATCACGCCCGAGATGCGAACCCAGGCCGCCCAGTTCCGGGAACGATTGCGGCAACGGCAGTCTCGATGACGGTAGGCACGCTGGTGGCGTCGGTGTTGCCGGCGACCGTGTTCGAGGATTTGGCGTATGCCGAGTTGTACTCCGACCCACCCGGTCTCACCCCGCTGCCCGAGGAGGCGCCGTTGATCGCACGATCGGTTGCCAAGCGGCGCAACGAATTCATCACCGTGCGTCACTGCGCCCGCATCGCGCTGGACCAGCTCGGTGTGCCGCCGGCGCCGATCCTCAAGGGCGACAAGGGCGAACCGTGCTGGCCCGACGGCATGGTCGGTAGCCTCACCCACTGCGCCGGTTACCGCGGCGCGGTTGTCGGACGCAGGGATGCGGTGCGTTCCGTGGGCATCGACGCCGAACCGCACGACGTGTTGCCCAATGGTGTGCTGGATGCGATCAGCCTGCCGGCCGAGCGCGCCGACATGCCCCGCACCATGCCAGCGGCGTTGCATTGGGATCGAATCCTGTTCTGCGCCAAGGAAGCAACGTACAAGGCGTGGTTTCCGCTGACCAAGAGGTGGCTGGGTTTCGAGGACGCGCACATCACGTTCGAAACCGATAGCACCGGCTGGACGGGTCGCTTCGTCTCCCGTATCCTCATCGACGGGTCCACCCTGTCGGGTCCGCCGCTGACAACGCTGCGGGGACGCTGGTCGGTTGAGCGCGGACTGGTGCTGACCGCGATCGTGCTATGAGCGCAACCGGCCCCGGAATCGTGGTTATCGACAAGCCCGCGGGAATGACCAGCCATGACGTGGTGGGGCGGTGCCGCCGCATCTTCGCCACCCGGCGGGTCGGCCACGCGGGCACCCTGGACCCGATGGCCACCGGGGTGTTGGTGATCGGCATCGAACGCGCCACCAAGATCCTCGGTCTGCTGACGGCGGCCCCCAAGTCGTATGCCGCCACCATCCGCTTGGGTCAGACCACTTCCACCGAGGACGCCGAAGGTCAAGTGCTGCAGTCGGTTCCGGCTAAGCACCTGACCATCGAGGCGATCGACGCCGCGATGGAGCGGCTGCGCGGTGAGATCCGGCAGGTGCCGTCGTCGGTCAGCGCGATCAAGGTCGGTGGCCGACGCGCCTATCGGTTGGCCCGCCAGGGGCGCTCCGTGCAATTGGAAGCCCGGCCGATCCGCATCGACCGGTTCGAGCTGCTGGCCGCACGCCGGCGCGACCAGCTCATCGATATCGATGTGGAGATCGACTGCTCCTCGGGAACCTACATCCGCGCGTTGGCACGCGACCTCGGCGACGCGCTTGGGGTGGGAGGCCATGTGACGGCGTTGCGGCGCACCCGCGTCGGCCGCTTCGAGCTGGACCAGGCGAGATCGCTCGACGATCTCGCGGAGCGCCCCGCGCTGAGCCTGAGCCTCGATGAGGCCTGCCTGCTGATGTTTGCGCGCCGCGACCTGACCGCCGCGGAGGCCAGCGCGGCCGCCAACGGCCGGTCCCTGCCGGCGGTCGGTATCGACGGCGTGTACGCGGCCTGTGACGCCGACGGCCGGGTTATCGCGCTGCTGCGTGACGAGGGTTCGCGGACCAGGTCGGTGGCGGTGCTCCGCCCGGCGACGATGCACCCCGGGTAGCGGGGTGAGGAGGAGCCGGGCGATTCGGTTGGAGCCTGGCCTCAATGTAGGGGGATGCGGTCCGGGACGGCAACGGTGGCACACTGGGCTACACGGCCTACGTCGCACGGCGATGGGCCGCTGTTCAATTCGGAAGGGGCTGTCAGCTGTTGCGGTCTGAGTGGTCGGTAGTTGTCAGTGGCGTGCTGTAGGAACAACAGTATGAATCTGGCGGTGTGGGCTGAGCGCAACGGTGTTGCGCGGGTGACTGCGTATCGCTGGTTTCATGCGGGGTTGTTGCCGGTGCCGGCGCGGAAGGCCGGGCGGCTGATTCTCGTGGACGACCAGCCGGCCGATAGATCCCGCCGGGCGCGGACGGCCGTGTATGCGCGAGTGTCGTCAGCGGATCAGAAGCCGGACCTGGATCGGCAGGTGGCGCGGGTGACCGCCTGGGCCACGACCGAGCAGATCGCGGTCGACAAGGTCGTGACCGAGGTCGGTTCGGCGCTGAACGGGCACCGCCGAAAGTTTCTTGCGCTGCTGCGTGACCCATCGGTGAAGCGGATCGTGGTGGAACACCGAGACCGGTTCTGCCGGTTCGGCTCTGAGTACGTCGAAGCGGCGCTGGCCGCCCAAGGCCGCGAGCTGGTCGTGGTCGACTCGGCCGAGGTTGATGACGACCTGGTACGGGACATGACCGAGATCTTGACCTCGATGTGCGCCCGGCTGTACGGCAAGCGCGCTGCGCAGAACCGGGCCAAGCGCGCATTGGCGGCCGCCGCCGAAGAGTCGGAGGCTGCCTGATGGCGAAATTCGAGATTCCTGAGGGCTGGATGGTTCAGGCTTTCCGGTTCACGCTCGATCCGACCGCCGAGCAGGCCCGCGCGTTGGCACGGCATTTCGGTGCCCGCCGCAAGGCCTACAACTGGACCGTCGCCACCCTGAAAGCCGATATCGACGCCTGGCAGGCGACCGGGATCCAGACGGCAAAGCCGTCGCTGCGGGTGTTGCGGAAGCGCTGGAACACCGTCAAGAACGACGTGTGCGTCAACATCGAGACCGGTGTTGTGTGGTGGCCGGAGTGCTCGAAGGAGGCCTACGCCGACGGTATTGACGGCGCGGTCGACGCGTACTGGAACTGGCAGAACTCGCGATCAGGCAAACGTGATGGCAAAAGGATGGGCTTTCCCCGGTTTAAGAAGAAGGGACGCGACCCAGACCGGGTGACGTTCACGACCGGAGCGATGCGCGTCGAGCCCGACCGGCGCCACCTCACGCTGCCGGTCATCGGGACCGTCCGCACCCACGAGAACACGCGCCGGGTTGAGCGGCTCATCGCCAAAGGCCGGTCGCGGGTGCTCGCGATCACGGTGCGCCGTAACGGGACCCGGATCGATGCGAGTGTGCGGGTCCTCGTGCAGCGCCCGCAGCAACCGAAGGTGACCGACCCCGGTTCACGGGTCGGCGTTGATGTCGGGGTGCGCCGCCTGGCCACGGTCGCCACCGCCGACGGCGCGGTGCTCGAACGAGTGCCGAATCCACGGCCACTCGACGCGGCACTCAACGAGCTACGGCATGTCTGCCGGGCACGGTCGCGCTGCACGAAAGGCTCACGTCGCTACCGTGAGCGCACCACCGAAATATCCCGGCTGCACCGCCGGGTCAACGATGTTCGCACCCACCACCTGCACTGTCTGACAACGCATTTGGCTAAGACCCACGGCCGCATCGTTGTCGAAGGCCTGGACGCGGCAGGGATGCTGCGGCAACAGGGCCTCTCGGGTGCCCGCGCTCGCCGGCGCGGACTCTCCGACGCGGCCCTGGGCACCCCGCGCCGCCACCTGTCCTACAAGACAGGCTGGTACGGGTCACAACTAGTGGTCGCTGACCGCTGGTTCCCATCGTCGAAAACCTGCCACGTCTGCGGGCATGTCCAAGAGATCGGATGGGCCGAGCACTGGCAATGCGATTCGTGCTCGGCATCGCATCAGCGTGATGACTGCGCAGCGATCAACCTCGCACGCTACGAGGACACCAGTAGCGTCGTCGGCCCAGTTGGGGCCGCCGTCAAGCGTGGAGCCGACCGTAAGACCCGGCCTGGCCGGGCTGGTGGCCGTGAAGCGCGGAAGGGAAGCAGCCGCAAGGCTGCCGAACAACCCCGAGACGGGGTGCAAGTCGCGTGACCACTAAAGATCACTCACTTGCAACGGCAACGATGCCTAACCAAGGGTCGTCGAACAAGGTTTACGTCATTGGCGTGGGCATGACGAAGTTCGAAAAGCCCGGGCGACGCGAAGGCTGGGACTACCCGGACATGGCCAGGGAGTCGGGCACCAAAGCGCTGCGCGACGCCGGCATCGACTACCGCGAAGTTGAACAGGGCTACGTCGGCTACGTCTACGGAGAATCGACGTCGGGTCAGCGGGCGCTCTACGAACTCGGCATGACGGGTATCCCCATCGTCAACGTCAACAACAACTGCTCGACCGGATCCACGGCGCTCTACCTCGGCGCGCAGGCCATCCGCGGCGGACTGGCCGATTGCGTGTTGGCGCTGGGCTTCGAGAAGATGCAGCCCGGAGCGCTGGGCGGTGGCGCCGACGACCGGGAGTCGCCGCTGGGCAGGCACGTCAAGGCGTTAGCCGAGATCGACGAGTTCGGCTTTCCGGTGGCGCCGTGGATGTTCGGGGCGGCCGGCCGCGAACACATGAAGAAATACGGCACCACCGCGGAGCATTTCGCGAAGATCGGCTACAAGAACCACAAGCACTCGGTCAACAACCCGTATGCACAGTTTCAGGACGAATACACCCTGGACGACATCTTGGCCTCAAAGATGATTTCCGACCCGCTGACCAAATTGCAGTGCTCTCCCACCTCCGACGGGTCGGCGGCGGTGGTGCTGGCCAGTGAGGATTACCTGGCCAACCACAACCTTGCCGGGCGGGCTGTGGAAATCGTCGGGCAGGCGATGACCACCGACTTCGCTTCCACCTTTGATGGCAGTGCCCGCAATATCATCGGCTACGACATGACTGTGCAAGCGGCACAACGGGTTTACCAGCAATCCGGACTCGGCCCGAAGGACTTCGGAGTGATCGAGCTGCACGACTGCTTCTCAGCCAACGAGCTACTGCTCTACGAGGCGCTCGGCCTGTGCGGGCCGGGCGAGGCGCCCGAGCTGATCGACGACAACCAGACCACCTACGGCGGACGCTGGGTCGTCAACCCATCCGGTGGGCTGATCTCCAAGGGCCATCCGCTGGGTGCGACGGGGTTGGCGCAGTGCGCGGAGCTGACCTGGCAGCTGCGCGGCACCGCCGAGGCGCGCCAGGTCGACAACGTGACCGCCGCGCTGCAACACAACATCGGGCTGGGCGGCGCCGCCGTGGTCACCGCATACCAACGGGCCGAACGTTGAGCCACGCGATCGGAGGGAGCACGCCATGTTCGAGTGGTCCGACACCGATCTAATGGTGCGCGACGCCGTTCGCCAGTTCATCGACAAGGAGATCCGCCCGCACCAAGACGCATTGGAAACCGGTGAACTGTCGCCGTATCCGATCGCGCGCAAGCTGTTCAGCCAGTTCGGTCTGGACGTGCTGCTTGCCGAGTCGGTCAACCAGATGCTGGATGGGGAGCGGGCTAAGCGGGAAAAGCGGGACAGCTCAGGCAGTTTCGGGCTGGCTGACCAGGCTTCGATGGTCGCGGTGCTGGTGTCCGAACTGGCCGGGGTCAGCATCGGATTGCTGAGCACGGTGGCCGTCAGCCTCGGGTTGGGCGCGGCGACGATCATGAGCCGCGGCACCCTGGCCCAACAGGAGCGCTGGGTGCCCACGCTGGTGACGCTGGAAAAGATCGCGGCCTGGGCCATTACCGAGCCAGACTCCGGCTCGGATGCGTTCGGCGGCATGAAGACTCACGTGACCCGCGACGGTGAAGACTACATCCTCAACGGGCACAAGACCTTCATCACCAACGGGCCGTACGCTGATGTCCTGGTGGTCTACGCCAAGCTCGCCGACGGTGAGCCCGCCTCAGATTGGCGTAACCGCCCGGTGCTGGTCTTTGTGCTCGATGCCGGCATGCCGGGCCTGACGCAGGGCAAGCCGTTCAAGAAGATGGGCATGATGTCTTCGCCGACCGGCGAGTTGTTCTTCGACAACGTGCGGCTGACCCCGGATCGCCTGCTTTGCGCCGAGGGGGACGGCCGCGACAGCGCCCGCGCCAATTTCGCCGTCGAACGCCTCGGCGTGGCGCTCATGTCGTTGGGCATCATCAACGAATGCCACCGGCTGTGTGTGGATTACGCAAAGACCCGCACGCTGTGGGGCCGTAACATCGGGCAGTTCCAACTGATCCAGTTGAAGTTGGCGAAAATGGAAGTTGCGCGGATCAACGTGCAGAACATGGTATTTCAGGCCATCGAGCGGCTCAAAGCCGGCAAACAGCTGACGCTGGCCGAGGCCTCGGCGATCAAGCTGTATTCCTCGGAGGCCGCCACCGATGTCGCGATGGAGGCCGTCCAGCTGTTCGGCGGCAACGGCTACATGGCCGAATATCGGGTGGAGCAGCTGGCTCGCGATGCCAAGTCGCTGATGATCTACGCCGGCAGCAACGAGGTCCAGGTAACCCACATCGCCAAGGGCCTGCTGGGCGAACCGGCTTCGCGAGCGTAACCGGACTGCGAAAATCCGTGCCGAAAATCGCAGCCACGTTACGCTCGCGGGCCAAAGCCGTCAGCTCACCACCCAGATTGCCTGGGCGGCCGGGCTCCCCAAGTCGACGGTGGCGCCGTCGGCCGAGTCGATTGCCACCGAGATCATGCCGGCGAACTCGCGCCGAGCCAGCACCCGCAGCCGCGAGTCCAGGCTGATCCCGATGCTGGCAAAGTATCGCAGCATCTGCGGGTCGGCATCGGAGATACGGGCCACCGTCCCTGTGTCGCCGTCGCGGCACGCCCACAGCTGACGAGCCGGTGGCGTGGGCACTTGCCCGTCGGCGCCCGGGATCGGGTCACCGTGCGGATCGCGCTGCGGGAACCCCAGCTTGGCGTCGATGCGGGCCATCAAGCGATCCGAGACCGCGTGCTCGAGCACCTCGGCCTCGTCGTGCACCTCGTCCCAGCGGTAGCCGAGCTCGTTGACCAGGAATGTCTCCAGTAGCCGGTGCCGGCGCACCATTGCCAGCGCGGCTCGTCGCCCCGAATCGGTCAACGTCACCGCGCCGTACTTCTCGTGGTCGACCAAGCCCTGCTCGGCGAGCTTGCGAATGGACTCCGAGGCCGTGCTGGCCGACACCCCGATCCTCTCGGCCAGCATCTTGGTGCTGACCTTGTCCTGCGACCACTCCTGGGCGGTCCAGATGACCTTCAGATAGTCCTGCGCAACCGCGCTAAGATCGCCAGGCTCCTCGTCAGCCCTCACAACCAGAGAGTCTAGATACCGGCGTGACGGCGCGCTCGGTGCGCAGTCGGGGAAATGGCCGCCAACTCGGTCTCGACCAAACCGTCATCCGACCTGACGCATCGTTTCGATCCAGGTTTTCCAACTGTCCTCGCCACGGGGCCGTACTCGGCTAGCCGGATAGTGCTGTGCCAGGCCGCCGGCCAAATCCAGCACGGCGTTGCGTGTCCTTCGCTTGAGAGAGCTGAAATCGACCGCCAAACCCGTGGCCAGATGCGG
Source organism: Mycobacterium tuberculosis H37Rv (assembly GCF_000195955.2). Taxonomy (GTDB): domain Bacteria; phylum Actinomycetota; class Actinomycetes; order Mycobacteriales; family Mycobacteriaceae; genus Mycobacterium; species Mycobacterium tuberculosis. The sequence continues at coordinate 3,096,700 of NC_000962.3, read as the reverse complement.
GTCGTAGGGAATCCGAAAGAAATCCGGAACGCGCTTCCTGAACTGGTTTTCGGCGGCCCCGCAATCCACAAGTGACCGGGTTTTCTGGATTGCGTTGAGAACAACCACAGTGTGCTGAAGCAACCGGCCAAAGCCATGCGCCCCCAGCCAGTCCAGAGTGACCAACGCTCCCTCGACACCGCGCACGTCTTCGGATGCCACCACAACCAGACCAGTGACGTCGTTGAGGATATTGCTGAACAATGGCCCGTTGACCGGTGTGCCGCAATCAAGCAGTATGACGTTGCAGTGGGTTTCCAGGATCTGCATGGCGGCCCCATAGTCCTCCGGGCCAAACTTGTATGTCGATCGCGGATCATTCTGGGCACCAAGCATTTCCAGCCGGTCTTTGTTCATCACCGTGTGCACACGCACGTCCGCGTAGCGCTTGGTGTGCTGCGATGACACGAAATGCTCGATGTTGGTCTGCGGGCCACCGCGCTCACTGAACCTTGCTGACAGGTCGCCCAGGTCGGCATCGACGTCCACAGCCATCACCCGATCGCCGCGCAGCCGGGCGACGGCGTTGCCCACCAGCACCGTCATCGTGGTCTTACCTACGCCGCCCTTGGCAGAGACGAACGCCAACTTATGGACATCGGCCAGTGGAGCGCAGATACGCTGAATCAGCTCGTCGGTTTGCTCGCGCTTGGCGCTCGGTTCGGGATTCACCCGCCCGAAAGTCATTTTGGTTACCGCTTTGCGCCAACCGTCCCCGGCCGGCGGGCGGCGGCGAGCCACCAGGAGATCCCGGCCGTCGTCGTAAGGATGTCGAAACTTCGGTTGGGGGCTACCAGCCTGTTCCGCGGTGGTGTTTGTCCTGGGGGCATCACCGGTGGTCGTGGCGCTAAGTGCCACTCTGGCGGCGTCGTCGTCACCCAGTTCGCGCAGGCACCACGCCCTAGTGAGGGTCACATCGGCAGTCACCCGCGGATTGGTTGTCGAGACTTGCTCAGCGAGCTCCAACGCGAACTGGAATTGGCCCAGACTCGCCGCAGCGGTCGAGGCCAGCGCGGCCACCGCGTCAGCCACCTCGTCACGGACATCGGTGGCCCCGCTCGGCGGAGAAATTTCGGTGACCTTCAAAAGGTTGGACCAGGAGCGAGTTTTGTGGAACAGCGTCGCCATGACGAACTGGCGGTATTGGGCGGCGCCGGTGTCCTCCGTGATGACCGGGTCGTCCAGCGTTGCTGCCGCTTCATCGTGGCGGTCGGCGATGATTAGAGCGCTGGCGTACGCGAGCCCGATCGTGGCGCGCGACCACACCCGCAACCCCAGATACATCGGGGCCATGACCACGGCGGACAATTCGCCGTCCGTGAGGCCGACGCGGCGGGTTTCGCTGTACAGTGCTTCGGAGTGTTGATGGGCACCGGCCAAGGTATCAAGATGATGGTCGCCGCAGGCCAGAAGCCCCAACCAGCCATCGGACATGTCCGGGTTTTCGACTGTGAGGCGGCCAAAGGCCGCTCGGGCATTGGCCAGGTCTCCGGACTGGTAGCTCTTCACCGCGGCATCGAACATGCTGCGGCATTCTCTAAACGTACTCATCAGACCCACTCCCTGATCACCTGATCAATGGTCGGCGTAAAGCTTGAGACCAATCGTTCGGTATGCGCGCGCCAATTCTCTGGGACCGGCCACGGTGCCGCCGGCGTTCCCGGACGTGCTGCGCCAGGTGTCCGGCGGCCGCGTGCATGGTGTTCCCGGATCGGCCGCTGGCCAGAGCCCACCGGTGAATCTGGCGCCTGGCCGACCACCGTGCGCCGTAGGCTTGCGATCGTGCAGCGCTGGCGTGGCCAGGACGAGATCCCGACGGATTGGGGCAGATGCGTGCTCACCATCGGGGTATTTGACGGCGTGCACCGCGGGCACGCCGAACTGATCGCGCACGCGGTCAAGGCCGGCCGCGCTCGCGGTGTACCGGCCGTGCTGATGACGTTCGACCCGCACCCGATGGAGGTGGTCTATCCAGGCAGTCACCCGGCGCAGCTGACCACCCTGACCCGACGCGCGGAGCTCGTTCAAGACTTGGGCATCGAAGTGTTCCTGGTGATGCCGTTCACCACCGATTTCATGAAGCTCACGCCGGATCGCTTCATCCATGAGCTGCTCGTCGAGCACCTACATGTGGTGGAGGTCGTCGTCGGCGAGAACTTCACCTTCGGCAAAAAGGCCGCCGGCAATGTCGACACGCTGCGTCGGGCTGGCGAGCGGTTCGGGTTCGCGGTGGAATCGATGTCGTTGGTGTCCGAGCACCACAGCAACGAGACCGTGACGTTCTCCTCCACCTACATCCGGTCCTGCGTGGACGCCGGCGACATGGTGGCGGCCATGGAAGCTCTGGGCCGACCGCACCGCGTGGAGGGGGTTGTGGTACGCGGTGAGGGGCGGGGCGCGGAGCTGGGCTTTCCCACCGCGAACGTGGCGCCGCCGATGTATTCGGCGATTCCGGCCGACGGCGTGTACGCCGCTTGGTTCACGGTGCTCGGGCATGGGCCGGTGACCGGCACGGTCGTCCCGGGTGAGCGCTACCAGGCCGCGGTGTCGGTCGGGACCAATCCCACCTTCTCCGGACGCACCCGCACCGTCGAAGCGTTCGTGCTGGACACCACCGCTGACCTCTACGGTCAACATGTGGCCTTGGACTTCGTCGGGCGTATCCGCGGCCAGAAGAAGTTCGAATCGGTGCGCCAGCTGGTCGCTGCGATGGGTGCCGATACCGAGCGGGCACGTGACCTGTTGTCTACGGGTTGACGGTTCTTGCGGTCGTGACCCCCGGCTGGCACCTGCGGCGTTTGTGTTTGGCGGTCAACCCGCTGCTAGACTGTCCAACGACATCGGTGCGTGCTGCGGTTCGCGGTGGCCGTGCCCTGATATCCATGATCGCGAACCCATTGATGGAGACATTTCGTGGCGCTGACAGCCGAGCAAAAAAAGGAGATTCTGCGCTCCTACGGCCTGCATGAGACCGATACCGGATCCCCGGAAGCACAGATCGCGTTGCTGACCAAACGCATCGCCGACCTCACCGAGCATCTCAAGGTGCACAAGCACGACCATCATTCGCGGCGAGGACTGCTGTTGCTGGTGGGCCGGCGGCGCCGGCTGATCAAGTACATTTCCCAGATCGATGTGGAGCGTTATCGTTCACTCATCGAGCGGCTGGGCCTGCGTCGCTGACCCGCGGCGTCGATGCGCGCCTGGCTCGCGGCCGCGACCACGGCCTTGTTCGTCGTGGCGACGGGGTGTTCGTCAGCGACCAACGTCGCCGAACTCAAGGTGGGGGACTGCGTCAAACTCGCCGGCACGCCCGACCGGCCGCAGGCCACTAAGGCGGAGTGCGGGAGCCCGGCGTCCAACTTCAAGGTCGTTGCCGTCGTGCAGGAGGACCACGCGGAATGCCCGGCGGACGTCGACTCCACCTATTCGATGCGCAATGCGTTCAACGGCTCAACCAACACCATTTGCCTGGACATCGATTGGGTGATTGGCGGTTGTATGAGCGTCGACCCTACCCACAACACCGACCCGTTCCGGGTGGACTGCGACGACGCCTCGGTGCCGCACCGGCAGCGGGCCACCCAGATCCTGAAAGACCTCGACTCTCCCGTCAGCGTCGACCAGTGCGCCAGCGGCGTGGGCTACGTCTACACTCAGCGACGGTTCGCGGTGTGCGTCGAGGATGTCACCGGCGGCCCGCGGAGCTGAGGCGGGGTAGCTCGGCAAAGCGAGTTCTACGCAAATGCCGCCGGTCGCCCGTGTAGAGTGAGAACGTTCTGGGCCGGTTCGGCCCAGCAAATGGTGCGGTACGCGCAGAACCGCGTGTGCCGTTCCAGCGAGTCACTATGCATATCCAAGGGAGCACCCCCGGCCTGTATCGGGCGGTCCTCGGTAGTGGCTGCCGGGCTCTCCGGATCTGGGGCAGGTCGGCCGCTTCGATCGATGGCCGTAGCCGCATTCAGACCTTTTCTCCTGGGAAGCTCTCGGGGTTCGGCGAACCCGCTGGATTGCGCGTGACGACGCGAAACAGCTCAATAATCCAGAGAGGCCGCACGGACGTCATGTCTGCCGCTGAAATTGACGAAGGCGTGTTCGAGACGACCGCCACCATCGACAACGGGAGCTTTGGCACCCGGACCATCCGCTTCGAGACCGGCCGATTGGCCTTGCAGGCCGCCGGCGCGGTGGTCGCCTACCTCGACGACGACAACATGCTGCTGTCGGCGACCACCGCCAGCAAGAACCCCAAAGAACACTTCGACTTCTTCCCCCTCACGGTCGACGTCGAGGAGCGCATGTATGCGGCCGGCCGCATCCCCGGTTCGTTCTTCCGTCGCGAGGGCCGACCCTCCACCGACGCGATCCTGACCTGCCGGCTCATCGACCGCCCGCTGCGCCCGTCGTTTGTCGACGGGCTGCGCAACGAGATCCAAATCGTGGTGACGATTCTCAGCCTGGATCCGGGCGATCTCTACGACGTATTGGCGATCAACGCGGCGTCGGCGTCCACCCAGCTGGGCGGTCTGCCGTTCTCCGGGCCCATCGGCGGTGTGCGGGTGGCGCTCATCGACGGCACCTGGGTCGGCTTCCCCACCGTCGACCAGATCGAGCGCGCCGTGTTCGACATGGTCGTGGCCGGCCGGATCGTCGAGGGTGATGTTGCCATCATGATGGTCGAAGCCGAGGCCACCGAAAACGTCGTCGAGCTCGTCGAAGGTGGTGCCCAAGCGCCGACGGAAAGCGTGGTGGCCGCGGGCCTGGAGGCGGCCAAGCCGTTTATCGCCGCGCTGTGCACCGCGCAGCAGGAGCTTGCCGATGCCGCTGGAAAGTCGGGCAAACCGACCGTCGACTTCCCGGTGTTCCCTGACTACGGCGAAGACGTGTACTACTCGGTGTCCTCGGTGGCCACCGACGAGTTGGCCGCCGCGTTGACCATCGGCGGTAAAGCCGAGCGCGACCAGCGCATCGACGAAATCAAGACCCAGGTTGTGCAGCGGCTCGCCGACACCTACGAGGGTCGCGAAAAGGAGGTCGGCGCCGCGTTGCGTGCCCTGACCAAAAAGCTGGTTCGGCAGCGCATCCTCACCGACCATTTCCGTATCGACGGCCGCGGCATCACCGACATTCGCGCATTGTCGGCCGAGGTGGCCGTGGTTCCGCGCGCGCACGGCAGCGCGCTGTTCGAACGCGGCGAAACCCAGATCCTGGGTGTGACCACACTCGACATGATCAAGATGGCCCAGCAGATCGACTCGTTGGGGCCGGAGACATCGAAGCGGTACATGCACCACTACAACTTCCCGCCGTTCTCCACCGGCGAGACCGGTCGGGTCGGTTCGCCCAAGCGGCGTGAGATCGGGCACGGCGCACTGGCCGAGCGGGCCCTGGTGCCGGTGTTGCCGAGCGTCGAGGAATTCCCGTATGCCATTCGCCAGGTGTCGGAGGCTCTGGGCTCCAACGGGTCGACCTCGATGGGGTCGGTGTGCGCGTCGACGCTGGCGCTGCTCAACGCCGGGGTGCCGCTCAAGGCGCCGGTGGCCGGCATCGCGATGGGCCTGGTCTCCGACGACATTCAAGTAGAAGGGGCGGTCGACGGCGTTGTGGAGCGTCGCTTCGTCACCCTCACCGACATCCTCGGCGCCGAAGACGCGTTCGGTGACATGGACTTCAAGGTCGCCGGGACCAAGGACTTCGTCACCGCGCTGCAGCTGGACACCAAGCTCGACGGGATCCCTTCGCAGGTGCTTGCCGGAGCACTCGAGCAGGCCAAGGACGCCCGCCTCACGATCTTGGAGGTGATGGCTGAGGCCATCGATAGACCCGACGAAATGAGTCCCTACGCCCCGCGGGTGACCACCATCAAGGTTCCGGTGGACAAGATCGGGGAGGTCATCGGACCCAAGGGCAAGGTCATCAACGCCATCACCGAGGAGACCGGCGCGCAGATCTCCATCGAAGACGACGGCACCGTGTTCGTCGGCGCCACCGACGGGCCATCGGCACAGGCCGCGATCGACAAGATCAACGCCATCGCCAACCCGCAGCTGCCGACGGTGGGCGAACGGTTCCTCGGAACCGTGGTCAAGACCACCGATTTCGGTGCCTTTGTATCGTTGCTGCCTGGCCGCGACGGTCTGGTGCACATTTCCAAACTCGGCAAGGGCAAGCGCATCGCGAAGGTCGAGGACGTTGTCAATGTCGGTGACAAGCTGCGGGTGGAGATCGCCGACATCGACAAACGGGGCAAGATCTCCCTGATCCTGGTCGCCGACGAGGACAGCACCGCCGCCGCTACCGATGCCGCGACGGTCACCAGCTGACCCCGCGGCGGCGCTGGCGCCGCGGCGCACCACCCTGCCGGGCGGGCTGCGAGTGGTCACCGAATTCCTGCCCGCGGTGCACTCCGCGTCGGTCGGGGTGTGGGTCGGCGTCGGATCGCGCGACGAAGGCGCCACGGTGGCCGGGGCGGCGCACTTCCTTGAGCATTTGCTGTTCAAGTCGACGCCCACCCGCTCTGCCGTGGACATTGCGCAGGCGATGGACGCGGTGGGCGGGGAACTGAACGCATTCACCGCCAAGGAGCACACCTGCTACTACGCCCACGTGCTCGGCAGCGACTTGCCGTTGGCCGTCGACCTGGTCGCCGATGTGGTGCTCAACGGCCGCTGTGCCGCCGACGATGTCGAGGTGGAACGTGACGTCGTCCTCGAGGAGATCGCGATGCGCGACGACGACCCCGAGGACGCCTTGGCGGACATGTTCCTGGCGGCGTTGTTCGGCGACCACCCGGTCGGTCGCCCGGTGATCGGCAGCGCGCAATCCGTGTCGGTGATGACGCGGGCTCAACTGCAATCGTTTCACCTGCGGCGCTATACCCCGGAGCGGATGGTCGTCGCGGCCGCCGGCAATGTGGATCACGACGGGCTGGTTGCGTTGGTCCGCGAGCACTTCGGGTCCCGGTTGGTCCGGGGGAGACGGCCAGTTGCGCCGCGCAAGGGTACCGGCCGGGTCAACGGCAGCCCCCGGTTGACACTGGTTAGCCGCGACGCCGAACAGACGCATGTGTCGCTGGGCATCCGCACACCCGGGCGCGGCTGGGAGCATCGTTGGGCACTGTCGGTGCTGCACACCGCGCTGGGCGGTGGCTTGAGTTCCCGGCTGTTCCAGGAGGTCCGCGAGACCCGCGGGCTGGCCTACTCGGTCTACTCCGCGCTGGATCTCTTCGCCGACAGCGGCGCGCTTTCGGTGTACGCGGCCTGCCTGCCCGAACGCTTCGCCGACGTGATGCGGGTGACCGCCGATGTGCTGGAAAGCGTGGCACGCGACGGCATCACCGAGGCGGAATGCGGCATCGCCAAGGGATCGCTGCGGGGTGGGCTGGTGCTAGGGCTGGAGGATTCCAGCTCCCGGATGAGCCGGCTCGGCCGCAGCGAGTTGAACTACGGCAAGCACCGCAGCATCGAACACACCTTGCGGCAAATCGAGCAGGTCACCGTGGAGGAGGTCAACGCGGTGGCCCGCCACCTGCTGAGCAGGCGCTACGGTGCTGCCGTTCTTGGCCCACACGGATCGAAACGATCACTGCCGCAACAACTTCGAGCGATGGTAGGGTAGCTCAAATGTCCGCTTCCTCACTCGCGCCGTGCCGGCGCTCGCCGTCGGCGAATTAGCCCGATGGTGTTGGGCTTCTGGGACATCGCGGTGCCGATCGTCGGCGCCCCGATGGCCGGCGGCCCGAGCACCCCGGCGTTGGCCGCGGCGGTGTCCAACGCTGGCGGGCTTGGTTTCGTCGCCGGCGGCTATCTGAGCGCGGACCGGCTCGCCGACGATATCGCCGCTGCGCGCGCCGCCACTACCGGTCCTATCGGAGCCAATCTGTTTGTGCCCCAACCCAGCGTCGCCGACTGGGCGCAGCTGGAGTATTACGCGGACGAGCTCGAAGAGGTCGCCGAGTACTACCACACCGAGGTGGGCCAGCCCGTCTATGGTGACGACGACGACTGGGTGCGCAAACTCGAGGTGGTAGCCGATGTTCGTCCGGAGGTGGTGTCGTTCACCTTCGGCGCGCCGCCGCCGGATGTCGTGCAGCGGTTGAGCGCGCTGGGACTGTTGGTCTCGATCACCGTGACGTCGGTCTACGAGGCCGGTGTGGCCATTGCCGCGGGCGCGGACAGCCTGGTGGTCCAGGGCCCGGCTGCCGGCGGGCACCGCGGAACGTTCGCGCCGGACATGGAACCCGGTACGGAGTCGCTGCACCAACTCCTCGATCGGATTGGCAGCGCCCATGATGTGCCGCTGGTTGCAGCCGGTGGCCTGGGCACGGCTGAGGACGTGGCCGCCGTGCTGCGCCGCGGAGCGATCGCCGCGCAGGTTGGTACCGCATTGCTGCTGGCCGACGAAGCCGGTACCAATGCCGCACACCGTGCCGCGCTGAAGAATCCAGAGTTCGATGCCACCCTGGTCACTCGGGCGTTCTCGGGTAGGTATGCGCGCGGTCTGGCCAACAACTTCACTCGCCTGCTCGACCACGTGGCGCCGCTGGGTTATCCGGAGGTCCACCAGATGACGAAGCCGATACGGGCGGCGGCGGTGCAGGCGGACGACCCGCACGGAACAAACCTTTGGGCGGGATCGGCGCACCGGAAGACCCGGCCGGGACCCGCGGCCGACATCATCGCTTCCCTTACTCCCGACGTGTGCTCGGCGTAACGAGCGGCCGAGAGTCAGGCCAGCACGCTGGCGGGCTCGGTGAACGGCACCCCCAGGTCGGTGGCCACCCGTTCGGACAGTAACGCCCCTTCGTGCGTCGAAAGACCTTTGGCTAGTGCCGGATTCGACCGGCACGCCGCCCGCCAGCCATGGTCGGCAAGCTCGAGCACATACGGCATCGTCGCGTTGGTCAGCGCGTAGGTCGACGTCTTCGGCACCGAGGCGGGCATGTTCGCCACGCAGTAAAACAGCGTGTCGTGCACGGCGAACGTCGGGTGGTCGTAGGTGGTCGGTCGTGAGCCTTCGAAACAGCCGCCCTGGTCGATGGCTATATCCACCAGTACCGCACCTGGTTTCATATGCGCGACAAGTGAATTCGAGACTAATTTGGGTGCCTTGGCGCCTGGCACCAGGACGGCCCCAATCACCAGGTCGGCACGTTTGACGGCACCCTCGAGCTCGTAGGCCGATGAGTAGCGAGTGTGGATCCGGCCGCAGAACTCGGCGTCGAGTTGCCGAAGTTTGTCGATGTTGATGTCTAGAACCGTAACGGTCGCGCCCATGCCGTTGGCGATGCGGGCTGCGTTGTAGCCGGCGGTGCCGGCGCCGATCACCACGACGTCGGCCGGTTCGACGCCGGGCACCCCGCCCATCAGCACACCGCGGCCCCCTTGGGTTCGCATCAGGTGGTAAGCGCCAACCTGGGCGGCGAGTCGACCGGCGACTTCGCTCATCGGGGCAAGCAGGGGTAGTGCGCCGTCGGCGGTCTGGACGGTCTCGTAGGCAATTGACGTGGTGCCGGAATCCAACAACGCATCGGTGCAAGCACGTGACGCGGCCAAATGCAAGAACGTGAACAAGATCTGCCCGTGTCGCAGGCGGCCGTATTCCGCCGCTATCGGTTCTTTGACCTTGAGCAATAAATCAGCGTCGGCCCACACCTGGTCGGCGGTGCCGACCAGTTGCGCGCCTGCCGCCTTGAAATCCGCGTCGGTGATAGCCGAGCCCTCTCCGGCACCTGCCTGGATGAGCACCTCATGGCCACGACGGGTTAGTTCCGCGACGCCGGCCGGGGTGATGGCCACCCGGAATTCGTTGTTTTTGGTCTCGGTCGGAATACCGACGCGCATGATTACCCCTCTCGATACTGTACGCTTCAGTATGAAGAAAGTTCGATTAATCTGCAAGATTGCTGATGATAATTCTTTTTCGAGGCCATATGCGTGATAATTCAACGGAACACAAGACTCGCCGGGCTGCCTCGTCGAAGGATGTTCGACCCGCTGAACTTGATGAGGTGGACCGCAGAATCCTGAGCTTGCTGCATGGCGATGCCAGAATGCCCAACAACGCGTTAGCGGACACTGTCGGGATAGCGCCGTCGACGTGTCACGGCCGGGTTCGGCGGTTGGTGGACCTCGGCGTGATCCGGGGGTTCTACACCGACATCGACCCGGTCGCGGTGGGTTTGCCGTTGCAGGCGATGATCTCGGTCAACTTGCAGTCGTCCGCTCGCGGGAAAATCCGCAGCTTCATCCAGCAGATCCGCCGCAAACGGCAGGTGATGGATGTCTACTTTCTGGCCGGCGCCGACGATTTCATCTTGCACGTCGCCGCTCGCGACACCGAGGACCTGCGTTCGTTCGTGGTCGAAAACCTCAATGCCGACGCCGACGTCGCAGGTACCCAGACGTCCCTGATCTTCGAGCATCTGCGCGGGGCGGCGCCCATCTAGAGCGGCCCGCCCAGCGGGCTATGATCGCGGGATGCCAGACCCTGATGGGCCTTCTGTGACGGTCACCGTTGAGATCGACGCCAATCCCGACCTGGTATACGGGCTGATCACTGATCTGCCGACACTGGCCTCGCTGGCCGAGGAAGTGGTGGCGATGCAGTTGCGCAAAGGCGACGATGTTCGCAAGGGAGCGGTGTTTGTCGGTCGCAACGAAAACGGTGGACGGCGCTGGACCACGACGTGCACCGTTACCGACGCCGATCCCGGTCGGGTTTTCGCTTTCGATGTACGGTCCGGCATTATTCCGATTTCACGCTGGCAATATGGCATCGTCGCTACCGAACACGGCTGTCGGGTTACGGAGAGCACCTGGGACCGGCGGCCCAGCTGGTTCCGCGCAGTTGCCCGGATGGCCACCGGCGTCAAGGATCGGGCGAGCGTAAACACCGAGCACATTCGACGCACCCTGCAGCGTCTCAAGGACCGAGCTGAGGCCGGGTAGCGAAAGTGCTGGCGGGACACTGATGGCGAGTCGCGTGCCGTAGCAAGTGCGTTGCTGCGCAATGGCATTACTGATGCCACCAGTTGCGAGTAGGCCGACGAGGGCGAGGCGACGAATTCGACACGGTGAAGCCGACATCGTCGGCTGCCGAGGCGCGGTGAACGTCGAGGTGCATTCGGCGCCAGGCTGGCGAGCAGGTTCTTCACCCCTCGGGTACGCGCAACTATACTTGCCAACACGTGATGTCTACTGGGGCGACATGTCGGGCATTTATGTAAACGCCGTGGCTACGTTTTCTGAGGGGGCAGCAATGGTCAGCGTCGATGACCGGGCGACGGGTCCGCACTCGTCAGAGTCGCGCGCCGCCGACCACGAACGTCTCGTCCTCGAGCCGCGAGATGTCGAATTCGACTGGACAAACCTGCCATTTCACTATGTGCCCAACGAGCCGATGGCCACCCACGTTCTCAACGTTCTGCATATGCTGCTGCCGGCCGGCGAGGAGTTCTTCGTCAGGGTCTTCAAGAAGACGCTGCCGCTGATCAAGGACGATCAACTGAGGCTGGACGTGCAAGGATTCATCGGTCAGGAGGCGATGCATTCCCAGGCGCACTCCGGCGTGGTTGACCACTTCGATGCCCAGGGTGTCGACGTGACAGCGTTTACCAACCAGATCAGGTGGCTGTTCGAAAAGCTGCTGGGGGAGAGTCCTCGGCGGAGCCCGCGACGACAGTACAGCTGGTTGCTAGAGCAGGTTTCGTTCATCGCGGCAATTGAGCACTACACCGCCGTCATGGGCGAGTGGATCCTGAATTCCCCGCAGCTCGATGCCGTCGGTGCAGACCCCGTGATGCTGGACATGCTGCGGTGGCACGGTGCAGAAGAAGTCGAGCACAAAGCCGTGGCCTTCGACACCATGAAGCACTTGCGCGCCGGTTACTGGCGGCAGGTGCGTGCCCAGCTGACCGTTACCCCGGTGATGTTGCTGCTGTGGATTCGCGGAGTGCGGTTCATGTATTCGGTGGATCCGTACCTGCCACCGGGGACAAAGCCGCGCTGGCGGGACTATTTCAAGGCCGCACGCCGTGGTTTGGTGCCCGGGCTGCCGCGGCTGCTTCGGGTCGTGGGGCACTACTACAAGCCGGGTTTTCACCCGTCCCAGCTGGGCGGGCTGGGGGCGGCCGTGGACTACCTGGCCGTCTCGCCCGCCGCGCGAGCGTCGCACTGATCGGTGACGATCCGTAGGAATGGCGGAGCGCACCGTGCCAGAGACCAGCTGGGCCAGTAGGCCCGCCGACCTTTACGGTCGCCGCAGCCGGGACCGCTTCTTCACAGCGCTGTGGGGTGTACGAGCGTTATTGGGAGGATTGGGCGCGGCCTCGCGGTGGGAACCGTCGCGGGTGCAGCCGGTGCGGCGCACGAATCCCGCGGTGGTTACCAAGCGCGAGCTGGTCGCTCCCGACGTGGTGGCGTTGACGTTGGCTGACCCCGGTGGCGGATTGCTCCCGGCCTGGTCGCCCGGTGGGCACATCGACGTGCAGCTGCCCTCGGGGCGGCGCCGACAGTACTCGTTGTGCGGTGTGCCCGGACGGCGTACGGACTACCGGATCGCCATTCGCAGAATCGCGGACGGCGGCGGCGGTTCGATCGAGATGCACGAGGCCTTCGACGTAGGTGACACGTGCGAGTTCGAAGGTCCCCGCAACGCCTTCCATCTCGGTCTGGCCGAGCGTGACGTGCTTTTCGTGATCGGCGGTATCGGGGTGACGCCCATCCTGCCGATGATCCGGGCCGCCGAACAGCGCGGAATCGACTGGCGCGCAATCTATGCCGGTCGCGGTCGGGAGTACATGCCGTTCCTGGACGAGGTAGTGGCGGTGGCACCCGGCCGGGTCACGGTGTGGGCCGACGACGAGCACGGTCGTTTTGCGTCTGTCGATGAACTGTTGGCCGGCGCAGGGCCGACGACGGCCGTTTACGTGTGCGGGCCGCCCGGGATGTTAGAAGCGGTGCGCGTGGCCCGCAATCAACACGCCGACGCGCCGCTGCATTACGAGCGATTCAGCCCGCCGCCGGTTGTCGACGGAGTTCCGTTCGAGCTGGAGCTCGCACGGTCGAGGCGAGTGCTCCGAGTTCCGGCGAACCGGTCGGCGCTGGACGTCATGCTCGACTGGGACCCGACGACGGCATACTCCTGCCAGCAGGGCTTCTGCGGGACCTGCAAGGTGAGAGTCCTTGCCGGGCAGGTCGACCGCCGCGGCCGCATCATCGAAGGCGATAACGAGATGCTGGTCTGTGTGTCGCGGGCCGTGAGCGGTCGGGTGGTTATCGACGCCTGATGCTTACCCGGGCGGGGCGGATCGATAAAGCCGGTAGCCCACATGGGGCACGTTCACACCTGACAGTGGTTTCCACGTGAAAGTGCGGCCGTCAATGTGAAAGTCCTTCTTCTCGTAGAAGCCGCGTGCCTTGCTGTTCTTCTCGGCGCACCACAAAATCATGTCGGCTGACGGATGTGAGTGCAGGGCCCTGTTGAGGAGGCGCCCGCCAATGCCGTGACGTTGACTGTTCTCGGCTACATACAAAGCGTCGATTTGAATGCGATCAGGATGAGCAATGTCGGGCCCGAACATCGTCATACCTATTGGCTGACCGCCAGACTCGGCGATCCACATACTCCAGCCGCCGCGTTTCAGGCTTTGCGGGTAAGACTCCTCGACCCACAGCTTCGGCGAACCGATCATGTCGAGTAGGTACGGGTCGAGGATTCCGGTCCAGGATTGTCGCCAAACCGGATAGTGCATCGCCGCCACCTTCGGGAAATCGATCGGTTTGGCTGCACGAATCCTGATATTGCTGGGTTTCACATGAGCACCTTCGCTGCTGACGCCTCGGATCATTAAAGCCTAGATAGGTCGTGGGCGCAGTCGCGGCGGTCAGCGCGTAGTTGTTTGGTGTGGGCACCGCGGTCGAGGTGGGGTGGCGGGATCCCTGCGGTTTGGCCGTTGGGGAGCTTCGTTGTGCACCAGCCGTTTCCGACCAACCTGTGGTGGGATGTGCCGGTTGCCCACTGGTCGATATGGTGGACTTCGCACCGGTCACCGGGTGCGTGGCAGTTGGGTCGACCATGGGTGCGGTGCCCGCGTTGCTGCGGGTCCGTTTCCCGTGGCCGCCCTTCGAACCGGACGTGCGACTTTCACCGTATCTGGCTCTTCACGGAATCTGCCGATGGGGTGGTTCAGACAGCTGCGACAGAACTACCGTGCAGGTCTTTCACCTCCACTCGATCAACAAGCGCCTCACGGCGCACGCCGGGTTTGGTGCAGCCGCGGTCGTTGGCCTCGAGGACGGCCCGGTCTAGGGTGAAGGCCATGCGGGTAGGCGTCCTTGGAGCCAAAGGCAAGGTCGGAGCGACGATGGTGCGGGCGGTGGCGGCCGCCGACGACCTGACCCTATCCGCCGAGCTGGATGCCGGCGATCCGCTGAGCCTGCTAACGGACGGTAACACCGAGGTCGTCATCGACTTCACCCACCCGGACGTGGTGATGGGCAATCTGGAGTTCCTCATCGACAACGGAATTCACGCCGTGGTCGGTACCACGGGGTTCACCGCCGAGCGGTTTCAACAAGTCGAATCGTGGCTCGTCGCAAAACCCAACACATCGGTGTTGATAGCGCCAAACTTCGCGATCGGAGCGGTGCTGTCCATGCATTTCGCCAAGCAGGCCGCACGGTTTTTCGACTCGGCCGAGGTCATTGAGCTGCATCATCCGCACAAGGCTGACGCGCCGTCAGGCACGGCCGCGCGTACCGCGAAGCTGATCGCCGAGGCCCGAAAAGGCTTGCCGCCCAATCCCGATGCCACCAGTACCAGCCTGCCGGGCGCGCGTGGTGCCGACGTCGACGGCATACCGGTGCACGCGGTGCGGCTGGCCGGACTGGTCGCCCACCAGGAGGTGCTGTTCGGGACCGAGGGGGAGACTCTGACCATCCGCCACGATAGCCTCGATCGCACATCGTTTGTGCCCGGTGTGCTGTTGGCGGTGCGCCGCATCGCCGAACGCCCTGGTCTCACCGTAGGTCTTGAGCCCCTACTCGATCTGCACTGACCGACACTGTGATGACCAGGCGCACCCTGTATGTCCAGTTGATAATCGCGTTCATGTGCGTGGCGATGGTGGCGTACCTGGTTATGCTCGGGCGTGTCGCCGTCGCAATGATCGGTTCGGGCCGCGCCGCGGCTGCCGGGCTGGGGCTGGCGCTGCTGATCCTGCCGGTCATTGGGCTGTGGGCCATGATTGCCACGCTGCGGGCCGGATTCGCGTATCAGCGGCTGGCCCGTCTGATCGCCGAAGAC
This sequence comes from Mycobacterium tuberculosis H37Rv, assembly GCF_000195955.2. Lineage (GTDB taxonomy): Bacteria > Actinomycetota > Actinomycetes > Mycobacteriales > Mycobacteriaceae > Mycobacterium > Mycobacterium tuberculosis. The sequence goes on along the minus strand of NC_000962.3, from coordinate 3,081,355 downwards.
GGACTGGACATCGACGCCAGCGCGCTGCCCCGCCGGGCTTCTGGCCGCATTCAGCGAGACGCGGCCGATGCGTTGTTCGCTGCCGTGCGCACCGAGCTCGAAGACGACGCCGACGACTGGCGCCGCTGGTACCGACTGGCGCGCGCCTACGACTACGCGGGGGATCGGCGCCGCGCGCGGGAAGCGATGAAGACGGCCCTACAGCTAGAGGGGCGCGCTAGGCCGGGGGCCAGATGACCACGTTGCCGGCCTTGGGCTACCTGTCCGGAGCGCTTCTGCACGCTTTGGTCGATTACCCCACTTTTAGTGACAGGGTCCTGCGGTGCGGCGCTTGCTGATCGTGCACCACACGCCGTCTCCGCACATGCAGGAGATGTTTGAGGCGGTGGTGTCCGGCGCGACCGATCCCGAGATTGAGGGCGTCGAGGTGGTGAGACGACCCGCCCTGACGGTTTCGCCGATCGAGATGCTGGAGGCTGACGGCTATCTGCTGGGTACCCCAGCCAATCTGGGGTACATCAGTGGTGCTCTCAAGCATGCCTTCGATGTCTGCTATTACCTCTGCCTGGACACCACCCGTGGGCGTTCGTTCGGCGCGTACATTCACGGCAACGAGGGCACCGAGGGAGCCGAGCGAGCCGTCGACGCCATCACAACCGGCCTGGGTTGGGTGCAAGCCGCTGAGACTGTAGTGGTGATGGGCAAGCCGAGCAAGGCCGATATCGAGGCGTGCTGGAACCTCGGAGCAACCGTCGCTGCGCAGTTAATGGGATGATTTGGGCGCCATCGACGCCGTGGCGAGCGTGGTGCCTACGCTGGCGCTGACCTTGATGGAATAATGGCTGCCTCAGACGGAGCACCGGCCACCACTGCACTCGACCAGAAACGGAACGCCTCAGTGGATTTTGGAGCTCTACCTCCGGAGGTCAATTCTGCGCGCATGTATGGCGGCGCGGGCGCGGCAGACCTGCTGGCGGCTGCGGCTGCGTGGAACGGCATAGCTGTCGAGGTGAGCACAGCTGCGTCCTCCGTCGGGTCGGTCATCACGCGGCTGAGCACCGAGCACTGGATGGGTCCCGCATCGTTGTCGATGGCCGCCGCGGTGCAGCCCTATTTGGTCTGGTTGACCTGCACCGCTGAATCCTCGGCGCTCGCGGCGGCACAGGCCATGGCGTCTGCGGCCGCCTTTGAAACGGCGTTTGCGCTGACAGTGCCCCCGGCCGAGGTGGTTGCCAACAGAGCCCTGTTGGCTGAACTGACAGCGACCAACATCCTTGGGCAAAACGTGTCGGCCATCGCGGCTACCGAGGCACGCTATGGCGAAATGTGGGCCCAAGACGCTTCGGCCATGTACGGCTATGCGGCCGCATCCGCGGTCGCCGCAAGACTGAACCCGCTGACCAGGCCGTCGCACATCACCAATCCGGCCGGGCTCGCACACCAAGCCGCCGCTGTTGGCCAAGCCGGCGCATCCGCTTTCGCGCGCCAGGTGGGTCTGAGCCACCTGATCAGCGACGTCGCCGACGCTGTCCTGAGCTTCGCCTCCCCGGTGATGTCCGCGGCCGATACCGGGTTGGAGGCGGTCAGGCAGTTCCTCAATCTCGATGTTCCGCTGTTCGTAGAATCCGCGTTTCACGGCCTGGGTGGCGTGGCAGACTTTGCCACGGCCGCCATTGGCAATATGACGCTTCTTGCCGATGCTATGGGAACCGTTGGCGGAGCCGCTCCAGGTGGCGGCGCGGCAGCCGCGGTGGCACACGCGGTTGCCCCAGCGGGCGTCGGCGGAACAGCGCTGACCGCCGATTTGGGCAATGCGTCCGTGGTTGGTCGCCTGTCGGTGCCGGCAAGCTGGTCTACTGCAGCGCCGGCGACGGCAGCCGGCGCGGCCTTGGATGGCACAGGCTGGGCAGTTCCCGAGGAGGACGGCCCGATCGCAGTGATGCCGCCTGCCCCTGGAATGGTCGTAGCCGCCAACAGTGTTGGTGCCGACTCCGGACCACGGTACGGAGTCAAGCCGATTGTTATGCCCAAGCACGGCCTCTTCTGATCTGGAGACACCGAGACAAGCGCACGCGGCCGACCAGCGCGCCGCCGCGGCCACATTGCGCTAACCCTCCCGCGGCGCGTGTTTCATTTCGCTGCTGCGGCGAGCGGTCAGGTGCCACGCTCAAAAGGATCGTGTTAAGACTGCCGGTGCCGGCGTAAATAAGCCGTAAATGAATTCTGCGCTTGCGCCTTTTGATCGGGCTTGCGGAGGTGTGGATCGTTAGCCTTATCTAAACACAGGACCTGATCAGCTATTCGGCAGGGACTGATCAGATAATTCACAGGTTTCTAGCCCTGCTGGCTTAGTCATATGAGGAGCAATCGATGTCATTCCTGACGACACAGCCTGAAGAGTTGGCGGCTGCGGCCGGCAAGCTCGAGACCATCGGCTCGGCGATGGTCGCCCAGAACGCGGCCGCGGCCGCCCCGACCACCACGGGCGTGATTCCCGCCGCCGCTGATGAGATATCAGTGCTACAGGCGCCGTTGTTCACCGCGTACGGCACTCTCTACCAGCAGGTCAGTGCTGAAGCAGCTGCGGTATACGACCTGTTTGTGAAGACCCTGGGGGTCAGCGCTGGCACCTATGCGGCCACCGAGGCCGCCAACTCATCCGCGGCCGCTTCGCCGTTGTCGGGTATCGCGAGCATCTTGGGTTCCACGCCCGGGAAGGTGCCCTCCTGGATTTCAGATATTGCCAATATCTTCAACATTGGGGCTGGGAACTGGGCCTCCGCCGCGTCGGACTTGCTAGGGCTGGCCAGCGGTGGTCTTCTTCCGGCTGCCGAGGAAGCCGCCCTCGAGGAGGGCTTGGAGGGCGCGGGCCTATCGGAGCTGGGGGCGGCGGAGGCGGCCGTCGGCGAGGCGCCGATCGCGGCCGGTCTGGGTGCGGCTCCGCTAGCCGCCGGCCTTAGTCGGGCGTCGTCAATCGGCGCATTGTCGGTGCCGCCCAGCTGGGCGGGACAGGCCAACCTGGTATCGAGCACCAGCACACTGCAGGGCGCTGGCTGGACCACCGCGGCACCGCATGGTGCCGCGGGGACGGTCATTCCCGGGATGCCGGGGTTGGCCTCGGCGACGCGCAGCAGCGCGGGCTTCGGTGCGCCACGCTACGGCGCCAAACCCATCGTCGTGCCCAAGCCGGCGGTATAGGGGGCGGCCTCGACGCGGTTGCCCGCACTTGAGAAGTAGCGAATTTCGATCAATAGAGATCAATAGAGGGATAGGGAAAATGGATTTTGGAGCTTTACCCCCGGAAATCAACTCCACACGAATGTACGCCGGTGCCGGCGCAGCACCCCTGATGGCCGCCGGGGCGACGTGGAACGGCCTGGCCGTCGAGTTGAGCACTACAGCATCGTCCGTCGAGTCGGTGATCATGCAGTTGACTACCGAACAGTGGCTGGGTCCGGCGTCGATGTCGATGGTCGTTGCTGCCCAGCCTTATTTGGCCTGGTTGACCTACACCGCTGAATCGGCGGCCCATGCGGCTGCACAGGCCATGGCGTCGGCGGCCGCCTTTGAGGCGGCGTTCGCCATGACGGTTCCGCCGGCGGAGGTCGCTGCCAACAGGGCTCTGCTCGCGGCACTGGTGGCGACCAACGTCCTGGGTCAAAACACACCGGCGATCATGGCGACCGAGGCTCACTACGGCGAAATGTGGGCTCAAGACGCACTGGCGATGTACGGTTACGCGGCCTCCTCGGCGGCGGCGGGGAGGTTGAACCCGTTGATCACGCCCTCCCAGACCGCCAACATGGCCGGGCTGGCCGGTCAGGCCGCCGCGGTCAGCCATGCCGCTGCCGCCAGCACGGTCCAACAGGTGGGGCTGGGATCGCTGATCAGCAACCTGCCGAACGCGGTAATGGGGTTCGCTTCGCCCCTGACATCGGCGGCCGACGCGGCGGGATTAGGCGGAATCATTCAGGACATTGAGGAGCTGCTCGGTATCACGTTTGTTCAGAACGCGATCAACGGCGCGGTCAACACCACCGCCTGGTTCGTCATGGCCACCATCCCCAACGCGGTATTCCTCGGACACGCCTTTGCTGCCCTAAACCCGGCAACCGTGACCGCAGCCGCCGATGCCGTTCCAGCTGCCGCGGCAGCAGCTGGTTTGGCGCACACGGTGACGCCAGTGGGCGTTGGTGGGGCCTCGCTGACGGCGAGTCTGGGCGAGGCGTCCTCGGTCGGTGGCCTGTCGGTCCCGGCCGGTTGGTCGACCGCTGCTCCGGCCATGACGTCTGGTACCACGGCACTGGAGGGCTCGGGCTGGGCGGTCCCCGAGGAAGCCGGGCCAGTCGCCGCAATGCCGGGTATGGCGGGGATTTCTGGGGCGGCCAAAGGAGCCGGTGCCTATGCCGGGCCTCGGTACGGGTTCAAGCCCATCGTCATGCCCAAACAGGTCGTCGTCTGATTGGCCTGTGGCCCATCGACCGGGCCGGCCGGCTATGTCCCGCACAGCGACCCGCCAGGCGTGGCCGGTGCGGCAACCGACGGTGGGGCCGCAACCGACGCCGCCCGGACCGTCAATCAAGCCGCCGGAGCCATGGCGTCGCAGCCGCCCCCGCCGGGCTCGCTAGCGGCGAAATGGTTGGTTACGAGGGTGCCCGTGGCCGGGCTGGCCGAGAAATGTCAGAATCCGCCACAGCTGGGGCACGTTCAAGCCGGATACCGTTCGGAATCATTCGGAATCATGAGGCTGTAAGGCCTCGCCGTTCGCGACACTTAAACCACGCACGCGACACGCCGCAGATGGTCGCAGTGGCTCAAGTCTGGCGTGAGGTTGTGCAGGCTACGGCAATCGCGATAGCACCACCACTACCGGTGGTTTCGTGGGGTTTGATTTCGCTAGCATTCTTGTCGCATACGGTGCGGGGGCGCTACCGACGCTCCCCGCCGGCGGAGTCCGGCCACCACAGCAACCGAAGGCAAGCCAAATGACCTCACTGGATCTGACCGGCCGCACCGCCATAATTACTGGCGCATCGCGAGGCATCGGGCTTGCCATCGCCCAACAGCTGGCAGCTGCCGGCGCCCATGTGGTGCTCACCGCACGCAGGCAGGAAGCTGCCGACGAGGCTGCTGCACAGGTCGGCGACCGCGCCCTGGGCGTTGGTGCACACGCGGTCGACGAGGATGCCGCCCGGCGTTGTGTGGACCTCACCCTCGAGCGCTTCGGCAGCGTTGACATCCTGATCAACAACGCCGGAACCAACCCGGCTTACGGTCCGCTGCTCGAGCAGGACCACGCCCGCTTCGCCAAGATCTTCGACGTCAACCTGTGGGCACCGCTGATGTGGACCTCGCTCGTCGTGACGGCGTGGATGGGCGAGCACGGCGGCGCGGTGGTCAACACCGCCTCCATCGGCGGGATGCACCAGTCCCCGGCCATGGGCATGTACAACGCGACCAAAGCCGCGCTGATCCACGTCACCAAGCAGCTGGCGCTGGAGCTTTCACCGCGCATCCGGGTGAATGCGATCTGTCCCGGGGTGGTTCGCACCAGGCTTGCCGAGGCGCTGTGGAAGGACCACGAGGATCCGTTGGCGGCGACCATTGCGCTCGGACGAATCGGGGAGCCGGCCGACATAGCGAGCGCGGTCGCGTTCCTGGTTTCGGATGCCGCAAGCTGGATCACCGGCGAAACCATGATCATCGACGGCGGTCTACTGCTCGGCAACGCGCTGGGATTCCGGGCCGCACCCAGCACTGAGCATTGACCGCGCCGGTGTAGGGGCGCCTTTGCCCCGTGGAAAGTGCGTCCACGCACTGCCGCGGACGCAACTCGACGCGTAGCTCGCGGGGCGCACCGCGGACCGGCGTCGGCTGAATCATCATCGGGATCGACGTCGCGGCGCCTGAGGTGCTGCCAAGCAGACGCAGAATCGCACAAACCGGGCGCGATTAATGCGATTCTGCGTCTGCTTGGCGGGGCTAGTTGAGCGCTGCGCCGAAGGTCTCTGTCATTGCTGCCCAATGGCGTTCGTCGGCTGCGGCGTCATAAGACGGATTGTCCGGGACCGCGAACCCGTGGGCGGCCGGGTAGCACTCGATGCGGTGCGGCACGCCGGCCGCGCTGAACGCTTTGTCGAGTTTCTCGGCGTGGTCGGCGGTGAACGACGGGTCGTTCTCCGCGCCGCCGATGTAGACGGTGGCGCTGATCCGGTCGGCCAGCAAGTGCGGGCTGTCCGGGCTGTTGGCCACCAAACCGCCGGGGTGGAAAGCTGCCGCGGCGGCGACACGATCCGGCAGGCGGCCGGCCACCACCACCGACATTCGCCCGCCCATGCAGTAGCCGCAGACACCGAAGCGGTCCCCGATCACCTCCGGGCGGCTGGCCAGGTAGTTGAGAAGCGCATCGGCATCACGGGTTACCCGGTCGGGCGTTAGGGTGCCAATCATAAACATGATCCGTGCGCGTTCTTGCGGATCGCCGAACGCGGTCTTCATATCGAATGGAGCCCAGTCGCCTTCGCGGTAGTACACGTCGGGAAGCAGAACCACGTAACCGAATCCGGCTAGCTTGGCGGCCATCCGGTCGAAGGTGTCCCGAACGCCGCCGGCGTCAGGAAACATCACCACACCGGGCCAGCGGCCCGGACCATCGGGAGTGAACAGACGCACGGCGCAGGTGCCGTCAGGAGTAGCGGCGGTGTCGGTGGTTTTCGGCATGGCCTCCGTTGTACTCCTGTGGCGCGGATCTGGGTGTATTCCCGTCGACTCGCTGTGCCCGGCTTCGCCGCGCTTGCGATCGCCCGCTGGGTTTGTTTGGCGGCGAGTCGCTGCGGCGGCTTCGCCGCGCTTGCGATCGCCGCTAGGCTGACCGCGTGTCAATCGTGACGCCATACGAGGACCTGCTGCGCTTCGTGCTCGAAACGGGTACGCCCAAATCCGACCGCACCGGCACCGGAACCCGCAGCCTGTTCGGCCAGCAGATGCGCTATGATTTGTCGGCCGGTTTCCCGCTGCTCACTACCAAGAAAGTCCATTTCAAATCGGTAGCCTACGAGCTGCTGTGGTTTTTGCGCGGCGATTCCAATATCGGTTGGCTGCACGAGCACGGAGTCACCATCTGGGACGAATGGGCAAGTGATACAGGCGAACTCGGGCCGATCTACGGTGTACAATGGCGATCGTGGCCGGCTCCATCCGGTGAGCACATCGACCAGATCAGCGCGGCGCTGGATTTGCTGCGCACCGATCCCGATTCCCGGCGCATCATCGTGTCGGCCTGGAACGTCGGCGAAATCGAGCGGATGGCGCTGCCGCCCTGTCATGCGTTCTTCCAGTTCTACGTCGCCGATGGCCGGCTGAGCTGTCAGCTCTACCAACGCAGCGCCGACCTGTTTCTGGGTGTGCCGTTCAACATCGCCAGCTATGCGTTGCTCACCCACATGATGGCCGCCCAGGCCGGCTTGTCGGTCGGCGAGTTCATCTGGACCGGTGGCGACTGCCACATCTACGACAATCACGTCGAGCAAGTACGGCTGCAGCTCAGCCGCGAGCCGCGGCCATATCCGAAACTACTTCTAGCCGACCGGGATTCAATCTTCGAGTACACCTATGAAGACATCGTTGTGAAGAACTACGATCCGCATCCGGCGATCAAAGCTCCAGTCGCGGTATGAGGCGCGCCGACGACAATGAAGTCGGCTCGGACAGCCTTCAAGCCGGAATCAAGGAGTGACGCGTGTGACGATGGTGGGGCTGATCTGGGCTCAAGCGACATCGGGTGTCATCGGCCGCGGCGGCGACATCCCCTGGCGCTTGCCCGAGGACCAGGCGCATTTCCGGGAGATCACCATGGGGCACACGATCGTGATGGGCCGGCGCACATGGGATTCGCTGCCGGCTAAAGTCCGGCCGCTGCCCGGCCGGCGAAATGTCGTACTGAGCCGCCAAGCTGACTTTATGGCCAGCGGGGCTGAGGTTGTCGGTTCACTCGAGGAGGCGCTGACCAGCCCGGAGACGTGGGTGATCGGAGGCGGACAAGTCTATGCGCTGGCGCTGCCGTACGCGACCAGATGTGAGGTTACCGAGGTCGACATCGGCCTGCCGCGCGAAGCCGGTGACGCGCTGGCCCCCGTGCTGGACGAGACATGGCGGGGCGAGACGGGGGAGTGGCGCTTCAGCCGGTCCGGGTTGCGGTACCGGTTGTACAGCTACCACCGCTCATGAGCGCCGCTTCTCCTCATCGCTTCGTCCCCCGCAAGCGGGTGGTACCCCCACTGCATCGTCGCGGCGCGCGCTCATGAGCGCCGCGACTGCTGCGTGGGACCGCCGGGCGGCCGTCGTCGTAGGAGGCGTCGCCGAACCCGGGTCGGCCGGCCCGATCGCCGGTGCCGACCGCAAGCGGCTGATCTCGCGAATCCAAGTGCGGCAGCTGGATTCGGCGGCAGTGGCGGCCAAACGCCGGCACTTGTATTACGTGCGGCCCCTTGACGGACACCCGGTTGCGCGGGTGGACCGCAAAACCGACCGCGCCGCGGACAGCTTGCCCGTGGCGGGCGTGCTTGGCGAACTCGACATACCGCCGGTCACGGTTGCCGAGGGGTTGGCCGGCGAGCTGGCGTCGATGGCGTCGTGGCTGGGATTGGGGGGGATCGCCGTGTCCACCCGGGGTGATCTGGCTGGGGAACTGTGCGCGGCCACCAAGCGGACTAACGGATGAGCCGCGTCGAGAAAGTCGAAAAGGTAAGGCTAGGGGACCATCTCGACTTCTCGAATGGCCATACGTCTGGCCATACGTCGCCAGCGAGCGAGCCCGGCGGCCGCTATCCCGTCTATGGTGCAAACGGGGTTATCGGATATTCCGCCCAACACAACGCGCGTGGCCCGCTGATCGTCGTCGGCCGCGTCGGCTCGTACTGCGGTAGCCTGCGCTATTGCGATTCCGACGTGTGGGTGACCGACAACGCGCTGGCGTGTCGGGCCAAGAAGCCCGAGGAAACCCGATATTGGTATTACGCGCTACTGGGTTTCGGGCTCAACCGATATCGGGCCGGATCGGGACAGCCCCTGCTGAGTCAGGGTGTTCTGCGGAACGTTTCGGTATCGGCCGTCGCCGCGCCCGACCGCCCTCGAATCGGCGAGATCCTAGGCGCCTTCGACGACAAGATCGCCGCCAACGACCGTGTCATCGAAGCCGCCGAGGCGTTGATGCTTGCGATCGTCGGGCGGCTCTCTGCATACGTGCCGTTGTCGAGCCTGGCGAGCAGGTCAACCGCATGTCTTGATGCGCAGCACTTCGATAGCACCGTCGCCCATTACAGTTTCGCGGCATTCGACGGCGGCGCCCAGCCCAGTCGCGTCGGTGGGCGAACGATCAGGAGCGCAAAGCTCGTCGTGTCGCAGCCGTGTGTGTTGTTCCCGAAACTGAATCCAAGAATCCCGCGAATCTGGAACATCACCAGCCTCCCGTCGGAAATGGCGCTGGCGAGTACGGAGTTCGTCGTGCTGCGGCCAGTCGGCGTCGACACTTCGGCCCTGTGGGCGGCGCTGCGACAACCCGATGTCCTGGCAGAACTGCGGCAGTTAGTCGGGGGCATGACGGGAAGCCGGCAACGAATCCAACCGACCCAGCTGTTGCGGGTTTGGGTGCGCGATGTGCGCCGGTTGACTCCCGGACACGCGGCCGCAATCGCGAACCTGGGTGCGCTGTGCAACGAGCGGCGGATTGAATCCGCACGCCTGGCATCCTGCCGCGATGCGCTGCTTCCGCTGTTGATGTCCGGGATAGATGGTCTACCCGCTGGCCGGTAGCCTTCTACCATGAGCCTCAATATCAAGAGCCAGCGCACCGTGGCGCTGGTGCGGGAACTGGCCGCACGCACCGGCACCAACCAGACGGCTGCTGTCGAGGACGCCGTCGCGCGCCGCCTCTCGGAGTTGGACCGCGAGGACAGGGCACGCGCGGAGGCCCGGCGCGCCGCCGCCGAACAGACCCTGCGCGACCTCGACAAGCTGCTCAGCGACGACGACAAGCGCCTGATTCGGCGACACGAGGTCGACCTCTACGATGACAGCGGTCTGCCCCGGTGATCGTCGATACGTCGGCCATCGTCGCCATCGTGAGCGGGGAATCGGGCGCGCAGGTGCTCAAGGAGGCGCTGGAGCGGTCACCGAACTCCCGAATGTCCGCGCCCAACTACGTCGAACTGTGCGCGATCATGCAGCGGCGGGACCGGCCGGAGATCTCTCGATTGGTGGACCGTTTGCTGGACGACTACGGAATCCAGGTCGAAGCCGTCGACGCCGACCAAGCCCGCGTGGCCGCGCAGGCGTATCGCGACTACGGCCGCGGCAGCGGCCATCCGGCCCGTCTCAACCTCGGCGACACCTACAGCTACGCCCTGGCCCAGGTCACCGGGGAGCCGCTGCTGTTTCGTGGCGATGACTTCACGCATACCGATATCCGGCCCGCGTGCACCTGAGCCCCGCCTGAGATACATCCGTTATATGCATCGCGGATATGCATTAGTAGTATGCTCTCCGGGTGTGACGCGCACCATGATCGACATCGATGACGACCTGCTCGCTCGGGCCGCCAAGGAACTGGGTACCACGACAAAGAAAGACACCGTGCATGCCGCGCTGCGGGCCGCGTTGCGAGCCAGTGCCGCGCGCTCGCTCATGAACCGGATGGCCGAGAACGCCACCGGAACCCAGGACGAAGCTCTGGTCAACGCAATGTGGCGAGACGGCCACCCAGAGAACACGGCATGACCACGCGCTATTTGCTCGACAAATCAGCGGCTTACCGCGCGCACTTGCCCGCGGTCCGACATCGCTTGGAACCGTTGATGGAACGCGGTCTACTGGCCCGGTGCGGCATTACCGATCTCGAGTTCGGAGTCTCGGCGCGTTCCCGCGAGGACCATCGAACACTGGGCACCTACCGGCGTGACGCGCTCGAATACGTCAACACCCCCGACACCGTGTGGGTTCGTGCATGGGAGATCCAAGAAGCATTGACCGACAAGGGATTTCACCGCTCGGTCAAGATCCCGGACTTGATCATTGCGGCGGTCGCCGAGCATCACGGCATACCCGTCATGCACTACGACCAAGACTTCGAACGCATCGCCGCCATCACACGGCAACCCGTGGAATGGGTGGTGGCCCCAGGGACAGCGTGATTCGCCCGATGCGACCTTCGTGTTGTCGAGGAGCTGGCCCACCACGCCCGGCATCGCCGCGGCGCATCGATAGGAAGGAAACGGGAATGCCGCCCAGGAAGAAGCAGGCGCCGCAGGCGCCGTCGACGATGAAGGAGCTCAAAGACACGCTCTGGAAGGCCGCCGACAAGCTGCGCGGGTCGCTGTCGGCCAGCCAATACAAGGACGTGATCCTCGGCCTGGTGTTCCTTAAGTACGTGTCCGACGCGTATGACGAACGGCGCGAGGCAATCCGTGCCGAGTTGGCGGCCGAAGGAATGGAGGAGTCTCAGATAGAAGACCTGATCGACGATCCCGAGCAGTACCAGGGTTACGGCGTATTCGTCGTGCCGGTGAGTGCGCGCTGGAAGTTCTTGGCAGAGAACACAAAAGGCAAGCCAGCCGTTGGTGGTGAGCCGGCGAAGAACATCGGTCAGCTGATCGACGAGGCGATGGACGCGGTAATGAAGGCCAATCCAACACTCGGTGGGACGCTGCCGAGGCTGTATAACAAGGACAACATCGACCAGCGCCGGCTCGGTGAGCTGATCGACCTATTTAACAGTGCGCGCTTCAGCCGGCAGGGCGAGCACCGCGCCCGGGATCTGATGGGTGAGGTCTACGAATACTTCCTCGGCAATTTCGCTCGCGCGGAAGGGAAGCGGGGTGGCGAGTTCTTTACCCCGCCCAGCGTGGTCAAGGTGATCGTGGAGGTGCTGGAGCCGTCGAGTGGGCGGGTGTATGACCCGTGCTGCGGTTCCGGAGGCATGTTTGTGCAGACCGAGAAGTTCATCTACGAACACGACGGCGATCCGAAGGATGTCTCGATCTATGGCCAGGAAAGCATTGAGGAGACCTGGCGGATGGCGAAGATGAACCTCGCCATCCACGGCATCGACAACAAGGGGCTCGGCGCCCGATGGAGTGATACCTTCGCCCGCGACCAGCACCCGGACGTGCAGATGGACTACGTGATGGCCAATCTGCCGTTCAACATCAAAGACTGGGCCCGCAACGAGGAAGACCCACGCTGGCGCTTCGGTGTTCCGCCCGCCAATAACGCCAACTACGCATGGATTCAGCACATCCTGTACAAGTTGGCGCCGGGAGGTCGGGCGGGCGTGGTGATGGCCAACGGGTCGATGTCGTCGAACTCCAACGGCGAGGGGGATATTCGCGCGCAGATCGTGGAGGCGGATTTGGTTTCCTGCATGGTCGCGTTACCCACCCAGCTGTTCCGCAGCACCGGAATCCCGGTGTGCCTGTGGTTTTTCGCCAAAGACAAGGCGGCAGGTAAGCAAGGGTCTATCGACCGGTGCGGGCAGGTGCTGTTCATCGACGCTCGTGAACTGGGCGACCTAGTGGACCGGGCCGAGCGGGCGCTGACCAACGAGGAGATCGTCCGCATCGGGGATACCTTCCACGCGTGGCGCGGGTCGAAGTCGGCTGCCGTCAAAGGGATTATGTACGAGGATGTTCCGGGGTTCTGTAAGTCGGCGACGTTGGCGGAGATCAAGGCGACCGACTATGCGCTCACGCCGGGGCGGTATGTGGGTACGCCCGCGGTCGAGGACGACGGAGAGCCGATCGACGAGAAGATGGCCCGGTTGTCGAAGGCGTTGCTGGAGGCGTTCGATGAGTCGGCGCGGCTGGAAAGGGTCGTGCGGGAGCAACTGGGGCGGCTTAGATGAGTGATGGATGGAAAACCTTGCGGTTCGGGGAAGTCCTTGAGCTGCAGCGAGGACATGATCTTCCTGCGGCGTCGCGGGGATCTGGAACGGTACCTGTTATCGGGTCATTCGGGGTGACCGGTATGCATGACACAGCTGCGTACGATGGTCCCGGTGTAGCCATCGGCAGGAGCGGTGCGGCGATTGGTACCGCAACTTTCGTTGCGGGTCCGATCTGGCCGCTGGACACTTGCCTATTTGTTCGCGACTTCAAGGGCAACGATCCCCGTTAGGTAGATCGGCTTCTTCAGGCAACAGATTTGGTGGGGTTCAACTCTGGGAGCCAGCGCCAACGCGGACGCTCGACGGGCGTGGACCCTGCGGCACAACTTCACGTTTTACGACGCCCTCTACGTGGCACTGGCCAGTCACCTCGACATCCCCCTGCTGACCGCGGACCCGCGTCTGCGCCGGGAGCCCGGGCTGACCTGCCACACCGAGTTCGTCTAGTTGCGGCCGGCGCTAAGGTGAGCGCCGTGGCCGAGACCGCGCCGCTGCGCGTGCAACTGATCGCCAAGACCGACTTCTTGGCCCCACCCGACGTGCCCTGGACCACCGACGCCGACGGCGGACCCGCGCTGGTCGAGTTCGCCGGCCGGGCCTGCTATCAGAGCTGGTCCAAGCCCAATCCCAAGACCGCCACCAACGCCGGCTACCTCCGGCACATCATCGACGTCGGACATTTCTCGGTGCTAGAGCATGCCAGCGTGTCGTTCTACATCACCGGGATCTCGCGATCGTGCACCCACGAGCTGATCCGCCACCGGCATTTCTCCTACTCGCAGCTCTCCCAGCGCTACGTACCCGAGAAGGACTCGCGGGTCGTCGTGCCGCCCGGCATGGAGGACGACGCCGACCTGCGCCACATCCTGACCGAGGCCGCCGACGCCGCCCGCGCCACCTACAGCGAGCTGCTGGCCAAGCTGGAAGCCAAGTTCGCCGACCAACCCAACGCGATCCTGCGCCGCAAGCAGGCCCGCCAAGCCGCCCGCGCGGTGCTGCCCAACGCCACCGAAACCCGCATCGTGGTGACCGGCAACTACCGGGCCTGGCGGCACTTCATCGCAATGCGGGCCAGCGAGCACGCCGACGTGGAAATCCGGCGACTGGCCATCGAATGCCTGCGCCAGCTCGCCGCCGTGGCCCCCGCGGTGTTCGCCGACTTCGAGGTGACCACCCTGGCCGACGGCACCGAGGTGGCGACCAGCCCGTTGGCGACCGAAGCCTGAGGCGGCGTGTCGCTGGACAAACACGCGCGCTCGCGGCCGGGATAAAGCGCCAGGTAACCTTGGGAGCCGTGACCACCGTCGGATTCGACGTCGCAGCGCGCCTAGGAACCCTGCTGACCGCGATGGTGACACCGTTTAGCGGCGATGGCTCCCTGGACACCGCCACCGCGGCGCGGCTGGCCAACCACCTGGTCGATCAGGGGTGCGACGGTCTGGTGGTCTCGGGCACCACCGGCGAGTCGCCGACCACCACCGACGGGGAGAAAATCGAGCTGCTGCGGGCCGTCTTGGAAGCGGTGGGGGACCGGGCCCGTGTTATCGCCGGTGCCGGCACCTATGACACCGCGCACAGCATCCGGCTGGCCAAGGCTTGTGCGGCCGAGGGTGCGCACGGGCTGCTGGTGGTCACGCCCTACTATTCCAAGCCGCCGCAGCGGGGGCTGCAAGCCCATTTCACCGCCGTCGCCGACGCGACCGAGCTGCCGATGCTGCTCTATGACATCCCGGGGCGGTCGGCGGTGCCGATCGAGCCCGACACGATCCGCGCGTTGGCGTCGCATCCGAACATCGTCGGAGTCAAGGACGCCAAAGCCGACCTGCACAGCGGCGCCCAAATCATGGCCGACACCGGACTGGCCTACTATTCCGGCGACGACGCGCTCAACCTGCCCTGGCTGGCCATGGGCGCCACGGGCTTCATCAGCGTGATTGCCCACCTGGCAGCCGGGCAGCTTCGAGAGTTGTTGTCCGCCTTCGGTTCTGGGGATATCGCCACCGCCCGCAAGATCAACATTGCGGTCGCCCCGCTGTGCAACGCGATGAGCCGCCTGGGTGGGGTGACGTTGTCCAAGGCGGGCTTGCGGCTGCAGGGCATCGACGTCGGTGATCCCCGGCTGCCCCAGGTGGCCGCGACACCGGAGCAGATCGACGCGTTGGCCGCCGACATGCGCGCGGCCTCGGTGCTTCGGTGATCTAAAGGTGAGCCAAAGGGTGGCCCAGAAGTGGATGTAGACCTTCCCCCGCCAGGTCCCCTGACCTCCGGCGGGTTGCGGGTCACCGCGCTGGGCGGCATCAACGAAATCGGCCGCAACATGACGGTTTTCGAACACCTGGGCCGACTGTTGATTATCGACTGCGGTGTGTTGTTTCCTGGCCACGACGAGCCCGGTGTCGATCTGATCCTGCCGGACATGCGCCATGTCGAAGACCGGCTTGACGACATCGAGGCGCTGGTGTTGACCCACGGGCACGAGGACCACATCGGGGCGATTCCGTTTCTGCTCAAGCTGCGACCCGACATCCCGGTCGTCGGCTCGAAGTTCACCTTGGCTCTGGTTGCAGAGAAATGTCGTGAGTACCGCATAACACCGGTGTTCGTCGAGGTCCGCGAGGGCCAGAGCACCCGGCACGGCGTGTTTGAGTGCGAGTACTTCGCCGTCAACCATTCCACTCCGGACGCGTTGGCCATCGCGGTGTATACCGGCGCGGGAACCATCCTGCACACCGGCGACATCAAGTTCGACCAATTGCCACCGGACGGCCGTCCCACCGATCTACCGGGCATGTCGCGGCTCGGCGACACCGGCGTGGACCTGTTGCTGTGCGACTCGACGAACGCCGAGATCCCCGGTGTCGGGCCATCGGAAAGCGAAGTGGGCCCAACGCTGCACCGGCTCATCCGGGGTGCCGACGGACGGGTGATAGTTGCGTGTTTCGCCTCCAACGTGGATCGGGTACAGCAGATCATCGATGCCGCAGTGGCATTGGGCCGGCGAGTGTCGTTCGTCGGCCGATCGATGGTGCGCAACATGCGCGTCGCAAGGCAACTGGGCTTCCTACGAGTGGCTGATTCCGATCTCATCGACATCGCCGCCGCCGAAACGATGGCGCCCGACCAAGTTGTGTTGATCACCACCGGCACCCAAGGCGAGCCGATGTCGGCGTTGTCGCGAATGTCGCGTGGGGAGCATCGCAGCATCACGTTGACTGCTGGTGATCTCATCGTGTTGTCGTCGTCGCTGATCCCCGGCAACGAGGAGGCGGTCTTCGGAGTCATCGATGCACTGTCCAAGATCGGCGCCAGAGTCGTCACCAACGCCCAAGCAAGGGTGCATGTTTCCGGCCACGCGTACGCCGGTGAGCTGCTGTTCCTCTACAACGGGGTGCGGCCGCGCAACGTGATGCCGGTGCACGGAACCTGGCGGATGCTGCGCGCCAATGCCAAGCTGGCCGCCAGTACCGGCGTACCGCAAGAGTCAATTCTGTTGGCCGAGAACGGTGTCAGCGTCGACCTGGTTGCCGGCAAAGCCAGTATCTCCGGTGCGGTGCCGGTGGGCAAGATGTTCGTCGACGGCTTGATCGCCGGCGACGTCGGCGATATCACCCTGGGCGAGCGGCTCATTTTGTCGTCGGGCTTTGTCGCGGTGACCGTCGTGGTCAGACGTGGCACCGGCCAGCCGTTGGCTGCGCCACATCTACACTCGCGGGGTTTCTCCGAAGATCCCAAGGCGCTCGAACCCGCCGTGCGCAAGGTGGAGGCAGAGCTGGAATCGTTGGTGGCCGCCAACGTCACCGATCCGATCCGGATCGCTCAAGGGGTGCGCCGCACGGTCGGCAAGTGGGTGGGGGAAACCTATCGCCGCCAGCCGATGATTGTGCCGACGGTCATCGAGGTGTAACCGGCTCACTCTTCTCGGCGTAGGCAGACCACTCGATTTGTGATGCGTTGAGGTTGCGGCCGGTGGGCTCGACGTAGCGCTGGACAAGCTCCTCCGGCCCGGCCTGCTCGGTCAGCCGCCAACCGTAGTCGGCGAGAAACCCGGCTACTTCCTCGGGATCTAAGCCGAAGTGCCACAGTTGACGTCGCTGGCGAACCGTGTGGTATAGCGTCCGGGTACCGTAACGGTTGGTGCCGTCAATGAAGTCCCGGCGGACGTAGGTGAATACCATTCGACTGCCCGGTGCGGCCGCGCGTAGGCCCTCCAAGGTCCGCCGGACGGCCCGCTCGGTGAGGTATTGGGTCACACCTTCGCAGACGAAGAACACCCGGTACTCGGTACGGTAGCCGTGCTCGGCCAGAGCGGTGAGCAGGTCGTCATGCTCGAAATCCAATGCAACCAAGCGAACCGACAGCGGCAGTTCACCGAGCACCCGTCGGACCGTCTTGGCCTTGCGGGCGATGTTGACCGGCAGGTCGACCTCGAATACCGGCATCCGCACTCGTCGCGTCAACCGGTAGGCACGGGTGTCCAATCCGGCTCCGAGGATGACAACCGCGTCGATGTCGCCGAGCGCTTCGTCGAGTTTGTCTCCGATGAAGCGTTTACGGCAGGCCAGATTGGCCCATAACCCGCGGCCGGACCACTCCGAGGCGCTAATGAGTAAACGACGCAACACCGCCGACCGGGTTGCACCGGCCAGCCATCGCAATGGTCTGGGCAAGAACAAGTCCGCGAGGTCGTCGTCCACCAGGCGGCGGCCAGGTGGTTCGTTTTGCTCCACGGCCGCCAACACCATCGGGCCGAAGGCGGTCTGCGCAGCGGGATTTCGAGCCATCAGCTACCTCTTGTTCACAAAGCCCGCGTCGACCGGCAAGGTGACGCCGGTGACATAGCGCGCCTCCTCGGACGCCAGCCATGCCACCGCGTTGGCGATGTCGGTTGGCTGCACCAGCTCGACGGGCAGCGCGTTACCCAGGTTGTGCGGCGCGTCCATGTCAGCAGTGGTTAGCCACTGCTGGAAGAACTCATTGTTGATCATCGGCGTATCGACCCCGCAAGGATGTACCGAGTTAACCCGAATGTTTTGCGGTGCCAGATGGTTCGCGTACGCCCTCATCAGGCCGACGACGCCGTGCTTGGCGGCCGCGTAGCCAAGCGATCCGGGATCACTGCTGCCGATGCCGACCAGTCCCGCGGCCGAGCTGATCAACACGATCGACCCACCGGTGCCCTGCTCGATCAGGGTCGGGATCGCCACCTGTACGGTGTGGAAGACGCCGGTGAGGTTGACGTCGATAACGTCGCGCCAGCCGTCGTCGCCGGCCTGCATCATCGCGATACCGGCATTGGCCACCACGATGTCGAGCCGGCCGAACTCGTCAAGGCCCGCCTGCAATGCGACCGACAGTGATGCGCGATCGCGAACGTCGCCCTGTCTGGCCACGATCCCGCCGCCGGCGTCCTCGACGAGCTCGACGGTGGCCGCCAGGTCGTCGGCGGTGCTCAACGGATAAGGCACGCTGGCGATCTGCTCGCAGATGTCAACCGCGATGATGTTCGCGCCGTCGGCTGCCAGTCGAACCGCGTGTGCGCGGCCCAAGCCGCGCGCGGCGCCGGTGATGAAGGCGACCTTGCCTTCGAGTGGCCGGTCGATCACCGGCGCAGCTGCCCTTTGCTCGGGTCGCCGGCGGGAACCGGCTGCAGCAGTTTGATGTCCGGCGCCCCGACCAGGTGCTCGCCGGCCGCGGTAAACATGGTGGCAACCGCGGGGGCGCCGCTATGGGCCTTGAGCGCCTCGGCATCGGCCCATTGCTCAACGAAGATGAAGGTCTCGCCGGTTTCGTGGAGCGCGTACAACTGGCAGCCGGGTTCGCGGTGCACGTCATCGACCGCGCGGGTGAGGATGTCGCGGACGGTGTCGACCGATTCAGGCTTGGCGGTCAGCGTGGCGACGACGACGACGGGCATGCTGGGGCCTCCTGGAACTCCGCGCGTCGGGCGGCGTGACGCGGCACGATCACTTGTCACCCTACTCAGGAGACCCTGGCAACGAGGCGAGCAGATCGCCGTTACCAGTGTGGCGGATGGTGTAGATGGTGTGATAGCGACTAGGCTTGCCGTTATGTCTAGCAAGACCGTTGCCCGCTCCGGCACTCGAACGAGCAGGTCAAAGGCCACTTCGCGGGGCGCGTCCCGAAGTGCGCGATCGGCCGTGCCCAGAAAGAGGTCGAGGCCCGTCAAAGGGGTCGGCAGACCCTCCCGACGGCACCATCGGTCGCTGCTGGTGTCTACCGGACTCGCCTGCGGCCGGGCCATGCGTGCCGTCTGGATGATGGCGGCCAAGGGCACCGGCGGCGCGGCGCGGTCGATCGGGCGAGCCCGCGACATCGAGCCCGGGCATCGCCGCGACGGAATCGCGCTGGTGCTGCTCGGCCTTGCCGTGGTAGTCGCCGCGAGCTCGTGGTTCGACGCCGCCCGGCCGCTCGGCGCGTGGGTCGACGCCTTGTTGCGGACGTTCATCGGGTCGGCAGTGGTCATGCTCCCGCTGGTTGCCGCCGCCGTGGCCGTGGTGCTGATGCGTACGTCGCCCAACCCCGATTCGCGGCCGCGGCTGATCCTCGGCGCCAGCCTGATCGGCTTGTCGTTTCTCGGCTTGTGCCACCTGTGGGCGGGCTCACCCGAGGCCCCGGAGTCGCGTTTGCGCGCCGCGGGGTTCATCGGTTTCGCGATCGGCGGGCCGCTCTCGGACGGGTTGACCGCCTGGATCGCCGCGCCGCTGTTATTCATCGGCGCGCTGTTCGGATTGCTCCTGCTGGCCGGGATCACGATCCGAGAGGTGCCAGATGCCATGCGCGCCATGTTCGGCACCCGGCTGTTGCCACGGGAATACGCCGACGACTTCGAGGACTTCGCGGACTTCGATGGTGACGACGCGGACACCGTCGAAGTCGCCCGCCAGGACTTCTCCGACGGTTACTACGACGAGGTGCCCCTGTGCTCCGACGACGGGCCACCGGCCTGGCCGTCGGCCGAGGTTCCGCAGGATGACACTGCGACGATACCGGAAGCCTCCGCCGGTCGGGGCTCCGGAAGACGCGGCCGCCGCAAAGATACCCAAGTGCTGGACCGGATCGTCGAGGGTCCCTACACGCTGCCGTCGCTGGACCTGCTGATATCCGGTGATCCGCCCAAGAAACGCAGTGCGGCCAACACCCACATGGCCGGCGCCATCGGTGAGGTGCTGACCCAGTTCAAGGTCGACGCGGCCGTCACGGGCTGCACCCGCGGGCCCACCGTCACCCGCTACGAGGTCGAACTGGGGCCCGGCGTCAAGGTCGAGAAGATCACCGCGCTGCAGCGCAACATCGCCTACGCGGTGGCTACCGAGAGCGTGCGCATGCTGGCACCGATCCCCGGCAAGTCCGCCGTCGGCATCGAGGTACCCAACACCGACCGGGAAATGGTGCGGTTGGCCGACGTGCTCACCGCACGAGAGACCCGTCGCGACCATCATCCGTTGGTGATCGGGCTGGGCAAGGACATCGAAGGCGACTTCATCTCGGCCAACCTGGCCAAGATGCCGCACCTGCTGGTGGCCGGCTCGACGGGCTCGGGAAAGTCCAGCTTCGTCAACTCCATGCTGGTGTCGCTGTTGACCCGGGCCACCCCGGAAGAGGTCAGGATGATCCTGATCGACCCGAAGATGGTGGAACTGACGCCGTATGAAGGCATTCCGCATCTGATCACGCCGATCATCACCCAGCCGAAGAAGGCCGCGGCCGCGCTGGCCTGGCTGGTCGACGAGATGGAGCAGCGCTACCAGGACATGCAGGCCTCCCGGGTGCGCCACATCGACGACTTCAACGACAAGGTGCGATCCGGGGCCATCACCGCGCCGCTGGGCAGCCAGCGCGAGTATCGGCCCTACCCCTACGTGGTGGCCATCGTCGACGAGTTGGCCGACCTCATGATGACCGCGCCGCGTGACGTCGAGGACGCCATCGTGCGGATCACCCAGAAAGCCCGCGCCGCCGGCATCCACCTGGTGCTGGCCACCCAGCGCCCGTCGGTGGACGTGGTCACCGGGCTGATCAAGACCAACGTGCCGTCGCGGCTGGCGTTTGCCACCTCGTCGCTGACCGACAGCCGGGTGATCCTGGACCAGGCGGGCGCGGAAAAGCTGATCGGCATGGGCGACGGCCTGTTCTTGCCGATGGGTGCGAGCAAACCCCTCCGGCTGCAGGGCGCTTACGTCTCCGACGAAGAGATCCACGCCGTCGTCACCGCCTGCAAGGAACAGGCCGAACCCGAATACACCGAGGGCGTCACCACGGCTAAACCCACCGCGGAGCGCACCGACGTCGACCCCGACATCGGCGACGACATGGACGTCTTCCTGCAGGCCGTGGAACTGGTGGTGTCCAGCCAGTTCGGGTCGACGTCGATGCTGCAGCGCAAGCTGCGGGTCGGCTTCGCCAAAGCGGGCCGTTTGATGGACCTGATGGAGACCCGCGGCATCGTCGGGCCCAGCGAAGGCTCGAAGGCCCGTGAGGTGCTGGTCAAGCCCGACGAGTTGGCGGGCACACTGGCCGCGATCCGGGGTGACGGCGGCGAGTAGCCCGCCGAGCAGACGCAAAATCGCCCATTTCGTGCCGAAATGAGGCGATTTTGCGTCTGCTCGCCGGGCTACAGCACCAGCAGCATCCGGGAGTTGCCGAGGATGTTGGGCTTGACGTAGCTCAGGTCCAGGAATTCGGCGACCCCGATGTCATAGGAGCGGCACATCTCGTCGAACACCTCGGCGGTGACCGGGGTGCCCTCGATCTCGGTGAATCCGTGCCGGGCGAAGAACTCGGTCTCAAAGGTCAACACGAACACGCGCTGCAGCTGCAGATCGCGGGCGACCTGCAGTAGCCGATCGACGATTGCGTGGCCGATACCGTGGCCGGTCATGGCCGGGTCGACAGCGACGGTGCGGATTTCGCCGAGATCCGACCACAACACGTGCAACGCACCGCAACCGACGACTTTGCCATAGAGGTCCGGGTGCTCGGCCACCCAGAATTCCTGAACCGCTTCATAGAGTGTCACGAGATTCTTTTCCAGCAAGATCTTTCCGGCATAGGTGTCGACGAGTTGTTTGATCGCGGGCACATCGGAGGTTCGCGCGCGCCGGACCACCGGCCGGCAATCCCGTGGACGTTCGGTCACGTGTGAAACAGTATCGACATCAAGGGTCGCATGAGCAGGTCAACCCGTTATTCTGTTGCCGTGTCGGCGCAGCCTGAAACGGGTCAGATAGCAGGCCGCGCCCGCATTGCCAACCTCGCCAATATCCTGACGCTGTTGCGGCTGGTGATGGTCCCGGTCTTCCTGCTGGCCTTGTTCTATGGCGGCGGCCACCACTCCGCGGCCCGCGTAGTGGCGTGGGCGATATTTGCAACCGCCTGCATTACCGATCGATTCGACGGCCTGCTGGCTCGCAATTACGGGATGGCAACCGAATTCGGTGCGTTTGTCGATCCGATCGCGGACAAGACTCTGATCGGCTCGGCGCTGATCGGATTGTCGATGCTCGGCGACTTGCCGTGGTGGGTCACGGTGCTAATCCTGACCCGCGAACTCGGAGTGACCGTTTTGAGGTTGGCGGTTATTAGGCGCGGTGTCATTCCCGCGAGCTGGGGCGGCAAGCTGAAGACCTTTGTCCAGGCGGTGGCAATTGGCTTATTCGTGTTGCCACTTTCGGGTCCGCTGCACGTTGCGGCGGTGGTAGTGATGGCCGCCGCGATCCTGCTCACCGTGATCACTGGTGTCGATTACGTGGCCAGGGCTCTGCGGGACATCGGGGGGATCCGCCAGACCGCCAGCTGATTGCGGGAACCAACCCCACCGCCGGCGGCGTTCACCTGATGACGATTGCGAGGTGGACAAGGAGTTTTTGATGGCGGCTTTGGTGCGTGAGGTCGTTGGTGACGTGCTGCGCGGAGCGCGGATGTCGCAGGGTCGGACGCTGCGCGAGGTGTCCGATTCGGCGCGGGTGAGCCTCGGGTATCTGTCGGAGATCGAGCGCGGTCGCAAGGAGCCTTCCAGCGAGCTGCTCAGTGCGATTTGTACGGCTCTGCAGCTCCCGTTGTCGGTGGTGCTCATCGATGCGGGCGAGCGGATGGCGCGTCAAGAGCGCCTTGCCCGCGCCACCCCGGCTGGCAGAGCAACCGGCGCCACCATTGACGCCAGCACCAAGGTCGTCATTGCGCCGGTGGTGTCGCTGGCGGTGGCCTAAGGGTCGCCGGTCGGTCCGGGTCGACAAGATGCGCGCCATGGGTGGGGCAATGCGCGCTGACCCGATAAATTGAGCGACAGGGCGCTGAGACCATCTGGCGCACACAAGAAGCGAAGGCGGAGCTAACTGATGGCCAATCCGTTCGTTAAAGCCTGGAAGTACCTCATGGCGCTGTTCAGCTCGAAGATCGACGAGCATGCCGACCCCAAGGTGCAGATTCAACAGGCCATTGAGGAAGCACAGCGCACCCACCAAGCGCTGACTCAACAGGCGGCGCAAGTGATCGGTAACCAGCGTCAATTGGAGATGCGACTCAACCGACAGCTGGCGGACATCGAAAAGCTTCAGGTCAATGTGCGCCAAGCCCTGACGCTGGCCGACCAGGCCACCGCCGCCGGAGACGCTGCCAAGGCCACCGAATACAACAACGCCGCCGAGGCGTTCGCAGCCCAGCTGGTGACCGCCGAGCAGAGCGTCGAAGACCTCAAGACGCTGCATGACCAGGCGCTTAGCGCCGCAGCTCAGGCCAAGAAGGCCGTCGAACGAAATGCGATGGTGCTGCAGCAGAAGATCGCCGAGCGAACCAAGCTGCTCAGCCAGCTCGAGCAGGCGAAGATGCAGGAGCAGGTCAGCGCATCGTTGCGGTCGATGAGTGAGCTCGCCGCGCCAGGCAACACGCCGAGCCTCGACGAGGTGCGCGACAAGATCGAGCGTCGCTACGCCAACGCGATCGGTTCGGCTGAACTTGCCGAGAGTTCGGTGCAGGGCCGGATGCTCGAGGTGGAGCAGGCCGGGATCCAGATGGCCGGTCATTCACGGTTGGAACAGATCCGCGCATCGATGCGCGGTGAAGCGTTGCCGGCCGGCGGGACCACGGCTACCCCCAGACCGGCCACCGAGACTTCTGGCGGGGCTATTGCCGAGCAGCCCTACGGTCAGTAGTTGGGCAGACGGTTCGGCATGGCAGTGAAAGCGGGTCAGCGCCGGCCGTGGCGTTCGTTGCTGCAGCGCGGCGTGGATACCGCCGGTGATTTGGCCGACCTGGTAGCACAAAAGATCAGCGTCGCCATCGATCCGCGTGCCCGGCTGCTGCGCCGCCGCCGCCGTGCATTGCGCTGGGGTCTGGTATTCACCGCAGGCTGTCTGCTCTGGGGGTTGGTGACGGCGCTGTTGGCGGCCTGGGGCTGGTTTACGTCGCTGCTGGTGATTACCGGCACGATTGCGGTCACGCAGGCCATTCCGGCGACGCTATTGCTGCTTCGCTACCGCTGGCTGCGCTCGGAGCCACTGCCGGTGCGGCGGCCCGCAAGTGTGCGCCGGCTGCCACCACCGGGCTCGGCCGCGCGACCCGCGATGTCGGCGCTGGGCGCCTCCGAACGCGGGTTCTTCTCGCTGTTGGGTGTCATGGAGCGGGGCGCCATGTTGCCGGCGGACGAGATCCGCGACCTAACGGCCGCGGCCAACCAGACTTCGGCGGCGATGGTGGCGACCGCGGCCGAGGTGGTCTCGATGGAGCGGGCCGTGCAATGCTCGGCGGCGTCGCGGTCGTATCTGGTGCCGACCATCAACGCGTTTACCGCGCAGCTGAGCACCGGCGTCCGTCAGTACAACGAAATGGTCACCGCCGCAGCGCAATTGGTTTCCTCGGCGAACGGCGCGGGTGGGGCTGGGCCCGGACAACAGCGCTACCGCGAGGAGTTGGCCGGCGCCACCGATCGCCTGGTCGCTTGGGCGCAGGCGTTTGACGAGCTCGGCGGATTGCCCCGGCGTTAGTCGTTCGGGTCCGGCCGTGGCCCGTAGCGTTCGATATACGCCCGGTGAATGTGGGCGTCGCGTTGGCGGGCGTGCTCGTCGACGAGCTCGGGGTCAAGATTGTGCACGCGCAGCATGTGCCGGCGCCATACCTTGTTCAGCGCATGCGAGAAATACACGAACGGGATGAGAATCGGCAACGTCATGCTCAAGTGGACGTCCAGCGACGTCGGGATCAGCCAGAACGGGGCCAGCACCAGCACCGCCGGAACCGCGACGCGGATCATCATCCGGATGGCCGCACCCTTGCCGGCCAGATCGTTGCGCACCCAGTCTCGCATCGAGTCCGGCAGCCGCGCCCCGTAGCAATAGCGGATGTACTGCCACGGGTTGGGCCGCGGGCGGATTGCGTTGTCGCTCATTCGCTACAGGGTAGCCCGCGGCGACGAGAACGCCGACGCGGTCAGACCGCGCACCAGCGCCTTGGACGCCGAAGTGGTAATGCCATAGCGTGCCCGTTGTACCTCGAAAATGCCGCAGGCCCAGAACCGGATACGAAGCGGGCCGAAGGTCGGCGTTTCGGTGCGTTCGGTGGCGGGGATCTGCGGTGGATGGCCGACCGGGTGCCGCGCCAAGGCAGCGGCCGGCGCGGGTTAGGTAGCCGATCCGGTGCGGGTGTGCCACAAGGCGCTGACGCACGCGGTTGGCGGCATACGGCGGACGGAGTTCCACGAGTTGGTCAGCCCGCGATTCGGCGCGGCGTACCGGGCTTTTGGTGCTGGTTGGACCATGTGCTGACCGGTTTCGGTGGGCGCAATGCCATCTGCGCGATCGAGGACGGGGTTGAGCCCCGCGTCGCGTGGTGGGCGTTGTGCACCGATTTCGACGTGCCTCGGTCGATGGGCCGCCGCACGCCCGGTGGCTGAGGCCAAGCTGCGGCTAAGCTGGCTCAGCTAGGCAGCAATCCGTTCTCGCCGTTCTGGCCCTCCAGCAGCCCGCCGGCGCCACCGACGCCGACGCTGCCAGTCCCGGCTTTGCCAAATGCGGCGTTGCCGCCGTTGCCGCCCTGGCCCGTCAGCCAGGCGTTGCCGCCGTTACCGCCGCTACCACCCTTTCCTGCTATCGTGGCACCGCCGTCGCCGCCGTTGCCGCCCTCGCCGACCAACCCGGCCTTGCCGCCCACGCCGCCGTTTCCGCCGTCGCCGTTGTCGCTCTCCCCGCCGGCGCCGCCGGCGCCGCCGGAACCGTAGAACGTGCCGGCGTTACCGCCGGCCCCGCCGCGACCACCACTTAGGGTACCGGTGCCGCCGCTGCCGCCGGCGCCGCCAGAACCGACCAACCCGCCGATACCGCCGTCGCCGCCGTCGCCGCCGAACCCGCCGAACCCGCCGGCTCCGCCGGCCCCACCGGTGCCGTATAGCAGGCCGGCATTACCGCCGTGACCACCGTGGCCAGCGACAGTGGCGACTCCGCCTGCACCGCCGGCCCCGCCCGAGCCGAAGACCGTGCCGCCGGCGCCGCCCGCGCCGCCGTCGCCGCCGGCAGCACTGCCGAAGCCACCGTGCCCGCCGGCCCCGCCGACGCCAAACAGCCCGCCGCTGCCGCCGTCGCCGCCGGTCCCACCGGTGTCGCCGAAGCCACCGACGCCGCCCGAGCCGCCGCCCGGGCCGAACAGCCCGCCGGCCCCGCCAGCCCCGCCGGTCCCACCGGTGTCGCTGAAGCCGCCGGCGCCGCCGGCACCGCCGGCGCCGAACAGCCCACCGACCCCGCCCGCACCGCCGTTGCCACCGGCGGCCTGGGCGCCGCCGCCGAGGGCGGCGCCGCCTACGCCGCCGGCCCCGCCCGCGCCGAACAGCCCACCGGCGCCGCCGGCCCCGCCGGCACCCCCAGCGGCATCAAGAAAGGTGGTGAACCCGCCGTTGCCACCGGTCCCCGCGGTGCCCCAGATCAGCCCACCGGCGCCGCCGTTTCCGCCGGCGCCGCCGTTGCCGGCTTGGTTGGACGCGCCGGCACCGCCGGCCCCGCCGTTGCCAAACAATCCGGCAGCTCCTCCGTTACCGCCCTTCTGGCCGGAGCCGGCCAGCCCTGATCCCCCGTTACCGCCGCTGCCGTACAAGAGTCCGCCGGCCCCGCCGTCTTGTCCGGTCCCCGGTTTACCGTTGGCGCCGTTGCCGATCAGGGGGCGGCCGAGCGCGCTTCTGAAGGGCGCATTTATCACATCGACTAGTTGCTGAAGCGGTGTCACGGCGGCGGCTTCAGCGGAGGCATACGAGTACGCGCCCGCGGTCAAGGCCTGCACAAATTGCTGATGAAACGCCGATGCCTGCACGCTGAGGGCCTGATATGCCTGGCCATGCATTCCGAACAGCGCCGCGACGGCTATCGACACCTCATCGGCGCCCGCGGCCAGGATCGCGACCGTGGGGGCTGATGCGGCGGCACTGGCCGCGCTCACTGTCGAGCCGATGCTCGCCAAGTCCATTGCTGCCGCCGTTAAAAACTCCGGTGCCGCGATCACAAATGACATCTGAGACCTCCAAACACGCCACAGCCCGTCGTGTCGGCCCAAAATCGCCAGCTCACCCTCAAGACTGTGCATGGGGATCGTATAGCGGCCGAGGCGATGCATTTGCGGTTTCGCCCACACTTCGCATCTTTGCTGGCCCGCCGCGCAGAGTAGCGATAAGCCCGGGCAGCCGGCTGGCTGTAGCGCTACCCGATGTTCTACAGCGCGTTGGGCTTGATCCGGAAGGTCGGCCTACAGCGTTGCCTTCAGCGATGGCACCACCAGCGCCACCAGGCCTCGCAAGAGGCCCTTGAACATGTCGTAGACATCGAAGTAGTCCCGCCACAGGGTGATCCGCCCATCGTCCACCTCGAATACGCCGCAGACCCAGAACTGCACCCGCAGCGGTCCGATGATTAGCGCGTCGGTGCGTTCGGTGAGCACCGCGGCGCCGTCGGCGCCGATGCGGTGGATCTTCACCTCGAAGCCGACGCGGCCCTGCATGCGGCGAAGCAGCGTTGCCGTGCGGCGGCCACCGCGGATCCTGGAAAACCCGACGTTCTCATAGACCAGGTCGTCGCCCAGTGCGGCGTCGACGGTGTCGAAGTCTTCGTTCTGCAGGGCGTTGAGGAACGCCTCGACGGCACGAATGGCCTCGGTGGTTTCGGGGGTTTCCGGCGATGTTTCGGTCAGCTCGGCCATGGCTGTCAGCCTACGGCTGTGGCGCTGTGGCAGGGTAGGGCCGATGCGCGTCGCCGTGGTCGCCGGGCCGGATCCCGGGCACTCGTTTCCGGCGATCGCGCTGTGCCAGCGTTTCCGCGCAGCCGCTGACACGCCCACCCTGTTCACCGGGGTGGAATGGCTGGAAGCCGCCCGCGCCGCTGGCATTGACGCCGTCGAGCTGGACGGGCTGGCGGCCACCGACCGCGATCTCGACGCCGGGGCCAGGATCCATCGGCGAGCGGCGCAGATGGCCGTGCTCAACGTGCCGCGGCTGCGGGCTCTGGAACCGGAGCTGGTGGTGTCCGACGTCATCACGGCGTGCGGCGGCATGGCAGCCGAACTGCTAGGGATCCCGTGGGTGGAACTCAACCCGCATCCGCTGTACCTGCCGTCGAAGGGACTGCCGCCGATCGGCAGCGGACTGGCTGCAGGCACCGGTATCCGCGGCCGGCTGCGCGATGCCACCATGCGAGCGCTGACGGGGCGGTCCTGGCGTGCCGGGCTGCGCCAGCGTGCCGCCGTTCGGGTCGAGATCGGATTGCCGGCCCGCGATCCCGGGCCGCTGCGCCGGCTGATCGCCACGCTGCCCGCGCTCGAGGTTCCCCGCCCGGACTGGCCGGCCGAGGCCGTCGTGGTGGGCCCGCTGCATTTCGAGCCGACCGATCGGGTGCTGGCCATCCCCGCCGGCACCGGGCCGGTGGTGGTCGTGGCGCCGTCCACCGCGTTGACCGGGACCGCCGGATTGACGGAGGTCGCGTTGCAGTCTCTGACGCCGGGTGAGACGGTGCCGTCGGGATCGCGCCTGGTGGTGTCGCGTTTGAGCGGAGCCGACCTGACGGTGCCGCCCTGGGCGGTGGCCGGGCTGGGCAGCCAGGCCGAGCTGCTCACGCGGGCCGATCTGGTGATCTGCGGCGGTGGTCATGGGATGGTGGCCAAGACGCTGCTGGCCGGGGTGCCCATGGTGGTGGTTCCCGGTGGCGGGGATCAGTGGGAGATCGCCAACCGGGTAGTCCGGCAGGGTAGCGCGGTGCTGATCCGGCCGTTGACCGCCGACGCGCTGGTGGCGGCGGTCAACGAGGTGTTGTCGTCGCCGAGGTTCCGGGAGGCCGCGCGGCGGGCGGCCGCCAGCGTCGCCGGTGCGGCCGATCCGGTGCGGGTCTGCCACGACGCGCTTGCGTTGGCGGGGTAGCGCGCTGGGTATGTTGGCTGGCGTGCGGCTGACGGAGTTCCACGAGCGGGTAGCCCTGCATTTCGGGGCGGCTTATGGCTCGTCGGTGCTGCTCGATCACGTGCTGACCGGCTTCGACGGCCGTAGCGCCGCCCAGGCCATCGAGGACGGTGTCGAGCCCCGCGACGTCTGGCGGGCATTGTGCGCCGACTTCGACGTTCCCCACGATCGGTGGTGAGGTTGCACATTCGTCAAAGCGGGCAATCGCCGCACTTGCCTCCGGCGGGTACCCGGTAGAACAGGCAGCAGCTGCGACGCCGAAAGGTCAGATCCGGGCCGGTGAGCACGCCGGATCCGGCCAGGCTAGCGGTGTTGAGCAGATCGTCGGTGATCCGGACCAGCCGCGCACGCAAGTCGGGCCGCACCGCCGCCAGGGCGTTCGACGCGCCGACGAGCGCGGACGCGATGTTGCCACACGCGGCGTGTCACACTTGAATCGAACAGGTGTTCGGCTACTGTGGTGATCATTCGGAGCAGCCGACTTGTCAGTGGCTGTCTCTAGTGTCACGGCCAACCGACCGATACCGGTCAATCGAACACCGACCACAGGAGAGGCACCATGACGCAGACCCCCGATCGGGAAAAGGCGCTCGAGCTGGCAGTGGCCCAGATCGAGAAGAGTTACGGCAAAGGTTCGGTGATGCGCCTCGGCGACGAGGCGCGTCAGCCGATTTCGGTCATTCCGACCGGATCCATCGCACTAGACGTGGCCCTGGGCATTGGCGGCCTGCCGCGTGGCCGGGTGATAGAGATATACGGCCCGGAGTCGTCGGGTAAGACCACCGTGGCGCTGCACGCGGTGGCCAACGCTCAGGCCGCCGGTGGTGTTGCGGCGTTCATCGACGCCGAGCACGCGCTGGATCCGGACTATGCCAAGAAGCTCGGTGTCGACACCGATTCGCTGCTGGTCAGCCAGCCGGACACCGGGGAACAGGCACTCGAGATCGCCGACATGCTGATCCGCTCGGGTGCGCTTGACATCGTGGTGATCGACTCGGTGGCGGCGCTGGTGCCGCGCGCGGAGCTCGAAGGCGAGATGGGCGACAGCCACGTCGGGCTGCAGGCCCGGCTGATGAGCCAGGCGCTGCGGAAAATGACCGGCGCGCTGAATAATTCGGGCACCACGGCGATCTTCATCAACCAGCTCCGCGACAAGATCGGAGTGATGTTCGGGTCGCCCGAGACGACAACGGGCGGAAAGGCGTTGAAGTTCTACGCGTCGGTGCGCATGGACGTGCGGCGAGTCGAGACGCTCAAGGACGGTACCAACGCGGTCGGCAACCGCACCCGGGTCAAGGTCGTCAAGAACAAGTGCCTCGCAGAGGGCACTCGGATCTTCGATCCGGTCACCGGTACAACGCATCGCATCGAGGATGTTGTCGATGGGCGCAAGCCTATTCATGTCGTGGCTGCTGCCAAGGACGGAACGCTGCATGCGCGGCCCGTGGTGTCCTGGTTCGACCAGGGAACGCGGGATGTGATCGGGTTGCGGATCGCCGGTGGCGCCATCGTGTGGGCGACACCCGATCACAAGGTGCTGACAGAGTACGGCTGGCGTGCCGCCGGGGAACTCCGCAAGGGAGACAGGGTGGCGCAACCGCGACGCTTCGATGGATTCGGTGACAGTGCGCCGATTCCGGCGGATCATGCCCGGCTGCTTGGCTACCTGATCGGAGATGGCAGGGATGGTTGGGTGGGGGGCAAGACTCCGATCAACTTCATCAATGTTCAGCGGGCGCTCATTGACGACGTGACGCGAATCGCTGCGACGCTCGGTTGCGCGGCCCATCCGCAGGGGCGTATCTCACTCGCGATCGCTCATCGACCCGGTGAGCGCAACGGTGTGGCAGACCTTTGTCAGCAGGCCGGTATCTACGGCAAGCTCGCGTGGGAGAAGACGATTCCGAATTGGTTCTTCGAGCCGGACATCGCGGCCGACATTGTCGGCAATCTGCTCTTCGGCCTGTTCGAAAGCGACGGGTGGGTGAGCCGGGAACAGACCGGGGCACTTCGGGTCGGTTACACGACGACCTCTGAACAACTCGCGCATCAGATTCATTGGCTGCTGCTGCGGTTCGGTGTCGGGAGCACCGTTCGAGATTACGATCCGACCCAGAAGCGGCCGAGCATCGTCAACGGTCGACGGATCCAGAGCAAACGTCAAGTGTTCGAGGTCCGGATCTCGGGTATGGATAACGTCACGGCATTCGCGGAGTCAGTTCCCATGTGGGGGCCGCGCGGTGCCGCGCTTATCCAGGCGATTCCAGAAGCCACGCAGGGGCGGCGTCGTGGATCGCAAGCGACATATCTGGCTGCAGAGATGACCGATGCCGTGCTGAATTATCTGGACGAGCGCGGCGTGACCGCGCAGGAGGCCGCGGCCATGATCGGTGTAGCTTCCGGGGACCCCCGCGGTGGAATGAAGCAGGTCTTAGGTGCCAGCCGCCTTCGTCGGGATCGCGTGCAGGCGCTCGCGGATGCCCTGGATGACAAATTCCTGCACGACATGCTGGCGGAAGAACTCCGCTATTCCGTGATCCGAGAAGTGCTGCCAACGCGGCGGGCACGAACGTTCGACCTCGAGGTCGAGGAACTGCACACCCTCGTCGCCGAAGGGGTTGTCGTGCACAACTGTTCGCCCCCCTTCAAGCAGGCCGAGTTCGACATCCTCTACGGCAAGGGAATCAGCAGGGAGGGCTCGCTGATCGACATGGGTGTGGATCAGGGCCTCATCCGCAAGTCGGGTGCCTGGTTCACCTACGAGGGCGAGCAGCTCGGCCAGGGCAAGGAGAATGCCCGCAACTTCTTGGTGGAGAACGCCGACGTGGCTGACGAGATCGAGAAGAAGATCAAGGAAAAGCTTGGCATTGGTGCCGTGGTGACCGATGATCCCTCAAATGACGGTGTCCTGCCCGCCCCCGTCGACTTCTGAGCGCGAAGAGCAGGCGCGGGCACTGTGCCTGCGCCTGCTCACCGCGCGATCCCGCACCCGCGCCGAGTTAGCCGGCCAGCTGGCCAAGCGCGGCTACCCCGAAGACATCGGCAACCGGGTATTGGATCGGCTGGCCGCCGTTGGCCTGGTGGATGACACCGACTTCGCCGAACAATGGGTTCAGTCCAGGCGGGCGAACGCAGCAAAGAGCAAGCGCGCGTTGGCTGCCGAGCTGCACGCCAAGGGCGTCGACGACGACGTGATCACCACGGTGCTCGGGGGCATCGACGCCGGTGCCGAACGGGGGCGGGCGGAAAAGCTGGTACGGGCCAGGCTGCGGCGGGAGGTGCTGATCGACGACGGCACCGACGAAGCGCGGGTGAGCCGCAGGCTGGTGGCGATGTTGGCGCGCCGTGGGTACGGCCAGACCTTGGCGTGCGAGGTGGTTATCGCCGAGCTGGCCGCCGAGCGGGAGCGCCGACGCGTCTAAAGGGATTCGATGGCTAGAGAATGGTCATATTGGACGCGAAACAAACTGGAGATACTTGCCGGGTACCTCCCGGCCTTCAACAGGGCTAGTCAGACTTCTCGTGAACGAATTTACCTCGACTTGATGGCGGGCCAGCCCGAGAACATAGACCGCGACATGGGAGAGAAATTTGATGGCTCTTCTCTTATCGCTATGAAAGCCGATCCACCTTTCACGCGGCTCCGGTTTTGCGAGCTTAACCCGCTTGCCTCTGAATTGGACGTCGCCCTTCGGACCCGCTTTCCCGGTGACGGTAGGTACCGCGTTGTGGCCGGCGATTCCAACGTAACAATCGATGAAACACTTGCCGAACTAGGCCCTTGGCGGTGGGCGCCCACCTTCGCTTTCATCGACCAACAGGCCGCTGAAGTCCATTGGGAAACGATCAATAAGGTCGCCGCCTTTCGCCAGAACCCTCGTAACCTCAAGACCGAACTATGGATGTTGATGTCACCCACCATGATCGCGCGGGGCGTGAAGGGCACGAACGCGGAACTGTTTATCGAGCAGGTCACCCGCATGTACGGAGACGCGGATTGGAAGCGGATACAGGCAGCGCGATGGCGCCACCATCTAACTGCGCCTGCCTACCGTGCCGAGATGGTTAATCTCATGCGCGTCAAGCTGGAGTATGAGCTGGGATACAAGTATTCGCATCGTATTCCCATGCAGATGCACAATAAGGTCACAATCTTTGACATGGTGTTCGCGACCGATCACTGGGCCGGAGATGCGATCATGTGCCACCTGTACAACCGGGCGGCTCAAAAGGAGCCAGAGATGATGCGGCAAGCCAAGAGCGCGAAACAGCAGAAGGAGTCCGAGGACCGTGGCGAGATGGGATTATTCAGCGTTGGCGAACTAGCTGTCCAGGATTCGAACGCTGGGCAGATTCTGTGGGCGCCGTCGCCAACATGGGATCCGCGTGCACGCGGCTGGTGGTCCGAGGATCCGGGTTTCTAATCTCAATAAGCGGCATTTCATCCCAACAACGTCCGTCGAGTTCACGTCCAAATGCCTTTGGTGTTCTACCGCCCCATTGCTTGAAGAAGAATGGGACATCAGCGGCAGTACAGGTATCGCGAATATGGCGAACCCATTGTGGATCGATCGGGCGGAAATTTGGACCAGATTCGCCTCCGGCGATAACCCAATCAATCGAACCTAGATTTATTCCGTCCAGGGGCCCGAGTAATGGCTCGCAGGAGAGGAACCTTACTGCTGCGGGCACCTGTCGTAGGTCCTCGATACGGCGGAAGGCGTCGACATTTTCCACCGACACCCCCATCCAAACGTTCGAGGGCCACTCCAGCTTGTGAGCGAGGCGACGCAGTCGCAGGCTGCGCTTGGTCAAGATCTGGTAAGTGTGCTGTGGTGTGGCTCGCATCACCTCGAACACTTCCCTAATGAACCAGAGCGCCACCCTGGCGTGAAATAGGTCCGCCATCGAGTTCACGAACACTGTGCGGGGGCTTCGCCACCGGAACGGCTCGTCAAGACTGCGGGGATGGATGGTGACGCCAAATCCCGGACCGGAGGTTCTGGGGTCACCATCGGTTTGATACTTGTCGGAGCCCATCGCCTTTAGCCGCTTCGCTAACGTCATTGCGTAGCAGTGGTCACATCCCGGCGATACACGGTCGCATCCGGTGACCGGGTTCCAGGTTGCCCCCGTCCATTCGATCGCTGAGCGATCCGACATTATCGATTCCCTTCATGACGTTTGTCCGCGCCGAGCACCCGGTCCCCGATGCTAGACAGCGGCTCCGACAAGTCTGGTCTGTGGCATAAGCGATGCTTTAGAGGCAAGCGAGCCATAGTGTCGGTGACGACGCGACTACCTCATGCGCGTGGCCGACTTCTTCGAGCCGGTGTGCAGCGAAGCCGTGATCGGCCACCGTGTCGAGCGCGTCCCCGCTAGCCCGATGCTGCGACGAGGCGACACCATCCGCTGGGCCGCGAGCCGCCCAGCCGCCGTACCATGGCCCCGTGACTTCGATGGTGGCGCACGATGCCGCCGCGGGGGTGACCGGCGAGGGCGCCGGGCCGCCCGTGCGGCGAGCGCCAGCGCGCACCTATCAGGTCCGCACCTACGGCTGTCAGATGAACGTCCACGACTCCGAGCGGCTGGCGGGTCTGCTGGAAGCGGCCGGCTACCGGAGGGCGACCGACGGTTCCGAGGCCGACGTCGTGGTGTTCAACACCTGCGCCGTCCGCGAGAACGCCGACAACAGGCTGTACGGCAACCTCAGCCATCTGGCCCCGCGCAAGCGCGCCAATCCCGACATGCAAATCGCGGTCGGTGGCTGCCTGGCGCAAAAAGACCGCGACGCCGTGCTGCGCAGGGCGCCGTGGGTAGACGTTGTCTTCGGCACCCACAACATCGGGTCTTTGCCCACGCTGCTGGAGCGCGCCCGGCACAACAAGGTCGCCCAGGTCGAAATCGCCGAGGCGCTGCAACAGTTCCCGTCGTCGCTGCCCAGCTCCCGCGAATCTGCCTATGCCGCGTGGGTTTCCATCTCGGTGGGCTGCAACAACAGCTGCACGTTCTGCATCGTCCCGTCGCTGCGGGGTAGGGAGGTCGACCGCAGCCCGGCAGACATCCTGGCCGAGGTGCGGTCCTTGGTGAACGACGGTGTGCTCGAAGTCACCCTGCTCGGCCAAAACGTCAACGCCTACGGCGTCTCGTTCGCCGACCCCGCATTGCCCCGTAATCGGGGAGCTTTCGCCGAGTTGCTGCGGGCCTGCGGAGACATCGACGGGCTGGAGCGGGTCCGGTTCACCTCCCCACACCCGGCCGAATTCACCGACGACGTCATCGAGGCGATGGCGCAGACGCGCAACGTCTGCCCCGCGCTGCACATGCCGCTACAGTCCGGATCCGACCGGATCCTGCGCGCGATGCGGCGGTCCTATCGTGCCGAGCGCTACCTCGGCATCATCGAGCGCGTGCGGGCGGCCATCCCGCATGCCGCGATTACCACCGATCTGATCGTCGGTTTCCCCGGGGAGACCGAAGAGGACTTCGCGGCCACGCTCGACGTGGTGCGCCGGGCCCGCTTCGCGGCCGCATTTACCTTCCAATACTCCAAGCGGCCCGGGACACCGGCCGCGCAACTCGACGGACAGCTGCCGAAAGCCGTTGTGCAGGAACGCTATGAACGCCTGATCGCGCTGCAGGAGCAAATCTCGCTGGAAGCCAACCGCGCCCTGGTCGGGCAGGCCGTCGAGGTGCTGGTGGCCACCGGGGAAGGGCGCAAGGACACCGTCACGGCGCGCATGAGCGGGCGGGCGCGCGACGGGCGCCTGGTGCACTTCACCGCCGGCCAGCCGCGCGTGCGTCCCGGCGACGTCATCACCACGAAGGTCACCGAAGCGGCGCCGCACCACCTCATCGCCGACGCCGGCGTCCTGACCCACCGCCGCACCCGCGCCGGCGACGCGCACACCGCCGGGCAGCCGGGGCGCGCCGTCGGCCTGGGCATGCCTGGGGTCGGGCTGCCGGTCAGCGCGGCCAAGCCCGGAGGATGCAGATGATGAGCCACGAACACGACGCCGGGGATCTCGACGCCCTCCGCGCTGAGATCGAGGCGGCAGAACGCCGCGTTGCGCGCGAAATCGAGCCAGGCGCGAGGGCTTTGGTTGTCGCAATCCTGGTGTTCGTGCTGTTGGGGTCGTTTATCCTGCCGCATACCGGAAGCGTGCGCGGCTGGGATGTGTTGTTCAGCAGCCACGGCGCCGGCAGGGCCGCCGTCGCGCTGCCCTCGCGGGTATTCGCCTGGTTGGCGCTGGTGTTCGGCGTTGGCTTCTCGATGCTGGCGTTGCTCACCCGGCGGTGGGCGCTGGCTTGGGTGGCGCTGGCGGGTTCGGCGATGGCCAGCGGTACCGGGCTGCTGGCCGTATGGTCGCGTCAGACGGTCGCCGCCGGTCATCCCGGCCCCGGTATCGGGCTCATCGTCGCCTGGATCACCGCGATCGTGTTGACATTCCACTGGGCCCAGGTGGTGTGGTCGCGCACCATCGTGCAGCTCGCAGCCGAGGAGCGGCGTCGCCGCGTCGTCGCGCAACAACAGTGCAAGACGCTGCTGGACCACGTGCAAACGGACTCCGAGGCCGGGACAACGCCCGACCGCGGCACCGACCGTTAGGGGCGTCGGGTCAACGCGTCGGCGGCTGCCTCGGCCCACTGCCGCCATTGTTCGGCGTTCGCCTTCGCCTCGTCGGCTTCCTTGGTGCGACCGGCCGCTGCTGCCTTCTCGGCCTGGTGTTCAAACTGCTCGGCCCGGGCGCGGAACTGCTCGGCGCGGGCCCGCGCCTGCGGGTCGGACCAATCCGCTTCGCCGGCTTCTCGCACCTTTTTCTCGACCGCGCGTAGTCGCCGCTCCAGCTCCGCGGCCCGCTCCCGCGACACCTTGCCGATCGCGTCCCACTTCTCGGCGATCGACCGCAGCGCTGCTCGAGCGGCCTCGTGGTTTGTCGTGTCGAGCCGCTCCGCTTCGGCCAGCAGCGCCTCCTTGGCGTCGGCATTGGCTCGCAACTCGGCCTCCTTCTCGGCGGTGGCGGCATTGCGAGCCGTGAAGAAGGAGTCCTGCGCGGCCTTGAAGCGACGCCACAGGGCGTCGTCCACATCCTTGCTCGCGCGTCCCGCCGCTTTCCAGTCGGCGAGCAGCTTGCGGAACTCCGCGCTGGTGGCGGTCCAGTCCGTCGACTCGGACAACTCCTCGGCCCGTTCACAAAGCCGTTCCTTGCTTTGCCGGACGCCGGATCGCTCACGGTCCAATTCGGCGAAGTGGGACCCTCGCCGCCGGTTGAACGTATCGCGGGCCGTCGAGTAGCGCTTCCACAGCGCGTCATCGACCTTGCGGTCCACACCGCTAATCGTCTTCCATTCATCGAGGATTGCCCGCAGCCGGTCACCGGCGACCTTCCATTGTGTCGCGTTGGCGGCCAGCTCCTCGGCTTCGGCGGCCAGCGCCTCTTTACGGGCGGTCTGGGCGGCTCGATGTTCCTCGCGTCTGGAGCGGTCGGCGGCAGCGATGACCTCCGCGCGATCACGAATGCTTGTCAACCGGTCTGCCAGCGCGTCGACATCGCCCAGCACGCATGCCGTCGGCAACGTTTCGGCCAGCGCGATCGCATGGGCTTTGATCTTGCGTGCGTCGCCGGTGCCGGACGCCAACCGCTCGTCCATCAGCATGATTTCGGTGCTCAGGTCATCGAATCGCCTGCCGAAATGGGCAAACGCGGCTTCGGGATCGCCGGCCTGCCAGGAGCCGACGATACGCTCGCCGCTCGCACTGACCAGCCACACCGTGCCGTCGTCGTCGATACGGCCGAAACGGTGCGGGTCGCTGGGAGGGTGCGCACCCACCGGGTAGGAGGTGGGTCGCGGCACCGGCCGGGGGCCGGGACGCGGTCCCGGGCGGGGCACCGGCGTGGCAGCCGGTTGGGGGGCCGACCCGGACGAATCGTCGCTGCGGGGCTCGTCGGCCGTCATGCGCTTGTCACCTACCTTGCAACCCTTCGCGCGTATGCCGCGCATCTGCCGCGCGAAGCGGCACCGATGTGGTCGGCCCGATGCCCTCACCCGGTCCTGCCACCGTTTCCAACAGTATTGAAGCAAGTATTGAGGCCGCTTGACAGACTGTTCGTCGCGATATTTGCCGATCGTGGGTGTCATGGCCCTGTGCTTTTCCGCCATCCGTAGAGCTGATCGAGGTCGGGGTCCAGCTGCCGCCGGTAGTAAGGGGCCGAACCGAGCTGTTACTCGCGCACCTCCCGTGGAAGCGCTGAGGGCCGTAAGCAACGGTCAATTGCACGGCCGACCCGCCGACCGCACTTGGGGCCGAGCCACCATGATGGCAATTCCTCATCAATCCCGGCGCAGCGAATATGCCGCAGAATTCCGAAGCCGATGACGAAGCACGCGTCTGCGCGCAACGTTTTGTTGTGATATTTGTCTGGCGCCAGTTCATCATCATTGAACAACTGCTTAAATCGAGATGTATCAGTCAGCTTCCGGGCCGAATGTCGGTGGGAGGTCACCTATGGCCAGCGTCGAATTCGCGACCATTCTGGCGCTGGGCGCCGCGTTGCTGGCCGGGATCGGGTATGTGACACTTCAGCGGTCCGCGCGACAGGTCACCGCTGAAGAATATGTCGGCCATTTCACGTTGTTCCACCTCTCTTTGCGTCACGCTCTGTGGTGGCTGGGCAGCCTGGCCGCAGTCGCCAGTTTCACCCTGCAGGCCATTGCGCTGACGATGGGTTCGGTGGTGTTGGTGCAGTCGCTGCAGGCCACCGCACTGTTGTTCGCGCTGCTGATCGATGCTCGGTTGACTCATCACCGCTGTACTCCCAGGGAGTGGATGTGGGCGGTATTGCTGGCCGGCGCGGTGGCCGTCATCGTCATGTCGGGCAACCCGGCGGCCGGCACTACTCGGGCCCCCTTCTCGACCTGGGCGGTGGTTGCTGTCGTGGTTGTTCCGGCGGTGGTGCTTTGTGTGGTTGGTGCACGGATTGCCTCGGGTTCGCTGTCCGCGGTGCTGCTGGCGGTGGCGTCGTCGGCAACGTTGGCGGTATTCACCGTGCTGACCAAAGGGGTCGTGACGGAGCTCGGCGAGGGGTTCGCGACACTGATCCGGACCCCCGCGTTGTATGCCTGGATCCTGGTTCTACCGATCGGGCTGATGCTTCAGCAGTCGTCGTTGCGGGTGGGCGCGCTAACCGCCTCGTTGCCGACGATCACCGTGGCGAGGCCGGTGATCGCTTCGGTGCTGGGGATCACCGTGCTCGATGAGGTGCTGCACACCGGCCGGGTGGCCCTGGTCGCGCTGGTGGCAGCGGTAGTGGTGGTGGTTGTCGCGACCGTAGCCTTGGCCCGTGACGAGGTCGCGATGATGACGGTTTCCGCCGGCGAATTGGGGGCCGCGGGCCAGCTTGCGGTTCGTTGACCGTCTCTGGCCAATGAGCGCGGGACAGTGTCGGCCTCTCAGCACGGTCTCTTTGCAGCCGTTGCTCCACGAGGCCGAATCCGCCCGCCAAGGCGTTAGCTTTGTGTTGTGTTGAGCGCCATCGGGATCGTTCCGTCCGCGCCGGTGTTGGTTCCCGAACTGGCCGGAGCCGCCGCTGCCGAGCTGGCCGATTTGGGGGCCGCGGTGATCGCGGCGGCCTCCTTGTTGCCGAAAAGCTGGATTGCTGTCGGAACCGGGCGCGCCGACGACGTCGTGCGCCCCACCGACGTCGGCACCTTTGCGGGCTTCGGCGCCGACGTGCGAGTCGGGCTCGCGCCGCAGGACGGTGACGGAGTTGCCGTTCCGGTGGAATTACCCCTGTGTGCGCTACTTACCGCCTGGGTACGGGGCCAGGCCCGGCCTGAGGCCAGGGCACAGGTCCACGTCTATGCCAGCGACCACGGTTCCGATGCCGCGGTGGCACGTGGCAGGCAACTGCGAGCCGACATCGACCGGGAGCCCGATCCGATCGGGGTACTAGTCGTCGCCGACGGCCTGAACACCCTGACGCCCCGCGCTCCCGGCGGCTATGACCCCGACGGCGCCGGTATGCAGCGGGCTCTCGACGACGCGTTGGCCAGCGGCGACCTCGCCGTCTTGACCCGGCTGCCCGCACAGGTGCTTGGGCGGGTGGCATTTCAGGTGCTGGCCGGCCTGGCCGAGCCAGGACCGCGATCGGCCAAGGAGTTCTACCGAGGAGCGCCACACGGCGTGGGGTATTTCGCCGGTGTCTGGCAGCCGTGAGACCGTTGGCGATTATCGGACCGACGGGCGCCGGCAAGTCCCAGTTGGCGCTCGACGTCGCCGCGCGGCTCGGCGCCAGGGTGAGCGTGGAGATCGTGAACGCCGACGCGATGCAGCTGTATCGCGGCATGGACATCGGGACGGCGAAGCTGCCCGTCAGCGAGCGCCGTGGCATCCCGCATCATCAACTCG
Source organism: Mycobacterium tuberculosis H37Rv (assembly GCF_000195955.2). Lineage (GTDB taxonomy): Bacteria > Actinomycetota > Actinomycetes > Mycobacteriales > Mycobacteriaceae > Mycobacterium > Mycobacterium tuberculosis. Next base: position 3,040,573 of record NC_000962.3, on the reverse strand, counting down.
ATGTCCTGGATGTCACCGAAACCGCGACCGTGGCGCGCTACCAGCGGGCCGCCGCGGCGGACATCGAGGCGATCGCAGCCCGGGGAGCGGTGCCGGTCGTGGTGGGCGGCTCGATGCTGTATGTCCAATCCCTGCTCGACGACTGGTCGTTTCCCGCAACCGATCCTTCAGTACGCGCGAGATGGGAGCGGCGTCTGGCCGAGGTCGGGGTGGATCGGCTGCACGCCGAGTTAGCCCGCCGAGACCCGGCTGCAGCCGCGGCAATCCTGCCCACAGATGCCCGGCGCACGGTGCGGGCGCTCGAGGTGGTCGAACTCACCGGGCAGCCATTTGCCGCGTCCGCGCCACGCATCGGTGCGCCGCGGTGGGACACGGTTATCGTCGGGTTGGACTGTCAGACAACGATTCTCGACGAGCGGTTGGCCCGTCGCACCGACCTGATGTTTGATCAGGGCCTGGTTGAAGAGGTACGCACTCTGCTCCGCAATGGTCTGCGCGAGGGGGTCACCGCGTCACGCGCGCTGGGCTACGCGCAGGTAATAGCCGCTCTGGACGCCGGTGCTGGAGCTGACATGATGCGCGCCGCGCGGGAGCAGACGTACCTGGGCACCCGCCGCTACGTGCGACGGCAGCGGTCCTGGTTTCGCCGAGACCACCGGGTGCACTGGCTCGACGCCGGTGTGGCCAGCTCACCGGACCGCGCACGACTGGTCGACGACGCCGTGCGGTTATGGCGGCACGTAACCTGATCTGGTGATTGAGGAGTGGCGCAGATGATCTTCGCGAAGGGCCACGGTACCCAGAACGACTTCGTGTTGCTGCCTGACGTCGACGCCGAGTTGGTGCTCACCGCTGCCCGGGTGGCGGCATTGTGCGACCGGCGGAAGGGGCTGGGCGCCGACGGGGTGTTGCGGGTTACGACCGCCGGAGCCGCCCAGGCGGTAGGAGTGCTGGACAGCCTGCCCGAGGGTGTCCGCGTGACCGACTGGTACATGGATTACCGCAACGCCGACGGGTCGGCAGCCCAGATGTGCGGCAACGGTGTGCGAGTGTTCGCGCACTACTTGCGTGCCAGTGGCCTGGAGGTTCGCGACGAGTTCGTCGTAGGGTCACTGGCCGGACCGCGACCAGTCACCTGCCACCACGTCGAGGCGGCCTACGCCGACGTCTCCGTCGACATGGGCAAGGCCAACAGATTGGGCGCAGGGGAGGCTGTTGTTGGTGGCAGGCGGTTTCACGGCCTGGCCGTCGATGTGGGTAACCCGCATCTGGCGTGCGTGGATTCCCAGCTGACCGTCGACGGCCTGGCGGCATTGGACGTGGGTGCGCCGGTGAGTTTCGATGGTGCGCAGTTCCCCGACGGGGTCAATGTCGAGGTACTCACCGCGCCGGTCGACGGGGCGGTCTGGATGCGGGTTCACGAACGCGGCGTGGGGGAAACCCGCTCGTGTGGCACCGGGACGGTTGCGGCCGCGGTCGCCGCGTTGGCGGCGGTGGGCTCGCCGACCGGAACGCTCACCGTGCACGTGCCGGGCGGAGAGGTCGTGGTTACCGTCACCGATGCCACCAGCTTCCTGCGTGGGCCGTCAGTGTTGGTGGCCCGCGGAGATCTCGCTGACGATTGGTGGAACGCGATGGGGTGATCCCAGGCAGCGGCTTATGCCGGCAAATTCAGATGCGCGGCCAGCTGCCACGTGCCACCATCGGGTACTGGCTATGACATATCCAGATCCGCCCCAGACGGGCCTTTCGGACTTCACACCGAGCCTCGGTGAGCTCGCACTCGAGGACAGATCGGCGCTGCGCCGGGTTGCCGGGTTGTCGACCGAGCTTGCCGACGTCTCCGAGGTGGAGTACCGCCAGCTGCGCCTGGAGCGGGTGGTGTTGGTGGGAGTGTGGACCGAGGGCAGCGCGGCTGACAACCGGGCAAGCCTGGCCGAGCTGGCGGCATTGGCCGAAACCGCCGGCTCCCAGGTGCTCGAAGGACTCATCCAGCGTCGCGACAAGCCCGACCCGTCGACCTACATCGGCTCGGGCAAAGCGGCCGAACTCCGCGAAGTGATCGTGGCGACCGGCGCCGACACCGTCATCTGCGACGGCGAACTGTCGCCGGCGCAGTTGACCGCCTTGGAAAAGGCTGTGCAGGTTAAGGTTATTGACCGCACCGCGCTGATCCTCGACATCTTTGCCCAGCATGCCACCAGCAGGGAGGGCAAAGCCCAGGTGTCGCTGGCTCAGATGGAGTACATGCTGCCGCGGCTGCGCGGCTGGGGTGAGTCGATGTCACGGCAGGCGGGCGGTCGCGCCGGTGGCAGTGGTGGCGGGGTGGGTCTGCGCGGTCCCGGTGAGACCAAGATCGAGACTGACCGACGCCGCATCCGCGAGCGGATGGCCAAGTTACGGCGCGACATCAGGGCCATGAAACAGGTCCGCGACACCCAGCGCAGCCGTCGCCGGCACAGTGACGTGCCGTCGATCGCGATTGTCGGCTACACCAACGCGGGTAAGTCCAGCCTGCTCAACGCGCTGACCGGGGCCGGGGTGCTGGTACAGGACGCGCTGTTTGCCACCCTGGAACCCACCACCAGGCGCGCGGAGTTCGGTGACGGTAGGCCAGTCGTGCTCACCGACACCGTCGGCTTTGTGCGGCACCTGCCCACCCAGTTGGTCGAGGCGTTTCGCTCCACGCTGGAGGAGGTCGTGCACGCCGATCTATTGGTCCACGTCGTGGACGGATCCGACGGCCACCCGCTAGCCCAGATCGACGCGGTCCGTCAGGTGATCTCCGAGGTGATCGCCGACCATGACGGCGATCCGCCGCCCGAGCTGCTGGTAGTGAACAAGGTTGACGTCGCTAGCGACCTGATGCTGGCCAAGCTGCGGCACGGGCTGCCCGGCGCGGTGTTCGTTTCCGCCCGCACCGGCGACGGTATCGATGCGCTCCGACGGCGGATGGCCGAGCTGGTTGTGCCCGCCGACACCGCCGTCGACGTGGTGATCCCGTACGACCGCGGCGACCTGGTGGCCCGTGTGCACGCCGATGGGCGGATACAGCAGGCGGAGCACAAGCCCGAGGGCACCCGGATCAAGGCCCGTGTCCCGGAGGCGCTGGCTGCCACCTTGCGCGAGTTTGCGCCGCGAGCGTAACGCCACGGCGAATTCGGTGCACGCAAGCTCGCCGTGGCGTTACGCTCGCAGCGGCTGGCGCGCCCCGGCTACCTGCCGACCAACCGCCCGGTTGGTATTGTTGGGCACCAGAATTTTCTTCCCCGGAGGGCATCCATGGGCAGTGCCACCAAGTACCAGCGCACACTTTTCGAACCCGAACATGAGTTGTTTCGCGAGTCTTACCGGGCGTTCCTCGATCGCCACGTCGCGCCCTATCACGATGAATGGGAAAAGACCAAGATCGTCGACCGCGGCGTGTGGCTGGAGGCCGGCAAGCAGGGATTTCTGGGCATGGCGGTGCCCGAGGAGTATGGCGGTGGGGGTAACGCGGACTTCCGGTACAACACGGTCATCACCGAGGAAACCTGCGCCGGACGGTACAGCGGGATCGGTTTTGGCCTGCACAACGACATCGTGGCGCCGTACTTGCTGGCGCTGGCCACCGAAGAGCAGAAGCGGCGCTGGTTTCCCAACTTCTGCACCGGGGAATTGATCACCGCGATCGCGATGACCGAGCCCGGAACCGGTAGTGACCTGCAAGGTATCACCACCCGTGCCGTCAAACACGGTGATCATTACGTGCTAAACGGGTCAAAGACGTTCATCACCAACGGGATCAATTCAGACCTAGTGATCGTGGTGGCGCAGACGGATCCCGAAAAGGGTGCGCAAGGGTTCAGTTTGTTGGTCGTCGAACGCGGCATGGCTGGATTCGAACGCGGCCGCCAGCTGGACAAGATCGGGTTGGACGCCCAGGACACCGCCGAGCTGTCCTTCACCGACGTGGCGGTTCCAGCCGAAAACCTGCTCGGCCAGGAGGGGATGGGGTTCATCTACTTGATGCAGAACCTGCCGCAAGAACGGATCTCGATCGCCATCATGGCGGCCGCGGGGATGGAATCCGTGCTGGAGCAGACACTGCAGTACGCCAAGGAGCGCAAGGCGTTCGGCAGGTCGATCGGTAGCTTCCAGAACAGCCGATTCTTGCTGGCCGAGCTGGCAACCGAGGCCACTGTGGTGCGCATCATGGTCGACGAATTCATTAAGCTGCACCTGGCGGGGAAGTTGACGGCAGAGCAGGCCGCCATGGCCAAGTGGTATGCCACCGAGAAGCAGGTGTATCTGAACGACCGCTGTCTGCAGCTGCACGGTGGGTACGGCTACATGCGCGAATACCCAGTCGCCCGGGCCTATCTCGATTCGCGGGTACAGACGATTTACGGTGGCACGACCGAGATCATGAAAGAGATCATCGGTCGTGGCTTGGGTGTTTAGGCGCAGCTAGCCCTCAGCTAGCGCGGGCTCACATGTGCGCGTCGCGCGCGGCATGGGCCCTGCACAGCAGCGTCATCAGGTCGTCGTCCTGTCCGGGCTGCATGCGGTATTTCGTTGGGAGAGTGTTGATCTGGCGTTCAGCGGCCAGCAGTGCGGTAAAGATCTTGTCGCGTTCGGCCGACTCGGTCTCATAGTGCAGGTCGAGGTATGCGGTTGCATACCGCCGGGCCCTCGCCATGGCGTTCTGCGCCCGTCCGCGCGCCGACCAGAACGACGCCGCGGTCGTGATCAGCAGGACGATGATGATCACCGTCAACGACTGGGTGGTGCTCACCTCCACGGTCGGGACCGGCTTGCCGCCGTTGATGAACGGAATCTTGTTGTCGTGCAATGCTTCCAGCATCAGTTTGACGCCGATGAAGCCAAGAATCACGGCCAACCCGTAAGACAGATAGACTAGCCGATCCAGCAGGCCGTCGATCAAGAAGTACAGCTGGCGCAGGCCCAACAGCGAGAACGCGGTGGCGGCGAACACCAGATAGACGTTTTGGGTCAGGCCGAAAAGTGCTGGAATCGAATCGAACGCAAATAGTATGTCAGTGCCACCCACGGCGATCATGACCAGCAACAACGGGGTCATCATTCGCTTGTTGTTCGAGACCGTGAACAACCGGTCTCCGTTGTAGTCCTGTGAGGTCCGCAAGAAGCGGTCGGCTAGCCGGATAATGACGGACCTCTTGAGCGTTTCGGCGTCGCGGCTTTCTAGCCCGGTGGGTCTGGCGAGGTTGCCCGCCATGACCAGTAGGACCAGGCCGAACAGGTAAAAGGCCGAGTTGAAGTTCTCGATGAGCGCGGCGCCGACGAAGATGAATCCGGTGCGCGTGACGAGCGCAAACGCGATACCGAACAACAGCACCTTTTGTTGCGCGAGACGAGGCACCCCGAAGCTGCTGATGATGACCAGAAATACGAACAGGTTGTCGACCGACAGGGCTTCGTCGGTCAGGTAGCAGGCGAAATATTCGACCGCCAGCTCTGAGCCGCCGAACACCACCACTGCGATGCCGAACAGGATCGCTATCCCCACGAAGGTCGCCGACTGGATGACGGCCTGACGTAACGTCGGTACATGGGTCTTGCGTACGTGGAGGACGTAGTCGACCAACATCAAGCCGGCGATCAGGACGATGGTGAGGGTCCAGACCAGGCCGGAAGCACCCATGTCAGCCGGGATTCCTCTCACCGCATCAGTCCGGTTGTCGTTTCCGGCACGGTAACGCAAACCCGGCCCGGGCTGCAGCCCGGTTGCTCACCACAGCAGCGTGCCCCGGCATCAATTTGACATCGGCTGGGTATCCGTTTTCGTAATATTTGCGATTGGACTTCGCAATCGTCGTTCGCTGGAGCAATGTTATGCGAGCCCGGGGACAATACGGACCGCAGCGGGGACCGGCCCACGGTGGGAGATCCACCGGCTGGCGGGCTAGGCAGGGCATCGGCTGGGAGGCTTGGTGAACGGGCAGAGAGGTCAATTGAGCACGCTGATCGGGCGTACGCTGCTCGGCTTGGCGGCCACGGCGGTGACCGCCGTGTTGCTGGCGCCCACGGTGGCGGCTTCGCCGATGGGCGATGCCGAGGACGCCATGATGGCCGCGTGGGAGAAGGCGGGTGGTGACACTTCAACACTTGGTGTCCGGAAAGGTGACGTTTACCCGATAGGCGACGGGTTCGCCCTGGACTTCGCCGGCGGCAAGATGTTTTTCACCCCGGCCACCGGTGCCAAATACCTCTACGGCCCGCTCCTGGACAAATACGAGTCGCTGGGCGGTGCAGCCGACAGCGATCTGGGATTCCCGACCATCAACGAGGTGCCCGGCCTTGCCGGACCCGACAGTCGCGTGAGCACGTTCTCCGCGGCCGACAACCCGGTGATTTTCTGGACGCCTGAACACGGTGCGTTCGTCGTGCGCGGCGCGCTGAATGCCGCGTGGGACAAGCTCGGCAGCTCGGGTGGCGTGCTGGGTGCCCCGGTCGGGGATGAAACCTACGACGGCGAGGTCACCGCCCAGAAGTTCAGCGGTGGTGAAGTCTCCTGGAACCGGGCAACCAAGGAGTTCACCACCGTTCCGGCGGTGCTGGCCGAGCAGCTGAAGGGTTTGCAGGTAGCGATCGATCCTTCCGCGGCGATCAACATGGCCTGGCGCGCAGCAGGTGGTGCCGCAGGTCCGCTGGGCGCCAAGAAGGGTGGGCAGTACCCGATCGGCGGAGACGGTATCGCCCAGGACTTCGTCGGTGGCAAGGTCTTCTTCAGCCCGGCAACCGGTGCAAACGCCGTCGAGGGTGAAATCCTGGCGAAGTACGAGTCGCTGGGCGGACCGGTCAGCAGCGACTTGGGTTTCCCCATCGCCAACGAAACTGATGGTGGTTTTGGGCCCTCCAGCCGGATCGTCAGGTTCTCCGCGGCCGACAAGCCGGTGATTTTCTGGACTCCGGACCACGGCGCGTTCGTCGTGCGCGGAGCCATGGTGGCCGCGTGGGACAAGCTGCGCGGCCCCAACGGCAAGCTCGGCGCCCCGGTCGGCGACCAGACCGTCGACGGCGATGTTGTCTCACAGAAATTCACCGGCGGCATGATTTCGTGGAACCGTGCAAAAAACACATTCACTACGGATCCCGCTAACCTAGCGCCCTTGCTGTCCGGTCTGCAGGTGTCAGGGCAGAACCAGCCAAGTACTTCGGCGATGCCCCCACCCGGCAAGAAGTTCACCTGGCATTGGTGGTGGTTAGGGGCCGCCGCCCTGGGGGTGCTCCTGGTCGTGATGGTGGCGTTGGTGGTGTTCGGATTGCGTCGGCGTCGACGTGGGTACGACGCCGCTGCTTACGACGATGACCGCGCTGGGGATGTCGAGTACGGTACCGCCGCTGATGGAGACTGGCCGCCCGACGAGGACTTCGGTTCAGAGCATTTCGGTTTCGGCGACCAGTTCCCGCCGGAACCTGTGGCGCCGGACGCCGGGTCCACACCGCGGGTCAGCTGGCCGCGCGGCGCCGGGGCGGCTGTCGGTGATGCCGAGCATCTTCCGGGTGAGGAGGGCTACGGCAGCGACTTGCTGTCCGGCCCCAGCAACGTCGGGGTCGAGGAGGAAGACACCGATGCGGTGGACACCACGCCGACACCCGTTGTGTCGCAGGCCGACCTTTCCGAAGTCGGTCCCGATCTCATTGTTCCTGAGCGAGTGGTTCCGGAGACTTTCGTTCCGCAAGCCTTTGTTCCGGAAGCAGTGGCGCCTGAAGCGGTGCCGCCCGATGTCCACGCTGCCGATCTTGCTGACACTGGGTTGCCGGCGGCGGCTGTATCCGCAGCTGAAGACAGAGGCGGGCGGCACGCGGCCGCAGAACCGCCGGAACCGCCGAGTGCGGGCGTGCGCCCGGCAATTCATCTGCCGCTCGAGGACCCATACCAGATGCCGAACGGCTATCCCGTCAAAGCCAGTGTGAGCTTCGGCCTGTATTACCCACCCGGCAGTGCGCTATACCACGACACGCTGGCCGAACTCTGGTTCGCCAGTGAAGAAGTGGCACAAGTCAACGGCTTCATTAGGGCGGATTGACAGCCTGCACGCGGATCAGCATCAGACCTTGCGGATCACCGTGACGACCTTGCCCAGCACCGTCGCGTCGTTGCCCGGGATGGGATCGAAGGCCGGGTTGTGCGGCATCAACCACACCTGACCGCCGGCGCGTTTGAACGTCTTGACGGTGGCCTCACCGTCGATCATGGCCGCAACGATGTCGCCGTTGTCGGCGACGTTCTGCTGTCGCACCACCACCCAGTCACCGTCGCAGATCGCGGCTTCGACCATCGAGTCACCGATCACCTTGAGCAGGAACAGGGTGCCCTCGCCAACCAGCTCACGCGGCAGCGGGAAGACGTCTTCAACGGCTTCCTCGGCAAGGATCGGGCCGCCGGCCGCGATACGTCCCAGGACAGGGACAAAGGTGGGTTCCGGTAAGGCGTCCGAGCCGGCCACTTCGGTCACCGGCGGTAGGGCGGCGTCGTCGGCACCGCGCACATTGACGGCGCGGGGGCGGTTCGGGTCACGGCGTAGGTAGCCCTTGCGCTCCAGGGTGCGCAGCTGGTGCGCCACCGAAGACGTCGACGTCAGACCAACGGCGTCGCCGATTTCCCGGATGCTCGGCGGATATCCGCGGCTAGTGACCGACGCGCGGATGACGTCGAGAATAGTGCGTTGCCGCTCGGTCAGCGCCGAATCTGCGGACAGCACCCGGCTGTCCGCACCAGCGGCTCCGCCGGCAACCGAGGTGTCGTTGCTGTCGTTCATGGCAATGAATGTAGTCGCATTCGCACCAAGAATCAAACATGTGTTCGACAGGCGTGTTCCGGTCGCGGGAGGGCACGAGGAGTGGCTGGGCCTTCGCGCCGGAAGTCCGGCTCCAACCGAAACGTGTCGGTGGTGTGGTCTACCGTTTTGCGCGTGCGACACGCTTCGATCAAATGTTCGGATATCGAACACATGAGTGACTACAGTGTCGAACACGCGAGCGATTACCGTCTGAGTTGGAGGAGCGAACATGACACCGGTCCGGCCACCGCATACCCCCGATCCGCTCAATCTGCGGGGCCCGCTCGATGGACCTCGCTGGCGCCGCGCTGAGCCGGCGCAATCGCGCAGGCCCGGCCGATCGAGGCCGGGGGGTGCGCCGCTGCGCTACCACCGCACCGGGGTCGGGATGTCGAGGACTGGGCATGGCAGCAGGCCCGTCCCGCCGGCCACGACGGTGGGGCTGGCTCTGCTTGCCGCGGCGATTACTCTCTGGCTTGGTTTGGTGGCGCAGTTCGGGCAGATGATCACCGGCGGTTCGGCCGACGGGTCGGCCGATTCGACCGGTCGGGTGCCCGACAGGCTTGCCGTGGTACGGGTGGAAACGGGGGAGTCCCTGTATGACGTGGCGGTCCGGGTGGCGCCGAACGCTCCGACCCGCCAGGTTGCCGACCGCATCCGTGAACTCAACGGCCTGCAGACACCGGCATTGGCCGTGGGTCAGACGCTGATCGCTCCGGTTGGCTGAGGCCATCCCGGTGTCCGCGAAAACCGTTCTGTGTCAACGTTACTGGGTGACCGCGACGCAATATGCGCATCAGTCGTGACTGCAGTGGCTACCCGCGGGAGCACACAGGTACGCTCGGAGTCGTCTGTGATACCCGGATGTCAAGACGGCAAAGGAGCGGCCATGCATTGCCCGTTCTGCCGGCATCCCGATTCGCGGGTGATCGATTCCCGGGAAACCGATGAAGGCCAGGCGATCCGGCGCCGGAGGTCGTGCCCCGAATGTGGACGACGATTCACCACCGTAGAGACCGCGGTGCTGGCCGTAGTCAAGCGCAGTGGCGTTACCGAACCCTTCAGCAGGGAAAAGGTGATCAGCGGTGTGCGCCGGGCGTGCCAGGGACGCCAGGTCGACGACGATGCGTTGAACCTGCTGGCTCAGCAAGTCGAGGATTCGGTGCGTGCCGCGGGGTCGCCGGAGATTCCGAGTCACGATGTCGGCCTGGCTATCCTGGGCCCGTTGCGCGAGCTTGACGAGGTGGCCTACCTACGGTTCGCGTCGGTCTACCGGTCGTTTTCTTCCGCGGACGATTTCGCGCGCGAGATTGAGGCGCTTCGCGCGCACCGCAACCTATCAGCCCACAGCTGACCGATCTCGCGGCGCTAGGCTTCCCGCATGCCTGTCCCCCGCAAGCGGGCGATGACCCGAGATCTGGCCCCTGCCCTGCAGGCGCTGTCACCCCTCCTGGGGAGTTGGGCGGGTCGCGGTGCGGGCAAGTACCCCACCATCCGGCCGTTCGAATACCTCGAGGAAGTCGTATTCGCCCATGTGGGTAAACCGTTTCTGACGTACACACAGCAGACCAGGGCGGTAGCTGACGGGAAGCCGCTGCATTCCGAGACGGGGTATCTCCGCGTTTGCCGACCGGGCTGCGTTGAACTCGTTCTCGCCCATCCAAGCGGCATCACCGAAATTGAGGTTGGAACCTATTCGGTGACCGGTGACGTCATCGAACTCGAATTGTCCACACGCGCGGATGGGTCGATCGGATTGGCCCCGACCGCAAAAGAGGTGACCGCCCTTGACCGTTCCTACCGCATCGACGGCGACGAGCTTTCGTACTCGTTGCAGATGCGCGCGGTCGGGCAACCCCTGCAGGATCACCTTGCCGCCGTGTTGCATCGGCAGCGCTGAGCTCTACGTCAGTCGAGTTGTGCCACACCGTCGCTGACAACTCGGCCGGCTACCCGAACCCAGCCCTCGGGACTCCAGGTGGTGTGGATCAACGATCCTTTGCCCTGGGTGATGGTGAGGTCACGGCTGAGGTAATCGGTAATCCGGATGGCCGCGGCACCGGTCGCTTCGTCTTCGGTGACGCCCAAGTTGGCGGCAAACATGCGGGCGCGCAGCGAGCCAGCGGAGCGGTCGGTCCAGGTCCAGAGGTAGTGCGCGATGTCGTCCGGAAAGTCGGCGGGGTCGGCGGCGGCAAGCGCATCAAGTGAATCCAGGTCGTGGATGGCGAACTCGGGTGCCCATTCCGAGCGGGCGCTGATGGCGGTGAGATCACCGTGGTAGCTCACCTGGACGATGCCGGCCGGCACCTGCAGCGTGTTAATTGGCGTCCCCCTCTCGCGCAGCCACCAGGACGCTCCCACGGTCGGGTGTCCGGCGAACGGAATTTCGGTGCGGGGAGTATGGATGGTGGCGTGTGCGGTGGTTGAGCCGGGGCTGGGAAGATCGACGAATATGGTTTCGCTGTAGCCCGATTGGGCTGCCAGCTGCTGCCTGTCGCGGTGTTCGACCTTGCTGGCGTTGATCACCCCCAGCGGATTACCGAAATTCCCGTCTGAATCGGTGAAAACCCGCAACACCGAAACCTCAATGGCCATGGCCCGACTGTACGACCTGGGGAAGAGCCCTAACAGACCCGGTGGTGATCAGGTAGCGCTGCGTTCGTTGGACCCGATGGCGTTCAGTACTGCAACACGGGTGTCTGCCGAGCCGGTGACGGTTGCTTCGCCGCCACCCCGGCGAAGCAACGCGCGCAGCGCGGCCTGGTCGTATTCGGCGGGCTCAGTGGTGTCCATGAAGCGTTCGACGATGTCGATGAAGCGCGCAGGGTCGTCGTGAAACGGGAAATGTCCCGAGCCCTCGAAAATCTCCAATTGCGAGCCCGGCATGGCGGCATGCGCCATGTGAGCGTGACGGACTGGCAGCACGACATCCTTTGTGCCCCAGATGATCTGTACCGGGATGGCTTCGGTCAAATAGCATCGGTCCAGCATGGTGACCATCTGCCCCCGCCAGTCCACCACTGCCCGCAGGGTGCGGCCGAACGCCGCAGAAGCCGTCGGCTCTGGCAGGTCGTCCAAAATGCGCAGCACATTGGGCAGGTCGTGCCCCAAGCTGGTGGTACCGATGGCCTTACCCACGATCCGCCCGGCGATTTGCACTGCCGGCAGCACCAGCGGCAACCGTAGCAAGGCCATAGCCTCGCTGCCCATGGGCAACGAGGCCAACCGGAAGACGATGTTGACGTCCTTGGTGACACCGCCCGCGCTGACCAGGATCAGTCGGTCGACTAGCTGAGGGAACTGGTAGGCGAATTGCATTGCTACCCCGCCGCCGAGCGAATGGCCCACGATGGTCACCCGCTCGATGTCGAGCACGCTGAGGAGGTCCCGCATGCCGTTGGCGTAAGCCGCAACCGAATAGTCGGCACGCGGCTTGTCGGATTGCCCGTGGCCCAGTAGATCCGGAGCGATGACGGTGAATCGTTGGGCGAGCTTGGCGTGCACCCCATTCCAGGTGGTGGAATTGTCACCTATCCCGTGGATAAGCAGAATCGCCGGCCCGGAACCGGCGATCCGGAATGCCCGCCGATAACCGTGGACGGTGCGGAACTGCAGCGTAGGCGGTGCCACGTCGCGCACTGGCCGAAGATTTCGCTTCCGCTCGGTCATCCTCGCCAATCTTGTTGTCGGGCCGACTGGGGCCGTTTTGTGGGCCGCTTTCGCGGCGTTAGGTCGGGTCGTCGTCGGACTTCTTCTCGGCCTGCTGAGCCAGGAACCGCTCAAACTCGGCACCGAGCTCGTCGCCGCTCGGCAGATCTTCGTCGCGCGTTAGCAACGACCTGTTCTCCTGAGCGTCGATGAAGGCATCGTACTGGCGCTCAAGGGCCGCCACCACTTGAGCCACTTCGGCGCTTGCCTGGACCTGCTCGTCGATCTTGGCCTGGACCTCTGCGGCTGCTTCGGCTAGCACGGCCAGCGGCAGCTGCAGAGAACCGGTCTTGGCCACTTGTTCGAGCAGCGCTTGGGCGGCCGCGGGATAGTCGGTCTGCGTGAGATAGTGCGGGACGTGCACGGTGAACCCGACGACCTCATGACCGTGCTGGGCCATCCGGTATTCCAGTAGGTTGGAAGCGCTACCCGGGACCTGGATTTCGGAGATCGACGGTTGAAAATCGGAGATCAGCTCCCGGTTGTTGGAATGAGCGGTCATCGTGATCGGTCGTGTGTGCGGAACGGCCATCGGGACGGTGCCCAGGCCGATGGTCTGCCGTACACCCAGGCGCTCGGCCAGCAATCGGACGGCGGTGATGAACCGCTCCCACTTCAGGTCCGGCTCCAAACCCGCCAGCAGCAGAAATGGGGTGCCGATGCTGTCGCGCAGCGCATACAGGCTTAGCTCAGGATCATCGGAGTGGGTGAAATGATCGGTCTTGAAAGTCATTAATGGCCGCCGCGAGCGGTAGTCCAGTAGTTCATCGATCGCGAAGGACGCGACCAGCTCTGTGTCCAGGGCCGCCTTGAGGTGGGCGGCGGCCAGCCGGATCGCATGGCCGGCGTCGGAGAAACCTTCCAAAGCGTGCACCAACACCGGACCACGGCCGTCGGACGACGACAGCTGAGGCGCCGGGAACTCAAGCTCGTACATGCCGGGTTGCCCCGGCTCATATTCTCGCGCTTCGTCTGCGCCTTGATCGCGAGCCATGGGTGTTGCCTCCTCTCGGGGTTGTCGCCGAGGTGCCGTAACCAGTGTCCCTCAAATCAGCGGACAGCAATGATTGAACAGCCAACCCTGGCTGCCGCTGTGCTGCACAACGCCAAAAGCGCGGGGCCACGTTCGACGCCGACCGTTCGTGGGCGGCGGCGAATTTGCTGGCAAGCCTACTTGGGCGCCGAGACGGATTCACATCCGCTCGGCACCCTCAGCGGCGGAACTGGTTGAGTGCGCGCATCTTGTTCATCACGTCCAGTGCGGCGTTCTTGTAGGCCTCCGAGAAGGTCGGGTAGTTGAACACCGCGTCGACCAGGTACTCGACGCTGCCCCCGCATCCCATCACGGCCTGCCCGATGTGCACCATCTCGGTGGCGCTGGTGCCGAAGATATGCACGCCGAGCAGCTTGAGATCCTCGGTGGAAACCAGCAGCTTGAGCATGCCGTAGGAGTCGCCGGCGATTTGGCCGCGGGCCAGCTCCCGGTAGCGGGCCACTCCCACCTCGTATGGGATGGAGCTCTTGGTCAGTTCCACCTCGGTGGCGCCGACGTAGGACACCTCGGGAATCGAATAAATACCGATCGGCTGAAGTTCGGTGATTCCGTCGGTTGGTTCGCCGAAGGCGTGGTAGGCGGCCAGCCGCCCCTGCTCCATCGACGTCGCGGCCAAGGCGGGGAAGCCAATGACGTCGCCGACGGCGTAGATGTGGTCTACCTTGGTCTGGAAACGGTCGTCTACGAAGATCCGCCCGCGGCCCTGCACCTCGAGTCCGGCGTTGTGCAGGTCGAGGTGGTCGGTTTGTCCCTGACGTCCCGCCGAGTACATTACGGTCTCGGCTGGAATCTGTTTGCCGCTGGCCAGGGTGGTCACGGTGCCCGCAGAGCCGACATCGACCGCGGTCACTTCCTCGCCGAACCGGAATGTCACCGCCAGGTCGCGCAGGTGGAATTTCAGCGCCTCGACGACCTCGGGGTCGCAGAAGTCCAGCATGTTGTCCCGCTTCTCCACGACGGTGACTTTGGTGCCCAACGCAGCGAACATGGAGGCGTATTCGATGCCGATCACGCCGGCACCGACCACGACCATCGAGGATGGCAGCGATTTGAGATCGAGGATCCCGTCGGAGTCGAGCACCCGTTCTTCGTCAAATTCGACTCCGGATGGCCGTGCCGGCCTGGTGCCAGTGGCGATGATGATGTAGTCGCCGGTGACGGTGGTCTTTTCCCTGCGGGCCTGGTCCTCCACGAGGATGGTGTGCGGGTCGATGAACCGGCCATGGCCCACGATCAGATCGACGCGGTTACGCATCAGCTGGTTGCGCACCACGTCGACTTCCTTGCCGATCACGTGCTGGGTCCGCGCCAACAGGTCGGCCGGGGTGATCCGGTCCTTCACGCGGTAGCTTGCGCCGTACAGCTCGCGTTGGTTCATGCCGGTGAGGTAGAGCACAGCCTCACGCAACGTTTTGGATGGGATCGTGCCTGTGTTGACGCAGACGCCGCCGAGCATTCGGCCGCGTTCGACGATGGCCACGGACTTGCCCAGCTTCGCCGAGGCGATGGCGGCTTTCTGTCCGCCCGGGCCTGACCCGATCACCACGATGTCGTATTCACGCATCGACCCCATGAAATGACAGTAGAACGCACAGTTACGCCTTCGTCCACAGGAAGGCAGCTCGATCGCGTGACGTGGGCACCGGCTGACGGTGCCGGTAGTCAGCGTGGCATTCATGACGAAGTATCGAGGACAATTTGAACTCAACCGCCCTGCAACACTGATCGCCGCGCTACCGGCCATCCTCGGCTTCGTGCCGGAAAAATCGCTGGTTCTGGTGTCGTTGGCAGCGGGGGAACTAGGGTCGGTGATGCGCGCCGACCTCTGTGATGAACTCGCCGATCGGGTTGGCCATCTCGCAGAACTTGTCGCCGCGGCGAACCCGGCGGCCGCGATCGCGGTGATCGTTGACGCGAACGGAGCCCAGTGTCCGCGATGCAATGAGGAGTACCGGCAGCTGTGCGCGGCGCTCGCGGCGGCGTTGTCGCAGCGCGACATCGTGCTATGGGCAGCGCACGTGGTAGACCGGGTAGCCGCTGGCGGGCGCTGGCATTGTGTGGACGGCTGCGGCTGCAGCGGCGTTATCGACGATCCGTCGGCGTCGCCGTTGGCGATGGCGGCGGTGCTGGACGGCAGGCAGCTCTACCCGCGGCGCTCCGACCTGCAGGCCGTCATCGCCGTGGACGACCCTGTGCGCTCCGCCGAGCTTGCCGTTGCGCTAGGACACCAAGCGGCTGACCGAGAGATCGCACACCGTGCTGATTCGGTCGGCTGCAGCCGCCAGGATGTGGAAAATGCGCTGGCCGCCGCGGCCCGGGTCGCAGACGGTCAGTCCTTGTCCGACACGGAGCTGGCGCGGCTGGGTTGCGCACTGGGCGACGCGCGGGTCCGCGACATGCTGTATGCCCTTGCCGTCGGCGAGAATGCTGGTGCGGCCGAGTCATTGTGGGCGTTACTGGCGCGGGTGCTGCCCGAACCGTGGCGGGTGGAGGCCCTGGTGTTGCTCGCGTTCAGCGCCTATGCCCGCGGTGACGGGCCGCTGGCCGGTGTTTCGCTGCAGGCTGCGCTGTGCTGTGAGCCGGGCCATCGGATGGCGGGCATGCTGGACACGGCACTGCAGTCTGGTCTGCGACCTGAGCACATCCGTGACATCGCGGTCACCGGCTACCAACGGGCTGAACAACTCGGAATACGACTGCCGCCTCGACGTGCGTTCGGTCAACGCGCAGGGTAGGTGCGGGTTAGCTCAGACTTTCTCGACCTTGACCGCGTGGGCCATCTCGTGTGGCAGGGTGACGTTCTCATGGCCCGGGATGACGATGGTCACGCCGCCGCCTGGGGTGGTTTCGACGGTTACTCGTGCGTTGGGCACCACGCCGGCGTCTTTTAGCCGCGTGATCAGGTCGATGTCGCCCTGAACGTGCTCGGTAAGCTGGCGGACGACGACTGCGACCGGCGAGCCGGCCGGCAACTCGGTCAACCGGACCAGGTTGGCGTCGTCGGCGCCCGGTTCCGGGCCCACGCCAAGTTCCACCAGGCCCGGGATCGGGTTGCCGAACGGGGACGTGGTCGGGTTGTTGAGCACCTTGACCAGCCGTCGCTCGACGTCCTCGCTCATCACGTGCTCCCACCGGCATGCCTCGGCGTGAACTTCTTCCCACGGCAACCCGATGACATCGACGAGGAGCCGTTCGGCGAGGCGGTGCTTGCGCATCACGGCGATGGCCAGCGCGCGGCCCTTTTCGGTGAGCTCCAGGTGGCGATCGCCAGCCACCCGAAGTAGCCCATCGCGCTCCATCCGGGACACGGTCTGGCTGACCGTCGGCCCGCTCTGGTCGAGCCGCTCGGCGATCCGGGCACGCAGTGGCGTCACGCCCTCTTCCTCGAGGTCGTAGATGGTCCGCAGGTACATCTCGGTGGTATCAACCAACTCGTTCATTCAGCACCCTCCATTGCAGCTGAGTCTACTTGGCCAGCTGCGAAAATGGTTGCCCGCCGCCCCACCGCAGCGGTATGCCCGCCGCTGGCGCGGCGGGCATACCGTCTGCTACCTGGCTCAGGATGTCCAGCTTCAGCTGGCGTACGACCGCAGCCGATCCGCCCGCTCACCGTGCCGCAGCTTACTCATCACGTCGCGCTCGATCTGACGAACCCGCTCACGGGACAGCCCGAATAGTTTGCCGATTTGATCCAGGGTGCGTGGTTGGCCGTCATCCAGGCCGAAGCGCAGCCGGATCACCTGGTGCTCACGCTCGTCGAGAGTGGCCAGCACGCTGCGGATGTCGGTGTGTAACAGTTCGGCGATGACCGCGTTCTCCGCGGACATGGCTTCGGCGTCCTCGATGAAATCGCCCAAAGGGGCCTCCTCCTCGGAGCCGACCGGCATATCCAGACTCACCGGGTCGCGACTGTGTTCCAGCAGGTCGTTGATCTTGTCGATTGGAATGCCGGATTCGGCGGCGAGCTCCTCATCGGTGGCTTCGCGACCCAGATGCTGGTGCATCTCCCGCTTGATCCGCGCCAGCTTGTTGACCTGCTCAACCAGGTGTACGGGCAGGCGGATGGTGCGGCTCTGGTCGGCCATTCCGCGGGTGATGGCCTGGCGGATCCACCACGTGGCATACGTTGAGAACTTGAATCCCTTTGTGTAGTCGAACTTCTCCATCGCTCGGATCAGACCCAGGTTGCCCTCCTGGATGAGGTCCAGCAACGGCATGCCCCGACCCGTGTAGCGCTTGGCCAGCGATACCACCAGCCGCAGGTTTGCTTCCAGCAGGTGGCGGCGCGCCGCCTCGCCATCACGCACCACGGCCGCCAGGTCGCGTTTTCGGTTCTCGCCGAGGCGCTTCCGGGTTTCCAGCAGATGCTCGGCATACAACCCGGCTTCTATGCGCTTGGCCAGTTCGACTTCACCGGCGGCGTTGAGCAACGCCGTCTTGCCGATGCCGTTCAGATAGACGCGCACGAGGTCCGCCGCGGGGCTTTGAGCATCCAGATCGCTGTCAACCCGGCTTGTGGTGGCCCTTGTGGGTGCATCGGCCATAGCGACCTCCCGATCGGCTTGCACTGTCATGGGGTTTAACGACAAAGCCGGACTTTGAGTTCCCACCCAGCAGTGATCTGACGCCCTGTGACGTGCAGGAATCTGCCGAAGACCTGAGAAAGTCCTGAGAAGTGTGGCCAGTGGCCGACAACCCGGAACGCCGGCCAACAGACGGCTAACCGTGGTCGGCGAATCCCCGCGGGGCTGACCGCTCTGCCGGCTGTCGCCGCGGCTCGAGTGCGGGCCGTTCGGCGGTCGGGAACAGCGGGATGCGCCGGCGGGCGACGTCGAAGCGGCGGGGTTCGTCGGCGCGGCGCGGCGGTCGGTCGTTAGCGATCAGAACGGCCATCCATGGCAACGGCACCGAGGCTGCCACGATCAGTAGCGAGATCAGTCCGTTGTGCCAGGCGCCGTAGGCGATGGCGGCCAGAATGAGCGCGGGGACCCGGAATGCCATCAGGGTCAGGTACTTACGCACCCGTGTGCGATGCTCCACCTCATACGAGGGAGCGGCGGCAGTAATCAGTACCGGCCGGCCCTTATCGTCGAAGTCGTCGAAGTCGTCGAACTGGCCATTGAAACCCAGCCTCAAGCCGTGCTTCATTACTCTACTGTCCCACATGCAGTGCACTCCGGCTTCGAGAGCTTTCCTGCCAAGGGCACAATGTCAGGTATGCAGACCCAGACGATTGAACGTACCGACGCCGACGAACGCGTCGACGACGGGACCGGCAGCGACACACCGAAATACTTCCACTACGTCAAGAAAGACAAGATCGCTGAGAGCGCGGTCATGGGTAGCCACGTGGTGGCGTTGTGTGGCGAGGTGTTTCCCGTTACCCGCGCGCCCAAGCCGGGCTCGCCGGTCTGTCCCGATTGCAAGCGGATTTACGACACCCTCAAGAAGGGCTGACTAGCTCGGCGGCTCGGCAGCGACGGCGCTGTGCTGGGCTGTCGAAGAATACGTCGTCGTGCCGACGCCGATGCGGGCCTTTAGCCAATTGCCCAGTCGGTGGGCATGCGTCGCCGGCGCCGGCCATTCCTCCTGGACGGCGGCGTTGAGTTCAGCGCCGAGCATGATCGCAAAGCCGCCAAAGAAGGCGAATAACAGAAACGCGATCGGCGTGGCCAGCGCTCCGTAGGTGTAGCCAGTGCGGGTGATCCACGCGAGGTAGACCCGCAAGCCCAAGGTGGCGATCAGGAAGACCGCTATCGCAAGCACCGCGCCTAGGACCAGCCGATGCGTCGGCAGGGGTACCGGTAGTGCCACCCGGTATAGCAGGATGACCCCGACGGTTAGACCGAGAATAAGCGCGGGGTAGTAGCCGTAGCGCAGCAGGTTGGCCAAGCTCTCCGGGATGTGCTCGCTTACCTTGCGTGGACCCACCACCATTACCGGTGCGGTCGCTACTAGGAACACCAACATCACCACGTAGAGGAAGAGCGCAAAGAAGCGTTGCCGGACCGGGTGGCGTAGCGGTGTCTGGTCGTGCGCTTCCACCACTGCATCGACGAACGCCGAGATTGCCGACGATCCTGCCCACAGCGAGATCAAGAAGCCCAGCGACGCCACCTCACCGCGGGCGTTGTTGGTGATATCGCCGATGGTGGGCTCGATGATCTCGTTGACCACACTGGGGGAGAAAAAGCTGTGGGCCGTCGAAAGCGCGCTCTTTTCAATCGCGGGCAAGGTGTCCGGGCCGAATAGCGGAGCAACGTAGGCCAGACTGCCCAGCATTCCCAGCAGTAGCGGCGGCAAAGACAAGGCCGACCAAAAAGCCGCTTGCGCTGACTCCGAGAAGATCGAGTCGTCCCAGCTTTTGGACAAAGTCCTACGGGTGATTCGCCAGATGTGGTGGCGGTGTGGCTTGGGGACCTGGTCGCTCATACCAGTCCAGCATTACCGAAAACTGCGCGCGCTACCGGCATTGTGGACGGGTGAGTTCGGTCTATTCGCTCCCGCTGACCTCCAGCACGGCGGACATCTCGGTCAGTTTCGCCTCGTGCTCGTTGGCGTGATGCTGGCAGAAAAGAAGCTCGGCTCCGGAGGGCAGCTTGGCGCGCACCCGAGCTGCAGCGCCACAGCGGTCGCAGCGGTCTGCTCTAGTCAGCTCAGGACTGGTCAGAGTTGCGTTCATGGCTCTCCGTTCTCGGGTATCTTCACCTTCTCAGACGTTCGGGGTTCTCGCCGTGTTCCCCGGCCGCTGTCGGGTGTGTCATTTCTCACGACTTTCGCCCCCGCCAATCGGGCAGGGTGGTGAGAATGACGCCCGATCCTGCCATGCTGGTGCACCTATGCGGGGTGCAGGAGTGGTCGCATGCCCGAGAACGCGGTGGGATCTATCCCGAGTCCGACAAGACGGGGTATATCCACCTGTCGACACTCGAGCAGGTTCACCTGCCCGCCAACCGCCTTTACCGTGGCCGTGCTGACCTGGTGCTGCTGTACATCGACCCGGCGGCGCTCGACTCACCCGTGCGTTGGGAGCCGGGCGTGCCTACTGATCCGCGGTCGATGCTTTTCCCGCATCTCTACGGCCCACTGCCGGTGCGCGCTGTGATTGGGGCCGCCGCCTACCCACCGGCTGGTGACGGGTCCTTCGGGCCGGCTCCCGAATTTCGGTCTGCAACCGCCGACCCTACGTAGGCGTCGGCCTCGATCTCTACCAGCAGGCCGGGCGCAATCAGCGCGGTAACCTCGACCATGCTCGTCACCGGACGGATCTTGCCGAAAGCCTGTGCATGCACTTCGCCGACCTCGCGCCAGCGGGAAATATCGGTCACATAGATGCGGGTACGGACCACGTCGGCCAGAGTTGCGCCGGCCTGTCCGAGCGCAATCTCGATGCGGCGCAGAGCGTCTCGCGTCTGAGCGGCGATATCATCGCCGCTGCCGGTCGTTCCGGCCACCACCACGAGTGGCCCGATGCGTACCGCGCGCGAGTAGCCGACGGCTGATTCGAACTCCGATCCGGACGAGACCATGGTGCGGCTAGCTGACATGGGGGCCCGCTACGTTGGTCGCCTCGGCGGGCGCTCTCAGTCCAGGTAGTCGCGCAGGACCTGTGAGCGGCTCGGATGGCGCAACTTCGACATAGTCTTGGATTCGATCTGGCGGATGCGTTCCCGGGTCACGCCGTAGACCTGGCCGATCTCGTCAAGGGTGCGCGGCTGGCCGTCGGTAAGGCCGAAGCGTAGCCGCACCACGCCCGCCTCACGCTCGGAGAGCGTGTCCAGCACCGACTGCAGTTGATCCTGCAGCAAAGTGAAGGACACCGCGTCGACGGCCACCACCGCCTCGCTGTCTTCGATGAAATCGCCAAGCTGGCTGTCGCCCTCGTCGCCGATGGTCTGGTCCAACGAGATCGGCTCGCGGGCGTATTGCTGGATTTCCAGCACCTTCTCCGGGGTGATGTCCATCTCTTTGGCCAGCTCCTCGGGCGTGGGCTCGCGGCCCAGGTCCTGCAGCAGCTCGCGTTGAATGCGGCCCAGCTTGTTGATCACCTCGACCATGTGCACCGGGATGCGGATGGTGCGGGCCTGGTCGGCCATGGCGCGGGTGATGGCCTGGCGAATCCACCACGTAGCGTAGGTGGAGAACTTGTACCCCTTGGTGTAGTCGAACTTCTCCACCGCGCGGATCAGCCCCAGGTTGCCTTCCTGGATCAGGTCGAGAAACGCCATGCCCCGGCCGGTGTAGCGCTTGGCTAGCGAAACCACCAGGCGCAGGTTGGCTTCCAGCAGATGGTTTTTCGCGCGATCGCCGTCGCGGCAGATCCACATCATGTCGCGGCGCTGGGCGGCAGGCAGCTTTTCGCCGCGCTCGCTAAGCTCGGTCATCAGCTGCGTGGCGTACAGGCCAGCCTCGATCCGCTTGGCTAGCTCGACCTCTTCCTCGGCGTTGAGCAGCGCTACCTTGCCGATCTGTTTGAGGTAGGCGCGAACCGAGTCGGCGGATGCGGTGAGTTCGGCGTCCTTGCGTGCTTGACGCAGGGCCTCCGACTCGTCTTCATCCCAGACGAAATCACCGGAGGCCTTGTCCTTTTCGGTGGGTTCAGCGATCTCCTCGTCGTCATCGGCGGTCTGGCCGGGCGCGACGGCCGCCTCAGCTTCGAGGTCTTCGTGGTCTTCGTCGTCGCCCGAGTCGAGGTCGTCGTCGGCGTCCGGCGCCACGTCGTCCTCGAGGTCATCGAGGTTGAGGTCGGCGGCGTCAAGGTCGAGGTCCTCGCCGGGCTCGACGTCGAGGTCTGGTTCAGCGTCGAGCTCCTCGACGGAGTCCAGGGCGTCCTCGGGATCCGTTGCGGCTTCGTGCTGGGCATCCTTGGGCGCCCGTGGCTTGGTCGCGTGGCCGCGGGCCGACGGTGCCTTCGCGGCGGCGGATTTGGCCGCGGCGCGGGTCTTCCTTTTCGGGATGGTGCTGGTCGTAGTGTCCTGGGGTGCCGAGGCGGGCTTGACGGACCGGGCCGCGGGCTTGGTAGCCCGCTTCGCGGGTGGGGAGCCACTAGCGGACTTCGCCGCTGTTCGCTTGGCGCCGGTCTTGGCCCCGGACGCGGAAGCCGCGGGCGACTTGGTGGCGGTGCGTTTTACCGGCTCATCGGTCGCCGTGCTTGCTTTGGTCGCTGCCACATACACCCCTTCGGTCGTTACTCACTTCCGGTTGGGTCTGGGCGTGCGTAACCGAAAGTGTCTGCTATGTCGAATGTCGGCGTTGATATCAGCGTGAATACTCGCGCGCTATCGGTCGGGCGGCCGCCGCTGACCATTGTAACTTTACTGCGCACGAGTACAGCCCGAGCGGGCAAGTTTCAGTGCGTCGTATCTGCGACAGAGGCCATGGCCGCACCGACAATTCCGGCGGTGTTCTGCAGGGCCGCGGGCACTACTGGTGTGCGGTTTTCCAGTAGCGGCACCCATTTGTCGGCCTTGCGGCTGATGCCGCCGCCGGCGATGAACAGGTCAGGCCAGATCGCGTTCTCGATGGCGATGAGCACGCGTATCACCTGCTTGGCCCACTTTGGATAGGTCCAGTCGTTCTTTTCCTTTACCGAGGAGGCGGCCCTTTCCTCCGCTTCCTTGCCGCCGACCTCAAGATGTCCGAACTCGGTGTTGGGTATCAACGTCCCGTTGTGGATGACCGCGGACCCGATCCCGGTTCCGAATGTGAGCAGTACCACTAAGCCAGGGTTGTTCTTGCCGGCCCCGTAGCGTGTCTCGGCCAGCCCGGCGGCATCAGCGTCGTTGAGGATGGTGACCTGCTGACCGCCCAGCTCGGCGCCGATAGTGTCGCGTGCGTTGGTCCCTATCCAGGACTTGTCCACGTTAGCCGCGGTCCGGACGACGCCGTGAGTGACGACGCCGGGATAGGTCACCCCCAGCGGACCCCGCCAGCCGAAACCGTTGACGACCTCGGCGATGGTTTTGGCGACCGCCAACGGAGTGGCCGGTTGCGGGGTCAGCAGCTTGATCCGGTCGCCGATCAGCTGGCCGGTGTCCAAGTCGACGATTCCGCCCTTGATGCCGCTGCCGCCGACGTCGATGCCGAAGCCATGACGCTGTGTCGTGGCACCCGGTGTTTCGGACGTCTCGGGGCCGGTGCTGGTCATCGAATCTCCTCGGCGAGACGTGGATGACCCTCACCTTAAACTGCGGCCCGGCAGTTGCGAGGGCGTTATGGCCGCTGGAGTCCACGCCACCATGCGGGTGGCGACTGTGATGCGATAGGCCGGTGACACGACCTGACAACGAACCCGCGCGGCTGCGCTCTGTGGCCGAAAACCTTGCTGCCGAGGCGGCGGCCTTCGTTCGCGGTCGTCGGGCCGAGGTTTTCGGCATCTCCAGGGCGGGCGACGGCGACGGCGCGGTGCGCGCGAAGAGCAGCCCGACCGATCCGGTGACCGTGGTCGACACCGACACGGAGCGGCTCTTGCGTGATCGGTTGGCTCAACTTCGGCCCGGTGACCCGATTCTCGGGGAGGAAGGTGGTGGTCCCGCCGACGTGACGGCTACACCCTCCGACCGGGTCACTTGGGTGCTCGACCCCATCGACGGCACGGTGAATTTCGTCTACGGCATCCCGGCGTACGCGGTGTCGATTGGGGCACAGGTTGGCGGCATCACGGTGGCGGGCGCGGTCGCCGACGTCGCCGCTCGCACGGTGTATTCGGCGGCGACGGGCCTCGGCGCACATCTCACCGATGAGCGGGGGAGACATGTGTTGCGGTGCACCGGTGTCGACGAGTTGTCGATGGCGTTGCTGGGTACCGGCTTCGGGTACTCGGTTCGGTGCCGCGAGAAGCAGGCAGAATTGCTGGCTCATGTTGTGCCGTTGGTCCGCGACGTGCGTCGGATCGGTTCTGCGGCGCTGGACTTGTGCATGGTAGCGGCGGGTCGGCTGGACGCCTACTACGAGCACGGGGTGCAGGTGTGGGACTGTGCGGCAGGTGCGTTGATCGCCGCTGAGGCGGGGGCCCGCGTGTTGTTGTCAACGCCGAGAGCGGGCGGCGCGGGGTTGGTGGTGGTGGCTGCCGCGCCCGGAATCGCCGACGAGCTGTTGGCGGCGCTACAGCGATTCAACGGCCTAGAGCCGATCCCGGACTGAGCCGGCCGATCAGCAGCTGTTGGCGTGGATCTTGGCCAGCAGCGCGGGATCTGAGGGCTCGGTGGCGCCGGGGCGCAGGTTGGCAAGCACGGCGTCGATGTCGTCGTTGTGTGCCAGCGTGGTGAAGTCGGTGCCGAGCGCAAGGTCGACGGAATCGTCGGCGCGGCTGTCGTGATACAGCTCGGTGCACGGCGCTACCAGCCATAGTGCGGCAGCGGTGGCTTGCCCCGCCGTACCGAAGCGGATCTGGCCTTGGCAGTCCAGCCGGGTGCCGGCATAGATCGGGTCGTTGGCGGCGGTCGGCTGGGCGAAGCCCAGATCTTGCAGTGCGCCAGCGATATCGGCGGCTTGGCCGCCCCGGCCGCTGGCGTTGAGGACGTGGACTTTGGTGTCGCTCAGTTTGGCGGGTGCGACATCGGTCATGTCCGTCCGCGACACCTGTTCACCAAGGTTGGTCGGTGCTGACCCCGCCGGCTGCGGAGGCGGGTTGCAGACTGCGGCCTCGCGGACATCTGGGGGCCGCGTCAGTGCAAGAGTCCACATCACGCAAGTCACCACCACGAGGAAGGCCACCACGACGATAGCGGGTCGGGGGTTGCGTCGCCGAAAGGGCCGTCCGTGCTTGTCGAAAGCGGTACCCTCGGTGATTTGTGCGACCACACGTGCACTTTAATCCGCTGACGACGCGTGCCGGCACGGCGCGGTGAGGAGGCGGACCATTGGGTGTAGTTCGCACCCAAAAAGGCACCGTTTAGGGCCGCGTACAAGGTGCAATATGAATATGTGATGTAAATCACACTTGAATAGGCCACGATACGGGCACGAATCGTTTGGTGGACGCGTTCGACGCTGGTACAAAGCGTTGCTTGAAGTTATGAGGCATGTGAGGGGATAGGAATGCCTACCGACTATGACGCTCCGCGGCGTACCGAGACCGATGATGTCTCGGAGGACTCGCTTGAAGAGCTCAAAGCACGACGGAACGAGGCGGCGTCGGCCGTGGTCGACGTGGACGAATCCGAATCCGCCGAGTCCTTCGAACTGCCTGGCGCCGACCTGTCCGGCGAAGAACTGTCGGTGCGCGTCGTACCCAAGCAAGCTGACGAATTCACCTGCTCGAGTTGCTTTTTGGTGCAACACCGCAGCAGGTTGGCCAGCGAGAAGAACGGCGTGATGATCTGCACCGACTGCGCCGCCTGATAGGTCAGCTGCGCAGCGCCGACAACACCCGCTCCGGGTGGCGGCAGCTCACCAACCAGTACGGCGTGGGATCGTTGGGGTCGTCGAGGACAACCAGAACCATGGGCCCCACCCAGGCCCGATGCAGGACGTAAGCTGCCGGATCGAGTTGTCGGCCCAGCGCCGCAGATTTAGCCGTGGCCGGGATTTCGGCTGATCGGGCGATCACGGCTACCGGCAGATGCGCTGGTCCGGCCCATAGCTTCACTCCGGCTCCATCCGCTGAGCCGGCGGTGACCCGAATTTCGACACGTCCGAGCCATAGCAGCGTCCCGGCTGCGACTGTGAAAAGCGTTGCGAACGGTACCCAGTCGGGTAGGGCCGCAACGCCCAGGTTTACTTCAAACGCGATAAGCGCCGCTAGCGCGAAAGCCAATGGCCACCACCACCAGGGCACCCACAATCGCTCGCGGTATCGCACGCTGTGCGGCGCGAGGCGCGTCCCAGACACGCGGTCAAGGGTAGTCTGTGGCCCCGTGTCGACCACTCTGGCGATCGTCCGCCTCGACCCCGGGCTCCCGCTGCCCAGCCGCGCTCACGACGGCGACGCCGGCGTTGATCTCTACAGCGCCGAAGACGTCGAGCTGGCACCTGGGCGCCGCGCCCTGGTACGGACGGGTGTTGCGGTCGCCGTCCCGTTCGGCATGGTCGGGCTGGTCCATCCGCGCTCCGGGTTGGCCACGCGGGTGGGGCTTTCGATCGTCAACAGTCCGGGCACCATCGACGCGGGTTATCGTGGGGAGATCAAGGTGGCCCTGATCAACTTGGACCCAGCCGCGCCCATCGTGGTACATCGCGGTGACCGAATCGCCCAGTTGCTAGTGCAACGGGTTGAGTTGGTCGAGCTGGTCGAGGTCTCGTCGTTCGACGAGGCCGGGCTGGCCTCGACATCCCGCGGCGACGGTGGCCACGGTTCCTCCGGCGGACATGCGAGTTTGTGACCCCGGCGACGATGCAAAGGAGGGCGCGATGAGGTGGGGGTACCACCCGCTTACGGGGGAGAGCGGCGCTCGCCATGGCATTCGGTAGACGCACAGGCAAAGACGGTGGCAAACGCAAGGCCGGACACGCCCCCGTCCAGCCGGCCGACGAGCACGTCCGACCGGAGGACACCGTGGTGGCCAGCGCTGCCGCCGCGTCAGGCGTCGAAGACCAGGAGGAGCTTCAGGGCCCATTCGACATCGACGACTTCGATGACCCTTCGGTGGCGGTGCTGGCCCGGCTGGACTTGGGCTCGGTGCTGATTCCGATGCCGGCCGCGGGTCAGGTACAGGTCGAGCTGACCGAGAGCGGTGTTCCCAGCGCGGTGTGGGTCATCACACCCAACGGTCGCTACAGCATTGCGGCCTACGCGGCACCTAAGACCGGCGGGCTCTGGCGTGAGGTGGCCGGCGAACTCGCCGACTCGCTGCGCAAGGACTCGGCCAAAGTTTCGATCAAGGATGGCCCGTGGGGTCGCGAAGTGATCGGCATCGCCGCCGGTGTGGTGCGCTTCATCGGGGTCGACGGCTACCGCTGGATGATCCGATGCGTCGTCAACGGCCCACAAGAGACAGTCGATGCGCTGACCGAGGAGGCCCGTGAGGCGTTGGCGGACACCGTGGTCCGCCGGGGCGATACCCCGCTGCCGGTACGGACGCCGTTACCGGTGCACCTGCCCGAGCCGATGGCGGCGCAACTAAGGGAGGCTGCGGCGGCACAGGCCGACACGCAACGCCAAGCCGCCGCGGGGGTTGCACGCCGCGGCGCTCAAGGATCGGCGATGCAGCAGTTGCGCAGCACGACGGGCGGCTAGCCCGACGACCCCAACAGTACGAGCGCGCCGCGTAGCGGCGTGAGGAGGAGTCGGGCGATCGGGACTAGCTCGACGACCTCAACAGTACGAGCGCGCTGTTCGCTGAGGCTGTAACTCTGCAGGCAAAGTGCGAGTGGGGGCCTGCAAAATTACAGGCTCGGCGACCCAAACGGTACGCGCACTCCGCCGTCGGACAAACAGGCGATCAAGCGCCCGAGACCTCGGCGAGAGCGGCCAGGCAGGCAGAGCCCAGCGCGGCGGCGTCCGCGCCGATCTCGTCCAGCGTCACCGTCCGTAGCGCCGCATGCGGAGCTACGGACACCCAGTCGGCAGCGACCTGCAGCGGGTGGATCGGATCATCGACCGCCGCGGCCACGGCCAGCGGCGCGACCAGCCGGGCCAGCTCGGCGCGGCTTGGGGCGACATAGGCCGCCGCCTCCTCCATAGCATCGGGCAGCTCGGGCCACTGAACTCGCCACGATCGGGTCAGCTCCTCGGCCAACCAGACGGGGCTAGATGCACGCATGCGTGTGGTCGTCGCCGCCAGACCGTCGCAGCGCAGCCGCGCTGCCGTATACCGCGCTGCCTGCGCGGCAGGTGCTAATTCAGGTTCCCCGGTCCAGGCCGGCAAGGCGGCCAGGACGGCGACCGCGCGATCGGGATGTTCCAGCGCCCACGCCGCCGCCACTGCGGCTCCGAGCGAGACGCCGCCGACGACAACCGGCCCGTCGCGCGCGGCGTCGTCCAGGGCGGCGCGATAGCCGTCGATCAAGCGACCAGGATGCGGAACGGGCGTCACCAGCACCGCCCCGGCGCGTCGCAGGGGGGCGGAAAATGCTCGCCGGACGTAGTCGTTGTCCGATCCGGTTCCCGGCAACAACACGGTTGTGACCCCATCCAAATCGACAGCCATCCCTTGATAGTGCCCGCCACTTTGGGGTGCTCCAAGGCCAACGGTGGCGCCCGGGAACCAACAGGTCTACGGTGGCCGTTGGCATAGGTGGAATACGCCGGCAGTTGCACGAAACTTCCATAACGTAGGTGACGTGTCAGGAGAGGCCATGGGGGCCCAGGGTTATCTGCGCAGGCTCACCCGTCGGTTGACGGAGGACCTGGAGCAACGCGACGTCGAAGAGTTATCCGACGAGGTGCTCAATGCCGGCGCACAGCGTGCGATCGACTGCCAGCGCGGCCAGGAGGTCACGGTGGTTGGCACCCTGCGTAGCGTGGAAACCAATGGCAAGGGTTGCTCGGGTGGTGTTCGCGCCGAATTGTTCGACGGCAGCGACACCGTCACGCTGGTGTGGTTGGGTCAACGCCGGATACCCGGCATCGACACGGGCCGTACCCTGCGGGTGCGCGGCCGGCTGGGCAAGCTGGAAAATGGGACGAAGGCTATCTACAACCCGCATTACGAAATTCAGCGGTGACTATCCGGCAGTCGGAATTGCCGGTGTCTCGTGAACGCTAACCGCACTAGCGCCCAGCGCCTGTTGGCGCAGGCCGGCGGAGTGAGCGGCCTGGTCTATTCGTCATTACCGGTGGTGACTTTTGTGGTTGCTTCCAGCGCCGCCGGCTTGCTGCCCGCGATTGGGTTCGCCCTGAGCATGGCGGGGTTGATCCTGCTGTGGCGGCTTTTGCGCCGGGAATCTGCGCGGCCGGTGGTTGCCGGATTCTGCGGGGTAGCCGTGTGCGCGCTGATCGCGTACCTGGTGGGACAGTCCAAGGGGTACTTCCTGCTGGGCATCTGGATGTCGTTGCTGTGGGCGGTGGTCTTCACACTGTCGATCCTGATCCGGCGGCCGATAGTCGGCTACTTGTGGAGCTGGCTCAGCGGGCGCGATCGCGCCTGGCGCGACGTGTCCCGCGCTGTCTTTGCGTTTGACGTCGCCACCCTGGGTTGGACGCTGGTTTTTGCTGCCCGGTTCATCGTCCAAAGGCACCTCTACGACGCCGATAAGACGGGTTGGCTGGGAGTGGCCAGGATCGGGATGGGTTGGCCGCTGACCGCCCTCGCCGCGCTGGCCACCTACGCGGCAATCAAGGCAGCCCAGCGCGCCATCTTGGCCTCTCACGACGCCGCGGCCGTCGGAGGTGCAGCTGAATTCGACGCCGACGCCGGCCGCGAGTAGAGCCCGCCGGTTACATGGACGGCAGCAGCAGCCTGCTCAGCTCCTCCTCGGCTTCGGTGACTGCGACGAAGAGCAACTCGTCGCCGCCTTCCAGCGGCTCGTCGGCCTCCGGCACGATGACTCGTGGCCCGCGCAGGATTGTCACCAGCGCGGCATCCCGCGGCAGCTGAAGTTTGCGCACCGGTTTGCCGCCCCACGGCGTGTTGTCGGGCAGGGTGATCTCTACCAGATTGGCCTGACCCGTGCGGAACTCCATCAGCCGCACCAAGTCGCCGATCGTGACGGCCTCTTCGATCAGCGACGCCAGCATGCGGGGTGTGGACACCGCGACGTCGACCCCCCAGGCGTCGTTGAACAGCCACTCGTTGCGGGGATCGTTGACCCGGGCCACCACCCGCGGCACCGCGAATTCGGTCTTGGCTAGCAGGCTGAGCACCACGTTGACCTTGTCGTCCCCGGTGGCGGCGACGACCACGTCGAACTCTTCGAGGTGAATCGACTCCAGCAGGCTCAGTTCGCAGGCATCGCCAAGCCGCCAATGCGCCTCCGGGATGGCGGCGGCGTCGAGGTGGTCGGGGTTGCGCTCGATCAGGGTGATGTCGTGTCCGTTTTCCACGAGTTCGCGGGTGACCGAGCGGCCCACCGCACCCGCTCCGGCGACAGCTACTTTCATCGTCGAGCCCCCGACTCGAAGTCCTCACTGGGTGGCAAGGCTGCGATGGCCGCTGCCTCTGCGGCCCGGCCGGATATCGCAGCGATATAGACCTTATCGCCGGCCTGTAGGACCGTCTTCGGTTCCGGCAATACACCGGTTCCGAATCGGATCAGAAACGCAATCCGAGCGCCGGTGGCCTGCTCAAGATCGGTCGCCCGGTGGCCCACCCAGTCTTCGTGTAAGACGACCTCGGCGACCGCGACGGTACCGGTAGGATCGCGCCACTTGGCGGTTTCGGTGTCCTGCATTAGCGCGTTGAGCAGCCGATCGGTGGTCCAGGGAACGGTGGTAATGGTGGGGATGCCGAGTCGCTCATAGACCTCGGCGCGCTTGGCATCATAGATCCGCGCGACGACGCGCGGCACACCGAAGGTTTCCCGGGCCAACCGCGCCGAGATGATGTTGGAGTTGTCGCCGGAGGACACCGCGGCGAATGCGTCGGCCCCCTGGATGCCCGCACGCAGCAGCACATCTCGGTCGAAGCCCTGACCCAACACCCGCTCGCCGGCAAACTGCGGGCTGAGCCGATTGAAGGCGGCGCTGTCACGGTCGATGATCGCGACTTCATGGCCTATCCGGGACAGTCCGTCGGCCACCGAAGCCCCGACCCGGCCGCACCCCATCACAACCACCCGCATTAGAGGTCCTCTCGGCTGTGTCCGGTGCGCCGTACGCGATCGGCAACCCGCGGTGGCCAGCCGATTTACGTCGGCGAACATTCTCGTCTAGGGAACGCTACCGCCACGCTCGGATAGGCCTACCCTTGGCTCTCGTGTCCAAACTTTCAACCGCGGCGCGTCGGTTGCTGATCGGCCGGCCGTTTCGCAGTGACCGGCTCAGTCACACCTTGTTGCCCAAGCGGATCGCCTTGCCGGTGTTCGCCTCGGATGCGATGTCGTCGATAGCCTACGCCCCCGAGGAGATATTTCTGGTGCTCTCGGTGGCCGGCCTGGCGGCCTATTCGATGGCGCCGTTGATCGGCCTGGCGGTCGCCGCGGTTCTGCTCGTGGTGGTGTCTAGTTACCGGCAGAACGTGCACGCTTACCCCTCCGGTGGGGGCGACTACGAGGTTGTCACCACCAACCTGGGTGCTACCGGCGGTCTCGTGGTTGCCAGCGCCCTGATGGTGGATTACGTTCTCACCGTTGCTGTTTCGATATCGTCGGCGGCGTCCAACATCGGCTCTGTGAGCCCGTTCGTGTACGAGCACAAGGTGTTGTTTGCCGTCGGCGCGATCGTGCTGATCATGGCGATGAACTTGCGTGGGGTTCGGGAATCCGGGTTGGCGTTCGCGATCCCGACCTATGCGTTCATCGCCGGAATCGGCACCATGCTCGTGTGGGGGTTGTTCCGGATTTTCGTGCTGGGCAATCCGGTTCGGGCCGAGTCCGCGGCTTTTGAAATGCACGCAGAGCACGGCCAGATCGTCGGTTTCGCGCTGGTGTTCTTGGTGGCGCGCTCGTTTTCGTCGGGGTGTGCGGCGCTGACGGGTGTCGAGGCGATCAGCAACGGGGTGCCGGCGTTTCAAAAGCCCAAGTCGCGTAACGCGGCAACCACGCTGCTGATGCTGGGCATCATTGCGGTGAGCATGTTTATGGGCATGATCGTGCTGGCCGTAGAGACCGGGGTCCAGGTCGTCGACGATCCGGACACCCAGCTGACGGGCGCCCCGCCGGGTTATCAGCAAAAGACGCTGGTCGCACAACTGGCGCAGGCCGTGTTCGGGGGCTTTTACCTGGGGTTCTTGCTGATCGCCGCGGTGACAGCGCTGATCCTGGTGTTGGCCGCTAACACCGCCTTCAACGGCTTCCCGGTGCTGGGCTCGGTGCTGGCGCAGCACAGCTATCTGCCGCGCCAGTTGCACACCCGTGGGGACCGGCTGGCGTTCTCCAACGGAATCCTGTTCCTGGCGGCGGCGGCGATCGGGGCGGTGGTCGCGTTTCGTGCCGAGTTGACCGCGCTGATCCAGCTGTACATCGTCGGTGTGTTCATCTCGTTCACCATGAGTCAGGTCGGCATGGTCCGGCACTGGACCCGGTTGCTGAGCGCCGAGACCGATCCGCGCGCCCGTCGCGCGATGCTGCGCTCCCGCGCGGTTAACACGGTCGGCTTCGTGTCCACCGGTACCGTCCTGCTCATCGTGCTGGTAACGAAATTCCTTGCCGGAGCATGGATCGCGATCGTCGCCATGGGAGGGTTCTTCATGATGATGAAGCTCATCCACAGGCACTATGACGCCGTCAACCGGGAGTTGGCGGAACAGGCCGAGGAAGCCGAGATAACGTTGCCCAGCCGCAATCACGCCGTCGTGCTGGTGTCGAAGCTGCACCTGCCGACGTTGCGCGCGTTGACCTACGCACGAGCGACCCGGCCCGACGTGTTGGAAGCCGTGACGGTCAACGTCGACGATGCGGAAACCCGCGAGCTGGTGCGCCAGTGGCAGGACAGCGATGTGAGCGTGCCACTCAAGGTCATCGCCTCGCCGTACCGTGAGATCACCCGGCCGGTGCTCGATTACGTCAAGCGGGTCAGCAAGGAATCGCCACGGACCGTGGTGACGGTATTCATTCCGGAGTATGTCGTGGGGCGCTGGTGGGAACAGCTGCTGCACAACCAGAGTGCGCTGCGGCTCAAGGGCCGGTTGCTGTTCATGCCCGGCGTGATGGTGACTTCGGTGCCTTGGCAACTGACGTCGTCGGAGCGGATCAAGACGTTACAGCCGCACGCGGCTCCCGGTGACACGTGACGGGGCATCTTCGATTGACCCGCGCCGGCGACGATGCAGAGCAAAGCGATGGGGAGGAGCGGCGCCAGTGACCCGCGCCGGCGACGATGCAGAGCAAAGCGATGGGGAGGAGCGGCGCCAGTGACCCGCGCCGGCGACGATGCAGAGCAAAGCGATGGGGAGGAGCGGCGCCAGTGACCCGCGCCGGCGACGATGCAGTGAATCTGACGTTGGTCACCGGAGCGCCCGCGAACGGCGGTAGCTGCGTGGCGCACCACGAGGGCCGGGTGGTTTTCGTCCGCTATGCGTTGCCCGGTGAACGAGTGCGGGCGCGGGTGACCGCGCAACGTGGCTCTTACTGGCACGCAGAGGCTTTCGAGGTGATCGACCCGTCGCCCGACCGGATCGGGTCGCTGTGTTCGATCGCCGGGGCCGACGGCGCCGGGTGTTGCGATCTGGCGTTTGCTGCTCCGGAGGCGGCCCGCACACTTAAGGCGCAAGTTGTGGCTAACCAGCTGGAACGGCTCGGGCGGCACAGCTGGCAGGGCGAGGCGCAACCGCTGTCGGATGCCGGCCCCACGGGTTGGCGTATTCGAGTCCGGCTCGACGTGGGCGCAGACCGTCGTCCAGGTTTTCACCGCTACCACAGTGGCGAGCTGGTAACCGACCTGGACTGCGGGCAGTTGCCTGTCGGCATGCTAGACGGCCTGGTAGCGGCTGACTGGCCGCCGGAAGCCCAGCTTTACGTGGCTCTGGACGACGACGGCGAGCGCCATGTGGTCTGTTCCGTGCGGCAGGGCCCTCGGAATAGGACCCGAACCGTGACCAACGTGGTGGAGGGCGCCTACCACGCCCACCAGCGTGTGCACCGGCGCAGCTGGCGGGTGCCGGTAACGGCCTTTTGGCAGGCGCATCGCGACGCGGCGGCGGTCTACAGCGATCTGATCGCTGACTGGGCTCAGCCCGCCCCCGGCATGACCGCCTGGGATCTCTACGGTGGTGCGGGGGTTTTCGCTGCGGTGCTGGGTGAGGCGGTCGGGGAGTCCGGACGGGTGTTGACCGTCGACACTTCGCGCCTGGCATCCGGGGCCGCACGTGCCGCGCTGGTCGATTTGCCCCAGGTGGAGGTCGTCACCGGTTCGGTGCGGCGGGTGTTGGCAGTGCAACCCGCCGGCGCGGATCTGGCGGTGCTGGATCCACCGCGATCAGGCGCTGGGCGCGAGGTTGTCGACTTGCTGGCCGGTGCGGGGGTGCCACGGTTGATACATATCGGTTGCGAAGCGGCGTCTTTCGCGCGCGATATCGGCCTCTACCGTGGTCACGGTTACGCCGTGGAGAAGATCAAGGTGTTCGACGCGTTCCCGCTGACTCACTACGTCGAGTGCGTTGCGCTGTTGACCCGAAAGGTGTAGAGGTCATGCAGCTGCTCGACCAGCTCGCCCGTGGTCGTCGTGGGTTGCTCCGTATACAGCAGCGCAGCTAGTAGTCTTGGGTTGGCGCTCCGGGAAGACTGGTCGGAACCAGGTATCAGCATTGGCGCGGTGACTTTCTGGTTACTTGGATGAGCCGGCGCACCGCGCTCGCCCGAAAGGGAACGGAGCCAATCATGACGGCGCTCAACCGTGCTGTGGCATCGGCGCGTGTGGGAACCGAGGTGATCCGCGTGCGCGGGCTCACCTTCCGCTACCCAAAGGCGGCCGAGCCGGCGGTGCGTGGCATGGAGTTCACCGTCGGCCGCGGCGAAATCTTCGGGCTTCTAGGTCCCAGCGGCGCGGGCAAGTCCACCACCCAGAAGCTTCTCATCGGGCTGCTGCGCGACCACGGCGGCCAGGCCACGGTGTGGGACAAAGAGCCGGCCGAGTGGGGACCCGATTACTACGAGCGCATCGGGGTCTCCTTCGAGCTGCCCAACCACTACCAAAAGCTCACCGGGTATGAGAACCTGCGCTTCTTCGCCTCGCTGTACGCCGGCGCGACGGCCGACCCGATGCAGCTGCTGGCCGCCGTCGGCCTGGCCGATGACGCCCACACCCTAGTGGGCAAGTACTCCAAGGGCATGCAGATGCGGCTGCCCTTCGCCAGGTCGCTGATCAACGACCCGGAGCTGCTGTTCCTCGACGAGCCCACCTCCGGGCTGGACCCGGTGAACGCCCGCAAGATCAAGGACATCATCGTGGACCTGAAGGCGCGCGGCCGCACGATCTTTCTCACCACGCACGACATGGCCACCGCCGACGAGCTGTGCGACCGGGTGGCGTTCGTCGTCGACGGCAGGATCGTCGCACTGGACAGTCCCACCGAACTGAAGATCGCTCGCAGCCGGCGGCGGGTGCGGGTGGAATACCGGGGCGACGGCGGGGGACTCGAGACCGCCGAGTTCGGCATGGACGGCCTTGCCGACGACCCGGCGTTCCACTCCGTGCTGCGAAACCACCACGTCGAGACCATTCATAGCCGCGAGGCCAGCCTCGACGATGTCTTCGTCGAGGTCACCGGCAGGCAGCTGACATGACCCGGTTGGTGCCTGCGCTGCGGCTCGAGCTGACGCTACAGGTGCGGCAGAAGTTCTTGCATGCCGCCGTTTTCTCCGGACTGATTTGGCTGGCAGTGCTGCTGCCGATGCCGGTCAGCCTGCGCCCGGTCGCCGAACCCTATGTCCTGGTGGGTGATATCGCGATCATCGGGTTCTTCTTCGTCGGCGGGACCGTGTTCTTCGAGAAGCAGGAGCGCACGATCGGCGCGATCGTCTCGACGCCGCTGCGGTTCTGGGAGTACCTGGCTGCCAAACTAACTGTGCTGCTGGCGATCTCGCTGTTCGTTGCGGTTGTCGTGGCCACCATCGTTCACGGGCTTGGTTACCACCTGCTGCCGCTGGTGGCCGGCATCGTGCTGGGCACACTGCTGATGCTGCTGGTCGGCTTCAGTTCCTCGTTGCCGTTCGCCTCGGTGACCGATTGGTTCCTGGCGGCGGTCATCCCGCTCGCGATCATGCTGGCGCCGCCGGTGGTGCACTACTCCGGCCTGTGGCCCAACCCGGTGCTTTACCTCATCCCCACCCAGGGGCCGCTGCTCTTGCTCGGCGCGGCGTTCGATCAGGTGAGCTTGGCGCCCTGGCAGGTCGGGTATGCGGTGGTCTACCCAATCGTGTGTGCGGCGGGATTGTGCCGGGCGGCCAAGGCGCTATTCGGCCGTTATGTCGTGCAAAGATCGGGTGTGCTGTGAGAGCGATATCGAGCCTTGCGGGCCCACGGGCGTTGGCCGCGTTCGGCCGCAACGACATTCGAGGCACCTACCGCGATCCGCTGCTGGTCATGCTCGTCATCGCACCGGTCATCTGGACCACCGGAGTCGCGCTGCTCACGCCGCTGTTCACCGAGATGCTGGCGCGGCGTTATGGATTCGACCTGGTCGGATACTACCCACTGATCCTCACCGCGTTCCTGTTGTTGACCAGCATCATCGTCGCCGGTGCGCTGGCCGCGTTCTTGGTGCTGGACGACGTAGACGCGGGCACGATGACGGCGCTGCGAGTAACCCCGGTGCCGCTGTCGGTCTTTTTCGGCTATCGTGCGGCCACCGTGATGGTGGTGACCACCATCTACGTCGTCGCGACGATGTCGTGCAGCGGGATCCTCGAACCGGGCCTGGTGTCTTCACTGATTCCCATCGGACTGGTGGCCGGCCTGTCGGCGGTGGTCACGCTGCTGCTGATTCTTGCGGTGGCGAACAACAAGATTCAGGGCCTGGCGATGGTCCGTGCGCTGGGCATGCTCATCGCCGGGCTGCCCTGCCTGCCGTGGTTCATCAGTTCCAACTGGAACCTCGCGTTCGGCGTCTTACCACCGTACTGGGCTGCCAAGGCATTTTGGGTCGCCAGCGATCACGGCACCTGGTGGCCGTATCTCGTCGGGGGTGCCGTCTACAACCTGGCCATCGTCTGGGTGCTGTTTCGGCGCTTTCGCGCTAAGCACGCGTGAGCGTTGGCGCTTAGCCGAACACGAAGTACCGCAGCCACAGGTAGACCGCCGACAACACGAGCGAGACCGCGGTCACCACCGCGCCCTTGCGGGTGAACTTCCAGAACGAGATGGGAGTGCCCGAGCGCCGGGCGATTCCGAGCATGACGACATTGGCGCTGGCTGCCACGGCGGTCAGGTTGCCGCCGAAGTCGGCGCTTAGCGCCAGTGCCCACCAGAACGTGTCGGGGTGGACGTGGCCCGGCATCGCGGCGACCAGTTCGGTCACGATGGGCGTCATCGTGGCGACGTAGGGGATGTTGTCGATGATGCCGGACACCGGTGCCGAGATGCCGAGAATCAAACCGACTGTGAGTAACTCGTTGCCGCCGGTCAGCTCGGTTGCTGCCCGCGCCAGTTGCTCGACGACACCGGTCTTCACCAGGGCCCCCACCATGACGAACAGCCCGGCGAAGAACAGCAGGGTGTCCCACTCGACGCTGGACAGGTAGTCGGATCGCTCCAGCCCCGAGAACCGTACGAGCACACCGGCGCCCAGCAGCGCCACCAGAGACGGCTGGATGTGCAGCACCGGATGAGCGATGAAGGCCGCAAACACCAGCACCAAGACGACACCGCACTTGATGAGCAGCCCGCGATCGTGGATGGCTTCGCGCTCGTTGAGCGACAGCACGTCGGCAACTCGGTCGGGCTCGGCAGTGACGGAGCCCAGCAGCCAGGGCAGCAGACCGATCAGGGCGATCATGACGACGAGCACGGCCGGGGCCATGTGGATCAGGAAGTCGTTGAACGTCAGTCCCGCCCGGCTGGCGATGATGATGTTCGGCGGGTCGCCGACCAGCGTGGCCGCGCCGCCGACATTGGACGCGAAGACTTCGGCCACCAAAAACGGCGTGGAATTGACCCCCAGTCGATCACATACCAGTAGCGTCACCGGCGCGATCAACAACACCGTGGTGACGTTGTCCAGCAGGGCCGACCCCAGCGCGGTCACCAGCACCAGCAGGATCATGATGCGCAACGGCGCGGCGTTTGCGCGTTTGACGGCCCAAATCGCGACGTATTCGAAGACGCCGGTGTGCCGAAGCACGCTGACGATGATCATCATGCCCAAGAGCAGAAAGATGACGTCCCAATCGATTCCGGCTTCGTGCGAGTAGAACACGTCGTCCGATCCGACGATCCCGGCGCCGACCATGATCGCCGCGCACGTCAGTGCCACCCGGGTCTTGCTGACTCGGTCGCTTGCGATAAGTGCATAGCCGGCTACGAACACCGTGATGGCGATGATGCTCATCGGCCATCCTCCGAATCTTCTCGTAGGCCGCTCATCGCGGCGTCGTCTGGTGCTACAGGTCTGTCGGCAATACAGATGGTCAGTGCAACAACACGAAGTACCGCAACCACAGGTAGATCGCCGCGAGCGCGATCGAGACGGCCGTGACCACCGCCCCTTTGCGGGTGAACTCCCAGAACGAGATGGGAGCTCCTGCGCGCCGGGCGATTCCGAGCATGACGACGTTCGCGCTGGCGCCGATTGCGGTCAGGTTGCCGCCGAAGTCGGCACCCAGGGCCAGCGCCCACCAGGGGGTGTCGGTGCTGGGTTGACCCCCCATGACCGCGACCAGCTCCGCGACGAGGGGCGTCATCGTGGCGACGTAGGGAATGTTGTCGATAATTCCCGAGATCGGGGCGGAGACGCCGAGGATTAGGAACGCGGTGGCCACAATATTGCCGCCGGTCAGCTGGGTCGCTGCCCGCGCGAGATCGTTGACGACACCGGTCTTGACCAGCGCTCCGACCATAATGAACAGCCCGGCGAAAAACAGCAGCGTGTCCCACTCGACGCTGGATAGATACTCGGATCGCGTCAGACCCGAGACCACGATCAGCATCCCAGCGCCCAGCAGCGCCACTAGAGAAGGCTGGATGTGCAGCACCGGATGGGCGACGAAGGCCGCGAACACCAGCACCAGCACGGCGCCACATTTGACCAGCAGTCCGCGGTCGCGGATGGCTTCACCCTCGTCGAGCGCCATGACATCGGCAATTCGATCGGCTTCGACCGTGATCGAGCCGAACAGGCGGGGCAGCACAGCGATGAGGGCGATCAGCACAATGACTACCAGCGGTGTCAAGTGCAGCATGAAGTCGTTGAACGTCAATCCCGCCCGGCTGGCCACGATGATGTTCGGCGGGTCACCCACCAACGTCGCGGCGCCACCAATGTTGGAGGCGAAGACTTCGGCCATCAGGAACGACGTCGTGTTGATGTTTAACCGGTCGCACACCAATAGCGTGACCGGCGCGATCAACAACACCGTGGTGACGTTATCCAGCAAGGCTGACGCCAACGCGCTCACCAATACCAGCAGGATCATGATGCGTAGCGGCGAGCCGCGGGCGCGCTTGGCGGCCCAGATCGCGGTGTATTCGAACACCCCCGTCTGCCGCAGCACTCCGACGATGATCATCATGCCCACCAACAAGAAAATGACGTCCCAGTCGATTCCGGTGTCGTGGGAATAGAAGATGTCGTGGGATGTGATCACTGGTAGGACGACCACGGCCGCCGCGCCGGTCAGCGCCACCATCGTCTTGTTGACGCGATCGCTGGCAATCAGAACGTAGGCCGCCACGAAGATGGTGACCGCGACGACGCTCACGAGGTCAAGTCTTCAGTGCCGCAGCAAGCAGGCGCGATGCGGTGACCACCCCGAGCAGCGAGCCGTCTTTGACCACCGCGAGCAATGGGCTGCGCAGCCGTGCCATCACCGCGGCCACCTCGATGATGGTGTCGTCGGCGTTAGCCGGGGGAACCTCGACCAGGTGGTCAGGCAACACGTCGCGGACCTTTTTGCCGCTCAATCTCTCGGCGCACCGGTCGGCCGTCGATTCGTTGAGCACACCGGCCAGTAAGGGATCGTCTTGCACATAGCGGGGCACGATGAAGCGCACGACCTGTGAGGCAGGGAGTACCGCATACTGTTTGCCCGCTCCGGCGGTGACCAATAGTCCAGGCAGACGATGCTCTGCGAGCATGCGGGCAGCATCCAGCGCGTCGGAATCGATGCTTACGACGGGATAGTCCTCCGCCATTTGCTCGGCACGCATATCCCGACGATACGTCGCAAAGGTGGGCGCGGTTGGGTCGATGTTTACCTTCATATCGAACTCCGGAGTTGGATGACAATGAGTCGCCGACCAGGCTTCCCGGCGCGCCGGCCACCGACGCTATCAAAGTGGTTCGGCCCTTTTGATCGGCGGCCGCATGCTGGGCCAATGGGGGGGTTGCTGCGTACACTAGCGAAATGCTGCAACAGATCCGCGGGCCCGCTGATCTGCAGCACCTTTCCCAGGCGCAGCTTCGGGAGCTGGCCGCCGAGATCCGTGAGTTCCTGATCCACAAGGTTGCCGCCACGGGGGGGCATCTGGGGCCGAACCTGGGAGTGGTGGAACTCACCTTGGCGCTGCACCGGGTATTCGACTCGCCGCACGATCCGATCATCTTCGACACCGGTCACCAGGCCTACGTCCACAAGATGTTGACCGGACGCAGCCAGGACTTCGCAACCCTGCGTAAGAAGGGCGGGTTGTCGGGGTATCCGTCTCGTGCCGAGAGCGAGCACGACTGGGTGGAGTCGAGCCACGCCAGCGCGGCGCTGTCGTACGCGGACGGGTTGGCCAAGGCGTTCGAGTTGACCGGACACCGCAACCGGCATGTGGTCGCGGTGGTCGGTGACGGTGCGCTCACCGGCGGTATGTGCTGGGAGGCGCTGAACAATATCGCCGCATCCCGCCGGCCGGTGATTATCGTGGTCAACGACAATGGGCGCAGCTACGCGCCCACAATCGGGGGCGTCGCCGACCATCTGGCCACGCTGCGGCTGCAGCCGGCCTACGAGCAGGCGCTGGAGACGGGCCGCGACCTGGTGCGCGCGGTGCCGCTTGTCGGCGGTCTGTGGTTTCGATTCCTGCACAGCGTCAAGGCCGGCATCAAGGACTCGCTGTCGCCGCAGTTGCTGTTCACCGACCTCGGGTTGAAGTACGTCGGCCCGGTCGACGGCCATGACGAGCGGGCGGTGGAGGTCGCGCTGCGCAGCGCGCGGCGCTTCGGTGCACCGGTGATCGTGCACGTCGTCACCCGCAAGGGCATGGGCTACCCGCCGGCCGAGGCCGACCAGGCCGAGCAGATGCATTCCACGGTCCCGATCGATCCGGCCACCGGACAAGCCACCAAGGTGGCCGGCCCAGGCTGGACGGCGACCTTCTCTGATGCACTTATCGGCTACGCCCAGAAACGCCGTGACATCGTGGCCATTACCGCGGCCATGCCGGGCCCCACCGGGCTGACCGCGTTCGGGCAGCGCTTCCCGGATCGATTGTTCGACGTCGGGATCGCCGAGCAACACGCGATGACGTCGGCGGCCGGGTTGGCGATGGGTGGGCTGCACCCCGTGGTGGCGATCTACTCGACGTTCCTGAACCGGGCGTTCGACCAGATCATGATGGATGTGGCGCTGCACAAGCTGCCGGTCACCATGGTGCTGGACCGTGCCGGGATCACCGGTAGCGACGGCGCCAGCCACAACGGAATGTGGGACTTGTCGATGCTGGGTATCGTGCCCGGCATCCGGGTGGCAGCGCCCAGAGACGCCACCCGGTTGCGTGAAGAACTCGGCGAGGCGCTCGACGTCGACGACGGCCCGACGGCGTTACGGTTCCCCAAAGGTGATGTGGGAGAAGATATTTCGGCTTTGGAGCGGCGTGGAGGCGTGGATGTGCTGGCGGCGCCCGCCGATGGTTTGAACCACGACGTCCTGTTGGTGGCCATCGGCGCGTTCGCACCGATGGCGTTGGCGGTGGCCAAGCGGCTGCACAACCAGGGGATCGGTGTGACGGTGATCGACCCGCGCTGGGTGTTGCCGGTGTCTGACGGTGTGCGCGAACTGGCGGTGCAGCACAAGCTGCTCGTCACGCTA
The DNA here is from genome assembly GCF_000195955.2 of Mycobacterium tuberculosis H37Rv. Classification (GTDB taxonomy): domain Bacteria; phylum Actinomycetota; class Actinomycetes; order Mycobacteriales; family Mycobacteriaceae; genus Mycobacterium; species Mycobacterium tuberculosis. The sequence goes on along the minus strand of NC_000962.3, from coordinate 2,998,297 downwards.
GAGGACAACGGGGTCAACGGTGGGGCGGGGTCAGCGGTGTCGGCCGCGCTGCGGCGCGCGGAGATCGACGTGCCCTGCCGCGATGTCGGGTTGCCGCAGGAGTTCTACGAGCACGCGTCTCGAAGCGAGGTGCTGGCCGATCTGGGGCTTACCGACCAGGACGTGGCCCGGCGGATCACCGGCTGGGTCGCCGCGCTGGGTACCGGGGTGTGTGCGTCCGACGCGATTCCAGAACATCTCGACTAAGAGCCATCATCGCCCTGGGCGCCGGCGTCCGGAGCCCCTGTCAACGCCGCGGTCAGGATGGGGACCACTAGTTCGAGCTGCCAGGCCCGTGCCTGGCCGGTGCGCAGGTACGCCTCGACAGCGGCAATCGGGTCTGGAGAACTCTGCGAGATGTCCTCCCATTCCCAACACAGCCGTCGCACCAGATCAGGTGAGACCAGGTTCTCGGTCGGTACCCGCACCCGTTGCGACACCTCCGTCAGCGCCGCGCGCGCCGCATCCAGCCGTGCGGCGGCTGCCGGTTTCCGTCTGACCCACCGCCCCGGCGGCGGCGGCCCGTTTGCCGGTTCGGCGATCTCCGGCGGATCTGGGCTTTCGCGTGCGGCTGCCAGTGCCGCCCACCACACAGCCGCGCTGCGACGTTGGTTGCGTCCGCCGAACACCGGTAACGCGACAAGGTCGTCGACTGACTTTGGGTCGGCGATGGCGGCATCGATAATGGCCGAGTCCGGCAAGATCCGGCGGGGCGCGATGTCGCGGCGCTGGGCGATTCGGTCACGCGCTGTCCACAATTCGCGGACCGCGGCCAGCCCCCGCCGGTCATGCACTTTGTGGATACCCGAGGTTCGTCGCCAGCGGTCCTGCCGGGCGGCCGCTGGGGGTGGCCTTGATTCGAACGACCGCAGGTGCTCGAATTCCTGCGCAGCCCAATCGGTTTTGCCTTGCTCGGCCAGCACCCGCGAGATCGCCGCGCGTAGTTCGATGAGCAGTTCCACGTCCAACGCCGCGTAGTTCAGCCAGGCCGAGGGTAGCGGGCGCTTGGACCAGTCGGCCGCGCCGTGGCCCTTGGTCAATCCCAGTCCAAGTAACCGCTCGACCATGGCCGCCAGGTTCACTCGATCGAACCCGGCCAGGCGCCCGGCAAGCTCGGTGTCGTATAGCGCTGGCGGTCGCATACCGACCTCGGCGAGACAGGGCAGATCCTGATCGGCGGAGTGCAGGATCCACTCGTTGGTGCTGAGCACCTCGGCGACCGGCGCCAGCACGGTCAACGGGTCACCGCCGTGGCTGACCGGGTCGATCAGTACGGTGCCGGCCTCGGCCCGCCGGATCTGAATCAGGTAGGCGCGGCCGGAGTAGCGGAAACCCGACGCCCGCTCGGCGTCTACCGCGAACGGTCCGCGCCCGCGGTCCAGTAGTTCTGCGGCAGCGGCGATTTCACCGACGGTCACACACAGATCCGGTATCCCACCGGCGGGCCGGAGCAAGGGGGTGGGTTCCGATTCCGTGCCTTCGGACTCAGCAGCTCCCGCGTGAGACGGCTCGGGGCACATGTCAGGCGCGTGACCGCGAGCCCAGGTCGGTGACCCCGGCTGGCGGCAGGCCGGCCGCGTGCTCCAGGACGTCGCAGAACGCCTGGACATGGGCGCCCAGATCGGGGGTGGTCGCCGTCCATGACGCCCGTAGCTCCAGCTGGTGAGCGCGCGGCGGCCCGGAGATGTCGCCGTATCGCACCGATGTGGTGGCGGTGACAGTGCCGCCCAGGGCCCTCACCTGGTCGGTGCGCGCTGTCAGCGCGTCCACCAGCCAACTCCATGCCACCTCGGGCAGCAGGGGGTCGACGGCTTCACTCGAGTCCAGGTCGGCCTGGACATAGGCGACCAGGCGAATAGTGCCGTCCCATGCATCGGAGCCGTCCGGGTCATACAGCATGATCAGCCGGCCGAAGGCGTCGCCCTCGGAACGCTCCGGAATGACGTCGAGTTCGGGATGCTTGATCTCGGCTCCCAGCGCATAGCTGTACGGAGCTAGCCGCTGCGGCGGTCGGATAGGGCCGAGTTCGATTTCCGGCCGCACGGTGACAGCGTTCATCGCCGCTACTGCCTCGCGGAATAGGGCCGGCTCGGCGGAGGTCAAGCGCCGCTCCTCCTCATCGCTGCGCTCTGCATCGTCGCCGGCGGAGGTCAAGCGCCGCTCCTCCTCATCGCTGCGCTCTGCATCGTCGCCGGCGGAGGTCAAGCGCCGCTCCTCCTCATCGCTGCGCTCTGCATCGTCGCCGGCGGAGGTCACAGATTTCGACGGTAGACCTATCCGCCGACACGTGTGCACAGGCGCGCCGAACTGTGCTCAGCTGCCGGCGCCGGGATCGGGGTCGGCGCCGAACCGCGCGGGGCGCTTTTCGCGGTGCGCGGCCAGGCCTTCCCGGACGTCGGGACCACCGAACCCGATGAACTCCAGCCCGAGCGACGTTTCGAAGGCGGGACCGAACATGCGATACCAGTGATTGAGGCTGCGTTTGGTCCAGCGGATGGCGTTTTGCGCGCCAGCGGCGAGCCGCTCCGCCAGGCGTGTTGCGGTGGGGAGCACATCGTCGTCGTCGACGCAGATGGAGACCAGACCGATGCGTTCGGCCTCCTCCCCGGACAGCGGCTCGCAGGTCAGCAGGTAGTACTTGGCCTTGGCCATGCCGACCAGCAGGGGCCAGCAGATCGCCGCGTGATCCCCCGCGGCGACCCCGAGTTTGGTGTGCCCATCGATGATCTTCGCGGCGCGGCCCGCCACCGAAATGTCGGCGAGCAGCGCGACAACCAGACCCGCACCGACGGCCGGGCCCCGAATCGCCGACACCACCGGCTTGTCGAAGTTGACCAGGTTGAGCACCAGGTCGCGGGCCTCGCGCATGATGCGCAGCCGGCCCTGGTAGTCGCCGATGGTTTCGGCGATCAGGTCGAAACTGCCGCCGGAGGAAAAGGCCTTGCCTTCACCGCGGACCAAGACCACGCGCACGGCCGGGTCGCGATCGATCACCGGCCAGATGTCGGCAAGGTCGCGGTGCATGTGCGGCCCGACCGAGTTCAGCCCGGGGGAGTCCAGCACCAGCTCCAGCACGCCTTCGTGACCAGGTTGGTCGTGGATTTCGCAGCGCAGGCTGGGGAAGTCGTCGTAGGTAACTGGCATTGGGTCGATGTTACGCAGGTGCGGGGTGGCGGTCGTGGCAGCATTGAGTTCGATGAGTACCCGTCGCGACCTTCCGCAGTCGCCGTATCTGGCCGCCGTCACCGGCCGCAAGCCCAGCCGGGTGCCGGTGTGGTTCATGCGGCAGGCCGGGCGCTCGTTGCCCGAATACCGGGCGCTGCGCGAGCGGTACAGCATGCTGGCGGCCTGTTTCGAACCGGACGTGGCCTGTGAGATTACCCTGCAGCCGATACGCCGCTACGACGTCGACGCGGCCATCCTGTTCTCCGACATCGTGGTGCCGCTACGGGCGGCCGGCGTGGATTTGGACATCGTCGCCGACGTTGGGCCGGTGATCGCGGACCCGGTGCGCACCGCCGCCGATGTCGCCGCCATGAAACCACTTGATCCACAAGCGATTCAACCGGTATTGGTGGCGGCTTCGTTGTTGGTCGCTGAGCTTGGCGACGTGCCGCTGATCGGTTTCGCCGGCGCGCCGTTCACGCTGGCCTCCTACCTCGTGGAGGGCGGACCGAGCCGCCATCACGCCCACGTCAAGGCGATGATGTTGGCCGAGCCGGCGAGCTGGCACGCGCTGATGGCCAAGCTGACCGACCTCACCATCGCGTTTCTGGTCGGCCAAATCGACGCGGGGGTGGACGCCATCCAGGTATTCGACTCCTGGGCCGGGGCGCTCTCGCCGATCGACTACCGCCAGTACGTGTTGCCGCACAGCGCCCGGGTGTTCGCTGCGCTGGGCGAGCATGGCGTGCCGATGACGCACTTCGGGGTTGGGACCGCCGAATTGCTGGGCGCGATGTCGGAGGCCGTGACAGCCGGGGAGCGGCCAGGCCGAGGGGCCGTCGTCGGCGTGGACTGGCGGACCCCGCTGACCGACGCCGCCGCCCGGGTGGTGCCCGGCACGGCGTTACAGGGCAACCTCGATCCGGCGGTGGTCCTGGCGGGCTGGCCGGCGGTGGAACGTGCCGCACGTGCCGTTGTCGACGACGGACGCCGCGCCGTCGACGCCGGTGCGGCCGGCCATATCTTCAACCTCGGCCACGGGGTGCTGCCAGAAAGCGATCCCGCGGTGCTGGCCGACCTGGTCTCGCTCGTACACTCGCTATGACTCCCCGCTCGTATTGTGTTGTAGGAGGCGGGATTTCGGGATTGACCTCGGCGTACCGGCTGCGGCAGGCTGTCGGCGATGACGCGACCATCACCTTGTTCGAACCGGCCGATAGGCTCGGCGGGGTATTGCGCACCGAGCATATCGGCGGACAGCCAATGGACCTCGGCGCGGAGGCGTTCGTGCTGCGTAGGCCCGAGATGCCGGCGCTTTTGGCCGAGCTGGGCCTGTCGGACCGCCAACTCGCCAGCACCGGCGCGCGGCCGCTCATCTACAGCCAGCAGCGCTTGCACCCGCTGCCGCCGCAGACGGTCGTCGGGATCCCGTCGTCGGCGGGCTCCATGGCGGGGCTGGTCGACGACGCAACCCTGGCGCGGATCGACGCCGAAGCCGCTCGTCCGTTCACCTGGCAGGTGGGCAGCGATCCCGCGGTGGCCGACTTGGTGGCTGACCGGTTCGGCGACCAAGTCGTGGCCCGGTCGGTGGACCCGCTGTTAAGCGGGGTATACGCGGGCTCGGCGGCGACGATCGGGCTGCGCGCGGCCGCCCCGAGCGTGGCCGCGGCCCTGGATCGCGGGGCGACCAGTGTGACCGACGCGGTCCGGCAGGCGCTGCCGCCGGGAAGCGGCGGGCCGGTGTTCGGCGCGCTGGACGGCGGGTATCAGGTGCTGCTCGACGGGCTCGTCCGGCGCAGCCGGGTGCACTGGGTGCGGGCCAGGGTGGTCCAGCTCGAACGCGGCTGGGTGCTGCGCGACGAAACCGGCGGCCGCTGGCAGGCCGACGCCGTCATCCTGGCGGTTCCGGCGCCGCGGTTGGCGCGCCTCGTCGATGGCATCGCGCCGCGCACACATGCCGCCGCCCGGCAGATCGTGAGCGCGTCGTCGGCGGTGGTGGCGCTGGCGGTGCCCGGCGGCACCGCGTTTCCGCACTGTTCCGGCGTGCTGGTGGCCGGCGACGAGTCACCGCATGCCAAGGCGATCACATTGTCGTCGCGCAAATGGGGTCAGCGCGGCGACGTCGCGCTGTTGCGGCTGTCGTTCGGTCGGTTCGGCGACGAACCGGCCCTGACGGCCTCCGACGACCAACTCCTGGCCTGGGCAGCGGACGACTTGGTCACGGTGTTCGGTGTGGCCGTCGACCCGGTCGACGTTCGGGTCCGGCGCTGGATCGAGGCGATGCCGCAGTACGGTCCCGGCCATGCCGATGTGGTCGCCGAGCTGCGCGCCGGCCTGCCACCGACGCTGGCCGTTGCGGGCAGCTACCTCGACGGGATCGGCGTGCCGGCCTGCGTCGGCGCGGCGGGCCGGGCCGTCACCAGCGTCATCGAGGCCTTAGATGCGCAGGTGGCACGATAGATGCCATGGCCCGTCTTGACTATGACGCGTTGAATGCGACGCTGCGCTACCTGATGTTCTCAGTGTTCTCGGTGAGTCCCGGTGCGCTCGGTGACCAGCGTGACGCGATCATCGACGACGCGTCCACGTTTTTCAAACAGCAGGAAGAGCGCGGGGTTGTGGTGCGCGGCCTCTACGACGTCGCGGGCCTGCGGGCCGACGCCGATTTCATGGTCTGGACCCACGCCGAACGTGTCGAGGCCCTGCAGGCCACCTACGCCGACTTCCGGCGCACCACCACGCTGGGGCGGGCATGCACGCCGGTGTGGAGCGGTGTGGGCCTGCACCGGCCGGCGGAGTTCAACAAAAGTCATATCCCGGCGTTTCTGGCCGGCGAGGAGCCCGGCGCCTACATCTGCGTCTATCCGTTTGTGCGGTCTTACGAGTGGTACTTGCTGCCCGACGAGGAACGTCGCCGCATGCTCGCCGAACACGGCATGGCCGCCCGCGGATACAAGGACGTCCGGGCCAACACGGTGCCGGCGTTCGCGCTGGGCGACTACGAATGGATCCTGGCGTTCGAGGCGCCCGAGCTGGACCGCATCGTCGACCTAATGCGTGAGCTGCGCGCCACCGACGCGCGCCGCCATACCCGCGCGGAGACACCGTTTTTCACCGGTCCGCGAGTGCCGGTGGAGCAGTTGGTGCACTCGCTGCCATGACGGCCCAGTTCGATCCTGCCGATCCCACCCGGTTCGAGGAGATGTATCGCGATGATCGGGTCGCCCACGGGTTGCCGGCCGCCACGCCATGGGACATCGGGGGTCCCCAGCCGGTGGTTCAACAGCTGGTTGCGTTGGGCGCGATCCGAGGTGAGGTGCTCGACCCGGGCACCGGGCCCGGGCACCACGCGATCTACTACGCCGCCAAGGGATATGCGGCCACCGGGATCGACGGGTCGGTCGCGGCCATCGAGCGGGCTCGGGACAACGCGCGTAAGGCGGGGGTGTCGGTGAACTTCCAGGTCGGCGACGCCACCACGCTCGACGGGCTGGACGGCCGGTTCGACACCGTCGTCGATTGCGCCTTCTACCACACCTTCAGCACCGCGCCCGAGCTGCAAAGGTGCTATGTGCGGGCGCTGCGCCGGGCCAGCAAGCCGGGTGCACGGCTGTACATGTTCGAATTCGGCGAGCACAACGTCAACGGGTTCAGCATGCCGCGGTCGTTGTCCGAGGACGATTTTCGCCAGGTGCTTCCGGTCGGCGGTTGGGAGATCACCTACCTGGGGACGACCACCTACCAGGTCAACTTGAGCGTCGAGGCCCTAGAGCTGATGGCCGCGCGCAATCCCGATATGGCCGATCAAGTGCGGTGCGTGCTGGAGCGGTTCCGGGCGATTAAGCCGTGGCTGGTGGGCGGCCGCGTACATGCCCCGTTCTGGGAAGTGCACGCCACCCGGGTGGACTGACTTTCACCGAGACTGACGTTTTGCAGTGAAAGTGCGAGAGGGCGTCTGCAAAACGTCAATCTCGGCGCTACACGCTACCGGGGACCAGGCGCAGCGAAATGGAGTTGATGCAATAGCGCTTGTCGGTTGGCGTGGGATACCCCTCGCCGGCGAACACGTGGCCCAGGTGGCTGTCGCAGTTCGCGCACAGCACCTCGGTACGCGTCATCCCCAACGAGTGGTCAGGGCGCAGGGTCACCGCATCGGAGCTTTTCGGGTCGAAGAACGACGGCCAGCCGCAATGCGACTCGAATTTCTCGGTGCTGCGGAACAATTCGGCGCCACAGGCCCGGCACTGGTAGATGCCCGCTGTTGTGGTGTCGGTGTATTCACCGGTGAAGGGCCGCTCGGTCCCGGCGCGACGTAGCACATGGAATTCCTGCGGGGTGAGCTTCTGACGCCACTCGTCGTCGGACAGTTCTAGCTTTGGGCGCGTCATGGGTCCACGCTAGTCCCGATGGCGGTGACCCGCTGCGCCCGGCTCGCCGCGCTTGCGATCACCGCTAGTCCCGATGGCGGTGACCCGCTGCGCCCGGCTCGCCGCGCTTGCGATCACCGCTGGCCCTCCCGCTCGGGCGTCAGCCAGGCTGGATCGATACCGCCGTCCAGCCGGTTGTCCGCCTTGGCGTCCAGATAGCGGAAATAGAGCACGGTAAACGTCACGATCAACAGCAACGACCAACCGTAGGTGATCTTGAGGTATTCCAGCGCGCGGCCCCATCTCATCCAGTTGAACAGCAGCCAGCGATCCAACGTCATGAAGCCGTAGACTCCCAGCCACGCCGGCCAGTTGCGGATCACCGAGTTGGGCAGCACAACGGTCATCAGGAACGGGAACAGCATCATCGAGTAGTAGCCCTGGGCCAGCGACATCACCAGCCACGACCACAGCAGCAGCACACCCGACGAGGTGGTGAACCAAAACAGCGGGTCACCGGTGCGGTAGTAGCGGTACAACAGCCACAATGCGCCGAAGGTGATCGCGGTGAACAGGATCCGCAGGAACAGGATCAGCCAGGTGGGCAGCCCGAAGTAGACGCCGTTGCCCAAGATCGAGCTGTTGAAGTAGTCCCGGGTGCCCAAGATGTAGGGCAGCGTGCGGGTGAAGAAGCTCATCGGGTCACTGACCAGCGGCAGCGCGGCCACGTTGACGACGACGGGAACGACGACGGCGGCCACCAGAGCCCGCCACTGGCGGTTCAGCAGCGGCAGCAACAACAGCGGACCGAGCAGGGGTTTGAGAACCAGGGTCAGCCCGATCGCCAGGCCGCCGCACCACTGACGACTGGCTCGGCCGTCCAACAGCCATCTCAGAAAGAGCACCTCCAACAGCAGGATGCAGCCGTTGATGTTGGTGAACACCAGCGTGTTGGTCACGGTCTCGGTAGCAAACATGGCCAGAATCAGGGCGGGTGCGGCCACCGAGGTCAGCGTGAAGTTGAACATCCGCAGCAGCAGGTAGGCGGCGACCAGGATGGCCGCGGTGTTGATCGAGATAAACAGATAGCGCGACGGGGCGAAGGGCAGGTAGCCGAACGGCGCCATCAGCAGGGTGCCACCGGGGGGATACAGGTAGTGCGGGTCGACGTAGTCGAAGTGCTCGTTATAGATGTCCCATCCGCGCCGGAAGTTCAGCACCGCGCGGTAGACCGGCTTGAAATCGTCGGTGATGTTGCCGTTGGTCGTCAATACGATGCTGCGGTGCAGCACCGACAGGACGGCGGCCGGCCAGAGCGCCGACCGCAGGATCGTCGCGGTGCTCGGGGCGCCGGTGCGCGGACGGAATCCGGCCAACAAGGATGCGCCTAGGCCGGTTCGGATGGAGTCAGCTGCCGTCACCAGCGCACCGTACACCGCGTCCCGCCCGCCCCGAATATCAGGCGGGGCAATAGGTGTCGGTGTCAGGCAGCTTGCCAGTGTCCAGGTAGGCGACGAGTGGCGGCACCGCGCAGGACGAGTAGATGCTGGCGCCGTGGCCAATACCTTGCCACATCACCCGCTTGCTGGCGGCGTTGGCGTTGATGGCCGTGGCGGCGGTCGCGGCGACCCCTTCGTTGCCCACGATCGGGTCGTTTTGCACACCGAGCAACAGCACGTCGACCTTGAGGTCTTTCGGTGGCTGCGGCGGCGAACTGCTGGGCCAGTGCACGCATTTCACCAGGTTGAGCGCCGCGACGGCGCCGAACTGCGGGTAGAGCTTCCCCCAAGCCACCACCAGCTCGCGCACCCGGTCCGGTGTCGGGCGGTTGACCGCATCGCTGCACGAGCTGATGAACTGACCGTCCGTATCCCGGGTGGTATCGGCGCGGTTGATCAGGGCGGACAGCAAGTTCATGTCCCCGGAGCGGGCCGCGGCCAGCGCGTCGGCCAATTTCGTGGTGCTATCGACCCGGCCACTGTCGGGGAAGCCCAACGCGGTGGCGACGGCGTTGGCGACAGCCGCCACCGACGCGCCGCCGGGCCCATCACCGGACCGGGCGGCCGACAGCAGCGCGCTGACCGCGCCTTTCGGATGGGAGCCCAGCGCGCAGTTCACCGCGACACATTGCGCAGCGAATGCGTCCAGCGCCGCCTGTTGGCCCTGGACCTGTTGCTCGGCGGCGGCTTCGGCAGAGACCCCCAACGCGATTGGGGAGTCGAGGATCAGTCTGGCGACGTTGTCGGGACGCGATGCTGCGTAGGCCAGCGCCACTTGGGTGCCGTTGCCAATGCCGACGAAGGCGAGGGCAGGGACGTCCCAGAGTTTGCGTAAGCGCTCGATATCCGAGGCGGCGTGGGTGTTGTCGTAGGCGGACTCGCCTGGCGCGATGGCGTCGGTGCAGTCGGTGGTGGCGGTGTTGGAGATGTCGGAAAGGTTGGCCACCGGATCGTCGCCAGCCTGGAATTGCGCCTGATCACGCATCTCGTCGCGGTCAAAGTGATCGCGGCAGTCGATTGGGCTCGACATGCCCATGCCGCGGCGGTCGACGGCGACAATGGGGTGGCTGCGGAGCACATCGATGCCCGCGTGTGCCAGCCAGACCGGCAACTGCGTCGACGAGGGTAGGTCGGAGCCGGTGGTGAACACCAGGGGTCCTGCGTCGCTCGGGGTCTGGTTGGAGCGCGCGCGCACTACGCCGATGCTTACCGCTGTGGACCCGCCGACGAGCGGGTCGAGGTCGGTGTCATAGCTTGCGCATTCCAGCTTGACGCCGGGCGCTGCTGGGATCCCAGCATTCGAGTACACCCGTGACGTGCAGTCGTGCCACGACAAGTCGTTCTTGGGTGCGGCGAGCGGTGGTGGGCCAGCCGGCGGTGGTGTCGTGGTGGCTGCGCCTTGCGGTCCTGCGCCCGAGTAGGTCGCGAACCGCGGGTCGGCGCCGAACGCCGGGACGCATGCGGCCAGCACTGTCGCCGAGCAGGTCAGCGCGACCAACATCGCGGTTGACGTCATGGGCCGACTCATGCCGACCACAGTAGCCATTCACCCGGCGACGATGCGGGCCGCGTAGTGGGTCGGTGAGGAGGCGGGCATTCACGTCCAGCTGTTTCAGGTCTTGACGTAGCGGGTGTACAGGTAGCCGGAGTCGTCGGTGAGGACATGGGCACAGCGCATCCGGGTCAGCACCTGCCCGGGTCCCGTCACTATGCGGCGCGCCAGGCCGCCGACGACGTAGGGGGCGATCGTCAGACACAGCTCGTCGAGCACGTCACGCTCGACGAATGTCCCGAGCAACGTCGGCCCGCCTTCGGTAAGGATCCGGCGCAGACCGCGAGCCGCGAGCTGGGACACGAGCACTGCCTCATCGACCGTGCCCGGATCGTCGCCGGAGCACGCGATCACCTCGGCGAGGCCCGCGAGCCGCTGGCGCGTGTCATCGGCGACCGCCGTGGTGGTGAGCACCAACGGTGCCATCTCGGTCCGGGTGAATACCGCCATGTCACGGTCAAGGCGACCGGACCTGGTGACGATTGCCAGTTGCGGAACTTCGCTTTGGCCTCGGGCCTGCCGGTGCTGGCGCTGGACGACACCCATCCGGACGCCGGAGTAGCCCTCAATGCGCACGGTGCCCACGCCGACCACGATGACGTCGGCAAGTTCACGCAACAGGTTGAAGACGAATCGGTCGCCGGGCCCGGCCATCGCCCCGCTGGTGCCATCGACGGTAGCGCCGCCGTCCAAGCTGCTGATGAAGTTCGCCCGCAACCAGGTGCCGTCATCCGGATAGTCGTAAAGCTGGGGGAGTTCGCCGTCGGTGAGGTAATGCACCGAGCTGAGCAGCCTTAGCGGGGTGTCAGCGGCTCCGAGCTGACCAGAGTCGGGCATGACCTTGATTGCAGCACGTCGCTACAGTGCCACCATGCACGGGTCTGCCTCCGAAGCTTGCGGTTCGGTGGACCACCTGGTGGACAGGCATCCGACCGTGTCTCCGGTGCGGCTGATCGCCCAACTGCGGCCGCCTCCGACGTTCGCCGAGGTGAGCTTCGCGACGTATCGACCTGACCCGGTTGAACCCACCCAGGCGGCCGCCGTCGTGGCGTGCCAGGACTTTTGCCGGCAGGCCGTCGAGCGGCGTGCAGGCCGCAAGAAATGGTTCGGCAAGCGCGACGTGTTGCCCGGTGTGGGGCTGTACCTGGACGGTGGGTTCGGGGTAGGCAAGACGCACCTGCTGGCCTCTGCCTACTACCAGCTGCCTGGAACCGGCCCGGACGCGCCGACATGTCCAAAGGCATTCGCGACGTTCGGTGAGCTGACCCAGCTGGCCGGTGTGTTCGGCTTCGCCGACTGTATCGATCTGTTGGCCAATTACACCGCTTTATGTATCGACGAGTTCGAGCTGGACGATCCGGGCAACACCACGCTGATCTCCCGGCTGCTTTCGGCTCTGGTCGAGCGGGGGGTTTCGGTGGCCGCCACCTCCAACACACTGCCCGAACAGCTCGGCGAGGGCCGCTTCGCCGCCCAGGACTTTCTACGCGAGATCAACACCCTGGCAAGCATTTTCACCACGGTGAGGATCGAGGGTCCGGACTACCGACACCGTGATCTGCCGCCGGCACCGGCGCCGCTGTCCGACGAGGAGGTGGCCGCGCGTGCCGCACGTGTTGAGGGGGCGACCCTTGACGACTTCGACGCGCTGTGCGCGCACCTGGCCACCATGCATCCGTCGCGATATCTGACCCTGATCGAAGGTGTGACCGCGGTGTTTCTGACCGGCGTGCACGGCATCGACGACCAGAACGTTGCGCTGCGGTTGGTGGCGCTCGTTGATCGGCTCTATGACGCCGGCATTCCGGTGGTGGCGTCCGGCGCTAAGCTGGACACCATCTTCAGCGAGGAAATGCTGGCCGGTGGATACCGAAAGAAGTACCTGCGGGCCACATCTCGCCTGCTGGCCCTGACGGCGGGGGTCATACAAGCTCGCGAACCATGACGTAGTCATTCTCGTGGTGGGCTCCCAGTCGAAACGTCCTGGTGCCGTTGATCTTGAAACCAGTCTTCGCGTAGAAGCGTTGTGCGCGTTGGTTTTTCTGGTTGACACCCAGCCACACCCGGAGCGCGCCCCAGTCGGCGGCGGTAGCCAGCACCTTGTGCATCAATGCCGCAGCGGCTCCGGTGCCATGATAACCCGGCAGCAGGTACAGCTTGGACAGCTCCACGTCCCGGTCGTCACCGCGAATGAGCATGGCGTAACCGACAATTCGGCCGTCATGGCGGGCGGTGAGGATGGCGCGCCGCGGATCGGTCAGATACTCGGCGAACCGGGCCGACGACAGGTTGGCGTCGACGAACGACGCGATGTGCTCCGGGGCGACCGCTGGTGGGCACGCCAGCGGGAAGGTGCGTGCGGCGACGGCGGCCAACTCGTCGGCGTCGGTCACGTCGGCCGTGGCGATCTCGAGGCGCAGGTCAAAGGTTCCACTGTGCGAGGTGCTGGCCGGTTTTCTCGTCCAGCAGCACGACAACCGACACCGGGTCGCGGTAGGCGTCCCAGTACACCCCGCCGCGAACGATCGAGCCCTGTGGCGCGTTGCCCAACGCGGCGTCGAGCCAATCGGATGCGTCGCACGGCCGCGGCTTGTACGCGTCGGCAAACGGCGTTACTCCGGTGAAGCTGAAATTGGTGGCCAAGATGAAGGAGTTGGGCACCCGGACCGCGCGGACCGTCACGTCGGCGCGGGTCACTGAGCTGTCGGGGAAGCTTTTGACCGGGACGCCGCTGCGGGTATAGCCAAATCCCGGCGGCGGATCGACCGGTACGACGCTGCTGACGGTGACGTCGGCGACGTAGGTGCCGGTGTCCACACGCAGCGTGTCGCCGATGTGGCCGATCGGCGCGTCGCCGGCCCACGCACGGGGCACGTCGTTGGCGGCCGCAACGCCCGCGGCGGCGACGAGCAGCGTAGCGAGGACGATCAGCCAGTGGCGCATCTGTGCCTCCTCGGCTCCCGGTGGGGGACCTTCGCATGATTGCACACGCGGCGCCGCGAAGGGGAGGGGTCGCTCGCCTCAGCCGGCATCGGTTGCGCCGGCATCGGTTGCGCCGGCAGCGTTGGCGCCGGTGAGCGATGCGAGCGTGGTGATCAGGTCGGCCTCGGCGCGGCTCTTGTCGACGCCGGATCGATGCAACGGCCCATCCCCGTCCTCGAGTTCTAGCAGTGCCAGCAGCAGGTGTTCGGTCCCGATGTAGTTGTGGCCCAGCCGAAGCGCCTCGCGGAAGGTGAGCTCGAGGACCTTGCGCGCCGGGCCGCTGAACGGGATCGGCTGAGGCGGCTCGGTGACTGCCGGGGGGAGCGTGACCGCCGTACGCAGGGTTGCGATGTCGATCTCCTGCTGCTGAAGCAACGCCGTGGCCAGTGCGGCCGGGTCAGTGAGCACTCCCAACAACAGGTGATCGGGGGTGATCTCGCTGCTGGCGGCTCCGTGCGCGGCGTTTTGGGCCGCGACCACGGCGTTGCGGGCCCGCGGCGTGAAACGCCTGAAGCCCTGGTTTGAATCCAGTGTGGTGGCTTCGGCTCGGGGGACGAACCGCTTTTGCGCGGCCTGTTTGGTGACGCCCATGCTCTTGCCGATATCGGACCAGGAGGCGCCCGAGCGGCGGGCCTGATCGACGAAGTGGCCGATTAAGTGATCGGCGATTTCGCCGAGATGCTCGGCGGCCAGGACGGCGTCGCTGAGTTGGTCCAACACGTCGCTGTGCACCCGTTTGATGGCGTTGATGAGCTCGTCGAGGCGGACGGGGTAGGCGGTGGGTGTGGGCTCCGGCATGACGTCAACAGTAGGTTGACGTTATGCATTGTGTCGACCGTGATTGGCTGCGTAGTGGGTTCTGCAGCGCTGCCAGGCCGCTGCGGGCAGGGTGGCGCCGATCGCGGCCACCAGGCCGGCGTGGGCGTCGCTGGTGACCAGCGCGACCCCGGACAGGCCGCGGGCGACCAGGTCGCGGAAGAACGCCAGCCAGCCGGCCCCGTCCTCGGCGGAGGTGACCTGGATGCCCAGGATCTCTCGGTAGCCCTCGGCGTTGACGCCGGTGGCGATCAAGGTGTGCACCCCGACGACGCGGCCTGCCTCGCGCACCTTGAGCACCAGGGCGTCGGCGGCGAGGAAGGTATACGGGCCGGCATCGAGCGGGCGGGTCCGAAACGCCTCTACGGCTTCGTCGAGCTCTTTGGCCATGATCGACACTTGCGACTTGGAAAGCTTTGTCACACCAAGTGTTTCGACCAGGCGCTCCATCCGGCGAGTGGATACTCCCAGCAGGTAGCAGGTCGCCACCACGCTGGTCAGTGCGCGTTCAGCTCGCTTGCGGCGCTGCAGCAGCCAGTCCGGGAAATAGCTGCCCTGGCGCAGCTTGGGGATCGCGACGTCGATGGTTGCGGCACGGGTGTCGAAATCACGGTGGCGGTAGCCGTTGCGCTGATTGGACCGCTCATCGCTGCGTTCGCGGTAGCCCGCCCCGCACAGGGCGTCGGCTTCAGCCCCCATCAAGGCGGCGATGAACGTCGAGAGCAGCCCGCGCAGCAGATCCGGGCTCGCCTGTGCGAGTTGGTCAGCCAGAAGCTGCTCGGTGTCGATAAGATGAGAAGAGGTCATTGCGTCATTTCCTTCGATTGACTTTTGCTGGTCGTTTCGAAGGATCACGCGATGACCGCCCACTACTGGGCTACGACACGCCCACCGGCCTTACCTGCCCGTACACCACACCCCTGGACGTAACTGGCCGCCGCCGCCGCGCCCTAGGCGTGGCTGTAGCGCCGCTGGCAGGAGCACATGGGTGCTTTCGCATCTGCGGCAACGCACCCGCTGGGGCCGCACATCGATCACCTGCGAGCCGAGGCTGCGCACATGCCGGCGCCGTCCATATCGCCACCGCCGCAAGGTGTCGCCACATCCGCGGCGGGGGCAGACCAGCTGGCCCTCAGTCAGGGCCTGCTCGGCCGCCTCGGCCGTACGGACGACGATCATCGGGTGCTCCGGTGCGCATGACCCACCAGCGTGGTCTATCACGTCCTGGCCAGGAAGGGGCCAACTGGTGTTGCTGTCAGAGGAATCAAGCCCATCGCCAAAACCGGCAAACACAATAAGTGATCGACCAGAACAAACGAAATTTTAGCAAACACACTCAGGAGACGGCGGGTCGCCGTGTCGCTGTGTGTAGGGGTCTGGGGATTTGTACGGGTCTGGGGTTGTGGGGGACAGCAAACACAAAACCCATGCCTAGCAAACACGACGCCACGTGTGTCGGCCAGACGCTGTGACTCCGCTTCGGCCCTGTCTGGTCGTCGTCAACTCCACCGCGGAGGCGCGCCGGTTTAGGGGCTCGCTGTGCTGTGTGGCCCGAACCGTTGGAACGCGGCCTGGCGGGTGATGCCGAGGGCGACGCCGATGGCTGCCCAGGTGTCGCCGGCGGCGCGGGCAGCATTCACTGCGGCCCGCAACTCAGATTCGGCTGTTTGGACCGCTTCTTTCGCGGCGATGATGCGCCGCAGGTGGCTGGCATCGTGGGCGTCGGCCGGGTTGGGCTCGATCGTGTCGAGCCACTCGTCAATGTCGGTCTTGTGCTTCACTCTTATCTCATCACCTCAGGTAGTCGTAGAACTTCGGGCGTAGTACGTTGGCGTGGATAATCCGGGGTGGTTCGTCTGCTGGGATGACCAGCTCTAAAAGGCGCCCGGTTTGGTCGGGGCCGATCACCAGCAGTTGAACTTCGCCGTGGTATTCCAGTTCGACGTAGCGCAGCGCGTTGCGGTATGCGTGGAGCATGGCGTCGTCGTTGATGCCGTGCTTGCGGGCGCTAGCCCTCACCTCCACGTGTAAACGTTACCTTTACAACAGGCTGCCGTAAAGAATGGCTTACAGCCCACTGGCGGCTACTCGGGTCAGGTCGGTCAATTGCCACGCGCAGGCCGCTACGGTGGGCGGCACTGTTTCTCACCAGCGCAAACAGAAGAGTCCCCACCGTTTCCGATAGGGGCTGCTCTCGCGGATGGGTTGGTGGTTAATCGCACGAGTCGGAGTCGAGGCCCTCCGGGCGATACAGGCTGTGGCGGGCTGGCCGTCATGTCGATCCAGGGGTCGTAGGTCGCGATGAGGGCTCGCAGCGATGCTGGAGGCCAGTCTGTGAAGTCCCGCACGTCGAATCGGTCCAGAAGCTCGCGCCGGAGCCGCGTCAGGTCATCCATCAGTGCCCTCGTTGATAATCCGCAGGCTCGGCCGCGCGAGCTCCCTGTTCTGTGCGGGTGGCCCGTAGTGCGCGTCGAGCCGGTCTGCGAGTTCGTGCCGGAGCCGGTTTGTGGACAGGCCGAGGTGCTCGGCGAGCCAGCCGCCGCTCATCGGGTCACCTCAGCCCGCCGGTCACCCTCAACGACCGTTTGCAGCCGTTCGCAGAAGGCGAGCGCGGTGGTGATCAGCTCCGTCAGCTCGGTTGCGCGGGTGCGGCGTGCCTCGGTGAGTTCGGTGGACGCGACAACAGCGTGATAGCGGGCGTCGACCAGGCGCTTGCAGCAACAGGCCAGGCTAGCCAGCGGGCGGCAGGCGCATCTGGTGGGGTCACCGTCGGTGTCGGCGTGGGCACGGAACAGAGGAACCTTTCGGTGGTTGCACCGAGTCAGTTCACATTTAGTTCACGCAGCCCAGATTTTGTGGATGAAACCGCAGGTCAATCGTGGTGCGCGATACTGGGATTGAACCAGTTTCACTAGTGGGCCGGTGGGATACTGTCTGACCTGTACAGAAAGCCTCTGACCAGGCGACATAGACAACAGTACCCCCGGAAGCGTGCGGAAGCAAGCGGCATCTGATGTAGTCTCTTATTGCGCGTTTATTGCGCGGGACAGGGGACGACAGTGACGCAAACCGGCAAGCGTCAGAGACGCAAATTCGGTCGCATCCGACAGTTCAACTCCGGCCGCTGGCAAGCCAGCTACACCGGCCCCGACGGCCGCGTGTACATCGCCCCCAAAACCTTCAACGCCAAGATCGACGCCGAAGCATGGCTCACCGACCGCCGCCGCGAAATCGACCGACAACTATGGTCCCCGGCATCGGGTCAGGAAGACCGCCCCGGAGCCCCATTCGGTGAGTACGCCGAAGGATGGCTGAAGCAGCGTGGAATCAAGGACCGCACCCGCGCCCACTATCGCAAACTGCTGGACAACCACATCCTGGCCACCTTCGCTGACACCGACCTACGCGACATCACCCCGGCCGCCGTGCGCCGCTGGTACGCCACCACCGCCGTGGGCACACCGACCATGCGGGCACACTCCTACAGCTTGCTGCGCGCAATCATGCAGACCGCCTTGGCCGACGACCTGATCGACTCCAACCCCTGCCGCATCTCAGGCGCGTCCACCGCCCGCCGCGTCCACAAGATCAGGCCCGCCACCCTCGACGAGCTGGAAACCATCACCAAAGCCATGCCCGACCCCTACCAGGCGTTCGTGCTGATGGCGGCATGGCTGGCCATGCGCTACGGCGAGCTGACCGAATTACGCCGCAAAGACATCGACCTGCACGGCGAGGTTGCGCGGGTGCGGCGGGCTGTCGTTCGGGTGGGCGAAGGCTTCAAGGTGACGACACCGAAAAGCGATGCGGGAGTGCGCGACATAAGTATCCCGCCACATCTGATACCCGCCATCGAAGACCACCTTCACAAACACGTCAACCCCGGCCGGGAGTCCCTGCTGTTCCCATCGGTCAACGACCCCAACCGTCACCTAGCACCCTCGGCGCTGTACCGCATGTTCTACAAGGCCCGAAAAGCCGCCGGCCGACCAGACTTACGGGTGCACGACCTTCGACACTCCGGCGCCGTGTTGGCTGCATCCACCGGCGCCACACTGGCCGAACTGATGCAGCGGCTAGGACACAGCACAGCCGGCGCCGCACTCCGCTACCAGCACGCCGCCAAGGGCCGGGACCGCGAAATCGCCGCACTGTTAAGCAAACTGGCCGAGAACCAGGAGATGTGATGATGGCCGATGCGGTTAAGTACGTAGTTATGTGCAACTGCGACGACGAACCGGGAGCGCTCATCATCGCCTGGATCGACGACGAACGACCCGCCGGCGGGCACATACAGATGCGGTCGAACACCCGCTTCACCGAAACACAGTGGGGCCGCCATATCGAGTGGAAACTCGAATGCCGGGCATGCCGAAAGTATGCGCCGATATCCGAGATGACCGCCGCGGCGATCCTCGACGGTTTCGGGGCGAAGCTTCACGAGCTGAGAACGTCGACCATCCCCGACGCTGACGATCCATCAATAGCAGAGGCGCGACACGTAATTCCGTTCAGCGCATTATGCTTGCGCTTGAGCCAGCTAGGCGGGTAAATTTTCCGGTGCGCGCATGTGCGCGTTCCCGTCGCCGAGTCTCGGGTGGACGGTCTCTCACGAGACCGAAAGGCCCGGCATGGCAGACGCTCCCCCGTTGTCACGGCGGTACATCACGATCAGTGAGGCCGCCGAATATCTAGCGGTCACCGACCGCACGGTCCGCCAGATGATCGCCGACGGCCGCCTACGCGGATACCGCTCCGGCACCCGCCTCGTCCGTCTGCGCCGCGATGAGGTCGACGGCGCCATGCACCCGTTCGGTGGTGCCGCATGACCGCCGTCGGCGGGTCGCCGCCGACGCGACGATGCCCGGCCACAGAGGACCGGGCACCCGCGACAGTCGCCACACCGTCTAGCACCGATCCTACCGCGTCCCGCGCCGTGTCGTGGTGGTCGGTGCACGAGTATGTCGCACCGACCCTGGCCGCCGCCGTGGAATGGCCGATGGCCGGCACCCCGGCGTGGTGCGACCTCGACGACACCGACCCGGTCAAATGGGCCGCGATCTGCGACGCTGCTCGGCATTGGGCACTCCGGGTGGAGACGTGCCAGGCCGCGTCGGCCGAGGCATCACGTGACGTATCCGCCGCCGCCGACTGGCCGGCGGTCTCTCGGGAGATCCAGCGTCGGCGTGACGCCTACATTCGGCGGGTGGTGGTCTGAGATGGCTGACATCCCCTACGGCCGTGACTATCCCGACCCGATCTGGTGTGACGAGGACGGCCAGCCGATGCCGCCGGTCGGCGCCGAATTGCTCGACGACATTAGGGCATTCTTGCGGCGGTTCGTAGTCTATCCAAGCGACCATGAACTGATCGCGCACACCCTCTGGATTGCGCATTGCTGGTTTATGGAGGCGTGGGACTCAACGCCCCGAATCGCTTTTTTGTCACCGGAACCCGGCTCTGGCAAGAGCCGCGCACTCGAAGTCACGGAACCGCTAGTGCCCCGGCCGGTGCATGCCATCAACTGCACACCGGCCTACCTGTTCCGTCGGGTGGCCGATCCGGTCGGGCGGCCGACCGTCCTGTACGACGAGTGTGACACCCTGTTTGGCCCGAAAGCTAAAGAACACGAGGAAATTCGCGGCGTGATCAACGCCGGCCACCGCAAGGGAGCCGTCGCGGGCCGCTGCGTCATCCGCGGCAAGATCGTTGAGACCGAGGAACTGCCAGCGTACTGTGCGGTCGCCTTGGCCGGCCTCGACGACCTGCCCGACACCATCATGTCTCGGTCGATCGTGGTGAGGATGCGCAGGAGGGCACCAACCGAACCCGTGGAGCCGTGGCGCCCCCGCGTCAACGGCCCCGAGGCCGAGAAGCTGCACGACCGGTTGGCGAACTGGGCGGCCGCCATTAACCCGCTGGAAAGCGGTTGGCCGGCGATGCCGGACGGGGTGACCGACCGGCGCGCCGACGTCTGGGAGTCCCTGGTTGCGGTTGCTGACACCGCGGGCGGGCACTGGCCCAAAACCGCCCGTGCAACCGCAGAAACGGATGCAACCGCAAATCGAGGAGCCAAGCCCAGCATAGGCGTGCTGCTGCTGCGGGATATCCGTCGAGTCTTCAGCGACCGGGACCGGATGCGCACCAGCGACATCCTGACCGGACTGAACCGGATGGAGGAGGGACCGTGGGGCTCCATCCGCCGCGGCGACCCGCTCGACGCGCGCGGCCTCGCGACCCGGCTCGGCAGATACGGCATCGGGCCGAAGTTCCAGCACAGTGGTGGCGAACCACCCTACAAAGGGTATTCGCGGACCCAGTTCGAGGATGCGTGGTCCCGGTATCTCTCTGCCGACGACGAAACCCCCGAGGAACGAGATTTATCGGTTTCCGCGGTTTCCGCGGTTTCACCGCCGGTTGGCGATCCCGGTGATGCAACCGGCGCAACCGATGCAACCGATCTCCCGGAGGCGGGCGACTTGCCGTACGAGCCGCCGGCGCCCAACGGGCACCCCAACGGCGACGCGCCGCTGTGCTCCGGGCCGGGATGCCCCAACAAGCTCCTCAGTACTGAGGCCAAGGCCGCCGGCAAATGCCGGCCCTGCCGAGGTCGAGCGGCGGCTAGCGCTCGGGACGGCGCCCGATGAGCGGCCACGCGTTGGCTGCTCGGACGTTGCTGGCCGCCGCGGACGAGCTTGTCGGCGGCCCGCCAGTCGAGGCTTCGGCCGCCGCGCTGGCCGGCGACGCCGCGGGCGCATGGCGGACCGCGGCCGTCGAGCTTGCGCGAGCGTTGGTCCGCGCTGTGGCGGAGTCGCACGGCGTCGCGGCCGTTTTGTTCGCCGCGACGGCCGCCGCGGCGGCGGCCGTCGACCGGGGTGATCCGCCGTGAGCCCGCCGAGAGAACCCGACTGTCGGACACCCGGAACACCGTCGATCACATCAT
The DNA here is from genome assembly GCF_000195955.2 of Mycobacterium tuberculosis H37Rv. Classification (GTDB taxonomy): domain Bacteria; phylum Actinomycetota; class Actinomycetes; order Mycobacteriales; family Mycobacteriaceae; genus Mycobacterium; species Mycobacterium tuberculosis. The sequence goes on along the minus strand of NC_000962.3, from coordinate 2,976,934 downwards.
TTTCCAGGGAGAAAGGAGCCCATCATTGACCCACAAGCGCACTAAACGCCAGCCAGCCATCGCCGCAGGGCTCAACGCCCCGCGTCGGAATCGCGTTGGGCGGCAACATGGTTGGCCGGCCGACGTTCCGTCCGCCGAGCAGCGCCGCGCCCAACGGCAGCGCGACCTCGAGGCTATCCGCCGAGCGTACGCCGAGATGGTGGCGACATCACACGAAATCGACGACGACACAGCCGAACTGGCGCTGTTGTCGATGCATCTCGACGATGAGCAGCGCCGGCTTGAGGCGGGGATGAAGCTCGGCTGGCATCCGTATCACTTCCCCGACGAACCCGACAGCAAACAGTGAAAACCCGAAACCCGCAGGTAGGGGGGGTGGGTTGCCATCGCCAGCAACCGCCCGACCGGACACCGCCACGGTGGGAGAGCGTGTGCGCGCTCAAGTTTTATGGGGCGTTTTTTGGCATCATGGCATTCGCGACCCGAAACCCGGAAAGAGGAGGGTGGTGTTGAAAATGGGTAGGCGTGGTCCCGCGCCGGCGCCGGCGCAGTTGAAACTCCTCGGCGGCCGCTCGCCGGGCCGTGATTCTGGCGGCCGGCGGGTTACACCACCGGCGGCGTTCGAGCGTGTTGCGCCGGAATGCCCGGATTGGTTGCCGCCAGGCGCTAAAGACATGTGGGGGCGCGTCGTTCCCGAGCTTGCGGCATTAAACCTGCTGAAGGAGTCCGACCTTGGGGTGCTGACCTCCTTCTGCGTCGCCTGGGATCAGCTCATGCAGGCTGTAACAGCCTACCGTGAACAGGGTTTCATCGCGACGAACGCCCGCAGCCGACGGGTGACGGTGCATCCTGCCGTGGCCGCGGCCCGGGCCGCGACGAGGGACGTTTTGGTGCTCGCGCGCGAATTGGGGTGCACGCCAAGCGCTGAGGCGAATTTGGCTGCTGTGCTGGCGGCGGCGGGGGACCCCGACGACGACGAGTTCAACCCGTTCGCCCCAGACCGGTGATGACCTTTTGTGTGTGATACAATCGAGTTTGGCATCTCGGCATCCGCCGACGCCGGGCAGTCGCCGCGGGGCGGCTGGAACCCGGATAGCGGCCGCCATGCGCCACAAGCGATTCCGCGCGTTTCTTGCGTCTGCTAGGCGGTGGCCGAATTTTGAGTAGCATCCTTTTCCGCACGGCCGAGCTGCGGCCTGGTGAGGGCCGCACCGTGTACGGCGTCATCGTGCCTTATGGCGAGGTGACCACCGTCCGCGACCTCGACGGCGAGTTCCGGGAAATGTTCGCTCCTGGCGCTTTTCGGCGCTCCATCGCTGAGCGCGGCCACAAGGTGAAGCTGCTGGTCTCCCACGACGCTCGAACCCGCTACCCGGTTGGCCGGGCCGTCGAGCTGCGTGAGGAGCCTCACGGCTTGTTCGGGGCGTTCGAGCTTGCGAACACCCCGGACGGCGACGAGGCCCTGGCGAATGTGAAAGCTGGTGTGGTGGACGCGTTTTCGGTGGGTTTCCGGCCGATCCGGGACCGCCGGGAAGGGGATGTGATCGTGCGGGTCGAGGCGGCGCTGTTGGAGGTCTCCTTGACCGGCGTTCCGGCCTATCTGGGCGCGCAGATCGCCGGTGTGCGCGCGGAATCGCTTGCAGTCGTTTCCCGTTCGCTAGCCGAAGCCAGGTTAGCCCTGATGGATTGGTAACTCTCTCATGACTAATGAACAACATTTCGCTGACGATGGCGACATCAAACAGCTCAGCCTCGACGAAACCCGTTCCGCGGCAAAACAGCTCCTCGACTCCGTCGAGGGCGACCTGACCGGTGATGTGGCGCAACGTTTTCAGGCGCTGACACGCCACGCCGAGGAACTGCGGGCGGAGCAGCGCCGCCGCGGCCGCGAAGCCGAGGAGGCGCTGCGCCGCTGCCGGGCCGGTGAGCTGAGGGTGGTGCCCGGTGCTCCCACCGGCGGCGACGACGGCGACGCGCCGCCGGGCAACTCGTTGCGCGACATCGCGTTTCGCACACTGGACGTTTGTGTGCGCGATGGCCTGATGTCGTCGCGGGCGGCGGAAGCCGCGGAAACCTTGTGCCGCACCGGGCCGCCGCAGTCGACGTCGTGGGCGCAGCGCTGGCTGGCGGCCACCGGCAACCGCGACTACCTGGGGGCGTTCGTCAAGAGGGTTTCGAACCCTGTTGCGGGGCACACGACCTGGACCGACCGGGAAGCGGCCGCGTGGCGTGAGGCGGCCGCGGTGGCCGCCGAGCAGCGAGCAATGGGCTTGGTGGACACCGCCGGCGGGTTTTTGATCCCGGCGGCGCTGGATCCGGCGATTCTGCTGTCGGGTGATGGTTCAACGAATCCGATCCGGCAGGTGGCGAGGGTGGTGCAAACGACCTCCGAGGTTTGGCGGGGCGTGACCTCCGAAGGCGCCGAGGCTCATTGGTACTCCGAAGCCCAGGAGGTGTCCGACGATTCGCCAACGCTGGCCCAGCCGGCGGTGCCGAGCTACCGTGGCTCCTGCTGGATTCCGTTCAGTCTCGAGATTGAGGGTGACGCCGCCGGATTCGTCGCAGAGGTGGGCCGCGTCCTAGCGGATTCGGTTGAGCAGCTGCAGGCGGCGGCGTTCGTCAGCGGCTCCGGCAACGGCGAGCCCACCGGATTCGTCTCCGCACTGACCGGCACCGCGGACTACACCGTCACCGGCGCGGGGACGGAAGCCGTTGTAGCCGCCGACGTTTACGCGCTGCAGTCGGCGTTGCCGCCGCGCTTTCAATCCAACAGCGCGTTCGCGGCGAACTTGTCCACCATCAACGTGCTGCGCCAGGCGGAAACCGCGAATGGGGCGCTGAAATTCCCATCGCTGCACGCCAGCCCGCCGATGCTGGCCGGGAAACACATCTGGGAGGTGTCGAACATGGACACCGTGGACGCGGCGGTGACCGCCACCAATTACCCGCTGGTGCTTGGCGACTGGAAGCAGTTCATCATCACCGACCGGGTCGGGTCGACGGTGGAGCTGGTGCCGCACGTGTTCGGCGGCAACCGCCGACCGACCGGACAGCGCGGATTCTTCTGCTGGTTCCGAGTCGGTTCTGATGTGCTGGTGGACAATGCGTTCCGCGTGCTGAAGGTGCAGACCACCGCGTAGGTGCCAGGCGTGGGCGGCCCTTTTCGGGTCGTGCGGGCAAAAAGGGAGAACTTTAGCAACCTTTCGGCTCCCAGCGGCCCGCACGGCCCGGAGACTTAGGGGTGCCGGGTCGCCCACGCCGCCAAAAAGAGAACCAAGAGGGTCAAGAGGGGTGATTTTGGGTGGCGAGATCAGTCAACGACTACCGGCGTGAGCTTGAGCGTTGGGTTCGGCAGCAGCAGCGTGTCCAGGATCAGTTCCGGATGGGTGTGCAGCGCGCGATTGAGAGGGAGATTCGGCGTCGCTATGAGGCTTGGCGCCGCCAGGCTGAGCAGGCACGCAAGGCCGCCGATGAACCGCCCCGGTGAGTCCGGAGACTCTCTGATCTGAGACCTCAGCCGGCGGCTGGTCTCTGGCGTTGAGCGTAGTAGGCAGCCTCGAGTTCGACCGGCGGGACGTCGCCGCAGTACTGGTAGAGGCGGCGATGGTTGAACCAGTCGACCCAGCGCGCGGTGGCCAACTCGACATCCTCGATGGACCGCCAGGGCTTGCCGGGTTTGATCAGCTCGGTCTTGTATAGGCCGTTGATCGTCTCGGCTAGTGCATTGTCATAGGAGCTTCCGACCGCTCCGACCGACGGTTGGATGCCTGCCTCGGCGAGCCGCTCGCTGAACCGGATCGATGTGTACTGAGATCCCCTATCCGTATGGTGGATAACGTCTTTCAGGTCGAGTACGCCTTCTTGTTGGCGGGTCCAGATGGCTTGCTCGATCGCGTCGAGGACCATGGAGGTGGCCATCGTGGAAGCGACCCGCCAGCCCAGGATCCTGCGAGCGTAGGCGTCGGTGACAAAGGCCACGTAGGCGAACCCTGCCCAGGTCGACACATAGGTGAGGTCTGCTACCCACAGCCGGTTAGGTGCTGGTGGTCCGAAGCGGCGCTGGACGAGATCGGCGGGACGGGCTGTGGCCGGATCAGCGATCGTGGTCCTGCGGGCTTTGCCGCGGGTGGTCCCGGACAGGCCGAGTTTGGTCATCAGCCGTTCGACGGTGCATCTGGCCACCTCGATGCCCTCACGGTTCAGGGTTAGCCACACTTTGCGGGCACCGTAAACACCGTAGTTGGCGGCGTGGACGCGGCTGATGTGCTCCTTGAGTTCGCCATCGCGCAGCTCGCGGCGGCTGGGCTCCCGGTTGATGTGGTCGTAGTAGGTCGATGGGGCGATCGGCACACCCAGCTCGGTCAGCTGTGTGCAGATCGACTCGACACCCCACCGCAAACCATCGGGGCCCTCGCGGTGGCCCTGATGATCGGCGATGAACCGGGTAATTAGCGTGCTGGCCGGTCGAGCTCGGCCGCGAAGAAAGCCGACGCGGTCTTTAAAATCGCGTTCGCCCTTCGCAATTCGGCGTTGTCCCGCCGCAAGCGCTTCAGCTCAGCGGATTCTTCGGTCGTGGTCCCGGGCCGTGCGCCGGCATCGACCTGCGCCTGGCGCACCCACTTACGCACCGTCTCCGCGCAGCCAACACCAAGTAGACGGGCGACCTCACTGATCGCTGCCCACTCCGAATCGTGCTGACCGCGGATCTCTGCGACCATCCGCACCGCCCGCTCACGCAGCTCCGGCGGGTACCTCCTCGATGAACCACCTGACATGACCCCATCCTTTCCAAGAACTGGAGTCTCCGGACATGCCGGGGCGGTTCACGAAGATGAGCTGCGCAAGCGTGGACGTGAGCGTCGCCCGTTGGACAAGTTGCCGCCGGGGCCCATCCCGGGCACCGGCGGTCAGCCGCTCCAACCGTTTAAACCATCCCGGTAGCCAGCTTCGCTGCGGGTTGCGTTGTCGATTCGTTTGAGCCGCTGGTAGTGGCCGCGGGAGATGCCGAGGGCTTCGCTGATGGCAGTGTCGGCTTTGTGGGCATCGCGCTCTGATTCTGGCTTAGGCTCCATGGAGCCTAAGCCAGAATATCGAGCCTGGCGGCCATGGTCGCCGCCTTCGCGTTGCCGCTGTTTGGCTTTCGGCCGTTCCAGCTCGGCGATCCGGCGACCAGCGGCGAGCAGCTCCGAGGGGGTGAAATCCTTGCGAAGCGTGTTTTCGGAGCGTTCGGCTTTGGCCCGGTCGACCACGTCGGCGATCGTGTGGCACACGTGCACCGGGATGCGCTCCCATCCGAGCAGCCGTGCAGCCTCGAGCCGCCGCTGGCCGAATACGAGCCGCCTGTCGGGGGTGACGCCGATCGGCTGCAGCAAACGCCAGGGCGACTCACCATGCGGCTGCTGCTGCGGCGCGCACCTCGTCGTCGCACAGCGCTGTGTAGCGTTCTGTTGTCACGATCGAGGCGTGACCGAGAAGTTGTTGTACAGCTCGCAAGTTGTGGGAGCCGCGGTAGGCGCGGGTGGCGTATCGGTGCCGCAGGGTGTGCATGGTCGCGTCACCGGGTAATGCCCGGGAGACGAGTTTTCCCACGTGTTCGGCGGTGAGGTGGCCGCCGGTGCCGTTGGGGAACAGGTAGCCGTGCGGGGTGTCGCGGATGAGCGCGGCCAAGTAGTCGCTGATCGGCACAATACGGCGTTTACCACCTTTGCCGTGAACGAGGAGAAGCCCGCCGTCCATCAAGTCGCCGGTGTGCGCCTGGGCGGCTTCGGCGCGTCGCAGCCCGGCCTCACCGGCTAGGCGGATCATCAGCTCGATTCGACGGTCGGCCTTGGCCAGCGCCGCTTGCCAGACGTCGTCGCCGGCCGGGCGGGGCGGCTGTTTCGGGCAGCGCACCTTAGGCAGGGAGTCTGCGACATAGTCGCGCACCCGGTCCATTTCGTAGGCCCACACGAAGAAGCCCCGCAACGTGCTGCGATAGGTTTTGCGGCCCTCTGGGGAGAGGTGCTGCTGTTTGCCTAGCCAGTCCAGGAGGTGTTCGGCGGTGACGTCGGCGGGTGGGCGGCCGAGGCCGTGGGCGGCTGCGCACAGCACCGTCTTGCGTAGCCGGATCGTCGCTGGGCGTTGACCGGCGGCGTTCAGGTTGAGCAGGTAGTCGTCGATGTCGCGCCGCCAGGATGGCGGGGCGTGGAGGCTCGGCGGCGGACCGGGCGGCTTGTTTTGCGACTTGGCCGCCGCCAGGAAGGCTTCCACCACCCCTAGGTGCCCGACCGCCAGCGTGATCTCGTCGGCGTCACGCAACCTGAAGTGGTGGCCGTTCTTGATTAGTTTCAGATTGAGCCGGTCGGCGCGTTTGCGGGCCAGCCGGACCCGGGTCGCGGTGTTCACCGCCGGTGTTCGCCGAGGTCGTCTAGCTGCCGGCGGCCGTCGTCGAGGGTGTCGGCGGCGTTGAGCAGCTCAGCGGCCAGCCGGCGGGCCGCCGCCGGGCCGATCCCCAACACGGGCGGTTCCGTGTAGTGAATCGCCGGTTGGGTGCGCAGCACCCGGCCGTCAACGACACGATCGTCGGCGGCGATCCACACGTCGGCAGCCACCGGGTCGCCGGCCGGAAAATATCGTGTCCACTGGCAGATTGTGACGCCGCCGTATCGTTCGGTGAGCTGCTCCCAGATGGGTTCGGTGCCCGGTTCGCACCAGGGCGGTGGCGGGGTGGCCGGGCCGACGTCGGCGAGCTGCTGGCCGCAGGCGCAGCGGCCCGGGTCGCCGTTGGTGTCGGCGTGGGCGCAGAACAGGGGTTGTCGGGGCGTGGTGGTCATTTAGCAAACTCCTCCGTGGGGCGCACCCAGCGGCGGCACTATTGCGCGTTTATTGCGCGGAAACGGCGAAGGCCCGGTAAAAACCAGGCCTGACCTGCTCGAACACTGGTGCGCGATACTGGGATTGAACCAGTGACCTCTTCCGTGTCAGGGAAGCGCTCTCCCGCTGAGCTAATCGCGCTGGGGGTTGAACCTGGAGGTGGAGACGGGAATCGAACCCGTGTGCACGGCTTTGCAGGCCGTTGCCTCACCACTCGGCCACTCCACCGCTGGGATTTGATGCCACTAGCACCTTCGAGCGGATGACGGGATTCGAACCCGCGACCCTCACCTTGGCAAGGTGATGCGCTACCAACTGCGCTACATCCGCGCGCAACGAACGAGATCGTCGCCCGGTGCGAAGCACGACGATAGTCGAGGTGAGCGGGCCCACACAAATCTCTTGGTACGTTGCGGCTCTAGGCTATCGCAGCCCCTATGTGAAGCGCACGTAGACTGCTGCTGACGATGTCTTGCACGTGCTAATCTTCGACCTCGTTCATCTCCTCGGCGCCGGTCCCGTGGCTCAGTGGGAGAGCGTCCGCTTCACACGCGGAAGGTCGCTGGTTCGATCCCAGCCGGGACCACTAGGTCAGGGAGCATTATTCGTTGGCGGCAGGCGACAGTGGCTGCTCGAACCTCGTGAGCGAGATCGTAGTGGTAAGCAGTGAATGCTGGGTGCCCACGAGCTCCGTCGTGGGGGCGTGGTGAATTCAGCGCGACGGCCATGACGACACTTTCCCCGCCCTCATCAACATTTACGGCCTCAAACGCCTCCTAACGGGCTTGTTCATGACTTCTGCCCCGAGGTTTAGCGGTCAAGTTCGGAGAGATCGCGGCGAAACCGGCGCGCCAACTCATGACCTCCGCTGGGAGCCCCGTTTCGTTTCCCCGCCCGATCAGTTCTGATGACCAGGTGGCGCAATTGTCAGCCGGCCAGGAAAACCAGCAATGCACGGTCGAGCCTGACCATGTTTTTGGCCGATAACCGACCAACCTGCCGCGTCAGGCTGGTGCGGGGGATGTTGTCACCTTGTCGACCGTCAGGCGACTGGTCTCGGTCAGCCCGGTGGTGTTGGACGCTGGGGCCGGGATTCGCATCAGGGATGCCTGGACATCACGCGTGGTAAACGGCACGACGGTAACCGAGGCCGTCGAATCGAACCGGTCATTCTGGATGACCGCGACCGGCGTGGCTTGCCGGTGTAGGCACCACGCGCCGCCGCGGTGTGGATGTCGCCGCGCCGCACGTCAGGTGGCGTCGTCCCAGTCGACCGATACCGCATCGACGAAGGCTTGATCGTCGTCCTCGTATTCGCGGGCCGCGACGAGCGCCGACGGACGGTGTGCTTCGCCGACAAATTCGGGTGCGTTCACATCGGGAACCCAGATCTGTATCGGCCGCAGACCTCGTTGCCGCAGCCGCTCCCGATATCGTCGCACGCGATCTCGGGCAGCCGCTTTGTCGAGACTACGAACAGGGCAGATCAACAGGAACCCATAGGGCCGAACAGGGCCGAGCTTTTTGACCAAGCGCTCCACGCAGGCTAATGCGGCCACTCGGCAAGTCTCTAACCAGTACAAATGCGATCCGCTGGTGCCTAGCCGCCGTACACGCGGAAAATCCGATCCCAGCCGGGACCTCACGTATCGGCGCAGCACCGAGCGTGGCACACGCTATCTGGTCTTGGCGGTGGCCAGCAGCTCGGCGATCAGGGCTTGGACGCGGTCTGCGATGTCGTCGCGGATCATGCGCACAACGTCGAGGGGCTGGCCGGCGGGATCGGGTAGTTTCCAGTTGCGGTAGGAGACACCCGGGAAGTAAGGGCAGGCATCGCCGCAGCCCATCGTGATGACGACGTCGCTGGACTGGACCTGCCCGCCGGTGAGCAATGTGGGGGCATTGGCGGTGATATCGATGCCCATTTCGGCCATCGCGGCCACAGCCGTCGGATTGACCTGACCGGCGGGCTCGGTTCCGGCCGAACGGACTTCGATGCGGTCACCGGCCAAGTGGGTCAATAGCCCGGCGGCCATCTGGGAACGTCCGGCGTTGTGCACACAGACGAATAGGACGCTGGGTTTGTCGGCATCGTGGGTCGCGTTGGGACCGGCGAGGCGGTTGCGCAGCGCCAGGGACACATAGACCAACCCCACCAGGACGGGTACCTCGATCAGGGGCCCGACGACTCCGGCCAGGGCTTGCCCGGAGGTGGCGCCGTAGGTGGCGATGGCCACCGCGATGGCCAGCTCGAAGTTGTTGCTCGCGGCGGTGAACGCCAGCGTGGTGGTGCGCCGATACCCTAGCCGCAGCGCCGCCCCCAGTAGGTAGCCGCCTACCCACATGATGGCGAAGTAGGCCAGCAGCGGCAGCGCAATGCGTGCGACGTCCAGCGGTCGGCCGGTGATCTGATCTCCTTGCAGCGCAAAGAGAATCACGATGGTGAACAGCAAACCGTAGAGCGCCCACGGTCCCACCTTGGGCAGGAAGCGGGATTCATACCAGTTGCGGCCCTTGGTCTTTTCGCCGATCCGCCGCGACAGGTAGCCGGCCAGCAGCGGGATGCCGAGGAAGATCAGCACCGACTTGGCGATCTGCCACGGGGATGTGGCGATGGTGGTCTGCTCGAGGCCCAGCCAACCCGGTAGCACCGACAGGTAGAACCAGCCGAGCGCGGCGAACATGGCCACCTGAAAGATCGAGTTCAACGCGACGAGCACGGCGGCGGCTTCGCGATCCCCGCAGGCCAGGTCGTTCCAGATGATCACCATGGCGATGCAGCGAGCCAGGCCCACGATGATCAGCCCGGTGCGGTACTCGGGCAGATCCGCCAGTAGCAGCCAAGCCAGCGCGAACATCAACGCCGGGCCCAGTACCCAGTTCAGCAGCAGCGAGCTGAGTAGCAGCTTGCGGTCACCGGTGACGGTGTCGAGGCGGTCGTAGCGCACCTTGGCCAGCACCGGATACATCATGATCAGCAGGCCTAGCGCGATCGGCAGCGAAATCCCGTCGAGCTGAACCCCTTCTAGGGCGGTGTGCAGGCCGGGAATCCACCGGCCCAGTAGTAGCCCGGCGGCCATTGCCGACCCGATCCACACCGGCAAGAAGCGGTCCAGCGTCGAGAGTTTGCCCACCACCGCCGGGGCGGCGGTGCGGGTGACCGTCTCCGTCATGCCGGTGCCCCCAGGGCGGGTGCGGCATCGGCATGCACGCTGAGCAGGTTCGACAACACGGTCAGCGCCTCGGGGACCACGGCGTAGTACACCCACGAGGCCCGACGCCGCGAGGTCAGCAAACCCGCGTCGCGCAGCACCTTGAGATGATGCGAAATCGTGGGCTGGCTCACCTCGACTCCCGCGGAAATGTCGCAGACGCAGGCCTCGCCGCCGGCGCGACTGGCAACCGAGCTCAGCAGCTGCAATCGCACCGGATCGGCCAGGGCTTTGAACCGGGCCGCCATTTCGGCCGCGGCCGGAGGATTCAGCGGTTCGCGCACCAGCGGCGCGACTACGCAGCTCGCCACCTCTGGTAACGGATGCAGATTCGACATACATCAATATTGACAAATATCGAATCAGGTCCGCAAGCGGCCACGCGGTGAACGGCGCTACGCGGGTTAGGGGGCATTGAGTGGCCCGGGGTGGGCTCCGCGGCTTGGAGACGCACCCCGGGGTCAGGCCTACAGTTAGCCGCTTGCGCCAACGGCGACTTGGCCGTCGCAGCACATGCTTGCTTCGCCGTCGCTGGTGTCGTTGTGCCGAGGACCGCTGCCGAAGGTCTCGGAGTCGGCCAGCACGGTATAAACCTCCCAGCGTTCCCCACCCGGGCCGGTCACCCACACCTTGTCCTGGGTGGCAAAGCAACACGTGGTGCCGATCTCCTTCTCGGTGACCAGTCCGGCTTCGGTCAACCGGGCGATTTCGGCATGCACGGTGTTGCTCGAGCCGACTTCCACACCGAGATGGTTGAGGGTACCGCCGGTGCCGGGGTTCTCCAGCAGCACCAACTTAAGCGGCGGATCGGCGATCGCGAAGTTGGCGTATCCGGGCTTGCGTTTGGCGGGCTCGGCGTTGAACAGCCTGGAGTAGAACGTGATTGCGGCCTCCAGGTCGTCGACGTTGAGGGCTAGCTGAACGCGGGACATTGGTAGACACCTCCCAGTTGTTTGACTTATATCAAAATGGCGCCGAACCCAGTGTGCAACATCTCTTTGATATATGTCAAGGTATCTGGCAGGGTGGGCCTATGCCCAAGTCGCTGCCGGTGATTGACATCTCCGCTCCCGTGTGCTGCGCCCCGGTGGCGGCGGGGCCGATGAGCGACGGCGACGCCTTGGCGGTGGCGCTGCGGCTGAAGGCCCTGGCCGACCCGGCACGAGTCAAGATCATGTCCTACCTGTTCAGCTCGCCGGCCGGCGAGCAGGTCAGCGGCCAACTAGCGGCGGCGCTCAGCCTCAGCGATGGCACCGTCAGCCACCACTTGGCCCAGCTGCGCAAGGCCGGCCTGGTCATTTCCGATCGCCGGGGCATGCACGTCTTCCATCGGGTACATCCTGAAGCCCTGCAAGCGCTGTGTACCGTGCTCAACCCGAACTGCTGCGCCTGATCCGGGAACCATAGTTGTAGCCAACACCGGTGTCTGGCTGAGCGCGGGTGACGGGAAGCATTTGGGGTGCGCGATTGGTTGGGGGGCGGCAGGGCAGCGGATCTCGTAGGCTCGCAACCATGGTGGTGCGGTCAATCCTGCTATTCGTCCTGGCGGCGGTTGCGGAGATCGGTGGCGCGTGGCTGGTATGGCAGGGCGTCCGCGAGCAACGGGGTTGGCTTTGGGCGGGACTCGGAGTTATTGCGCTTGGGGTCTATGGGTTCTTCGCCACATTGCAGCCGGACGCCCATTTCGGTCGGGTCTTGGCCGCCTACGGTGGTGTGTTTGTCGCCGGTTCGCTCGCCTGGGGCATGGCCCTGGACGGGTTCCGGCCCGACCGGTGGGATGTCATCGGTGCCCTTGGCTGCATGGCCGGGGTAGCCGTGATCATGTACGCCCCTCGCGGCCACTGACTGCTGCGGCGCGCCCGACTTGATCGCGACCTGCATCGTGGATGTCCGAAGTGGATTACCTTGCAAGGCAAGCGATACCGCATGCGCGCCTGACGCGAACATCGTCGCGCGGCGGTGCGATCGGCCCTAGCGGTGGGGCCACCGGCGGTCGGCTCGGTGCTCTTACGGCCGGGATCAGCAACGGGCTGGACCGGCCGTGCCCTTGCCGAGCGCAGTATCGACGGTCGGGTAGATGGGCAGCACTCGGCTCAGCCCACCCGCTTCGGCGATCCGGGCGACGATCGGCTGGTGGCTCACCAGACGCAGGTCGATGCCGCGGCACCGACATCGTTGTGCCTCGTCGGCCAGTGCGGCGAAAGCGCAGCAGCCCATGAAATCGAGCCCGGTGACGTCGACGATGAGCGGTCCGGGCGCCGTGACGCCGGCGGCGGCCTCGGTGACCAATTGACGCCAGAGATGCTCGTTGCGGCCATCGATCTCGCCGCCCGCGTGGATCAACAACGCTGCCCCGCTGCCGTCAGTGGTTGCCCGCAGCGTGCTGTGTGGGTCGCCTAGCTCGTGGACGAGCCGTGGGCTGAGCGGGTGGGGACTAGAGCGTGGTTCTGTAGTGATCAGGCCCATGGTGCGCTCCTAATCGACGGCGTACAGCCACCGCGGCGGATGCCCCGCACTGTCCGAAGACAAGCTTGTCAAGTAATTTCAGATCTCATTTTTATGACATGACTGGAGATCTGTCTAGATTGCAGCTCCTGTGAGCGTGGGTACCGGATTCAAGCCGGTCGGTCACGCCGCGGTGGTACCGGCTTTGCGGCAGTGCTCGGCCTCGAGTTCGGCGATCGCGCGCGAAGTGCGTTCGCGCAGCAAGATCGCGGCCGTAATGCCGGCGATGACCGCGATGACCAGCGCGATCCAGGAGAACCGTTCCAACCAGTGCTGGGCGGCCATCCCGGCGAAGTAGACCAGTGCAGTGGTGCCGCCGGCCCAGCAGATGCCGCCTGTGACGTTGGCGGCCAGGAAGCGCGGGTAGGGCATCTTCAGGGCGCCAGCGAGCGGTCCGGCGAATATCCGCAGCAGCGCGATGAAGCGACCGAGGAACACGGCTCGGACTCCCCATCGGTTGAACAACCGTTCAGCAAGCGCGACATGACCGGGGCCGAAGTGTTTTGGGAACCTCCGGCCCAGCCGGTCGAATAGCGGTAAGCCGAAGCGGCGGCCGATCGAGTAGCCGATCGAATCGCCGACCACGGCGCCGATCACCGCAGCGCCGCCGACGCCGATCGGGTTGACGGCCAGCTCGGGGTGCGACGACAACACCGCGGCACTGACCAGCACGATCTCGCCGGGAAGGGGGATGCCCAGGCTCTCGATCCCTACCACCGCGCCGACCACCAGGTAGACCATGAGCGGCGGGATCGACTGCAGCAGGGCCTCCACATCCATGGGTAAAGAATGCCTGACCGGTGCCGGGTGCGTCCCGCCATGTACTTCTCAACTCCGATTCCGCCGCGTCGGGTGCAATGTTCCGCACGACCCGCGCGGCCGACGATTCGACCCGAACCCAAGCGCGCGGTGACGGGTCGCCCCAGCGTTTGCCAGGAGTGAAAGTTCCAGTTGCGCACGACTTTTGGCTCCATTTCAAGATAGGAAGCGTTTGCGTAACCGGTTGAAAGCCATGGGGTACGGGCAGGCTTGATAGCTCTCATGCAGCTCCCTGGCCAGCTCGTGGACCGGGGTCGCGGTGGTATCCAGCTCGAAGTCGTACTCGGCGTCGGCGTGGGCAGCGCGCGCACTGCCTCGGTTCCACCCGGGGTGGCGATCGCCGCGTTCTAATTCCCGGCGGGCACCCTCCTCGTCGGATACGTGGACCCCGACCATCCAGACTCGGCAGCCCTCAAAAACCCGCAGAGCGTCTACCAGCCACTCACGTGTCCAGATCACGTCGTCGGCGATGACGTTCATTCCGTTGTCCAGGTATGCCCTGATGGCGCGGTAGCGGGAATGCATGGCCAGGTCCAAGATGGGGCCCGGGTGCACGGTGAACCACTCCAGCCCGTCGGCCTCGACCGCGCTGTCCCATGTGTAGTACTCGGGCCGCACCCGCGCAAGGTCAAGCTGCTCTGGCGGCAGCGCAAACCAGAACAGATCTATCCCAATGTGCATCCAACACTCGGCGGCAAGATCCTGAAACGCCAAGGCGAGCGACGTCTTTCCCGCGCTGGATCCGCCGTTGAGGAGGATGAGTTTGCCCTCTGGCATACCCGCCATAGCCGCAAGACGATATCGCATCCGCCGGGCCCGGGTCGGGTTTATCACTCAGCGCCGGTACGGTGTGCGGCTGCTGTGGTCCACCGCGCTGCATCGGCGTTTGCTAACTGCGCAGTTCTGCACACCCACACCGGTAACAGTTTGGCTCATGCGGCGGTCGAATCCGGTCGCTAACCAAGGGCTCTGGCGGTCGTAGCGAAGAGTACGCGCCGGCGGCCAAATGGCCTCCGCCGTCTGCGAGGCGGGATAGGATTTGTTGCTGCCGAGTGCTCGATGATCCGCGGCGACCATGCGGGTTGTCCGGTCCAGGAGGTCGCAGATGTCATTTGTGATTGCGGTGCCGGAAGCATTGACGATGGCGGCTTCGGATCTGGCCAACATTGGGTCGACGATCAACGCGGCGAATGCGGCGGCGGCATTGCCGACCACGGGGGTGGTGGCGGCTGCCGCGGATGAGGTTTCGGCGGCAGTTGCGGCCTTGTTCGGGTCGTACGCGCAGAGCTATCAGGCTTTTGGTGCGCAGCTGTCGGCGTTTCACGCCCAGTTCGTGCAGTCCCTTACGAACGGCGCGCGCTCATACGTAGTTGCCGAGGCCACCAGTGCTGCGCCGTTGCAGGATTTGTTGGGCGTGGTAAATGCCCCCGCCCAGGCGTTGTTGGGGCGCCCGTTGATCGGCAATGGCGCTAACGGGGCCGACGGGACGGGGGCTCCCGGTGGGCCGGGCGGGCTGTTGCTTGGCAACGGCGGGAATGGCGGATCGGGTGCGCCGGGTCAGCCAGGTGGTGCTGGCGGGGATGCGGGGTTGATCGGTAACGGCGGGACTGGCGGTAAAGGTGGGGACGGGCTGGTCGGGTCCGGTGCTGCCGGGGGTGTCGGTGGTCGCGGTGGATGGTTGCTGGGTAATGGCGGGACCGGTGGGGCTGGTGGGGCTGCAGGGGCCACTTTGGTCGGCGGTACTGGCGGTGTCGGTGGGGCGACGGGGTTGATCGGCAGCGGGGGCTTCGGCGGTGCTGGCGGGGCCGCGGCGGGGGTGGGCACCACCGGCGGCGTGGGCGGGAGCGGTGGCGTTGGCGGCGTGTTCGGCAATGGTGGATTCGGCGGGGCCGGTGGCCTTGGCGCCGCCGGCGGCGTCGGAGGGGCGGCCAGCTACTTCGGGACCGGGGGCGGTGGCGGCGTTGGTGGGGACGGTGCGCCCGGTGGTGACGGCGGTGCGGGTCCGCTATTGATCGGCAATGGCGGTGTTGGGGGTCTGGGTGGGGCCGGGGCGGCCGGTGGTAATGGCGGTGCCGGCGGGATGTTGTTGGGCGATGGCGGTGCCGGCGGACAGGGTGGGCCGGCCGTGGCGGGTGTCCTGGGCGGGATGCCCGGCGCGGGCGGCAACGGCGGTAATGCCAACTGGTTCGGGTCCGGTGGTGCCGGCGGGCAGGGTGGCACCGGTCTGGCCGGGACAAACGGGGTCAACCCCGGCTCGATTGCGAACCCCAACACCGGTGCGAACGGTACCGACAACAGCGGCAACGGGAATCAAACTGGCGGGAACGGGGGTCCCGGCCCCGCCGGTGGCGTCGGCGAGGCTGGCGGCGTCGGCGGGCAGGGCGGGCTGGGGGAGTCGCTCGACGGCAACGACGGCACCGGCGGTAAGGGTGGAGCCGGGGGTACTGCCGGTACCGATGGCGGTGCCGGCGGCGCTGGCGGCGCTGGCGGCATAGGTGAGACCGACGGCAGCGCCGGCGGCGTGGCTACCGGGGGTGAGGGGGGTGACGGTGCCACCGGAGGGGTCGACGGTGGCGTGGGTGGTGCTGGCGGCAAGGGGGGGCAGGGGCACAACACGGGTGTAGGTGACGCTTTCGGCGGTGACGGCGGAATCGGCGGTGACGGTAACGGGGCACTAGGCGCGGCGGGCGGTAACGGCGGCACCGGTGGTGCCGGTGGAAACGGTGGACGTGGCGGGATGTTAATCGGCAACGGCGGCGCCGGTGGGGCCGGCGGGACGGGCGGCACCGGTGGTGGTGGCGCCGCCGGCTTCGCGGGCGGTGTCGGCGGCGCGGGCGGAGAGGGTCTCACCGACGGTGCGGGTACCGCGGAAGGCGGCACCGGCGGTCTGGGGGGCCTCGGCGGTGTCGGCGGTACCGGCGGTATGGGTGGCAGCGGCGGTGTCGGCGGCAACGGCGGGGCGGCTGGGTCGCTCATCGGGCTTGGTGGTGGCGGGGGTGCCGGCGGTGTCGGCGGCACCGGTGGCATCGGCGGCATCGGTGGTGCCGGCGGCAACGGTGGCGCCGGCGGCGCGGGTACCACCACCGGCGGGGGAGCGACAATTGGCGGTGGCGGCGGTACAGGCGGCGTGGGGGGCGCTGGTGGCACTGGCGGTACCGGCGGCGCCGGCGGGACCACCGGCGGCAGCGGCGGAGCCGGCGGGCTGATCGGGTGGGCAGGAGCTGCCGGCGGCACCGGCGCAGGCGGCACGGGTGGGCAAGGTGGCCTCGGCGGCCAGGGCGGCAACGGCGGCAACGGCGGGACCGGCGCGACCGGCGGTCAGGGCGGCGATTTCGCGCTGGGCGGCAACGGGGGCGCCGGCGGCGCGGGTGGGTCACCGGGTGGCAGCTCCGGCATCCAGGGCAATATGGGCCCGCCCGGCACCCAGGGCGCCGACGGATAGTTGTTGCCGTTAGGCGCGAACATCACGCTCGCCGAACTGCCCGAACCCGAACTGCGGCAACTGTTTCCGCACGAGGAGCTGCAGATCCCGGTATCCTGCGGGGGCCTCGGCGCTGGTGCCGGCGGCCGCATGGACATGCGGGCCGTCGGACTCGTGCCGGTACGCCGAGCGTCGCGCTACTGCACAGGCTTCTTTGTGCTGATTCACAGCTACCTCACATTAATGGGCCGCGGCGCGAGGTTACGGTTGTCTCGTTGATCCCGAATACGGAATAGAGCAACGAAGTGAATGCCTACGACGTATTAAAGCGCCACCACACCGTGCTTAAAGGACTGGGCCGCAAAGTCGGCGAGGCGCCGGTGAATAGCGAAGAGCGCCATGTCCTTTTCGACGAGATGCTCATCGAGCTGGACATTCACTTCCGCATCGAGGATGACCTGTACTACCCTGCCCTTTCCGCGGCCGGCAAACCAATCACGGGTACCCACGCCGAGCACCGTCAGGTGGTTGATCAGCTCGCGACGCTGCTGCGCACTCCGCAGCGCGCGCCCGGGTATGAAGAAGAGTGGAACGTGTTCCGGACCGTGTTGGAGGCGCACGCCGACGTAGAGGAACGCGACATGATCCCCGCTCCTACACCGGTGCACATCACCGATGCCGAGCTCGAGGAGCTCGGTGACAAGATGGCGGCTCGCATTGAGCAGTTGCGCGGCTCACCTCTGTACACACTCCGTACCAAGGGCAAAGCAGACCTCCTGAAGGCCATCTAGCGGTTGTCAGTGCTAGGCGGGCCCGGGTCGGGCGAAAAGAATTCTGGCCTACTCCACGACCGATTGTGGTGATTGGATAGATACCGCGTTCAGCTAGCGGGGCAGATCGGCGGGCGTAAGCGCAAATCCGACAGGGAGGCCGCGATGACAGACAGCGAGCACGTTGGAAAAACCTGCCAAATTGATGTGCTGATTGAGGAACACGACGAGCGCACCCGGGCGAAGGCGCGGCTGTCCTGGGCAGGCAGGCAGATGGTGGGTGTTGGTTTGGCGCGACTCGATCCGGCCGATGAGCCGGTGGCCCAGATCGGCGACGAACTTGCGATCGCCCGGGCCTTGTCGGATTTGGCGAATCAGCTATTCGCTTTGACGTCGTCGGATATCGAAGCCAGTACCCATCAGCCGGTCACGGGTCTGCACCACTGAAGAAGGCGGTCGCGACGGCTGGAATGTTCGCCGTTGATTCATCCTTTGACACAGCCCAAGGGAACAAGGCGAGCCACTTTGCGCGCGAGGCCACTCTGATGGCTGGCTTCGATGACCTCGTCGACGTCTTTGTAGGCCTCCGGCTTTTCCTCGGCGATACCCCTACGAGAGGTACCGCGGACGATGATGCCACGTTTTGCGAGGCTGGCGCGTATCGCTTCACCGCTGGTGTGGCGGGCGGCCTGGTGACGGCTCAGTACCCGCCCAGCACCATGCGCGGTGGAAAAGAACGCCGGGTTGCCGGTGACCCCGGCAAGCACATATGACGCCGTACCCATCGTCCCGGGTATCAGCACGGGTTGGCCGACCGCTGCCAGTTCGGCCGGCAGCTCGTGATGGTGCGGCGGCAGCGAGCGGGTGGCGCCCTTGCGGTGCACGCACACCGAGCGCAGCTGACCGTCGATCGGATGCGTCTCGATCTTGGCCAGGTTGTGCGACACGTCGTAGAGCAGGTCCAGAGGTGTTCCGGTTGCATCAGCGAACACACGACGCGTCGCCTCGGTCAGCAGTTGGCGGTTGGCGCGTCCGTAGTTGGCCGCCGCCGCCATCGCGGCGAGATAGGCCTGCCCATCGGGGGAGTGCACCGGCACACAAGCCAATTGGCGATCGGGCACCGCGATTCCGTATCGGCCCATGGCTTGTTCCATCTGGCGGACGTGATCCGTGCAGATCTGATGGCCCAGGCCCCGTGAGCCGGTGTGGATCATCACGCAGACGGTCCCTTCCGCCAGACCCATCGGCGCGGCCGCAACCGGATCGTAGACGCGGTCCACGGCCTGGACTTCCAGGAAGTGGTTGCCCGAGCCAAGGCTGCCGATCTGCCCAAGCCCGCGTTGGAGGGCCCGGTCACTGATTTTGGCCGCGTCCGCTCCTGTCATCACACCGCCGTCTTCGCACCGCTCGAGGTCTAGCGCGACGCCATGCCCCTGTTCCACCGCAAACCGGGCACCACCGGTGAGCACCTCCTGCAGCGTGTTCCGGTCGGGTAGTCGCCACACACCCGCCGTGCCCACTCCGCGCGGTATCGCGCGATCAAGCCGGTCCATGACCGCCGGCAACCGTGGTTGCAGCTCCTCGCGGTCCAGCCCTTCGCCGACCAAGAGTCTTACGCCGCACGAAATATCGAAGCCGACACCGCCTGGGGAAACGACTCCATCATTGTCGACGTCGGTTGCGGCCACGCCGCCGATTGGGAAACCATATCCCCAGTGCACATCGGGCATCGCATACGAGGCCCGGACAATCCCCGGCAGCGTAGCCACGTTGACCACTTGCATCAAGGGCCATGTCGCCTTCGTCACGAGGCAGCAACGACCTGGACGCGAACACGATCCCGGGCACCCGCATCGCGCCCTCTTGTTCGATCCGGAACCGGTATGGGGTCTCCTCGACGATTTTCATGAATCAGGTCTCAATTCACACATCGAGCGTTACCGCACATCGCCAGCCGTGGCGACCCTGCGAGAACCGAAGTTCGTTGAGTGACACCGCCTTCGGCACGGCACCCACCTGAACTAGCGTACTCGCATCGGTCGTTGCGAATGTGACGTCGACACCCCCGTCAACGTCGCGCAGCCTGAGATCGACAGGCGTTTCACCGACGGTGTCCAGCAAATAAATGACCTCCTCGAGCACCGCGACCAGTAGATCGTCGTCGCGATCCGCGGTCAGCCGGCGCAGCCGGGTATGGACCGCGTGCGCGGATTCCAGGTCGAGGAAGCTCTCGACGGTACCCAGCACCGCCTGCCGGATACAGCCGTCACGGGTCGGTGCCCAGGCTTCGATTCGCAAGTCCGCCGTATGCGGCACGGACCGATGCCCTGAACTGGTGCCCGGCTTGCCCGCCTGAACGCAACGCGCCAAGGCGCGCAGGGGATTTGTCGCTCGTAGGCGGGCGCAAGGAACATCCAACCCGCGGGGCCGCGGCGGATTGATGTGATCGTCGCGGTGCAGCATCCTAGGATCTATGGCTGCCGAGTCGGTTGGTGGCGGCATAACGCAGCAATGCGCCCACCCCATCTAGTGGCGCGATCCGGTTGTCGTCACGGACCAATGCGGCACCTACCGCGATCGCGGCGAATGGCAACGCCTCATCGGCCCTTGCCACGCGATCTACCGGTTCGCCGAGTTCGGACAACATGTCGGCATCCCGCGCGACCGTAGTACGCGCTTTACCGGTGACCACGGTGGCCTCGCCTAGCTCTCCGACGATCAGCGTGTCGACGTCGCCGTCACGCAGAGCCGCACACACCTCCGCCAACCCTTGGGCCGCCAGCCCCGATCCGCGTCCGATCTCCGCCTCAAATTGTTGTGCGACATTGGTGATTTCGGCGTACCGCCGCCGGGTGAACTCCGCGGATGTCAGGTCCCAGATCTCTTCCTCGTCTAAGGCGCTTTTGCGCGGTCCGGCATGCAGCTGCGACACCCGGACCGCCACCCGCTGCGGCAATGTGGAAAGCAGGTCTGTGCGTGACCGCACCTCGCCGGACACGAACACCACCTCGGGGTCGGCAGCGTCTACCAGTCGGGTGAGATGGTCGGCGACCGCGCGGCAGTTCATTCGGATGGCTTCTTCGGTGGTGTGCTGGAAGTCGCCGTAGCCGTTCCAGCCGGCGGTGACCGGCTTGTGCACCGGGTAGCCGACCCCATCGATTTTCGTGGAACTGATGGTGGCCCCCTGATACAGCTTGACGTCGGCGCCGGTGTGATCAACCGCGGCAAATACATACGTCGGTCGCCGCATCTCAAGGTCTATCAATGGCACGACGTACGGATAATCCGACAGCCGAATCACCGTAGCCGGTGGTGGGCCGATCAGATGCTCGTTGACCAGTACTTGCTCGCCGGTCGCGATCAGCGCGCGGCCACGCTGGCCGACGGCCGGTCGAGAATCCCGCACCGCCTCTTCGAGGCTGTCGATGAGCTCCTGCTTCGCGTCGCGGCTTTCGAGATGCTTCCGGACATCGCGCCACGTCGCTTCCCGGCGCTCGACGGCATCAAGAGTGTCGTGCGAGTCGTCGAAATACACCGAGGCGAACGGACCTTCTGCGGCTACCAGCCACCGGAGACGTTCTGATCGCATGTTGTTCTCTCCGCTGTTTTGTGCTGATACGTCACCGTTTATGCAGATGCCCGCCAATGCATGCTTGGTGGATCAACCGGTGATCTCTTCGCTGTCGAGACTGACCAGTACGACGCGGAAGGGTATGTGCCCACGGGTTTCATAACTCAAACCCACTGTTGCCCATAAGGATCCTGGTAGAGCAGTACATGTAGCTTGCTGCAATGCTATCAGGGTGTGGCATGGCCATGTCTTCTATGCGTCGTGGCACCTTCGATCGTTGTGCGGTCCAGCGGGAAGGCATAGGGACCAAAGTCATCCACCGGATCGGCAATCGTCCCTTCGGGACGACACCGTTAGGTGGTGCTTAGACCGCAACGGCAATCTCAACGGACAGGTGCTCACCGATTGCGTACGCAGCGGGCCAGTCGCCGATCCGCACCGCACGCGCAAGCTCATCGGCCAACGGGCTTTGGGTGCCCAACTCCGACAACCAACCGGACACGGTGCTAGTGATCTCGTCACCAGGCACCCGTGCTGTGCGCCCGTCGTGCGAGCGATCGGTCACCTGATAGATGGTGGCGGATTGCACCTTGCGCGGGTGCCATATCGCTAGATTCATCATCGCCTCCTGGTGCACCCCCCACCTGCCTATCCGACCACATCGGCCGGCCCATGCGTAGGGGCCAACAGCCCGAATACCGGAGTGCCTCGGTCGTTGCGTGGACATGCCGAAGTCCGTGTCCACTGGGGTCTTTCGTCACTTCACTGGCCCACAAAGCCCCGGGGACCGTCGATGTGCCCGGTCGCGCCGCGTCCACCTCGGTCATCGACCCCACGATGAGGACGCCATCGGCCGCGACCAAGCCCCGTGAAACTCTGACGGCGTGCTGGCCGGGCTGCGGCACCTGATCACCTTAGGGCACTTGGGCCACCACAACGGGCCGCCGGTCTCGACAGTGGCCACCACCACACAGGTGACTTCCGGCGGGACGTAAGTCCCTAACGCGTCGTTCCGCACGCGGTTAGCTTTGCTGCCATGGCAAGTTCTGCGAGCGACGGCACCCACGAACGCTCGGCTTTTCGCCTGAGTCCACCGGTCTTGAGCGGCGCCATGGGACCGTTCATGCACACCGGTCTGTACGTCGCTCAATCGTGGCGCGACTATCTGGGTCAACAGCCCGATAAACTGCCGATCGCACGGCCCACTATTGCCTTAGCGGCGCAAGCCTTTCGAGACGAAATCGTCCTGCTGGGCCTCAAGGCACGACGTCCGGTCAGCAATCATCGAGTGTTCGAGCGCATCAGCCAAGAAGTGGCCGCTGGACTGGAGTTCTATGGGAATCGCAGATGGCTGGAGAAGCCTAGCGGATTTTTTGCCCAGCCCCCACCGCTCACCGAGGTCGCGGTCCGAAAGGTCAAGGACCGCAGACGCTCCTTTTATCGCATCTTCTTCGACAGTGGGTTTACGCCGCATCCGGGTGAACCGGGCAGCCAACGGTGGCTCTCATACACTGCGAACAATCGCGAGTACGCCCTGTTACTGCGGCACCCAGAGCCGCGTCCCTGGCTGGTTTGTGTACACGGCACCGAGATGGGCAGGGCCCCGTTGGATCTCGCGGTGTTCCGCGCCTGGAAGCTGCATGACGAACTCGGCCTGAACATTGTCATGCCGGTTCTTCCGATGCATGGTCCCCGCGGGCAAGGTCTGCCGAAGGGCGCCGTTTTTCCCGGAGAAGATGTTCTCGACGATGTGCATGGGACGGCTCAAGCGGTGTGGGATATCCGGCGGCTGTTGTCCTGGATACGATCGCAGGAGGAGGAGTCGCTGATCGGGTTGAACGGTCTCTCGCTGGGCGGCTACATCGCGTCATTGGTCGCCAGCCTCGAAGAAGGTCTCGCCTGCGCGATTCTCGGTGTCCCAGTGGCTGATCTGATCGAGTTGTTGGGCCGCCACTGCGGTCTTCGGCACAAAGACCCCCGCCGCCACACCGTCAAGATGGCCGAACCGATCGGCCGAATGATCTCGCCGCTCTCACTTACGCCACTGGTGCCCATGCCGGGCCGCTTTATCTACGCGGGCATTGCCGACCGACTCGTGCATCCACGCGAACAGGTGACTCGCCTCTGGGAGCACTGGGGCAAACCCGAAATCGTGTGGTATCCAGGCGGTCACACTGGCTTCTTCCAGTCGCGGCCGGTACGACGGTTTGTCCAGGCTGCGCTGGAGCAGTCGGGCCTGTTGGACGCGCCACGGACACAGCGCGACCGTTCCGCCTAACTCCGCGCCGAGCGTGGGCTGGCTGCGCCGAATGTGCACTGGTGGCGGAGACACACCCAGGCGATGCCGCCCTGGTTGCACGTTCGGCGTGTCAGCTTGTGACGGATGTGGCAACCCGGCTCCGCCAGGACCTACGACCACGGTCGCAAAGCCAACGGATTGGCCCCGTCGCGAGGCTCATGTGCCTGTCGGCGTCTTCCGCTTCCGTCGAAACGAGCCTTCATGGTTGTCAGTTGTTCCATTGCCGGTTACCCCGATCGGGGCCGATCGGCATCACTATCGGTCCTGCGGCCGCCCATAGCGCTATATCCGGCTGGTGAAATCAATTGACAACCTTCGACTTTGAGGTGGCCTACGGCGAGGACAAGCCAGGCAAGCCAGCTGCCTCAACGCGCGCCAGTACGGGTCCATCGACCCGCGGCCCACGGGTCAAACGACCCTAGTGTTCGCTACGACGTGGTCGTACCTTCGGCAGCAGATCAGCAATAGCACCCCGACTCGAGGAGGATCCCGATGACCACCGCACGCGACATCATGAACGCAGGTGTGACCTGTGTTGGCGAACACGAGACGCTAACCGCTGCCGCTCAATACATGCGTGAGCACGACATCGGCGCGTTGCCGATCTGCGGGGACGACGACCGGCTGCACGGCATGCTCACCGACCGCGACATTGTGATCAAAGGCCTGGCTGCGGGCCTAGACCCGAATACCGCCACGGCTGGCGAGTTGGCCCGGGACAGCATCTACTACGTCGATGCGAACGCAAGCATCCAGGAGATGCTCAACGTCATGGAAGAACATCAGGTCCGCCGTGTTCCGGTCATCTCAGAGCACCGCTTGGTCGGAATCGTCACCGAAGCCGACATCGCCCGACACCTGCCCGAGCACGCCATTGTGCAGTTCGTCAAGGCAATCTGCTCGCCCATGGCCCTCGCCAGCTAGCGACCTCGGATCATCCGCCGGCACGAAAGGCTTTATCCGCCAGCATCGGAGGTACCCAATGCGTGATGCGATCCCGCTTGGGCGGATCGCCGGGTTTGTGGTGAACGTCCACTGGAGCGTGTTGGTGATCCTGTGGTTGTTCACCTGGAGTCTGGCGACCATGTTGCCGGGTACCGTCGGAGGCTACCCGGCCGTGGTCTATTGGCTTCTCGGCGCAGGTGGCGCGGTCATGTTGCTGGCGTCGCTGTTGGCTCATGAGCTCGCGCACGCCGTCGTCGCTCGTCGCGCCGGGGTATCCGTTGAGAGCGTGACGTTGTGGCTGTTCGGCGGGGTGACCGCGCTTGGCGGCGAGGCAAAGACGCCCAAAGCCGCTTTCCGGATCGCGTTCGCGGGTCCGGCTACCAGCCTGGCGCTGTCGGCGACATTCGGTGCGTTGGCCATCACGCTCGCCGGCGTGCGGACCCCGGCCATCGTGATCAGCGTTGCTTGGTGGTTGGCTACTGTCAACCTGCTGCTGGGGCTGTTCAATCTGCTGCCTGGCGCGCCGTTGGACGGTGGGCGGTTGGTCCGGGCCTATCTGTGGCGCCGCCACGGCGATAGTGTGCGCGCCGGGATCGGTGCGGCGCGGGCCGGACGGGTGGTTGCGCTGGTCTTGATCGCGTTGGGATTGGCCGAGTTTGTGGCTGGTGGCCTCGTCGGTGGGGTCTGGTTAGCCTTCATTGGCTGGTTTATCTTCGCTGCCGCTCGCGAGGAGGAGACCCGGATTTCGACCCAGCAGCTGTTTGCCGGGGTGCGTGTGGCCGATGCGATGACCGCCCAACCGCATACGGCTCCCGGATGGATCAATGTCGAGGATTTCATCCAGCGTTACGTGCTTGGTGAACGGCACTCGGCATATCCGGTTGCCGATCGGGACGGATCGATCACGGGCCTGGTGGCATTGCGGCAGCTGCGCGATGTTGCGCCTAGCCGGCGCAGCACTACCAGCGTAGGTGACATTGCGCTGCCGCTGCACAGCGTGCCGACCGCCCGACCACAAGAGCCGCTGACCGCGCTCCTAGAGCGGATGGCACCGCTCGGCCCGCGCAGCCGTGCGCTGGTCACCGAAGGGAGCGCGGTGGTCGGCATCGTCACTCCCAGCGATGTCGCGCGGCTGATTGACGTCTACCGGTTGGCCCAGCCGGAACCGACCTTTACCACGAGTCCCCAAGATGCGGACAGGTTTTCCGATGCGGGGTGATCGAGCATCGGGAAATGTCTGGGAGAGGAGAGCCGACGATGAAAACAATCATTGTTGGTATCGATGGTTCGCACGCGGCGATTACGGCCGCATTGTGGGGGGTTGACGAGGCCATCAGCCGAGCGGTGCCGCTGCGACTGGTCTCAGTGATCAAGCCGACACATCCGTCCCCGGACGACTACGACCGCGACCTTGCGCATGCTGAAAGATCGCTTCGGGAAGCGCAGTCCGCTGTTGAGGCCGCGGGCAAGCTCGTCAAGATCGAAACCGACATCCCCCGCGGGCCAGCCGGCCCGGTGCTTGTGGAGGCATCGCGCGACGCCGAGATGATCTGCGTCGGCTCCGTGGGAATCGGGCGCTACGCCAGCTCGATCTTGGGTTCGACGGCAACCGAGCTGGCCGAAAAGGCGCATTGCCCGGTCGCCGTCATGCGCTCAAAAGTGGACCAGCCAGCGTCTGACATCAACTGGATCGTGGTGCGCATGACCGACGCACCGGATAACGAGGCCGTGCTGGAATACGCTGCCCGGGAAGCGAAGTTGCGGCAAGCGCCCATACTGGCACTCGGCGGGCGACCGGAGGAGCTCCGGGAGATTCCGGACGGCGAATTCGAACGTCGCGTGCAGGATTGGCACCACCGTCATCCCGATGTGCGCGTCTACCCGATCACCACTCACACGGGTATTGCCCGGTTCCTGGCCGACCACGACGAGCGCGTACAGCTGGCAGTGATCGGCGGTGGTGAGGCCGGTCAGCTAGCGCGGCTGGTCGGGCCATCCGGACATCCGGTGTTCCGTCACGCCGAGTGTTCGGTGCTTGTCGTTCGCCGCTGAACCTAAGTCAGCGACTCGCGTGCCACGATGACCGGCGTCCGCGCCAGCTGAGCAACGGTTTCGCCTACCGACCCCACCAGCATTCCGGCGTAGCCGCCGCGGCCCCGGCTGCCGACCACGACCAGCTGGGCTTCCTCGGAGCGTTGGACGAGCTGGCGGGCCGGCTGATCGCGCACCACCACGCGGGTTATGGCTACGTTGGGATACCGCTCCTGCCAACCCGCCAACCGCTCGGCCAGCACCTGCTCGGCCATCGACTGAGTTGCCGGCCAATCGATTCCGGGCCACTCCGACACATCGACGTCGCTCCATGCGTGCAGCGCCACCAGGTCCACGTTTCGCCGCGACGCTTCGTCGAATGCGATTGCGGTCGCCAGCTCGGAGGCCGACGAGCCGTCAACGCCAACTAGCACCGGCGCTTGCTGGGGATGCGGCATCACCGAATCTTCGTCGTGGATGATCACGACCGGACAGTGCGCGTGGCGGAGCAGGCCGGAACTGACCGAACCGAGCAGCCGGCCCGGCCACCGCCCACTTCCGAGACAACCCACGACCATCAGCACTGCGTCTTTGGACATGTCGACCAATGTGGGAACGGCTGCCGCCGGAACGATTTCACTGTGGACCGTGGGGGGACCAGCGCGCAGCGAAGCCTGTTCAACCACCTTGAGTGCGTCGTCGATCAGGTGGCGCCCGTGATCCTGCTGCCATCGCAGCACGCCCGGCGGCAGTGGCACCTCCAGCCAGGTGGCTACTTCCGGCGACACCGCGTGCACGAGCGTCAGAGGGATTTTTCGCAACTCCGCATCCCGAGCTGCCCACCGCACCGCAACCTGTGCGGCCGGTGAATCGTCGATCCCGACGATAATTCCCAGAGATGAATTGCCCGATGACATCGCGGTCCTCCTGTCGTTGGCTGATCGCCCGCTCGGCCGATGTGGCTTGTCCCTACCGCACGACGGTAACGGGGGAGGAGGGTTTTGCTCAGGAGGCGTTTGTCACTAGCCCAACGGGCTTAGGTCCTCAATGGATCACGAATCGACGTGCGGTTTGTGCGCGACAATGGCGACGGCTGTCAAGCGTTCACGATGCCTGCGGAATGTGTGGCGCATCAACAGGACTCGCCGACGCGCGGCACGATGGATGAGCAGGTTTCCGGCGAACCGCAGCGCACCCAGGAGGCCTTCGTCAGCGATCACCCGTCGCGGTTGTAACAACGCCATGGAAGCGGTGACAACGTGTTCGACGACCAGTCCATGGCCCGCTAAGAGGTGCGACCATTCCGCAACGGTCAGCGGACGCGCATTGACCTTGAGCGCGCGGGCCAGCGACTGCCGCAGGTCGGTGCGGACCTGCTCTGCGACGTCGTCCGGCACCAGCGCTAGTTCGTGAATCGCGTAGCGGCCACCCGGCCTCAGCACCCGCGCCGCCTCGGCGACGATCGTGTGTTTAGCCGCGTTGCCTTGCATGGTCAGCATCGCCTCGCCGATGACGACATCGGCGCTGGCGTCGGATAATCCGGTATCGGCCGCGTCGGTGACCCGGACGTCGCCGCGGCCGGCGAGAACGTGTCGGACCAGGTTGGCCGCGTTGGGATCGCTCTCCGCCCCCACGTACGACCGCGGGTTGCGGGCCAAGATTTCGGCTGCGGTGCGGCCCAGGCCCGGTGCCAGCTCGAGCACGTCGGCGTCGGTCACCTCGGCGCGGGCCAGCAGTGTCCGGGTGAGTTCGACGCCGCCGGGACGCAGCACCCGCTTGCCCAGCCGGGCCAGCAGCCAGTGCCCCTGCATGTGGTCGTCGTCTCGATCCGACAAGGGCAGAGGCTGCCCGGCATTGCCACGTTTGTTGGCCATAGACCCCACCTCCGCAGGTTTTTACAAGTCCGTTTGTGTAAACTTACTGCATTGCTCAGGCGCAGCCGACGAGCCTTATGGGGGTGAGTGTCATCATCAGGTCACTGCAAGAGCCGGTGGGGCGCCGTCGTGCGGTGCTGCGGGCATTGTGTGCGTCGCGGGTTCCGATGAGCATCGCCGCGATCGCCGGCAAGTTGGGCGTGCATCCCAACACCGTCCGCTTCCACCTCGATAACCTGGTCGCTGATGGCCAGGTGGAGCGGGTCGAGCCCGGCCGCGGCCGACCGGGGCGCCCGCCGCTGATGTTTCGGGCGGTCCGGCGGACGGATAGCACTGGGACGCGGCGTTACCGGCTGCTTGCCGAGATCCTCGCCAGTGGCCTTGCCGCCGAACGGGATTCGCGGGCCATGGCGTTGTCCGCGGGCCGGGCGTGGGGGCGCCAGCTCGAAGCGCCGCCGGCCGGTGCCGACACCGAGGAGACGATCGACCACTTGGTCGCGGTGCTTGACGACCTTGGCTTCGCTCCCGAGCGCCGGGCATCCAACGGCAGGCAACAGGTCGGTCTGCGGCACTGTCCGTTTCTGGAACTCGCCGAAACTCAAGCCGGTGTCGTCTGCCCCGTCCACTTAGGGATCATGCGGGGAGCCTTGCAAACATGGGGGGCGCCAGTCACCGTCGACCGGCTCGACGCGTTCGTCGAACCCGACCTGTGCCTGGCCCACTTCACGCCGCTGGAAGGAGCCATTCGGTGAGCGCCGGACCGGCGATCGAGGTCGCCGTCGCGTTCGTCTGGCTGGGAATGGTGGTGGCGATCTCGTTTCTGGAAGCTCCGCTGAAGTTCCGGGCGGCAGGAGTGACGCTGCAGATCGGGCTCGGCATCGGCCGGTTGGTCTTCCGTGCGCTCAATACCGTTGAGGTCGGTTTCGCCCTTGTCATCCTCGCGATCGTGGTGGTCGGCTCGACGCCGGCGCGGATCGCCGCGGCGTTTTCGGTCGCGTTGGCTGCGTTGGCCGTCCAGTTGATTGCGGTGCGTCCTCGATTGACTCGACGGTCCAATCAGGTATTGGCCGGGCTGCAGGCTCCCCGCTCCCGCGGTCACCACATCTATGTCGGTTTGGAGATAGTCAAGGTGGTTGCGTTGCTCGTCGCGGGGATACTGCTACTGAACGGCTGAAAGGACGCGCCGATGGAATCCATTTCGCTGACCAGCCTGGCCGCCGAAAAGCTGGCCGAGGCGCAACAGACACACAGCGGACGGGCTGCCCACACCATCCACGGTGGTCACACCCACGAGCTTCGGCAGACGGTGCTGGCATTGCTTGCCGGCCACGACCTGTCCGAGCATGACAGCCCGGGCGAGGCGACGCTGCAAGTGCTGCAGGGCCATGTGTGCCTTACCGCCGGTGAGGACGCGTGGAACGGCAGGGCCGGCGACTACGTCGCGATTCCGCCGACACGGCATGCGCTGCACGCCGTCGAGGATTCGGTGATCATGCTGACCGTGCTGAAATCCCTGCCCGATGCTCACTCGGGGTCGTGAGCCGAACATCGCTTGAGTACTACACAACACCGGGCCGGTCCGGGTGCCAACCGAACGGCCGGGCTGTGCGGTGCCAGCGCGTCGGCCACGCCTGTGATCAAGGCGTGGTTCATATTGCAGGCCAGCTCGGTCTGCTCCCGGGCCAGTGCGTGGAACGGGCAGTTCACCAGCTCGACCTCATCGTCGCCAGGGCCAGCCGGGCGGCGGGGTTCATAACCGTACTTGCGCAGCACATCCAGCGTCAGCTCCAGCGCCGCCGCGGGGTCTGCGGGCGGCCGGGTGGTGGCGGCGGCGCCCATGGCTTGGCCGTAGTCATGGGCGATCCGGTTGAGCACTTCCACGGTCGGCTCCCCGGTGGTGGCCGACAGCACGATGGCTGCGGCCATCAGCCGCCCAGCAAGCTCGTACTCCCGCTGTGGAAGGCTGAGGGCGATGTCGCGGCCGGCCCGGCGATACAGCTTGGCGGTCCGCCCGGCGCCGGGGCCGGACCGGCCGGTCAGGCGCGCGTACTCGGTATCCAGCAGGCCTTCGGCAGTGAGCCGGTCCAAATGGAATTTCGCCTGGTGGCGCGGGATGCCGACGGCGTCGGCCGCCTGGTCTCGGCTCACCGGCATCGATTGTGAGCACACGAATTGGTAGAGCTGGCGACGCACCGGATCCACGAGTGCCCCGATCCCGGCGACGTCGCGTTCGAAGGAAGCTCGGCCGTCCACTTCAGCAAGCCATCTCTAACAGACAAAACACTTGACGATACAGTCTATAGGATCTAACGTTCAAATTGTTGTCTGTTAGAAGTCGGGAGGCAGCTATGAGCATCAGACCAACGACCAGCCCTGCTCTCGCAGACCAGCTGAAGGATCCGGCATACTCTGCATACGTATTGCTTCGCACGCTGTTCACGGTCGCGCCCATCCTGTTCGGGCTGGACAAGTTCTTCAATCTGCTGACCCATCCGCAGCACTGGAACATGTATCTGGCCGGCTGGATCAACGATCTCGTGCCCGGCACCGCCGACCAATGCATGTACTTGGTCGGGGCAATCGAGATTGTGGCCGGCGTATTGGTTGCGGTCGCACCGCGCATCGGCGCCTGGGTAGTCGCGGCCTGGCTGGCCGGGATCATTCTCAACCTGGTCACCGGACCCGGTTTCTACGACATCGCGCTGCGCGACTTCGGTTTGCTGGTTGGCGCCATCGCGCTCGCCCGGCTGGCGCAGGGCGTGCACAGCGGAGGCATCGGGCGGCCTTAACCAGGGCGCCGGCGCCTCACACCGCGCGCAGGTAGCGCTGGGCGATGAAGCGCTGGGTCACCGCGCCCAGCGGCCCGGCGGCTTTGCTCGCCCAGGTCGCCGGACGGGAGAACGACAACACCTCGGCAAACACCACGGAGGTCATCGGGTCGCAGCGAACCGCGAACCGTTCCTCGCCGGACACCGGATGGCCCGGCAAAGTGCCGTAACCGAATCCGCGCACGTCGGGTTCGTCGATGACATACACCACTCGGCACGGCGCACGCAGGAAAGCGATTCCCACCAACACCACCGCGGACACGACGGCGGTTTCGGAGCTGGCCCGCACCCGCAGGCCGGCGTTGCGCTGCATGCCCCAATGCATGACGGCGTCGGCGGCCTGCTCAAAACGCTGGCGGCCGGTGCCGATCTGCGTCGACACGTCAAGGTGGTTGTAGCCCGCGGGCAGTCGTCCGGTCGCTGTCGCGCCCACCTCCGGATAGGTCAGCGGCAGATCGGCCAGCGCATTGAGGTCCACCTGGCCAGCTTGCCACGGCAGCGCATCGCGAAGCGCGCGTGCACACAGTCGATGAGGCGACCGTTGCGCGCTGTCGTAGTGGCGTCCGGAGATTCACTGGGGTGTAGGGCGATTTGTGCTGCTTGGCGGAAGAGTTCTCGTCCGCGCGGGTTTCGCCTGCTGCCACACGATGAGGGCAGAACCCCAGGTGCAGTGTGCACCACGTTCCACCAATGTTGGTGCGGTTTGTGCCTGCGCCCAGGCGTGGAACGGCAGGGATCGTCCGAATAAACGGTTACCCACCGCGGCGGTAACAGGCGGTGGGCCGCCCGCATCTCAACATCGTGGCGGTCAGGAGGATTTCGATGTCGTTTGTCAACGTGGCCCCACAGTTAGTGTCCACAGCCGCGGCCGATGCAGCGCGGATCGGCTCGGCGATCAACACCGCCAACACCGCGGCGGCGGCGACCACCCAGGTGTTGGCCGCCGCCCAAGACGAGGTGTCAACGGCGATCGCCGCGCTGTTCGGCAGCCACGGCCAGCACTATCAAGCGATCAGCGCGCAGGTCGCGGCCTATCAGCAACGGTTCGTGCTGGCCTTAAGCCAAGCTGGCAGCACCTACGCGGTCGCCGAAGCGGCCAGCGCAACACCGCTGCAGAACGTGCTCGATGCGATCAACGCACCCGTTCAGTCGCTGACCGGGCGCCCATTGATCGGCGACGGCGCGAACGGGATCGACGGGACCGGGCAAGCCGGCGGTAACGGCGGGTGGCTGTGGGGCAACGGCGGCAACGGCGGGTCGGGGGCACCCGGGCAGGCCGGCGGGGCCGGCGGTGCGGCCGGGTTGATCGGCAACGGTGGGGCCGGCGGAGCTGGCGGCCAGGGCCTACCCTTTGAGGCCGGCGCGAACGGCGGAGCCGGCGGCGCCGGTGGATGGCTGTTCGGCAACGGCGGGGCCGGCGGGAACGGCGGGATCGGTGGGGCCGGCACCAACCTCGCTATCGGCGGGCATGGTGGGAACGGCGGCAACGCCGGGCTGATCGGCGCCGGCGGGACCGGCGGGGCCGGGGGCACCGGCGGCGGCGAGCCCTCCGCGGGGGCTAGCGGCGGCAACGGCGGGAACGGCGGGAACGGCGGCCTACTGATCGGCAACAGCGGGGACGGCGGGGCCGCCGGAAACGGGGCAGGCATTTCTCAGAACGGTCCAGCGTCCGGATTCGGGGGTAACGGTGGTCACGCCGGAACCACCGGACTGATCGGCAACGGCGGCAATGGCGGAGCCGGCGGAGCCGGTGGTGATGTGTCCGCCGATTTCGGGGGCGTTGGGTTTGGCGGGCAAGGCGGTAACGGCGGCGCCGGCGGGCTACTCTACGGTAACGGCGGGGCCGGCGGAAACGGCGGTGCCGCCGGGTCGCCCGGGTCTGTTACGGCCTTCGGAGGGAATGGCGGTAGCGGCGGCAGCGGTGGAAACGGCGGCAATGCCCTCATCGGCAACGCGGGGGCCGGTGGGAGCGCCGGGGCCGGCGGGAACGGAGCGAGCGCCGGCACTGCTGGCGGGTCCGGCGGTGACGGCGGGAAAGGCGGGAACGGCGGCAGCGTCGGACTGATCGGCAACGGTGGAAACGGCGGAAACGGCGGCGCCGGGAGCCTCTTCAATGGCGCTCCAGGCTTCGGCGGGCCCGGCGGCAGCGGCGGTGCATCACTGTTGGGGCCACCCGGCCTGGCCGGCACCAACGGAGCCGACGGCTAACGGAGCCGGCCGGCGCCGGAAATCCAGACCTGGATTTGCGAGTTGCTACGGTAGCGGCCCGTCGGCGGCGACCGCCGCCAGCGTCGCTGACCGCTCCCCGTCCAGCGACGCTCTATCGACTGTCCGTCGTCGACGTCCTGCTGGGTAGCCAGGTCGTCAACATCCTTTGGGCTCATCGAGCCGCCGTAGAGCACCCGGTCACCTGCCCGGTACCGATCGCCCACACCGGTGATCGAAAACCCATCCGGTCACTCGGCTTACGGTCGTCGACGTGCGCCCCGATAGCATGGTCGCGATCGTTTCGACACGTCCAAGCCTTGGAGACCGACCCGATGAGCGCCCCCGCACAACCCGCCCCGGGAGTCGATGGCGGCGACCCGTCGCAAGCCCGAATTCGGGTTCCTGCCGGGACCACCGCGGCCACCGCCGTCGGCGAAGCGGGTTTACCGCGGCGCGGTACGCCCGATGCGATCGTCGTCGTGCGCGACGCCGACGGCAACCTGCGCGACCTGAGCTGGGTGCCCGACGTCGACACCGATATCACGCCGGTGGCCGCCAACACCGACGACGGTCGCAGCGTGATCCGCCATTCGACCGCGCACGTGTTGGCCCAAGCCGTCCAAGAGCTGTTTCCGCAGGCCAAGCTCGGCATCGGACCACCCATCACCGACGGCTTCTACTACGACTTCGACGTGCCCGAGCCGTTCACGCCCGAGGACTTGGCGGCGCTGGAAAAGCGGATGCGCCAGATCGTCAAGGAAGGCCAGCTGTTCGACCGGCGGGTCTACGAATCCACCGAACAGGCCCGCGCCGAGCTGGCCAACGAGCCCTACAAGCTGGAACTCGTCGACGACAAATCGGGTGACGCCGAGATCATGGAGGTCGGCGGTGACGAGCTCACCGCCTACGACAACCTCAACCCCCGCACCCGCGAGCGCGTCTGGGGCGACCTGTGCCGCGGACCGCACATCCCGACCACCAAACACATCCCGGCGTTCAAGCTCACCCGCAGCTCGGCCGCCTACTGGCGGGGCGATCAGAAAAACGCCAGCCTGCAACGGATCTACGGCACCGCGTGGGAATCCCAGGAGGCGCTCGACAGGCACCTGGAGTTCATCGAAGAGGCGCAGCGCCGCGACCACCGCAAGCTGGGTGTCGAGCTGGACCTGTTCAGCTTCCCCGACGAAATCGGTTCCGGCCTAGCGGTTTTCCACCCCAAGGGCGGCATCGTGCGTCGCGAACTGGAGGACTACTCGCGGCGCAAGCACACCGAGGCGGGCTACCAGTTCGTCAACAGCCCGCACATCACCAAGGCCCAGTTGTTCCACACCTCGGGACATCTGGACTGGTACGCCGACGGCATGTTCCCCCCGATGCACATCGACGCGGAGTACAACGCCGACGGCTCGCTGCGCAAACCCGGCCAGGACTACTACCTCAAGCCGATGAACTGCCCGATGCACTGCCTGATCTTCCGCGCGCGCGGGCGATCCTATCGGGAACTGCCGTTGCGGCTCTTCGAGTTCGGCACGGTGTATCGCTACGAGAAGTCCGGTGTGGTGCACGGGTTGACCCGGGTGCGTGGGCTGACCATGGACGACGCGCACATCTTCTGCACCCGCGACCAGATGCGCGACGAGCTGCGGTCGCTGCTGCGGTTTGTGCTCGACCTGCTCGCCGACTACGGCCTCACCGACTTCTACCTCGAACTGTCCACCAAGGACCCGGAGAAGTTCGTCGGCGCCGAGGAGGTCTGGGAGGAAGCCACCACCGTGCTGGCCGAGGTGGGCGCCGAATCCGGGCTGGAGCTGGTGCCCGATCCAGGCGGCGCGGCGTTCTACGGGCCCAAGATTTCAGTGCAGGTCAAAGACGCGCTGGGCCGCACCTGGCAGATGTCGACCATCCAGCTGGACTTCAA
Source organism: Mycobacterium tuberculosis H37Rv (assembly GCF_000195955.2). Lineage (GTDB taxonomy): Bacteria > Actinomycetota > Actinomycetes > Mycobacteriales > Mycobacteriaceae > Mycobacterium > Mycobacterium tuberculosis. The sequence continues at coordinate 2,941,681 of NC_000962.3, read as the reverse complement.
CTTTCCGGAACGTTTCGGCCTGGAGTACACCGCCGCCGACGGAACCCGCCACCGCCCGGTGATGATCCACCGCGCGCTATTTGGGTCGATCGAGCGGTTCTTCGGCATTCTCACCGAGCACTACGCGGGGGCGTTCCCGGCCTGGTTGGCGCCCGTGCAGGTGGTCGGCATCCCGGTCGCCGATGAGCACGTCGCCTATCTGGAAGAGGTTGCCACGCAACTGAAGTCGCACGGGGTGCGGGCCGAGGTGGACGCCAGCGACGATCGGATGGCCAAGAAGATCGTGCACCACACCAACCACAAGGTGCCGTTCATGGTGTTGGCGGGTGATCGTGACGTCGCCGCCGGCGCGGTGAGTTTCCGGTTCGGTGACCGCACCCAAATCAACGGTGTGGCCCGTGACGATGCGGTGGCGGCCATTGTCGCCTGGATCGCTGACCGCGAAAATGCGGTTCCTACAGCGGAACTGGTGAAAGTGGCCGGTCGTGAGTGACGAGGACCGCACGGATCGGGCCACCGAGGACCACACCATCTTCGATCGGGGTGTCGGCCAGCGCGACCAGCTGCAGCGGTTATGGACCCCCTACCGGATGAACTACCTGGCCGAAGCGCCAGTGAAGCGTGACCCCAATTCCTCGGCCAGCCCTGCGCAGCCGTTCA